>NZ_CP012069.2:1200000-2400000 GCF_001189515.2 Olsenella sp. oral taxon 807
CGCAGTCACGGCGCAATCGTTCGTCCGGAGCCTCGTCAGGGCAAGGGCAACGTTGTACGCCAGATGCTGCGTGACGTGGATGCGGAGCGGTATTTGATGGTCGATGGCGATGACACCTACCCGGCCGAGGCAGCGCGCATGCTTCTGGCGCCTCTTGAAGCCGGCACGGCTGATCACGTCGTGGGCGATCGCCTCTCGAACGGGAGCTACGGGGATGAGAACGACCGTGCCTTTCACGGTCTTGGTAACGACCTCGTACGCTGGCTCATAAAGCTGCTTTACGGCTTCGAGTTCACTGATGTGATGACAGGCTATCGCAGCTTCAACTACGCCTTCGCTAAGACGCTGCCCGTGCTCTCTCCGGGCTTTGAGATCGAGACGGAGCTCTCCATCCACGCGGTGGACAAGCGTTGGAGGATAGCGCAGGTCCCCATCAAGTACCGAGACCGTCCGGAGGGTTCGGTATCCAAGCTGAGCACCTTCTCGGATGGAGCCAAGGTCCTCAAGATGATAGGTCGCCTCTTCAAGGACTATAAGCCACTCGGTTTCTTCTCCCTCGTGTCCTTTGTCGTTCTGGTCGTCAGCCTCTGCCTTGGGGTGCCGATCATCGCCGAGTTCAGGGTGACGGGGCTCGTTCCCCGTCTCCCGACGGCCATTGTTGCCGTTGCCTTTGCGGGCCTTGCCGCGCTGCTCTTTGCCTGTGGCCTCATCCTTGACACGGAAGTCAAGGCCAGTCGTCGCCAGTGGGAACTTGATGTCATGAGGGTGTACACAGAGATGCGCATACGTCCCAGGTCAGAGGGAGCTGTGTCGGGGGATGACTCGACGAGAGGGTCGGCTACCTCAGCGTGATGGCGATGCTCTACTCGAAACATCTCATGCCTGCCTCTTTTGCTTGATGCAATCTCCCATGAAAGTGCCCGAGCTGCTCGCGCCTGCCGGTGATCCAGGGTCGTTCAACGTAGCGCTTGCGGCAGGCGCAGACGCCATCTACTGCGCCCTCGGAAACGACTTCAACGCCCGTCGCAAGGCGAGCAACTTCACGCCCGACTCCTTCGAGGCGGCCTGTCAGAAGGCGCATCTCGCGGGTGTGCGCGTTTACGTGACGACCAATATCGTCATCAAGAGCGAGGAGATGCCACGAGCTCTCGCACTCGCTCGTGAGGCGTGGCTTTTGGGGGCAGACGCCCTTATCATCCAGGACTGGGGACTGCTCTTCGAACTTCGTCACCGCTTCCCTCAGATGGAGATTCACCTATCCACACAGGCCAATGTGCACGATGCACGTGCGGTGGCCTGGTGTCGAGGCTTGGGTGTGGCGCGCGTGACGCTGTCGCGGGAACTCTCGGTGGATGAGATATCTCGCATCTCCCAGGAGGGCGTTGAGCTCGAGGGCTTTGCTCATGGGGCACTCTGTTTCTGCTACTCGGGCGTGTGCCTGATGAGCTCGCTCGCCGGTGGACGTTCCGCCAACCGGGGGCTCTGCGCGCAACCCTGCCGCCTGCCCTACCGGTTGGTGGACGAGTCTGCCCACGACGTCTCTGCACCCAACCGTCGCCTACCACTTTGTCCTAAGGACTATTGCACCATAGACCAGCTGGGAAGCCTCTCTGAGGCGGGCTTGGACTCCATCAAGCTTGAGGGGCGCATGAAGGCGCCCGACTACGTATATGCGGTGGTTCGTTCCTATCGTGCTCAGCTGGATGACCTCGCAGTCGACCGCACGCCTACGGTCGAGGAGGGTGTCCTGCGTCACGAGCGTCTGCGACGCGCATTCAATCGTGATTTCACCCACAGCTACCTGGACGGGCGCGCCGATGATGACATGATGAGCTACGAGCGCTCCAACAACAGGGGACGGCTCGTGGGACGTGTGGTGGCCTCGCGCGATTGTGGTGGTGCTAGGCTACGCAGGGGTGGAGCAAACGGTGGTCGCGAACGCTTCAGGTTCAAGAGACTCTTTGAGGTGGATGTCCTTCTTGATAGCTTCGTGGGTGGCGGGGATCTTCTGGAGATCCGTCCTGCGAGCGACCCCACGAAATTTCTGACTACCACCGCACCTGCCGATGCCAAGACAGGCTCAGTCATATGCTGCAAGGCAGTGCGTCCCATGGAGTCTGGCTCCTTGGTGCGCGTCATCTGCTCGCGGCAGGCCATGAATGAGGCGACGCGCCTCGCTGCGGGAGGTGAGAGGCGTAAGCGTCTCGTCACGGTACGAGTGCTCGCGCGACTGGGAAAGCCGTTTGTGGTCGAGCTTGCCTGTGTAGATGGGGCGGCGACGGTACGTGTGGAGGACTTTGTGGTCGAGTCCGCACGGACCAGGGCTGTGAGCGAGCAGGATTTGATCGAGCACGTGGGGCGCATGGGGCATACTCCCTTTGCGCCCGTCACTATTGAGGTCGAGTGCGATGCGGGTTGTGGCCTGAGCTTCTCGGCTGTTCACAAGGTACGCTCAAAGGCCTGTGAACTGCTCGAGCGAAAGGTACTGGAGTCCTATTCTACTGTAGTGCGTGGGAGGAACCTCGCCCACGCACCTGATGGCGATGATGTCGCGCTGCAGCTGCGCCTCGCGCGCCAAAAGACGGGTGGCAGAAAGCCTGTGCCTGTCGGTGAGGTCGAGATCTGCGCCCTCGTACCGACGCCAGAGATTGCCGACGCTGCGAGTAGGGCGGGGGCCACACGCATGTACGTCACGCCTGACGCCCTCATTGAGGCAAAGGCGGATGGTGCTCCATGGCCGTCTGACGCTGCCCTCATCCCCTGGCTCGACGAGGTATGCCGCGAAGCTGACCACAGGCGTCTGGACCCGCTTGTCAGGCGAGGCGAGGCCTGTGCGGTGGGCAATGTGAGTGAGTTGGCGCTCGCAGTTCAGCGAGGTGCGGCCGCAGAGATCAGGCCCTGTATTCCCGTTCATAACGAGAGCTGCCTCACTGTCCTCGAGACGGCCGGCGCCATGGGCCTTTGGTTCTCGCCGGAGCTCACGCTTGAGGAGGTCTGCGCCTTGGGACGCGTGGCCTCGATACCCTGCGGCCTCATCGTGAGCGGACGTACGCAGGCCATGACCAGCGAACACTGCGTTCTTCAGACGACGGGCCACTGCCTCCATGACTGTGCGGCCTGTGAGCTGCGCCGAGGACGTCACTTCCTCAAAGACCGCAACGGCCGGCTCCTTCCTGTACGCACGGACCTTGAGGGCCGCAGCCACATCTATGCGGCGCGGCCGCTCGACGCGACCCCTGAGCTTGGTAGGCTCCTTGCGGCGGGCATCACGCGCCTCATGGCAGACTGCACGCTCCTCTCTGCCGAGGAGACGACACGCGAGGTTGCGCGCATTGTCCGTGCGCTCGCTGCCGTAGCCGCCGGCAGGCGTCCAGCCAAGCGGATGGGGCATGCGGACTCCGGCCATCTCTATGAGCCCATAGCATAGATACGTTCTTGTCCTTTTGGCGTGCTCTTCGGTGGCCCATCGGTAGCATGCCCATCGCTTACTACAGCAATTGTATTGATGGACGGCACCTGCCTGACGTATGCCCTCGTGGGTGTTGGGTACACTCGCCCTCAGTTACGCTTACGCAGGTAGAATGTTGCGTTGGGTTCATGGGAGGATGGGTCCGCGCATGAGAGGGGAGATGACATGGCAAAGAGCGAGACGATGACCGAGGGTAAGCCCAAGGTAAACCGAGAGCTGCTTGAGGCAACCCTTGACGTCATTCGGCAAAGCCTTCAAGCTGACGGTGGTGACGTCGTCCTCATTAGCTGTGATGATGATGGAGTCGTGACGCTCGAGATGCAGGGTGCCTGTGCGGGGTGCCCGCTGTCATCCTACGACATGAGCGAGGGCATAGAGCGTATCTTGAGAGAGCACGTTCCTGGCGTCACGCGCGTGCAACCCGCGATGGCATGGTAGCTCATGCAGCTGCGTAGGGACTGAGAATCCGTGAGGAGGTCTCCGGCGCGCGAGGGATATCCTGTGCGTCGAGGACCTCATTGTAAGGAGTTTTCTGGGCGATGTGGCTTAACGATCTCTATCATGCCCTCAATCCGGTGGCCGTGCAGCTGGGGCCCATTGTGATTCGATGGTATGGCCTTGCCTACCTTGCAGGATTCTTACTGGGTGGTGTCGCGATCTGGCGGACGTCGCGTCGCTGGGGGCTCGATCTCACCCCAGATGACGTCATGAGCGTCGTTGTGAGCATCGCTGTTGGCATCATCGTCGGCGCACGGCTAGGCTACGTGCTCTTCTATGGAGGAGGGCACTACCTCAAAAATCCCGTCGAGATACCGATGCTCAGCGAGGGGGGTATGAGCTTCCACGGTGGGCTTGTGGGTGCCATCGTCGGCGGGTCTCTTGCCTGCTGGCGCCTGCACCTGTCCATCGCGACCATGTGCGACCTCGCAGCAACCGGCGCCCCTATCGGCCTTTTCTTTGGTCGCTGCGCGAACTTCGTGAACGGGGAGCTGTGGGGGAAGCCGACTGGTCTGCCCTGGGGCGTCATGTTCTCGGACACGGGCGGGGGGATGGTGTACCGTCATCCCTCCCAGCTCTACGAGGCCATCCTAGAGGGTCTTGTCATCTTCCTCGTCCTTACCCTCCTCTCGCGCCGTGCCCCCGCACGACCGCAGGGGACTTTCATCGGCGTCTTTCTCGTTCTGTACGGCTGCCTCCGCTTCATGGTCGAGTTCGTACGTATGCCTGACGAACAGCTCGGGTACCTTGCTGGAACCGGCTGGCTCACGATGGGGCAGTGTCTTTCGGTTCCCCTCGTGCTCTTGGGTGCAGGTATCCTCGTCATATCCCACAGAATGTGCCGCCCACAGATTGGCAGATTGGTTTGAGCTCATGCTCGTGCCTATTCTGGGGCATGAAGTTGGACCTGCTTGGATAAAGATTGTCGTTTTGTACCCCTTAGATCCTGTGGCATGCCGTAACTGCCGCCGTGACGTCTGGCCGACGGCAGGGAGGAGGGGCCGGTACCCGGTGGTATCCCCGAGGAGAGCACGGTCACCAGGACGGACCGGGAGAGCGGGGAGGGGGCCTCTGCAATGTCGAATGTCTCGCTACCGCAATCTTCCCCAGACTGTGAGGCCTGTCGTGACGCCTTCGCTTGCGCACCGTTCTAGCCTGCGCTACCCACCAGACACTCCGGAGAGCCAATAATAATAGTAATTCTCACGTTGGTGTCTTAGAACTCTGAATAGATGGTATACTCTCTGATAAGAATCTGTCTTCAGGGTAGTATATTTGTTACCCGCCTTTGAGAGATGGCCAAGACTCTGGCTCCTGATGCCAGGCGCCCTGTCTGCGCCACGGGTCAGTTCGGGCGTCTTTCTATGGAGTGTCTTTTGTGTAGCAGCTTTGGAGGTTGGAAGGTTGATGGGCACGGGCATGATACGACTCGGGCCGCTTGCGGCTCATGTTTCGTCACTGGCCCTCTTGGGATCGCTGGCCCTTACGAGTTCGTCGGCAATAATTCAGGCAGCATCCGCTCCTGCCATGGCAGGAATCGATAAGGTCGCGACCCAGGGTCAAGACGCCATGGACCTGCCGCTGCCGGTCCTCATGGGAGCGGGTGCGCTCGTGGGAGGCCTGCTTGTGAGGGTCGCCCTTCATAAATCGGGAAGTGAGGGCCATCGTGACGCTCGGTAAGGTGGTTGTGAGGCGTCTGCTGCAGAGCTGGGGCCCATCGCTGCGCGCCATCGCAGTGGTGGTTATGGCCTCGGTCCTAGCCGGCTGCGTATGGGTGATGTCGAGACATGTGCAGGGCGTTGGTTTTCTCAGTCCCTTGGAGCATGCCACCTTCGAGTCTCGTGAGGTCTCGTGCGATGATGCCCGTACGGGAGACGGCAAGACCGCAGCAGCCGTGTCGATCTCGCAGGCGGACGTGCTGGCTGCGCTCGGTTCGCTGAGCTTTGACGGCCAAGACGTTTCCCTAGCGTCTGATGGCACCTATGTGCATGTGGACGTCAACGGCATATGGGTCGAGCAGAGGTCTGCCGATGATGCCGCGACGATGGTGGACAAAACTGCCCGCCGCACGACCGCGCTGGCGACGTGGGCTAGGGGACGCCAGGCGAGTGTCCCTCAGCTAACCTTCATTGTCAGGGATGAGGCGGATGTCGTGCGCATGGTCGAAAGTGTCTCGGTCAGGAATGTGACGAGGGCGCACTCCACGCGCGAGCTCCTTGCGAGCGCCCTCGGATACCAGATCTCGTGGGATGCCTACGCGTCACTTGACAGGCCGGACTTCGAGCGTGAGTCTGGGGTCACGCCAAGGCTTCCGACCGGGAGCGCAGTGCCTATTTCGGATGCGGTCACGGAAGTCGGTAGAGGGCACCTGTTGTGAGACGGGGTGTCTGCGTGGTGCTCGTCTGTGAGCTCAACCCTCTCGGAGAGGGACGCTCGCTGTAAACGGCTCGGATAAGGCAGATTGTCAAGCGTACTGGCACCTTCTACGCGCACAAGGCCGAGGCGAGGTGGGATCCAAAGAGGGAGCAGACACGCTTCGGTAGACGCGGGTTGGTCGAATACGCCGACCCAAAGACCGGCGGGGTCGGCTGAGGGACGGCGGTACATGAGGGACGGAAGCTCACCCTAGAATTGAACTGAAGCTGGTCATGCCGACAGTGGTCCAGCAGAGAGTCTCCGTCACACCGCAGGGTTGCAGACTGCGGTTTTCCGTAACGTCTCAGCCGCAGAGTGCGCTTTTCCGTGAGGGCGCGCACGCAGAATGCGCTTTTACGTAGAGTGCGCCTTTCCTCACCTGGGCAAACGTCGGCCCACCTCACGGAAAAGCGCATTCTGCCCCCGACGGCTCACGGAAAAGCGCATTCTGTGCCCACTGCCTCACGGAAAAGCGCATTCTGTGCCCACTGCCTCACGCAAAAGCGCATTCTGTGCCCACTGCCTCACGGAAAAGCGCATTCTGTGCCCACTGCCTCACGCAAAAGCGCATTCTGCCTGTGCACCTCACCAAAAGACGCATTCTGCAGCCCACCGGTTGGGCAGAGTGCGCCTTTCCGTGAGGCCAGACTCCGAACCGAGACCTGCGAACCCCCGCGCAACCCGCCCCGCAGCCTGGCGGGGGGGTTGCTCGAGCGCATTTGCCCAGTTGAGGCATTCTCCATAGTGCCCCGCAGCCTGGCGGGGGGTTGCCCCACACCTCCCGGGCGCCGCGACGTGACGGAAAAGCGCATTCTGTCCCCGGTGCCTCACGCAAAAGCGCAGTCTGGCGACCCCGTCTCACGGAAAGGCGCAGTTTAGCTTGCCTTGGGATCACACACCGCGCCTTTCCGCGTCTCCTTAAGCCCCAGAATGTGTCTTTCCGTAACTCTCGGTTAGATTGCCGTCGGCATGACGACGCCCCGCGTCCTCCCCTCGATGTTGTCAGCAAGCTTACGCGTCGAGGGGAGACGCGGAGATGCCTGGCATGGTGTTGCGAGAGGCCAAGGTGCCGCTCACGTCAACGATGGTCTAACCGAGAGTTGTCCTATACTGAGAAAAAATGAGTTTGTCATGTCCACGCACTCCTGCTGCTGGGCGACCTGACAGCTGGTGTGCGAGTTGTGACGGCGCAGGTGTGTTGTGGCGCCAAAGATTTCGGGGGTCCCAATGGAGAAGGTCAGCGATCTCGCGAGGAGCTCAGCGACCGGCGACCGCGTTCCGGACATCGTAATCATCACGGGAATGTCGGGAAGCGGGCGCACGCAGGCCATGCACGTCTTCGAGGACATGGGCTACTACTGCATCGACAACCTGCCACCTCGCCTGATCTTGGACCTCGCCATGGTCGTGGGCATCAACTCCGGCATCGGACGCCACCTCGCCGTCATCTGCGACCTCAGGAGCCAAGGTCTTTTCGATGAGATGCCTGACGCCCTCGCTGCCCTTGACGAGCATGAGCTCAGCTACAAGATCGTCTTCCTTGATGCTTCTGATGAAGTCCTCATGCGCCGCTATGACGAGACTCGCCGCCGCCATCCGCTTGCGGGTCTATCCGAGGCGACCTCCTCGTCCATCCAACGCGAGCGCAGGCAGCTTAGGGGAGTCCGTGACCATGCCGACCTCGTCATCGATACGAGCCGACTGCGCACGTCGGCCCTGCGTACTCGTATTCGCCATGCCTTCTCCGAGCTGACCGACCAGCAGCTTCTGAACATCCAGGTCTTCTCCTTTGGCTTCAAGCACGGCATGCCCACTGACGCCGACCTCATGATCGACGTGCGCTTCCTGCCCAACCCATTCTACGACCCCGCGATGCGCGCGCTCACGGGCAATGACGAGACCGTGCGGGACTTCGTGCTGGGCAATGACGTGACAAAGGACTTCATGAAGGCCTGGGAGCGCCTGCTCGATGTTGTGATGCCTGGCTACGTTGCCGAGGGCAAGTCACAGCTCTCCATTGCTGTGGGTTGCACGGGCGGGCAGCATCGCTCGGTGGCCATCGCAAACGCGACGGCGGACTACCTTAAGGGACAGGGTTATCGCACCGTCACGTCCCACCGTGACCTTGAGTTGGCAAGGGGGTAGGGAAGAGTGTCGTTTACCGCCCGGGTAAAGGATGAGCTCTCGCGCATAGATGGTTCCTGCGACGAGTGCGCCTACGTCGAGCTCTCGGCCATCATGCGCATCTGTGGGACCCTGTCTCTCCAGGGCGATGGCACGTACTTCATGCGCATGTCCACCGAGAGGGGCGCGGTCGCGCGCGTCATGATCAAGCTCATTCACGGGCTCTTTGGCCTCGATACGCCTATGAACATGCGACGCACGAACTTGCAGAAAACCAGAAACTATCTCATCGATATTCCCGACCAGGGCAGGCTCGAGGGAGTTCTCTCTCGCTTGGGTATCATCGTGCCGGGTCACGGTCAACAGACGGGGATTCCTGTCCAACTCATGTCCAGACGCTGCTGCCGGCAGGCGTTCGTGCGCGGTGCCTTCATGGCGGGGGGCTTTATCGCCGACCCCACGCGCGATTTCCACCTCGAGATTGCCCTCACGGAGGAGGGGCTTGCACAAGGCATCGCGGACCTTCTCGTCCCCTTTGGCATCGATGCCCGCATCAACCATAGGCGTGGCTCCTCGGTTCTCTATATCAAGAGCTTCGATGAGATCGTCTCGTTGCTACGTCTGATGGGGGCTGAGCTCTCTGTGCGAACCGTCGAGAGCGCCCGGCGGATGAAGTCGCTCAAAAACGAAGTCAATCGTCGCGTCAACGCCGAGCTTGCGAACCAGGCCCGTTCGATTGGTGCTGCAGCTGACCAGCTTAGGCTCATTGAAGACGCCGAGCGTCTCGTGGGGTTCAGAAACCTGCCCAACGCTCTCAAGGAGTTCTGCCTCACGCGCAGACGCAATCCCACCATCTCCCTGGCCCAGCTGGGCAGGCTCTTTGACCCACCCGCATCGAAGTCCGCGATGTACCATCGCGCACTCAGACTCGAGCGTCTCGTGGACGAGGCACTTGACGAGACACACTCCCAAACGCGTGGCGACGTCCGGCCTGGCGACCTCTCGCGCCCCTGACGCGACCCTTCGCAGACGATTATCCCTTTTTGCGTGCGAAGTGGCGAAACTGTGCCCAAAAAAGGTGTAGACTATAGGACAGCAAAGTGCATGGCCAGTCAGGGGACAGGCCCCTCGATGGTCTCACGAAAGGAGATAGTATGGCAGTCAAGGTTGCTATTAACGGCTTCGGCCGCATCGGTCGTCTGGCGTTCCGTCAGATGTTCTCGCATGAGGGCACCGACATCGTCGCCATCAACGACCTCACCTCCCCCGAGATGCTCGCGTACCTCCTGAAGTACGACTCCACTCAGGGCAACTACGCACGCAATCACAAGGTCGAGGCCGGCGAGGACAACATCGTCGTCGACGGCAAGAAGATCACCATCTACAAGGAGGCAGACGCCAACAAGCTGCCGTGGGGCAAGCTCGGCGTCGACGTCGTCCTCGAGTGCACCGGCTTCTACACTTCCAAGGCAAAGGCGCAGGCCCATGTCAACGCCGGAGCCAAGAAGGTCGTCATCTCCGCCCCTGCTGGCAATGACCTGCCCACCATCGTCTATAACGTCAACCACGAGATACTGACCGCCGATGACAACATCATCTCGGCGGCCTCCTGCACCACCAACTGCCTGGCCCCGATGGCCAAGGGCCTCAACGACTTCGCCCCCATCGTCTCGGGCATCATGACCACCATCCATGCCTTCACCGGTGACCAGATGGTCCTCGACGGCCCGCAGCGTAAGGGCAACTTCCGTCGTTCCCGCGCGGCCTCCGAGAACATCGTCCCCAACTCCACCGGTGCCGCCAAGGCCATCGGCCTTGTTCTTCCCGAGCTCAACGGCAAGCTGATCGGTGCCGCCCAGCGCGTTCCCACGCCCACCGGCTCCATCACCAACCTCTATGCCGTCGTCGACAAGAAGGTCAGCGTCGATGAGATCAACGCCGCGATGAAGGCTTACGCTGCGTCCATCCCCGAGACCTATGCCTACAATGAGGACCAGATCGTTTCTCGCGACATCGTCGGCGAGACCCACGGCTCCATCTTCGACGCCACCCAGACCATGGCCCAGGATCTTGGCGATGGCAAGAGCCTCGTTCAAGTCACCTCGTGGTATGACAACGAGAACTCCTACACCTCCCAGATGGTTCGCACCATCAAGTACTTCGAGAAGTTCGTTGCCTAGGCAGCGCCTTTCTGCCAGGTAGGGGAGGGGTGCGGTCGCAGGTCCTATGGCCTGGGGCCGTGCCCCTCCTTCGTGCTACGCGCGCTTTGCAGCTCACGAGTCAGAAGGAGACAACATGGCATTTACCAAGAAGACCGTTCGTGACGTCGACGTCGACGGCAAGCGCGTCCTCGTGCGAGTCGACTTCAACGTGCCCCTGAAGGATGGCGTCGTCACCGACGACACACGTGTTCGTGCGGCCATCCCCACCATCACGTACCTCAAGGAGCACAACGCGGCAATCATCCTGATGAGCCACCTCGGCCGTCCCAAGGGTGATGGCCTCGAGCCCGAGCTCTCACTCAAGCCTGCGGCGGACAAGCTCGCCGAGCTCACGGGTTACGACGTCAAGTTCGTCGATGACACCTATGGCGAGAAGGCTGAGGCTGCCGTGAAGGCCCTGAAGCCCGGCGAGATTCTCGTCCTCGAGAATGTCCGCTTCCTTAAGGCCGAGAAGAAGAACGACCCCGAGGTTGCCAAGAAGCTCGCCTCCTACGGAGACATCTTTGTCCTTGACGCCTTTGGCACCGCCCACCGTGCTCAAGGTTCCGTCGTGGGTCCGGCAGCCTACATCCCCGCCGTCGCGGGCTTCCTGCTCGAGAAGGAGGTCGACACCCTCACGGGCATCTTCGCGGATCCTGCGCGTCCCTTCGTCGCCATCGTCGGCGGCTCCAAGGTCTCCAGCAAGATCGGCGTCCTCGATCACCTCATTGACTCCGCTGACACCCTGATCATCGGCGGTGGCATGGCCTACACCTTCTTCCTGGCCCAAGGCCACAGCGTCGGTAGCTCTCTCAAGGAGGAGGATTGGGTCGAGCGCGCGGGCGAGATGCTCAAGAAGGCTAAGGCAAAGGGCTGCAAGATCCTGCTGCCCATAGATAACGTCGTTGCGGATCACTTTGGCGAGGATGCCACCGGCGAGGTCGTGGACTCCGACAACATCCCCGATGACCGCATGGGCATGGACATTGGCCCCAAGACCATCGAGCTGTATTGCGACGCCGTCAAGGGCGCTAAGACCGTTTTTTGGAACGGCCCCATGGGCGTCTTCGAGATCGACCAGTTCGCGAAGGGCACCGAGGCCGTCGCCCGTGCGATTGCGGACTCTGATTGCACGTCCATCATCGGCGGCGGCGACTCCGTCGCGGCCATCAACAAGTTTGGCCTGGCCAGCAAGATGAGCTGGATCTCCACCGGCGGTGGGGCGTCCATGGAGCTCGTCGAGGGCAAGGCCCTCCCCGGAGTGGAGGCGCTTCTCGATGCGTAAGAGGATGATTGCCGGCAACTGGAAGATGAACGAGACCTTTACCGAGGGCGTCGTCCTCGCGCAGGGGCTTGCCAAGGAGCTTGCGGGCGGCACAGGCGACGTGGACGTCGTCATCTGCCCGCCCGCCGTGGACCTTAAGGGCGTCTCCGAGGTCATCGAGCAGGAGGGTGCCCCCTTCGCCCTCGGTGCACAGAATGTGTACTGGGAGGAGAAAGGTGCCTACACGGGCGAGACCGCCCCTGAAATGCTCTCCAACGTGGGCGCCACCTACTGCATCATCGGTCACTCTGAGCGTCGTGGCTACTTTGGCGAGACCGACGAGGACATCAATAAGAAGGCCAAGGCGCTCATGGCCCATGGCATCGTGCCCATCAGCTGCTGTGGCGAGTCGCTCGAGGTTCGTGAGGCTGGCAAACAGGTGGAGTTCGTGGTCGACCAGATCAAGAAGGACACCGCAGGCCTTACGATCGATGACCCCTCCAAGTACGTGATCGCCTACGAGCCCATCTGGGCCATCGGCACCGGTAAGACCGCGACGGCCGATGACGCCCAAGAGGTCTGCGGCGCCATCCGGGCGACGCTGACCGAGATCTTCGGGAAGGCGACCGCAGACGGCATACGCGTGCTGTATGGCGGCTCTGCCAAGCCTGACAACGTGGCAGGCTTCCTTACGAAGGAGGACGTCGACGGGGCGCTCGTCGGCGGCGCGTCGCTTAAGGCCGACTCCTTCGCGGCCATGGTCAAGGCGGCCATGTAGGAAGGCTAGCTGCGGCGTTGTAAGCTCACTGGCAGATGTTTGATGGCGCGGGCGGGCACAGGGCCTGCCCGCGCTTTTTTGCACCAGCGCCTCACAGAAAGGTGCGCTCTGTAGCGATCGTAATAGGCGGCTTTTCGGGGGTTTGTGTGGGTTGACGCCTCGGCGAAGACGCCAAGCTAGCGGCGGCGCCACTCGCGCGACCCTCGGGGCACAACAGTGTACACGAATGCCCCCAGAACGGCGAAAATGGGCTCTCGGCGCAACCACCGCTCGCATGCAGAGAGTGCAGAGTGCGCCCTTTGGTGAGGCCCACACGCAAAGTGCGCTTTTCCGTGACGCCGCGGCGCCCGGGAGGTGTGGGGCAACCCCCCCGCCAGGCTGCGGGGCACTATGGAGAATGCCTCAACTGGGCAAATGCGCTCGAGCAACCCCCCCCGCCAGGCTGCGGGGCGGGTTGCGCGAGGGTTCGCAGATCTCGGCTTGGAGTCTGGCCTCACGGAAAGGTGCGCTCTGCCCAACCGGTGGGCTTCAGAGTGCGCCTTTCCGTGAGGGCCCGCGCGCAGAATGCGCTTTTCCGTAGAGTGCGCTTTTCCTCACCTGCGCAAACGTGGAGCCACCTCACGCAAAGGCGCATTCTGCGCAGACGGCCTCACGCAAAAGCGCATTCTGCACCCGCCACCTCACGGAAAGGCGCACTCCGCGCAACCGCTCGCATGCAGAGTGCGCCCTTTGGTGAGGCCCACACGCAGAATGCGCTTTTCCGTCACGTCGCGGCGCCCGGGAGGTGTGGGGCAACCCCCCCGCCAGGCTGCGGGGCACTATGGAGAATGCCTCAACTGGGCAAATGCACTCGAGCAACCCCCCGCCAGGCTGCGGGGCGGGTTGCGCGAGGGTCCGCAGGTCTCGGCTTGGAGTCTGGCCTCACGGAAAGGTGCACTCTGCCCAACCGGTGGGCTTCAGACTGCGCCTTTCCGTGAGGGCCCGCGCGCAGAATGCGCTTTTCCGTAGAGTGCGCTTTTCCTCGCCTGCGCAAACGTGGAGCCACCTCACGCAAAGGCGCATTCTGTGCAGACGGCCTCACGCAAAAGCGCAGTCTGCACCCGCCACCTCACGGAAAGGCGCACTCCGCGCGACCGCTCGCATGCAGAGTGCGCCCTTTGGTGAGGCCCACACGCAGAATGCGCTTTTCCGTCACGTCGCGGCGCCCGGGAGGTGTGGGGCAACCCCCCCGCCAGGCTGCGGGGCACTATGGAGAATGGCCCAACTGGGCAAATGCGCTCGAGCAACCCCCCGCCAGGCTGCGGGGTGGGTTGCGCGGGGGTTCGCAGATCTCGGCTTGGAGTCTGGCCTCACGGAAAGGTGCACTCTGCCCAACCGGTGGGCTTCAGAATGCGCTTTTCCGTGACCCCGGCCTTCCAGAATGCGCCTTTCCGTAAAGTGCGCTTTTCCTCGCCTGCGCAAACGTGGAGCCACCTCACGCAAAGGCGCATTCTGCGCAGAAGGTCTCACGCAAAAGCGCAGTCTGCACCCGCCACCTCACGGAAAGGAGCACTCCGCGCGACCGCCCGCATGCAGAGGCAAGGTACAGGTTGCCGTGTAAAAGGGGAGCAAGCAGACGCCCCGGCGCATTTCTGTGCTAAGGTATTCCCTATGCAAAATGCGGGGTGGCGACGCATGATTGTCGCTACCCTCCCGTCAAAGGAGTCTGGGTGGGTATTCTCAATACTGTCGTGCTCGTCATCATGTTCATCTCCGCGCTGCTCACGATCATCCTCGTCCTCATGCACTCGGGCAAGGGAACCGGTGTCTCCGACATGATCGCCGCCTCGCTCTACAATGCGAGTGCCGGCTCGGGCATCCTCGAGCGCAACCTCGACCGTCTGACCATCATCACCTCGGTCAGCTTTGTGATCTGTCTTCTCATCCTCGCCATCACCTTCCCAAACGGAAGCATAGCGGGCGTGTGAGGGGTCCGCACGGCCAAATTGCATGGAGTGCTGCAGTAGTAGTAAAATAGATTGTTGTCTGTAAAGCATCTGTCCTGTCGCGGTGACCCTGCGCACTCTCGTGTGCGCTTCCTGTGAGGAGCGTCTATGGTGCGGTTCGTGTTGTACATAGCCAAGAGGATCCTGCTCTACGTCGCGATGATCTTCGTAGCGACGTCGCTCACGTACTTCTTGGCGTCGGCCTTCATGAGTCCTCGCTCCAACTATGAGTCGCGTACCCCGCGACCTCCTCAGGAGTCTATCGAGAAGTCGCTCAATGACGCCAACCTCAATGACAAGACGCCCATCTTGGAGCGATACGCGATCTGGCTCACCCGTGTCACGACCAGGTTCGACTGGGGGTTGACACCGACCGGAGACTCGGTGAACCGGGAGATCTCCTCGCGTGTGATGGCGTCCATCGAGCTCATGACGCTCTCGACCATCATCTCCATCGTCGTGGGCGTGGGCCTTGGCGTCTACACGGCACAGCGACAGTACCAGCTGCCCGATCGCGTCTGGAGCGGCATCGCCTCGGTGTTCATGGTCATCCCGACGGTCGTTTTGGCCATCCTCGTCGTGTTCTTTGCGATCGAGATAAACATGGCGACGGGTTACCGAATCTTCTACGTTACGGGTCTCTCGAGCTACGATGGCGAGAACGTCCTGCTTGCGCTCGTCGACTTCCTGCAGCACATATTCCTGCCCACCGTGGTGCTCACGATCATCAGTGCCGTGGGCTACCACCTCACCCAGCGCACCTACCTTTTGGACGAGATGCACGCAGACTACGTGCGCACCGCTCGTGCAAAGGGTCTCACCCGCAAGCAGGCGATACGCAGGCATGCCCTACGCGCGTCGCTCATCCCGACGGCTGTGAGCGTCGCCTTCTCGATCGCGGGCATCTTCACCGGTGCCGTCATGACCGAGAAGATCTTTGCCATCCACGGCTTGGGCGAGTACTTTGTCAACTGTATCAACGGCAACAACGTTCACGGGGCGGTTGCGGTCGCCGCCTTCTCGGGCGCCTGTACGCTGGTGGGAGCCCTGCTCGCGGACCTCTTTGCCGCAGCCATCGACCCCCGCATCAAGATGATGGGCTAAGGGAGGGTGTGATGTCAAAGGAAGACGGACAGAGCGGGTCGAGCGTCACTGTGCCACCCAAGGATGGCGGGACTTCCGGCCAAGACGTTGGCGAGGACAAGAGGGTCCTCACCAACGCGGAACTCGAGCTTGAGGCGGATGCCCGTGGCGGCTCCGGAGGCGAGGTGAGACGCATCGGCTACTTCGCGCTACTGGTCAGGCGCTTCGTGCGCCAGAGGAGCGCGATGGTCGGTCTGGGCATCCTGCTCGCGCTCATCCTCTTGGCCATCGTGGGTCCCCTGATCGCGCCGTTCGACTACACGGATCCCGACTTCACGGCACTCAACGTGGCGCCAAACTCGGTGCATTGGTTTGGTACCGACGGGGGTGGCTTCGACCTCTTCGCAAGCGTCGTGCATGGCCTTGGCCGCTCGCTCACCATTGGCATCATCTATGCCATCGCGACGACGATCATCGCGGCAATCATCGGTACGGCGATCGCCTACTCTCGGGGTATCGTTGAGAAGGTCGGCATGTGGTTTCTCGACATGCTGCTTGTCATCCCAAGCTTTTTGCTTGTAGCCATGATAGTGCGCAGCTCGAGCGGGGCCACGGGCTGGGTCGTGCTCATCGTCGGGCTTGCAGCCTTCGGCTGGATAGGCTACGCTCGCACGCTTCGCACCGTAGCGCTGTCGCTGCGCGAGCGCGACTACGTGCGCGCAGCCAGGTACATGGGCGTCTCGCCCTTCAAGACCATCCTGCGCCACCTGATTCCCAACCTGGGTTCCATCCTCATCATTGACGCCGTCCTCAGTGTCATCGCGGGCATTAACTCCGAGACGGCATACAGCTTCCTCGGTCTGGGCATCAAGGCGCCCGACACCTCCCTCGGTTACCTGCTGAGCCAGGGTTCCTCCGCGATGCTCTCGTCCCCGTGGGTCATTCTCATCCCATCTGTCGTCCTTATCGTCCTCTGCGTGAGCATGCAGATGATCGGCGATGGGCTGCGCGATGCCCTTGACCCGTACTCCCGCGCCACGGGCTCGGTCGAGGATGATGAGGGCGAGCAGGACGAGAAGGACGGCGTGGCTGGCATCCCAGAGGGGCACGATCTTCTGACCAAGCCACGAGCCTAACAATTCCAAGGCAGCTTCCCACGTAGATCCGACAGTAACGGAGAGGACATGGCCGACAAGGCACAGGACAGCAAGACCAGCACCTCCAGCGCCTCCAGCGAGGCGACCCAGGCAGAGGGGGCATCATGGGTCCTCAAGGACGAGACTCTCGCAAATGAGCTCCTTGAGGGCAATGGCCCCAAGGGGGTGCCCACGGGCGACCCCATCATGAGCGTGCGTAACCTCAAAGTCTCGTTCAACACGGAGGCGGGTAGGGTCGATGCCGTCCGCAGCGTCAACTTCGACCTATGGCGCGGCCGCACGCTTGGCATCGTGGGTGAGTCGGGCTCGGGCAAGTCTGTCACCGCGCTTTCCCTCATCGGACTTCTGGATGACAACGCGCATGTGACGGGTTCTGTGAAGTTCGCTGGGGAGGAGCTCATTGGCAAGACTGACGAGGAGATGGCGAACTTTCGCGGCAAGTCCATCTCGATGGTCTTCCAGGATCCGCTGTCCGCGCTCACTCCCATGTTTTCCATAGGCGACCAGCTCGCTGAGGCGCTACTCATCCACAACCCCACCATGGGCAAGAGCGAGGTGCGCGAGCGCTGCGTCGAGCTACTTCGCACGGTTGGCATCACGAAACCCGAGGAGCGCCTTGATGCCTACCCGCATGAGTTCTCGGGTGGCATGCGCCAGCGTGTGGTCATCGCCATCGCCATCGCGAACGATCCCGACGTCATCATCGCGGACGAGCCGACGACCGCGCTTGACGTGACAATCCAGGCCCAGATACTGGACGTTCTCGCCGTCGCCCAGAAGGAGACGGGCGCAGCCGTCGTGCTCATCACACACGACCTTGGCGTCATCGCAGGAACCGTCGATGACGTTATGGTCATGTACGCCGGCAGGGCCGTGGAGCGCGCGAGCATCGACTCGCTCTTTGAGCGTCCCTCGCATCCCTATACGATGGGCCTCCTCGGCGCCGTGCCTAAGCCGCACGTGGCCGCCGAGCATCGCCTTGTACCCATCAGGGGCAACCCTCCCTCACTCGCTGCCATCCCGTCGGGCTGCCCCTTCTCGCCCCGCTGCCCGATGGCCATTGACGTCTGCCACAAGACAGAGCCGCTCCTCGAGGCCTTTGACGCAACTGAGGGTCATCTCGTGAGCTGTCACAGGCTTGACACGATACGCGAGCGGCATCTCAGCTTCCAGGAGGTCTACCCCGCACTCGAGCCCCTGCCCGCCAAGTGGGCGGAGGTGCCCCGCGACCAGCGGCCTGTCGTGCTTGAGGTCAAGGACCTCGTGAAGACCTTCCCCATACAGGGCAAGGGCCTGATACGCAGGAACAGGGGCACCATGACCGCCGTCGACCACGCCTCGTTCACGATCCACGAGGGCGAGACACTTGCCCTGGTCGGCGAGTCCGGTTCCGGCAAGTCGACGACGCTCATGCAGATCATGGACCTCGTGAAGCCGGAGAGCGGCAGCATCTCGGTCCTTGGCACGGACGTCGCCTCGCTCAGGAACAACCGCGAGCGTCGCGCGCTCAGGCGTGACATGCAGATCATCTTCCAGGATCCCATGAGCTCGCTTGATCCACGCATGCCCATCTACGACGTGCTCGCCGAGCCGATGAGGGCACAGAGGATGTCGTCCAAGGACATCAACAGCCGCATCGGCGAGCTGATGCACCTCGTGGGCATCAATCCCGACTACGTCGACCGCTTTCCTCCCCAGTTCTCGGGAGGCCAGCGCCAGCGCATCGCCATCGCCCGCGCTCTGGCCACACGCCCCAAGATCCTGTTGCTCGACGAGCCCATCGCCTCCCTGGACGTCTCGATCCAGGCAGGCATCATAAACCTGCTCGAGGACCTGCAGGTGCAGCTCAAGGTCTCGTACCTGTTTGTCGCCCACGACCTCGCGGTCATCAGGCACATCTCTGACAGTGTCGCCGTCATGCACCTGGGAAGGATAGTCGACCAGGGCGACACCGAGGAGGTGTTCTCTAACCCCCAGGATCCCTATACCAAGGCCCTGCTCTCTGCTATCCCGATTCCCGATCCCAAGGTGGAACGGACGCGCGAGCGGCTCGTCTACCAGGATGGTGCCCTCATTCCCGCGAAGTCACTGCTTCCCACCCTGGACAAGAGCTAACGTAACCGACTGTCACATGCTGCGAGCGTGCCGCAGGTCCTCTGCGCACACGGTCCTCGGCTCATCCCATGAACATGGAGGAACATATATGGACAAGCACGAGTTTCCCAGCTTCGAGAGGCGTGAGGAGGTCCCTGAGCGCTACCGGTGGGACACTACCAGACTGTTTGAGAACGATGAGGCCTTCGTGTGTGCGCTTTCGGAGGCCAAGGACCTTGAGGAGGAGTATGAGATCTGGGAGCCGACGGCCATGAGTTCTGGCGCGGGGCTTCTCGGCTACCTGCGCTTCGACGACGACGCCACGCTCGAGCTCGAGCGCCTCTTTAACTACGTCTCTCGCCGTGCCGACGAGGACACGCGCGTGGGCAAATACCAGGACCTGAAGGCCCAGCTGCGCGCACTCATCGCCCGCGTCGGTGCGGCGTCCGCCTGGTTTGTCCCCAGGCTTTTGGCACTCTCTGACGAGACGCTCGACGGGTGGTATGCGGACACGCCCGGCCTTAACCTCTATCGCCGCGCCATCGACAGGATGCGCGCCCTCAAAGACCATGTCCTTACCCCTTCCGAGGAGGCGCTCCTCGCCCAGGCGAGCGAGATGGCCGCCCAGCCCGAGGCCATCTTCTCCATGCTCAACGATGCCGACATGAGCTTCGAGGATGCGGTGGACTCAAAGGGTCACAGTCATGCGGTCACGCACGGCAGCTACTTCCCGCTCATGCAAAGTGGTGACCGGTCGCTTCGCGAGAGCGCCTACCACAGCATCTATGGCGCCTATGGCAGGATCAAGAACACGAGCGCCGCCCTTCTCGGCTCTCAGACAAAGCAGCTGCAGTTCTTCGCACGCGCACGTCGCTACGCCGACACGCTCGAGGCTGCGCTCGCACCCACAGAGGTACCCGTCTCGGTGTACCAGGGCCTCATCGATGCCGTCCATAAAAACGTCTCCGCCCTACACCGCTACATGGAGCTGCGTCGTCGCGTGCTGGGGCTCGACGCGCTGCGCTATTGGGACCTCTATGTGCCCCTCACCAAGGAGGATGACAGGCGCTACAGCTTCGACGAGGCCTGCGACCTCATGCTCAGGGCCCTGGCGCCCCTTGGCGAGGACTATCTGGGCGTCGTGCGCCGCGCCATCGACGAGCGCTGGTATGACGTGTACGAGACGCCGGGCAAGGCGAGCGGCGCGTACTCCTCGGGCGGACGCGGGCTGACGCCGCTCATCCTGCTCAACTACCAGGGCACGCTAGACGACATCTTCACGCTCGTCCACGAGACCGGCCACTCCCTGCACACCCACCTCGCAAGTGAGGCGCAGCCTGGCCGCTACGCGCAGTACGAGATGTTCGTGGCGGAGGTCGCCTCCACGACCAACGAGTGCCTGCTTCTGCGCTACCTTTTGGACAACGCCCAAGATACAGCCGAGCGTGCGCACCTTTTGAACCACCTCTGTGAGCAGTTCAGGGGCACGCTCTTTCGTCAGACGCTCTTCGCGGAGTTCGAGCGCGATGTCAACAAGGCGAGCGCCAGGGGGGAGGGTATGGGCGCCGATGCGCTCTCTGAGCGCTACGCGCAGCTCAACGAGCTCTATTATGGGTCTGCCGTCACGCTCGACGACGAGATAGCGCATGAGTGGGAGCGCATCCCCCACTTCTACTACAACTACTACGTCTACGTCTATGCCACGAGCTTTGCCGCCGCAGTCGCGCTCTCAAAGCGCATACTCACCGGTGACGCGACAGCCCGCGATCGCTATCTCGCCTTCCTTTCGGGTGGTAGCTCAAAGCCGCCCATCGAGCTGCTTGCCGGCGCCGGAGTCGACATGGCCTCGGGGGCGGTCGTGGACGAGGCGCTCGACACGTTCTCGCAGACGGTGGACGAGCTGGAGGGACTGCTCTAGGGCCTGTCGCCGACGCGCGGCGGACCTGAAAGGACAGGTGGGCTTGTGCGTGGGCTCACAGTTCCTGTATCATATAAGACTGGTTTGTGACCGACAGTCCCAAGGAAAGGAAACGAATGGCATACTCAGTCTCTCGTAGGACGTTTCTGGGAGTTGCTGGAGGAGCTGCCGCCGCGCTGGCAGGCCTCGGGCTTGCGGGATGCGCGAAGGAGGGCGGCTCTGGCGGTGCTGGCTCAGCCACCGGCGCCTCGCCTCAAAACGGCGTCCCCGCGACCACACCCCTCAACCAGCTGCCGCTTCCCGAGAAGGGCAAGACCTACAACAATCCCAAGAGTCGCGATCAGATCAAGGACGGCGGTACCGCGACGTTCCCCGTGGCTGAGGTGGGTCCCGACTTCAACTACTTCAGCGTCAATGGCAGCACCGTCTATATAAAGTGGTTCTGGCTCTGCTACAACTCGGCGGTAGTTCCCTTCCGCTGCAATGCCACGGCCAGCAAGTTTGAGCCCGATCCCAATTTCATCGATTCCTCCTCCGTCAAGGAGGTCGATGGCAAGGAGGTCGTGACCATCAACATCGCCGAGAAGGCAACCTTCAACGATGGCACGCCCATAGACTGGCGTGCGGTCGAGGCCGCGTGGACGGTCAACAATGGCAAGAATTCGGATTACACCCCCGCATCCACCGATGGGTGGAGTCAGGTGGAGAGTGTTACCAAGGGCGATAATGACAAGCAGGCTATCATCACCTTCTCTCAGCCCTACTACCCGTATGAGGCCTTGGTCGGCTTTTTGCATCCCAGCGCCGCCACTCCCGAGGTCTTCAACAATGGCTGGAAGATGAACCCCCACAACGAGTGGGGCTGTGGCCCCTTTGTCGTGGACTCCGTAGATGAGGCCCAGATCACCTTCAAGCGCAACCCCAAGTGGTGGGGCGACGTGGCCAAGCTCGAGTCGATCACCTTCAAGCAGATGGAGGCCCAGGCCGAGTTCAATGCCTTCAAGAACGGCGAGATCGACGCCACCGAGCTTGGCCAGCAAGGCACGGGCGAGATGCTCTCGAACTTCCAGGGCATGGATAAGGTCGAGATCCGGCGCTCTGACAGCAAGTCCATCACCTGCCTGGAGGTCAACACCACCCGTGACGTCCTCGTGGATATCGAGGTGCGCAAGGCCTTCATGCAGTGCATCAACACCGAGACCATCCTAGGCATCGTGTACCAGGGCGTGAACTGGAAGGAGGATCGCCTGAGTTCCCTCAGCATCTTGCCGTGGATGGACGGTTACGAGGACAACCTGCCTCAGGATGTCTCGGCCAACGCCACCGCCGATGCCCAGATTGCGGCGGCAAAGAAGACCCTCGAGGACGCCGGCTACGAGCTAGGTTCGGATGGCTACTATGCCAAGGAGGGCAAGCAGGTGGCCTTTGGCTTCACGACCATTGGCGACTCTAACGTCACCAAGAACCGTGCCGCCGCCATCCAGAAGATGGCCAAGGATGCCGGAATGAACATCACGATCGATAACAAGCCCAGCTCCGACTTCTCCAAGACGCTTGTCGGCGGTCAATGGGACGTCTTCCTCCTTGGCTGGAGCGTCAGCAGTGCCACGTACAACAACGGTGGCCAGCTCTTTGGCAGCACGTCTGAGTCCAACTTCACGCATGCGGGCAGCAAGGAGCTTGACGCCAAGTTCCTTGCCGTCACGGGCATTGAGGACCATGCCAAGCAGATGAAGGCCTTCAACGAGGCCGAGAAGGAGGCCCTGAAGTCCTATGCCTTCATCCCCCTGTACAGTGGCGCGGACGTCATCGTCTGCAAGAAGGGGCTTGCCAACTGGGGTCCGGCCCTGCTGCTGGATATCGTTGCCGAAAACGTAGGCTGGGAGAAGGAGTAGTCGCCTCTGCCTCAACGGTCCTTTGGGGCCGTGACAGGTTGAAGGGAGCCTTCGGGCTCCCTTCTTGGTCTTTGGCGTAGCATGTTCCGGGCGTCAGCGGTGTTACGGTCTTGTTCAGAACAACTCTTTCTGGAGTATTTCTCCTATACTCTGACCATATGTGTACGCGCCTGACATTTGGAGGAGACCATGGCACACACCCTCTCACGCCGCAACTTCCTCGGCATCGCAGGAGGGACCGCTGCGCTGGCGGGCCTCGGGCTTGCCGCCTGCGCTGGCCCCACTACGGGAGGCCCGGCCGGCGTCGAGCCCCAGAACGGTACGCCTGCGACCACCGACCTGTCTAGGCTGCCGCTTCCCGAGCGAGGCAAGACCTACAACAATCCCAAGGGTCGTGATGAGGTTAGAGACGGCGGCACCCTGGTCCTTCCGGCAGGTGAGGTAGGTCCTAACTGGAACTACCTCAGCGTCGAGGGTAACACGTCGGAAATGAGTACTTTCTGGTCGTACTACATGCCAACGGTGCTCACCATGGTGGACGCCACGGCCTCCAGCATCAGTCCCAATCCCGACTTCGTCACCAGCATCGAGTCAAGTGAGGAGAGCGGCAGGCAGGTCATCACCTATACCCTCAACGACGCGGCACGTTTCAATGACGGTACGCCACTCGACTGGCGCGCCGTCCAAGCCGCCTGGCAGATCCTCAGCGGCAAGGATGGCTCGTTTGCGCCGGCGGCCACCGACGGCTGGGACAAGATGGTGAGTGTTGAGCCAGGAGCGAGCGACAAGCAAGCGATCATCACCCTCTCCGAGCCCGTCTACCCGGCGGAGATGCTCGTGAACGTCCTCGTGCACCCCGCCGCCGTCAACGCCGACACCTTCGCCAATGGCTGGAACTCCAACCCCCACAGCGAGTGGGGGGCGGGTCCCTACACCATCGACTCCGTCAATGACATGCAGGTCACCTTCGTTCCCAACCCCACGTGGTGGGGCGAGCGCGCCAAACTCGACTCCATCACCTACAAGCAGATGGACGCCCAGGCCCTCTTTAACGCGTTCAAGAACGGCGAGATCGATGCGACGGGATCGAGCTCGTCTGGCTCTGCCGAGATGCTCTCCAATTTCAGCTCCATGGCCGATGCCGAGGTCCGTCGCGGTGACGGACTCTCCCTCGTGTGCATCGAGGTCAACAGCACCCGTGAGGGCCTATCCGACAGAGCGGTGCGCAAGGCCTTCTGCCAGTGCCTGGATGCCGCAACGCTGCGTGACATCGTCTTTCAGGGCGTCAACTGGAAGGAGGAGACCCCAGGCTCCATCCTCATCCCGGCATGGCGGGACGGCTACGAAAACAACATGCCGGCCGACGTGACGGGCCTCACATCGGCGGATGACAAGATCGCCGCCGCGAAGAGGACCCTCGAGGACGCAGGCTACAGCTTGGACGCGAACGGCCACTACGCCAAGGACGGTCGAGGCGTGGAGTTCAACCTCGTCGTCTTTGGCGACTCCAACGTCACCAAGAACCGCGCCGCCGCCATCCAGAAGATGGCTAAGGACGCCGGCATCAAGCTCGAGCTGCAGAACAAGGCCGCCTCCGAGTTCTCCTCGACGCTCACCGGCGGCGAATGGGACACGATCCTGACGAGCTGGGGCTTTGTGGTGACCGCAATGTGGTACGGCAAGATGATCTTTGGCTCACACTCCGTGTCAAACTATACGCAGTGGGGCACGCCCGAGCTCGACGCCGAATTCGATCGTATCAACTCCATCAAGGATAGCGCAGACCAGCTCAAGGCCTACAACGCCGCAGAGAAGAAGGCCCTGGAGTCCTACTGCTTCATCCCGCTCTACGCAGGTCCCGACGTGGTCGTCACCAAGAAGGGGCTCGCCAACTTTGGCCCTGCCCTCTTCCAGACCGTTCTGCCGCAGGATGTCGGGTGGGAGAAGACAGCGTCGTAGCTCGTTCCCTGGGCGAGCGTAGATCGGTCACCCTAGCTACGAAGGTTGCCGTTTGGTAAAAGTCGAGGGGAAAAGGTATGTGATCCATCTGCCCTCATGTAAAATTCCCATGTATTGCGCTGTCATCGCTCGGCGGTGAGGCGTAGCCGGCGTTGTCAGCAACAGGATAAACAGGAGGAACGTATGGCTCATGATCACGCGCTCAGTCGTCGCGGATTCGTCGCGGGAGGGCTCGCGGCAAGCGCGCTTGCCGCCCTCGCCGGTTGCGGAAAGAAGAGCGGCAGCTCAGGTGGTGCGGGTGCCTCTGGGACGGCCGCAGGTGGTACCCTCAAGTACTACATCAACAATCCCGTCGCCATCGATCCCTACAACACTCAGGAGGATCAGGGTACGCAAGTCGAGCACATCCTCTTCGACGCACTGACCGACTACGACTGGGACAAGGAGAAGGTCGTGGGTAAGGCGGCCGAGAGCTGGGAGGCCAATGGTGACAACACCGTCTTCACCTTCCATCTGATGAAGGGCGCTAAGTTCCATAATGGGGACAGCGTGGATGCCGCCTCCTTCAAACGTGGCTGGGAGCGTATCGTCAACCCCAAGATGGCTACCCCGTCAGAGATCAACTACCATCTGTCGCCGGTCAAGGGCTATGATGAGTTCCTTGCGGGGAGTGCGACCGAGCTCACGGGGCTCAGGGCCGTTGACGAGAGCACCTTCGAGGTGACCCTCAAGTCGCCCATGGCCGACTTCCCGACCGTCTGCTCGCATCCCGCGCTTGCGCCCGTGCCCCAGGCCGCCCTCGATGACCCCGACTCCTTCCTCGTCGCTCCCATTGGCAACGGTCCCTTCAAGATGGATGGCAAGTGGGTTGCCGACCAGTACATCAACGTCGTGCGCTTCGATGACTACTATGGCACCAAGGCACGGCTCGATGGCATCAACTTCTCCATCCAGAAGGACCCCGACACCGCGTTTCGCGAGTTCGAGGCTGGTAACCTCGATATGGCGATGATTCCCACCGGTCGCTTCAACGAGAGCATCGAGAAGTACGGCAAGTCCGACGACGGCTACACGGTGACGCCTGACCACCAGGTTCTGACCGGTGCCGAGCTCTCTGTCTACTATCTTGCCATCAACGTCGAGAAGATGCCCAACAAGACGCTGCGCCACGCCATCTCGCTGGCCATCAACCGCCAGAGCATCTGTGATACCCTCTTCGAGGGCACGCGCATCCCAGCGGACAATGTCATTCCCAAGGTCTTGGACCTTGGCCAGAGCAACGCCTGGGCCGACTGTAAGTACGACAAGGACGCGGCCAAGAAGCTCATCGACGAGAACAACTTGGCTGGTACGGAGGTTGTCCTCTCCTATAACTCGGGTGGCGGCCATGAGGACATCATGTCCATGGTCCAGAGTGACCTTCAGGCCGTTGGCCTGAAGGTCACGCAGGAGTCGCAGGAGTGGGCCTCCTACCTCCAGAAGCTCAAGGGTGGCGACTACACGATGGGCCGCTTGGGCTGGATAGCTGACTATCCGACGCTCGACAACATGCTCTATCCCAACTTCTACAGCACTGCCGACAACAACTACTCCAAGTACAACAATCCCAAGGTTGACAAGGGCATCGATGAGGCTCGCCAGGTTGCCGACGAGGAGCAGCGCAAGGCAAGGTTCCGCGAGGTGAACCAGCTCATCGGCGAGGACATGCCCATCGTCCCCCTGATGTTCTATGCCCACAACTGGGTCGGTGGCAAGAGGGTTGCGAGCCTGTATCTGGATCCCCAGACCAAGGCCGAGCTCGCGACGGCGACGCTCAAGGCGTAGGTTGCAGCGTCTGATGTACGTACGTTTGTCTCAAGGGTGGGCATCAGAGGCGATGCCCTCCCTTTGCGTTTGGCCCCTTTTGCCCCGAGGCCATCGGGATGACTTGCCAGGGACGCTCAGAAGGACAGTGGTACTCTTGGAAACCCTGCCTGATGTCACGGGAAGGCAAATGGGAGGGACGTCGCAACTTTGGCGGACGGGTCTGCTCGAGGGGGAAGCTCTACATGGGTAGATACATCGTAAAGCGCGTTCTGCAGTTCATCCCAGTCTTTCTGGGCGTTACGCTCATCCTGTTTTTGCTGCAAAATGTCGTTCCAGGAGATCCCATCAAGCTGATGGCGGGCGAGAAGAGGCTCGATCCGGTGACCGAGGACAACCTGCGTGCCACCTACCACCTCATCGAGACCGATGCTGACGGCAGCATCGTTCGTGACGAAGCCGGAAACACCATCGAGACGCCGCTGTGGAAGCGCTACACACTCTATGTGACGGGGCTGTTCCATGGGGACTTGGGTGTCTCGTATCAGCAGTCCGGCAAAGCCGTCTCGCAGATCCTCGCCGAGAAGTACCCCTACACCATCAGGTTAGCGGCTGTGGCCATAGTGATAGAGGCGCTCATAGGCATACTTGCGGGCATGGTGTCGGCGATACGACGCTACTCGTTCTGGGACGTTCTCGTGACGCTCTCGACGTCTATCCTCGTCGCCATGCCCGCGTTCTGGCTGGGCATGCTCTTGCAGCTCTTCTTTGGCATCATCTTAAAGGATGCGACGGGCGAGGCGTTCTACCTCCCCATCTCTGGTGCGGGTGGGCCGCACGCAGAGTTCGACAGCGGCATGTACTACATCCTGCCCGCCATCACGCTGGCTTCGGTCTCGACGGCCTACACGGCACGCATCATGCGTTCGCAGCTGCTTGAGGTCATGAACCAGGACTACATCCGCACGGCTCGTGCGAAGGGTCTTTCGCGCCGCGCGACCATCCTGCACCATGCCCTCAAAAACGCGCTCATCCCGGTCGTCACCTACATTGGCATAGACTTCGGTGCCATGCTCGCTGGCGCGATCCTGACCGAGACGGTCTTTAACTGGCCAGGTGTCGGCTACGAGACCTATCGCGCCATCACCCAGCGTGACTGGCCCATCGTACTCGGATCGGTGACGGTGATCGTCCTGGTGGTCATGGTCATCAATCTCATCGTTGACATCAGCTACGCCTTCCTTGATCCCCGTATCAGGTATGGCGGTCCCAAGAGCCAGGGCTAGGGGGTAGGTATGACGTCACGCCTGTGTTTCTGGAAGAAGGACGAGCCCGTTGGCATCGAGACGCCCGAGGATGAGCGTAAGGCGGCGCCGGCAGAGGGCAGCGAGCCCGATATGGGTGCCCCCTCACGTACCCTCTGGGGTGATGCCTGGGCGCGGCTCAGAAAGAACAGGCTCGCCATCGTCGCGGCTGTCTGGATAGTCCTCATCGTCGTCGTGGCGCTCACGGCGGACCTCTGGGTGCCGCAGGCCCTGGGCAGCCCGACGGAGCAGCTCTTTGATGCGCGCCTTCCGATGAGTGTCGAGCACCCCTTTGGTACCGACCAGGTGGGTCGCGACGTGCTCTCGCGCGTCATCTACGGGGCTCGCATATCGCTGGCGGTCGGTGTGCTCGCGACTGCCATCTCGACGGTCATCGGCCTCGTGATGGGCGCGCTTGCCGCCTACTACGGGGGCATCTGGGACACAATCATCATGCGCCTGGCTGACATCTTCTTGGCCTTTCCCTACACCCTCTTTGTGATCGCCATGCTGGCGGTTTTGGGCTCGGGCATCCAGAACGTCTTCATAGCCATCGGTGTCCTTGGCTGGCCGTCCATAGCTCGCGTGTTTCGCTCGGCCATCCTCTCCGTCAAGGAGAACGACTACGTGGACGCAGCCCGCTCCATGGGCGCCTCTGACGCGCGCATCATCATGCGCCACATCTTTCCCAACTCCGTGGCCTCCATCGTCGTCTACGCGACGATGAACATCGGCGGCGCCATCCTGACCGAAGCCGCCCTGTCCTTTCTGGGTATGGGCGTCGTCCCGCCTGACCCCTCCTGGGGCATCCTCATCGAGAACGGGCAGAAGTTCCTTGCCACCCAACCATGGCTCATGATCATGCCCGGCCTCGCCATCCTACTTACCGTGCTCGCCTTCACGCTGCTCGGTGACGGCCTGCGCGACGCCCTCGACGTCAAGATGAAGGACGCATGATGCTGTTCAGAAAGAGGCACGACACCAACTACCGCGACCTCAAGGAGGCGCCGGTCCCCGAAGGCCAGCACCTGCTCGAGGTCGATGACCTCAAGATGTACTTCCATACGCAAGATGGCGTGGTCAAGGCCGTCAACGGCGTCTCGTATACCCTTGACAGGGGGGAGACCCTCGGCGTTGTGGGGGAGTCTGGCTCGGGAAAGTCGGTCACGTCGCTTGCCATCATGGGGCTCATCGACATGCCCCCAGGCCGCATTGAGGGCGGTGACATCCGCTACCATGGCGAGTCGCTGCTCAAGATGAGCGATGAGCAGATGGGGCACATCCGTGGCAACGGCATCGCGATGATCTTTCAGGACCCCATGACATCGCTCAACCCGGTCTACACCATCGGACGCCAGCTCGGCGAGGGCCTGAGGCTGCACCGCGGCTACTCGAGGAAGAGGGCCCTAGAGCGCTCGATCGAGCTGCTGCGTATGGTGGGCATACCCAACCCCGAGCAGCGCGTCAAGGACTACCCACACGAGTTCTCGGGTGGCATGCGCCAGCGCGTCATGATCGCCATGGCGCTCGCCTGCGACCCAGACATACTCATCGCCGATGAGCCCACGACTGCCCTCGACGTCACGATCCAGGCGCAGATCATCGAGCTTATGCAGGAGATGCAGGAAAAGAGCGGCAACGCCATCATCATGATCACGCATGACCTGGGCGTCGTCGCGGACGTCGCGGACAAGATCATGGTCATGTACGCCGGCCAGCCCGTGGAGTTCGGAAGCGCCGAGGAGATCTTCTATGGCTCCCTGCATCCCTACACCTGGGGTCTCACGCGCTCCATCCCCGATCCCGCCATCGATGAGAAGCGACCGCTCACGCCCATCAAGGGTAACCCACCCTCGCTCGTGCATACACCCTTGGGCTGCTCGTTCTCGCCACGCTGCCCCTATGCGAGCGACCTCTGCAGGTCCCAGGAGCCCACGCTCTATGTGAGCGAGACGGGCCATTACTCTCGCTGCCACTACTCGCACGAGGCCGATTTCATCGCGAAAAATGCTCCTGAGACTTCCAGGTCACGCAGGGAGACGACTGCTACGGTAGACATTCGTGCGCAGGAGACCCAGGCGGCAGGGGAAGGTGAGGGGCAGGATGTGTAAGGAGAAGGCCGCACGTGGGGAGCCGCTGCTTCGCGTGGAGCACCTCACGAAGGAGTTTCCCGTCGAGTCGGGCGTAATCTCCTCAAGGCGCAGGGGTGCGCGGAAGGTTCACGCCGTCGAGGACGTGAGCTTCGAGATCTACCCCGGAGAGACCTTTGGACTCGTCGGCGAGTCAGGCTGCGGCAAGTCAACGACGGGTCGCACCATCATGCGCCTCACCACGCCCACGTCAGGCAGGGTCATCTTCGACGGTAGGGACGTCGCCGAGATGGGCACGGGCGAGTTCAAGGCCCTGCATCGTGACATCCAGTACATATTCCAGGACCCGTATGCATCACTGAACCCTCGCATGACCATAGGGGAGATCATCTCTGAGCCGCTGCTGATTCACAAGACCCTGCCCGACCGGGCCGAGCGCACGAGGTACGTGCGGCAGCTCCTGGATGTCGTGGGCCTGAACCCCGAGCACATCAACCGCTATCCCCACGAGTTCTCCGGTGGACAGCGCCAGCGGGTGGGCATAGCCCGTGCCTTCGCCATCCGTCCCAAGCTCATCATCTGCGACGAGCCGGTCTCGGCGCTAGACGTCTCCATTCAGGCTCAGGTCCTGAACCTCCTCTCCGATCTGCAAAAGGAGTATAAGACCGCATATCTCTTCATCGCGCATGACCTCTCGGTGGTGCAGCACATATCGGACCGCGTGGCCGTCATGTACCTGGGCCACCTGATGGAGCACTCGGACTGGAGGTCCCTCTACGCCGAGCCCTACCACCCCTATACCCAGTCGCTGCTCTCCGCCGCCCCCGTGCCCGACCCAGACATCCAGCACAGGCGCAGGCGCATCATCCTCGCAGGCGACGTGCCCTCGCCCATCGACCCGCCCTCGGGGTGTCCCTTCCACACGCGCTGCCCCATAGCGCATAAGCGCTGCATCAAGGAGGTCCCCACGCTGCGCGAGGTTGCGGGCGATCACTACTGTGCCTGCCACTTCGCAGAGCCCAACCCCATCAAGGAGAGCTCGGTCAAGCTCTCGTGACGAGACCTTTCGTGACAAGACATGAGAAGGGATCTGACGCAGAGGGGCCTGACGCCCCAATGGCACCAGCCCGTAGTGCCCCAGAGTCTGCGGGGCACATTCGCAAGGACGTTTGCCCAGTTGACGTCCGTCTCACGGTACCTTAGGATCTGCGGGGCACGTTCTCAGATCGTCATATACGACAGCCGTGCGGCACGAGGCTCCCAACGAGCAGATTAGATTGGTTAGTGCATGCAGATTGATACCTTAGCCTTCATCGCCGTCGCCCTGGTGGCCGTTGCGGCAGCCGTTCTCTCAATCGTTGGCTGGCTCCGTGCGGGTTCCTCCTCGTCGGTCCCCGCGCTCATGGAGGGCAAGATCGACTCAGAGCTGAGGCATACGAGGGAGCAGTCCCAGCTGGTCGTCAATGTGCTCGACCGACGACTCGTCGAGATGGCAGGCAAGGTCGGCGATCTGGAGCGCGGGTTGGCGAATTTCCGGATGAGCACGGTCAAGGAGCTCAATGATGTGCGAGTCGCTCAGGAAAGGGGCCACGCCGCCATGCAGACCGCTATTGGCAACACGCTGAGGGGTGTCCAGGACAGCGTGTCGCAACAGCTCGTCGCGATCCGTGATGACAACAACCGGAACCTCGAACAGATCCGCTCCACGGTAGATGAGAAGCTTCAAAAGACACTGAACGATCGCATCAACGACTCGTTTAGGCTCGTTAATGAGCAGCTTGACTCCGTGTCAAAAGGCCTCGGCGAGATGCGCGGAATGGCACAAAGCGTCGGCGACCTGCGCAAGGTACTCTCCAATGTCAAGACCAGAGGCATCGTCGGAGAAGTGCAGCTTGCGGCGATTCTGAAGGAGGTGCTCTCGCCGGAGCAGTACGAGACCAACGTGGCAACCGTCCCAGACAGTCTCAACCGTGTGGAATTTGCAGTCAGGATTCCCGGCAAGGGCGACGAGTTCGTGTACCTCCCAATCGATGCAAAGTTTCCCGCAGAGGCCTACGGACATCTGGAGGATGCCAAGGACGCAGGGGATGACGTGGCCATTCGCGCAGCGTGGAAGGAGCTGGAGACCCGTCTGAAAAATGAGGCAAAGGACATTCATGAGAAGTACGTCGCCCCACCGGCAACAACACCGTTTGCCGTCCTGTTTCTACCCTTCGAGGGCCTGTATGCCGAGGTGGTCAATCGCACCGGACTGGTCGAGAGGATCCAGCGCGAGTGGCACGTGAGCGTAGCGGGACCGTCCACCATGGCGGCGCTGCTCAATGCGCTGCAAATGGGGTTTCAGACGGTGGCTATCCAGAAGAGGGCGGACGAGATACAGAAGGTGCTGGCAGCCGTGAAAGCAGAGCTGCCCAAATACCGTATGGAGCTTGAGAAGGCCCAACGACAACTGAATACCGCCTCAAAGACCATTGACGGCCTTGTGGGGAGGCGTACGCGGGCGATGGAGAGAACCCTCAGTGGCGTGACGGCGACAGCTTCGCTGGGTGAGGCTGACGAGCTGCTTGGCATTGAGGTCCAAGGCGCAGCGCTGCGGCCATAGGGATCACAGGATCCCACTGTGGCCTGGCACGTGACCGGGGTCCCAAGGCGAAGTTCTGATAAGTGCGAGATTCTCAAAAAAGTACTTGCAGCATCCGATTTGTTTGATACTATAGGTTCTGCTGCAGCGCACGCAGCCCATGTCGGAGTGGCGGAATTGGCAGACGCGCTAGCTTGAGGTGCTAGTGACCAACATAACGGTCATGCGGGTTCAAGTCCCGCCTCCGACACCATAGGAAAGAGCAGAGGGCCTCCTTCGGGAGGTTCTCTTTTTCGTCAAGACGGCCGTCTCGCGTCAGCGTCTGGCCATAGCGTGCCGACCGGTAGAAGGAGGGCTGATGGCGCAGGGGATCGTTCGCAGGATCGACGGCATAGGCAAGAGAGACGTCAATGCCGCACTTGACAGCCTCCTCTCCCTAACGAGTGACGCCATGCTTGTCTTTGACGGATCCGGGCGCATCCTTGTGGCAAACGATGTTGCGAACAGGCTCTTCACGCGTAGTGGAAGCCTTGCCGGGCTGGATGTACGCGCGCTCTTCTCACCGAGGGTCGTCACGTTGCCAGACTCCCCCTTCGCGTTCTCTGCCCTTCCCTTTGCTACGGACGGCAGTCCCTCGACGCTCACCTGCACGCGCGCCAACGGAACCTCCGTCGAGCTCTCCATACGTTCCGAGCGAGTGGGTGTTGCGAAAGAGACCTGCATCCTCGTTGCTCACGAGCTCGATGCCAGCCAGTTTGCCCAAAGGGAGCGAGACAGGCTCGTGGGCGAGCTCTCCCGCGTGAACCGCCGTCTTTCCGGGACGCTCAACATCGTGCTCGATACGCTGGGCACCAAGGACGTCTCGCTGCTCTTCGAGAGGGTCATCGAGGAGATCACAGAGACGATGGAGGCCTCAGGAACGGTCTTCTTTGTCGCGGAGGGGGATGGCTATCACCTGAAGGGCAAAAGCGTCTCGCTCGCCAATGTCAAGATACCCCGTTTCGTGGCTTCTGGGCGCATGATAGAGAGGCTCACTACCAGTGCGGGCCACGCCCTGAGGCTGCGGGTGCTCGCCCCAACGCGTGACGCTCTCAGGCAGGGAAGGCTGACGAGGCGAGAGGTGCTCGACGAGGCGACGCACGAGATCCATCGTGTGAGGGCGTCGACCCTGCCACCCTTCGTGAGCTTCATTGCCGTACCCGTCTGGTTTGGCGGGCACGTCATAGCGCTCATCGAGGTGGGTTGGGATCAGGTTCACCCAACGCGTCGCGAGGATGCGGAGCTTCTGGATGCCGTTGCGCAGTACCTCTCCGTGCAGCTCGTGGGCGTCTTCTCGACCCTACGTCAGCGTAAGGCGAGCCATCTGGACAATGTGGCCTCCGAACTGAGGGAGTCACTCATGAAGACTGGGGGCGCAAACAGGACACAGGTTGCGTCATGTCTCGCGAGCGCCTGTGAGGAGCTGGGAGCGAGCATCTATGCCATACATGCCCCGATCCCGGGATCCATTATCCCCACAGTTGAGTTGCCGGGAGGGGAGGAACCCTTGACCGTGAGCCTTGGCCTTTCGGTGCCCATGCAGGCTTGTGGGCGAGACGACATCACCGAGTCGGGGGTACGCGCCATACCCGACGAGGATGAGCTTGCCGAGTGGCTCGAGGGATTAGGCGCGCCGTCCGTGGGTGCCGTCCTCGACCTGGGATGCCTCTGGGGAGAGAGATGTACCTACCTTGTGCTGCGTGAGGCGGGTGCGGAGCCTCTCGATGAGATCGAGCTCTCCTTCCTGCGAGCTGTCGCCCATGACATACGCGAGCTCGTCTTGGGAGATGAGGCTCGCAACCAGGACAAGCGCATCGCGCAGGCACTGCAGACCGGTATGAGAAACGAGCTTCAGAGTGTCGAGGGCATCTCCACACAAGGCATCTACTCGTCCGCAACGGCCGCAGCGGTCATTGGTGGTGACTTTTACGACCTTATACGACTTCCTCACAAGAGGGCGTGCGTCATCATGGGCGACGTCTCGGGCAAGGGCGTCGAGGCCGCCTCAGTCTCGGCTGCGGTGCGCACGGCTCTTGGTGCCTACTCATGGCAGGGCCTTGAGCCGGCACGCATGGTACGCCTGCTCAATGACTTCTTACTCGGCTTCTCTCGTCTGGAGACCTTTGCCACGCTCTTCGTGGGAATTGTCGACAGGCAATCGAGCACACTCACATACTGCTCAGCAGGCCATCCCCCCTCGCTTTTGATTCGTGCTTCCGGGGAGGTAGAGAGCTTGGACGTTCAGTCCGGCGTCGTGGGAGCCTTTCATGAGATGAGGTATAGGAATGGATACGTGAGACTCTCTGAGGGCGACATGCTGCTTCTGTATACCGACGGCACCACTGAGGCCCGCTCGCCCACAGGGGACTTCTTTGGTGACGAGGGGCTTCGCGACGCCATCATGATGCAGGTTCCTCGAGGCTTCGAGGGTTTTCTCGATCGCATGCTCAACGTGCTTGACAACTTCACCGAGCGGAGACTGGAGGATGATGTCGCGATGGTTCTCTTGCGCTTTGATGAGCTTGACGATAGGGACGAGGGCGAAGGGCCCAACGTATCCAACGACTAGCGAGCCATTCTTTGGGGAACATATGAGGCATGGAAATTTGCCCTAACATCGCTGTGGTCCGCCTGGATGGCGACCTTGACGTCACGAGCGTCCCGCGCGTGAAGCGGTTCGTCGAGAAGCTTATCGACGACGGCTGCCGCCGCATCATACTCAATATGTCTCAGGTAGCTGTGATCGACTCTGCTGGCATGGGGCTTGTCTTGTGCGAGGTGCGTCGTATGAGGAGCGTCGGCGGACTGCTCTCGATCACCGATGCCAACGAGCGAGTGCTGAGAGTGATGAGGCTCTCGCGGCTCGTGGACTTCGCTCCTGTCTCAGCCGCGAGGTGTACGCGGCAGGTACAGGAACTCGACCCCTCTGCCGTGCCGCTTTGGCGTTGCATCGTGCGCGTGAACCCCTGTGATCTTGCGAGTGCTCGGGCGTGCATGGAGCGGCGATTGCGCGTTGTGAGGATGACGCCCGACCAACTTTTTGACCTGATCCTAGCCGTGGGGGAAGCCATCGGCAACGCCATCGACCATACGGAAGGCGAGTGCGCACTGGTGGTGCTTGCGTGCTACCGGGATCGCGTGGTGGTGGACGTCACCGACTGCGGCTGTGGGTTCGAGCTGGGACCTAACGAAGACACGCCGCAGGTGGACGAGGCTGCCGAGCGCGGCCGTGGCATCAAGCTCATGCGCCTTTTGGTCGACTCTGTGACCATCGGGCGCAAGCCAACAGGCCAAGGGACTCGGGTGCGTATGGTCAAGCTGCTGGAATGAGGCCATGAGAAGGCGAGATGGGCAGGGACGTGAAGTCCAGGGGGCATCGCAGGCATCATGCGAGCGGGTGTCATTCACCGAAAGAAACCACTAGGAAGCAAAGAGGGGCGACCGCCCTGCGACCGCCCCTTGCTTTCTCTGGAGGCGAGACCCGGATTCGAACCGAGGATAAAGGCTTTGCAGGCCTCTGCCTTAGCCACTTGGCCATCTCGCCCTATGAAACAGGCCGAACTCGTTCGGCCCTTCTTTCAAATGGAGCGGGCTACGGGGTTCGAACCCGCGACCTCCACCTTGGCAAGGTGGCGCGCTACCAACTGCGCCAAGCCCGCGAACGAACAGATACTATACGTGACCCCGTCGCTCGATGCAAGCATGATTTTGAAAAAGCTTGGCTGTCGTGGAGCACTGGTGGACGATCTGCCGACGATGGGTCACCAGGATGTCTGGCGACAATTTCCTGTTGCGTCCAGCCGCTACCCCTGTCGCGCCCAGCTCCCGTCTTCCTTCAGCCCTCCTCAAACCCTGTGCCCCAGTCGCGCAGATGCAAGCGGGCCGACACGGCCTGTCATGCGAGGTTCCCCACTCTGGGCCGGCATGGGGTATGCTCTTCTCGCCTTGCCAGCTCGTCTCGTGCGCAGTATGGAGTCCCATGCTTACCAGTATCCTCACGCTCTTCCTTCTGTTCCTCCTTGTTCGAGCCGTCCTCTTTCTGACACGGGCCTTCTGGCTGTGGCTCGGTCGAGGTAAGGACCTTGAGCGTGCCATCGACCATAAGCAGCTCACACAAGCGACTATAGACTCCCATCTCAGGGGAGTCCGTCTAACGCGCGGGCAGCGCCAAGAGGTGCGCCGCGCCCATGCCGCAGCTCGCGAAAAGTACCTTACTATCATGCACTATGGCTGGTACCAAGGCGTGTTCATCTTCACAATCGGCTCCGTGGCCGGCCTCTTGCTTGAGGAGGCTTGGATGTTCGTGAGCGCGGGCATCATGCAAAGTCGCGTGGGCCTCGTCTGGGGTCCTTTCTCGCCTCTCTATGGCTTGGGTGCGCTTGTCCTTACCAGTGTGGGCTTTCTCCTGCGACGTCGCCACGTGAGCAGCTCGCGGGTGTTCGTGTGCATGGCCTGCGTCGGCGGTTGTCTGGAGCAGCTCGCGGGGTGGGCCATGTTCACGCTCTTTCGCGCGCAATCGTGGACGTACCTGGGTCTTTTCGACCACATTACGCAGTGGGTAGCGTGGCGCACATTGGTGATCTGGGGCATCCTGGGGTTGCTCTGGGTTAGGGTGGTGATGCCCGAGCTGCTCTATCGCATTGGTGAGCCCACGACGAGAAGGCAGGTCACCTTTGCGTTGCTCATTGCTGTCTATCTGGGTCTTGACATCTTCATGACGGTTTCGGCTTTCTACATGCGTGCGAAGCGCACGCTGGGCAAAGGACCCGCGAACGCCTTCGAGGTGCTGATAGACGAGCACTACACCAATGAGTGGATGGCCACGCGTTTCCAGAACATGGTCGTGGGCGAGCAGCTTCCCGACCAGGGCCTACCTGGCGTCAACGGCGACATGAGCCATCACTAGGCTGTGCCATGGATGAGCCAAGCGCCATGGAGGCCTACCTGGACTATGGGGCCGCGACGCCCATGGACCCACGTGTCGTGGACGCGATGAGGCCCTATCTGTCAGAGAGATTTTGGAACCCGTCGGCACCCTATGCTCGTGCCCGCGAGGCCAAGCACGCGCTTGAGGAAGCCCATGTAAGGTTGGCGCGTGTAATCGGTGCCCGTGCGGACGGCATCACGCTAACTGCGGGCGCGACCGAGGCAAACAACCTAGCCTTTGCGGTAACTGACGGCGCCGTTGTGGTCGATGCCATCGAGCACGAGAGCGTGCTCGCCTGCGCGGGGGTGCGCCCGCATGTTGTGGTCGGAGTCGACGCCTGCGGTCGTGTCGACCCCACTGCTGTGGCTGTGGCCCTTACGCCTGAGGTGGGACTTGTCTCGATAGGGCTCGCGAACGGCGAGATTGGCACGGTGCAGCCCGTGCGGGAGATTGCTCGCGTTGTGGCAAGGGAGCGCAGGCGCCGTCTCGAGGTGAGCGAGAGGCGTCCACTCTGGCTGCACGTGGATGCCTCACAGGCCGCCGGTTATCTCTCCGTGAACGTGAGCTCGCTGGGCGCGGACCTCCTGACCCTCTCGGCCGCTAAGGTCTACGGACCCAAGCAGGTGGGACTGCTTTGGGCGGCGGACGGGGTCGAGCTGAGGCCGCTCGTTTTGGGTGGCGGCCAAGAGGGAGGCCTGCGCTCGGGGACCGAGAACGTCGCCGGGGCAGTCGCCTTCGCGTGTGCTCTTGAGCTTGCCGAGAAGATGAGGGGCCAAGAGTCACGTCGCCTCTGCGACCTACGTGACCGCATGCAGGGCAGGCTCTGCGCCGCCTTCCCGTGGGCATGGGTGTCTGGTCCTCGAACGGGCAGGTGGCGTCTGCCAGGACTCTTGCACCTGAGCTTTCCTCTGCTTGACGCGAGGAGGCTCGTGATCCTGCTCGAACGTCGTGGCGTGAGCGTGGGGACGGGGTCGGCTTGCGCGGCGAGCAAGATGCGTGTGAGCCACGTGCTACGCGCGATTGGCATGCCCGACGAGGTCGCTGCGGGAAGCCTGCGCGTCACGCTGGGCAGACCGACGACTGCGGAGGAGGTTGCCTACGCGACGGAGGCTATCGAGGCAGTGGTACGTGAGGAGATGGAGCGCCTGTGCCTCTCGGACAAGCACATGGTAGAGGTGTCGGCGCAGCTTCGTGCGCATGTCCCCTCAAAGGGACGTCAGGCAGGGCTGCCATGAGGCACCGGGTCTTTCTGGGCATGAGCGGTGGGGTTGACTCGGCGCTTGCGGCGGCGCTCCTCGTTGAGTGGGGTTACGACGTGCATGCCGTCTACATGCGCAACTGGAGTCGCGACTTGCCGGGATTTAAGTGTCGCTGGGCAGATGACTTGGCGGATGCCGAGCGCGTCGCCGTGAGCTTGGGCATAGGCCTTGACGTCTGGGACTGCGAGCTCGAGTATAAGAGGACCGTGGTCGACTACCTCGTCTCTGCCTACGCGCATGGCTACACGCCCAACCCTGACGTTATGTGCAACCAGACGATCAAGTTCGGGACCTTTGCCGACCGCGCGTTCGCGGAGGGTGCGGACTACATCGCGACGGGCCACTATGCCCGAGTCGAGAGGGACGCAGACGGCGTAACGCGTCTTCTACGCGCCTGTGATGAGCACAAGGACCAGACCTACTTCCTCTGGCGTGTGGGTGCCAAGGTTCTTGCTCGCACGCTCTTTCCGGTGGGTGACATCGAGAGCAAGGCCGAAGTGCGACGCATGTGCGCCGCGCGCAACCTTGGCGTAGAGGCAAAGCCCGACTCGGACGGCATCTGCTTTGTGGGCGAGGTGGGTATCAGGAGCTTCTTGCTTGATGTGCTGGAACGTCGTCCCGGCGATATCGTTGAGTGGGAGACAGGCGCGGTGCTGGGACAGCATGATGGCGCCTTCCTCTTCACGGTGGGCCAGCGCAGAGGGCTCGACCTCGGAGGAGGGCCTCGCCGCTATGTGGTGTCGACGGATGTGGGCGCAAACGTCGTCTACGTGAGCGCCGATCACGACAGTCCCGCCCTCATGTGTGATGAGCTTGAGCTCGATGATGCACGCTGGATCCTTGGCACGGCGCCTCCCGCAGGCAACTATCTCGTGCGAAGCCGTCACACCGGTCGTCTTACCTTGGCATACGTCCAACCACACTCGGCAGACGACACGCACGAGCTCCCGTGGGCGTATGTGCGTTTTGCCCAGACGCAGCGCCGTGTTGCTCCGGGCCAGAGCGTCGTCATCTACGATGGACAGTGTTGCTTGGGAGGTGGCTTCGTCGCCTCCCCAGCGATGTGACGTCCATCGGCCCCGCTTGAGAGTGGGGTGTGTACTGGCCAGCGGCTTTTCGTCCCCAGGCGAGCGAGGCGCGCCAGGGGTCCACAGGTGGGATACATGCGGATGATGGCGTCGGCATGTGTCTTCGAGTCCCGGTATGGGTATTGCGAAAGTGCAGATTCCGCGTCTTAGACAGGTGGCGAGGCGGCGGGTCCATCTGTTGCGATGCAGGGAGTGGGTACCATCAGGAGGTGCGTAGGACCTGACGTTGCTTCTTGGGACTTGGAGGCATCGAGATCGAGTCGTGGGACCATATGGGGGAGGCGGGGGAGGCGAGCGCTGTATGGCAAAAAAGAGCGTGGACAATAGGCAGAGTTCGCCCACGCGGCCGAAGGGACCAAAGATCAAGGTGGCCGCCAGCGCGTCGGTCTCCAAAAATCAGGCGAAGACCGAACGCGAAAGCCTCTCCAGCGTACGGAACAGCGTCGTCTTCCTCGCTGCGGTCGCTGTCGCATATACGCTCTACCTCGTGCTCTCTGGGCAGATGGGTGAGTTTCTCTTGTCTTTGGGCGGCGTGCAGAAGCGTTGGGTCCTAGCCGGCGTGCTCGTCTACGTGGTCTACTATGTTCTTGGAGTGTCGGCCTATGTCGTTGCGGTCGTCACGGACAAGGAGTCACCGGTAGGCATTCGTGACCTCATGAGCGTCGAGGCCTCGGGGATATTCTTCTCTAACCTCACGCCCAACGGGACGGGCGGCACGCCCGCACAGGTTTTTCGCCTGACGCGAGCGGGGCTTTCTGTGGGAGGGGCCGGAGCGCTGCAGTACACCCGCTTCATCGTTTACGAGGCGGGCGAGGGAATCTTTGCGGCACTCATGCTCCTGCTTCGCTATGACTATTTTGTGGGCACCTATGGCAACGTGTTTGTGATAGGCGCCCTGCTCTTCGGCTTCAAGATAATTGAGGTTGCAGGCCTCGTGGCGGTCTGCCTGTTTCCCAAGTTGGCCATAGCGGTGGGAAACACGGGACTCTCCTTACTGAGGCGCCTCGGTTTCGTCAAGCGCTACGATCACTGGCATGAAGTCGTAAACACACAAATTCTGGAATTCTCGACGGGTTTCAAGGCGGCCTCGACCAATCTAGGTGGCATGCTACTGACGACGTGCATCACACTCGTACAGCTCGGCTGTCTCTATGCACTACCGTTCTTCGTGCTCAACGCCTTTGGAAAGGAGGCTGACCTCCTCACCTGCCTGGCCTGTGGGTCGATGCTCGAGCTTCTGACATCGGCGATCCCGCTGCCTGGGGGCACGGGTGGCGCGGAGGGCGGCTTCGCCTTTCTGTTTGGTGGCATGTTTGGCTCTGAGATCGCCGCAGGCTATGTTATATGGCGTATGCTCGAGTACTTCCTGCCGATCCTTGCCGCCGTGCCACTTCTGGGGTTGCGCTCCTATGGGAACGGGACGCTCCATGTGCGTTGGCAGAGGACTAAGAGGCGCCTGCGGCGTTTTGCGAACAGGGGTCTTGATCGTCTCAGGTGGGGCACCAAGGGCAGCGGCAAAGGTGGTGGGGGCAGCGCGGATGTCGGCCAAGCGCATGCTGGGGAGATACGTATCCCGATGGGTCACAAGAAGGGACGCAGGTAGCGCGAAAGATTGTCTCCATCGCTCGCTCGCACTTCTTTTGGCAAGCCTCTACCGTGAGGAGGACTGTCACCAATGACTCGTTCGTCTCACAGGACCGCCGTTACTCGTGATTCGTGCAAAGCGGGGACTGACCGGGGTAAAGTCTGTTCGAAAGCCAGGTGACAGCCCCATGGGACGTTCTTGTGGAGTAGGGGAGAGTTTCCCTTGCGCCTGTCGCCTGCATCGTTTATAGTAGCTACCGTTGCGCAGCGAAGCGCACATATTCGGGCGTTTAGCTCAGGGGGAGAGCGCTTCCCTGACACGGAAGAGGTCAGAAGTTCAAATCTTCTAACGCCCACCACGAATGCAAGGCCAGAGGGCGTGTCCTCTGGCCTGTTTTGTAGGTCGCGCTCAAAGCTGCGCCGCCGCTCACAGTTATGCCAGAGTCTCACCTAAGGTGGGAATGCTCGGGATGCTCGCGCTCTCCATGCAGAGTGCGTCTTTTGGTGAGGTGCGCAGACAGAATGCGCTTTTCCGTGAGGCAGTGGGCACAGAATGCGCTTTTACGTGAGGCACCGGTTGCAGAATGCGCTTTTACGTGAGGTGGCTCGACGTTTGCCCAGGTGAGGAAAAGCGCATTCTACGGAAAAGCGCATTCTGCGGTCGCGGTGCGACGGAAAGGTGCAGTCTGGGTGACCGCTCGCACGTAGAATGCACTTTTCCGTAAGGGAAGGGCTGATGGGAATACACCGCACCGCCTACATAGACCCTTCTCCCGGCCTTGGCTTCGGCTTGCCTGTCGCGTCAATCCCAGGTTCCGCGAACGAGAGCTACGAGATCCCCCGCGCAGAACTCTCAGCCCCGTGGCTTCTGAACCTCCTATTAACGTGCCTGCCCCTCGCGCCAGCGACGTATCCACGTCTGCTCCGTGCTGACGTCGCGACGCCTCTTGCTGTGCTCCAGCTCGCCCGGCACCTCGGTGGGGTGATATCGCCAGTGCGGTACCTTAGGCCGTTTTGCAGTCTCGAAAAGGTGGGGAAGGGGCTGATGAAAAGGGCCAACAACATCCCTCCGGCCCCTCACAGCCGTTCTCAGATTCTCAGACGCCTCTATTCGGCGAGTAGGGCCTCGACGAGCAGTGCGCGGGCGTAGTTGCTGGTCGAAGTCCCGCGCCTCTTCGCCTCGCTCGCAATCGCCTGCTTCATGGCCACCGGGACCTTTATCGAGAGAGTGACCGTTCCGTCGACGCTCAGCGGGGGCTTCCCGTAGACGATCTCGCTCCGGCTCTTCCAGCCCTCGGGCCACTCATCGCGGTCGAGCGCCTCGCACCAGCCGTCAATCATCTCATCCGTGACCACGGAACCGTCCGCCGCCTTGAATCTCGCCAATTCCGCTCACCCTCTCGCCATGCCGAGTTCCCGCTTGAATTTCTTGGTGGGCGGAACCATCGCATGGAACACGTGCCATCGCCCTTGGCTGTCTTCGAGCGCCACCAGCTCGGCCATGCGTCCGTCGGGAAGCACACCTATCGCGAACCAGGTTGGCGGGTCACATTCCCCGCCGCGCTGCCTACACGCTATCGGCGTACACAAGCGTGGCGGACCTCCTCCTCACTCAGGCCGTGCTTGAGCGCGTGGGGGTCAACTACCACCTCGTCCATCAGACCTCCGTCCAGCGTCTTACAAACGAGTATACCTATTCGCATGCCTTTTTAACAGCAAGATTGTGCTAACCCTATCCTAATACGGCGTGGTAGGCCTTCGGTCGAACTCCGACACCGACTGCCCGAAGAGCCCGTCCTCGAATTCATGCTCCGGGGGGTTCCAAGGCTCAAGCATCTCGCGCATCTTCTCGAGCGTCTCATGCGGCGCAGGTTGCACTTTCTGGCGAGGCCCCTCGGAGCGATCAAAAGGCGCACTCTGTCCTTGGCGTCTCACGTAAAGACGCACTCTGGCTGTGGACACTCACGGGGTCTGTCACCATAGTGCGGGGGAGCCTCCCAGAGGCGGGCTCGCGTGATAGCGCTGCCAAGATGACGATGGCGACGGTGCTTGACGGGCTTGTCAAAGTGGCGTAGGTTAAAAGTCAGATCTGTCAGTAATGCTCCCCAATGTGGTGAGCTTGAGCGCATCGACAAGCTCTGCGTGGCTCCCTGTCTGAGACAGCGCTTGGTATTTTGTCGATGGCGGCTCGCAGATGGATAGGTCCGGTTGTCGTATGGAGGGCCGCATGCCATGGACGTTGACAAACTTCTTTCCGGCGAATCCCAGACGGTTGAGTACAAGGCCCAACGCTCACCTCGTTCCAAGAGCTATGCGAAAACCGTCGTCGCCTTCGCCAACGCACGCGGCGGCACGCTCGTGTTTGGCGCGGATGACAAGACGCGCGAGCTTGTAGGTATTCCTGACGGGCAGGTCTTCCAGGAGATGGATGCCATCACGAACGCCATCATGGACTCGGTTGAGCCCCAGATAATTCCTGAGGTCACGCTGAGATCCGTGCATGGCAAGAGCCTCATCCTCGTTGGGGTACCCGTCGGCAGACAGTGTCCCTATTTTCTCAAGTCCGAAGGACTTGAGAAAGGCGTGTACGTTCGCGTTGGGGCAAGCACGAGGCACGCCGACCTCGAGTGGATTCGTGAGCTTACCCAAGAGTGCGCTCCAGGCGGATTTGACAGGCTTGTGCGTAGGGGCTTCAGCGTGAGTGGTGACGATATCGCTCGGCTGTGTGATCGCATGTACGAAGTCGCCCTATCGCGTTCTATGGGGCCTGAAGTGGCAAACATCCGCAGAGTTACCAAAAGTCAGCTCCTCTCTTGGGGTGTGTTGGTCAACCATGAGGGGGAGACACTGCCCACCAATGCGTTCCTGATTCTGACCGGCAACGACGAGGCGGTGAGGCCTCTGCAGTGCGCCATCTTCAAGGATGACTCTCGCGCCGTGTTTCTCGATAGGCGTGACATCACGGGCGACATCATGACCCAGATAGAGGGCTCCTACCACTACGTGCTTGAGAAGATGAATATGGGTGCCGATCTGGGCGGTGTCGTTCGACGTGACGTGTACGAGCTGCCCACGTGGTCGGTCCGGGAGGTCATCACCAATGCGGTACTCCACCGCTCCTACGTCGAGCGCTCTTCCGTACAGGTGGCGCTTCACTCCGACCGGCTCGAGGTCAGTTCTCCTGGTGGCATCGTGCGTGGCTTCTCACTGGATAGGGCAATGTCCGGCGAGTCTAGGCCAAGGAACGAGGCGCTTGCCCAGGCGTTTCTCTACATGAGGCTCATCGAGGGCTGGGGCAGCGGCATTCCGCGCGTGAGTAGGGAGTTTGAGGAGCGTGGGATGCGGGCACCCAAATTCCAAGACAACGACGGTAAATTTCGGGTGAGCCTCTGGCGCCCGAGTCCCGATGGGTTCGCCTCCTACCTCAGAGATGGGATGTCACGCGCAGACAATAGGGGAGTTAGGCCAGGTTCATTCGATGGACGACCGATGGAAGCTGGTGGCCAGACCATGCCAGTCGATAGACAAGCGACAAGAGTCGATAGAAAGTTGATGGAAGTCGATAGAAGCGCCCTTGTCCTTTCCTACCTACAAGGGCATGGGCCTGTGAGAGCCGCTGATGTCTCGGAGTTTCTTGGCTTGAGCAGGAGCCATACGCGCACCATCTTGCGCGGGATGGCGCAGCAGGGTCTCATCCAGAAGCTTGGCGATAAGCGCTACGCCCGCTACGTGCCTGCGCTGTGATCGATGCTCGCAACAGACACGGCAACCCTTCGCACGCCATGTTGGGCTTCACAGGGCTCGCGACCTTGGTGTACACGTAGGGTTCGCGGAGGTGCCGAAACCTGTGCGCGTGTGGTAGGTCTTGCCCTCGACCACGCCTGTGTCACTCGTAAGCTCGTAGGCGGCGGCGTGCTTCTGGTAGCCGAAGCCGTCGTCCCCGCCGCTGAGCAGGTCGGTGGCCGTGTAGAACCTTACCTGCGGCACCTCCGCCACGCGTGAGGACCACTCCATCACGCGGTTGAAGCGGCTCGGGTTCGCGTAGGAAAAGTCGTCGAGCACGCCCTTGAACGTCGGCGTGATGAACAGGATGCGGCTGCCCGTGGACACCTGGTCCTCGTCCATCGCGGAGATCACGCTGCGCAGGTCCTCGAGGACGTCCTCGGCATCTGCGGAGGCGTAGCTCTCGGATGCTACGGTCACGCCCGTGTGCCCCGCGATCTCTGCGATTGTGACCGGTGCGGACGATGCGCCGCCCGCTGGTTAGGCACCCCGACACGCTCGCATGCTGATAGGCGGTGTCGAGGATAGGTGTGTAGTTCTGCGTGTAGGGCAATCGAGTTGGGCATAGCATTGCCTCCTTACTCTTCGTCTGTGTCGTCCAGACCGGCAATCCTGCGCCAGCGCCTCATGGTCTTGCCCTCGTCGGAGCTCGTGCCCGCGTTGGGCAGCCCCGTCTTCCCGCTCTGCTGCTTGCCGATGGTGTCAAAGAAGAGCCACGGCTTGGCTTCCCTGGGCACGGCCACGTCGCTGCCGTGGTCCGAGAGGATGGCCTTTGCCACCTTCACGTTGCAAACGCCCGCGAGTCGAAGCTCGAACTCGACGCGCTGCTCCTCGCCCTGCGTCTTGAGCTCGGCAATTTCACCCCGAAGGGCCTCAGCAGCCTCGGCGGTCTTGACGGCCTCAGCCACCTGCGCCTTGAGTTCGGCGATGCGACTGTCGCCCCCCTTGACGGCAGACTGACAGCCCGTGCCCTCTGCCTGCACGTCTTCCTGCGCCTGCTGGTTCCCGTCCTCCGGAGCTTGCGTGACTTGCGTCTCTTCTACGCCATAGTTCTCACCAGCCATTCCAAACCTACCTTAGGTTGGACGGCCGACAAGAAACGGCCGCATCCTCAGTACAGCCAGAGAATACGGCCGTGTCACAGGGTGGAAGTCAGCCATGCAGTCATTGCTCCTTCACAATATGTTCGTGCACTATCCCTGATAGATTCAGAGTATGCTATTTGAGCATGCCAACAGCTTCCAGAACTGCCCGCGCCGCGATTCAACGGCATCAAGGCGGTGACATGCGGGTATTATCCCTTATTAGGACAAGAAGATGGAAGAGGCGTCAAGCAATGTTGTTTCCCCCTACGCAACGGGTCATTTACCACGAGAATCCCCTCGTAGAGGTGGTATGTCAGTTCCGCTTCCCCACCATCCTCAAGATAGACGCCGAGATTCCCGTTGCATTTCAAGAGGCAGTTCGGTCGACCTTCCCAGACTATACGCCCACGGTTGAACATGCCCACAACGTCGAATTGACCGACACCAACGGACAGACCGACACGCACACCAGCCATACAACGACTAATCATGCATTCATCTCGGCTGACAGAAGATGGCGGGTCAATCTTACGTCTGGCTTTATCGCACTCTCGACGCTCAATTACAAGCGGTGGGAAGAGTTTCGCGATATGCTTGACGCGCCCCTGCAAGCCCTGATGTCAATCTACGCCCCATCCCATTTCAACAGGGTTGGACTTCGTTACACAGACGCGATAGACAGGATTGGCCTTGGGCTCGGTACCTGCAGATGGACAGATCTCGTAAAACCCGAGATGCTCGGTATGCTCGCATCCGCCACTCTTCCGGAATCCGTCATCACACACGCGACGCAGGTCAGCGAGCTCAGGCTCGATGACGAAACGGCCATGGTCATCAATGCCGGCTTAGGCAGTGTGGAAGGCAAGAGCAATCCGTGCCTCATCGTAGATACTGACACGTTTACCACTGCCACCCATACTGCAACCACAGAGGCCGCACTTGAGGTCCTTGACGGCCTCCATGCCCCCATCAGCAATTACTTTCAGTGGGCCATCCAACCAAAACTGCATGCCGCACTGAGACCCGAAGATATCAAGGAGGTATAGAGGATGCCGCCAGTTGCGTTAACAGACACCAGAACAACTAGCTTCTCTACCCCTTCTAGCTTTACGGGCCTCGGTGACTATTTTAGTCTCTACAGAAACGACCTCTCACGGTTGCTCGTTGGAAAGCAGTATGGTATTTGGTTGCCCAATGGTGGACAGACGTCTCCCATTAGGGAGGATTCACAATCTGTACCGGGTGTTGAGATTCCCCTAGACGCGGTCAGAAAGCGCGTATGTGCAGAAGCCTTTCGCGTCATCGAGAATCTGAAAGCATCAGACGACGCCACGACAATGCGCCAAATACATCTCGCACACTCACTGTTGACGAGTCTCCAGACACAGATTCTTGACGTGCCAAGCTCATATACTCAGTTCAGCACGGTGCGTCTCGGCATCATGGGTGACGGCGAACTTGTCCTCGAATGGTTCTTCGATAGGGGCAGGATTCAGTTCTTCATTGATGCAGAGCTAGAAGATTCGATGGCGGTCTTCCTTGATGGGAGAAATGAAGCACCGCTACCCACTATCGAGAATATGCCGATATCGGCAGCTGACATAGACTCGGTCACTCAGCGCGCCGTCGACTTGGCAATGGAACTCGCATGATGCCCTTTCCAGAATCTGGAGCGTATCATGGTATAGCATCTACCGGGGACTTCGAGAACCTCGAGCGGCGACGCTTGAGTTCGACGGCGTTTATTTTCAACGCCAACCGCGATTCTGAAGACCAGACTATTGAGGAATGCTCGATTAGCTGGGCCGATAGTGATGAAGCTCTGTATATGCTTGCCGATCAGGTTAAGTATGACAAGAAAATCGAGGCTCTTCGGGGGTTCGTGTGGGTTGACGCCTTGGCGAAGATGCCAACCTGGCAGCGGCGCCACTCGCTCAGAGCCTGTCTTCCCGACCGAGCGAGAGGGGCCAGCGAGGGGGCGCCGCCGGCACGCCGTGGCGGTTGAGGCGCTCGTGCCACCTGACGCAGCTCGCGTCGCGATTCGTATCGCGACGCGCGTCGCAACAGTGTACACAAATGCCCCAAAATGGCCCCGAGAGGCCGTTTTCGGCGATCTGTGTACACTATTGCGTCCTCGCATCTGTCCACAACAGCACAACAGTGTACACGAATGCCCCGAAACGGCGCGGAGAGGCCCAATCTTCCCATTTGTGTACACTGTTGCGATCCCAAGGCCACTCACAACCCAAGCTCACGGCGCAACAGTGTACACAAATGCCCCAAAACGGCGCCGAGAGGCCATTTCCACCGATTTGTGTACACTCCTGCGTCGTCGCCCTGGCGGTGAGGCCCACGCCGTCGGGGCGGTGACGCAACCACCCACCCACACGAACTCACGAAGCCTCAAAATCGATGGCCTTAGACCTCAGTTTCTTGGCGGCGTATGTCGAATTCCGCTTGCTAGTCTCGAGAGCCTGAGAGAAACATATTCCGAATGCTTCGACTATAATCGCGACCCCATGAGCTACCAAGGTCGTGCAGGCACGCGTGAGAATAGTCATCACGGAAACCTTCTCATCCTGAATGCACCTGAGGTGTGAGCGTACGCTGGTCGAGAGCCTCGTGGGCTAACGCCACGACGATGGCCCACCTCGCCACGCTGGAAGTAGCGCACGCACGTTAGTCGATGCGCTATACGTTAGGCGCACCCACAGACAGATTCGTGTCACCGTTGTGTCCAGAGGGGGGGTGGAGAGGGTGTTCCGAGATACGAAAACAGGCCAGAAACAATGCTCTGACCTGCGGATTTCTGGTAGCCCGTACCAGATTCGAACTGGTGATCTCCGCCTTGAGAGGGCGGCGTCCTAAACCGCTAGACGAACGGGCCGTTTGACGGATGGTAGCCCGTACCAGATTCGAACTGGTGATCTCCGCCTTGAGAGGGCGGCGTCCTAAACCGCTAGACGAACGGGCCGTATCCGCTTCTCCTGGAATACATGGCTGAGCCGGAGAGAATCGAACTCCCACTGACGGAACCAGAATCCGCTGTCCTACCGTTAGACGACGGCTCAATGTATTCCCCTGCACATATGCGCAGAGACAAACTATACGGGAAACGGCCAGTTAGCGCAAGGAGGAACCACGATTATCTTTTGTCCACAATTCCTTCGTCGTCCTTTGGGCTCTATGCGTGGACGTCGAGGGCTTTGGGGGGTACACTTTGCTGGGTGAGTGCCTTTGGGTGGCCTTGGCCAACGCCGCAGATGATTGAGGTTTCATGTCCAACAAGAGAGACGAGTCGTCGAGACCAAAGGTTGCCGTTAAGGTGTCGGCCCCTCACGTTTCTTCCGGCGAGAGTGCCGAGGCTGTCGCGGATAACAAGGAAAGGGATGCAAGGGCTCGAAAGGGTGCCCTGTTCCTAACCGCCGTTGTTGGTCTGTATGTGGTCTACCTCGTGTTCTCCGGGCAGATGGCGACCTTTTTGGAAGCGCTCTCGTCCGTGGACCTCTCGTGGGTCGCTGCCGCCGCTGCTTGCTACCTCCTGTACTTCATCTTTGGCGTCATGGCCTATGTGATCGCCGTCTACCTCGAGCACGACTCACCCGTGGGCGTGCGCGACCTCGTGAGCGTCGAGGCGTCGGGCGTCTTCTTTGGCAACCTCACGCCCATGATGGCCGGTGCCGTTCCCTCCCAGATCTACCGCCTCACACGTACGGGCATCGATGTGGGGGAAGCAAGTGCCATCGAATTCACGCGCTTCATCGTGTTCCAGCTCGGCGTTGTGCTCTTTGCCGCCCTCATGCTCCTGGCAAAGCTGCAGTACTTCTTCCAGACCTATGGTGACATCATCATCCTGAACCTTATCGTCTTTGGCGTGCATTTCTTGGAGTTAGCGGGACTTTTCGTCATCTGTCTCTGTCCGGGCTTTGTGACACGCGTGGGCAATCGCCTCATCAATTTCGCCGATGCTCGTCGATGGCTCAAGAACCGCTCTCGCTGGGACGAGATGGTCAATGTCCAGGTAGCCGAGTTCTCTGGCACCTTCAGGCGTGCCGCCAAGGACCTGCCCTCCATGGGACTTACGCTTGTGGTCACGATGGTGCAGCTTGCATGTTTGTACATGATCCCTTGGCTCGTCCTACATGCCTTTGGGCGTGACGCAGACTTCCTGGACTGCCTTGCGGCGGGGTCTATGGTGCAGATGGTCGCCTCGGCCGTGCCACTACCAGGTGGGACGGGAGGCGCGGAGGGTGGCTTTGTGATGTTCTATGGCTTCCATTTTGAGGGAGCCACGTCGGCAGGCTTTCTCATCTGGCGCATCGTGACCTTCTTTGGGCCCACACTTCTGGCCGCGCCGATCTTAGGGCTACGCTCCGGTGAGGGGACGAGCATCTATCGTCGCGTGCAGAGGCTCAAGAAGGTCCTCAAAGGCCTGCACCCGCTCAGCGCCATGGGCTCGGACTCACATGGTGATGTCACCTTGGGTGGGACGTCAATTCGCAAGCGTGTGAGGGAGCGTGACAAGAAGGGCGCACAGCCGAGTCGAGCCGAGTCCCGTCCCAGAGACACGCGGCACACCGGGAATGGCCAGCTCGCATCAGCGGGCAACCCCTCAGGTCCTAAAGAGGCTGTAGCGGGCAACTCACCCAGCGAGCGGAAGCGCCCTCGCTAGGCGCGCAAGCGTGGTGTCTCGACCGAGGAGCTCGAGTGACTCGCCAAGCGGGGGCGAGACCGCGTTGCCGCACACCGCAACACGCAGGGCACCGTAGAATGCACGCTTGCTGGTGTCGAGCCTCTCGGGAAGCGGCTCTAGGGCGGCGTCGATGGCAGCGGTAGTCCAGGCACCTGTGGTGATGGACGTGAGTGCCTCTCGTGCGGCCTCAAGGCTCGCTCTCGCCCCCTCCTTGGCAAGGTTCTTCTTCACGGACTTTTCGTCGAGGGTCACATTGTTCCCCTCGTAGAGGAAGCGAGCCTTCGCGACGACTTCTGGAGCGAGCGTCGTGCGCGGCCTCAGCAGAGAGGCGAGCAGGCCAAACCACGAGGGACGCCTGGCATAGGCCTCCTCGACGCTACCTTCCTCGAGGCCAGCCCTGATGAGTTCGGGTATGAGCACCCTCTTGGAGAACATCTCGTTGCTCATGGCCTGTAGGTACTGACCCTGAATCCAGTCAAGCTTCTTGACGTCGAAGGTCGCAGGGTTCTTTGACACGCGATCGAGCGAGAACTCGCGTGCCAACGCGTCGCGCGAGACGATCGTGGTCGTGCCATCAGGTGCCCAGCCGAGCAGAGCGAGGTAATTCACGAAGGCATCGGCATCATAGCCCCGGTCCCGGTACTCCTCGACGGAGGTCGCGCCATGGCGCTTCGAGAGCTTCTTACCGTCCGGTCCCAGGATCATCGAGATGTGCGCGAACGTGGGTGTGGGCACACCCATCGCCTCGTAGACAATGACTTGGCGTGGCGTGTTCGAGAGGTGGTCGTCTCCACGAATGACGTGGGTTATCCCCATCGTGGCATCATCGACCACGGTCGTGAAGTTGTAGGTGGGCGTGCCGTCCGTACGGACGATGATGAAATCGTCGAGCTCGCGGGCGTTGAAGGTCACGTCGCCGTGAACCACGTCACGGATGACGACGTCACCGCGCCCGTCCGGAACCTTGATGCGGATGGTATGGGGTTCCCCGGCGTCGACGCGCCTCTGCGCCTCGGCAGGATCTATGCTCCTGCAGGTGCGCTGATAGCCCTGAAAGGGGTCGTGACGCTCCTCGGCAGCCTTTCTGTCTGCTGCAAGCCTCTCGGGGGTGCAGAAGCAGTAGTACGCCCTGCCCTCCCTGATGAGGCGACGTGCGACATCACGGTAGATGTCAAGGCGTCGTGCCTGCCAGTAGGGGCCCCAGTCGCCACCGACCTCGGGACCCTCGTCCCAGTCGAGCCCCAGCCAGCGCAGGGCGCGCAGGATGACTTGGGTGTTCTCCTCGGTCGAGCGGGCGGGATCGGTGTCATCGATGCGCAGGATAAAGCTACCATGGTTCGCGCGCGCGAAGGCCCAGTTATAGATCGCGGTACGGGCGCCGCCCACGTGAAGCTTACCGGTAGGCGAGGGCGCGAAGCGAACGCGCACGGTATCAGCAATATCAGGTGAATTCAAGGTCATGCCTCTCTGTCTTGTCGGACGTGCACATTCCAGTATAGAGACAATATCGCGGGAGAGTCCGTGCGCCTTGCGATATGAGTGATGCGCGAGCCCTACGCCTGTGCGATCTGTGAAAGCCAGCGTATCTCAGAAAGTATGAAGTGCATGCGCTACCCAGATACGCCGCATCAATATGCCCGTGACAGGCCACGTGGAGTCACCAAAGAGATTTTTTCGAATCATGGTTGAAAAATAATTGACGTAGATTCAAAATGTGTGCGTCAAATCGGTTCTTTGATGGAAAGGTAAGGCGAAAACCCATGCAAGATTCCTTCATTACTGCCGAAGGACTCTCACAGCAAAGCCCTCGCATACAGTCCTACCGTGACGTCAACCTCAAGCTCGCAAAGGGACAGGCACACGCGATCTGTGCAGAGGATAGGTCGGGCAAGACTGAGCTTTTGCTTACGTTGGCTGGCCGCATGCTCCCAACGTCGGGCACCCTGCGTGTTGGAGGCATCGATGTCGGGGGGCTCAGGAGCTTGGCCCGCGTACGCAGGTTCGCGAGCCTGGGCTTCTTTGAGAACGTCAATGACGTTGAGCGAGTCCTTAAGGTTAGCGTCATTACCTCCGCTGAGTTGGGACTTGCGGGGAAGCGGTCGAACGCGATGGCGACCGACGCCTTTCTTGAGAGCTGCGGACTTTTGGATACCGCAGACACACGTATCGAAGCGCTCGATCGCTATACCTTCGACTGGTTGGGCATCGCTTTGGGAATGGCCCATGACCCGAAGCTGCTGGTCGTTGATGACATAGAGTCATCGCTTACCGAGCATCAGTCGCTCAAGCTCGCCCGCAAGCTCAAGGACCTCGCGCGCTCGACAGGCGTCACCGTCGCGTGCGGCGTCAATGACTATGACATTGCTGTGAGCTTTGACAGTGTCAACTGCATCAGTGACGAGGCCCGTGCACAGGAGGCTGCCTGGGGCCGAAAGCATGCCGAGGAGGTTGCATAGTATGAAGAATCCAATCAGGGGCCTGAGGTTCTCGCTTCTTGACTTTCAATCGGCCCGGGCTGGCCTTGGCATGAAGCTTGCCATGGCTGCCATCGCCATCATTCCCGTCATCTACGGCGCACTGTACCTGATGGCCTTCTATGATCCCTACGGCAGCCTCGACACACTGCCCGTCGCCGTCGTGAACGAGGATGTCGGGGCGACCCTTCGAGACGGGAGTGCTGTCCGGGCGGGGGATGACCTCGTGGGTCGCCTCAGGGAATCGAACTCGCTCAAGTATAGCTTCGTCAGCGAGGACACGGCCCAGAGGGGCATAGAGGACGGCAGCTACTATCTCAAGGTCGTCATCCCAAAGGACTTCTCAAAGGACATCGCCTCGGCAGAGGGAAATGACCCCACTCAGGCCAAGCTCGTGTTCGTGGCCAACGAGTCAACCAACTACCTCTCGTCGATACTGGGAAAGTCGGTCTTTCGTGAAGTGACGGCACAGACCAACTATGCCGTGGGAGACAACTACTACGTACAGCTCTTCGATAAGGTCGACCAGTCAGGCCGCGACATCAAGCGCGCCGCTGACGGTGCCTTTGACCTCGAGGATGGGCTCGGCAGGGTCTCTGAGGGTGCAGACCAGCTATCCAATGGCGCCAAGAAGGCACAGAAGGGCTCGACGACACTTTCCGATGGCATCTCGAGTGCAGCGGACGGATCCCAGACGATCACGAACAAGCTGCAGTCGGCAAAGCAGGGATCGGACAAGCTGTCCGACGGTCTCGACAACGCACGCTCCGGCTCGAGCACGCTCACTGGTGGCCTTGCCCAAGCACAGTCAGGTGCCATGACGCTCGGTGACGGTCTGGGTACGCTTGCCGATGGGCTGGAGGCGGGGGAGAGAGGCTCCAAGGAGCTTGCGGCTGGCTTGGGGAGGCTCCAGGATGGCTCCGGTCAGCTCGCACTGGGAGCGAGGAGCCTCGAGACAGCTCTGAGTGCCCAGGGCGCGAGTCTGAACAGGCTCAACACTGGTGCGGCCGACGTGTCCAGGGGTGTCGATGACCTCGTGGGGACCCTCAGTGGCTTTGGTGGCACGCTCGAGGGCCTCTCGCAACAGACGAAGGGTCTTCAGACCAAACTCGACGCGCTCGAGCAGTCCGCCTCTTCGCTCCAAGATGCCGGCACCAAACTCCAAAGCGATGCCTCTTCTGCCAAGAAAGACATTCAGAACGTGAGAGCCTCTCTCTCCGGTATGAGCGAGAAGCTTGGCTCCGTGGGACAGGATGTGGGCGCGGCATCCGCGAAGGCCACAAGTGCCGCGCAGGCTGCAGCTAGGGCGCAAGAGGAGCTGGAGGGGATCGAGCCGACAGCAAATGAGGACGGTAGCTACACGCTCACTGCGACACAGTACGCCACGTTCCGACAGGCGCAACGCGACGTGCGCGACGCCTCTGGAGAAGCCGCAGAATCGGCCCAGGACGCACGGTCAGCAGGCCAGTCGCTCAAAGGTGTGGGCAATGCCGTGGAGGGTCTTTCCGATCAGGGTCTCACGGACAGGCTCATGGCTGTGAGCGATGACCTCACGGCCATTCAGAAGGGCGCACCCGCACTCTTCAGCGGAGCGCAGTCGCTTCTGAGCGAGGCGAGCTCCACGATCTTGGGTGCCCGTACGCTCACTGGAAGACTCTCGAGTGATATGGGCAGGCTGGGTACGCTTCAAGGTGGTGCGAAGCAGGTCTCCGATGGCATCGATGCTCTTACAAAAGCCATGACCACCGACGCATACGATGTTGATGGCAAGGCACTCACGCTCCACGCGGGAGTGAGGCAGCTTGCCGATGGCAGCAGGCGCATGGACGAGAGCCTGCCTGCGTTGGTTGTGGGTGCCAACAAGCTCACCGTTGGCACAAGGCAGCTCGCCGAGGGTGCCAAGAGCGCGAGGGGCGGGTCTGACTCCCTCACGAGCGCGCTTGGCCTCCTCTCCAATGGCTCAAAGACGCTGAGTCTTGGATTGGGTAGCGCCGATGGGGGCTCTCACTCACTCTCGAGCGGACTTGGGCTTCTCGTCGATGGGTCTTCGACCTTGACCTCAGGTCTTTATGGAGCCAAGAGCGGCGCACTTTCCCTCGCGGATGGCCTTGGCACCCTTTCTGCGGGTGCGGGTGACCTGGCCTCAGCCGTCGACACCGCGCGTGACGGATCGGCGGTCCTCGCCGATGGCCTTGAGAAGGGCTACGAGAGCGCTACGGAGCAGACGCAAGGCGCCGACAGGCGGGCGTCCATGATGAGCCAGCCTGTCACCCTCGCGGATGACCCCTACACCACGGTCGCCAACTATGGCACCGGCTTTGCCCCCTACTTCATAGCGCTTGGTCTTTGGGTAGGTGCCCTCGTGATGACCTTCCTGCTCCGACCGCTCAACAAGCGTCTCATCTGCTCGGGGGCAAGCCCGGTGGTTGCGGCCTTCTCAGGGCTCGTTCCCTGGCTCATCATCGGAGCTCTGCAGTCGGTCATTTTGGGGCTGGTCGTGCAGTTCCCCCTGCGACTTGACATCATTCACGTCGCTGCCTACTATGCGCTGATCCTCCTTGCGAGCGTCGTGTTCTGTGCGATGATCCAGATGATTACGGCGGTTCTGGGATTTCCGGGCAAGTTCGTCGCCGTCATCCTCCTGATGCTGCAGCTCACGAGCGCGGCCGGCACCTTCCCGATCCAGACCGAGCCTGAGGTCTTCCAAGCCATTAGCCCCTATGTGCCAATGACCTATGTCGTTCACTCACTGAGGATCGCCATGAGGGGAACCGATCTCGGACTCGTTGGTCCTGACGTTGTGACTCTGGTACTATTTGCCGGGGTTTCGTTCATGATCACCTGCCTTGCCGCACGACGTCGGCGCCTGGTCACGATGAACGACCTCCATCCGTTGGTCGACCTGTAGGAGTGCGAAGATCATGGTGAGGTGATGGGCTATGGGCCCGTGCGAAGAGGACATGCTTTGTGACGAGAGGTGCTCAGATCTTGCCGATGGTATGCGCGTGGCCTCGCATGAGGTAGTGGGAGAGCGACTCGCTGGACATCATATGAGGGAAGGAGCTCGCGCGGCGTTCAAGACGAGGAAGAGTGCCAAGACACGTGGACGTATCATGGAGGCTGCCTCTAGGCTCATGGTCGAGCGCCATGGCATGCACTTCAACATGAGCGAGGTTTCCGAACGCTGTCGCATGTCAAAGGGTTCCCTCTACTATTACTTTCAGGACAAGGACGATCTGGTGGAGGCCATCTTCAGCAGGGAGGTCGAGGGCTTCGTCAACACCCTTGAGATGATGGTGACACGGGCGGCGTCCGCGCATGAGGCGATCCGTGCCCTCTGCTGCGAGTACGAACGGGCCATTGCAGAGAACGGGCCTCTGACCCTGGCCATGGCCCGTGAGCTCATTCATGTCCGCGATGGGACCATCAAGGAGATAGAGGCTCATTTCATGCGGGTCATTGCACTTATTGCCGCTCAGCTCGAGCGCGGCAAAGAGGAAGGGATCGTCCGGCGTGACGTGGACGCGCAACTTGCCGCCATGTCGCTCTGCGGTGCCTTGAGTTTTGCCGCGATGCGCTCATCACTCGCGGGTCCTGTGCGTGGAGAAGTCGAAGGTCTTGGCACGCGCATCTTCACCCAGCTCGCGCAGGGCATTGGTCCTAGCCAGGGAGGGTAACATGGCTGCATGAGACAGCGAGTCTAACCTGACCGCTCGGCAAGGAAGGACATGCCATGCCACACAGGAACTACCTCTTCACCTCGGAGTCAGTGACCGAGGGGCATCCCGACAAGATCTGTGACCAGGTTTCGGATGCAGTTCTCGACGCGATTCTCGAGAAGGAGGCCCGTCTTGAGAGAGAAGGTTATGTCTCACCAACGGGGGTGCCCGCACGGCTCAGTGACGTTCGCGTCGCCTGCGAGACCTTTGCCACGACGGGCACCATCGCCGTCATGGGGGAGATTCGCACCCAGGCCTACGTTGATGTGCAGGCCATCGTGCGAGAGACGCTGCGTGAGATAGGCTATGACCGCGCGAAGTATGGCTTTGACTGTGATACCTGCGGCGTCATCAACATGATCCATGGGCAATCGCCTGATATCGCCCAGGGCGTGGACGGCACCTTCGCCCGCGCGAACGACCATGATGAGGCGGAGCGGATCGGCGCAGGTGACCAGGGCATGATGTTCGGCTACGCCACAGACGAGACCGACGTCCTCATGCCCATGCCCATCCACCTTGCGCATGGCCTCGCACGCCAACTTGCCGAGGTCCGCCGCAACTCGACGCTTCCCTACCTGCGCCCCGACGGCAAGACTCAGGTCACAGTCAGATACGAGGATGACCGTCCCGTCGAGGTTAGCGCCATCGTCGTCTCGGCCCAGCACGACGAGAGGGTCGGGCAACTCCAGATCCACGAGGACGTTACCAGGAAGGTCATCGCCCCCGTTCTCGATGAGGCAAACATCGCCTGGAAGGACGCCACGATATACGTGAACCCCACGGGCCGTTTCGTCGTGGGCGGCCCGATGGGAGATACCGGCCTCACGGGCCGCAAGATCATCGTAGACAGCTATGGTGGCATGGGCCGGCACGGTGGGGGCGCCTTCTCGGGCAAGGACCCCACCAAGGTGGATCGCTCGGCTGCCTACGCCGCCCGTTGGGTCGCCAAGAACATCGTCGCCGCTGGTCTCGCTAGGAGGTGTGAGGTCCAGCTTGCCTATGCGATAGGTGTCGCTCGGCCCCTCTCCATCATGGTCGACAGCTTTGGGACGGGCGCGGTTGATGACTTCGCGCTTGATAGGGCCGTGGCCGAGGTCTTCGACCTCAGGCCAGGGGCCATCATCCGTGACCTTGACTTGCGCCGGCCCATCTTCAAAAAGACAGCTGCCTACGGGCACTTTGGCCGCGTCGATCCCGATTTTAGCTGGGAGGCAACCGACCGTGTGGACGAGCTGAGGGCCGCTGCCGGGGGTCGTGTGCGATAGGGCTCTACGGGAGCCCTGCGGGCGCGCGGGCGCGCCTCCCAAAGGATTTGACATGCCCTCACGGAGCTGCGACTGGTTGTGTCGTCTGCGCTTGCTAAGATTAAGGTGCCGTACCTGATACGATCGAAGTGAGGAGAGCAGCATGGCAAATCCGTTGAGTTCCGATCTTGACTCCCTGCGCAGGGTGATGGAGAAGCTTGCCACCCCAGGTCGCTATGCACAGACGTTCCACCTTGTGCCACCCGTTGGCTGGCTCAACGACCCCAATGGCCTCTGTCAGCTGAAAGATACCTATCATGCCTACTTTCAGTATTCGCCCTTCAACCCCGAGGGCGGCGTCAAGATGTGGGGACACTCAACGAGCCGGGACCTCGTGAGGTGGGACTACGCGGGCATCGCCCTCTATCCGGACCAACCCTTCGACGTAAGCGGCGTCTACTCAGGCTGCGCCTATGTGGAGGACGGCACCATGCACGTCTTCTACACGGGCAATGTGAAGCGTGAGGACAGCGATGGCTATGACTACGTGACGAGCGGCCGGGAGGCCAACACCATACATGTGACGAGCACGGACGGCAAGAACTTCAGCCGCAAGCGCCCCGTGATGACCAACGAGGATTATCCCTCAGATGACACGAGGCACGTCCGTGATCCCAAGGTGTTTCGCCAGGATGGTCGCTACCTCATGGTGCAGGGCGCTCGTCGCAAGGACGACCAGGGGGAGGTCCTCGTCTTTAACTCAGACAACCTCAAGGACTGGAAGCTCGCGAATCGCGTGAGCACCGACTATCCCTTTGGCTATATGTGGGAGTGCCCGGACTACTTCGAGCTTCCCGATACCGGCGAGCGGGCGATCAGCAGGAGGGTCAAGGTGCTGAGCGTCTCGCCCCAGGGACTGAGAGGGCAGGACTGGGATCGTCGCAACGTCTATCAGAGTGGCTACTTCGTACTGCGCGGCGACCTTCTGGGCGAGTCGTACCTGCTTCCCTTCGCGCTATGGGACGCCGGCTTCGACTTCTATGCACCGCAGACCTTCCAGACCAACGACGGTAGGCGCATACTCATAGGCTGGATGGGCATGCCCGACACGAAGGAGTACACCAACCTCACCCTGCGCGACGGCTGGCAGCACTGCTTCACGATTGCGCGCGCGGTCAGCGCCCATAATGGGCGCGTGCTCCAATGGCCCGTACAGGAGCTTGAGGGCTTCCGCACCAACGAGAGGTCCAAGGAAAACGAGCTTACTGCCGAGGGGACGAGGGCCTTTGACCTCATGGTCGAGGGGATAGCCGAGAGGGGCGACGTGCTTCGTGCGCGCATCGCAGAAGAGCTCTTGCTCACCTGGGGTGGTGGCATCTTCGAGCTGCGCTTCTGCGATGAGTCGATGGATTCGGTCGGCGCCGGGAGAAAGGTCCGCTACGAGAGGTTGGACGAGCTTCGCAACGTGCGAATCGTAGGTGATGTCTCCTCCATCGAGATCTTCGTGAATGATGGGGAGCTCACGTTCTCGACGCGCTACTATCCCAAGGAGTACGGCGTGCACGTCGAGAGTCCCGGCTCCAAGATCACGCTCTGGGACATCGACGTGGCTCATTCATAGCTGATGTAGAACCGTGATGGCGAGCGACTTGCCCATTGCCTGTTGTCCCGTCACGCCCCTGTACTCAGCCTGTATCTTACCAGTCTCTGCCAAGAGTCTCTAAGAGTCCCTCAAGAGAGAGGACATGTCCTTCGTGCGCTTCGCGTCCATCGTGCCTGACATAGCCACCCGTGCCATAGACCATGCCTTCGACTACCTCGTGCCCGAAAGGCTCGAGAGGAGCTGTACGGTCGGCGCGACGGTACTCGTGACGTTCTCGCACCGAGACGTCGTGGGCTATGTCATCGATCTGAAGGATGAACCTTCCCAAGGTCTTGCCCCCGAGAGGGTCCTTCCCGTGCGGCGCGTACTCGCAGAGTCTGCCTTCGACGAGCACTCGGCGTGCGTGGCCCAATGGATCTCGCGCGAGTATGCCTGCACGCTGCCCGATGCGATCCGTCCCTTTCTTGCGCCTGGTCAGACCATGAGGGTCAGGCGCAAGAAAGAGGGCGATCCCTGGCAGTTGGTGGTCGAGAGGAGCGGTCCTGTGGACGAGCGCTGGGTGACGCTCACGCCGGCTGCGAGGGACTTCAAGCCTCGTCCCCACGCGAGCAGGCAGCGCCTCGTCTTGGCCGCCCTCAGGGACGGGGCGCAGCGCATGGCAGAGCTTTCGGCGACGCTGCCCGGAAGCGCGGGCACGGTGAGCACGCTCGCAAAGAGGGGCGTCGTGCGCGTCGAGGCCAGACGTCGTGTGCGCGGCGGGGACGTAACGCGCCTCTCCTCCGCCAAGGCCAAGCGTCCCAGGCAGCTGACGGCGGATCAAGAGGGGGCCATCGAGGCCATACGCGCAGCGAGATGCCGGGGACACGGAGAGGTCGTGCTCGTGGATGGTGTCACAGGCTCGGGGAAGACGGAGGTCTACCTGAGCGCCATCGAGGAGTCACTCAGCGATGGGAAGGGCGCCATCGTACTCGTGCCCGAGATCTCGCTCACGGCCCAGACGGTCGGACGCTTTCGCTCACGCTTCGGTGACGACGTCGCCATCCTGCACTCCAGACTCTCGTCTGGCGAGCGCTTCGACCAGTGGGATCTGGTGCGAGAGGGCCACGCACGCGTTGTGGTGGGAGCCCGCTCGGCACTCTTTGCGCCCCTCTCCACGCTGGGCCTCATCATCATCGATGAGGAGCACGAGGGATCATACAAACAGGACTGCGCGCCGCGCTACCACGCCCGTGAGGTTGCCGCCCGCCTAGCCCAGGAGCGGGGGTGCGCGCTCGTGCTCGGTTCGGCGACGCCCTCTCTCGAGAGCCTTGAGCGCTGTGGTCAGGGCAGCTGGGGTGGATCCAACTGGGTGCATGTGTCGATGCCAAGGCGCGTGGGCACGGCACGGCTGCCCGAGATCCGCGTCGTGGACATGACCCGACAGTTCGCCGCAGGGGGTCGTTCTGTCTTCTCGCGCCCGCTTGCCGAGGCGCTCGAGGGGATGGCGGCGCGACAAGAGAAGGCCGTGCTCCTACTCAATCGGCGAGGTTTCGCGAACTTCCTGATGTGTCGTGAGTGCGGGGCCGTCCCGGAGTGCCCGCACTGCTCCTGCGCCCTCACCTACCACGAGAGGACGCACGCCCTCATGTGCCATAGCTGTGGCAGGAGCTGGCCCGTGCGCGCCTACCCGGACCCCGCGACTCGCTGCCCCAACTGCAAGAGCCGCTACATGGGTGCCTATGGGGTGGGCACCCAGCGCGTCGAGGACGAGCTCAAGGGGCTTCTGGGTGACTCTGCCGAGGTCATTCGCATGGACGCTGACTCCACCAAGGGGAAGGGCACCCACCAGAGGCTGCTCGAGCGCTTTGACGGCGCGAGTTGCGCCGTGTTGCTCGGCACGCAGATGATTGCAAAGGGTCTTGACTTTCCCGAGGTGACGCTCGTGGGGGTCATCAATGCCGACACGACGCTCAAATTGCCCGACTTCCGTGCGGCCGAGCGCACCTATGATCTCCTCGAGCAGGTGGCGGGACGCGCCGGCAGGGGAGAGCGCGCCGGTGAGGTCATCATCCAGACCTACTGGGCGGGGCATCCTGCCATCCAGGCCGTGCTTAAGCATGAGCGCGACGTCTTTTTGGGTCCGGAGCTCAGGGAGCGGAGGGAAGGTTCCTACCCACCCTTTGGCAGGCTCGCCAACATCACGCTCTGGGGGCTGAGCGCAGAGGCAGTCCGATGCGGCAGCAGTTCCGTTGCTGCCATCGTGCGCGAGAAGGTCGGGTCCTCACGTGGCTGGGAGGTCTTGGGGCCCGCCGATTGTCTCAAGGCCCGTGTCAAGGATCGGGTACGTAGGCATGTGATGGTGAAGGCCCCTGTCAACGCAAGCGTCGGAGAGCTACTCGCGCACTCGGTAAGGGAGGCCGCCATCCCTCGCGGCGTGAGCGTCGCCATCGATGTCGATGCCTACGACCTGATGTGAGCGTATGGGCACGCCTGATGACGCGGGCTCGAAGAGCGTTGCACACGTCATTGGCCGAAGCGGCCGCAGGGACTTGGGACCTCGGGTTGTCCTGTCAGCTCTGCCGCGTCTTACGAGAGGCGGATGCTTTCACCGGTAGGTTTTCTTGCAACGCGACTACCCCTTCTGCTCTACAAGGAACTCGCGCATGGACGGAAGCTCAAACCCCACAGACCTGCTGCCTCGCATACCGATGATACCGTGTTCAAGGAGTCGGTTTTTGTACTGGGTGGCGTATGAGTTCGTTTTACCCAGACGCCTTGCGATAGTGCTCAGCAGGCTGTCTCCTTCGTCCTGCAACATCGCTTGCAGGAAGCGTCTGTCCATGGGTGAGAGCTCCTGGTAGCTGGGGAGCAGGATCCGCGTCTTGAACTCCTCTGTCGCAAGACGGATTCCCCTGCGCGCCCGTGCGTCCTTGATGTCTTTGGAGGTCCCTCCCTCCTCCCACATGTTGAAGCCGACGAGCTGCATCATGAAGGGAAAGCCGCCGATGGCATGCACGGCCTCCTCGATGACACCGTCGCTGACCGAGCGACCCGACTGGGCGAAGGTATCGCGCAGCGCCCGCTCGATTTCGTGGTCAGCTATCCTGCCAAGGCGGATGGACTCCGCCCTGCGCAGGAACGAGACCGACTTGTCGTTCAGAAGCAGCGACACGTTATGGGGAAGTCCCGCCATGAGGAGCGCGACCCTGCGCTCCTCACGTACGAAGAGCTGGTAGGCAGAGGTAAGCTGGATGAGCTCGTCAAGGCGTGGCGTTATCTCATCGATGGTCATGAGCAAGCCCACGCCCTTCTCGGCAAGACGGTCAAGGAGGACGCTCATCCTCGTGCGCCAGCCGGGCGTGGTCGTCTCGCTGTGAGAGATGCCCACCGACATGGGGCCGATGCCCAAGCTCGAGATGCGTTTCGTCCGCAGCGTCATGTCGATGACGTGATCTGCTTGCCGGCAGGACTGCTCATACGCCTCCTCAAGCAGGCCAGGAAGGGAGACAAGGCTCACCGAGACCCAGCCTCGCTCTCGTGCCTGGGCTTCTGCGAATGTGAGGAGGGCGGTCTTTCCAGTTCCTCTGGCACCGGAGATGACAGATGTCAGGATGGGTCTGCGTGAGGCGGACGAGAAGGACCTGCCGAGTTCTTGGATGACCTGTGCACGTCCCGCCATGATGAGGGGAACCTCACCAAAGCTCGGCGTGAAGGGATTATCCCCGACATGTTCATAGGCCATGGACTCCGCCTCCTTGATCCCTTTTATACCTCTTGATTTCTTTTATACCCTGCGACAGTCTCGAGTGGACATGTGACAGGGGATCGATGGCACAAGGAGGTCGGGGTCTGCCGACGACCACGTGGGCAGGACGGCTGCTCATCGAAGCCTGCGGTGACTGAGCGACCCTCTGCGTACCCGTGCTCGAGAGAAGCCATGCCTTTCGCATGGACCTGCACCAATGCGAGGCCTCTCTCAGTCATGGGAGGGTAGAAATATGGGCGTGACAACGGCAAGGACACTCTGCGGGCGCACGGGCTAAGCCTCGCGCCCGGTATGATCGGAAGGTGACCCATGGCTGGTCTGAATGACATCGTCTGCGCTCCCGATGACAGGCTTCAGACGGAGTGCGAACCCATCGAGAAGGTCGGCTCGAAGGTCAAGGCACTCGCCAAGCGCATGCTCAAGGACATGTACGCTGCGGAGGGTTGTGGCTTGGCAGCGCCTCAGGTGGGGGAGCTCGTCCAGCTCATCGTCATAGACGTCGATTACTCCGGGGGGACCAAGAACCCCTACGTGCTCATCAACCCGAGGATCGTCACCGCTGATGGCCCCGAGCGCGAGACAAGCGAGGGTTGCCTGTCATTTCCGGGCATCAGTGTCAGCGTCAAGCGCCCGAGCCACGTGATCGTCGAGGCACGTGACCTCAAGGGGGAGCTCATGCGCTACGAGGCCCAAGACAACCTCCTCACCGTCTGCCTGCAGCACGAGATCGACCACATACACGGTATCACGATGATCGACCACCTCTCGCCCGCAAAGCGCGTCGCTGCGATGCGTGAGTACCAAGAAGCGTTGGCCGCAGGTGCCCGCCCCGGCGACACCAAGGTCACGAAGGAGGGATAGAGCTGCCATGCGCATCGTGTTCATGGGCACGCCCGACTTCGCCGTCCCCTCGTTTCAGGAGCTTGCTCGCACCCATGAGGTCTCCCTTGTCCTCACGAGGCCTGATGCGGTACGCGGCAGAGGCAGGCGGCTTGAGCCCTCGCCGGTCAAGGCTGAGGCGCGCCGTCTTGGTGTCCCCGTCATCGAGGCCACGCGCATATCGCGTGACGTTCTTGAGGCCGTTCGCGTCGCGTGTCCGGACGCCATCTGCGTGGTGGCGTTTGGCGCCATCCTGCCCGACGAGCTCCTTGCCCTGCCTCCGCTCGGCTGTCTGAACGTCCATGGGTCCCTTCTGCCTCGCTGGCGTGGGGCAGCCCCCATACAGCGCGCCATTCTCGCGGGTGACGCACGCGTGGGCGTCTCCATCATGCGCATAGTCCACGAGCTCGACGCGGGCGCCTATTGCGCCCAGGCCTCGGTCGAGCTGGGGGAGAGAGGCTGCGCCGAGCTCATGGGCGAGCTTGCCCGCCTCGGCGCCCGCGAGCTTGCGGACACCCTAAGGAAGCTCGAGGGTGGCGATGACCTGCGTTGGGTCGAGCAGGACGAGGCCAAGGCCAGCTATGCAACCAAGATCGACAAGTCCGAGATGCTCCTTGCGCCTGACGAGGGCGCGCTCGCCAACAGGCGTCGGGTCCAGGCGTCCCTTGACGCCGCGCCCGCTCGCTGCAGGGTGGGCGAGCGCGGCGTGAGAGTGCTCGACGCCCGCGTGAGCGACGAGGATGTGAGAGCGGGCATCGTACAGTCTGCTAAAGGGCACGTGCTTTTGGGCTGTGCCGAGGGTTCCCTTGAGCTCCTGTCAGTGAAGCCCGATGGCAAGCGCCAGATGAAGGCAGCTGCCTGGGCATCCGGACTCAGGGGCGAGCTTAGCTGGGACGCCGGCTAGCATGGCCGCACCGGCTCCTGCACGTCTAGCCGCGCTTGAGCTCCTCAGAAGGCAGCGCACGAGAGGGGCGCGAATGCGCGAGCTGGCACGCTCGTCTGCCTGCCTCGATGCGTTGGATGTGCGCAACCGTGCCTTTGCCATGCGTCTTGCGATGGGTGTCACCGCCGCACGCGGCACCCTCGACGACATACTGGACGCCCACCTCCGCCCTGGCCTTCACCTGGAGCCTCGCCTGCGCGATGCCCTGAGGCTCTCGACCTTCGAGCTGCTCTACCTCAGCACCCCTGCCGCAGTGGCCGTGAGCCAGGGCGTTGAACTGGCCCGCCGCGTAAGCGCTCGCAGTATAAAGCTTGCGAATGCTGTGCTCAGACGCGTGGCAGCCGATGACGTACTGCGTCTTGAGGCTGCGCGTGCACGTGTGGGTGGAGGTGGCCACGCTGTCTGTGACCTTGCTTTGGTGGGCGCCCTGCCACTCTGGCTGGTACGAGAGCTCGTGGCCTCGCGCGGGACTGGCTTCTCCCGAGACCTCGTGCTCTCGCTCGCCGATCCAGCACCGGTGTGCGTTGCCGTGAACACACGTCTGCGCCCTCGCGAACAGATGCTGCGCGTCCTTGCAGACGCGGGCCTCTCACCCCACGAACTTGGGGTCGCAGGCGCCGTCAGGCTCGACGAGCCTCAGGGGCTTGCGTCATCAGGTCTCGTGCAGCGCGTCGAGGTAATCCCCGCCGACCTCTCCGCCCAGCTGGTCTCGCTCGTCGCTCTTCCCGACCCAGGCGGCACGGTTCTTGAGCTGGGGCAGGGAAGGGCGACGAAGACCCTGCTTCTGTCCCTTGCGCTGCGCGAGAGGTGCCAGTCGTCACAGCTCATATCGGTTGAACTCAACGAGCGTAAGGTGGCTGCGGCAAAACGGCGCCTCGAGGTCTCTGGGTTTGGCGCAGGTTGCAGGTGCGTCTGCTTCGATGGCCGCGAGCTGGACTCGACCGGCCTCCCGGAGGCGCTCGACCAGTGCTTCCAGACCGTTCTTGTCGACGCACCCTGCTCGGGGGTGGGCACCCTGCGCCGCCACCCCGAGATTGCCTGGAACCTCGATCCCACGTGTATCCGGCCCTCGGTTGACGGGTCGCTCCCTGCGCTGCAGCTCTCCCTCCTAGTGGCGGCCGCCTCGCGTGTCAGTCGGAGAGGCTCGCTCGTCTACAGTACCTGCTCCCCACTTCGCCAGGAAGACGAGGACGTCGTCGAGGCGTTTCTTGCATCCGATACGGGACAGGCCTTCAGCTTGGCGCCAGCGCTTGGGGCCTTTGGGCTTGCCTCGGCCGATGATGTCACACGCGAGTTCGCGAGCCGTGCCGCGCAGGAGGACGGATCCCTTTGCTTTGGGCAGACGCTCGGAGGCGGCGACGCGCACTTCTGTGCCCGCCTCATACGTGAGACGGTGCCATGAGAGGGTTACGGAGATGTCGTGAGAGGGCTACGCAATCGGGGTGATTACGGAAAGTTACAGAAAAAACGCATTCTGCGATCCTCAGAACCGTCAAACTGTGGGTTTTGATGATGGGGTGAGGGAGAGTGCGTCTTTCCGTGAGCCGCCGGGTACAGAATGCGCTTTTCCGTGAGGCCAGACTCCGAACCGAGATCTGCGGACCCTGACACCACCCGCCCCGCAGGCTGGCGGGGGGTTGCCCCACACTTCCCGGGCGCCGCAGCGTGACGGAAAGGCGCAGTCTGTGCGATCTGGAAATCGCAGAGTGCGCCTTTCCGTGAGTCGATCAGGACAGAATGCGCTTTTCCGTCACGACGCGACCGCAGAATGCGTCTTTCCGTGAGGCCCAACGTACAGAATGCGCTTTTCCGTAGAATGCACCTTTCCTTACCTGCGCAAACGTGACGCCACCTCACGGAAAAGCGCAGTCTGTGCCCACCGTCTCACGGAAAAGCGCAGTCTGTACCGAATCCCTCACGGAAAGGCGCACTTTGCCCAACCGGTGGGCTGCGGGATGCGCTTTTCCGTGAGAGTGACACCCCCAGAGTGCGTCTTTCCGTCGTACCGCGACCGCAGAATGCGTCTTTCCGTGAGGTCAGACTCCGAACCGAGACCTGCGGACCCTGGCACAACCCGCCCCGCAGGCTGGCGGGGGGTTGCTCGAGCGCATTTGCCCAGTTGAGGCATTCTCCATAGTGCCCCGCAGCCTGGCGGGGGGGTTGCCCCACACCTCCCGGGCGCCGCGACGTAACGGAAAAGCGCAGTCTGCGGGTGAGGTCTCACGGAAAGGCGCAGTCTGTGCCGACTCCCTCACGGAAAGGCGCACTTTGTCCAACCGGCGGGCTGCAGGATGCGTCTTTCCGTGAGGCCCAACGTACAGAATGCGCTTTTCCGTAGAATGCACCTTTCCTTACCTGCGCAAACGTGACGCCACCTCACGGAAAAGCGCACTCTGGCCCCGGTGCCTCACGGAAAAGCGCATTCTACGGGCGAGGTCTCACGGAAAAGCGTACTTTGATCTGCTCGTTCACAGCGCTCCTCACCAAAAGGCGCACGTTCCTCACCAAAAGGCGCACGTTATGGAACTCTTCATGAGTCCACCTTGTGTAGCTTAGGGCTCAGTCCTTCTTGGCCTCTTTCGGGGTCTCCTTCTTGGCCTCCTTGACCGTTTCCTTGCTTCCCTTCCTGTCCCCGCGCTCGTCGGTGTTGTAGAAGCCCGAACCGGTAAAGACGATACCAGAGGGATTGAAGACGCGCCCAGCCTCGCCTCCGCAGTTGGGGCAGCTGGCCGTGGGGTGCAGTCCCATGGGGCGCTCCAGTTCGAACTCGTTTCCGCACGTGTCGCACCTGTAGTCGTAAAGAGCCATGAATCCTCCGTCCATACCCAGCTGAGCCGCTGGCGGCCGCTGTGTTCCTGTGTCTCACGATTGCCTGTTGTACCCGGCTTTGGTATCGTGCAGCCTGGTGCATACCCGCCTCATCGGTGCTACCATAAACACGTCAAAATGGAGGCATGTGAGCAAGGAGGGGGTATGTCCGTCAAGGGGGCCATATTCGACCTGGACGGAACCATCGTGGACTCGATGTCCATGTGGCATGACGTGACGGTACGCCTGCTCGAGGAGCAGGGCGTCAACAATCCCGAGGAGGTCTTCAGAGAGACGGAGCCAGAGCCACTCAGCGTGATGTGTCGGCTGCTTCACGAGCGCTATGGCGCCCCCGATGGGAGTGAGACCCTGCGCCTGAGGTTTCTTGCCCTGGTGCGTGATGCGTACTCCCACAGCGTCGACATCTATCCCGGTTGTAGGGAGTTCCTGCGGGAGCTAGTGGATGCAGGCGTGAAGCTCTGCGTGGCCTCCTCCACGAGCGAGCCTGAGGTGCGCTGTGCCCTTGAGGCACAGGGGGTTGAGGATCTCTTTGACTTCGTGCTGAGCGCAGATGAGCTGGGAGTTAGCAAGGAGAGGCCCGACGTCTACCTCGAGGCGCTCCGACGCCTGGGCACACCCATGGAGGCGACCTGGGTGTTCGAGGACTCACCCTTTGGTCTGCGCTCCGCCCATCGCGCGGGCTTTCCCACGGTATGCATCTTCAACGGCCATGATGGCAGAGACGAAGCCCTCTGCAGGGCGGAGTCCGACATCTTCTCGCATGACTACATCGAGCTCTCCCTAGCACTCCTCAAAGACTTCGCTGCAGCCCCCAAGCTGACAAAAGGCGAGCTGAGGGCGCTTGTCGTCGATGGGTCACCCCAGGTGAGCTCTGCGGCCCTCGTCTCCTCCCTTGCCCAGGAGTCAGACTATGTGATCGCCGCTGACAGGGGTGCAGAGGCGCTTCACGAGGTGGATATCGTACCAGACGTCTTCTGTGGTGACTTTGATTCCGTGAGTGAGGAGACGCGCGTTTGGGCCGAGGCGAGTGCTCCCGTACGGATCGCGTTTCCCTCGCAGAAGTACGCGACGGACTTGTCGAGCGCCATCGAGTGTGCCCGACACGAGGCGGCGCGCAGGGGCGAGCACCTGCACCTGAGCGTGACCTGTGCGACGGGCGGCAGGCCAGACCACTCCTTGGCCGTGCTCGGGCTTCTCGCCGCCCATGCGGATGCGTGCCCGCGTCTCGTGGAAGATGGCTTCGAATGCCGTATGCTCTCGCCTGAGGGTACCTCCAGGTGGACACTCGGCCCACATGCCGTCGGAAGCACCATCAGCGTCATCGCGCTCGCACCTGGGAGTTGCGTCTCGGAGCAAGGCCTCAGGTGGGAGCTTGACCACAGGAAGCTCCCACTACTTGGCGACGAAGGCGTCTCGAACATCGTCGTATCCGCAGACGCCGTAATCGAATGCCATGCGGGCATTGCCGCCGTGTTTATCATCGGGTCGCCCCAAGCTGAGCTTGAACGCTAAGCTGAGCCTGAACGCTAGGAAGCAACTCGGAAGCCACAGGACAGATCAACATGACCATACGCTCCCGAGACCCCCCTCCTAGACGTTTCGGAAAGCCCAAAAGTCTCGTTGTGTGATCGACCGGTATGGCCAGAGACCACTAGGCCTGAGCGGCGCTGCGGGCGATGTTGCCCTTCTTGAGGCAGCGCGTGCAGACGTTCCTCTTCACGCTGCGTCCATTCTCGTACACGGTGACGCGCTGGATGTTAGGTTTGAACGTGCGGTTGACGGTGCGATGAGAGTGACTCACTGAGCGACCGGCGACGGGATGCTTGCCGCAGATATCACAGACCTTCGACATGGTAGAACCTCCAAAGAGCAGCGCGCGAAACAGGGACGGCGCCATATTTCCAAAGCCGTGCAAATATAGCACAGGGACTGGGTCTATCAAGGTCTGGACCTCCGCTTTTGTGGCGGTTTTATAGTGGCCGAGTTGCGCCCCGCGCTTTCGCGGCTGTGCCTGTGGCAAGAAGCCATGGGGCTATCCCAAAAAAGTGACCTCGCCGCTTATCCGTCCCGCTTGACAAAGCTGCGCATTATCACGACACAACGATGACAAACTGCGCTAATATAAACAGGCGTTTAAGCTCCGGTCCGATGCGGCCGAGCGAAAGGAGGGACTATGGCTCAGGGTATTTCTGGAAGCCTCAAGGTGTCTAACGATTGCATCGCCGACCTTGCGGGCTACGCCGCTCTTGAGTGCTATGGAGTGATCGGCATGGCGGTAACAGACCAGCAGGAGGGCGTGGTGCACCTGCTACCCACATATAGGCTTAGGAGAGGCGTTGGCGTCTCGACAGAGGACGGGGTGGTGATGATCGACCTGCACGTGATCGTCGAGCAGGGCGTCAACATGTCATCCGTCTGCAGCAACCTCTCGAGTGCTGTGAAGTTTCTGCTCAAGAGGATCGCTGAGCTCGATAACGTAGCCGTGCGCGTACACATCGAGGGCATGCGCGCCTCAAAGTAACGTTTCATCCGCCCACCAAAGAGGAACCGAGGTTCTCGAGACTATGATTGCCGACATCGTTCGCAGCTGCTTCCCCGTGGCGGCCAAGGTCGTTGCTGACAAGGCAGACGAGATCAACAAACTCAACGTCTTTCCCGTTCCCGATGGAGACACAGGCACCAACATGTCCCTTACCTTGGGTACGGTGGTCAAGGAGATAGAGGCGCTTCCTGAGGGCGCCTCCATGGGCGACATCGCGAAGGCAATCACCCATGGCTCGCTCATGGGCGCGCGCGGCAACTCTGGTGTCATCACAAGCCAGATACTGCGCGGCGTTGCTGAGGGGCTCACGAACGCCAGGGGCGTGCGCGTCACTACGTCCGACATCGCCTTCGCGCTCAGAAACGGTGTCAAGGTCGCCTTCAAGGCCGTCCGCAAGCCTGTCGAGGGCACCATCCTCACAGTGCTCAGGGATGTCTCGACAAAGGCGGACCAACTTGAGAAGGCTAAGGCCACGCCGCGAGAGACCCTCGATGCCATCGTGATCGAGGCCTACGAGTCGGTTGCGCGTACGCCCGAGCTGCTTCCCGTTCTCAAGGAGAACGGCGTCGTGGACTCCGGTGCCTTTGGACTGGCGACCTTCATCGAGGGCTTCGTGAACGCGTGCGAGGGCAAGGCGGGCGAGGTGAGCGACTTCAAGACGACCGTCGCGACCGGTGATGACGCAAAAGCGCATGTGGCCAATGTCGTCGATATCGAGATAAATGACAATTGGGAGGGTTCCGAATACCGTTACTGCACGGAGTTCCTCTTTCATGCTGACAGTGCACAGTTCGACGAGGACGCCTGTCTCAAGTACTTCTCGACTATGGGCGACTGTGAGCTTCTGGTGGGTTCCAATCCAGACTATAAGTGCCACGTACACACCAACAGACCCGACAGGGTGCTGCGCCACATGCTGCATCGCGGCCAGGTCTTCAACGTCTTCGTGCACAACATGGACCTCGAGGCGCAGGAGCGCACCGAGTCTATCCGCGAGGACAAGGATGCTGCCAAGGCGACGTCAGCCCCTACCGCCCCCACGAAGAAGCTCGGCTTTGTGGCGGTCGCCGCCGGGTCGGGGCAGGCAGACATTCTCAGGTCGCTCGGCGTGGACGTCATTGTCTCGGGTGGCCAGACCATGAACCCTTCGACGGCAGACATTCTTTCGGCCATCGAGGAGGCGGGTGCCGAGAACGTCATCGTGCTTCCCGATAACAGCAACATTCGCATGGCTGCCGAGGCGGCCGTTGCCGCCTGCGAGGACGTACGGGCGGCGATCGTTCCCACCAAGACCGTGCTACAGGCCTTCTCGGCCATGTTCGCGGCCGATACTGAGGCAGATCTCGAGGCTAACGTAGATGCCATGACGGAAGCCATCTCGGAAATCCGCGACGGAGAGGTCACGACTGCCGTGCGCGACTCAGTAGCAGTCGATGGCACGCCCATCCATGCCGGTGACGTGATGGGCATCATGGGCGGGGCCATCAGAGTCGTGGGATCTGACGTCGAGCAGGTCACCCTCGATGTCATAGCACGGATGCAGGATGAGGGGGAGGGAGATACCCTCACCATTCTTGCTGGCGCAGACATGGATGATAGGAGCTTCCGACACCTGCTCGATGCCATCGGAAGGACCCAGCCCGACCTCGAGCTTGACCCCCATCGTGGGGAACAGCCTCTCTACCCGGTCATTTTCTCCATTGAGTAAAGGGTAGGCGAGGTGCCGGCGCTATCAGGCTTGTCCGTAGCTGAGGTAGGGGGACGACTTGATCGGACCTGCCGGGAGGACACGGACGTCGAGCAGCTCAGGTACGTCTTTGGACAGAGGCGGGATGCGCTCGTGCGAATGGGCGTGCACACGGTACGTGACCTCTTCCTCCACGTACCCTATCGCTATCTTGACTTCTCTCATGTCACTGATATCGCCCACGCGGATGTGGGCAGCGATGCGACCATCATCGCGACAGTGGATGAGGTGACGACAAAGTACCCACGTCCGCGGCTGCATGTTACCGAGATCTCTGTGCTTGACCAGACAGGTGTTCTTCAGGTCTCGCTTTTCCAGAGACCTTGGATCGTTGAGCAGCTCAAGCCGGGTGACGTGCTTGCGCTCTCAGGGAAGATCAGCTTTGCCTTTGGTTTCAAACAGATGCGCTCCCCCTTTATGGAGAAGCTTGATGGTAGCGAGGATCCCTCGACGTTTGCGCGCATCCTGCCCGTGCATCCTGCCGGTGAGGGCGCATCTCCCGCCTGGATGCGCCGGATCGTTGCCGCAGCCCTTGCCGACGGGGGGGACGTAGCCGACTTTCTGCCTGCTCGCATCGTAGGCACCCACAAGCTCATGACCTTAGGCAGAGCGCTCAGGGAGGTGCACTTCCCACGGTCTTTCAAAACTAAGGAGGCCGCGAGGCGCAGGCTTGCCTTCGACGAGCTCATCTGCCTGCAGCTTGCCCTCCGCACCAGGCAAAGCATCGAGCAGCGCGGCATAACGCCCACCACCCACGTCATCTCGGGGCCGAGGATGAGGGCCCTCCTTGCTGCCCTCCCGTTCTCGCTGAGTCCCGAGCAACGTCAGGCCGCAAACGAGGTGCTCGCCGACATGGCGTCGAGACGCGTCATGAACCGGCTCCTTCTTGGTGACGTCGGCTGTGGCAAGACGGCCGTCGCCGCCGTCGCGCTCGCCGCCGTCTGCGATACGAGAAGCCAGGCCGCTATGATGGCACCGACCTCGGTGTTGGCACACCAGTATGCCGAGAGGCTTGGGCCACTGCTCGACGCTGCGCAGGTCAGCTGGGCGCTCCTCACGGGCTCCACCTCCCAGACGGAGCGGGTGCGTGCACGTGAGGGCGTGGCCAAAGGAGAGATCTGCGTCATCTTCGGGACGACGGCGCTCCTGTCGGGCTCGCTTGAGTTCAGGCATCTCAGCCTCATTGTGATAGACGAGCAGCATCGCTTTGGGGTCGACCAGAGGGCGTCGCTCAGACGCAAGGGGGCGGGCGCGGATCTCCTCGCCATGACGGCGACGCCCATACCGAGGACGCTCGCCCTCTCGTTCTACGGAGACCTCGACTGTTCCCGCATCACGAGGCGTCCGAAGCCCGGCGCAGGGATCGAGACGAGCTGCATCTCGCCTGAGAACCTTGACCTCGCCTGGGGGGCCATCCGCGAGGCCTCCGAGATGGGACGGCAGGCCTACGTCATCTGCCCCCTCGTGGATGACGCAGATGACGGGAGTGATCTTGATGACGTCCCGGACCAGTCGCTCTCCGCCGCTAAGCAGCTGCACTCCGCGACCTCCACCGCGCGCGAGCTCTCACATACGCTGAGGGGACTCTCCATAGGCCTTCTGCATGGGCGCTTGTCTTCTGCCGACAAGGATGCGGTCATGGATGACTTTCGTCAGGGCAAGCTCGACGTCCTCGTCTCGACAACGGTCGTTGAGGTGGGCGTTGACGTCCCCAATGCCACGGTGATGCTTGTTTTGGATGCGGATCGCTTTGGCCTCGCGACTCTGCACCAGCTTCGCGGGCGTGTGGGGCGCGGAGACGTCAAGGGCACCGCCTTTCTCTGTTGTGCCGCCAAGAAGGGTACACCCGCTCGTAGGCGCCTCTCTGCGCTTGAGGAGACGTCCGACGGCCTTGCGCTGGCGGAGCGGGACCTCAGCCTGCGTCATGAGGGTGAGCTCCTTGGATACAGACAGTCGGGTGGGATCACGCTCAAGATTGCCGACCTTGCCGCAGACGGGGACCTGGTCCGGCTTGCGCATGCCGACGCGCGTGAGATCTCGGCCCAGGACCCGAGGCTTTCCGAGGACGACCACATCCCGTTGGCCCTCGAGGTCAAAGGGCGCTTTGGCGGCTACTTTGACGAGCTGGAACGTGCATGAGTCGGATGAGAATAGTGGGTGGCATGTGGCGTGGGCGTACCATCGCGTCCCTGCCGGGCGCGCGTACCCGTCCCACGACTGACCGAACGCGCGAGTCGCTCGCTTCGATGGTACTCTCATCCTTTGGCCTTGACCTCTCGGAGGTGTGGGTTCTTGACGCCTTCGCCGGCTCTGGCGCGCTTGGCCTCGAGTTCCTCTCTCGTGGCGCTAAGGGCTGCACCTTCGTGGAAAGGAACAGGAGGGCAGCGCAGCTTGTAAGGGACAACTGCAGGACGCTTGGCGCGGACCCGGCCAGCGCGCGGGTGGTCGAGTCCGACATCTATAGGTTCGTCCGCAACGCTGCGCTACCCGGCGCTCCGTTCTCTCTCATCCTGCTCGACCCTCCGTACGCGATGGCGGGTGAGAGTGTCTTGTCACTCGTCGGACTACTTCGTGTCTCAGGTCAGCTCAGCGACGCCGCGAGGGTACTATACGAGCATGGAAGGGAGCATGCTGGCCTCGCGCTTGGCGGGGCGCAGCTCGTGGGGAAGAGGGAGCACGGCATCAGCGTCGTGGAGCTGTGGGAGATGGGGAGTACAGATGAGTGACACGATAATCCGGCATGTGGTGGTGCCTGGCACCTTCGATCCCGTGACCCTAGGACACCTCGATGTCATCGCCCGAACGCGCAGGATGTTCTCCCAGGTGACGATAGGGGTTGCGGCGTCGCTCACCAAGAATGGCTCGGGGCCGCACTTCTCTCTCGAGGAGCGCACCCAGATGCTGCGCGAGTCCATTGTCGAGCTGAGGATCGATAAGGGGGTGGAGATTCGTCCCTTCTCGGGGCTTTTGATGGACCTCTGCCGCACGATTGGGGCAGACGGCGTGGTCAAGGGCTTGCGCGCGATGACCGACTTCGAGTACGAACTGCAGCAGGCAGATCTCAACTACCGTCTTGCACCTGAGGTCGAGTCGATCTTCGTTATGGGCAGTCCGAGGCATGGCTACATCTCGTCCTCAATCGTAAGGGAGCTCGCACTCATGGGCGGGGATGTCTCGTTTTTGGTTCCTGCCTGCGTCAAGAGAAGGCTCGACACCCTCAATGAGGCGTGAGCCGAGCACATCCGTGATGCCCCCTCCGTCGCCCTCTTGGTCAGCTTGTCGAGGGGTCGGTGGTTCTCCCGCTACCCCAGCGGTCTTTTGCTATCATCTAGCTCGTGGTGTGTTGTAGCGTCCGCGCGACGCGCGGAGAAAACTCGGCGAGCTTGTGATGAGGGACTTTTTTTCCAACAGGTATGTGAGGATGCTTGGCGCCTATGTCGGTATCGGCGTCGCGGCTGTGATCGCCTACTCGCCGGGGTTGATGGCGCTCTCGCCCATGGACCCCAGCATCCTCAGGGCGGGCGCCTCCTTGATAGCTGGCGTCCTCATGTGTGCGGGGCTGGGTGTCTCGACCCATATGGCAATGAGGGACGAGCGTCGCTATGTGCCCTTGGGTACCGGCGCGCAGAGCGTCGATCCCCAGGTCGTCACCCGTGCCTTGGAGGCGAACGAGGCGGATGAGGTACTCGGGGCGCTCGCGCGGCGAGGGGTGGGTGCGCTCCGTGATGGCGCGAAGAAGGTAGAGACGCTCCGCACGTTGGTCTTTGCGCGCTTCTCACAGGGAAGCATGACCAGCGAGCGGTTCATGTCCGCCGTCCAACTCTCGGCAGACACGGTCGCTCGCAACTGCGCGGTGTTAGCAAACCTTATGACAGGCTTCGACTCGAGGGACTACCTGCAGCTCCGAGCTCTCATGCAGGGCGGCGCGTACAGACACGATGACATACCTGATGACATTCAACTGAAGAAGTTTGACCTCTACCAGGAGCAGTTGAGCACGATGGGTGGCATCGCCACGGCAAACGAGAGGCTCCTCCTCGAGATGGACCGCTTTTCCACGACGCTGGCCACGCTCGACGTCGCGGGTGAGGGTAAGAAGGAGCAAGCCCTGCTCGATGAGATGCGCCAGCTCACGGAGCAAACAAAGTACTATCAGTAGGGAGAGCGGCTGGGCCGCATGGGAGGGAGAGAGATGGATACAAAGAACAAGATCCTGATGGGAGCGGGTGCCTTTGTCGTTCTCTGCATCGTGGTGTTTGGGGGGCTCTACCTGACACGCAACTTCGGTAAGAGCGACAAGCAGGTGAGCAGCGAGACCGCCTTGGCCACCATAGACAGGCTCTACGACAAGGTTAAGCCTTCGGTTGCCCCACCCATCAAGTCATCCATCGAGTACAGCGACAGCAAGTCGGCCGCAGATGAGCTTCCCGACATTGACTCGTCCTACCCCACCGTCGTTCGCGCGGGCACAGATCTGAGCGTGGAGCTGTGGTCATCTGGAGAGAAGGCGGGTACGGGTACGGATGGGTGGCTCACCGAGATGGCACGTCGCTTTAATGCGGCAGGCGTCAGCGTGAACGGAAAGACGGCTTCCGTCACGCTCAGGAGCATCCCATCGGGCACCTCGGTTGACTACATAGCCAGCGGCAAGAGGGTGCCCGATGGTTATACGCCCTCCAATGCGCTCTGGGTGAGCATGCTCAACGCCAAGGGCGTGCAGACCACGACAGTCACCGAGCGGCTGGCGGGCAACGTCGCGGGCGTCGTGATCAAAAATGACAAGTATGACGAGTTGGTACAGAAGTACGGCAGCATCGACATGAAGGCGGTAACGCAGGCGGTGTCCGATGGCGCGCTGCAGTTTGGCTACACCAACCCGTTCACCTCGGCGACCGGTCTCAACTTCCTCATATCGACGCTCGTGCGCTACGACACGTCAAACCCCCTCTCTGACGTTGCGACGGAGGGCTTCAGGTCCTTCCAGCGAAACGTGCCCTTCGTCTCCCTCACAACCCAGCAGATGCATGACGCGGCGCAAAGAGACACGCTCGACGGCTTTGTGACGGAGTACCAGGTGTACCATAACGACCAGCAGCTCCAGGGCGCCTACAAGTTCGCGGCCTTCGGTTATCGCCATGACAACCCCCTCGTCGCAGTCAGTGGGGCAAGCGATGACGCGAAGGCGGTGCTTGACGCGTTCGCGCAGTACTGTGCGAAAGACTCCTCCCAGCAGCTTGCCAGCGAGGACGGCTTCAACGGCTTAGACGACTACGTCAGTGAGAGCGCCGCCTTAGACGGACAGACCATCATCCATGCCCAGGAGCTCTACAAGAAGAACAAAGACAGCGGCAATCCCGTCGTCGCGGTGTTCGTTGCCGACGTCTCGGGTTCGATGGGAGGAGAGCCCATCAACGCGCTCAAGTCATCGCTCATCAACAGCATGTCCTACATCGGTACGGAGAACTACATAGGCCTCGTGTCCTATTCCGATGACGTGACCATCAACGTCCCGATCGAGCGCTTCGACATGGACCAGCAGAGGCTCTTCAAGGGTGGTGTCGAGAGCCTGAGCGCAGGGGGTTCCACGGCCACCTTCGATGGGGTGATCGTTGCCATGAAGATGGTGCAGGACAAGCTCAAAGAAATACCGAACGCTCGTCCGATGATCTTCGTGCTCTCGGACGGCGACACGAACCGAGGCCATGACCTCAACGACATCCGCAGCCCCATCGAGGCCCTCGACGTCCCCATCTATACGATTGGCTACAATGCCAACATCAGTGCCCTCAAGCAGATAAGTAGCGTGAGTGAGGCAGCGACGATAGACGCCTCGACGGACGACGTGACGTATCAGCTCAGGCAGCTCTTCAACGCGAGCATGTAGCTCGTTTCGCGAACACGCTGCGCGAGGCGGGGAAGGTAGGTTTCGAAACCCATGTTGGACTTCTTGTTCAAGCTGGTCATCACGGGCTTGGGCATCGTGATACTGTTCTTTATAGTCTTCGCCATCGTGGTCGTGGTGGTCATCGTCCGCTTAGTTCGACGTTTCCTTGAGAGGAAGAGACCCGAGATCAGTGGTTTTACCCAGTGGAACCATACGATGGGAGAGATACGCAGGCTCAGGCGGAGCAATGTCTGGGGTGACAGTCACTTCGACAACGTGATGGACAGGACGGAGGCCTGCATACGCAGCGCGAAGGATAAGGCCACGCTAGGTGAGGAGACGTTGGTGCGGCTATTCGAGAAGGGAAGCATCACCTATGACAAGTTCGCGAGCGCCCTCGGGGTACTAAACGACACGGTCCGAGAGAACACACAAACCATACTGACAGCGGCCAAGCTCTATGTGGGCGTGCGCCGCGACACGCATGTGGTACAGGGGTCAACGCTACGTTACGGTGAGGACGAGTCGGAACGCAGGCAGCTCGTCGAGGTGCAGCGCAAGAGGATGGACGAGGCACTCGAGCAGAACGAGGCACTCCTCCTCAAGACCGACACCCTCATCTCCAGCCTACAGGACGTGGGGGAGAGCAACAGGGCAGATGAGCTCCTTGAGGAACTCACGCGCCTCGCCAAAGAGGCACGGTACTACAAGCGCTCAATTAGTGGCTAAGCCCATGCCACGTATCTATGGGCACACTGAGATGGACGTTGCTACGTTAACAGAGCAGGCGGGGCAACCGGCGACGCAGGACGTGTAATGCCGCGCCCAAAAAAAGGAGGATGCCATGGCGTTTTCACTCGAGGTCCCCGACGAGAACGAGGTCAAGGCGATCGTAAGGCAGCAGGTCGAACCTACTGAGGAGCGGAGGCGGACTATAGCGGGCGCCACCGAGGGGCAGGCGGGCCAGATCATGTCCGTCGATCTCGACTCGTTCGAGAGTCGCCGTGAGATCACCTCAGCCATCGAGAGCATGGGCAACGATCTCGCAACGAAATCAACGGCCAAAAACGAGATACTCGCACGCCGCATAGGCGAGCTAGGCCAGGGTGGTGGTCAGACGGGAGAGGTCGCACGGGGCCTCGCGGACCTTTCCATACAGATGAGGGATCTCGACCCGTCTACCATCGACTTCGCAAAGAGCGGTGGGCTGGGCAAGTTCTTCAATCCAGTACGTCGCTACTTTGAGCGTTACAAGACGGCCGACGCAGAAATCGCCGATATCGTGCGGTCCCTTGACCGGGGCAAGGCGACGCTTACGGCGGACAACACGACCCTTGAGCTCGAAGAGGCCGCGATGCGCGACCTCACCAAAAAGCTCAGCGAGAAGGTCGACATTGCCATGCAGCTCGATCGCTCCCTCACCACCGAGATCGAGCGCCGCAAGGCACAGAACGAGGACGAGAAGCTTGTCAAGTTCGTCGAGGAGGAGGTACTCTTCCCGCTCAGGCAGAAGGTGATGGACTTCCAGCAGCTGCTCGTGGTAAACCAGCAAGGCATCGTGGCCATGGAGGTTATCAGAAGAAATAACCTCGAGCTCATTCGTGCTGTCGACCGCGCTCAGAGCGTCACCGTCTCGTCCTTGCGTGTCGCCGTGACCGTTGCCGGCGCGCTCTACAACCAAAAGATCGTCCTCGACAAGGTGAAGGCTCTCAACGCCACTACCGAGAGCATGATCGCGTCCACATCGCGTATGCTGAAGGAGCAGGGAACCGAGATCCAGCGCCAGGCGACGGAGGCGACAGTGAGCCCCGAAACGCTTAAGCAGGCTTTCGCCGACGCCCTCGGAGCGCTCGATGACATCAGCACGTACAAGCAGGAGGCATTACCCAGGATCGCCCAGACCATTCAGGAGTTCAAGCAGATCGCCGAGAAGGGTGAGGCGAGGCTCAAGCAGATGGAGGATGCTGGCGCTTTTGACAGGTGACCGTAGAGCGCGGGATGTGATGTGTCGAATGGCGTATTTAGGAGGAATCGAGACAACGTTAGGCCAGCGACAACGTGAGAGGCAATCGACCCCCTCCAGGCGGGAGGTGCTGGCTTTGTGCGGCGCCGCAATGGCAGCCGGGCTTATGGCCCGCATCGTGACCATGCCTGTTAAGGCTCGTGGGAATCCCATTGGCATCACGCATGAGATTCTCGACTCCCTCTCGGACATACAGTCTCGTTACACGCAGGCGCAGGAGACCCTCACGCGGCTGGGGGAGCAACTCGAGTCCCTTGCCAGGCAACAGGAGGAGACCCAGGCGCATATCGACGAGACCCAGGCGCAGATAGAGGCCACCCAAGCGCAGATTGACCAGCGACAGGCGGAGGTCGAGGCCACGCAGGGCGATCTCGCCGCAAGCATCGTCGCGTCGTACAAGTCTGGGTCGATGTCCTTCCTCGACCTTGCCGTAGGCGCGACATCCGTAGACGACCTCATATCGAGCATCTACTACGCCAACAAGGTCAACCAGAGCGAGAACGAGAAGATAGGGCGCATCAAGGCTCTGAGGGATCAGCTCAAGCAGACCAAGTCGGCCCTCGAGGACCAGAGGGCCTCGCTGAGCGACCTTCAGGACTCTCTCGCACAACAGGTGTCAGACGCGCAGGAGATGCAGGCCGAGACGCAGGCGGTACTCGACGGACTCGATCAGGAGATTCGCGATCTCATAGCCACCCATAGCGCCGAGATACAGGCCAGCTATCAGGAGGAGCTCAGGGCCATGACCAAGGCGGTCGAGGCGGCGGGGCTCACAGATGCGCCGACGAGGGTGGCACTCTGCAGCGCCGCCCTCTCTCTTCTGGGGGTGCCCTATGTGTGGGGAGGCAGCTACCCCGATTCGGGTGGGACGGACTGCTCTGGGCTCATGCAGTGGTCGTATGCCCAATGTGGCTTCTCCATCCCACGCACCACCTATACGCAACTTGACGCCTGCAATGCCGTCGGGCACCTTCACCATGATGTGTCCCTGCTCCTGCCGGGAGACCTCGTGTTCGTGAACGAGGGCGGACATGTGGGCATGTATCTTGGCAACGGTCGGGTGATCCATGCACCCCATCCTGGTGGCGTCATCATGGTGTCAGGCCTCGACCGCTGGCCATCCATATTTGCGATTGGCTATCCCATCGCGAATGGTCCCGCCGGAGACGAAAACGAAGACGGGAGGGTGGAGGACTGATGGCACGACAGCGGCTGCGACAGCTTTTGAAGACCTTGGGAAAGGGGAAGGCGCATGGCCCGTCACGAGAGGGCACGTCATCGTGTCCGGGTCAGGCTCGTAGGCATAGGTCCCGGGTCATCCTGATCTGCCTGGCCCTGGCGTTCGTCATCGATCTGCTTACCTTTGACCTTCCTACGCTCACCACCCTCGGCCGCACGGCCCGCCAGCTCACGGTCTCATCGACAAGCTATGACCCCGACACGGGGGTCCAGACTTGGCAGATAGACGGTGTCGACGATTTTGTGGACGACATCATGCTCCAGGTTGGCGAGCAGGCCTATGGCGTTGGGATACAAGGCGTCGAGTCGCCCGCGCATCTTCGCTTCACGGTGTCGCTGACCGATGAGGGTAACGCCCTTCCCGTCAGCGTCGGTGAGCTCACGACCAGTCGCTCCCGGCCTGACGGAACATGGAGAAAGATAGTCACGTATGGTAGGGTGTCAAGCCTCACGATCACCTCAGAGTCCAGAGTGGTTGGCAAGGCCGATGCCGATGCTGATACCGGCATCCTGTGGGCCTTCGCGCTGCCTGAGATCGCGAACGTCAGGGTCTGCATCAACGGGGCCATTCCTCTCGATGTTAAAATGACGATGCTCCGCTCACTCGTGATCTTCGTGACCCTCCTCGGGTGCTGGGCGCTCAGGCCACGCTCGGGCCTGCACGCCATGAGCTTCGAGCCCTCCCGCATCGTCTCGGTGCGTCTGTGGATCGGGCTGATGTGCGCGCTTACGATGGTCTTCTCCATCGCCGGTCTACCGGGGGGCCTCGTGACGGAGCCATCCTCCTATGACCCCCACCATGCCATCGCATTTTACCATGAGTACTTCGAGCTGGCACGGGCGCTCTCGAAGGGTGAGGTCAGCCTCGACATCGAGCCCTCGAAGGAGCTCCTCGAGCTAAGCAATCCCTATGACCATAACGTGAGAGACGCGCGGCACATCGACTTCTACTGGGACCACGCCCTCTACAAGGGCAGGTACTACGTCTACTTCGGTGTCCTTCCCTGCCTTTTATTCCATCTGCCCTTCTATCTGCTGACGGGTGGGGAGTTTCCCACGTGGCTTTCGGTCTACATCTCGCTCGCGGCAGCCGCAGCGGGTCTGATCTACCTGCTCAACAGTATCGTTCGCAGGTGGTTTGGGCCCGTCAGCGCAGGCGGGTACCTCGTTGCCCTCGCAACGCTCTTCCTCGGCAGCTGGATGCCGCTTCTGGCTGCGTCGGCGACTACCTACTTCCTTCCCATAGCCGTGGGGCTGGCGCTCGCCGTCTGGGCCCTGGGCCTTTGGGTGACGTCGACAGCCCAGGGGACCATCTGCGTGCGACGGGCGGCTCTCGGGGCATTCCTTGCTGCGCTGACCCTTCTGAGCAGGCCTCAGTTCGTCATGATCGCACTTTTGGGGGCGGCGTTGCTCGTGGATGCGATCAGGCGGGACAGGCGTAACTTGTCGCCCAGGCTTGGCCTCGTCTTTGTTCCGGTCGCCATCGTGTGCCTCGTCTTCTTCCTGTATAACTTCCTCCGCTTCGGCGACATCCTTGATGTGGGCGCCAGCTACAACCTCACGACCAACGACATGACCCACCGTGGGTTCAGCCTCGAGCGCACCCTCGTGGCGCTCTGGTGGTACCTCCTACAGCCGGCCACGTTCGGCCTGAGCGACAGCCTGATCCAGGGCGCCACACCGACCCTGCCGTTTCTCGGCCTCATCATCTCGGAGAAGATGCCGGGGGGCGTGCTGACGACGACCCCGCTCCTTCTGGCCCCCCTGCTGCTCGCACCGCTGTATGGGGGGCGTGCTCGGCGCCGTCCCCTCCTCACGGCCATGCTCGTGCTCTCCCTTGCGAGCGGGGTGCTCCTCGCCGCATTCGACGGGGAGGCGTCAGGTGTGCTGCCCCGTTACTTCGTGGACTTTGGCATCTTTCTATCCGTGGCGGCCATCATCCCGATGCTCTCGATTGACAGCGGGAGCCGTAAGGGCGAGATCGCGCCAGAGGCCGTGGCCCAGGCCCGCTTCCTCTTGATGCTCGCCTTTGGGCCGTCGGTACTGGCGCAGGGCCTTTGGCTGCTGCTTGTCTTCTGATGGTCGGGCAATCTCGCGTGGGCGTCGAAGCTGGCACTTCCTGCGCAACCGCTCGTCTGCAGGGGCCGCCTGCGCCCTACGCGCGCGTGCCCCTGGTGGCGTAGGTCACGTACTCGAAGGCTATGCCCTCGTCGGTGACGCCACCAAAGGAGCGCTCGACGAGCTGCCAGCCTGGGTCCTCGTCGAGGTCCGGGAAGAACGCATCGGCGGGTACCACGACGTCGCTCTTCGTCACGAGCACGCGTTCGCAGCGGGGCAGGAGCGTCCGATAGAGGCTCTCCCCCCCGATGAGCCATGCGCGCGCGGCGTCTCTGTCCCCAAGCGCCGCGAGCGCGTCTCCGGGTGTCACATAGACCTCGTAGCCGGCCGAGCCCTTCGATCCCTCACGGGGGAACCCATCGCGCACGTAACCTCGATCATGTGACACGACGATGTTACGGCGACCCTTGAGCGGACCCTTGGGAAGGCTCTCGAAGGTCGCGCGACCCATGAGGATGGCGCATCCTTGCGTGAGCGTGGCGAAACGACGCATGTCCGCCTTGTTGCGCACGAGCAGACGGCCCCTATTGCCGATGGCCCAGTCACGTGTGACGGAGACGATGGCATCCATGGCGACCCCACTCCCTTCTTCCCCCCGTCGCCATCAGCTCACGCTAGATGGCGACGGGGATGTCTTTGACCTGAGGACCATGCGTATAGTTCTCAACAACGAGGTCGTCGGTCGTGAAGTCATAGAAGTCCGTGACCTTGGGGTTGAGTGACACCCGAGGGGCAGCGAAGCGAGGCCGTGCGATGAGCTCCCTCACGATGCTGACATGACGGTCGTAGATGTGTGCGTCCGCTATCATGTGAACGAGCTCGCCGGCGACCATGTCGCTTACCTGCGCCACCATCATGAGAAGGAGGGCATACTGGCAGACGTTCCAGTTATTTGCCACGAGCACGTCCTGACTGCGTTGGACGAGCAGCATGTTAAGCGTGGGTCTCGCCTCGCCAGGCACGTGCACCGCGTTGTAGATGACGTTGTAGGCGCAGGGATAGAGGTTCATCTGCGAGAGGTCGGCGAAGGTGTAGAGGTTCGTCATGATGCGACGCGAGTAGGGGTCGTCACGAAGGTCCTTCAATACGCGGTCCATCTGGTCGAAGTCCCCGTCGACATAATGGGAGACCTGTGCCACCTGGTAGCCGTAGGCCTTGCCGATGGATCCCGTCTCGTCGGCCCACTTGTCCCATATATGGGGCTTGAGGTCGCGGACGTTGTTCGATTTCCTCTGGTAGATCCAGAGAATCTCGTCCATGCAGCTTTTGAGGGCCGTTGGGCGCAGTGTGAGCGCGGGAAACTCCTTACGTAGGTCGTAGCGGTTGCACACCCCGAAGCGCTTGATCGTGTAGGCGAGCGAGCCATCCGCCCAGTGGGGACGGACCCTCTGTCCCTCAGTGGTGGTCCCTTGCTCGATGATCTTTGTGCACATGCGCACGAAGATGTCATCGGCCATGCTCATGAGCGGCACCTCCCTGCGACCATCTCAAGCCACATCATCGATAGTCGATCATGGCACGCTGCCTCATGTCGTCGCTTGAGCCGTAGCCATATCTCTCATAGTTTTGATAGTCTTGTAACATCATGCTGTCGTTGTGGTCACTCCACTTAGAGGCGGATACCATGCTCTGAATCGATGCGATCGCCCCTGCCAAGAGGAGTGTCAGGACAAGCACCACGCCAATCGCCACAACGTAGACCGTACATCCCGAACTGCTGTTATCGGGTGAGGTGGTGGCTGAGGCGGTCTCAATCGATGGAGCAATCGACGCAGGCTGAGTGAGATTGTCCATGGGCAATTCCTTTCTGTCGTCTCGTATGATAACAATCGGTCGTCTCCCCAAGGCAGTGACATCTACGTATCATCTACGCATGCTCAAGCCGCACGATGGCATAGGATTGGTGAGCTTCGCCCCTCAGGTCAACGACCCATGCGCCTTCTTCCGTGTGTATGCGTGGCACGATCGTATCGCCAAGGAGAGCCATTGTCTTGTACTGCACGCAGATACGGTGGGGCAAGGTGAGGTCTCCCTCGACCTCGCGGATGGCATCGAGGGCAATCTGAATATAGTGGACGTTATTCATGTGCCGGTTCGTGTCCAGCTGCCACACGCCTACGGTGACGGGAGGGGCTAGATCAAAGTCACCCGTTACGTGCAGGCGACGCCGAACCTTGGGAAGATCGATACGTGGGTCATCTGAGAGGTACACACGCTGACTTTTGGGGATGCGGATGGGTCTTCGCGCCTCGGTGTCATACACGAACCAGAGCGAGCCAGCCCTGGCATAGCGCGAGCCATCCGGTGAGCCCAGCGTGAAGTCACGTTCGACCATAGTGCGCCTGAGTTCCGGACACCACGTGCCGATGCGTATGGGATCACCCAACCTCGGTAGGCCGGTGATCTCTATCTGCCAAGCCGTGATGAGCCAAGCATAATGGTGCGCGACCATGTGACTCACTCCAAGGCCGATGCTCTCGGAGTGGAAGGTCGAACAGTCCTGCAGGTAGTTCACAAGTGCACACACCGAAAGCGTGGCACCCTCGTCACACTCGCTGTAGCGGACCCTACTGTCAAAGGAGTACATGGTCGTCCCTAGCGCATTAGGGCATGGCGCAGGTGGCGCCCGTGCCAACTGTCTCGCCGCTCGTGCCGACACCGTCCGCTGGCGCATAACGACTCGTTCGATCGACGATGAGTCGATTGCAGGCAGGGAGCACCTGTGCATGAAAGCCACAGGTCACCCCACGGGTTACCTCACCATCCACCTGCAGTGGCATCGCCTTGGTCGAGCTTACGTGGATGTCACGTCCCCGCAGGTGCTCGATGTGGGGCCTGTCGATGTTCTTGCCCGTCCTGTCGAGCAGCCCTGCGAACATGGGTCTGATGAGGCCTACGGTCTCAGACGCCTCGAGAACCATGAGATCGAGCATGCCATCGTCCATGCGACAGTTGGGGACGAGTTCGATGCCACCCTGCATCATGGCGTTATTGCAGGCGACGCAGGAGATTCCGTCGTACTCGAAGTGCCTGCCGTCACAGTCTACAGAGAAGTGTGCGACGTCTGGATGCATGTTCGAGAGGGCGGCGGCGAAGTAGGCGGCCTCGCCCATGCTCCTCTTGTTGGGTAGCGCCGCCTTCATGATCTGGGCATCAAAACCCATCCCTGCCATGAGCGCAAAGCCACGAGTATGGGACACGCCACTCTCGTCCTGCCAGCTCATCTCACCGAGATCGGTCCTGGCAAAGACCCCACCATGGCAGGCGCGCGCAAGCATGCGGGGCTCCATGGCGTTGCCGAGATTGGCGAAGAGCAGGTTAGCCGTGCCTGAGGGGAAGATACAAACGGAAACCTCCCTTTCGCGCAGGGCGTACAGGACGCTCGCCGCCGTACCGTCACCACCTGATATGACGACGACGTCGAAGTCCTCGGCATCACGCACGGCCTCGCGCCCTCCTCCCCTCCGGGGAAGAACGCGCAAAAAACAGTCGTCACCTTCGTCTAGAAGGAAGCGCTCAAACTCAAAAATGGCGTCCGAGCCGAAGCCCGATCGGCTGTTGTGGACTATGAGGCTATGCATGCATCGCTCGCTCTCCTTGCTATCATGTTCTCTGCGCGAAGGGGTGATTTCGAGCCTCGCATCTCGCGTGCACACTTGATGGTAGCGTTTTTTAGCTTGAGAGGAATCGAGATCACGTGTACATTTCTGATACTGCCGAGCTTGCCCGCTTCTGCACGCGAGCGAGTTCGGCGAGGGTCGTCTCTGTTGACACCGAGTTCATACGAGAGCGCAGCTACTATCCTGAGCTTTGCCTCATACAGCTGGGAACCGCAAGCGAGTGCGTGAGCATCGACCCCATTCTCATAGATGACCTCAGGCCCCTTGAGGCCCTCCTCACCAACGAGCGAATCATCAAGGTGCTCCATGCCTGTTCCCAAGACCTCGAGGTCATCCAGAATACGATGGGATGTGTGGTTTCCCCCGTCTTTGACACGCAGCTCGCGGCTGCCTTCTTGGGGCTACGCCAGCAGATCGGCTATGGGGCCCTCGTCGAGACCTATACGGGAGTGCACCTGCCCAAGGCAGAGTCGCTCACCGACTGGTCCCGCCGCCCGCTCAATCCAGAGCAACTTCGGTATGCGGAGGATGACGTACGCTATCTTCCGGGTATCTATGACTCCATGATGGCCCAGCTCACCGAGAAGGACCGTCTCTCGTGGGTACGACCCGAGATGGACGAACTCACCGATCCCACTCGCTTTGCGCACGTGCCGGAGCTAGCCTACCTGCACCTCAAGCGTGCAAGCTCACTTACGCGCAAGCAGCTCGCCTGCGCTCGCGAGGTCTGCGCCTGGAGGGAGCGCCTTGCTGCCAAGCGTGACATACCAAGAAGGTGGGTCATCTCGGATGAGATTCTGCTCGAGGTCTGCAAGCGTACCCCCCACTCCGTCAAGCGTCTGCGCGCCATCCGCGGCATCGCCAACATTGGGGAGCGGGACGCCGAAGATATCGTGAAGGCCGTCGCGAGGGGCGCTGCCTGTGATCCCGCAGACTACCCGAAAAAGACCCATCACGAACGCCCGCCTCAGGAGATGGAGGGCGTGCTCGACCTCATGTATGCGATGCTGAGAGTGGTTTCAGAGAAAAGCGGAGTCGCCCCGCAGCTCATCGCCACCAAGGATGATCTCCTCGACTTCGCGAGCGGTCGCAGAGAATCCAAGCTCAGGACCTCGACTTGGCGCTTCGATCTGGTGGGAAGGCAGCTTGAGGAGTTGCTTTCGGGGAAGGTTGGGCTCACCGTCGTGAACGGACATATAGAGCTGCTCTAGGGGTCCCCATGATGGCTGGGCTGCCCTCGGATGTTTCCTTCGTGGCATACGTGCCGCTGGGTCCCGCGCGGATGGTGACGCTGCACCTTTTGGGTACAAGCTTTCCCAACTGCCCCTTGACGAGCAAGGAAGGTCATCATGTACTATTACGGCTATGGCTTGGACCTGGGCTACCTGGCAATAGTCTTCGTCTCGCTTGTGCTGGGCGGTCTTACCCAAGCCTACATCAATCGTAGCTACAGAAGGTGGTCCCAGGTGAGCGCAACCGCAGGCGCCACGGGCGAGGAGGTCGCGCGCAGGATGCTCGACAGCGAGGGCGCCTCAGCCGTGGGTATCACGCTGGTCCCAGGTCACCTCACCGACTACTACGACCCACGCGACAACAACTTGCACCTCTCTGAGGAGAATCGCTCAGGCGGTTCGGTCGCCTCGGTGGCGGTCGCCTGCCACGAGGCAGGACACGCCATCCAGACTGCTAGGGGTTACCTTCCCTACAGGCTGCGAAGCGCGCTCGTGCCCGTCGTCAACTTTGCGCAGCAGACCTGGGTGATCGTGCTCGTCGTCGGTGTGGCGCTCAGGCTCGCGGGTCTCACGCAGCTGGCCGTCATCCTCTTTGCCTTTTCCGTTCTTTTTCAGCTTGTCACACTCCCGGTTGAGATTGACGCCTCGCGCAGGGCCGTGGCATACCTTAAGGGCGCCGGCACCGTCATCGACGAGAGGGGTGCTCGACAGGTACTGACGGCGGCCGCCCTCACCTACGTCGCGGCTGCGCTCGTGTCGGTCATGCAGCTGCTCTACCTGCTCAGCCGTATGAACCGTAACGATGACGAGGAGTCCTAGCGTGGCGAGGACGATGTCAGGGCAGGCTCCCCTCGCCGTGAGCGAGGCCGTCTCCATCGCCCACGATACGGTTGCGTCCATTCCCGCACTCACCGTTATCGGTGAGGTCAGTGGTTTTCGTGGTCCCAACGCGCGCTCAGGCCACTGCTACTTCGAGCTCAAGGACGAACAGGCCTCAATGTCGACCATCGTCTGGCGTGGCATATACGAGAACTGTGGCTTCACGCTTAAGGATGGTCTCAAGATTCAGATGACGGGTAGTTTCGACGTCTACCGAGCAAGTGGGAGGCTGTCGTTCAAGGCGCAGAGCATCAGCTTGCAGGGCGAGGGGCTCCTGCGCCAGCAGGTGGCCGAGCTTGCCCGCAAGCTCGAGCGCGAGGGCCTCATGGATCCCGCGCGCAAGCGGTCCATCCCGCGCTTCTGCACCCGCGTCGCTGTCGTGACGTCACTCTCGGGCAGCGTCATCGATGACGTCAAGCGTACCTTGGCTCGCAGAAACCCGCTTGTGGAGGTCCTCATAGCGCCCTGCGCGGTGCAGGGCACGGGCGCGAGCGCCACCATCATCCGTGCGCTTGCTGTGGCTGCGGAGGCAAGGCCCGACGTCATACTGCTCGTGCGCGGCGGTGGGTCGTTCGAGGACCTCATGTGCTTCAACGACGAGGCCTTGGCCCGCGCCGTGGCCTCCTGTCCGGTTCCCGTCGTGACGGGCATCGGCCACGAACCGGACAACTCCATTTGTGACATGGTCTCGGACAGGAGGCAGTCGACGCCCTCGACGGCGGCAGAGTCGGTGGCGCTGCCTCTCGACGAGCTCGTCTCGACGATCAACGAGCGTGAGAGGCGCCTGTGTGCCGTGCTGGACCGACGTGTCTCAGACGGCCGCGCCACGCTGGACGCTGAGGAGCGCGTCATGGTGCAGGCCATCCGGACCCAACTCGATGCCAGTCGCTCGTATCTTGAGTCACTGGGGAGCAGACCCTGTCTCATGAGCCCCTTGGGCGCGCTCCTTGAGCGCGCTGAATCGTTGGACCTCACCGAGGAACGACTGCATGCAACCCTGCCGAGAGTCATCTCGCACAGGGCTGAAGGACTCGATGAGGTGACGCGTCGCGTGGAGGCACTGCCTTCGCGCATGCTCAGACCCTTCGAAGAGCGATTGGTGCGATCGGCGAGCACGCTCGAGGCACTCTCTCCGCTCAAGGTTCTCTCACGTGGCTACTCCATCGTACGTGACGGCATGAGTGGGCGTGTGGTTCTTGATGCCTCGACGCTTAGTGTGGGCGATGAGATAGACGTCCTGCTCGGGACGGGGGAGCTCAGCGCGACGGTAAACAGCGTCAGGTCAGGTAGATAAACTTCAGGTCGGCGCATTGTGCTGCTATCGATGGGAGGATGCAATGACAGAGGTTCCGTTTAATCGAAGGATAGAGGACATGAGCTTCAAGGAGGCATCAATCGAGCTCGAGCAGGTGGTTCGCGCCCTCGAGGGTGGTGACCTTGAGCTCGAGGATTCGCTCAGCTACTATGCAAGGGGCGTTGAGCTGCTCAAGAGCCTGCGCGAGCGTCTGGCAGGCGCCGAGCAGAAAGTACAGCTCCTGATGGAGAGCGCCGCCAAGGGGACGGACGCCGCCATGATTGACACCAGCTCGGCCCCCACCACAAGTTACGTCAACGAGTAAGAAGGGATCGTGGATCATATGTCAGCAAGGGATGACTGCCTCTTCTGCAAGATAGCGCACCATCAGCTGGAGTCAGACTATGTGTATGAGGACGATGAGGTCTGCGCCTTTCGTGATGTCTCACCGCTTGCGCCGACGCATGTGCTGATCGTGCCCAAGGAGCACTATGACAGCGTGGTGGATGGCATACCTGCCACGACCCTCGCGGCCATGATCCGCGTCGCAACCGAGGTCGCCAAGGACGAGGGCATTTTCGAGCGGGGCTTTCGCCTGGTTACCAACGTTGGCGAGGACGGCGGACAGACCGTCAGGCACGCTCACGTGCACCTGCTCGGAGGGCGCAGGCTCTCCAAGGACATGGGCGAGACCCCCACGCGCGAGCGGTCTTTGTGACGTCATAGGCGCGACGGTTGACGGCCCCCGCGCGCAGCGGAGGCCGTTGTTGTGTAGGGGTTGCAATGAGGCGGTCATTCCTCGCTCGGTCGCCCAGCCTTTTGTTAGCCCAATGCGCCTGAGCGTTGGCTCCGACTCATATGGTATCATGGTAGTCCTGCGTGCCTCAGGGTTCTGATCAACCCTGCCTGAGAAAACAGCAACGAGAAGATAGGAAGAACATGAGAGTCCTCGTCATCAACGCAGGTAGCTCGTCGCTCAAGTACCAGCTGCTTGACACGAAGACCAAGGAGATCTTCGCCAAGGGAAACTGCGAACGTATCGGCATCGATGGCGCCTTCATTGGTCACGAGGAGCATGACGGTGGCAAGCAGAAGCTGGAGGTTGCCCTACCCGACCACCGGACGGCCATCAAGCTCGTTTTCGAGATCCTCGCTGCGGCGGGGTTCGACAGCGGCGCCATCGAGGGCATCGGCCATCGTGTCGTCCAAGGTGGTTGGTACTTTCCTGAGTCCAAGGTCGTGACCAACGAGACCTTGGGCTGGGTCCGCGAGGTCGCCCCCTTGGCGCCGCTTCACAACTACGCCGAGGCTGACGTCATTGAGATCTGCCGCGAGCTGTTTCCCTCCATCGGTAACGTGATCGTGGCCGATACCTCGTTTCACTACCACATCCCTGAGAAGGCGTGGCGCTATGCCCTGCCTCGCGATGTCGTTGACAGGCTGCATATCCGCAAGTATGGGGCGCATGGCACCTCTCATCGCTACATCTGGAGGACTGCCAACGAGTTTTTGAAGGGCGAGGTGCACAGGCTCGTCTCCTGTCACCTTGGCTCCGGCGCGTCCCTCTCGGCCATCAAAGATGGTCGAGACATGGACACGACTATGGGACTTACGCCGCTCGACGGCCTTATCATGGGTACCCGCTGTGGCAGCATCGATCCGGCGACCGTATGCTATCTTGTGCGCGAGGGCGGTTATACGATAGACGAGGTTGACACCATGATGAACAAGCAGTCTGGGTTACGTGCCCTCTCTGCTGTCTCCTCTGACTCCCGCGACATAGAGGAAGCCGCCGAACGGGGCGACAGGAACTGTCAGATGGCGCTCGACATGTTCTGCTACCGTGCCGGCCAGCTCATCGCCGAGATGGCTCAGTCCATGCATGGTTTTGACACGATGGCCTTCTCCGCCGGTATCGGCGAGAACTCTGACGTCCTGCGCGCCGGCGTTGCAAGGGAGTTGGAGTGGCTCGGCGTTTCGCTCGATCCTAAGAAAAACGAGCTTCGCTCGGACGATCCGCGCGTCATATCGACAGACGATTCCAAGATCAAGGTGCTCGTGGTTCCCACAAACGAAGAGCTCATGATCGCTCTTGACGTCGAGGAGCTGCTCCATAGCTAGAAGCGTTTCGTATGCACGCGGGCAATCAACGCCCTGTCATCAGCCAATATGAGATAGTAAGTAGCATTTGTGGGACGTAAGGCTCAGACATGAACTTTAAGGGGGTCATATGATACACGATCAGCTTGCCGCCTGTGGACTCGACGGTTGCAGGGGCGCGATCCTTGTCGATGCCTCTCCAGCCGTCTTGGTGGAGAAGGCACTCAACTCCAACGAGGGCCACATTACATCAACGGGGGCTCTTGCGGTCAGGACGGGACGCTATACCGGGCGCTCTCCCGAGGACCGTTTCATCGTCGACACGCCCGACGTCCATGACAAGATCGCTTGGGGCAACGTCAACAAGCCCTTTTCAATGGAGGACTATGCGAAGGTCAAGGAGGCTGTCGTCCATTACCTCGAGTCCCGCGACATCTACATCGTCCATGCCATTGCCGGTGCCGATCGACGCTGGTGTCGCAAGTTCCTCGTCGTATGCGATCGTGCGAGTCAGGCGCTCTTTGCGCGTCAGCTCCTCGTGCGACCCTCGAAGCGCCAGATAGCCGACTTCGAGCCCCAGGATTTCTCTGTGCTCGCGGCACCGGGACTCAAGCTCGATCCTAAGCGACATGGCACCCGCTCCGAGGCGGCCGTCCTCATCAACTTCCAAGAGCGCGAGGTCTTGATCTGCGGAACCCGCTACTCTGGCGAGATCAAGAAGTCGATCTTCTCGGTCATGAACTATCTCATGCCCATCGAGGGGAACGTACTTCCTATGCATGCCTCGGCCAACATGGATCCGACCACCGGCGAGACAGCCATCTTCTTTGGCCTTTCCGGTACGGGCAAGACAACGCTCTCGGCCGATCCGCAGCGTATGCTTATCGGCGATGACGAGCATGGCTGGGCCGAGAACAGCGTCTTCAACTTTGAGGGTGGCTGTTACGCCAAGGCCATTCGCATATCGGCCGTCACGGAGCCCGAGATATTCAATGCCATCCGCTTTGGCAGCATCTGCGAGAACGTGGTCATCGATAACGTGACGCGTCTTCCCGACTACTTCGACGGCTCGATCACCGAGAACACCCGCGTTGCCTACCCCATCGACTTCATCGCAAACGCCCAGGTCATGGGTCAGGGTCGCTATCCCAATGTCATCATCTTTCTGACGTGTGACTCCTTCGGCGTGCTGCCTCCGATCTCCCGTCTTAGCCGTAATGCGGCAATGTACCACTTCCTCTCGGGCTTCACAAGCAAGGTTGCTGGTACCGAGCGTGGCGTCAGCGAGCCACAGCCCACGTTCTCGACGCTCTTTGGCGAACCCTTTATGCCCCTGTCGCCACTTTTGTATGCCGACATGTTTGGCAAGAAGATAGACCGTGCCGGAACTCGCGTCTACCTCATCAATACCGGTTGGACTGGTGGCCCCTACGGCACTGGCAATCGCATAGACCTCACCTCAACGCGCCACATGGTAAGTGCTGCCCTCAACGGACTGATCGAGAACGCGGACTTCAAACATGATCCCGTGTTTAACGTGGACGTTCCTCTCGAACTCGACGGTGTCGCCAGCTCCATGCTCAGTCCTCGTGACACCTGGGTCGACAAGGAAGCCTATGACGAGGCTGCCCGTGCGCTTGCCCAGATGTTTGTAGACAATGCGAGCGAAAAGTATCCCGATATGGGCTTTGCCGTACGGGAGGCTGGTCCGCACCCAGAGGCATAACGGACACGTTGGAGCGATTTGAGACGGGTACGGTGCCGTCGCCAAGATCATCAAACTCCGGACGCGCAGGTCACTCTTGGTACTGTGCGCGTCCGGAGTAGTTTTGTCTATGATCTTGCCGCGTGAATGACGGTGAGGCAAGGTGTGTTGACCTACTGACCTACGTAACGGGGACGGTCCGTTCAGCGTCAATCTGGGTAACTTTGTCACGACGACGCTGATACTTCTCATCGGTAAGAGGTTCAGTCTTCATCCAGGCTCTGACGGTTGCCATCGCGAGCACCGAGCCTATCAGTTTGCCGCCAAGGCACAGGACATTAGCGTCGTTGTGCTGGCGCGCGAGCTTTGCGCAGACCGGATCCTGACAGACGCAGGCAAAAATGCCCCGAAACTTGTTGGCGATCATCGCCGAACCGTATCCTACGCCATCGACGAAGATGCCCCGTTCGCACTCGCCGCAGGCGACGGCCCTCGTAGCGGGAACGATGAAGTCCGAGAGGTCGCAGGAATCCCTGTCGTGCGTGCCAAAGTCGCGTACCTCATGCCCCTGCCCCTCGAGCCATGCCTTGATCTCACGCTTGAGGTTATAGCCTGCGTGATCATTTGCCACTGCAATACGCATCGCCTACTCCTATCGTCCGATATCCATGCATCCTGACATGTTTGTGTTGCTGTCTGTATAACCCGTCTATCGGGAGAGAGCTTCCGTTAAAGATACACGTAAGCTATACCAGACATTTCCTGAGGGCGGGAGTCGGCTCTATGACTTTGCCGCAAGCTGCTGGGCCTGACAGGCGGTGATGGCAATGACACCCACGATGTCATCGGCGACGCAGCCGCGCGAGAGGTCGTTGACGGGCTTGGCGATGCCTTGGACCAAAGGACCGTACGCCTCGGCGTCACCAAAGCGCTGCACCAGCTTGTAGCCGATGTTGCCGCTCTCGAGATTGGGGAAGAGCATGATGTTGGCATGCCCTGCGAGTGTTGAGTTAGGAGCCTTGTTCTGTGCGACCTCGGGAACGATGGCAGCATCCAATTGCAGGTCGCCGTCGAGCATGAGCTCGGGATACCGCTGATGGGAAAGCTCAGTTGCAGCCTGTACCTTCTCGGGCACCCTTCCCTTCGCGGATCCCATCGTCGTGAACGAGAGCATGGCGACCTTGGGCTCATCGAACATGAATCCCTTCCAGGTCTGTGCCGTGGAGTGGGCGATCTCGACGAGCTCCTCTGCAGTCGGATCTATGTTGAGCCCGGCGTCGGCAAAGATGAGCGTGCCCTTCTCGCCGTACTCCTCCTTAGGCGTGCACATAACGAAGAATGCAGATACGAGCTTGGCATCCGGGGCGGTCTTGAGGATCTGCAGCGCAGGACGCAGGGTGCTGGCTGTCGAGTGGCAGGCACCGGAGACCAAGCCGTCAGCGTCGCCCATCTTGACCATCATCATGCCGAAGTATATGCGGTCGTCCATCGTCTCGCGCGCTTGGACTATCGAGACGCCCTTACGGGCGCGGAGTTCGGCGAACCTCTTGGCGTACGCCTCGTGCTTGTCAGAGTGCCGAGGATTTATGATGGTCGCACCGGGGACGTCGATCTTATCCGGATCGCCGAGGATCACGATCTCGGCAATGCGCTCATCGATGACCTTTTTGGCCGCCTCAATGACGCGAGGATCGTATCCCTCGGGAAGGACGATGGTCTTCTTGTCGGATTTCGCTGTGTTCTTGATGCGTTCGATCCATTCACTCATGCGCACTCCAATCGATAGGTGGTGAGACTCAGGCCACGTCACCCAAGACTTTGGTGTACATCTACTGGGTATTTAGGCCTAACCACTCTCATTATACTAACGCGTGATAAAATCAGCGAGTCCGTCGAGGCGACGGCATGAATGAAGTAAGCGAGAGCATGAAGCTGGCCGAAAGCTGGCGTCCCGTTACATTGCTTGCGCCTGATGGTGTCTTCAAGCGCAGTTGGACGAAGGAGTCTAGAGCATGAGCATCAGCCAGGGCCTTCCCGGTAGGTTCAATCCCCAGTCCTATGACGCCATCGTGGTCGGCGCGGGCTTTGCGGGAGCGGTCTGCGCTCGTTGCCTTGCAGAGGCCTGTGGCTATAAGGTCGCCATAGTCGAGAGACGTGATCATGTAGCTGGCAATGCCTACGACCAGCTCGATGATGCTGGCATCCTGGTTCATCGCTATGGCCCGCACATCTATCACACGAATGATGAGCGCGTTCATGAGTACCTCTCTCGCTTTACGCAGTGGTCGGATTACTCTCATCGGGTGCTTGCCAACATCCATGGCACGCTTATGCCAGTGCCCTTCAATCACGAGTCACTCAGGCGTGCCTTTGGAGAAGAGAGAGGCGAGGCGCTCTATCGGAAGCTCGTGTCTACCTTCGGTCAAGACAAAAAGGTCCCCATCATGGACTTGCGTGAGAGGAATGACTCGGATCTTGCCGAGCTTGCCGACTATGTCTACCAGAACGTCTTTCTCTATTACACGATGAAACAGTGGGGCAGGACTCCAGATCAGATTGATCCTGCAGTCACAGGTCGCGTGCCGATCTTCGTTGGTGATGACGATCGCTACTTCCCACAGGCACAGCACCAGGGCATGCCCAAGGATGGCTATACGGCTCTTTTCGAACGTATGCTCGGTCATGACCTCATTGATGTCTTTACCGGTGTCGACATCCGTGACATCATGGAGGTGGGGGAGCGGCAGGTCTCAATCTGTGACAGACCCTATGGCGGCGAAGTTATCTATACGGGTGCCCTCGACGAACTCTTTGGCATGGATAGGGGTGCCTTGCCCTACCGCACGCTCGACATGGTATTCCAGACGCTTCCCCAAGATCGCTTCCAGCCGGTAGGTACCGTGAACTATACCGTGAGCGATAACTTTACCCGCATCACTGAGTTCAAGAACATGACGGGACAGGTCGTCCCCGGAGTTACCACCATCATGCGCGAGTACTCCCGTGACTACCTGCCAGGTTCTGGAGAGACCCCCTACTACGTCATCAATGAGCCCCAGAACCAAAAGCTCTATCAGAGCTACCGCGAGCGTGTTCACGGCCTTCTTAACTTCCACGTAGTGGGTAGGCTTGCAGAGTACCGTTACTATGACATGGATGGTGTCGTAGCCTCCGCCTTGGAGCTCTCGGACGAGCTGATCTCCAATCACTAGGCAAAAGATGATGACAGAGGTGCGCTAAAGACATGCAGAAGATCATCAGCTTCGGCATACCCTGCTATAATTCTGCCGACTACATGGACCACTGTATTAGCTCGATCGTCTATGGATCTGGCCAGGCGGAGGACATCCAGGTTGTCATCGTTGACGACGGATCAACAAAGGATGACACCCTCGGAAAGGCACAGGCATGGCAGGAGCGCCATCCATCCATCGTAAAGGTCGTCCACCAGGATAACGGTGGCCACGGTGTGGCCGTTATGACGGGTCTCGAGCAGGCTGACGGCATCTACTACAAGGTCGTTGACTCCGATGATTGGCTTGATGCCAGCGCGCTTAGGGTTCTCATCGACAAATTACGCGAGTTTGTTCGCATGGAGCTTCGCGTGGATCTCGTGGTGACCAACTACGTCTACGAGCATGTCGAGGATGGTAAGCAAGTCCCCGTAGACTATGGCTTTGCCCTGCGCAAGGACAGGATCATGGGTTGGGACAAGATAGGCCACTTCAACCTTGCGCAGAACCTTCTGATGCATGCCCTGACCTATCGCACGGACGTGCTGCGCGATGGTGGCGTGCCGATGCCAGCCCATACCTTCTATGTGGACAACATCTACGCTTACGTCCCGCTTCCGCGCTGCAAGACACTCTACTATCTTGATGTCGACCTCTATCGCTACTTCATCGGTCGCGAGGATCAGTCTGTGAACGAAAGCGTGATGGTGAGTCGCATTGACCAGCAGCTGCGTATTACTCGCATCATGATGCACGCCTATCATCTCTATGACGATGTTGAGAGTCCCAAGCTCCGAAGCTACATGGTCGGATACTTCACACTCATGATGGCGGTGTGCTCCATCTTCTCTAAGCTATCGGACAAGCCTGATGCGATGGATAACCTAAACGCACTCTGGGAAGAGCTCAAGGAATTTGATCCGCGCATGTATCGCAGGGCGCGCAAGGGATTTGTGGGCATCGGGACCAATCTGCCGGGCAAGGGCGGCGTGAAAACGACGCTCTGGATCTATCGTATGGCCCAGAAGCTATTTAAGTTCAACTAGTACAATATCCACAAAGTAATTGAACTGCATGTGTGGTATTGGTATAATCCCGTTGACGAAGGGTGAGGACGGGAGGCACAACTTGGCGGGGTCGAAGACGGCGGTGGCGCTGGGAGAGAAGGACAGGGAGAGGCTCGAGCGCCTGGCCCGCATGCGCACTGCCCAGGCCCAGACCGTCACCAGGGCCCGGATCCTGCTGCTGCGCGACTCCGGCGAGACGCTGGTCTCCATCGCCGAGAAGGTGGGGCTCGCGGTCAACAGCGTGCGCCTGTGCGTGACGAAGTATCTCGAGGGTGGCGTCGAGCACGCCCTGTCGGATGACGCCCGCAGCGGCCGGCCGCGCGAGGTCGACGACGCCGACCGCGCGTTCGTGGTTGACCTCGCGTGCCAGAGGCCCGCCGACCTGGGCTATGCCACTAAGCTCTGGACGAACGACCTGCTTACGGCCCACGTCAGGAAGACGGCGGAGGCCGCCGGCCACCCGAGGCTCGCGACGGTGGCCACCGGAACCGTCCACAACATCCTGGCGAATGCCCAGCTCAAGCTCCACAAGATGACCTACTATTGCGAGCGTCGCGACCCCAACCTCGAGGCCAAGACGCGCGACGTTCTTCTGCTCCACGAGCAGCTGCCCTTCCGCTTCGACGAGGACGGAAACCTCATCCCCTGGGAGGAGGGCCAGGAGGCCCGCGTGCTGTCCTACGACAAGAAGCCGGACACCCAGGACGCGCGCGAGCACTGCCCCGACCTGCGGCACGAGGCGGGTGGCAGGGGCACGGTCGGGCGCGACTACGAGTACGGGAGGCTCGAGACGCTCTCTCTCCTCGCCTCGATCGACCTGCTGACCGGAGAGGCGACCCCCCTCGTGAGCGAGACGCACAAGAGCTCCGACTACGTCGAGTTCCTCAAGATCCTGGACGGCAAGTACCCGAAGGGCGACCTGATACGGATCGTGCTCGACGACGTGTCGGCGCGTACCTCCGCCGAGACGAGGCACTACCTGACCACCGTCCCGGGCCGCTTTGAGTTCGTGTCCGCGCCCAAGCACGGCTCCTGGCTGAACCTGGTCGAGGGTCTCTTCTCGAGGATGACCCGCCAGATGCTGCGCGGCATCCGGGTGTCCAGAAAGGACGAGCTCAAGGAGAGGATCCTGCGCTACTTCAGGGAGGTGAACGCCGAGCCGGTCGCCTACAGGTGGAAGTGGAACCTGTCAGACATAGATCCGACGACCGAGGAGCTCGTCGTGGACACCCTCCTTTCGGACGAGGCAGACAAGGCACGTTAGTTGTTGGATGCTATACCGGGTGGTGACCACCGTATCCACGTAAGATTAAGCCAGATCGCGAGCCGCAATATAGCCATAGGCGCTCTCGGCGTCACGAACGCCGCTCACGATGGCATGCTCAAGGGCCGCTGTGGCGAGTATGCCCACAGCGTCAACGCCTGCCTCAACATCTCCCGTCGCCATCACAAAGATCGCGTCACCGTCGTTGGTCGTGTGGGTGGGGCAGATGGTATGGGCATAGGCATCTGCGGCCATCTGGGCCACCTTGGTGGCCTGCGCCTTTGTGAGGCTGGCATTGGTCACGACACAGGAGATGGTCGTGTTGGATCGGATGAGCGGATCTGCCGCGAGGGCGAGGTCGAGCGCGGCTTTGGCAGAGAGGGTCGTTGTGCCCCGCTCATCAAGGACACCAGCAACCACCTCGCCCGTCGCAGGATCAATGACGTTTCCGCCAGCGTTCACGGCAGAGACGGCCCCGCAGACTAACTGCGCGTTTTGGCACAGCCCCATGCCAAGTCCACCCTTCATCGCGCGGGTGAGACCGGCGGACTTTCCCACGGTGCAACCCGTGCCCGCGCCAAAGTTGCCCGTCTCAAAAGGTTCGTGATCGTCGAGGGCACGACGAGCTGCCGCAGCGCCCATAGAGACATCAGGGCGGGTACGTGCGTCTCCGCAGGCCAGATCGAAGACGCAGGCCGAACCTACGATAGGAACGACCCCAACGCCGACATCGAGGCCTATGCCATGCCGCTCGAGCTCATCGGCAACTCCACAGGAAGCAGCAAGACCATAGGCGCTGCCTCCCGAAAGGACCACAGCGTGGAGTCGCTGCACGGTCTGCTCGGGCCGCAAGAGATCCGTCTCTCGCGTTGCGGGGGCACCTCCACGCACGTCGACAGCACCTGTTGCCCCCTTAGGGCAAATGATGACGGTACAGCCGGTGCCCGCACTGGCATCCTGTGCATTTGCTCGGAAGATGCCAGGAATCTGGTTGATGTCCGTAAGCTCAGGCATTGTTGCAAGACCCTCCTTCGAGCAACATTTCGGTCAGGGTGACGTCTTTCCCTCGCGACCATATCCCATTGAGCTCCTGTACAACTCGAAAGATGGGAAGACCCACGATGTTGTCGTAATCCCCGCAGATGGACTTGACAAAGAGACAACCCAAGCCTTGGATGCCATAGGAACCCGCCTTGTCGAGCGGCTCCCCACTCCTTACGTAAGCTGCTATCTCCGCTGAGGTGATTCTGCGAAAGCTGACGTCGGTCGTCTCGACAAAAACCCGCTCTGCCCCCGGACCTTCGCTTGCGTTACCCGTGAGGTCGAGGATGCATACCCCTGTTGAGACGTGATGGGTGCGACCCGACAGTCTCTCGAGCGTCATGCGGGCCTGCCTGGGGTCGGTGGGCTTGCCCATCACCCTGCCGTCGTCCATCCAAACGATCGTATCTGCAGCCAAAATGACGGTCTGTGTCACAGTGCCGAGAGCCTCGCGGCAGGCATGGACCTTGCCGCACGCCAGTCTCGCCACCAACTCACAGGGCGTCTCACCCTCATGTCTGGTTTCATCGATGTTCGCAGGCATAAGCTCGAACTCGAGTCCCAGACGTTCGACAAGCTCCCTTCTCCTCGGGGAGGCCGACGCCAACACCAACGTCGGTGTCGGCCTCATGACACGACTCTCCTTATGAGGAGCAAGACCTCGGTGAGATCAACCCCTCCTAAGAGTGCGCTTCTGCGTCCTTTCTGTGCCATCCGGTGCTAGTCGAGTGCGATGGCGCTGACAGGGCAGCCGTCGCTAGCCTCCTGGGCGCTGTCCACTGCGTCATCAGGGACCTCGTCCACAATGACGGTCGCAATACCCTCGTCACCGATCTCGAAGACCTCCGGACACGTGCTCTCGCAGACGCCGCAGCCGATGCATTCCTCGCTTACGCTTGCCTTCATGGTACTTCCTCTCACTTGAGGGGTCCTGAGCCCCTTACCCAAGACATCCCTTCTTCCTTTGTACTCTTATTTGGCCCGCAGCGCCAGTAGTAATGCTCCAAAAGGTGAAAAATTGTCTCCTATAGTGTTTTTCTTCCCAACAGACACGCGGATTTGTGGCGTCGCGGGACTCAGCATGAGGACCCCGGAATCTGCGGGGCTCTTCCGCACGGATGGTTGTTCAGTTGGTAAGTCCCCATACGCACCCGCCAATCTGGCAGGTACGAGCCACGAGAAACGCTGATTAATTCGACTCCTCGGGGGTTTGTGTTGGTTGACGCTTCGGCGAAGACACCAACTTGGCGCCGTTACTCGCGTAGAGCCTGCCTTCCCGACCAAGCGAGAGGCGGCTACCGAGGAGGTGTCGCTGGCGCGCCATGGTGGTTGAGGCACTCGTGCTACCCGACGCTGCTCGCGTCACAACTCGCATTGCAACTCGCGCGACCCTCGCGGCGCAACAGTGTACACAAATGCCCCAAAACGGCGACGAGAGGCCATTTCCACCGATCTGTGTACACTCTTTTGTCCCCACGGTCGCTCGTGCGACCGGAGCGCCGGGAGATTCTCGGAACAGCGTGCACTGCCACTCGGCGGTGAACGTGTGGGTGTGAAACGTTCAGGCCCGAGTGGCAGTGCCACCCACACGAGGCCGTACGCTCAGGGTCGAGTGGCAGTGCAGCTTACACTGCCAAATGGCATCGAGCGTACCGAAGCGGTACGCTTGGGGTCGAGTGGCAGTGCGATCGGTACGCTCAGGGGCGAGTGGCAGTGCAGCTTACACTGCCACTCGGCGGTGAACGTGTGGTAGTGGAACGTTCAGGCCCGAGTGGCAGTGCGATCGGTACGCTCGGGCCCGAGTGGCAGTGTCACCCACACGAGGCCGCACGCTCGGGGTCGAGTGGCAGTGTAGCTTACACTGCCAAATGGCATCGAGCGTACCGAAGCGGTACGCTCGGGGTCGAGTGGCAGTGTGATCGGTACGCTCAGGGGCGAGTGGCAGTGCGTCTCACACTGCCACTCGGTGGTGAACGTGCGGGTGTGAAACGTTCGGGGTCGAGTGGCAGTGCCACCCACATGAGGCGGTACGTTCGGGGTCGAGTGGCAGTGCCACCCACACGAGGCGGTACGTTCGGGGTCGAGTGGCAGTGCCACCCACACGAGGCCGCACGCTTGGGGCCGAGTGGCAGTGCAGCTTACACTGCCAAATGGCATCGAGCGTACCGAAGCGGTACGCTCGGGCCCGAGTGGCAGTGCGATCGGTACGCTCAAGGGTGAGTGGCAGTGCAGTTTACACTGCCACTCGGCGGTGAACGTGTGGTGGTGGAACGTTCAGGCCCGAGTGGCAGTGCGATCGGTACGCTCAGGGCCGAGTGGCAGTGCAGGTCCGGGCGACCTTCGGGCCGGCGGGCGCAGCGCCCAGTGCCGGGATGCGCCCCAAGAGGGGTCATCCCGAGCCTTGCCCGGAACGGTCTCTCCGTAAACAACGGAGCCTTTAATCAGGGCCTCTTAGAGAGAGGTCAGGGCCGTGATGATGCCAAAGATGATCCCCGGCATGTTTGCGGCTGCCAGCGGCATGTCTCGCTTCTCCTTACAGAGGCCGTATATTACCCAGAGGGTGCAGTTGACGGCCGCGACGGCTGGCTGGATGAAGTTCCCCTTATTACCTGCCAGGTTGTTCATTATTTGTGGGATGTAGGAGACATACATCATAACAGACATAAACGTTGCCACCCATCCGAGGGTAGTGACCTGCTTCTCTGTCATAGTGTATTCCCTTCTACTTGAACCTCGTGTTTTCCCTGCGTCTTATTGCTCCATCAGATGGGCTGACGTTCACTGCGTGCATGCGTGCCATCTGATATGGCCTCATCCAGTATAACGACATACTTACGCGCTACAAATCACAGCTTATGTTGATTGGAAGGGGTCAACGCAAGGAGGATAAGGGGACCCTCATCGCCGCGCCAACAGGGCCACGCACTCCACATGGAAGGTCTGGGGAAAGAGGTCGACGGGGGTTATCGCGAGGGGGAAAAGGGAACCGGCTTCCTTGAAGCGGGCGAAGTCTCGAGCAAGCGTGGCAGGGTCGCAGGATACATAGGCGATGGCCCGCGCGCGCTGGTCTGAAAGCTTTTCCACCACCTCCTGGGCAAGGCCCGCCCGCGGCGGGTCAACGACGATGATGTCGGCCCCACCTGTGGGAAACTCGCGGTTGGCGTCACCCCCAATCACATCGACGTCATCGAGCCCTGCTCCCTCTAGGTTGCGCCTGAGGTCGCGTACGGCCGGACCAGAGGACTCCACGGCGCTCACCCACGACGTCCTACGGGCGAGCGGCAGGGTGAAGGTCCCGACGCCCGAGTAGAGGTCCATCGCGACCTCGTCCTCGGTGGGGGAGAGACCCTCCATGACCAGGTCCACGAGCACTTCGGCACCCTTCGTGTTGACCTGGAAGAACGAGGGCGCACTGAGCCGCATGCGCTCTTTGCCCACGCGCTCGGACCACGAGCCGCGCCCGAGGAGACGCTCGACGCCGATGACCCGGCGAGCACCTCGAGGTCCCTTCGTAAGAACGCGGACGATGGAGGTGGCCTGACCCTTGGTGGCGTCAGAGAGCACCTTGGCGACTTGGCCGCGCGGGAAGTCACCAGGTCTCGTCCAGAGGGCGACCTCGATTTCGTCGGTGCGCGTGGAGGCGCGGATGGCGACCCTCTCAAGGCCGAGCTCACGCGTACCCGTAAGGTACGAGAGGGCGCCCACGATCGACCTGGCGAATGTGTCATGGCGGGTATCGAGCAGAGGGCAGCCCCTAAACGTGGCGATACCCCTCCCAAGGCGATCGTGCATGCCTATCGTCGTGCGTCCTTGCTGGGTCGCCACGGCAAGCTCGATCTTGTTGCGGTAGCCCCAGGGCTTTGGGGAAGCCACACAGGTGGCCACGAGCGCCTCCGCCCGCTCCTGTGGGAAACGGCCGATACGCACGAGCGCATCCGTGACGTTCGCGCGCTTTGCCGTGAGCTGGGCCTCGTAAGCCAGATTTGCCCAGGGACAGCCACCGCATTGCTCGACGTAGGGGTGGGGGGCATCGACGCGAAGGGGAGACGCCTCCACGACGGACTCGACCGTCCCGTGGGCAAAGCGCCCCTTCTCCTGCGTGACGCGCACGTCCACGACGTCGCCGGGGACTCCTCCCGACACGAAGACCACGCGCCCGCCATCGTCATGGGCGATGGCGTCGGCCCCGTATGCCATACGCTCGATTCTCAGGCAGGGGAGGATGCTCTCATCCTTGGGAGCGCCCACTACCTGTCCCCCTCGTCGCCCTTCGAGAAGAGCTCCCTGAGGCCGAGGCCAATGAGGTGCAGGCCCCTTGACAGCTTGCTCCTCCGAGGTTCGCCAGCCGTTGCTCCTTCCTTGCTTCCCTGGGACGCCGTGCCCCCGCTAACTGTGGACGAGGCCCTCGTCTCCCCGAGGACGAGCTGCGTGGCGATATCACGAGCCGCGCTCGAGGGTGCACGTCCCCTCGTCCCCTCGTCCGTATCGGTCGTCACGTCACCGCCCGCTGTGACCGCCTCGTCATCGATGCCATAGGTCGAGATGCCCGGCAGCGAGACGAGGGCCCGTATCTGGTCGGCGGACATCGTGGGATAGATGACCGAGATGGGGGAGAGTGCCTCTACCTCGGCACCCTGGGCTGCCCTCGATCGGCGATAGGCCAGCGCCAGCAGCAGGTCTTGACTGTCGACGCGCGGCGTGCCCTCTGCGCGCTCAAGGCGCTCCCAGGTACCCTCGGCGGTGAGCTGCCGCGCCTTTGCGTTGTCCGCGAGCTGCAGGTTCATGTAGCTCACGACGAATGAGCGACAGGTGGGATCGAGCACGGGATAGGCTATCTCGACACGGCGCTCGGTGTTTCTCGTCATCATGTCGGCGCTCGAGAGGTAGACGGTGTCGGCGTCTACGCCAAAGGCATAGACGCGGGCGTGCTCGAGGAAGCGACCGACGATCTGGCGTACCAGGAGGCCGTCGGTGCGTCCGGGGACGTTGGCCCTGATGCAGCAGATGCCACGGACTATCATGAGCATGCGCACACCGGCCTCGCAGGCGTCAGAGATCTTGTCGATGACGTCGCGGTCGGTGAGCGAGTTCATCTTCATGAAGACCTGCGCCGGCTCGCCGCGCCGCGCCCGCTCTATCTCGCGGTCGAGGCCGTTCATGACGAGGGGCTTCAGACCGGAGGGTGCTACACCGAGTTGCTTGTAGGTCCCGCTCAGGTTTCCGAGCGAGAGGTTGCGAAAGAAGGTGTTGCCATCCTCCGCGATGACACTGTCGGCCGTAAGGAGCATGAAGTCGGAGTAGAGGCGTGCGGTCTTCTCATTGAAGTTTCCCGTGCCCAGACAGGTGATGCGGTTGATGCCGCTCTTGTCATGGTAGGTGATCTGACAGATCTTGGAGTGGCACTTAAAGCCCTCGGACCCATAGATGACGGTGCAGCCAGCATGATCGAGGCGATCGGCCCAAGCGATGTTGTTCGCCTCATCGAAGCGGGCGCGCAGCTCCATCAGCACCGTGACCTCCTTGCCGTTCTCGACGGCAGCGATGAGGCTCTCGCAGAGTCTTGACTGCTTTGCGACGCGGTAGAGCGTGATCTTGACGGAGATGCACTTGTCATCGGTCGAGGCCTCGCGCAGGAGCCTGAGCAGTGGAGACATGCTCTCGTAGGGATAGAAGAGCAGGATGTCGTGGTCGAGCACCTGCTCGCGCATGGGTACCCCCTCGTCCACCATGGGCGACGCCTGGGGCTCAAAGGGGTCGAAGAGCAGGCTTGCGCGCGCAGGTGCGGGGATCTTCCCCTCGAGCGAGTAGACGTAGCCAAGGTCGAGGGGAATGGAGGTCTGGGTGACCTTGTTTTGGGGCAGGCCCAACTCGCCAACCATGAATGAGACGAGCTTGCCGTCGAGCTTGCCCTTGAGCTCCAGACGCACCGGCTGCAGGCGCAGCCGTTTCTTGAGGACCTTCTTCATGTGCTGGCGGTAGTCCTCCTCCTCCTCGACGCCCTCGCCATCGGGGTCGACGTCGGCGTTGCGCGTGACCCTGATGACGGCGGACAGGACGGGCTGGAACCTGCCAAAGCAACCCGGTAGCCTAGAGAGAATGGCGTCCTCGAGCAGGATATAGCGGTAGGTCCTCTCGCTGCCGGGCAGCTCGATCACCCGGGGCAGGCTCGTCGGCACCTCGACGATGCCGAGCAGGCCCCGCTCGCCGCTGCCCTCGAGCGAGCAGACCACATAGAGCTGGGCGTTCCTGAGGTTGGGGAAGGGGTGGCGTGGGTTCACGATCATGGGGGAGAGTATCGGCTGGACGTTCTGATCGAAGTAGCGCGCGAGCGCCGCCGCGTCGGCATCGGTAAGCTCCTCGGCACCGACACGGATGAGGCCGCTTGACGCGAGACGTGACTCGATTTCGTCAAACGCCGCCTCCTGTCGCCGGATGAGGCCGGGAAGCATAGAGAGGACGTTGTCTATCTGCTCAGCGGGCGTCTCGTTGGACTTGTTGTCCCGGGGCTGGTGCTTGAGCCGGGCGATGTCTGAGAGGCCGCCGATGCGTATCATGAACCACTCGTCGAGGTTGCTCCCGAATATCGACACGAACTTGAGTCTCTCGAAGAGCGGGACCGTCTCATCGTAGGACTCGTCGAGCACGCGATCATCAAACCTCAGCCAGCTCACCTCCCGATTCTGGGTGTAGGAGTAGTCGTCCTTATGGTCGATGCCCCAGGACTCCTCCTCCTGACCGGAGTTGAGGTCATCCGTGGTCGGCTCGTCTGCCCTCAGGTCCTGACCCTTGCCGCCTGCGGCGGTCGCACTCGTCGCGTCGTCCCTCTTCTGCTCTCTCTTCTTTCCCATGACTGCGCCATCTCCCGGGCTCGAACGTTGGCCATGGCAAGATTTTACCAGCTTGATGAGGATGGGCAGGGAAGAGTACTGGGTGGTTAGATAGAATTAAAGTTATCAAAGTACTATTAATATAGTATAATTATGTAAGAAAGGACGATATTGCGCCCCTCTGTGCAATCAGATTCACAGCCGTTGACTGACCATACATGAGTAATACGAGCTTTATAAATCAGCAGATAAACATCATTATGATAAAAGCATAAGCGGTAGGATCTACCGCTTATGGCCGGTTTGGTACCGTTCCCCTAGAAGAGGGACCATATCGGAAAAAAAGAAAAAATATTGTATATATTAGACTCAGTTTCCAAAAGGCCCTCATGGGTGAGCGACGGCTCAGTCAAATCTGCAGGGCCTTTTTCAGCAATGCGCCACCGTGGCGCGTACGAAGTAAGGAGGAACCATGGCCAACGGACTCTACGTCCACAGTGAGATCGGCCCCCTCAAGAAGGTGTTGTTGCATCGTCCCGGCAAGGAGCTTTTGAATCTCACCCCGGACGACCTCAGCCGCCTGCTTTTTGATGACATCCCGTTTCTGGAGGTCGCCCAGGCGGAGCACGATCGCTTCGCGGACATCCTGCGAGAGCAGGGCGTTGAGGTCCTCTACCTCGAGAGGCTCACCGCCGAGGCACTCGATGCGGCGGGCTCGCGCGAGGAGTTCACCAATCAGTGGCTCGACGAGTCGGGCCTGCGCGGTCACGTCACCCGCGCCACCGTTAAGGAGTTCATGGACTCGATCGAGGACACGCAGGAGTTCGTCGAGAAGTGCATAGCCGGCATACGCAAGAACGAGCTCGACCTGCCCGCCAAGTCCTCCCACCTCCTTGCCGAACTCGTCGGCTATGACCAGGACTCCGAGACCGACCTGCTGATCGACCCCATGCCCAACGCGTACTTCACTCGTGATCCCTTTGCGATCGTGGGCAAAGGCGTCAACCTGAACCACATGTTCTCCGTCACGCGCAACCGCGAGACTCTGCTCGGGAAGTACATCTTCCGCGACCACCCCGACTACAACGGCGCCCCGCTGTGGTACCGCCGCGACTCTGCCTACCATACCGAGGGCGGCGATGTCCTCAACCTTGACGCCCACACCTTGGCGGTCGGCATCTCCCAGCGCACCCAGGCGGCGGCCATCGACGCGATGGCCCAGCATATGTTCTGGGACAAGGGTGACGAGTGCGAGATCGAGGCGATCTATGCCTTCAACATCCCCGTGTCCCGCGCCTTCATGCACCTCGACACCGTCTTCACCCAGATCGATGTCGACAAGTTCACCATTCACCCGGGCATCATGGGCACCCTGCAGGTCTTCAAGCTCACCAAGGGTGGCTCGAACGGCGACGTCAGGATAGAGGAGATGAACGACACCCTCGAGAACGTGCTCGCCAAGGCGCTGGGCCTCGACTCGGTCCGGCTCATCAAATGCGGCGGCGGAGACCCCATCGCGGCGGCTCAGGAGCAGTGGAACGACGGCTCCAACACGCTGTGCGTGTCTCCCGGCAAGATCTGCGTCTACCAGCGCAACTCGGTGACCAATGACGTGCTCTACAAGGAGGGTCTCGACCTCCTCGTGATGCCCTCCGCCGAGCTCTCCCGCGGACGTGGCGGCCCCCGCTGCATGAGCATGCCCTTTGCCCGCGAGGACCTCTGATCGCACGGTACCATCCCCAAACCCCAAGGGGGTACACCCCTTGGGCGCATCGACCGATTCGCACACAGATTCGCACACACGATGAAAGGAACCAGATATGGGCGTCAACATCCGCGGCCGTCATTTCCTCAAACTGCTTGACTTCTCGACGGAGGAGATAGAGTACCTGCTCGACCTCTCCGCCAACTTCAAGCGCATGAAGCACGTGGGCATCCCCCATCGCTACCTGGAGGGCAAGAACGTCGCCATCATCTTCGAGAAGACCTCCACGCGCACCCGTTGCTCCTTCGAGGTCGGGGCCTACGACCTCGGCATGGGCGTCACCTACCTCGATCCCACCGGGTCGCAGATGGGCCATAAGGAATCGATCGCTGACACGGCCCGCGTCCTCGGCCGCATGTACGACGGCATCGAATACCGTGGCTTCGAGCAGGCGAAGGTCGAGGAGCTCGCCAAGTACGCGGGCGTTCCTGTCTGGAACGGCCTGACTAACGAGTTCCACCCCACGCAGATGCTCGCAGACATCCTGACCTTCAGGGAGAACTTCAACGACAACATCAGGGGCAGGACACTCACCTTTATGGGTGACGCCGGCAACAACGTGGGCAACTCCCTGATGGTCGTCTGCGCCAAGTTGGGCGTGAACTTCGTGGCCTGCGGGCCGAGCGAGAACATGCCCGACGCCGCGCTCGTCGAGACCTGCAGGAAGCTCGCCTCTGAGCATGGCTCCACGGTCACGCTCACCGAGGACGTCCACGAGGGCGTCAAGGACGCGAGTGCGATCTACACCGACATCTGGGTCTCGATGGGCGAGCCCGACGAGCTCTACAAGAGGCGCATCCCACTCATGGAGCCCTATCGCGTGACCGCAGATGTCATGGCACAGGCGCAACCCGGCTGCATCTTCCTGCACTGCCTGCCCTCCTTCCATGACACCAACACCACCAAGGGGGCTGAGGTTGCCGAGAAGTTCGGCATCAGCGAGATGGAGGTCACCAACGAGGTCTTTGAGTCTGCGGCCTCGAAGGTCTTCGACGAGGCCGAGAACCGCATGCACACCATCAAGGCCGTCATGTACGCGACCTTGAGCTAGGCTCGAGGCGCTCTTTAGGCTCCTTTGCGCGCGTCGCAAAGGAGCCCTTTTCATGCTGACATCGTGTGCCTCCCGGCGCCAACTCACTCGTGAAAGGGTACGGTCAATGTCTTCCAATGGAAAGGTCGACAATCCCAGGGGCGTGGGCCTCTTTGGGCTGATAGGCCTCGTGGTCTCGTCCTGCATCGGCTCGGGCGTCTTCGCGCTCACCGGACAGCTCGCCAATGTGGCGTCCCCCGGCGCCGCGATCGTGGCGTGGGTCGTCTGCGGCCTGGGCTTTCTGTTCCTCGCGCTCTCACTTGCAAACATAGGGGGCAAGAAGCCCGAGCTTGACGGCATCGTCGCCTATGCCGAGGAGGGCTTCGGCCCGTTCGCGGGCTTCATCTCGGGTTGGGGCTACTGGCTCTCCGCCTGGCTCGGCAACGTTGGCTTCGCGACGATGATCGCGCAGGTGCTGGGCTCCAGGTACTGTCTGGGAACACTGCTTCCGGGCGTGTTCTCTGACCCCGTGAGTGGCAACCCGGCCATCATCGGCGTTGTCGTGGTCTCGGCGCTACTCTGGGCTATCACCTTCCTGGTCATCCGCGGCGTCGAGAGCGCGGCCTTCCTGAACGCCGTCGTCATGGTCGTCAAGGTGGCGACGATCCTGCTCTTCATCGCCTTCTCCATCGTCAGCTTCAGGGCCGGCATCTTCACGGCCGACTTCTGGGGCACGGCCGAGCGCAACGCAGTCCTCATGGCCACTGCGGGCGGTGACGGACTGGGCAGCGTCTCCAACCAGGTCACGCAGTGCATCCTGATCATGATGTGGGTCTTCATCGGAATAGAGGGCGCCTCGGTCATGTCTAACCGTGCCAGGAGGCGCTCGGAGGTCGGTTCGGCCACCATCTTGGGTCTTGTCCTGCTCCTTGCCCTCTACATCTGCGCCTCCGTGCTTCCCTACGGCGTCATGGGCTTCGAGGAGCTCGTCCAGGCACCCAAGCCCGCCACGATCACGGTCCTCGAGACCATGGCCCCCGGTTGGGGAGGCACCTTCATCTCGTGGGCCATCATCATCTCGGTCACGGGGTCGTGGCTCTCGTTCACGATGCTTCCAGCCGAGACATCCTCGATGCTGTCCGAGCACCACCTGCTGCCGACCAGCTGGAACAAGATGAACGAGCACAATGCGCCGCAGATGGCCCTGCTCATCGTAGGCGCCCTCACCGAGCTGTTCGTCATCGTCGCGACCTTCTCGGCCGACGCCTATACCTTTGCCATCTCGATGTGCACGGTCACGATCGTGATCACCTGGGCCTTCGGGGCTGCCTTTCAGGTTAAGTTCTCGGCGCTCCGCCGCGAGGGCACCCAGGTCGCCATTGGCGTCCTTGCCCTGCTCTTCCAGGTCGTGGGTGTGCTCTTCACGGGCTGGGGCTACCTGCTCTTGGCCTGCCTGGGCTACATCCCCGGCTTTGTCTTCTACGCACAGGCGCGCAGGGAGGTCAAGCTCCCTCTTACCCGAACCGAGATGGCCATCGCCGTCGTGATCGCCATCTTGGGCCTTGTCTCCATACCGCTCACGGCCGTCGGCATCATTCCCGTGTTCTGAGGGCGCAAGGCAACGTCAACTTGACCGGCGGGTGGAAGCAAGGACGCCCCACCCGCCCCCCACAAGGAGGGATTCTCATGGACATGCCGACCATCGGCGTCGAGGAGTGGCTCAACGTCTGGGAGAGGAGCGCCACGACCGACATCGCCCAGTCGACCATAGCCTCGCTCACGATGGCCGAGCTGAGGGCTCTCGATGGGGCAGACGGGGCAGAGTTCTATGAGCTCCTTGACAGGGAGACCATGAACTATGGCTGGATAGAGGGCTCTCCCGCGTTCAAGCACGAGGTCAAGGGCCTCTATAGGAAAGACATCGACCCAGCCGACATCCTCCAGACCAATGGCTGCACCGGGGCAAACCTGAATGCCCTCATGGCCCTCGTCAGCCCAGGCGACCACGTCATCGCCGAGTGGCCCACCTACGCCCCCCTCTACGAGATCCCCCGTGCCTTGGGCGCCGAGGTCGAGTACTGGCAGATCAAGGAGGAGCTTGACTGGAACCCAGACATCAAGGATCTCGAGCGTCTCATTCGTCCTGATACGAGACTCATATGCATAAACAATGCCTCAAATCCGATTGGCACGATCCTCTCGACAGATACGCTCCACCAGCTGGCAGAGATTGCGGCGTCCGTGGGCGCCTACGTCCTCTGTGACGAGGTCTACCAGCCCATGGATGGTGAGGCGGAGTACGAGAGCATCGTTGACGTCTACGAGAGGGGCATCGCCACGAACTCCGTCTCGAAGACCTACTCGACGCCCGGCGCCCGCTGCGGCTGGGTCATCGCGCCGCGGGAGGTCTCCGATCGCATCCGCGTCTGTCGAGACTACACGATGATCTGCGGTGGCGTCTTCAGCGACGCGCTCGGGACCTACGTACTCAGGCACAGGGACGCCATACTCGCGCGCAACAGGGACATCCTCCTGCGCAACAGGGAGCTGGCCCAAAGGTGGATAGATGCCCAGCCCCGCGTCTCATGGGTGGCGCCCAAGGGCGTCTCGACGGCCTTCGTCAGGCTCGACATACCCGAGAAGGACGAGACCTTCTGCAGGAGGCTCTTAGAGAGGCGGGGCGTCCTGCTCGTGCCGGGCAGCCGCTTTGAGCTACCGTGCGGGGCGCGTCTGGGCTACTGCGCGCAAACCGAGGTGCTGAGGCGTGGTCTCGCCCTTTTTGGCGAGGAGCTTGCGGAGTTTGACCGATGAGCCGTGACGATGGTCCCGCTCAGCGTCCGCTCACCGACGTATTGGATAATCTCAGCGGTTTCACCTTGTTGGGTGTTCTCACTACTGTTAAATTTAGATTGAAACTACATGATTTTTATATGTAGCAACAGATAGAGACCTTTGGGTTCAAAGGGCGCGAAAGCGTCAGGAAGGAGTTGCGCTATGTCAGAGACAGCGCAGCCAAAGAAGAAGAGGGAGATGCTGAGCTCATTTTCCATCATCTTCATTCTTCTTGCGGTGGTGGCGATCATAACGATCGTCCTTAATGGACAGACCTATGTCTTGGATGGTGTAGAGAAGGTCGTCACGGGCGCGACACTCGGCGACTTTCTGATGGCTCCCGCGAAAGGCTTCGTCAATGCCGTCGACGTCTGCCTCTTCGTGACCGTCCTCGGCGGTTTTCTCGGCATCGTCAACAAGACCGATTCTTTGAACACGGGCATCAAGGTGTTAGTCAAGAGGCTGGGTGGCAACGAGCTCGTCCTCATCCCCATCCTGATGTTCCTCTTCGCCATCCTCGGCTCCACCTACGGCTTCTGCGAGGAGACTGTGGGTTTCTATGCCCTTCTGGCAGCGACGATGATGGCTGCCGGCTATGACTCCCTCACCGGTGCGATGATGATCCTCTTGGGTGCCGGCGTCGGCTGCCTTGGCTCGACGGTCAACCCCTTTGCGACGGGCATCGCCAGCTCGGCCCTCACCGACATGGGCATACAGGTCGATCAGGCCGTCATCATCGGCCTCGGCGTCGTGCTCCTCATCGCCTCCTACCTGGTCGCGGTGCTCTTCACCTTGCGCTATGCCAAGCGCGTCAAGGCTGATCCCTCGCGCTCGCTCATGAGCGCCTCCGAGCGCGACGCCGCCGAGGCCGAGTATGGCATCGAGCGCAAGGAGAGCGAGGAGGTCAAGCTCACTGGTCGCCAGAAGGGCGTCCTGATCATCTTTGCCCTGGCGTTTCTCGTCATGATCGTCGGCTTCGTGCCCTGGGAGAAGTTGGGCGTCAACGCCTTTGTGGCGGGCTCCGCCTCGCATGAGGAGACTGTTGAGGTAAGTGCCGCCGACATAGAGGCTCAGTACGACAAGGACGAGCTCGGCACCCTCAAGCTTCCCGAGTCCACAACCGGAACGCTGACCTCCGAGGTCAGCGATGACGCCGGCTGGTCTGCGTTTCTGACGGGCACCCCGCTCGGCCAGTGGTACTTCGCCGAGTCGACGACCTGGTTCTTACTCCTCGCCATCATCATCGGCATCGTGGGCGGTCTTTCCGAGAGGGAGATTGTCGACGAGTTCATGGCAGGTGCCGGCGACATGATGTCAGTCGTGCTGATCATCGCCGTCTCACGTGGCGTTTCGGTCCTCATGAGCAGCACGGGTCTCTCGAACTACTTCTTGACTTGGGCTGCAGGGGCTTTGGCTGGGACCTCGGGCATACTCTTCTCCATCGGCTCCTACGTCCTGTACTTCGTGCTGTCCTTCCTGATACCCTCGACCTCCGGCATGGCGACGGTCTCCATGCCCATCATGGGGCCCTTGGCGCAGCAGCTCAACTTCAACCCTGCCGTCATGGTGATGGTGTTCTCGGCCGCCTCAGGTGCCGTGAACCTCATAACGCCCACGAGCGGCGCCATCATGGGCGGCCTTGCCCTGGCCCGCGTCGAGTACGGGACGTGGGTGAAGTTTGCCGTCAAGGTCGTTGCCGCGATCGCGGTCGTCTCTATGGTCATCCTCGCCATCGCAATGGTTGCCATACCCGCGTAAGCTGCGATCCCTCGCCTGGCCTTCGTTCAAGTGCGGGGCCCGTCACCTCGATCTCGTTCACATCGCGTCTCGTGTTGAACCGATCGGAAGTGGCGGCCCCTCGTGCAATGAAGCGTACGTTCAGGTATGAAGGAAACGTGGACGTCTACCATCCATCCGATGAATCGAACCGCTCGTCCACGCGAATGCCCCCTAGCTATCCGTGGAGCTATTCTTCAGCTGTTCGTACAGCACATGGATGGGAGGTAAGATGTGATGGGACACGTAAGACAGGCCCGGAATGCGGCTGGTGGGGGAGCGTGGGCCCGTGCCATGGCATGCGCGTGCGCAGTTGGCCTCGCCGTCCTGTTCCCGCAGTTGGCGTGGGCTGACGCGGGCACTGGCCAGGTGGAGACGACCACTGAGCAGGCGGAGGCTGCGGCGCAGGGGAAGACGCCAGGGGCGGTATGCGCCCCATCCGAGGTTGCCCAACCCGTGGAGGCCGTCACTGGTACGGGCAGTGCCGATCTAGCCGATACTCCAGTCGTAGGGCCGACCGCAAGCGGGTCCTCTGTCAGCAAGGCGACCGAGGAGGCCATGACGGTCAAGGGGTCTGAGGCTACTGACGGGTCAGTTGCCCGAGAAGCCACTGTAGCCGAGGAACCAGACGAGCCTGAGGGGACCGAGGCGGCTACCAACCCTGTGATGGCGCCCGATGAGTCCGTGGCAGGCAAGAAGGCTGAGGCTATTGATGGGTCATCCGCTCGGGGCGCTACCGTGACAGAGGTAGCTAACGAGCCTGAGGCGGCGACAGCAGGCCCCGCTGCCATCGACATGCACGATGCCGAAGTGGGCCTATCGGGTGACTACAGCTACACCGGTGAAGCTATCACCCCGTCCGTGAGGGTCTCACTCGCTGGCCAAGAGCTCAGGGAGGGGATCGACTACGAGGTCTCGTACCGGGACAATGTTGAGCTTGGCACAGCTACCGTCACCGTCACGGGTCTGGGCGACCATGTCGGTGTCGCCACCGCCAGCTTCGACATCAAGGCCACCCAGGAGGTCCTGCGCCTCTACAACAGGTGGACGGGAGAGCACCTCTACACCACGAACAGGGCCGAGTACGACAGCCTCGGTAGGCGCGGCTGGTCCGGAGAGGGTGTCGCCTGGACAGCTCCCGGCTCGAGCTCGAGTCCGGTCTGGCGCCTCTACAACCGGTGGAGCGGCGACCACCTTCTCACGAGCAATCGCAAGGAGTATGACGCCCTCGGCAGACTCGGTTGGAACCGAGAGGGCATCGGGTTCTACGGAGGCGGCAGCGCGTCGGTCTGGCGTCTTTACAACAAGTGGCTCAAGGCGGGCACCCACCTCCTCACGACGGACAAGACGGAGTACGACAACCTGATCAAAGACGGCTGGTCCGGCGAGGGCGTCGCCTTTGGCGCCGTGAGCGCGCGCAAAGGCCAGACCGACTCCCAGCGCAGGGAGGCCGAGGCGCGTCGCAGGAAGGGCGAGATCAGGGCCGCCATCGACAGAAACCCGAGGAGCGTGAACGACGGTGACGTCGTGACGGTCACGGGAAAGGTGGTCTATCTTCGGCGTGACACCCACGACTCGTACAGCGTGAAGCTCGAGCGACCGCTGTCCATCCACAACATCAGAGCCTCTTGGGATAGGGGTCACACCCAGACGGTCGACACCCTTGTGGTCGTCAAGTGGATCCATGATGGAGGGAGCTTCACCGGCTGGAGTGACGAGTATATGAATGTGCGCACGAGGTGGTTCGCTAACTACGTTGGTAAGATGGTGACGGTTACTGGGACGGTATACGTGGGAGGCAGTAGGCTGATAGCGCTCGGTCCGTGGCTCGGCAACCCAAGGCTCATAAAGGTCTGGTAAGGTCGCGCGCCTCGTGCCAGAGCAGGTGTCTATGATGTGGGCGCACCCCCAAGCGTGGGGGTGCGCCTCGTCTTTGTGGCCCTCACATCGTCCAAGGCCACTTTGCTCGAGGTTCTGCTGTCGGCGCGTCCCCTCAGTACACCATGCCCATGGCCTCGCGGACCTCGTCTAAGGTTCTCTCGGCTATCTCGTTGGCCCGGCGGTTACCCTCGTGGAGGACATCGCGCACGAAGTCAGGCTCACCCTCGAACTTGCGGCGCCTCTCGCGGATCGGCGCGAAGTACCCGTTCACGGCCTCGGTCACGTAGCGCTTGAGCTGGCCTGCGCCGCCCGCGCCTATCTCGGCCGCGATCTCCTCGGGAGTGCGACCCGTGCAGATCGCGGCGGTGGTGAGCAGAGCCGAGACACCGGGGCGGGCCTCGGGATCAAAGGTAATGGTGCGCTCTGAGTCCGTCCTTGACCTCTTGATGAGCTTGGCCGTCTCGGCCTCGCTCATGCCGATGGAGATGGCGTTGCCATAGCTCTTGCTCATCTTGCGCCCATCGAGGCCGGGGATGAGCGGTGTCGAGCTGAGGAGTCCGGCGACGTCCGGAAAGACCTTGCCGTAACGCTCGTTGAAGCGGCGCGCTACCTTGCTCGCCATCTCGATGTGGGGAAGCTGGTCACGTCCCACAGGCACGATGTTTCCCTTGCAGAAGAGGATGTCGCAGGCCTGGTGGACAGGATAGGTGAGCAGCAGACCTGTAAGCGCGTGGCCCGAGGCGGCTTGCTCGGCCTTCACGGTGGGGTTACGGCTCATCTCGGCCTCGGTCACGAGTGAGAGGAAGGGAAGCATGAGCTGGTTTGCCGCAGGTACGGCCGAGTGCGTGAAGATCATCGTGCGTGCGGGGTCAATACCGCAGGCGAGATAGTCCGTCACCATGTCAAGGACGTTATCGGCGATGTGCTCGGTGCTGTCACGGTCGGTGATCACCTGGTAGTCTGCGATGATGACGTTGGTGCTTACGCCCAGATCCTGCAGGCGGATACGTTCCTTGATCGTACCAAAGTAGTGACCGAGATGCAGGCGACCGGTGGGACGGTCACCCGTAAGCATGGTGTAGTCCTCGGGATGGACGAGAAGGTCCCTCTGGATCTGGTCGGAGCGCCTGAGCGCCGCCTCGAAGCTTCCTTCGTTTGGCATACCTGTTCTCCTTGGGTAAGTCGGTTTTGTGCAGGGACATGGTACGACACGTGTGGCCCGTGCCGCTAGCTGAGGGGAGGGTGTGCGTCGAGGTACGCCTGCGCCCTTCTCCATTGGGGATAGTGGTGGTCCATGAGCGCATGGAAGCGCCCGTTGTGGCTCGGCTCCAGAAGGTGGCAGAGCTCGTGGACGACGACGCACTCCAGGCAGGCGTGAGGGCGAAAGCATAGCTCATGGTTGATCGTGATGGTTGCCGTCCTCACATTGCAGGAACCCCAACGGCTGGTCATCCTGCGGATGCGCAGCTTGGCGTGACGGACCCCAATGGCACGCTCAAAACGCGCGAAGAGGGCCTCGACCTCGGACCTGAGCAGGCGGCGAGCCAGTGGTGAGACGATGCGGCGGACGTCCTCGACACTTAGTCCGTCCTCCTTGGCCCTGACGAGAAGGACGTCATCCACGACGTGCGCCGACTCCCCTGTCATCGGGGCACAGGTGATGCGAAGGGCATAGGACCTCCCGAGAAGCGTGACCATGGACCCGTTCTTCCAGCGCTCCCTCTCGCCCTGTCGTTGAGCACTAAGGCGTCCCCTCTGCCTCTCGATCCATGGCGTCCTCTCGCGCACGAAATCCTCTATGGCCCTTAAGGAAACCCTCGTGGGAGCGCTTACGCGTACGCTGCCGTCGGCCCTCACGCGCAGGTTGATCCTCCTCACGCCACCACGATGGAACTCTACGCGAACACCTCCCACGTCGAGGGTTGGCTGGTCCCCAGGGCTGTGTCGTGTGTCCGTCCCTTGTCCTGCCATGCTAGGCATGGGCAGCTTGCTCGCGCTCCGTGCCTATGGTGGGCCTGTGCCCGGCGTTGCTGGCGCGCCTGGTGTTGCCGCTGCGCTGCCTGTTGGGCGAACTAAAGGTAAACATCTGTGTCATGACACCTCCCTCGTGCGAGTGCTATGGTACTGTGCATCTGGTACCATAGCGAACCGAGCGAGCAATGCACACGAATCACCCGAAACCACCCTTGGCCCCACAGTCCCTCGACTTATGCGCGGTGTCTTCCCATCTGCGCGCACCGAGGGAGGGCGGACCTGTGGGTAGGGACCATCGGGGTCGCATAACTCGCATATGTCGCCCCCTCGGGCCTTGTGGGTCTGCCACCCCGGTGCGTGGGGCGGGCGGCGCGGGTAGCGTGGTGCTGTGGCACGGCCGCAACTCAGGTTGAGGACTATCTATGTCCTAGCCCATGCTACGCTATCGTGGGCAGACGGATGAGGAGGGGAGGACCGGTGGCGAGTTCCTACGGCGAGGACGCCAGCAAGAGCGCCCTGAGGGATGGATACCTTGCCGTTCAGCATGGCATGACCCCCTCACACAAGAGACGGGTGGATGCGGATATCCTGCGTCACCTCAGCTCGTTTCAGGCGTATCGTAGTGCTCCCCTCATTCTTGCCTACTACCCGTGCAGGGGCGAGATCGATGTCATGCCCATCATCAAGCGGACTCTCGCGGATGGCCGCAGGGTGGCGTTGCCGCGTCATGTGGGCGGAGAGAGCTCTTTGGAGTTTCGCGTGATCAGCACGCTCGACGGACTGGTGGCGGGCGCATGTGGTGCGCTGGAGCCTCCGGCATGGCTCGGTGAGCCCGTCGTCGATGTCGGGGAGCTGCGCGATGCCGTCTGTCTCGTGCCAGGTCTCGTGTTCGACGCGCGAGGATATCGCATCGGCTATGGGGCGGGCTACTATGACAACTTCCTTGTGGGCTTCGGTGGCCTGAAGCTGGGACTGGTGAGGGCGCTGCAGATCAGTGGCAACCCACTGCCCATCGATGGGCATGACATCGCCGTCGACGTGCTCGTGAGCGAGTCGGCAATTTGGAGGTGTCACAGGGACTGAACGTCCCCGCTATCCGAGGCGCTTAGGAATGTCCAGGTTCTTCCTCAGACGCGCCGCTCGCCCCCTGCCTATCGGGGGTCTCGATCTTGAGGTGAGCCGCCATGTCGCGAATGGCCTTGGCATAGCCCTCGATCCCTAAGCCGCTGATCGTCTTCAGGCAGGCCTGGCGCACATAAGAGGTCTGCCTGAAGTCCTCGCGCTCGTCCACCTTCGAGATATGTACTTCGATGGCGGGTATCGAGACGGCCTTGAGCGCGTCGAGCAGGGCCACCGAGGTATGGGTGTAGGCAGCGGGGTTCAAGATAATGCCGTCGAAGCTACCATAGGCGTCCTGGATGGCATCGACGAGATCGCCCTCATGATTGGACTGGAAGCACACGCAGCCCACAAAGCCCGCCTCTTTGGCAGTTCGTTTGCAGAGCTCGAGCAGCTGAGAGAAACTCGTCTTGCCATAGACGTCAGGCTCGCGGATACCGAGCAGGTTGATGTTGGGCCCGTTAATGACAAGGAGCCTGGAACCCGTGGCTTCCTTCGAAACTACGGGCTCTTGAGTAGACAGGGTCAAAGCTGCTCCTTCTGATTCTGGCCGTACCTCGAGGTTCAGCTCATCATCCTCCTCACTGAGCCTGAGCATGCGGGCGAGAAGGTCCTTCGTCTCTATCGCACCCTCGGCTGCGGGATCGCTCGATTCATACGCCGAGGCACGACGTGTCGTCACGTGCTGTTCGTCCATCGCAGGGCCGAGAATTTGGACCCTCAGGCTTCCACCCTGCCTGTCTGGCCTTTCGGTCGCATCTTCCTCATGATCCGGATCCTTACCCGTAAGCTTGCAGAGAGCCTCGTAGACGGTACCGACAGCGTTTGAGCTGAAAACGACCTCAATTCCGTTGACTCCCCTACCCACCGTCCCGAGGACGTCGGGTATGGCTGAGAGAGACTCCTTGTCGACCAGGTTGGGGTTGGCCACAGCCAAGCGAAGCCGCGTCATGCAGAGCGTATTCGACACAAGGTTAGTGATGCCACCAATGCTCTCAAGCACGCTGGCGGCGATGTCGTCTGTGGTCATGGTGGGGGACTCCCAAGTTCGTTACGCGTGCGCTTTCTCATTCTTGTCCGAGTATAGGCCTACTGTCCGAGGCATCGTGCATCTCAGATGAACGGATGGGCGAGCGTACGAGAGGGACACGCAAAGCAAACCAGCTCGATACGCTAAGAACGTCCTGCTGGCAAAAGGTACCCTGCTTCAGAGACTTCGTGAGTTCGTGTGGGTGGGTGGTTGCGTCACTACCCCGGCGACGTGGGCCTCACCGCTAGGGCGATGACGCAGGAGTGTACACAGATCGGCCAAAATGGCCTCTCGGTACCATTTTGGGGCATTTGTGTACACTGTTGCGCCGTGGGCTTGGGTTGTGGGTGGCCTTGGGATCGCAATAGTGTACACAAATGGGAGGATCGGGCCTCTCCGCGCCGTTTTGGGGCATTTGTGTACACTGTTGCGACGCGAGTCGCGATACGAATTGCGACTCGAGCTGCGTCAGGTGGCACGAGCGCCTCAGCCACCACGGCGTGCCGGCTGCGCCTCCTCGCTGGCCCCTCCCGCTTGGTCGGGAAGACAGGCTCTGAGCGAGTGGCGCCGCTGCTAGGTTGGCATCTTCGCTGAGGCGTCAACCCATACGAACCCCCGAAGAGCCCTGCTTCATGGAGGGGTCGCCCGAGCTCGCACTGCCACTCGGCTCTGAGCGTTCCTAGATCGCACGTTCACCGTCGAGTGGCAGTGTGAGATGCACTGCCACTCGGCCCTGAGCGTGCAGTCCCGCGTGGTCGGCACTGCCACTTGGCCCTGAGCGCACCGTTTCGGTACGCTCGATGCCATTTGGCAGTGTGGATGGCACTGCCACTCGGGCCTGAGCGTACAGTCCCGTGTGAATTGCACTGCCACTTGGCCCTGGACGTACCGTTTCGGTACGCTCGGCGTCGAGTGGCAGTGTAAGGGCGTGCTACCCGTGCGTTCACCGTTGAGTGGCAGTGTAAGGGCGTGCAGCCCGTACGCTCGACGTCGAGTGGCAGTGTGGGTGGCACTGCCACTCGGGCCTGAGCGCACCGTTTCGGTACGCTCGACGTCGAGTGGCAGTGTGAGGGCGTGCAGTCCGTACGCTCGACGTCGAGTGGCAGTGTGAGATGCACTGCCACTCGGGCCTGAGCGTACCACCACCGTACGTTCACCGTCGAGTGGCAGTGTAAGCTCTGCCCTCAGGCGCAAGACCTCGAGGACCGGGAACTTCGGGACCTGCGGGAGTGGGTGCGCTGGCAGGTGTGCGCGGGCATGACAGAAAGCGGTCACTTTCTGGATGTCAGAGACCGAGAAGCGAGCGGACCAGATGGGCGTCGGACATCGCGTTTCCCGTGCAGTCGATAGCCAGGTCGGCCCATGACTCGTAGAGGGGACCCCGCTCACTCGCGAGCCTCTCGAGGCCCCGTTCCTGCGAGATGGGCCTTCCATCCAGCGGGAGCTGATCGAGCGGGCGGCGCAGGAGCACGATGGTGCCGTTCTGGTGTAAGAGAGGCCAGTTCTCCTTACGCGTGACGATGCCGCCACCGCAGGCGACGACCAAACCGGATCGGGCACCGTACTCAGCTGCAACCTTCGTCTCGATCGCGCGGAAGCTGTCCTCGCCATATGCACGTAGGTAGCTCTGTACGCTAAGGCCGCAGCTCAACCGAAACGCATCGTCAAGATCGACAAAGGGCCTACCCAGAAGATGCGCGAGGCCCCTGGCGGCACTCGTCTTGCCGACCCCGGGCATACCGATGAAGAAGACGTTGGTACAGCTGTCCTTGAGCCAAAAAACGAGCTTCTCTATCCGCTCGTCCTCGACGTTCATGTCCAAGAAGCACTCTGCAGAGCGACAGGCCTGAGCAACGAGCATCGAGAGCCCCGACTCGAAGGGTAGGTCCGCGCGCTCGGCCTGCAGGCAGATACCGGTTCTTTGGGGATTGTAGACGACGTCGAGCACGCCGGCGAGGCTGGTGAGTCCAAAGAACCGCTCGTCAGAAAGGGGTGAGGCGGGGCAGTTGGGGTACATGCCCACAGGCGTCGCGTTCACGAGGAGCCGGGCGTCACCATGGCGCCTGACAAGGTCACCGTAGCCATCTTGGCCTCGTCTCGATATGACGCTCACCCGTGCGCCCACATCGTCCAAGGCGGCCTGAACGGCACGGCTCGCCCCACCCGAACCAAGCACGACGACGGGGACATCCACGAGGGCACGCTCGGCGGGACTGTCAAAGACCCTCCTGCAAAAGGAGTCGAGCATCCATCCAAAGCCCATAAGATCGGTATTGTCTGCATAGATGCTGCCATCGCCGCGCCTGACCAGGGTGTTTGCGACTCCCAGCCGTATTGCCCCCTCGCTCCTCTCGTCAGCGAGCTCGAAGGCATCGCGCTTGTAGGGAATGGTGACGTTAATGCCAGACCAGTCTCCCTCCCGTATGAAGCCGCTGACCTCCTGTGGCTCTACCTCGAAGAGGGTGTAGGGGATTGACCCGAGGCGTGCGTGTATGGACGGCGACCAGCTGTGTCCTAGGCTGCGCCCCAAAAGGCCGAAACGAGCAGCAGCTCGTAGCGCACCCATGCTAGACGACCTCCGAATAGCTTCCTAGGTAGCGAAACTCCTCACACACATTGCTGAGCTCCTTGATCAGGCGAGGAAAGCGTGGCGAGCCTGCGGGGCACTCGATGTCAAAGTAGAACATGAACTCAAAGTCCCGATCGGGAATGGGGCGACTCTCGAGCTTGGTGATATTGATGTCAAGCGCAAAGAACGAGCCAAGGACCTTGTAGAGGGCACCAGGCCTGTGGTTGACGACCAGCATCAGCGAGCTGCGGTCTGCACCAGGATAGATCACAAGGTCTGTGGAGATACAGGCAAAGCGCGTATAGTTGTTACCCTTGTCCTGCACGTTTCTAGCCAACGCCTCAAGGCCGTAGAGCTCCGCGCACTCACGGGAGGCCAAGGCGCCACGTCCGACATCAGGACTCTCGGCAACGAGCTTGGAGGCCATGGCGGTGTTCTCGACAGCGTGAACGCGCACGTCCTTGAGGCTTGAGATGAACTCGCTGCACTGACTTATAGCCTGCTCGTGGCTGTAGATGTCCGTGATGTCCTCGAGTCCGACGCCGGGCTTGGCGAGGAGGTTGTGGTCAATCTTAACGCGACAGGTCCTCACGACGTAGAAATCATGGCGCATCATGAGGTCGTAGATCTGGTTCACCGATCCCGCCGTGCTGTTCTCCAGAGGAAGGATTCCGAAGTCGCAAAATCCCTCCTCGACAGCCTTGAAGACCCCCTCAAAGCTGTCGAGATAGCTGATCTGGGCGTGATTGAAGATGCGATCGGCAGCTATCTGCTGGTATGCCCCCTCTACGCCCTGCGTCGCCACGAAGGCATCAGTGGGAAAGAGCTCAGGGGCATGACAGAGCGCAGCCCCAATGGCCTCGGCTGTAGTCGAGGGGGTGCCGAGAATATCGTTTTGCGCATCACGCGACGCCCCCATGAGGAGCTCCATCAGGGCGGAGGCATAGCTCTTGAGCTCATCGGGCACTCGAGAGCGCGCATCGGCCACGATGCGCCGCTCGCGTCCCCTGTCAAGAACAGGCATCCTATGGGCGACCTTGTAGCTTGCCACGTCAGCCGCAAGCGCGGTGCGCCTCTGGAGAAGATCGAGCATCGTGTGGTCTATGTCATCAATCTGCGTGCGGACGGCATCGAAGTCATCCACGGCGACCTCCTATCGGACAGGATCATCTGAGTGACTGGCATCGCCTCGCGGTGCCATGTCGTCAGGTGGGAAGGAAAGCCACGCGTCCAGCGTGGCAAGGGCGGCTGCCGCCTCTGCTACAGGCACGGCCCGTGGCGCAATACAGGGGTCATGGCGGCCCCGTACGGTAAGCATGACATCACGCATATTCGCGAGGTCCACGGACTCCTGCGTCTTCGCGATGCTTGGCGTGGGCTTAACCGCCATCCTGAAGAGGAGCGGTAGACCCGTCGTGATGCCACCGAGTATGCCACCAGCGTTGTTCGTGGTGGGACAGACACGCCCACCTACCATGCGGTAGGGATCGTTGTCCTGACTGCCCCTGAGCCTTGCCGCACCGAAGCCGAGACCAAATTCGATACCCTTCACGGCGGGGATGCCAAAGACAATGTGGGCGATGAGACTCTCCATACCGTCGAACATGGGGGAGCCGATGCCTGCGGGAAAGCCGCAGGCGACGCACTCGATGACGCCACCCACGGAGTCCCCCTCGCGCCTGGCCGCAGCGATGGCAGCCAGCATATGCCTGCCTGCGACCTCGTCTATCGTGGGCAGGCCCTGGCCCCAGCGATCCTTAAGCCCCTCGATCTGGGCGTCAAGCGATCCCACTGGATCCGTACTGCCAGCCGGTGCCGAGAATGGCACGTCATCGATGTCTGCCACCGAGAGAAGGTGCGCGGCTATCGTCACGCCCCGTTTCTCGAGGACTTGCAGGGCAATGGCCCCTGCGGCGCAAAGCGGTGCGGTCAGCCTACCCGAGAAGTGCCCGCCGCCCCTGGGGTCCTGGTTGCCATGCCACTTAGCCCATGCCGTGAGGTCGGCGTGTCCCGGGCGGGGAATCGTGAGGAAGTCAGCGTAGTCGCCCGGACGGGTGTCAGCGTTCGCGATCTCGAGGGCGAGGGGCGCTCCGCAGGTGACCCCGTCGGGGTTCAGGCCCGAGAGGAAGCGCAGCTCATCGGCCTCCTTGCGCGGCGTCGACCAGTCTCCCTGTCCAGGCGCGCGGCGTGCCATGAACCGGGCGAGCGCCGCAGAATCGACCTTGAGGCCGGAGGGGAGTCCCTCCATGACGCAGCCTATGGCCGCAGAGTGCGATTGGCCAAAGATCGTGACCCTGAGCGTGGTTCCGAACGTGGACGGCATCAGGCATCCTTCCCTTCCACGATACCGCCGAGTAGGCGAAAGTCATCGAAGAAGGCAGGATAGGACTTAGAGACGCACTCGGCTGCATGGATGGTGGTTGGTCCTGTGCAGTAGGCGGCAGCGACCGCAGCCATCATGGCGATGCGGTGATCGCCCGCCGCGTCCACCTCACCGCCCGCGAGCTTGCTCGAGCCAAGGACCTCGATGGCGTCTTCTGTGGCGTTCACGCACGCCCCCATGCGACGGAGCGTGAGGCACACCGTCTTGATGCGATCTGACTCCTTGAGGCGCAGGCGACCGACTCCCGTGATACGGGAGACGCCCTGTGCGAAGGCACACGCAACGGCAAGTGGCGGCACGAGGTCGGGGGTGTCACTCGCGTCGAAGCTGCATGGGCCGAGCTGGCTCGCACGGCAGCTGACGCCGTCCACTCTTGAAAAGACCTGCACGCCCATGGACTCAAGGGCCAAGGCCATGGCTCGGTCTCCCTGGCTGCTTGCGGTATCAAGCCCTCGCAGCGTGATGCCGTCTCCCCCAATGGCTCCGGCACAAAGCCAGAAGGCCCCGCAGGACCAGTCGCCCTCAATGGTGAGCGTACCTGGGCAGACCAGACCTTCCTCGCAGTGGGGCGTGAGGCTCCAATACGGTCTTCCATCACGCGTGCGGCGCCCCATCTCGACCTCGGCGCCAAAGGAGGCGAGCATGTCGATGGTCATACCTATGTAAGAGCGCGACTCCACGGGCTCCTCCACAAGGACGCACATAGGGCCTCCCAGGGCGGCGCTCGCGAGGAGAAGACCGCTCACATACTGAGAGGATATGTTACCCGGCAGCCTGAACTCACCGGGACGAAGCGTCCCCGACAGCCTGAGCGGGAGCCTTCCCTGCCAGTCAAGAACAGCTCCGTGACGAGCAAGCTCGTCGCTCAGGGGAAGGAGGGGCCTTTCGGCGAGCCTCCCCTGCCCATCGAGGGTGGCATCCACACCCAGGGCGCAGGCAAGTGGGAGCATGAAGCGCAGGGTCGAGGCGGACTCCTTGCAGTCGAGAAGGACAACCTCCTTGGGGCGAGCCCGTCCGCCCTCACGAGGAATGGGTCGTACCCTGAAGCCAGCGCTCGTGCGGGCAATACGAGCGCCGAGCGCCTCGAGGCACCCCACCGTGGCGTCGATGTCATCTGAGCTTGTCGGACAGAGGATGTCGGTCATCTGTGGGCAGAGCGCGGCGAGGATGAGCGCGCGATGTGCCAGCGACTTGGAGGCGATGGCACAGGTCGCGCCGGCAAGGGGGTGGGGATGAATGGTCAGGTCCACGGCTAGCGGCTCTCGCACCCGAGGTCGATGATCTCGCGAAGGCCCTCGATTGTGATGTTCCTCAGCTCGACTCTCCCGATCTCGCGTGGAACCACGACGTTCAGATGGTCTGCACGACGCTTTTTGTCATGGGTGGCAAAGGAGAGGAGCGTCTCTGCGTCTATATCGGTATCGGTGGGGAGACCATGCGCGCAGACAACGTCCTCGATGCGCCGGGCCGTAATCTCAGAGCACCAGCCCATGCGGGCCGATGCGCGCGCGATGATGCACATACCAGCAGAGATGGACGAGCCATGGCCAAGCCTAAAGTCACTCGCGACCTCGATGGCATGGCCGAGGGTATGGCCGAAGTTCAGTATCTGGCGAAGGCCACCCTCCCGCTCGTCAGCCTCGACAACAGAGCGCTTTATCTCTATGCTGCGCGCCACGATGCGCACAAGCCTCTCTTTGCCCACGTCCTTTGCAGTGATGGGGTCGGCCTCTAGCTCAAGGAACAGCGCGGCGTCAGCGATGACGCCGTACTTGATGATCTCGCCGCAGGAATCCGCAAAAAGCTCGTGGCTCAGGCTATCAAGAAGGCTCAGGTCAGCGACGACGAGCGAGGGTTGCCAGAAGGCGCCTGCAAGGTTCTTGCCAGCCCTGAGGTCAACGGCGCACTTACCCCCCACCGAGGAGTCCACCATGGCCAGAAGCGAGGTCGGCAGCTGAACGACGGCGCAGCCCCTAAGGTACATCGCGGCCGCGAGGCCGGCGATGTCGCCGACAACGCCTCCACCCAAGGCCACGACAATGTCGTCGCGCGTAAGCCCGTCTGAGGCAAGCCCCTCAAGGAGGCTCGAGAGCGTGTGGATGTTCTTGCTCGCCTCGCCCGCCTCGAAGATCTGGACGGTGCAGATCAGACCCGCATCCGCAAGCACCGAGACGACCTCGTTTGCATAGAGGGGTGCCACGTTGGAGTCAGAGATGACCTGGGCCTTGGCCGCCTTGGGGCAGACGGCGCGGGTGAGCCTCCCCAACTCGCCGATGAGGCGCTCGCCGACATGGACCTGATAGCGCCTTGAGGGGGTGCGAACGTCAATGACCCTTACTTGGCTCATCGTCTTTCGACCTCCCTCTTGCGCCGGTCTCCCTCGGCGAGGAGCGCCTCTAGACGCTCGCCGTCGAGGGCATCGAGGGCATCCCTGTACTGCTGCAGGTTTTTGATGAGGGTACCTATCTCACGCGAGAGGTTATCTGCGTCGTCGAGCATGAGCTCTCGCCACATGGGCGCGTTCAGGCGGGCGACGCGCGTCAGGTCCCGGTAGGAGCCTGCCGAAAAGCCCTGGTGGGTCATCGCCACGGGACTCTTGACATAGGCGTTCGAGACCACATGGGCGAGCTGCGAGGTGAAGGCGATGACCTCATCGTGGCGCTCTGCCGTCGTCACCGTAAACTGTCCGAAGCCGCAGGGCTCAAGCAGTCGCTCTATGCGATCGAGCACATCGAGCCTCCCGATGTCATCCATGTCATCGGGAGCCACCATGACCATGGGGGCTCCCTTGAACATGGTGGCGCGGGAGTGGGCATAGCCTGCATACTGGGTGCCTGCCATGGGGTGGCAGCCCACGAAGTGCCACTCATGACGTCTCGCGATGGGAAAGCACGCCTCACAGACCCTTCGCTTGACGCCCGCGACGTCTATGACGATGGCGCCCGGTGAGATGAGCTCCTCCCTCTCGCTCAGCCAGTCGATGCTCATCTGGGGATATCCCGCAAGGATGCAGAGCTCGCAGCTGCCTATCGCCTCGTCAGTAAGCTCGGCGTCAACAGTGTCGACCATCGCGAGCTCGAGTATCGAGCGAGTTCGGTTCCACGCGAGGACCTCGTGACCCCCTTGGTGGAGGGCACGCGCAAACGAGCCACCCATGAGGCCCAGACCCACGATGCCCACGCGCCCCGGCACGAAGGTGGCCGTCTCGCCAGCCATGCTAGACCCCCACGTCGGCGGAGATGGCCTCGCGGATGAGGGCGATGCGCCTCATGGCATCGGCAAACTGCGGAGGCGTGAGGGCCTGCGCACCGTCCGACCACGCTTCACTTGGCCTGTCGTGGACCTCTATCTCAAGGCCGTCGGCACCGGCAGCACAGGCGGCGTAGGCAATGGGACGCACGTAGCGGGTATAGCCCGTCGCATGGCTGGGATCGCCTACGACGGGCAGGTGGGAGAGGTGATGCAGAACGGGAATCGCGTTCACGTCGAAGCTGTTGCGCGTGCGCGTCTCGAAGCTGCGGATACCCCGCTCGCAGAGGATGACGTTGGGGTTGCCCTCGCTCATGATGTACTCGGCCGCCATCAGAAGCTCGTCTATCGTGCCTGCAAGGCCACGCTTGAGGAGTACCGGCACACCGGTCTTGCCCACCTCGCGCAAGAGCGGAAAGTTCTGGGCGTTCCTAGCTCCTATCTGCATGACGTCGATCCCCTTGTCAAGGAAGAGCCCGACGTCACGTGGATCCATGACCTCGGTCACGACGGGCATGTCGAGCTCGGCGCTGGCCTCCATGAGAAGGTCGAGCCCCGTAGGCCCCATGCCTTGATGGGAGTAGGGGCTCGTGCGGGGCTTATAGGCACCTCCCCTGAGCATCGTGGCGCCCGCCTTTTTGACAGCGCGCGCTATCGTGAGGAGCCCCTCTCCCTCGACAGAACACGGACCTGCGATGACCTGGAAGTTCCCGCCGCCGATACGAACGCCGTGGCCGCAGTCGATGATGGAGTCGGCAGGATGGAACTTGCGATTGGCCTTCTTGAAAGGCTCGGTGACGCGCTTCACCTGCTCCACGATCTCCATGGACTCAAGGAGGAAGGGGTCGATCAGGGTCGTGTCCCCGATGATGCCGACGATCGTCTCGTGCTCGCCCCTGGAGATGTTCGTCTTGAAACCGCGCCCCTCGATCCAGTTGACGAAGTGGCCAAGCTGCGCCTCGGTCGCCGTATCCTTGACTATCGCGATCATGCAAGACCCCCTGCTCCCGACTCGGCACCAGATCGGATCACATCGAACTCGCAGACAAGACCAACCGCACCCTCGGTGCCGTCGGCCACGAGCCACCATGGTGACCCCGGTGGGGCTCGAACCCACGACCTTTCGCTCCGGAGGCGAACGCTCTAATCCACTGAGCTACGGGGCCACACGAAAAGAGATTATAGCGAATGCTGTCCACGTGTCGCCGTTTGCGAGATAATCAAGGGATGAGAAGCGAACAATTCACAAGTTGGGAAAGCATATGCCATCTTCAGGAGAAGCGTTTTGGTCCGCCGTCACTGCGGCCCGTAACCCCAAGGTCCTCAAGACCGAGGGCGGGACTTGGCACTACGTTGACGTGAGCAACATCCCTGGCGTCGAGCGACTCCCACACGCCCTCGTGGTGTTGCTCGAGAACTGCGTGAGGCGCTCCGCTACCGACGAGGACGCCGTCCGCTTTGCGAGGCAGATCGTGGACGCGGGCCTTTGCGGTAGGCAGGGAGGCGAGATCGAGTTCATGCCTGCCCGCGCGCTCTTCCAAGACTTCACGGGCGTCCCCGTCTTTGTGGACTTCGCCGCGATGCGGGACGCCATGGTCACGCGAGGGGGAGACCCCTCCAAGGTGAACCCGCACATCCCCTGCACGCTCGTTGTTGACCACTCGGTCACTGCGGACTGTACGGGCGAGGAGGATTGCGACGTCGTCAACGAGGAGCTCGAGGCCGCTCGTAATGCCGAGCGCTTCTCCTTTCTCAAATGGGCGAGCAGGTCGTTTCAAAACGTCCAGATCGTCCCCCCGGGAGGTGGCATCTGCCACCAGCTCAACATAGAGCGCTTCTGCGAGGTCGTCACAACCGACGCGATGGCCGCAGCTGATGTCGTCTGCTTTGATACGCTTGTGGGAACCGACTCCCACACGACGACCGCGAACGGCCTGGGCGTCCTCGGCTGGGGCGTCGGCGGCATCGAAGCTGAGGCCGCCGCCCTCGGTCAGCCCATATCGATGCTCGTCCCCCCCGTGGTCGAGCTCAGGCTCACGGGCAGGCTTGGTGATGGGATCTCGGGCATGGACCTCGCCCTCACAGTGGCGAAGCTGCTACGGGAGGCTGATGTCGTCGGTTGCCTCGTCGAGGTGACGGGTCCGGGCGTGGCGGCGCTCACGCCCACGCAACGAGCCTGCGTCGCCAACATGACGCCCGAGTACGGCTCCACGACGACGCTCTTCCCGGTCGATGAAGCCGCCGTCGAATACCTTAGGCTCACGGGCAGAGAGCCCGCGAGAGTCGCCCTCATCGAGGGTTACCTCAAGGCCCAAGGCGTCTTCGGCGTGGGGGAGGGCCGCAGGTACGCCCGTACCATCGAGCTCGACCTTGCGCGCGTCGTGACCTCCCTTGCCGGTCCATCGCGCCCCCACAACCTCGTCACGCCAGCTACGCTCCAGAAGGCCTTCCGCAAGGCCGCGCTCGCCCATGGCAAAGATAAGTTCTCTGAAACCTTCGACATCGAGGTCGCGGGTAAGCGCTTCAAGCTGGGCCATGGGACGCTGGCCATCGCCGCCATCACGAGCTGCACGACGGCGACAGACCCCGCGATGATGGTCGCCGCAGGCCTCCTCGCCAAGAAGGCGCTGGAGAGGGGCTTGGCGACCAAGCCGTGGGTCAAGCGCATCCTCGCCCCCGGCAGCCATGCCACCGACCTCTTGCTCAGGAGATCGGGCCTCATCGACGACTTGTTCAAGTTGGGCTTCTACACCTGTGGTTTCGGCTGTATGAGCTGCATCGGAAACTCCGGCGAGATATCCCCCGCGCTTAGGGATCGGGCCGGCGAGATGGAGCTCACGAGCATCCTCTCGGGCAACCGAAACTTCGACGGCAGGATCTCGCCGGATGTCGCTCAGAACTACCTTACGCAGCCCGCCCTCGTGGTCGCCTATGCACTCGTTGGCTCGCTTGACGTGGATCTCTCGAGCGAGCCGGTGGGTGAGGACCCAAATGGAAGGCCTGTCATGCTCGATGAGCTTCTGCCTACGTCAGCCGAGATCAACGCGGTTCTCTCCCGGGTGCTCACGCCCGATCTCTTTATCGAGGGCGCGCGAGGCCTCCTCGACGGTTCGGCGGCTTGGGAGAAGTTCAAGGTTGAAAACTCAGCCACCTTTCCCTGGAATGAGTCCTCGACCTACATCCGTCGCGCTCCCTACTTCGAGATCGCAAGACAGCGTGACGTCATCGAGGTCGAGGGCGCGCGCGCCCTCGCACTGCTCGGGGACTTCGTCACGACCGATCATATATCGCCGGCGGGGACCATCGTCGCCGACGCACCTGCGGCAAGCTACCTGCGCGCCTGCGGCGTGGCTCAGAAGGACTTCAACAGCTACGGCAGCCGACGGGGCAACCACGAGGTCATGGTACGCGGCACCTTCGCAAATGTGCGTCTTGAAAACGCCCTTGCCAAGGGAAGGAGCGGCTGGTGGACCTTTGACATGCTCGAGGGTGTGGTCAGGCCCATCTTTGACGTCTCGTGTCACTACGCCGAGGAGGGTATCGCCTGTGTCATCATCGCAGGAAAGATGTACGGATCGGGATCGAGTCGCGACTGGGCGGCAAAGGGACCCCTGCTTTTAGGGGTCCGTGCCGTCATAGCCGAGAGCTTCGAGCGCATCCACCGATCCAACCTCGTCCAGATGGGTATCGTCCCCCTCGAGTTCTTGAGGGGTGAGTCTGCGGCTTCGCTCGGCATCAGAGGCAACGAGACGTTCAGCCTAGAAGCCATCGACCTCACGGAGGGCCTTCCCAAACGTCAGGTCTGCCAGGTAAGGGCCACGAGGCCGGATGGCAACGCATGTGCGTTCGAATGTCGCGTTCGTATCGACACGCCTATGGAAGGTAGGTTCGTAGCCTCGGGGGGTATCCTTCCTTATGTACTCGGTCAGATGGCCTCGTCGTGCGCCTCATCCACTCAGCATTCTTAGGAGTACGCCCGTGATCTGTCCCAACTGCAGTGCGAACGTGCCAGATGACTCGCTGCGCTGCCCCGCCTGTCGCGCCGACCTCGGTCGGACCGTCGTCATACCCAAGCTGGAGGGCAGGTGGTGCAAGAGCTGCGGATCCCTCATACCCGACGACGCCGACACCTGTCCGAGCTGTGGGTTCCCTGCGCCCAAGCCCGCCGGGCACGAGATCGTGCGGCACCCGCAGGCCCTAGCGATAGAAGGGGATGATCCTGATGACGCCACGCTCCAGGGAGAGCTTGATCCTGAGTCACCCGAGGACGAGGAGTCGCACTCCACTGAGGAGACGCACGCCATCGTGCGCATCGAGAGCGCCATCCCATCAGCACCCGTTCCAGGCAACCCCAGGGTCGATCGCGAGCATGCGCTGCGCCTGCGCACGCTCGCGTTCGCCCTTGTCGCCGCCCTCGTGTTCGTGGGCGGGGGCGTCCTTCTCATCACCCATCCCTGGGACCCGAGCGCGAACGACCCGAGGGCGAGGGCCGAGGCGGACACCTCCAGGGCGGGCTTTCCAGGTATCGTGAGCGAGCTCAAAGGGCAGGACAACAGGATAAACATCTCCACTGACATCCGGAGTGGCGACGACACCACGCTCGCCAAGCTCCAAGACGTCTATATCAAGCTTGGCGACCTCAAGAAGGAGGTCGACAAGAACGAGGAGCTCTACAGAAACGTCGCGGCGTCGGGTGACGAGTCCGCCCGCGAGCGGGGCAAGGAGGAAGCTATCCAGCTCTCGCTTGACATAAGTAACCTCATCCAGTCCATCGCCGACATCGACGTCACCTCCGGCACCTATGCGAGCGACGCCCAGAACATGTCCACGCTCGGAAACTACCTGAGAAACCGCATGGATGCGCTTACCAGGACCTGGAAGCGAGCGCTTAGGGTCAGCTCTCCCGAGAGCCACTCCGGCGAGATCCTCGGCTACCTCACGGATTCGGGCCAGGGTTCCTGGAAGAACCAGTTCGAGCAGAGCTACCCGACCATGTCGCCCCAAAAGAAGTAGGAGTTGTGCACCTGTGCGGCTGCCCTCTGCCGAATATGTGAAACAGAGACGCGGCTGATAGAATATTCTGTGCCTTGTATGGACCATAGCCATAAACGGGAGGGAATGCGATGGCTCTTTTTGGGAAAAGGCTTTATACGCCCACCTACAAGGTGAGCGGTGGCGAGGTCGCCGTCCTCGAAACCTCCAAGGGCACCATCCGCGTGAGGCTCGACGGAGAGGGCGCACCCATCCACGTCGCAAACTTCTGCGAACTTGCCACTTCTGGCTTCTACGATGGGCTCAAGTTCCATCGTTACGTCCCCGGCTTCGTCATTCAGGGCGGCTGTCCCAATACGCGCGACATGAGCCCAGAGGATGTCGCAGCGGGCAGGATCGGCCCGAGCGGCATGCCAGGTACGGGTGGGCCCGGCTACGCCATCCATGAGGAGTATACGACCAACCCGCGCAACAGCCACGTTGACGGGGCGCTCGCCATGGCACGATCGCAAGATCCCAACTCGGCGGGATCGCAGTTCTACCTTTGTCTCGGCGCCCAGCACACCCTCGATAGCAACTACACGGTCTTTGGAACGACGATCGAGGGCTTGGACGTCATAGCCACCCTTCGCGCTGGTGATGCCATCAACTCCGTGAAGATAGAGGACCGTTAGGCAGCCGGCCGCTTTGGTAGGTGAAAGTTTCAGGAGGTTAGACAGTGAACCAGCAATCATTTGAGGCGGGCAAGGCCGCCTATGGTCGCGGTGACATACTCAGAGCCGTCAGACAGCTCAGCGCCGCAAAGGAGCCTGGCGAGGTGTCCGGTTCCGTCGACCACCTCCTTGGCAACTGTTACATGAGGCTCAGCCGCTTTTCTGACGCGGCGCGCTGCTACGCCGACGCGCTCCACGACGCCTCCTACGGCCACTTTGGTGCGCTCGCCTGCAACAGGGGTCGCGCCCTTTTGGCCGCTGGTCGTCCCAAGGAGGCCGTCGCAGCACTTTCCATGGCCGTCAGCGATCACGAGTACCCGACTCCATACAAGGCCTACACCGCCCTCGGCAACGCATATAAGCGTATGGGCAACATCCGTGAGGCGGGCGTGGCATTTAGGAACGCGGCCATCGACGAGGGCAACCCAGATCCGTCAAACTCCCTATGCGAGTTGGGCCACTGTTTCATGCAAATGGGTCGTGCGGTGGACGCCGTCGAGGCCTATCGCACGGCACTCGACTTCGCGACCCCTCGTGAGAGTCAGGGTGCCATCTACGGAGACCTCGGCCTTGCCTATGTTGCGGCCAACAAGATGTCCGAGGCTGTGGACGCCTTCGATCATGCTACCGAGAGCGGCCACCTGTTGCGCCCCGAGGTGCAGGTTGCCTACGATGCCGCCAAGAAGGCCGTGGCTGCCCTGCAGGGCGGCGGTCCCTCCGAGACGGACGCGTTTCTTGCGGCTGCGGGATATGGCGGTGGCATCGACCCGCTCGATCCCACCGGTGCAACCGGTGAGGTCATACCGTCTCCCGAGGACACGGGCTTTTTCTCGGTCACCGAGGAGGAGATCGTCGCCAACGCCAAGAAAAACCGCAAGATTCGCCGCAAACACAGGCACCGCGGCCTCAAGGTCCTCCTGATTCTTGTCTTGCTGCTCGTCCTCGCCGCAGGGGCTGCCGGGTTCTTGTACTACAAGGGCTATGGCTGGCCCACCCAGGCATCTGTCGTCGAGAAGCTCTTCAAGGACAACGCAGCTGGCGAGGATGTGGCGCCCCTCTTCGCCTCGAGCGTCTCAAGTGCCGAGAGGGCCCAGATGAAGTCGACCCTTCCCGTCTCACTGAACAACGTGACGATTGACAACGTCGAGCGATCAATGAGTTCGACGACGGTCATCGCGACGGTCAAGCTCTCGTCCGGTGGCGAGCAGAGGTACCAGCTTACGCTCACGCGTGACGGCATAGGCTGGCAGGTAAGTTCGGTCGACTACGTCTTTGACTCCCAAGAGGAGGGTTCAACGACCATTGACACGAACGCCTCGCCAGAACCTGCGGGATCGAGTGGCTCCTCGAGCTCCACAGAATCCGGTGCAACTACGGGTACCATCTCAACAACGAACAATGAGACCTCGGGCGAATAGAACCTTGACGAGCGTTAGGTTCATGCGATTGGAAACAGCCAATGTCGATTATCGACTCGTTCTTTGGTGAATACGACGGAGACCTGGCCATTGACCTGGGTACAGCAAATACCCTTGTCGCTGCGCGGGGTCAGGGCATCGTTCTTAACGAGCCCTCCGTCGTCGCGATCGACCAAAGCGCGGACCGTGTCTTGGCTGTAGGCGCGGATGCAAAGCGCATGATAGGAAGGACCCCTGGCTCCATCATCGCCGAGCGTCCCCTTAAGGACGGCGTCATCGCGGACTTCGACGTCACCGAAGTCATGTTGCGCTACTTCATCGAGAAGGCGCGCGGCACGCGCCGCTACCCTTGGTCACCGAGGCCGCGTGTCGTCGTGTGCGTTCCCTCCGGCGTGACCTCAGTCGAGAAGCGCGCCGTCTTCGAGGCGACAATATCTGCGGGTGCCCGCCAGGCCTATCTCATCGAGGAGCCCATGGCGGCTGCAATCGGGGCCGACCTGCCGATTGAGGACCCGACTGGCTCCATGGTCGTGGACATTGGTGGCGGCACGACTGAGGTCGCCGTCATCGCCATGGGTGGCATCGTCGTCTCACAGTCCATCAGGACGGCGGGAGATGAGTTCGACCAGACGATACTCGAGCATGTTCGTGACGCCTACAACCTCTCCATCGGTGAGAGGACCGCAGAGGACATCAAGATAAAGGTCGGGTCGGCCGCACCTTTGGTGGAGGAGCTCGACGTCGAGGTCAACGGCCGAGATGTCCTGTCCGGCATGCCCAAGTCGGTACGCATCGAGTCCGAGGAGATCCGTCGCGCGCTCGACAAGCCGCTCGATGAGGTGACGAAGGCCGTCAAGGACGCCCTCGACGTCACGCCGCCTGACCTCGCAAGCGACCTCATGTACTACGGCGTTCTGCTCACAGGTGGGGGTGGTCTGCTCAGGGGCCTTGATCAGCGGTTGCGTGACGAGACAGGCGTGCCTGTCAACGTGAGTCCCACCGCACTGGAAAACGTCGTCAACGGCTGCGCCAAGGTGCTCGAGGCCAACGCGCTCACGGGCGGCTTCGTGCAGAGCGCCAGTCAGTAGGGTGGCATGGCGCGCTTAGCTGGCGTGGACCAGCCCACGCCTGGACTACGTAAGAGCGATTCGGATTCTGGTGCCAGGCTCTTCGTCTTCCTCGTGGTGCTCTCTCTCGTCATGTTTACGATGAGCGCCCGCGAGAGTGGCTCCGGCTTCTTCACGACACTGCGCGGCGGCTTCATGACTGTCACGACACCTCTTCGCGTCGTTGGCTCAGCCCTCACGACGCCCTTTCAGGCCCTTGGGAACGTATTCTCTAACCTCACAGCAACCCAAGAGACGCTCTCGGACCTTCGGGAGGAGAACGAGCGGCTTTTGGCCAAGAACGCAGAGCTCCAAGAAGAGGCTCAGGCCGCAAAGAGGCTTCAGGACCTCTTGGGGCTTCAGAGCAGCTATAGCCTGCAGTCAACGGCAGCTCGCATTATCTCTACCTCGACCGACTCGTGGAGCAGGACGGTCGTTATCGACAGGGGTAGCTCCTCGGGTCTTGCGGTCGGCATGCCGGTGACCAACTCGAGCGGCGCCATCGGTCAGATCATCGAGTGTGGTCCCACCTCCGCCACCGTGAGGCTCATTGCAGACGAGAACTCGTCCGTCTCGGCACTGGTGCAGTCGAGTCGTGCCCAGGGTGTGCTCAAGGGCTCTGCGGGCGGCACGCTCCACCTGACGCTCATCGCCACCGATCAATCGGTATCGGTGGGAGACAGCGTCGTGACAAGTGGGCTTGGCGGCGTCTATCCTAAGGGATTGCCCTTGGGAAGGGTGCTCTCCGTCAACAAGAACGACGGCGATCTCTACTACACCATCGTCGTCGAGCCGCCCTCTTCGGCCGAGAGCTTCGAGGAGGTGCTCGTCATCACCTCGCTCACGGAAAACCAGAAGGCGAGCTCAGAGGACATCGCGAAGGCGGACGATCAGGACAGCTCGCTGACAGGCGGTTCGGGTGACTCGACGTCCACACCGAGCGACTCTGGATCGTCTGGTGCGTCGGACCGAGCGGAGGGCTCGTCAGCCTCCGATCGACAGAGCACTCGCTAGCGTTTCGGTAGGAGGTGTCCATGCAGGTAAACAACACACACAAACATAGACGTGACAGCGCGGCCCTCGCTGGCGTGTGTCTTGTCCTTCAGATCGCCGTCGCGCCCTATCTTGCCGTAGGCAATGGTCACATCAACTTCGCCCTTATCTTCTGCGCTATCGTCACCCTAACGGTGGGAGGCAGCTGGGGCGTGCTGTGCGGCTTTCTCTCGGGCCTTGTCTTCGACCTCAGCACGACCGGACCGGTCGGTCTCATGGCCCTCCTGCTCACCAGCGCAGCCTTCGTCATGGGCATGGAGTCCAGAAATCGTCTTCAGGACGACTCCTCCGCCGCCATGATCCTCTTCTTCATGACCTGCCTTGCCGTGAGCGTCTCCTACAACCTGGCAATGTTTCTGGTAGGTGAGGCTCACTCTGTGGTTGATGTGCTCTTCTTGAGGAGCCTTCCCAGCTTCATTCTGACCTCTGTGGCCTTCCTGCCCTTTGCCTGGCGCTACTCCAAGGGCTCGTCGCATACGCTGAGCATGGGCGTGCCCACCAAAAAGCGCAGTGGAAAGTATGGCGCAGGAACCCCTTAGGTGAACACTCATGAATCCCGTGATCATCATCATCGCAGTCTTGGCAGTCATCCTAGTCTGCCTCATCGTTGCCTTCATCCTCCTAGGCAGGGGCGACAGCCGCTTCACCTTTGACATAGGCGGCAGCGTCCCCACGGCGGCGGGCGGAGGGGACAGCTCTACCGAGACGGGGTTCAAGAACAGGCTTCTTGGCCTTAAGGTCTTCGCGGGAACCGTTATCGGGGCGCTTTTTGTCAGACTTTGGAGCATGCAGCTCGTCTCCGTCAACGACTACAGCGCCAAGGCCGAGAGTAACAGAACCCGAACTATCCTTGTCTTCGCACCCAGAGGCCGTATTCTCGACCGCAATGGAAACGAGCTGGTCACCAACCGCCCGAGCCTCTGCGTCGTCGCGAAGTCTGACGTCGCTGCCAATCCCATCGAGGTCAAGCTTTTGGCCAACTTGCTCGGCATGCCATCCATGGCCGTCAAGCACAAGATAGAGAATGCCAGTGAGGGAGCCCAGAGCCTGAGGACGGTGGCCGAGGACGTGTCAAGGCGTGTCGTCGCCTACATCGGCGAGCACACCTATCTCTTCGACGGGGTCCAGATCGTCCAACGGACCCAGCGACTCTACCCCAACGGAAACCTCGCCGCGCACGTCTTGGGCTACACTGGTCCGATCACCACTGACCAGGTAAAGAACATGGACGAGACATCGGGGGGCTCCATACGCTATGAGCTTGGCGACATCGTCGGGCAGTCGGGCATCGAGCGTCAATATGAGAGTATCCTACAGGGTATCAAGGGTGAACAAGTTGTCTACGTCAATGCCAATGGCGACGTGCTCTCCACATCGAGCTCGGTCGAGTCTCAAGGCGGCTCCGACATCACGCTCACCCTCGACAAATCCATCCAGAGGGCAGCGGAGGAGTCCCTTGCAAGCAACATCCAGAGGTTGTATAAGCTCGGTCGCACCGACTGCCACGGCGGTGCCGCGATCGTGATCGACGTGACCAACGGCGACGTGCTCGCTATGGCAAGCCACCCCACCTACTCGCCTAACGTCTTCGTCGGGGGCATCTCGAATGACGATTGGAACGCGCTCTCGTCCGAGAGTTCCCATAATCCCCTGCTCAACAGGGCCATTGCAGGGCAGTATCCCTCTGCTTCGACGATAAAGCCGCTCACGACCTTCGCTGCCCTCAACTTCGGCATCGCGACCACGGACTCAAGCTACTATTGCTCGGGCTACTGGACGGGCTTTGGTAGGGCATCAGGCCAGTACTGCTGGAAGAAGACGGGTCATGGTGGCATAGGCCTGCAGGGAGGCATCACCTATTCCTGTGACGTCGTCTTCTACGAGATCGGCAAGGGCTTCTTCTACTCTGATCACCCCGATGGTATGCAGGAGACATTCAGAAAATGGGGGCTTGGAGCCAAGGAGGGTATCGACTTGCCCGGTGAGGCCACAGGACGGGTGCCTGACGCGCAGTGGAAGGCAAGCTACTATGCGAACTCAAGCGAGGACGACAGGGCCTGGAAGGGCGGAGACTACACCAACCTCGCCATCGGGCAGGGGGACCTGTTGGTGACGCCGCTCCAGATGTGCTGCGTCTATGCGGGCATCTCCACCAAGGGCACCATCTGGAAGCCGCATCTGTTAAAATCCGTCGATGCTGCTGTGGGATCAGGGTCAGTCATCGATCACAAGGACGCGCTCACGTACCAGGTCGAGGAGAGGCCAGCGTACCTCGACTTGGTCCACGCAGGTCTCAAGGGCGTCATCTACGAGGAGTCAGAGGCGCAGACGTCCCACTTCGTCACGCTTCCCGTGACGGTGGCAGGCAAGACCGGCTCAGCCCAGACGCCCAAGAGCCAGCCCGACGGCTGGTTCATCGCCTATGCGCCCTACGATGACCCTAAGTATGTGATCGCGGCGGCCATTGAGTATGGAGGCTACGGTGCGGAGGGGGCCATGTATGTCGTACGCGACATCCTTGGAGAGATCTATGGTAGTCCCGATACCTCGACCGCACAGGACACGAGCGCGGTGAGATAGGGTCATGGCACAGTCACAGAACAACATGGGTGCAGCCCTCGGCTCGATCATGAGGGGGATGGGTGGTGCCATCGGACAGGTCATGAGCAAGAACCTGCGTAGCCCCCGCGCAGGTGCGAGCGCACGAAACCGGTCGAACTTCTATCGCCCGCAGCTCTTGTCCGCCCTCGCCTTGGTGGGCTTTGGGGCCCTTGTCATCTGGACGGCGTCGCTCTCGATCTCAGAGGCCTCGTTCTTCCGTCAGTGCTTGGGTATCGCGCTCGGCCTCGCCGCAGCCCTCGTCATGTGGCGCTACGACTACCGCGTGCTCGCCAACACGACAAAGGCGCTACTCATCGCTGACGTCGTCCTCATGCTCCTGCCGCTCGTACCAGGCCTGAGCCATACTGCTAAGGGTGCGACGGGCTGGGTCAAGGTGCCGTTCTCGACATTCACCTTTCAGCCCTCCGAGTTCGCCAAGCTTGTCACCATCTACCTCATGGCGGCCCTAGGAGCGGAGTACAACGGACGCATCGAGGCCCTCAAGGACTACATGAAGCTCTGTGGCATCCTTGTTATCCCGTTTCTGCTCATCTTGCTTCAACCGGATCTTGGAACGGGGCTCATCGTGCTCGTGACGGGAGCCTCCATCATCATCTGTTCCGGCGCCAAGAGGAGATGGGTCGTCGTAACCATCGCGTGCATAGTTCTCTTCGCAACTGTCGTCGTTGTGACGTCCATGACGCCTGGCCTACCTCATCTGCTCAAACCCTATCAGCTCAACCGCCTCATTGTGTTCGTGGACTCCTCGGTGGACCCGTCGGGCAATGGCTACAACCTCCAACAGGCAAAGATTGCCGTGGGGTCGGGTGGGCTCCTTGGCAAGGGCATCGGTCACGCCAGCCAGGCGGGTAGCGGCTTTCTGCCAGAGGCACACACGGACTTCGTGTTCGCGTTTCTTGCCGAGGAGTTTGGTTTCATTGGCTCGGCGCTGCTCCTGGGCCTCTTTTCCATCCTCATCTTCTCGACCATCACGCTCGCACAGCGGGTGGAAGCACCCTTCGGCAAGCTCGTGCTCGTTGGTATCGCCACGATGTGGTCTTTTCAACTCTTGCAGAACGTGGGAATGTGCATCGGTATCATGCCCATTACCGGCATTCCGCTTCCCTTCATAAGCTATGGCTCCTCCTCTATGCTGACCCAGCTCATGGCGGTCGGGATGGTGCAGTCCGTGTGGAACCACATCCCGAAGACTGCCTAACCATGGGTCTTGGCAAACTAAGCACCCGCAAGGAGATCAAATGACTCGAAGACCTGCGTTTTTCAGCTTCGACCTCGCAGAGACCCTCAATGCCGGCAGACAGGCCGAGATGAGACGCACCCAGGACCTGTGCGTGACGATCTTCGTGTCTGCGCAGGCCGACACCGCTCTCGTTATGGCTATCAAGAACGCCTTCGTGCCAGAGCTCACGAGCTCGACGGTCGTCGTACGCCCGCTCGAGCCGGGGTCGATGCCGCCTGCGGACTCTGACCTTTGCGTCGTGGTGCCCGATGACGGGGGGGAGCTTGCGCTGCGTTGTGCCCGCTCCTCTGCTGACGTCGGTGTTCCCTGCCGCGTGATTGTGGAGACAAGCCTCGAGGTCCACGACCTTGGGCCTGACGGGGCGAACGGCCTCGCGGGCTACATCGTCGCCTCTGACCCCCAGGCAGCACTTACGGAGTTTGCGGACTGGGTGATACAGGCCTGTCCCGACACGGGTCTTGCGCTTGCCGCCAACTTCTCGTTCTTGCGTCCCGCCAAGATATCGGAGATCATAAGACGCTACTCTAAGGAGAACGCGCTCATCGGTGCCATCTCGCTCATCCCCGGGGCAGATCTGCCCATCATGACCGTAAACCAGTTCAGAATGGCGTTCGAGATCGCTGCTGCCTGTGGCGTGCGGCTCAGGATCACACGCATCACAGACCTCGCAGGTATTCTCGGTGCCGGCTTTGCCTATCGCTCTCTTGCCCGATCGCTCGTCAGCGCCATCCCGATCGTTGGCTGGGCTATCAAGGGCGGCGTCGGCTATCTGGGCACCCAGACGACCGGTCACGCCCTAGCACTGCGCTACTGTGGGAGCGCGAGCGCAAACAGTCGACCTTGAACGTGACCGAAACGTTCAGGGGGTTCTCGGCACAGCGTTCACTGCCACGTGGCGGCGAGCGTACGGGCTGCACGTCCTCACACTGCCACTCGACGTCGAGCGTACCAAAACGGTACGTCCAGGGCCGAGTGGCAGTGTCTCCCACACGGAACTGCACGCTCAGGGCCGAGTGGCAGTGCCACTCACACTGCCACTCGACGTCGAGCGCACCAAGACGGTACGCTCAGGGCCGAGTGGAAGTGCCATCCACATGGAACTGCACGCTCAGGCCCGAGTGGCAGTGCCGCCCACACTGCCACTCGACGTTGAGCGTACGGGCTGCACGCCCTCACACTGCCACTCGACGTCGAGCGTACCGAGACGGTGCGCTCAGGCCCGAGTGGCAGTGCCGACCACGCGGGACTGCACGCTCAGGGCCGAGTGGCAGTGCCGACCACACTGCCACTCGACGTCGAGCGCACGGGCAGCACGCCCTCACACTGCCACTCGACGTCGAGCGTACCGAGACGGTGCGTCCAGGGCCGAATGGCCGGGCCGCCGAGGCGCCCGTCGGGGGCGACTGCAGGCCAGGGGGTCTGCCGACCACCCGGGTGCCGCGAGCGCAGGGAGTCCGACGAGAGGTGCGCGAGGGACCTGCGCTCGACAGGAGTCACACCGGGTGCGGCCCGGGCCTGCCAGACGGCCGAGGAGATGCGAACGCTGCGCAGAAATCGATGAGTACGTTGCTCAAAAATAAGTTCCACTCTCTCAGTTCGGGTCATATCGCCTAATGTAATGCGTCCAGCACCTCAGAAAAGTGAGTGAGCTATGAAACTGCTTTCTTGTTGACTGGTTCGTCATGCGCTGGTAAGATTTTGGGCCGTTGCACCTGAAGGCAATGATGAAGGGTAGATCATGTACGCAATCGTTAGCACTGGAGGCAAGCAGTATAAGGTTGCCAAGGGCGACATCATCGATGTCGAGAAGATCGATGCGCAGCCTGGCGAGAAAGTCGATCTTGACGTCCTCATGCTTAATGACGGCACTCATACGGTTGCCGACACCGCTGTACTTGAGGGCAAGAAAGTCAGCTGCGAGATAGTGGACCAATTCAAGGGCGAGAAGATCGTCGTCTTCAAGCTCAAGAAGCGCAAGCGCTATCACCGTACGAAGGGCCACCGTCAGAAGCTGACCAAGTTGCAGGTGTCCGAGCTGCCCGCGCTTTCCTAACGAGGCCTCATGTCACCACAAGAGAGATAGGTAGGAACTAGCATGGCACACAAAAAGGGCTTGGGTTCGTCTCGCAACGGTCGTGATTCTAACGCACAGCGACTCGGTACCAAGATCTACGGGGGTCAGGCCATCAAGACCGGTCAGATCATCGTTCGTCAACGTGGCACACACATCACCCCAGGCGAGAACGTTGGACGAGGCAAGGATGACACCCTCTTCGCACTTGCTGATGGCGTCGTTGAGTTCAAGAAGGGTAAGAAGCACTACGTGCATGTTCGCACCGCATAGGGTCGACGTCCCTCTGAGGTCGCGGTGCTCAGCGCGACCTCGTTGAGGTCCGGCATCTGTGTGATCGGCGTGTATATTGATGTGCTTGGCTGAGTTGAGCTAAGAACGTCTATATGCGTTCGGTATCTCTCGCGTCCTCCGTGTGTCTCAGAGGATGAGGATGCCGTATCATACGGGTAGCTAGGAGAGGAGATCCATGCCCACGAACAGCTTTACCGACCTCTCTCGAATCAGCGTCAAGGGTGGTGACGGCGGAGCTGGCTGCATGTCATTTCGTCGTGAGGCCTTCGTGCCGAAGGGTGGTCCTGACGGCGGCGATGGCGGTAACGGCGGTAACGTTGTCCTCGAGTGCGATCTACAGCTCTCGTCCCTCATTGACTATCGCTTCAAGCATCACTTCAAAGCCAGTCGTGGCACGCATGGTCAAGGTTCCCGTCGCCATGGCGCTGACGGAAGAGACCTCGTCCTCAAGGTTCCCGTGGGCACACAGGTGAGGGAGCTCGACCCAAAGACCATGGCGGTGCTCTATGAGATAGCTGATCTCACTGAGCCGGGACAGCGTGTCGTGGTGGCGCCTGGCGGTGTTGGCGGCAAGGGTAACGTCCATTTCGTGACGTCGGTTCGTCGGGCTCCGGCCTTTGCCGAGAAAGGGGAGCCCGCGCGCGAGCACTGGATAGAGCTCGAGATGAAGCTTGTGGCGGATGTCGCCCTCGTGGGACTTCCCTCGGTGGGAAAAAGCTCGCTCATCGCCCGCATGACTGCCGCCCGGCCCAAGATTGCCGACTATCCCTTTACGACACTCATCCCCAACCTCGGCGTCGTTCGCACGAAAGACGGGGCATCCTTTGTCATCGCGGACGTTCCGGGGCTTATCGAGGGAGCGAGTAAGGGTAGGGGACTTGGCCATGAGTTCCTGCGTCATGTCGAGCGCAGCTCCCTCATCCTGCACGTGGTCGACATAACTGGGGGCTACGAGGGCGCAGACCCCGTGGAGGCCTATCGTACGATCGATGCGGAACTCGCAGCCTATGCGCCAAAGCTTGCCGAGCGTCCCCAGGTGCTTGTTGCCAACAAATGCGACATGCCGGGTATTGATGAAGCCATCTCTCGTCTGCGAGCTGTTGCCAAGACGGATGGCAAACCTTTCTTCGAGGTCTCCGCCGTCACGGGTGCCGGTCTCGATACGCTCATGAACGCAACTGCCTCAGAGGTCTCTCGGCTCAGAAAGGCAGCCGTAAGAGAAAGTGACGTAGCCGAGAAACTAAGTGAGAAACTCGAGCGGATGCGCCAGAGGCGTGAGCGCGAAATTTCCATATCGCGTGAATCGGGTCATGTCTGGCGTGTGAGTGGGCCCGCGATCGAGCGTATGGTCGTACAGACCGATTGGGATAACGACGAGGCCGTCGCCTACCTCCAGCACCGCTTCGCGCGCTTGGGTCTTGACGCCACGCTTGCCGAGGCAGGTTGTGCCGAGGGAGACGAGGTGCGCATCCTCGGCTTTGCCTTCACCTACGAGGGAGCCGACGATGCGGGTGGGTGCAAGGGAAAGCGTGCGGACGCGGTCCAGCCCACAGCTGTCGGTGCACGTGCTTGTACTGGCCTCGATAGCGAGGGCACGCTGTGCCACGGTGGGGAGCACAACGCTGATGGGTGACATCTTCGACACAAGTCATGTCATCGTAGCCAAGGTGGGTTCCTCCACGCTGATCGGCCCCGATGGTGGCGTGGATGAGGCCTTCGTGGGATCGCTCGTAGATCAGATGGCCCAGCTCGTACATGAGGGCTACCATCCCATCCTCGTCACATCAGGCGCTGTGGCAGCCGGTTTCAGGCACCTCGGACTGCACGCGCGACCCGATGACATCCCGACGCTCCAGGCCTGCGCGTCTGCTGGGCAGGCGACCCTCACGGAGGTCTACGCCGAGGCGTTTCGACGGCATGACATCGCCGTTGGCCAGGTCCTCCTCTCTCGTAGGGACCTTGCTGACAGACAGACCTACCTCAACGCGAGGAACACCCTCGGGAGGCTCCTTGCCCTTGGCGCGGTACCTGTGGTCAACGAGAATGACACGGTATCGGTGGCTGAGTTCACCTTTGGTGATAACGATACGCTCGGTGCCATTGTCGCGACCATCGTCAATGCCAGCCTCTATGTGATTCTCTCGGACGTAAATGGACTCTACAAGACCAATCCAGCTCTTGATCCTGCGGCACGCATCGTCGACACGCTCGATGCAATCACGCCCGAGGTTGAGGCCATGGCTGGGGATGCCGGCTCTGTCATGGGAACCGGCGGCATGCGAACGAAGCTGCGGGCTGGTCGCATCACGCTCGCAGCCAAGATACCCATGGTCATCTGCAAGGGCAGGCAAGAGGGCGCGCTCGTTCGCGCCGCTCACAGCGAGAGAGTCGGAACCCGCATTGAGGCCGCGCCAGCCGCCCGCCACGAGGGAGCGCGCAAGCTCTGGCTGGCAACAGCCGAGCTTCCTCAGGGAAGCATCGTGTTGGATGGGGGCGCAGTGCACGCGGTCCTCCATGAGGGTGCCTCCGTGTTACCCGTGGGTATCAGGGAGGTCAAGGGAGACTTCTCGAAGCAAAGCGTCGTCGACGTTCAGTCTCTTGACGGAACGCTTATCGGTAGGGGGGTGGTACGCTATCCTGCCGATGAGCTGAGGCGTTATCGGGGCCTCAGGCTCGACGTGATTGGGCGCTTTGTTTCTGACAAGGCGGGCTGGCCTGCCATTCACCGTGATGACCTGCTTGTCTTCTAGGGACAGCTATGGATGATGTGGCAACTCAGATCAAGACGGTCGTACGGGTGACAGCTGAGAGAGGTGACCTTCCCCCTCTGGGTGAAGATCCCCGTCGGAGCTACCGTCTTGGCATCATGGGCGGGACCTTCGATCCCATCCATAACGGTCACCTGGTCACCGCAGAGCAGGCCTTCGGAGACCTCGCCCTTGACGTGGTGGTGTTCATGCCTGCGGGACATCCCGCCTTCAAACAGGACGCGCAGGTGAGTCCCGGCGCGGATCGCTATGCCATGACCCTGCTTGCGACCTCTGACAACCCTCACTTCACGGCCTCGCACTTTGAGGTGGACCGCGAGGGCATCACCTACACCGCAGACACCCTCGAGCGCCTTCGCGCCATCTATCCAGACAACGTGAGAATCTACTTCATCACGGGAGCCGACGCTGTGACTGACATCGTGACCTGGAGGGATGCCGGCAGTATAGCGCAGCTTGCCACCCTCGTCGCGGCCACGCGTCCTGGCTATGACCTGAGTCATGCCGAGCAGGTCATCAGCGCCTCTCCCTATAACTTTGACGTCATCTACCTTGAGGTGCCGGCCTTGGCCATCTCGTCCAGCTACCTGAGGAGACGCGTGGCTGCCTCGCAGAGCCTGAGGTACCTCACGCCTGACGTCGTGACAGGCTACATCCACAAGCATAAGCTCTATGGCGTACGATCCTCGCACGAAGGAGCACAGGGAGGTACATCGCATGACTGAAGACACGCGGCCACACTACAGCGAAGAGCAGGAAACCACCATCGTGCAGCTCGAGGCGGACTTGGCTGCCCATATGCGTGACGTGAGGCCCAAGCGCTATGAGCACTCGCTCTCGGTTGCCAAGACGGCAGAATCGATGGCCATACGCTATGGTGCAGACCCCTTCCCCGCCCGATGCGCAGGCATACTCCACGACTGGGACAAGGTCCTCTCGGCGGATGAGCAAGTGAAGCGAGCCATTGAACTGGGCATTGACATGGGAGTCGACCTCGAACTCGTCCAACCGCTCCTCCATGGCCTCACGGCCGCACTCACGCTGCCCACACGCTATCCCAAGCTCCCCCCCGAGATCTTCAGGGCTATCTCCCTGCATACGGTGGGCTCGGCCGACATGACGGCACTCGACAAGATCCTGTTCGTGGCTGACGGCATAGAGCCGCTGAGAAAGCCCGCCCCCGCGATAGAGCACGTCCGCGAGATGGTGGCACGGGGCGAAGATCTGGGTGAGGTGTACGTCTTCATGTTTTCCTCGGGCATCGAGTACGTTGTGAATACGCGACGATACCTCTACCCGGGTACCATAGACGTGTACAATGAGCTGGTCTTGAAACGAGGTGCCTAGGGGCATGGGAAAACAGGACGTACGACAGGGGATCGCAGCACCGCTTGAGGTAGCGAGAGTTGCCGCCCTTGCGGCAGATGACAAGAAGGCGACGGACATACTGGCACTCGACCTCTCTGGACTCTCTAATGTCTGCGATTACTTCCTTATCTGCACTGCCCAGAACAGACCCCAGATGGATGCCGTCGTGGATGGCATCCGGGAGAAGGTCGCGAAAAACTGTGAGCTGCATCCCATCTCAAGTGAAGGCAGACAGGGTTCGAGCTGGGTGCTGATCGACTATGGCGCCACTGTGGTGCACGTGTTCAGACCTGAGTCAAGGGAATACTTTAGGCTCGAGAAGCTCTGGGGCGAGGCGCCTCGCGTTCCTCTCGGCCTTGGGAGTGACGCTAAACCCGCCTAGGTTGGGGGAGAAAGCCACAAAAGATGAGGCGCGTGTCGCCCTGCGCGTGCGCGATGACTGGGCCACCCTCGTCTCCCTCACGATCCAGGCATCTCGGACATGCCGTCGTGGTTGTTTGAGATCGTGTCCGAGAGCGTATCCTTGAGGCGCAGGTCGTATCCCAAGGTGAGTGCCCCTGCTCCAAAACGGCTCCGTATGCTGTCGGTGGCCTCAGAGAGCCTCCTCTTCGCGTCCCTGTCACGGCCGCTGTCCCGCCCTCGCGACACGGGAGGTTGGTTCGGCTGTCCATCGCCTACGTCAAAGAGCGCCAGTTGCGTGGAAGACCTCTCGCCGCCAAACCCACTCACCATGACGCCGACGAGCCTGACGGGTGTGCCCTCACTCCACAGGTCACTCAGCAGCTCCTTCGCCACCCGACCAAAGTCTCTCTCGTCATCGGTCTCAGGAACGAGCGGGCGCTGGATCGTACGCGTGTGCTCATAGTCAAACTTGAGCTTGAGCGTGACCTCTCCTCCCCTGAGCCCCTTCGAGCGCAGACGTGTGCCTACGAGCGCGCTCACATGCGCGATGGCGGCCTCTACATCCCTTCGGCTCGTGAGGTCATGGGAGAAGGTCCTCTCGTTTGAGACGGACTTTGGGGTGCTCCTGTGAGCGATGCTCGTGACCTTGCTCGTCTCCCGGCCCGCTGCGCGCTGGACCATCTTGGGCCCGTGCACACCGAAGACGCGACGCATCTTCTCGACCTCGGCCTGCGCAAGCTGTCCAAGCGTACGGATACCCATCTTTTTCAGGCGGTCCTTAGTTGAGGGCCCAACGCCGCTCAGTGCCTCAACAGGGAGTGGGGCCAAAAATTCGGCAGCCTGTCCCGGCATCACGACACAGAGCCCATGGGGCTTATCGCGCTCTGAGGCAATCTTGGCGACGGTCTTGTTCTGCCCAAGTCCAATGGAGCAGCTGATACCAAGATCACTGATCCTTTCCTGTATCCTCTTGCATATGAGGACAGGATCCTCCCTCGAATACCTCCCGGGCGTGACGTCGAAGAACGCCTCGTCGATGGAGACCTGTTCCACGCGGGGGGTCTCTCGCTCTATGAGGGACATGACCTTGGCTGACAGCTCACGGTAGCGGGCAAAGCGACCCTGCGTCCAGATGGCGTCAGGACACAGGCGCATCGCCTGGTAGGAGGGCATGGCGGAGTGGACGCCATAGGGCCTCGCCTCATAGGAGGCCGTCGATACGACCCCACGCCTCTCGGCAGACCCACCCACGATTACGGGCCTACCCCTCCACTCGGGATGATCGAGCTGCTCGACTGAGGCAAAGAAGGCGTCGAGATCGAGAAGGCCTATTGCAGGCCCTCTCCAAGCGCCTGCCCCGGCTGTCCCGAGTGGCTCACTCATGTGACATTGAGCGAGGCGGGCAGAGTGACGGAGAACGTCGTACCCTCCTCAGTCGTGCTCGTCGCAGAGATCGTGCCGCCATGGGCCTCCGCGATACCTCGTGCAATGGCGAGTCCTAAACCAAAGCCACCGGGAGAGTCGGTGCGAGAACGGGAGTTGTCCGATCGATAGAAGCGGTCAAAGATGTGCTTGAGGTCTTCAGGCGCGATGGGTTCCCCCCTATTGGTGATGGAGAGACGGGCGTTCTTTCGCTTCTCGAACGTGAGCCTGACAGTGATCTGACTTCCATCGTACGCATACTTACAGGCGTTATCCATGAGGATCTTAACGAGGCGATCCACCCACTCGCGATCACCGTTTACGAGCACTCCCTCCTGCAGCTCAGTCTCTATGGTGCAGTTACGCTCGAAGGCAAGCGCATCGAACTCAAGGGAGGCAGACCCGACCATATCCGAGAAGTCGATGCTCTCCATCCGGAAGGCAAACGAGGAGGAGTCGACCAGGCCCTCATCCGTCCGGGCAAGCTGAAGAAGCTCTCCCACGAGACTCTTCATGTGCTCCGCCTCGTCTGAGATGCTCTTTACCCAACGCCTGTCCTTTGCCGAGAGCTCATGGGATTTCATAAGGATCTCACCATTAGCAAGAATGACGGCAAGCGGGGTCTTGAGCTCGTGAGAGGCATCTCCCACGAAGCGCTGCTGCTTCTGAAAGGCCTCCTCGATAGGCGCCGTCGCCCAATCGGCCAGATAGACAGAAATGATAGCCACGGCGGCAAGCGCTATGATAAAGGAGGCGATACTCCGTATAGACTGCCTCTCCCAAGATTGGTACAGATCACCTGCGTTGACCATGGTGATGAGCACATTGCCGCTCTGGAGCTTGCGGGACTTCCAGGCGATGCCCAGATCCGAGGCATAGCCGCGGCCCTTCTCCACATCCAAGGACTCAGCTATGATCTGGTCGAGATCGTGGAGCTTGGTTGAAAGCGACGCGTTGCTCGTCGCGAGCACGATGCCCGAGGACGAGGTCTCGACCGTCACCACGAACAGGCCGGAGTTGCTCTGGTTTCTGCTCCTGCCAGATGGCGCCTCCGTGAGCGGCGTCTCGAGACCCTCCTCAAGCACCGAGTCTATCGAGCTCTGCACAGAGAGGTAGGAAGACCAGAGCGATGATGCGACTACCCCCAAGAGCACGAGGCTCACGAGTCCCGTGACAAAGATGATGAACTTCCTCTTTAGTAGCTTAAGCATCAACGCTCCATGAATTCCTGCTCACAGGGAGGTCACTAGTCCTCGCTGAAGTCCTCGAGACGGTAGCCGAGCATGCGCAGAGTCGTGATCTGCACGTGCGAATGGATGTGACTGACCTTCTTGCGCAGAAACGAGATGTACGCCTCGACTGAGTTCTCCGAGGCGTCTCCGCTTGTGCCCCAGACGCGGGAGAGTAGATCCTGCTTCGAGACGACACGGGAGTTCGAGCTCATGAGCATCTGCATGACAGCGAACTCCTTGCCCGACAGGTGAACCTTATGCTCACCGCAGGACAGGTCATGGGTCGTCAGATCGAGCTTGAGATCGGCGAAGGTGATCTCGTCGATGACGACGTCGCCTTGCCTGCGGGTAAGGGCACGTACGCGCGCGAGCAGCTCGGGAGCCTCAAAGGGCTTGGTCATGTAGTCGTCGCTTCCGGCATCGAGGCCCTGCACCATGTCTCCGGTTGACGTCTTGGCCGTGAGCATCAGGACTGGAATCGAGTTTCCGGAGTGCCTGAGCTCCTTCACGATCTGAATGCCGTCGATGCCCGGAAGCATGATGTCAAGCACGACCGCATCATAGAGGCCGCTCTGGGCGGCTGTGAGGCCCGCATTGCCGTCATAGACGGCCTCGGCGTTGAAATGGTCATCGATGAGGATCTGTACGATCGCGTCCGCGAGGTTCCTCTCGTCCTCGACAACAAGAATGTTCATGCTCTACCTCCAACTGTCTCATGCATTTGGGTACCTGATAATACCCGTTTCGGTCATTCTACCCCTCCAGACTGTATTTGGCCTTAAATGTTCGTACTAAATTTCGTAGACTTACGGGAGATCCGATGAAGCTCCCTCCGTCCGAAGGGTCTTGCACGCCCTCTATCCCTGCACATACGTGGACTCATGCCCCTTGTCGAGGACTGCCCATCGGTCACAGACAGTTCACAAAAACTGCAGCCATGTTCCGTTATCGCATGGCCTATCATGATGCGACGCCCGTGTGGTGATGCGGCGCATAACCTATCTACCGAGGCGCCGCGCGATCTAAGGAGTACTACGTTGGCAGTGAAGATCCGTCTTGCCCGTCATGGCGCCAAGAAGCGTCCATACTATCGTATCGTCGTGGCCGATGGTCGCATGCCCCGTGACGGTCGCTACATCGATCTCGTCGGACGCTACAACCCCCTGTCCGATCCCAAGACCATTGATATCGACATCGAGAAGGTCGATGCGTGGGTGGCCAAGGGCGCGCAGCCCTCAAATGCCGTGTCGCACCTGATTGACATCGTCAAGAATGGCACGCCCGCCCCCGAGAAAAAGCGGAAGCTCTCCAAGAAGGCCGCCGCCAAAGCTTCGGCTGGCTCTGACGAGAGCACGGAGTAGCTCCCGTGGCCGGACAAGCTGCGATCAGCGGGGCTCCTCTTGGACAGGCAGAGCAGGGCTTGCCGAGTGACAGGGTCGCCGATCTTGTCGAGTATATCGTCTGCGGACTTGTGACCGACGAGGACCGAGTGTCCCTCGACGTGACGGACGGGGAAGGCTCGGCGCTCATCGAGATCTCGTGCGCCGAGGATGATGCCGGACGCGTCATCGGTAAGCGCGGACGCACGATCAAGGCGATCAGAACGCTTGCGCGTGCCTTGGGCTCGAGGGTCGGCACGGCCGTCGAGGTCGAGGTCCTCGGGTAGACGGTGGCCCGCCGGTATCGGTCGATAGCCCGCGTGGAGAAGACGCATGGCAGGCAGGGGGAGATCGTGGCAGTTGATGTCAACGGTCTCGGTACATACCTCAGGCCCGGCATGTGGGTATGGGCCGTTCCACCTAGGCTGAAGGGTCCTCGCTCCTTCGTAGTGGGTCGCGTGAGAGGCAACGGTCACGGTTGGCTCGTGAGCCTCGTGGGTGTGGACAGCATCGCCCACGCATCACGGCTCGTCGGAAGGACGCTGCTTGTAGCCGTCGACGAGCTGCCGGATGACTTCGAGCTGCATGATGCGAGGGAGCTCGTCGGCAGGCGAGTCAGAGACCTGCTCCTCGGGGAGATCGGTCATATCAGCGAGGTAACGCTCGGCGTCGCAAACGATGCCTGGACCATCGAGGGTGAGACGGGAACGTTCGTCATACCCGTCGTCGGGGAGTATGTGCTCGGGATAGACAACGAGGGTGAGCTCGTAGTGAACCTGCCTGACGGCGTAAGAGAGGGACGGGACGGATGATATTCGAGGTCCTCTCCGTTTTTCCCCAGGTCTTCGAGCCGTATCTGTCCGAGTCAATTCTGGGCCGCGCATGGCAGAGATCCCTGTTCGAGTTCGTAGCCCACGACCTGAGGACATGGACGCATGACAGGCATAGTACGGTGGATGACGCCCCCTTTGGTGGCGGGCAGGGCATGCTCATGAAATGCGAACCGATATTCGAGGCAGTGAGGGACATCTCGGGGCAGGGGAAGAAGCGGCCGCATGTGATATTCTTCTCGCCCTGTGGCAGGCGCTATTCGGAAAAAGACGCCGAGAGGCTCTCGAGCTTTGACAGAATCTTGTTTGTCTGCGGTCGCTATGAGGGCATCGATGAGAGGGCGTATGCGCTGGCGGACGAGATCGTCTCTGTGGGGGACTACGTCCTCACGGGAGGTGAACTTGCTGCCCTTGTGGTCATCGACTCCGTCGTGAGACTCCTGCCCGGAGTGCTCGGTGACGACAGGAGCGCGAAGGACGAGTCCTTCTCGCAGGGCCTCCTCGAGTATGCCCAGTACACGAGACCGGCCACATTTCAGGGCGAGCGCGTTCCAGAGGTCCTGCTCTCTGGCGACCATGGCGCCGTGAGCGCGTGGAGACGCAGGAGTTCCATAGAGCGCACGGCACGCTGGAGGCCAGACCTCCTTGAGGGAGCAGAGCTCAGCGAGGACGAGTGGAGCCTCGTCCACGAGACGTTGGGGCAACGGGATTGCGAGGCGACAGATGTCTGATGGTGACGCGGGGACGAGGCGTGGCAGGGAGGGCATTCTGTGGGAGCTACTCCAATGGTTGGGCTCTGTGGCCTTCGTGTTCATCCTCTTCGTGCTCCTGAGGATCTTCGTCTTTGGCGTCTACTATGTCCCCACGGGATCCATGACCGACACGATTCAGGTGGGCGATCAGCTGATAGGCGAGAAGATCAGTTACCGCTTCACGAGTCCGAAGGTCGGCGAGATCGTGACCTTCGACGACCCTGACGGATCGGGAGAGACCCTCATAAAGCGCATCATCGCGACGTCAGGGCAGACGATAGACATACACGATGGCAAGTTGTACATAGATGGTGTCGAGCAGGAGGAGTCCTACACCAAGAGCAGGCCCACCTACGCGCTCACGGAGCATGCCGCGAACCTCTCGGGTGGCATAAAATATCCCTATAGAGTTCCTGAGGGCTGCGTCTGGCTCATGGGCGACAACAGGACGAACTCGCTTGACTCGCGTTACTTCGGTGCCGTGAGCACGACGAGGATCAGCTCGCACGCGCTGTTCATCTACCTTCCGTTCAAAGATGCCAGGACGCTATAGACAGACAGAAGACGGTCTCAGGAGGAGAGACGCACGCATGGGTGACGACATACTGACCTTTCAGGATATGATTTTGAGGCTCGAGCGGTACTGGGCGGACAAGGGTTGCACCGTGATGCAGCCCTACGACAGCGAGGTGGGGGCTGGCACCTTCCATACCGCGACGCTCCTACGCTCGCTCGGTCCCGCCGCCTGGCGCACCTGCTACCCGCAGCCCTGCCGCAGGCCCACCGACGGCCGCTACGGAAAGAATCCCAACCGTATGCAGCACTACTATCAGTTCCAAGTCATCTTGAAGCCATCTCCAGCGGATTCCCAGGAACTCTACCTGGGATCGCTTACGGCCATAGGCCTTGACCCCGCCGAACACGACGTGCGCTTCGTTGAGGATGACTGGGAAAGCCCCACGCTCGGTGCCTGGGGTCTGGGTTGGGAGGTCTGGGTTGATGGCATGGAGGTCACCCAGTACACCTACTTCCAGCAGGTCGGTGGCATCGAGGTGGATCCTGTGCCGGTGGAGATCACCTATGGCCTCGAGCGCATCGCCATGTATGCCCAGGGCGTTGACTCGGTCTACGACATCATCTGGAGTTACCTGCCCGACGGGACGCCCATGACCTATGGGACTGTGTTCCTAGAGAACGAGCGCGAGTTCTCTATCTATAACTTCGAGGTCGCCGACGTCGGCCTCATGCGCGAGAAGTTCGACGAGTACGAGGCCGAGTGTCACTCCTGCCTTGAGCATAGGCTGCCGCTTCCGGCCTATGACTGTGTCATGAAGTGCAGCCATGCCTTCAACCTGCTCGACTCGAGGGGCGCGATATCTGCGACGGAGCGGGCCAACTACATCCTACGCGTTCGTGCGATCGCGAAGGCCTGCTGCGAGTCCTATCTGAGCGAGGTCGCCACGGCGGGCGCTGCGGCAGGCGAGAACGCTCGCACGGGGGAGGTGGCCTAGGATGGCGGAGGCGAAGGACTTTCTGCTCGAGATCGGCTGCGAGGAGATGCCCTCGGCACCCCTCATGAGCGCCCAAGGCCAGATCGGCACGCTCATCGAGAGGGGCCTTACGGAAGTCGGCCTCGCTCACGGTAGCATCAAGACACTCTCGACACCCAGACGACTCGCCGTCATCGTCAGGGATCTCGCCACGGCAACCGAGGAGATCCGAGAGGTCAAGCGCGGCCCCGCCGCAAGGATCGCCTTCGGTGAGGACGGTGTTCCCACCAAGGCTGCCGAGGGCTTCGCGCGAAAACTTGGCATCAGCGCGACAGAGCTCATTCGTAGAGTTGATGGCGATGGCCGAGAGTACGTGTTCGCAGAGCGCTTCGTTCCCTCAAGAGAGAGCGTGCCGATATTGAGCGAACTCTCAAGGCGCGTCATCGCCTCTCTTGAGTGGCCAAACTACAGAAGTCAAAGGTGGGGTTCTGAGCATGCGAGCTTCGTGCGGCCCATACGCTGGATCTGCGCGCTGTTCGGCAGCGAGGTCGTGCCGTTCGGCTATGCCGACGTCACGAGCGGCAATACCACGCGCGGGCATCGCGTGCTCGCGCCCGGCGAACACGTGGTCACAGACCCCGCCCACTACGAGCAGATACTGCGCCACGCCTACGTCATGGGCGAAGTCGAGCGTGCGCAGAGAATACGTGCCGGCATCTCTGAGGTCCAGACCCACGCCAGCGTGCAGGTTGACACGCCCAAGCGCACCTTCGATGAGGTGGTGAACCTCTGCGAGTGGCCGCACGTGCTGGTTGGCCGCTTTGATGAGGAGTTCCTCCAGGTCCCGACCGAGATCATCTGCGAGTCCATGCTCTCGCACCAACGCTACTTCCCGATATACGACAAGGATCACAGGCTCACGCGCGAGTTCGTGATCGTCTCGAATGCCGATCCAGCCTGCGACGCGACCGTCATCGACGGAAACGAGCGCGTCGTGAGGGCGCGCCTCGACGACGCCAAGTTCTTTTGGGAGGAGGACCTCAAGCGACCTCTGGAGGACTTTGTCGAGAGGCTCTCGACTGTCACCTTCCAAGAGAGGCTTGGCACAGTCCTGCAGAAGGTCCAGCGCATGGAGGCGATCGCAGCTGAGGTGGCACGGAGGGCTGGCGCCAGCGAGAGGGACACAGCCTATGCCAAGCGCGCCGCGCACCTCTCGAAGGCCGACCTCGTAAGCCAGACTGTCATCGAGTTCACCAATCAGCAAGGCATCATGGGTGGCTACTACGCTCAGGCTGCGGGTGAGCCGCCTGAGGTCGCTCGGGCCATTCGTGAGCACTACCGCCCCCGCTTCGCGTCAGACGAGCTTCCCTCGGACCTCATCGGCAAGGCAGTAGCCATTGCAGACAAGCTCGACACCATCTGTGGCGTCTTCGCCATCGACGAGGCTCCCACGGGATCATCCGACCCCTTCGCCGTCCGCCGAGCCGCCATCGGCACCATCGCGATGCTGCGCACCCTGCCCCTGGTCCCGCTAAGGGCGCTCATAGATCTCTCGCTTGACTCCTACCTGATGCAAGGCCTCTCCTTCGACAGGGGGCGGGTCGCTGGGGCTGTGGCTGCGTTCTTTGCCGGCCGCCTTGCCGCCATCGCCAGGGAGGAGGGGGCAGCTCCCGACGTCATCGATGCCGTCTCGTCGGTGGGCGTCATCGACCCGATGGAGTTCATGGACAGGGTCGAGGCCCTGGGCAGCGCCCGCCTGGAGGAGCCGGAGGTCTTCGAGGACCTTGCGACGGCCTATGCCCGCGCCGCGCACCTCGCTGACAGGAGCCTGGGCTACAAGATCGACGAGGGCATCATGGGCGACGCCGAGCGATCACTGCTCGAGGCATGCCGCAGGGGGTCCGCAGATGTGAAGAAAGCGTTGAGTAAACGCGACTACCGTGCCGCATGCAAGGCTCTCGCCGATTTGAGAGAACCAATCGACCGGTTCTTTGATGACGTTTTGGTCATGGACGATGACACTGTTGTAAGGGAGAATCGCCTCAAGTTGCTCAACCTCTTCGCAGCGGTGTTCGACGACGTGGCCAATATCGGGGCGCTCTCCAAGAAGGGGTAGCGAGCATAGCAGTAGCCCGGTCCGGCAAGTTCGTCGCGTCCGGGCGTCCAAACGTAAGGAGGCTGGGTAGATGTCCGAAGACACACTCGATGACATTGACATTTTCGCTGACGTGACTCCTGTCGTGTTCGTACTCTCCGACGCGCGTGGCAAGACGGCCGCGAGCGTGGTTGAGGCGGCGGCGGACCAGTTCAATGACAAGGTCGTGACCATCAAGCAGCTCGGCAACGTCAAGTCGGTGGGGATGGTCTGTGACTATCTCGACAACAACGTCACCGAGGACGTTCCGATGGCGGTGTTCCACACGATCGTCGATCGCAACCTTCGTCGTGACATCCGTCGAGAGCTCGATGGTCGCGGCATCCCGAGCATCGATCTTTTGGGGCCTGCCATCACGGTCATCTCGACGCTCACCGGCGAGGAACCCAAGTACGAGGCAGGCAGGAGGAGCGACAACGAGGTCTCTGTCACCAGCTAGGTCAACGTCCTTGGCATGTGCGTAAGAGAGGCGCCGACGGGCGATGGCTCGACGGGCGATGATATGTGCGACGAGCGTAAAGACTGCTAGAATAGACTGTATGTTGGGCGGTGGCGCCAGCTGAGGCATCACCGCCCGGAGGTTGGTGTGGGAAGGACCCGCACCGGGTACGAGAGATATGGGGTTTTATATGGCTGAGAAGCACGTGTATCGCTTTGGCATGGACGAGCATGGCAACAATGTGACCGAGGTTGCCGGCTCTTCCGTCAACGAGGCAAAGTGGATTACCGGTGGCAAGGGATCCAACCTTGCCGAGATGGCCAACATCGGCCTTCCCGTTCCCCCGGGATTCTCGATCACCTGCCAGACCTGCGTCGCCTACTCGAGCGCCGGCAACGTCTGGCCCGAGGGCGTACTCGATGAAATCGATGAGTACCGCCGTGATCTCGAGAGGCGCATGGGCAAGAAGATTGGCGACGAGACCGATCCTTTGCTGGTCTCCGTTCGCTCAGGTGCTCCGTTCTCCATGCCTGGCATGATGGATACCGTCCTCAACCTCGGCCTCAACGACAAGTCGGTCCAGGGCCTCATCAAGCAGACCAACAACGAGCGCTTCGCCTGGGACTCCTACCGCCGCTTCATCCAGATGTTCTCGAGCGTCGTCATGGGCGTCGAGGGACAGCTCTTCGAGGACGCCATCAACGAGAAGAAAGCCGAGAAGGGCGTCAAGCTTGACACGGACCTCACCGCCGAGGACCTCAAGGAACTCACCGAGACATTCAAGCGGATCTTTGCGAAAAACGTCGATTCCCAGGCGCACCCCGAGGTCGCCCCTGAGGGCGTAGCCTCCTTCCCGCAGGATCCCTATCTGCAGCTACGCCTTGCCGAGCAGGCCGTCTTCGGTTCGTGGAACACGGAGCGCGCCGTGCTCTACCGCAAGCAGAATAAGATAGACGACTCTTTGGGCACTGCCGTCAACGTCCAGGTCATGGTCTTTGGCAACAAGGGAGACTCCTCCGCCACCGGTGTCGCCTTCACGCGTAACCCCGCCGACGGCACCAACGAGCGCTACGGCGACTTTCTCGTGAACGCCCAGGGCGAGGACGTCGTGGCAGGCATCCGCAACACCGAGCCCATCGCCGATCTCGTGAAGATCCCCGCGCTCAAGGAGGCGGGCGAGCAGCTCTTCCACGTCTTCGAGATCCTTGAGGACCACTACGCCGACATGATGGACATCGAGTTCACGATCGAGCAGGGTAAGCTTTGGATGCTCCAGACCCGCGTCGGCAAGCGCACGGCGCTCTCCGCGCTCAAGGTCGCCATGCAGATGGTGGAGGAGGGGCGCATCACCAAGGAGCAGGCGATCCTGCGCGTTGCCCCCGACCAGCTTGACCAGCTCCTGCACCCGCAGTTCGATCCTAAGGCAAAGTTCGATGTCGCCGCCAAGGGCATGAACGCCAGCCCCGGCGCGGCCGTGGGTGCCGTCGTGTTCTCCTCCGACGCCGCCGTCCACTACGCCAACATCGAGAAGCCCTGTATCCTCGTGCGCTGGGAGACCACACCCGACGACCTCAAGGGCATGGTGGCGGCCGAGGGTATCCTGACCTCGCATGGTGGCAAGACCTCGCATGCGGCCGTCATAGCCCGAGGCATGGGTGCCCCCTGCGTCTGCGGCGCCGAGGCCCTCAGGATAGACGCCGCAAAGAAGGAGGTGGCCATCTCGGGCACAAACATCGTGCTGCACGAGGGCGACATCATCTCAATCGATGGCACCACAGGCAACATCATCGTGGGAGAGGTGCCCCTGAAGCGCCCCGAGCTCACCGGCGACCTCGAGACCATGCTCGAGTGGGCCGATGACGTCCGTCACGACGCCTCACGCGGTCGTATCTTCGGCGTGCGCACCAACGCAGACAACCCCGAGGATGCCCAGCTCTCTGTGGACTTTGGTGCGGAGGGCATCGGCCTCGACCGCACCGAGCACATGTTCCTCGGCGAGCGCAAGCAGATCATCCAGACCTTCATCCTCGCCGACACCAATGGGCAGAAGCAGCAGGCCCTTGGCCAGCTCCTCAAGGCCCAGACGGGCGACTTCATGGGTATGTTCAAGGCCATGGACGGCAAGGCCGTCATCGTGCGCCTGCTCGACCCGCCCCTGCACGAGTTCCTCGACGATCCGCGCGAACTTGCCGTCGAGATAGCGCACGCAGAGGGTCGTGGCGAGAACGACACCCAGCTTGAGGCCATGCGCGAGCGCCTGGCACGGCTTGACTCGTTCCAGGAGGCCAACCCCATGCTCGGCCTGCGCGGCTGCCGTCTGGGCATCGTCTATCCCGAGCTCAACGACATGCAGGTCCGCGCCATCGCAGGCGCTGCTGCCACCCTCAAGAAGCAGGGTCTTGACCCCAGGCCCGAGATTATGGTCCCGCTCATCTCCACGGTCGAGGAACTCAAGCTCGTTCGTGAGCAGATCCAGAGCGTCATCAAGGCTGTCGAGGAGGCAGAGGGCCTTGAGCTCTCCATCCCCATCGGCTGCATGATAGAATTGCCGCGTGCAGCCGTGACCGCCGACGAGATCGGTGCCTACGCCGACTTCTTCTCCTTCGGTACTAACGACCTCACACAGACTACCTTCGGCTTCTCTCGCGACGATGTCGAGAGCGCGTTCATCCCACAGTACCTCAACAAGAAGATTCTCAAGGCCAACCCCTTCGAGACGCTCGATGTTGGTGTGGCGAAGCTCGTCGAGATGGGCGTCAAGGGAGGCCACGCGGCTAACGAGACCATCGTCTGTGGCATCTGCGGCGAGACGGGCGGGGATCCCGACTCCATCCAGATGTACTACGACCTCGGTCTTGACTACGTGTCCTGCTCCCCCTACCGCGTGCCCATCGCGCGCCTTGCGGGTGCCCAGGCCAAGATCAACTCCAACGGTGGCCCCAAAAAGCTGGGCTAGTCTGTGACGCTCGGCTGACCGGTGGGGCGGGAAGGGGCAAAGGCTCCTTTCCGCCCCATACACGGAGGTGACCAAGGTGGCAGACGACCCGGGCGTACTGAGCGGGGTGGAACAGGAGAGGCGCGAGCATGGGCTGCTGGGCCCACGGGCTTGTTATGCCGATCAAAGTAGAGGCAGGGCACGCAAGGAGGTTCCTGACCGTCTGAGGACCTGCTTCCAGTGCGATAGGGACAGGATCCTGCACAGCAAGAGCTTCAGGCGTCTCGCCAACAAGACCCAGGTGTTCCTTGCACCCGAGGGCGACCATTACCGCACGCGTCTCACTCACACGCTCGAGGTCTCCCAGATAGCTCGCGACATCGCGCGGTCCCTGCGCCTCAACGAGGATCTTGTGGAGGCCATCGCCCTTGGACACGACCTAGGTCACACCCCCTTTGGCCACACCGGGGAGCGGGCTCTGTCCAGGGCCATGGCCCGTTTTAGGGGCATAGATCCTACGAGCGTTGAGGGAAAGTCGCTTTTCCAGCACAACGAGCAGAGCGTGCGCGTCCTCGAGAGACTCGAGAGGGACGGTCGGGGACTCAACATCTCCTTTGAGGTGCTCGACGGCATCCGCTGTCACAGAGGCTCGCTTCGGGCTACGACGCTTGAGGGGCGCGTGGTCGCCCGGGCCGACCGCATCGCCTATGTGTGCCATGACATCGACGACGCGGAGCGTGCGGGACTGCTCGTTGAGGACATGCTGCCCCCAGACGCCCGTAACGTCCTTGGGCACACCTCCTCCGAACGCATAGAGACGATGGTCCGCGACGTCGTGGATGCCAGTGCAGGTGCCGATGACGTGCTCATGAGCCAACGGGTCTGGGATGCGTTGATGGAGCTGCGCGCCTTCCTCTTTGACAAACTCTACACACAAGGCGATGCGAAGTACGAGGAGCCCAAGGCTGAGCGCATGATAGGGTCGCTCTTCGACTACTTCGTGACACACCTCGATGACATGCCAAGGGAGTATCGCGGACACGATGTGAGTCATCCGGACGTCGAGGTGGCAGACTACGTCTCGGGTATGACTGACCGCTACGCCGTGCGTATCTTTGAGGAGCTGACCGTGCCACACGCATGGCGGGAACCCGTGCTTCACAGGGACAGATGAGCCTGGGAAGGCCTCACCCTGGGGTCGAGAGCCTTGTGAGGGGGGGTACGCCGAACACATCGATGGCCTGTCGAGACCCCGCCTGCGGCCGTTGCGAGAGGCGAGTAGGGCGTCTGGCGGCGCGTTGACACTGCCACTCGCCAGTGAACGTACGAGGGTGGAACGTTCATGCCCGAGTGGCAGTGCCACCCACACGGTACTGCACGCTCGGACCCGAGTGGCAGTGCGTCTCACACTGCCAAATGGCGTCGAGCGTACCGAAGCGGTACGCTGAGGGCCGAGTGGCAGTGCCACCCACACGGTACTGCACGCTCGGACCCGAGTGGCAGTGCGTCTCACACTGCCAAATGGCGTCGAGCGTACCGAAGCGGTACGCTCAGGGGCGAGTGGCAGTGTGATCGGTACGCTCGGACCCGAGTGGCAGTGTAGGTTGCACTGCCACTCGGCGGTGAACGTACATGGCAGTGTCATCCACACTGCCACTCGCCAGTGAACGTACGAGGGTGGAACGTTCATGCCCGAGTGGCAGTGCAGGTCGAGGTAACCTTTGGACCTTGTGGGCGTTGCGTCAACGGTGGGATGCATCTGGCCGGAGCGTGCTTCGAATCTCGCCTGAGGACAACCCTTTCGCAGGCAGGACGATTTCTCGGCTGGTCAAGCGGATGTGTTCTACATCTGCGGATGTGTTCTACATCCCCTCAGGTCGTGTGGATTTCAACCCGGGATACAAGACCAACTTGCCACCCTTCGTTTGGTGGGCTAGACTGACTCATCGTGTGTAAGCCTACGTGTCGCTCAAGCTGTGGCGACACCTCTAGAGACGAGGATACCATGGACTACATTCGTGCCATCGAGCGCCAGCAGATTCGCGAGGACATTCCCAAGGTCCGCGTGGGCGACAATGTAAAGGTGCACTATCACATCAAGGAGGGTGAGCGCGAGCGTGAGCAGGTGTTTCAAGGCGATGTCATCCGCATGAGCGGCGGCAGCTCCCGTGAGACCTTCACCGTGCGCAAGATCAGCTTCGGTATTGGCGTGGAGCGCACCTTCCCTCTGCACAGCCCCAAGATTGCCAGGCTCGAGATCGTGCGCCACGGTGACGTGCATCGTGCCAAGCTCTATTATCTCCGTGATCGCGTGGGCAAGGCCGCCCGCATCCGCGAGAAGCGCTAGGGCACTAACGCCGTTAGTGCCCCGCAGATTCTGGGGTACCGAGTTTTGGGATCCAACTGGGCAAATGTCTCTGCGATAGTGCCCCGCAGATTCTGGGGTACCGAGTTTGGTTCGTCTTAAGAAAACTGGGAAACTGGGAAATTATGCCGTGGAGCGAACGACGGCCTATGAGCGCGCAAGAGGTTGCTGCACTTCTTGCGCGAGCTTCTCACGACGAGGCGCTAGCACTCATCGAGCGCTATGCCACAGACCCACGTACGCAGGTCCAGAGGGCGATTAGATCGGCCAAAAGACGCCTTGCCAAGGAGGAGACCGAGCGAAGGCGGGTCGAGGGCATGTACGAGCTTCAGCGCTCTCTTGGTGGCGACGGTCTCGTGATGGGCGTCGACGAGGTGGGAAGAGGCGCCCTCGCGGGACCGCTCACCGTATGTGCCGTCATCCTTCCCCAAGAGCCCAAGATCTGGGGCATTGACGACTCAAAGCGGCTCTCTCCCGCACGTCGCCTCGAGCTTGCGAAACGCATCCGCGAGCAGGCCTGTGCCATCGGAACCTGCCACGTCGAAGCCACGTCCATCGATGCGGTGGGCATGAGCGTCGCATTGAGGGTGGCGATGGCCGGAGCCATCGAGGACGCGGGCGTAGAGCCTGACTGTGTTCTCATTGACGGCAGGGCTGTGCACGCGCACCCCAAGGAGAGGGCCCTCGTAAGGGGGGACTCTCGCATCGCCGCAATCGCAGCGGCATCCATCGTCGCTAAGGTTACGCGTGACAAGATGATGGTCGATTATGACGTCAAGTATGCCGGATATCACCTCGCCTCCTGCAAGGGCTACGGCTCAGCCGAGCACATACGAGCCATCCAGGAGCATGGTCTCACCCCTCTTCATCGCACTTCATTCTGTAAAAATTTCATGGATACATAGTCTTCTTTGTGGGAGATGGCGCTCACGCTCAGCCAACACCGCCAAGACTTGCACCCAGCTTATCCTGCGTCTTTCTGGACGAGGCAAAACGGTATGGATCGCGCTGCAGGACGCGGCAGTCGAGTGCAAGCTGTATGCAAGTCGCGTCTGTCACCCTCTGCCGCAGGCCAAGCGGATGGAGGAGGACTCATGGGAAACGCCGCATGCGCATCGAGGACAATCTTTGGCAGGGGAGATATCGAAGAATTCGTCTGCAAGGACGTGGGTGACAGCTCCCTAAGCGACGCCGAGGAGCTAAGGGAGCGGGAGGATGCCTGGGAGGCCGTGCTGTCCGAGGCAACAAACGTCAACGGAAAGCCCCCTTGCGACATGAGTGAAAAGGAGCTCGGAGACCAAGGCGAGCTTCTTGCGGAGAGCTACCTGCGCCAGAGGGACTACGAGATCCTGGCACGCAAGTACAAAAACCTTGGCGGTGAGGCAGACATCATCGCCAGGGAGGATGACTGCGTGGTCTTCGTCGAGGTAAAGACCCGTCTCACGAGCCCACAAGACGAGGACATCGTCCCCGAGCTTGCCGTCACCCTGGATAAGCAGGAGCGCTACAGAAAGATCGCCCTGTACTACCTGATCGACCACAGGGAGAGCAACTTCGTCCGCTTCGATGTCATAGCCATCAAGATACACGGAGAGCGTCAGGCCAGCCTCAGGCACCTCGTCGGAGCGTTTGTGTGTGATCTGTGATGCAGACGATGACAAACATCAGGATAGGCTCAGCCTGCCTTTGGGGTGTCGAAGCCCTTCCCATACAGGTCGAGGTCGCGTCATCCGGTGGTCTTCCGGGGTTCTCGATCGTGGGCCTGCCCGGCGCAGGCGTCATGGACGCGCGGTCAAGGGTTCGCTGCGCCCTCAAGGCCTGTGGCTTCAAGATGCCACGCCTGCACTTCACCATAAACCTTGCCCCCGCAGAGATACGAAAGAATGGGACGGGGTTCGACCTCCCCATCGCTATCGCCATACTCGCGCTAAGTGGCCAGATTCCCACAGACGGCCTTGAGCGCTGTCTCTTCGTAGGGGAGCTCGGTCTTTCGGGTGAGGTGTGCGAGACGCGTGGGACAGTAGCCTATCAGGTGCTCTGTCGCAAGATTGGAGCGACGTTCGTGTGCTCGCACGAGTCCGCCGTGCTACGCATGGACGGGTGTGGGCTCAGCGTCATACGCTCTTTGAACGAACTGAGGGAGGGGGTCGGCAGACTCGACCGTCCGAGAGGAGAGCCCTCGAGACCTGCGGTGCCAGACCACTCCCTTGACTTTGCCGACGTCTATGGTCAGGAGGAGGCCAAGCGCGCCTTGGTCATAGCGGCAGCCGGATCGCACGGTCTGCTCATGGTGGGACCTCCAGGCGCCGGAAAGACCATGCTTGCACGCAGGCTCCCCACGATCATGGAGCCCCTCACCGACGAGGAGCTCGAGGAGGTCCTGCTCGTGAGCTCGGTTGCGGGTCAGCTGAGCCGAGCGACGCTCGCGCGCGCGAGGCCCTTCAGGGCACCGCACCACTCCATATCAAGGGGCGGTCTCATCGGCGGCGGCAGGCCTGTCACCCCAGGAGAGATCTCCCTTGCACATAGAGGTGTGCTCTTCTTGGACGAGCTTCCGGAGTTTTCGACCAGCGTCCTTCAGTCGCTCAGGCAACCGATGGAGGACGGGGTGGTGCAACTCGTACGTGTGGACGGCACCTACCGCTTTCCCTGCGAGTTCCAGCTCATAGCTGCCTCAAACCCCTGCCCCTGCGGATACCTTGGTGATCCCAGTCACGGCTGCAGCTGCTCTCCCGCGCGCATCCAGTGCTACCAGAGCAGGATTGGCGGACCTCTCATGGACAGGATAGACATCCACGTGGGCGTCCAGCGACCCCAGTCCGACCTCGTGATCGAAGGTGCCGCTGGCATGGACTCAAAAACGATGCGCGCGCTTGTCATGGGTGCCCGTGAGCTGCGACTTCGGCGCGAGCGACGAGAGGGCAGACCAGATGACGCCCTCGTCGAGTCGCTGCTCTTCAAGCCCGAGGCCCGTTCGTGCCTCGAGGGCCTCTCGTCTCGCATGGCGCTGGGAGCCCGGTCCATCGTCAAGATGGCGCAGGTCGCACGCACGATCGCCGACGTGGAGCAAAGCGAGCGCGTCGGTCGCGTTCACGTGCTCGAGGCAAGCAGCTACAGGAATCGCATGGGGGGTGACGGAATCGATGGGTGACAGATGGGTACTCACGAAGGGAGACGGTGCCTGGCCTCAGGCGCTCGATGACCTCGAGGATCCGCCGGAGTGGGTCTTCGGAATCGGCTCCAGAGACGTCCTGCACGAGAGCTGCATCTCCATCATCGGAGCCAGGAGGGCCTCTCCCTACGGCCTTTCCGTGGCTCGACTGGCCGGTAGGGTAGCGGCAGAGTGCGGGATAGTGGTCGTGACGGGTGGGGCCATGGGCTGTGACGTTACGGCGGCCCGCGCGGCGCTCGATGCCGGAGGCAAGACAATCGTCGTCACGGGCACCGGCGCCGACGTTACCTACCCACGCTCCTCAGAAGACGTGTTCGCCCGCGCGGTGACACGAGGTGCGGTGGTCTCACTCGAGAACTGGGGGCAGACGCCCAGGCGCTACGCCTTCCCCAAGCGCAACCGCATCATCGCCGCCCTCTCCCAGAGCATACTCATCTGCGAGGCGGGGCTCAGGTCAGGCACGTTCTCGACCGCCTTGGCCGCAGGCCAGATGGGCAGGGACCTCTACGCGGTCCCCGGCAGCATCTTCTCGCCGGAGTCCATGGGGGCAAACCAGCTCATCGCAGAGGGCGCCCACATCATCGCCTCAGAGATCGACCTCGAGCAGAGAATCTCGCTTGACTTTGGCATGCTCAGGATGGTGGGGGAGGGCGTGCCGAGGCAGGAGGGGCGGATACTCTCCGCCCTCATGAGTGAGCCGACGCGCCCGGACGACCTTGCGCGTTACCTCGCCGAGCCGGTGACGAGCATACTTGTGGCGCTTTCTGACTACGAGGGCGCAGGGATGGTCAAGCGGCTTCCTGATGGGCGCTACAGCCTGAGCGAGTCGGCCTACCTCGCCCGCGATAGAATGGTGGGGCACCATGAGAAGAAGCGTATCGGGAGGCCTGACCAAGAGGGGAATGGCGATGCGGGATAGCGCGGTGACGGTGGTTGGTGGAGGACTGGCGGGAAGCGAGTGCGCCTTGCAGCTCGCACGGAGGGGCGTCTCGGTTCGACTCGTCGAGCAACGCCCCGTCGCGACGTCGCCAGCCCATCACACGGCTGACTTCGCCGAGCTCGTTTGCTCGAACTCCCTCAAGTCTACCCGTCACGACAGCGCGGCGGGCCTGCTCAAGGAAGAGCTCCGTGCCATGGGTTCCATCCTTCTCGAGCTTGCCCTCAAGGCGCGTCTTCCCGCCGGAAGTGCCTTGGCGGTGGATCGCGAGCGCTTCTCGGCCCTCGTGGGCGAGAGGATCGAGGCTCAGGATCTCATCAAGGTCGAGCGCAGGGAGGTGACGCGGCTGCCCGAGGGCCCCTGCGTCATTGCCGCAGGCCCCCTCTGCTCACGGGCGCTTTTCGACGACCTTGCGAGGAGGCTGGGCAGAGGCGCCCTCTCCTTCTTCGATGCGGCAGCACCGATTGTGGACGGTGAGTCGCTTGACACCGATATCGTCTTTGCCCAGTCGCGCTACGAGCAGACCGAAGGCGGGGACTATCTGAACTGCCCTCTGGACAGGCGGGAGTACGACGCGTTCTGCGAGGAGCTCGTGTCGGCAGAGCGCGTCGTGCCCAGGGACTTCGAGCGAGCTGAGCTGTTCATGGCCTGCCAACCCATCGAGGAGGTCGCGCGCAGCGGTCACGATTCGCTACGCTTTGGCGCCCTCAAGCCCGTGGGACTCACCGACCCGAGGACTGGACGCAGGCCCTGGGCGGTCGCGCAGCTGCGGGCAGAGAACGTCAGGGGGAGTGCCTACAACCTCGTCGGCTTTCAGACGAATCTGCGCTGGGGGGAGCAGGAGCGCGTGTTCAGGATGATTCCAGGCCTTGCGCATGCGGACTTCTTCCGTTATGGCGTCATGCACCGCAACTCCTTTGTCGATGCGCCCCGGGTCCTTGACTCGAGCTTTGCCATACCTGGGACCTCATGCAGGCTGGCAGGACAGATCTGCGGCACCGAAGGCTACACGGAGGCCATCGCCTCTGGGCTTCTCGCTGCCATCAACACCTATGCGGAACTCAGCGGACTCGACCGTCTCACGCTCCCGAAGACGGGTGCCTTGGGATCTCTCGTGAGCTACGCAACCGATCCTGCCACAGAGCCCTACCAGCCCATGCATGTGAACTTTGGCTTGGTCTTGCCCCTTGAGGGTCCACGCCTCAAGAAGCGCGAGCGCTATCGTGCGTACGCCGATCGCGCCATGAGCGACCTCGAACGCTGCCTGGAAGACCGAGACGACCTCTTTGGGAGCTCGTATGCCCGAGCCTGAGAAGAGCCAAGAGCCCAACTCCCGCTTTTCCCAGCTTAAGGAGGGTTTTCTCAACTTTTTGCTCGACGTTCGCACGCTCTCGCACAACACGGCAAGGGCCTATGGCTGTGACCTTGACGCCTTCGGATCGTGGGCGGAACGCCATGGCATAGACCCCCTCGGCGCGACACACCGGGACCTCAGGGGTTTTCTGGGCGAGCTCTCGCGAGCTGGCTATGCGCCAAGGACCATCAACAGGCGGCTCTCGGCGGTCCGTAGCTTCTATCGCTGGCTCGAGCGAGAGGGGTTTGCCAGAGAGGTCACCATCGATGCCGTCTTGGGTCCCAAGATCCCCAGAAGCCTGCCGACCACCCTCTCAGACGAGGATGTGACTCGACTTATGGAAAGCTGCGGGGATGACGCGGTAGGCATACGAGACGCGACCCTCATAGAGCTCCTCTATGCGACCGGAGCGAGGCTCTTCGAGCTCTCGAGGCTCACGGTCTTAAGCATTGACTTCGACGAGGGACAGGTCAAGCTCTTTGGCAAAGGTTCGAGGGAACGCATCGTCCCACTCTACCCCCAAGTTCTCGCGAGGGTCAGAGACTACATGGAGGACGCCCGCATTCAACTTGTCTCGCACGCGAGAGGAGGGGACACAGGGGCGCTCTTTGTCTCCACACGCGGCAACGCGATGGGAACAGGTGCCCTGAGAGATGCCTTCAAGAGGCGTGCGAAAGAGTCGGGCATCGACCCCGACGTGACCCCACACTCCCTGCGGCACAGCTATGCGACGGAGCTTCTGGCGGGGGGCGCCGACCTCAGGAGCGTCCAGGAACTACTCGGACACGCAAGCCTCTCGACCACCCAGATCTACACGCATCTCTCCATAGACAGGCTCAAGAAAGCGGCGAGGCAGGCCCATCCGAGGGCAGGCTAGCGCCGCAGGCCATATGCCACAAGACGTCCTGTCAACACATCGGGGGAAGATGGTGCCACTCGACGCAAACTGTCTCTTGGCAGGAACTTATGTGTATGCTATGTGACTGATACGACCTATTGATGTCTGCTAAAATGCTGCGTTGTCATGTGTTCACATGGCACACATTTCGCACGCGTGGCGACTCTCGTCCTGTGGTGCCTGGGCCACCATGTCAGGGTCCAGGTGGGATGATGGGGATGACACCACGCGGAGGATCAACCAACGGAGGTAAGGACAATGGCAGTCAAGATCAACATCCGCACCCTGCTCGAGGCTGGTTGCCACTACGGCCACCAAACGCGGCGCTGGAACCCCAAGATGAGGGAGTATATCTTCGGCGAGCGAAACGGCATCTACATTCTTGACCTCAAGAAGACCGTACTCGGTGCCGATAGAGCCTACAGCTTCCTCAAGGACGTCGCCTCCAAGGGTGGCAAGTTACTCTTCGTGGGCACCAAGAAGCAGGCGCAAGAGCCCATCGCGACCCAAGCCGAGCGTTGCGGCATGCCCTACATCAACCAGCGTTGGCTCGGCGGCATGCTCACAAACTTCGTCACCATGCGTTCGCGCATCGACCGCATGGAGGAGCTCGAGACCATGGTCGAGGACGGGAGTATGGCCCTGCGAGGTAAGAAGGAACAGGCCGTCCTCACCAAAGAGCTCGAGAAGCTCCAGCGCAATCTTGGTGGCGTCCGCGACATGAAGAGCCTGCCGCAAGCTGTCTTCGTCGTCGACTCCAAGCGTGAGGAGATCGCGATCCGCGAGGCCAATCGCCTGAACATCCCGGTCATCGCCCTCCTCGACACCAACTCAGACCCCGATGTCGTCGACTTTGGCATCCCCGCTAATGATGATGCGATCCGCTCGGTCGGCATCATGTGTGAGCTGGTCGCAGACGCCATCCTCGCAGGGACGGGTCAGGAGCAGATCAGCGTCGAGGAGATGAGTTCGGGCGAGACCACCCCTGCCGTCGAGGTGACAGAGGGCGTCGAGGCGACCGGGAACACCGAGGCGGATGCACCCGTGGCCGAGTAGGCAGGTTTGACAAGCGAACAAGCACCTAGAGACATAAAGCACCTAGAGACATAATGAAGAGACAGAAGGAGGCCGGACATGGCCAAGATTAGCGCAGCTATGGTCAAGCAGCTTCGCGAGATGACAGACGCGCCCATGATGGAATGCAAGAAGGCGCTCGTGGAGGCCGACGGTGACCTCGAGAAGGCGGTGGACGTGCTACGCACGATGGGTATCGCCAAGGCCGTCAAGCGTGCCGGACGTGCAACCAATGAGGGAACCATCGCCGCATATGTCGCCGAAAGCGGCAAGGCCGGTGCCCTCCTCGAACTCAGCTGTGAGACCGACTTCGTGGGCACCAACCCCAAGTTCACCGCCTTTGCCCGTGACCTTGCGAGGGTCGTCTGCGAGAGTGATCCCTCAGACGTCGAGGCGCTCAAGGGCTGCGCGATGGGCAAGGCGACCGTCGCCGATGCACTCACCGAGATGATCCACGTCATCGGAGAGAACATGAAGATCGTTCGCTTCCAGCGCGTCAGCGTCGAGAACGGTGCTCTCTCCTCCTACGTCCATCTGGGCGGCAAGCTCGCCGACATCGTGATGTTCTCGTTTTCCAACGCCGCAACCGCCGAGAGGGACGAGTTCAAGACCTTCGCGCATGACGTCGCGATGCAGGTCGCCGCGTCCGCGCCCGTTGCCGCAAAGCGCGAGGACGTCCCCGCTCAGACCATAGAGCGCGAGAAGGCCATCTACCTCGCGCAGGCGACAGACTCCGGTAGGCCTGAGGCCATCTGGGAGACAATCGCCAACGGCAAGCTCGAGAAGTTCTACAAGCAAATCGTCTTGACCGAGCAAGTATTCATCAAGGACTCCTCACTGACTATCTTTGAGCTTGCGAAGCGGACCAGCGATGCCTGCGATGACACCATTGGGATCGAGGGCTTCGTGCGCTTCTCCTTCGGCGAGTAAGGTAGTCCTTAGCTTCGGCATCGAGGAGCCGACGTCAGACGGCGTCGGCTCCTCTCGTGTATTGCTGCTCCGCTGCCCGTCCGCAGGGTAGCCACTGGTAGCTCCACTCTGCTAGAATCGACAAGGGCACCTGCGCCAAGCGCTGCTCTCAAGGGCGACAAGGGGTCGCCCGTCACATGGAGGTGGGTCGTGTCCGACTATAAGTACAAGCGCGTCCTTCTCAAGCTGTCAGGCGAGGCCCTCATGGGTTCTAACGACTTTGGTATCGATCCGACCGTCCCCGAGAAGATTGCCGGTTACATCGAGCCAGCATATAAGGCTAATGTTCAGATCGCCATCGTAGTTGGTGGTGGCAACATCTTTCGGGGACTTTCCGGCGCAGCCGCTGGCATGGATAGGGCGCAGGGCGACAACATGGGCATGCTCGCCACCGTCATCAACTCACTGGCCCTACAGGATACCTTTGAGCGCAACGGGATGCAGAGTCGCGTCATGAGTGCCATCGAGATGCACCAGGTCTCCGAGACCTACATCCGCCGTCGCGCCATCAGACACCTCGAGAAGAAACGCATCACCATCTTTGCCGCAGGCACCGGCAACCCCTACTTCACGACAGATACGGCAGCCGCGCTTCGCGCCTGCGAGATCGGCGCAGAGGTGCTCATGAAGGCAACCAAGGTCGATGGCATCTATGATGCCGACCCCGTGACCCATCCTGATGCCAAGAAGTACGATACCATCACGTACACGGACGTGCTTATGAGGGGCCTACAGGTCATGGACGGCACCGCGACGGCACTTTGCCAGGACAACCACATGCCCATCATGGTGTTCAACCTGAATGGCAGGGACAGCTTCGAGCGTGCCCTAAGAGGTGAGTCCGTCGGAACGACGGTAGTGGACGAATAGGAGGAGCAAGATGAGCGAGTACACAGACGCCGCAAAGAAACAGATGGAGAGGTCCATCGAGGCATTGGGTCACAACTTCGCCAAAGTGCGCACGGGCCGTGCAAACCCCCATGTCCTTGACGACATCAGGGTTAACTACTACGGCCAGCCATCACCCATAAACCAACTCGCCGGCATCAAGTCCGATGCGTCCATGCTCATCGTCGAGCCCTGGGACAAGGGCTTGCTCAAGGAGATAGAGAAGGCCATCTCCTCCTCCGATCTCGGCATCACGCCAAGCAACGACGGCTCCTGCATTAAGCTGCCCTTCCCCAAACCCACCGAGGAGCGCAGGCGTGAGCTCGCAAAGGAGTGCCGCAAGTACGCCGAGGCAGCCAAGATCTCTGTGCGAAACAGCCGCCGCGACGCCAACGGCCTTGCCGAGAAAGACGAGAAGGCCGGAGACATCTCTGAGGATGACGCGAACCGCGAGAAGAAGGCCATCCAGAAGCTCACCGACAGCTACATCGACAAGATCGACGAGTTGCTCAAGGCAAAGACTGCTGAGGTCATGGAGCTCTAGGTGCACTTCGATCCGGAAAAGCTCCGCTCCTACTTCGCGGGCGGGGACGGTGAGGTGACGCTCGGCGACCTCGACCTCGAGCGCATCCCGTCCCATGTCACGATCATCATGGACGGCAACGGGCGCTGGGCCAAGGCGCGTGGCCTTGAGAGGTCGGCGGGCCACGTCGCAGGCGTGGACTCGCTCAGAGAAGCCGTGACGACAAGCGTGCGGCTTGGTCTTGATGTTCTCTCTGCCTATGCGTTTTCGACCGAGAACTGGAGACGACCCCAGCGCGAGGTCGACCTCCTCATGCACCTCTTCGCGACGACGCTCGTCAAGGAGCTGCCGCTCTTTCGACAGGAGAATGTGAGGCTCAGATTCTTCGGTGACCTCACGGCGCTTCCCAAGGATACGTATGACGTCTTCCGGCAGGGACTCGAGGAGACGAGGAACAACGATGGCATGACCTTTGCCCTCGCCGTCAACTACGGATCGAGGGCGGAGCTTGTCCGTGCCGTGCGGAGCTTGGCAGAAGACGTCCGGGCGGGACAAGTCCTGCCCCAAGACATCGACGAGGACGCCGTCTCTAGACGCCTCTATACCCGCGACCTGCCTGACCCCGACCTCCTTATCAGAACCTCAGGCGAGCTCAGGCTCTCCAACTACCTACTCTGGCAGCTCGCCTATACCGAGCTCTACGTGAGCGAGCATCTCTGGCCCGATTTCGATCGCTGGGAGTTCCTGCGCGCGATCTGCTCCTACCAAAAGAGGGATCGTCGCTTTGGGGGTGTCGTCGCGAAGTGATGGGCAGTCGGCACAACGTAGACAAGGAGGCGGATGCACCGAGGCCCTCGCGTGGTCTCGAGGCGGGCATCGACCGCCTCGAGCGGGCCCGTGACGCGAGGCGACGGGAGCGCGACGAGGGCAACCTCAGGGGCCAAAGGGTGCGTGGCTGGACCGAGAAGCTGCTTGCGAGGGTCCTCTCGGGTACGGTCTACGCGCTTACGACGCTTGCGGCCATCCTTCTCGGCAAGCTCACTACAGCGCTCGTCATGATGGCCATGTCATGGCTCTGCTGCTCTGAGTTCTATACGATGAGCCGCCTGAGCGGAAGGGGCCCCAACGAGGTCTTTGGCCTCGCGGCGGCGGTCCTGTTCCCACTTGCCCCCCTGACGGGCCAGCTCGCATGGACGCTCGTCGTCCTCTTCGTCTTCATCGCGGCGGTTGCCGGCTGGTACGTCATGACGCCGCGTGCCAACATCTCCGATGTCGCGACCACGGTCTTCGGCCCCATCTACACCTCGCTCATGCTCTCGTGCATCGTGATCATACGCATGTGCGACGCAGGCGTCGAGGGAGCGCTTCTGACCTTTGGGGTGATGGGATCCGTCTGGCTCAGTGACTCTGCCGCCTTCTTCGTGGGCTCGCGTCTGGGAAGGCACAAGCTCGCGCCAAGGATCTCGCCAAACAAGAGCATTGAGGGCCTCATAGGGGGCCTTTTGGGCTGCCTGCTCATCTGGGTACTCCTCTGGGCACTGGGCGTCAGGGGCATCTCGCTTACCCTCGCGCTTGCCTGCGGAGTCCTCGTGGGCATCTTCTCAGTCGTGGGAGACCTCTTCGAGTCCCGCATCAAGCGTGGTGTCGGCGTCAAGGATTCGGGTGACATCATGCCCGGTCATGGTGGCCTGCTTGACCGCACCGACTCCATGCTCTTCGGGGGTACCATCGCATTTCTCCTTCTCCAGCTAGGAGGTATTCTGTGAGCATCTTCGAGCCAGCGGCCCGGGTGAGCGGGCGCAGGCAGCCCATGAGGTTGGCGATACTTGGCGCGTCCGGGTCGATAGGTACCCAGGCACTCGACGTGTGCTGCGCGCACCCCGACGAGGTCGAGATCGTCGGCATCTCGGTCAACAGATCTTGCAAGAAAGCTGTAGAGATTGCCCGCAAGCACAAGGTCGCGCAAGTCGTCGTCAGCGACGAGTCGAGAAGGGACGACCCCGCCCTCGACGAGCTTCCAAGAGGATGCATGCTGAGCTTTGGCCACGAGGCGCTTGTCGAGCTTGCCAGCTCGGACGAGGTGGACTGCGTGCTCAACGCGGTCGTCGGCATCGCGGGCATCGGGGCCGGCTTTGCGGCGCTCAAGGCCGGCAAGGTCATCGCCTACGCCAACAAGGAGTCCATCGTCGTGGGCGGTGATCTCTTGATGCCCCTTGCCAAGCCAGGGCAGCTCATACCCGTAGACTCCGAGCACAGTGCCATCTTCCAGTGCCTGGCGGGCGAGAGGCTCGCGAGCGTGCATGCCCTTTGGCTCACCTGCTCGGGCGGCCCGTTTTTCGGTATGGACAGGGTAGCCCTCTCCAAGGTGGCGGCGGCGCAGGCGCTCAGGCACCCCACCTGGAGCATGGGGCCTAAGATAAGCATAGACTCCGCAACGCTCATGAACAAGGGCTTTGAGGTCCTTGAGGCCCATCAGCTCTTTGAGGTCGACATCGACCGGGTGAGGGTCCTCGTCCATCGTGAGAGCAGGGTGCATTCGATGGTTGAGTTCTCAGATGGTGTCGTCAAGGCCCAGCTCGGACCCTCGGACATGCGTACCCCCATCCAATACGCGCTGAGCTATCCGAGAAGGTGGGGATGCCCGCAGGAGCGTGTGGACTACCGCTCCATAGGCTCTTTGAGCTTCGGTGCGCCTGACGAGGAGGCCTTCGGCTGCCTGGCGCTTGCCAGGCAGGCTGGTGGGGTCGGTGGGACGCTTCCCTGCGTCATGAACGCTGCCAACGAGGTTGCCAACCTCGCCTTCAGGCAGGGGCGCTGCGGTTTCCTTGATATCGAGGCCTGTGTGCGCAGGGTCATGGATGGCTGTGAGGTCGAGAGGGTCGAGTCACTCGACCAGCTGCTCGACGTCGATGCATGGGCGCGCGAGAGGGCGCGTAGTTTCTTCTCTGGGAGGTGTTCTTGATGAACGCTTTGCTTTCGTTCGTATCCGCGGCGTTCTGGGGTCTGGTGGTGCTTTCTATCCTCGTCTTCGTCCACGAGGGGGGGCACTACCTTGCGGCCCGTGCCTGTGGGATGCGTGCAACGGAGTTCTTCCTCGGCATGCACTGCCACATCAAGCTCTCATGGAAGTCTAAGAAGCGCGGTACCGAGTTTGGGGTCACGCCCCTGCTCTTGGGAGGCTACACGCAGATCTGCGGGATGGGAGGAGCTGAGGATGAGCTTCTCGCTCCCTGCCTCGCCCTCGTGCAAGAGCGTGGGCGCGTGAGCGCCGCCGACGTTGCCACCGAGCTCGGAATTGACGTCGAGAGGTCCCGTGAGCTTCTGGCGACCCTGTGTGACTGGGCCTCCATCGAGCCGTACTACGACCCCGAGCGAGGCGAGCGGGAGGGGCAAAGGGACTATCCCGAGACATTCGAGACTGTGAGGCGCGATGGGCAGCTGCTCACCGAGTTCGACCGGGGTCACGACTTCACCGAGCCAGAGACGACCGAGGCTGGCTCGCCAAGACCCATAGAGGGAAGCGCTGACGACTTCCTCAAGGCCGAGCGCTCGAGGACGTTTTCGGGCAAGGGCTTTCTAAAGCGTACCGTGACCCTCCTTGCCGGCCCCCTCGTGAACATCCTGCTCTCCATCCTCATCGTGACGAGCGGTCTGTGCCTCGTGGGGACCAATGTCGCAAAAAACACGAACATAATCGGAGAAGTCACCGAGGGAGGTTATGCCGACGAGGCCGGGGTGCGTCCTGGCGATGCGATCGTCGCTGTGGATGGCAGGAGCGTCAGCGACTGGAAAAGTCTCGTGGCAACCCTTCGCGAGGTGCTTTCCGAGGGCCGGAGCTTCACGCTCACAGTGGAGCGCGACGGCAGGCAGATCCCGCTTGCCGTGGACATTCCTGAGGGCGCGACCGGAGCCAAGCTCGGTATCACGGCGCAGACGGAGAACGTGAAACTTAGTCTCTTGGAATCGGCCGGGGTCGCCCTAGACTACGGCAAGGCCGTCGTACAGTTTGCGCTTCGCCTGCTCATGCCCCAGCACACGATGGAGGTGCTCCAAGGCACCTCATCGGTCGTCGGCATCTCCGCCATGGCAAGCGAGGCGGCATCCCAGGGTGCCTACCCACTCATCCTCTTCTTGGCCTTCGTCTCCATGTCGCTCGGCATCATGAACCTTCTGCCGATCCCGCCCCTCGATGGCGGCAAGATCCTTATCGAGGTAATTCAGCTCGTCATAAGAAGACCCCTATCTCTTCGTGTCCAGACGATCATGAGCTACATCGGCATCGCGTTTTTCGTCTTCATCTTCGTTTTCGCACTGAGAAACGACATCGTGAACATCGTGATGGGCTAGAGGGGGAGACGCATGGCCTCAGAGCACACAGAGGGGATCTTGGCCGCGCGCGACAGGACGCGCCAGTTGCATGTGGGCAAGGTGCCCGTCGGCGGTGGTGCTCCCGTCTCCGTCCAGTCGATGTGCACGACCAAGACGGACGACCCCAGCTCCACCCTGTCCCAGATCGCACACCTCGCCGAGGAGGGCTGCGAGATCATTCGCGTCGCCGTGCCCAACGCCGCCGTGCTCGACGGCTTTGGCGAGATCTGCCGGCTCAGTCCCCTTCCCGTCGTTGCGGACATCCACTTTGACCATCGGCTCGCCATCGAGGCGGCGCGAAGGGGCGCTGCGGCCCTGCGCGTGAACCCGGGAAACATCGGGTCCTTCAAGCGAGTCGATGCGGTCATAGACGCGGCGGGCGAGGCCAACATTCCCATTCGGATAGGCGTGAACGCCGGTTCTCTCGATCGCAAAGTTGACGAGAGACAGGACCTGACCCTGCCCGAGAAACTCGTGTCCTCGTCCGTCTCCTTCGTGGAGCACTTCGAGGAGCGGGGGTTTACGGACGTCGTGCTCTCCGCCAAGGCACATTCGGTCCCCACCACGCTCGCCACCTACCGCGCCCTCTCGAGGGAACTTCCCCAGGTGCCGCTCCACGTGGGCGTCACCGAGGCCGGGACGCTCAGGCAGGGGACCGTCAAGAACTGCGCGGCCGTGGGCATCCTGCTTGAGGAGGGCATCGGTGACACGATGCGCCTCTCGCTCACGGCAGACCCCCTCGAGGAGGTGCGTGTGGCCTGGGACCTACTCTCGGCCCTCGGCATGAGGAGGCTCCATCCCGAACTCGTGAGCTGCCCCACCTGCGGTCGCTGCCAAGTTAGCCTCATTGACATGGCCGAGGAGGTCCAGAGGCGTCTCGTGAGCGTGGAGGCCCCCATCTCGGTGGCCGTGATGGGCTGTGTGGTGAACGGTCCAGGTGAGGCCAGAGACGCCGACCTCGGAGTCGCCTGCGGGCACGGCCAGGGGGTCCTCTTCGAGAACGGCAAGAAGATCCGCGATGTCCCCGAGGACAGGATCGTCGATGAGCTCATGGCGGAGATCGAGCGGAGGTTTGCGGGCAAGACCACGCCAGACGATCGCAGGACTGATATCGCCCCATAGCGTCCCAGACGGCGAGGGATCGCTGGGCCACGGGACCAACGCGAAAGGAAGCACAGTGAGAGGCTACATGAGGATGTCGAGGCTCTACGCCCCTACACTCAAGGAGGATCCTGCGGAGGCCGAGCTGGCGAGTCACAGGCTGCTGCTTCGCGCAGGCATGATACGCAGGGAGGCCTCGGGCCTCTACAGCTACCTCCCACTTGCCTGGAGGTCCATCAGGAAGATAGAGGACATCATCCGTGACGAGATGGAGGCCATCGGCGCCCAAGAGATGGAGGTCCCCATCCTCACCGATGGCGAGCTCTGGCAGCAGAGCGGCCGCTGGGATGACTACGGGCCTGAGCTCATGCGTCTCACCGACCGCCACGACCGCAGCTTTGCACTCGGCCCCACCCACGAGGAGACCTTCACCGACCTCGTGCGCGGCGAGCTCAAGAGCTACAGGCAACTCCCTGTCACGCTCTACCAGATCCAGGATAAGTTCCGCGACGAGCTGAGGCCCCGCTTTGGGCTCATGCGTGGGCGAGAGTTCATCATGAAGGATGCCTACTCGTTCAGCGCGACCCAAGAGTCCCTGCAGGAGTGCTACGAGCAGGAGAAGGCCGCCTACGCCAAGATCTGCGAGCGCTGTTGCCTGCGTGCGCTTCCCGTCGCCGCCGACTCGGGCCAGATCGGTGGCGACAGCTCGATCGAGTTCATGGCGCTTGCCGATGCCGGCGAGGCGGAGCTCGTCTACTGCGAGGCGTGCGGATTTGCGGCGGATACTGAGGCGGCGACGGCTGTGGCAGCGGTCGGGGAAGGGACGGTCGGCGAGCTGGAGAAGATTCACACCCCCGGGGCGGGCAGCATCGCTGACGTGGCGGCCCTGTTGCACGTCAGTAAGTCCGCCACCCGCAAGGCCCTCGCCCTCATCGACGGAGGTGGCAGACCCACGGTCTGCTTCGTCCCCGGGGATCACGAGATGAACGACGTCAAGGCCCATCACGCCTTCGGGGACTACCATCTCATGAGTGACGAGGAGCTCGCGAGCTGCAGCCTTGTGAAGGGCTTCATCGGTCCGGTCGGGCTGCCTCAGGGCGTGCGCGTCTGCGCCGACGCCTCGCTCAGGTCCTCCGAGTGGTGGCTCGTCGGCGCCAACGAGGTGGATTACCACTTCCTCCATGCCAGGGCGGGGCGTGACTTCTCCATCGGCGAGTGGGTCGATGTCATCACCGCCAAGGCAAAGGACCGGTGCCCCTCCTGCGGGGCGGTGCTTGCGGGTGCACGCGGCATCGAGGTGAGCCAGGTCTTCCAACTGGGAACTAAGTACTCGAAGTCCCTGGGCGCGACCTTCACGGACGAGAGCGGGCACGAGCGCCCCTTCCTCATGGGATGCTACGGAATAGGCGTGTCTCGCACGCTTGCCGCAATCGTCGAGCAGCACCACGACGAGCACGGCATCATCTGGCCCGTCTCCGTCACGCCCTTTGAGGTCGAGATCATCGCGCTGGACGTGGACGATGAACTGGTATGGCCTGTGGCACAAGACATTGCAGAGGGACTTGTGCGCGCAGGCGTCGAGGTCGTCGTAGACGACCGCACGGAGCGCCCCGGCGTCAAGTTCAATGACGCGGACCTCATGGGCTTTCCCTACCAGATCGTATGCGGCGCACGCGGCCTCAAGAAGGGTGTGGTCGAGCTCAAGCATCGTGCGGGGGGCGAGCGCCAGGAGCTACCCGTGGGCGAGGCCGTCGAGCGGGTCGCTCAGCTCGTCGCCGCAGGGCGCAAATAGATAGGGACACCATGAGAAAATGGGTCGGCATGTCCGTCGCGGCCTCCCTCTTTCTGGCGGTGGCCTCTGGCCTCTTTCTACTCGTGTGGGACTTCATGGATGCGGAAAGGATCGCCCAGCTTGGGACAGGCGAGTACACCCTTGTCTTTCAGCTGAGTGGCCCAGGTCACTCCACGCAGGCTGTGGACGCGGCTGCCAAGCTTGCCTGCTCGTGCCACGGCGTCTCCGTCATGAGGGAGGTTGACAGGCTCTCGGAGGGCGGTACGAGCAGGGTTGAGTTCTATGGCCGCTTTAACTGGGACAGCTTTCCCACAGAGCAGCTGAGGCTGAGCTCGGGTCGGTTGCCGACCGAAGACGGGGAGTGGTTGTCGAGCCGCCAGACGGGCGAGCCCGAACAGGTCGGCACGATATACGAGTTCGGCAACAACATGGAGGTGACCCTGCACGCGGGTTCGCTCTTCTCTCCTGAGGAGACCGACGCCCAGGGCGTCTTTCGTGTCGTCTCCACAAGACCGTTTGACAAGGACGCGGTGCTGGACGCCTTCTCCCTCACCTTGGGCGTGCCAAAGGACGAGCTCGCGGTTGTGCATACCCATCAGCTGCGCTCCTTGGGGGGAATGCCCGCGGCCTTGGGCGGCATCGCCTTTCTCTGCCTGCTCGCGTACCTCATGTTCGTCGGCTGTGCCCCGGTCGCGCACTCGAAGGTCATCGGGGTCGAGAGGCTGCTTGGCTGGGGCAGGCTGGCCATCTGGCTGCAGCTCATCACGCCGGCGCTCGCAGCGCAGCTCGCTGCGGCCATCCTCTGCGACGTGGCGATCCTTGCCCTCGTGGCACCTCTGTCCTTTGAGTTTCTTGCCCTGCTCGTGGCCCTCCAGGTGGGGCTCGTGTGCCTGAGCGCCCTGGCGGGGCTTACCGCCCTCGCCGTCGTCTCGTCGATACCCGCGACGGCGGCCATCGGACGGGCGTTCTCGCTGAGGCTGCCTGTGGGGATCGCGGCTGTCGTGAAGCTTGCCATCGTCGCGGCCGTGCTCATATGGACGGCCGCCATGTCGGGAATCTTTAGCGAGACACTTGCCACCCTGCGCGACCTTTCGCTCTGGGAGCGTCACGGTGAGCTGTACGTGCTGGAGAGCTCGAAGCTGACCTCGGAGCAGGTTCGGAGCAGCTCGGTGGGTGACACGAGCCATGAGGACAAGTTCGCCTCCCTCTACGAGCTGCTGAACGACTCCTATGGCGGACGCTTCGTGAGTGCCTCGACGGTCACGCCAGCAAAGTGCGCGGTGGCAGGCGTTACCTGCGAGGGGAGCTGGGCTCAGATGTCAGTCAACGTGAACTACCTCAGGCAGGCGGCCCTCAGCTCGGTTGACGGGGGCACGATCGCTATAGACGAGGACGAGGCGAGGCGCGTTCTGCTCGTTCCCTCCACGATGTCCTCTGAGCAGCGGGAGGCGGCCAGGGCCTACGCGCAGTGGCTTGACGGCACGCTCTTCGAGGCGGAGGCGCTCAGGTGGAAGGAGGGTGGCGCGAAGCGCAGCGGCGAGATGCTGTGCTTGGTCTACGAGGGCGGCAAATCGTTCTTCTCGTATGACAGGCGCGTCGGCGAGGCCAGCGGAAACATGGTGGACGACCCGGTGTTCCTCGTCCTTACCAAGGCCAACATCACCAACATGGAGCGCTCCGGGCTTGTGAGGAGCGGTGTGGGCTTCCCGCTCAAGCTGCCCATAGGCGAGCAGGAGGCCACGCAGCTCAAGGGCTACCTTGACAGCCACGGCTTTGCCGAGGACGACATCCAGGTCGTGACCCTCGCCGAGGCGTATCGATCACAGGCCACCGTGCAGGCGCAGGCGCTTGCCCTCGTGCTACTCTCCATCACGTCCATCTTCGCGCTCGGTGTGGTGTCGGATCTCCTTGTCGCCGGACTCATGGTGCTAGCACGCCGTCGTCAGCTGAGCATCCAGAGAATGCTCGGATGGGGGTGGGCCGCACGACATGGACGGGTGCTCGTCGCCTGGGTCCTTATCGCCACGGCAGGGCTTGCCTGCATGCGCCTCGGCGGTGCGGGCGACGTCTCGCTGGCGATCGGAGGTGCCGCACTCGCCCTCGATGCCGTCATCTTCTTCATCCTCATCCGCATGTACGAGAGACGTCGCGTCATCGTCACCGAGAGGGGGGCATGATGGGAGATCTGGGACCTGCCGTCGTCGCGACGGGCCTTCGCAAGGCCTTTGGCGCGCACGTCGTGCTCGACAACTTCACGCTCGAGCTCACCGTCGGCTCGATGGTGGCCGTCACCGGTCCGTCTGGCTGCGGGAAGTCTACCCTTCTGAACATCATCGGCCTGCTGGAGGGCTTCGATGCGGGCGAGCTGCGTCTGTTTGGTACCCCCGCGCCAAAGGTGGGCTCTCGAGGGGCGCAGCGCATCGTCCGCAGTCGCATCAACTACCTCTTCCAGAGCTTCGCCCTCGTGGAGAGCGAGACGGTCGAGAAAAACCTCATGATGGCACTGCGCTACGCGCGGGTCTCGAGGCAAAAGGGCAGGGCACGCATCGAGGACGCGCTCAAGCGCGTGGGGCTCGAAGGCTACCTCACGCGCAGGGTGTTCGAGCTCTCGGGCGGCGAGCAGCAGCGGGTGGCGCTCGCGCGCTGCATCGTCAAGCCGGGTGACCTCATACTGGCCGACGAACCCACAGGGTCGCTCGACGCCGCAAACCGCGATGCAATCGTCTCTCTCCTGCGTCAGATGGCCGAGGGAGGCAAGACGGTGCTCGCAGTGACGCACGACCCCACGGTCTGGCAAGCCTGCGACCGAGCCATCCGCCTGTGAGCGGGCCCGACGCCCACGGGCAACCGTGAGCCTTGACGCGCGAGCTGCTGGACTGCCGGGCCGCGCGCTCGCTACGCCCTCTCGAGCCGCCGTGCGACGACGCGAGCGAGCAGCAGGATGGCCAGCGACAAGAGGGCCGCCCCGACCGTGACCGCGAGGGCGTCAACGGCCGTACCCTGCGTGATGAGGACGACGAGTAGGGAGAGGAGCAGGGAGAGCACTAGCACGACTACAGCCGCGCGCATCACCCGCTTCGCGTTGGAGGGAACGTTCGCCCAGCGCGCACCCTGCACGCCAAGAAACAGTGCGAGGACGCTGTCCACGAGGGCAATGGGTCCGGTTGGCAGCGGCTCAGCCGGAAGGATGACCACGGCGCCAAACAGGAGGCTCACAAGCCCGAAGGCCAAAATTACAAGACAGGTAATTTTTAGATTTCTGGAGTCTTGGGGCATAGCTCTCTCATCCTCCCTGCGCGACGTCATCTCAACCAGTCTAACCGAGGATCCCCGCCACGCATCCTAAAAATCTCCTTCCGGCGGCCCCGGCCTCAACACGTGCAGGGCGAGCAAACTGATCCTTCGGGCGGCTGATCCTTCGGGCGGCGCAGAGCCTCACGAAGTGAGTGATTCACTCACAACGCAAGGACGAAGTGAGTGATTCACTCACTTCGAGCTTAGCTTCAATAAGCCTTTGACCTGCATGTATGAAAAACAGCCCAGTGTGACACACTCCCATTTTGGCGCAAAAATCACTCACATCGCAAAAACGAAGTGAGTGAATCACTCACTTCGTGAATTTGTCTGGTGGGCGATGCTGGATTTGAACCAGCGACCCCTTCCGTGTGAAGGAAGTGCTCTACCCCTGAGCCAATCGCCCGTTTCGCTACGCCATCGTAGCAGATGTGTCCCCCAGTCCGACCGAGAATCATGGGTTGTGGAGGCGCGGTAGGTAAGATGCTGGCACCTTCTCGCGGGTAGGTCCCACGGTCGTGCCACCAGCAGTTTGGCATTATGGCCTTGCAATGGAGCGCGTCAGATTCTTACGAGGGTGTGTCGAGGCGCACAAAGAGGCATATCCGCCTGCCCGGCTGGGGCAGGCGGATCTCTCAGATGTGGTGGGCCCAGAGAGATTTGAACTCCCAACCCAGGGATTATGAGTCCCCTGCGCTAACCGTTGCGCCATAGGCCCGAAACAAAGAAAAAGCGACGGCCTCGGCCGCCGCCCTCACTCACATGGTGGAGAATAGGGGGTTCGAACCCCTGACCTCATGACTGCCAGTCATGCGCTCTCCCAACTGAGCTAATTCCCCGCATTGGTGCATGAGTTATATTAGCAAACGTGACCGTCCGGTCAAGGGCATTTTTCCGATAGACCCAAGCAGATGGAGAAGCCATGGTAAACGCTCGCAACGTACAGGATCCCGTAGAACTCTTCGACCTGCACATCTCCCACATCGGCATCAACGCCGCGACCGACGAGGAGGTGGAGGAGATCGTCGGCCTCTTCTCGTCTCTCATGGGCCTGAGGCGAGAGGTATCCGCCCCCATCTCAGTCTTTGCGGGAACCCTCGTTGAGGTCATGCGCCCAGGCGCGAGTCGCGGCGAGAAGGGACACATCGGGTTCTATGTGAATGACATCCCAGCGGCCCTCAGGTGGTTTGGAGAGCGTGGCTTCGAGGCTGACCCCACGCTGCGGGTACTGAACCCCGACGGCTCGATTCGTCTCGTCTACTTCAAGCGACAGATCGCTGGCTTTGCCATTCACCTCACGTCAGACCGCTAGCATAGCGTCCAGAGAGGCTGCCTTGTCCTGCCGGCCCACACAGCCGCTCAGATCCCGATGCTGGTGGGCACTGTATTCCGTCGGTGGACGCCGCGTGGTATCTGTGGGCAAAGCCCGCGCAAATGGGTACACATCCCTGTGTTCTCAAGTACACTCACTCGGAATGCCCCGCGCATCGCAGAAAGGCATGGCGCTTGATCGCTCTCGCAGACAAGATATCAAAGTCCTTCGGTGGTCGGATCCTGTACTCGGCAGCCACCCTACAGCTCAATGCAGGAGAGCGCTGGGGGCTCGTCGGTCCGAATGGCGCCGGTAAGACGACCCTCCTCAGGATCATCATGGGACAGGAGGGCGCAGACGAGGGAACGGTGAGCTTCGCCAAGGACATCACCCTTGGCTACCTCGAGCAGGAGACTCTGATCTCGGGAACGAAGAGCGCGCTTAGCGAGGTTGTTGACTCCGCCGTCGAGATCCGCAAGCTGGAGGCCCGCATCAAAAAGATGGAACATCAGATTGCCGAGACCTCTGGCGAGGACCAGAGGCTCCTTGAGCGCTACGGGCAGGCTCAGGACCGCTTTGAGCGGCTCGGCGGCTACGCGCTCGAGGCCAGGGCCCGCCAGATTCTGTGCGGGCTCGGCTTTCCCACCCAAGACCTCGCCAAGCCCGCAGCCGAGTTCTCGGGTGGCTGGCAGATGCGCATCGCCCTCTCGAAGCTGCTTCTTCGCCACCCCGACCTACTGCTTTTGGACGAGCCCACCAACCATCTCGACCTCGAGAGCGTAGGTTGGCTTGAGTCGTTCATCTCGTCCTACGACGGTGCCGTGCTCCTCGTGAGCCACGACCGCTCGTTCATGGATGCCTGCGTGAGCCACATCGCGTCACTTGAGAACAAGCGCCTCGTAACCTACGTGGGCAATTACTCCAACTACCTCCGACAGAGGGAGGACAACCTCGAGCAGCTTCGTGCCAAGCGGGCCGCCCAGGAGCGTGATATCAACCACATGCAGGTCTTCGTGGACAAGTTCCGCTACAAGCCGACGAAGGCCAGGCAGGTCCAGGAGCGCATCCGTCGCATCGAGAAGGTCCAGGAGGAACTCGTGACGCTTCCCGAAGCCCCCAAGAGGCTGCGCTTTAAGTTCCCAGACCCGCCACGTACGGGCGATCTTGTGGTCTCGCTCGAAGGCGTCGCAAAGGCCTATGGAAAGAACCTCGTCTATGAGGGCGTCGACCTCAAGCTGTACCGCGGCGACCACGTTGCGCTCGTGGGGCCAAACGGCGCGGGCAAGTCCACTCTCATGAAGCTCATCTGCGGTCGCGAGGGTCCGACGGCGGGAACCGTCGAGCTGGGCCAGAACGTGACCCAGTCCTACTACGCGCAACACCAGCTCGAGACCCTCAAAGAGTCCATGACCGTGCTCCAAGAGATGGACGAGGCGGCACCGGGCTGGACGTCATCTGAGGAGCGAAGGCTCCTTGGCGCCTTCCTCTTCCACGGCGATGACGTCGACAAGAGGGTCGGCGTGCTCTCGGGCGGCGAGAAGGCCCGCCTCGCCCTCGCCCGCATGCTTGTGGCACCTGACCCGCTGCTGTGCCTGGACGAGCCCACGAACCACCTCGATATCGACTCGGTCAGCGTGCTCGAGGATGCGCTCGTCAGCTTCCCGGGCACCCTCGTGCTCATCAGCCACGACGAGCACCTCGTGAGGGCCGTGGCCAACAAGGTCGTTGACGTGCGCGACCACAAGGTCACGCTCTACGACGGCGACTACGACTACTTTCTCTACAAGCGAGCCGAGCTCGAGGGGCGCGCAGGAAGCGCGCCCGCACGAGCAGTCCTTGCCGAGGCGTCCGCAAACGCAGGCAAGGCCCAGGGCGGCAGCGGCGACACGGCACGGCCCGCAGGCCGCAACGTCAAGACCAAGGAGCGGCGCCGCGCGGAGGCCGAGGCCAGAAACGCCGCCAACCGGGCGGTCCGCGAGGAGAGGCGTCGCCTCAAACAGGTGGAGCTGGCTCTCAAGCCCGCCCAGAAGCGTTATGAGGAGCTTATGGAGCTCATGGCCTCCGAGGAGCTCTATGCCAATGCCGACGAGTTCGACCGTTGCATGAAGGAATACAACGCGCTCGCCAAAAAGATACCGGCCCTCGAGGAGGAGTGGCTCGAGCTGAGCGAGCGCGTCGAGGGGAGTGCCAATGCCTGAGGGCGCACACTTCAGCGACAAGAGCGACGTCGGCGTCACGAGGGTTCAAAGCGCCACGGGACGCAACAACGTTGACCAACCCTCTCAGGCCCCCGTGCCAAGCCCCAGTCGCGAAGGCTACATCTACCTCGGGAAGGATGAGCCTGCGGGCACGCGGAAGAGAGGGGGGCCTGCACCCATCCTACGGGTCCCGCTCAGTCTCCTGATCCGCCTGCTCGCCCTGGCGTGCAGAGCCCTCGCGATCGCGCTGGCGTTTGTCGTCACGGTGGGCGTCGTCGCCATCGGAGTGCTACGCCCCTCTCTTATCGAGGCCACGAGAACGATGTCGTCACTGCTGCCGTCGGCCCTTCAGGGGACGTTCGTCTTCGAGACGCCACTCGGCGGCGCGCTCAGGGGCGATTTCGTGATAGCCTCTATCGTATTGTTCGTGAGTGACTGGCTGCTCGTACGCTGTGCGTATAGACTTCGCCCTGCGTGAGCAAGAGAGAAGGTGCTCGTGAATTCTTCACCGTCAGATATCGTACATTCCGCCACGTCCATCGTAATGTCAAGAGACGTATTTGCCGTTGTGTCCATCGTTCTTTTCATCATCGCGCTGTCCGTGCATGAGGCCGCGCACGCCTTCGTCGCGTACAGGTGCGGGGATACGACCGCCAAGGACCAGGGTCGCCTCACACTGAACCCGTTGGCCCATATCGATCCCATCGGTACGGTGCTGCTTCCGTTCGTCCTGTCCCTCGCGAGCGGATACTCCTTCGGCTGGGCGAGACCCGTCCCCTATAACCCCTACAACCTCAGGAATCGTCGGAGGGATGAGTTTCTGGTCGCGGTGGCGGGACCCATCAGCAACCTCCTCCAAGCCTTCATTGGCACGATCGTCTGTGCGCTCGTGCGGGTTTTTATCGTTTCAAGCGCAACGTTCAACACGCCGGTGGTCGTTGCCCTGCTCATACTTGAACTTTATGTCTACCTGAACTGCGTACTGGCCTTCTTCAACCTGATTCCCCTGCCGCCGCTCGACGGCTCGAAGATCTTCACGGTCTTCTTGGAGGGCGAGGCGCTCCAGAGGTACTACGAGCTGCAGCGCTACTCGATGGCGATTCTGTTTGCCGTCCTCTTCTTGCTGCCGAGGGTGCTTGGCGTTGACCTCATCGACCTGTACCTCGACGCGACCGCAGGCAACCTATTCAACCTGCTCTTGCATTCGGGCATGGCGACCTAGCTCATGTCGTTCAGCGTAAGGACAAAGGCGTACTCGGGTCCCTTCGACCTTCTGCTGCAGCTCGTCAGCAGGCAGAAGGTCGCCATAGGGTCCATCTCCATCGCAAAGGTCGCAGACCAGTACCTCTCTGAGGTGGAGGCCATGGGTGGCTTTGACCTCGAGGTGGCAAGCGACTTCTTGCTCGTAGCCTCCACGCTCCTCGACATGAAGGCGGCGGCGCTCGTTCCCAGTGACGTGCGCACGAGCGCCGTCGAGGACGAAGACGACGAGCTCGCGAACCTCTCGCCTGACGAGCTGCGCGAGGTGCTCATCGCCCGCCTCATCACGTACAAGCAGTTTAGGGCCGTCGCAGCCGCCCTTGCCGTACGCATGGAGGCCGAGAGCATGATGGAGCCGCGCACGGTTGGTCCCGACCCAGAGTTTCTTGGCCTTGTGCCTGACTTCCTCTCGGGAATCTCCCTAAGGTCGCTCGCGGTCATCTGCGCGGACCTCGATAGCCGCAGGCAGAGCTTCCTTCTGGAGGCCGAGCACGTGGCGCCCACACGCCTTCCCATCGCCCTTGTCGTCGCCTCTGTCGATCGCGTCACACGCTCAAGGCAGACTGTGACCTTCTCCGAGCTTGTGGGGGATGACCCTCGGGTCGAGACCATCGTCGCGACCTTCCTCGCGCTTCTCGAGCTCTCAAAGAGGGGCTCGGTTATGCTCTCGCAGCCCGAGGCCTTCGGCGAGATCAACGTCGCCCATGTGGAGGGAGCAGCGGCCTTTGAGGCTGACGAGCACGAGCTGAGTGTTGTTGGGGAGGGCGTCTGATGAGAGAACTCGAGAGCCTGGCGGGAGGCTCTGTCAAGGCATCCCTCGAAGCGCTACTACTCGTCTCGAGCGACGCGGTGCCTGCCTGCGACTTTGCGCGTGCCCTGAACATCACGCCCGGCGAGGCGTCAGCTGCGTTGGCCGAACTTTCGGCAGAGTACTCCGACGCCAACCGAGGCTTTCAACTTCGTGAGGTCGCGGGGGGCTGGCGGCTCTTCACCCACCCTGCCTTCCATGAGCAGGTGGAGAGCTACGTCCTTAGCTGGGACACCCGTCGTCTCTCGCAGGCTGCCCTCGAGACGCTCTCGATCATCGCCTACCATCAGCCGGTCTCTCGCGAGGGGGTGAGGGCGGTGCGTGGCGTCAACTCTGACGGCGTGATAGCCTCGTTGAGGGAGAAGGGCCTCGTCCGTGAGGCGGGACGTGAGGGTGCCAAGAACGGTGCCGTCCTCTTTGGCACAACCCAGCGCTTCCTCGAGCAGTTTGGCCTGAGGTCCCTGAGGGACCTACCACCGCTCGAGGACTTCGCCCCCGACGAGGAGTCAAGGCGCTTCATCCGCGAGCGTCTCTCGGGAGGGGCGATATCATCTACCCTAGAGGAGGCATCCGAGGACATTGATGACGAGAGGGAGCTCTTAGGCGATGACTATGACGCAGGGCAGTGAGCTTAGGGTGGACCGCGTCCACCCCCATACCATGCGACTCCAGCGCTTCCTCGCCCGCGCAGGCGTGGCCAGCAGAAGGGGATCTGAGCAGCTCATGAGGACAGGCCGCGTTCGCGTGAATGACAGGGTCACAAGCGAGCTCGGAAGCAAGGTTGACGTAGACCACGACGTCGTTACGGTTGACGGCAGGCCCTGCCACCTCTCTGACACCCACCGCCACCTCATGCTCTACAAGCCTGCGGGCTATGTGACGACGATGAGCGATCCTCAAGGGAGGCCCTGCGTCGCCTCGCTCGTGCCCGTTGACAGAAACCCAGGCCTCTATCCGGTGGGGCGCCTCGACGCGGACGCGACGGGACTGCTCCTCTTCACGACCAACGGAGACCTGGGAAACCGGCTGCTGCACCCCTCTGGCCACGTATGGAAGCACTACCTGACCCTCATCCGAGGGACGCTGAGCACGGCTGAGCTGAGGCGCATCGAGGCTGGCATCAGGATGGGCGATGACGTCGCGCGCCCCGCCAAGGTGGAGCTTTTGGCCCAAGGTGACAAAAGGACAAGGTCCGTGAGTCCAAGGGGTGTGCCCCAGGGGATGAGCGTTGTCGGCCTCACCATCCACGAGGGCAAGAAGCACCAGGTGAAGCGTATGCTCGAGGCTGCCGGCCACGAGGTCGTGCGTCTCCACAGAGACGAGTTCGGGCCACTCAGGCTCACGGGGCTTGCATCCGGCCAAGCCCGTGAGCTCACGGACGAGGAGCGTAGGGCCGTGGAGGCCCTCGCCGGGGACATGACGACCAAGGCCGGACGGAAGGGGACATCGCATGGGCGTTAGGCAACACATCCTCATCATGAGACATCCCGAGACGATCGCCAACGCCCGACACGTACTCTCGGGCAGGAAGGACGTAGACCTCACGCCTAGAGGCGAGCGGCAGATGTATCAGGCCATCGATGCGATCGAGGCCTGGAAGCCCGACCGCATCTGGACCTCGCCCCTCTCGCGCTGCAAGTCGATCGCCGAGGAGGCCGCCTCGCGGCTCAAGGTGCCCTGCAGGGTCGAGGATGGCCTCCAGGAGATGGAGTTTGGTTCGGCTCAGGACCTGACGATATCGGAGCTCTCGAAGAGGGGCCTTCACTTCCCCTGGTCCTTTGACGGACAGGGCCACTCCGTCACGGCGCCGGGCGCGGAGAGCTTCGAGACCCTCCTTGCACGAGCGAAGGGCGTGCTCGACAGGCTCTTCCCGCTGGAGGGCAGGACCGCCTGCGTCACCCATGGGGGAGTCTCCCGCGCGCTTCTGGGTGCCGCCCTCGACGTGCCCGTAAAGACGTTCTGGAACATGAGGATTGCCAACGTGAGCTCGCAGCTGCTCAGCTGTGATGGTCAAACGTTCACGCTCTGTGCGCTGGGACTTGCTCCCGAGGAGGTCATCGAGAGGGTGCGGAGGCCCGAGCTGTTCGGTGCTGACGTCGCAGACAGCTTCGAGAAGGAGTAGACACCATGATCGTCGCCATAGATGGCCCGGCCGCCTCGGGCAAGTCGAGCGTCGCGAGAGCCGTCGCCGCACGACGTCAGCTGACGCTGCTCGACACCGGTGCGATGTATCGCGCCGTCACCTTGGACTGCCTTGAGAACAACGTGGACTGCTCTGACGAGGCAGCCGTGACGGAGATCGCCAAGCGCGCTCACATCAGCTTTGACGCCACAGACGCCGGCCAGGCGGTACTGCTCGACGGCAGGGACGTGACAGGGGACATCCGCACGCCCCAGGTGGATGAGCACGTCTCGGCGGTCTCGGCGATCCCGGGGGTGCGCAGGGCCATGGTCGCCCTCCAACGCCAGCTGGGCGCAAACGGCGATGTCATTGCCGAGGGAAGGGACGTGGGTACCGTCGTCTTTCCCCACGCGGACGTCAAGGTCTTCCTCACCGCCGACCCTAAGGCAAGGGCGCATCGCCGCGCAGCGCAGCGACAGGGCAAGGATGTCGCCATGGACAGAAGTGTTCAGGTGGACGTCAAGACAGAGCGAAGCGTCCTTGCCGACCTCATCCGACGTGACAGGCTCGACTCGACACGTGAGGAGTCGCCGCTCAGGCCCGCCCTAGACGCGCGCCACATCGACTCATCCGACCTGCGCCTCGACGAGGTCGTAACGCAGGTCCTCGCGGCGATTGACGAGGTCAGGCGATGAGCGGGCAGTTGGCGAGGGGCGAGCGGGCATCGAGCAGCGTGAAGGGAGTGTCCAAGGCAGACAGGCTTCACGCCTTTCGGGGCAACAGCGTCGACGACTACTATGACCATGGCATACGCGAGTTTCCGCTGCCCAGCCGCATCCTTCTCGGCATCATCATCGTCGTCGTTACCGTTGCGACCAAGATAGCCTGGCCCTGGAAGATAGAGGACGCGGAGCTGCTCTGGAACGACAGGCGCGGACGCATCATCGTGATGAACCATCAGTCCATGCTCGACCCCGTTGTCACCGTCGCGTCACTCTGGTTCAGGGGCATGCGCGTACGTCCCATCTATAAGAGCGAGTTCGACAAGAGCAAACTGGTCACCTGGATCTTCTCCCGCGTAGGTGCCATCCCCGTCGTACGGGGCACGGCCGACATGAAGTTCATCCGCCGTGCCCAGCACGCCATCGAGCGCGGAGAGTGCGTGCTCATCTATCCCGAGGGAACGCGTGTGAGGTCGGACGACCAGAAGATAGAGTTCCACAAGGGCTTCGCCCTGATTGCTCGGCTCACGAAGGCACCGGTGCAGCCCATGGCCATCGTCGGGGCACGCAACATCACGCCCAAGGGCACGCACTGGAAGCGCTTCGGGAGGGTCTACCTCAAGGCTGGCAGCTGCATCGAACTCTCGGAGCTTGGCGTGAGTGGTCGCAAGGAGCAAACCGACGCGATGGAGAGAGCCTCGATGCGCGCCGTATACGACCTCGTGGGGGAGCTCAGGAGCGAGCACCCCGGAAAGATGTGAGGCGATCGCATGACGGCCAAGATCTCAGTCGCCGACGAGGCGGGCGCCTGCTACGGCGTCAATCGCGCCCTTGACATGGCGCGGGAGGCGGCGCAAGACGGCGTGGGACCCATTCACACGCTCGGTCCTCTCATCCACAACCCCTGCGTGGTGAGGGAGCTCGAGAGACGCGGCGTCAGCGTCGTCGAGAGCGCCTCCGAGAAGCCCGGCGGCACCATCTTGCTCAGGACCCATGGCGTCACACCCACCGAGGAGCGGGCTGCCCATGCCTCTCATGACGTGGTGCTCGACGCAACCTGCCCCTTCGTCATTCGCGCGCACCAGGCAGCCGAGAGGCTCGTCCAGAAGGGTTACACGGTGCTCGTCCTCGGTGAGGCGGGACACCCGGAGGTCGAGGCGACGCTCGGGCACGCCCCGGGTGCCATCGCCGTGTCCACTCCGGCCGATCTCGATGACATCGCACTCGGACGCAAGGTGGGTGTCGTCGTACAGACGACACAGTCACGCCACAACCTAAGGGAGCTCGTCTCTGCCCTGGTAGGGAGGTGCGAGGAGCTGCGTGTCATCGACACGATCTGCGAGGCCACGTCGCTTCGGCAGGAGGCTGCGGCCAAGCTCGCGAACGACTCCGACATCGTGGTCGTGATCGGTGGTCGCAATTCGGCCAACACGACGCGCCTCGCCCAGATCTGCTCGACGTTCTGCCCAAGGACGCATCACATAGAGTCCTCGTCGGAGCTCGAGGGCTCGTGGTTCAAGGGTGCAGAGAACATCGGCGTCACGGCGGGCGCCTCGACACCCCAGTCCCAGATAGACGACGTTATCGCTGCCATCGGAAGGCTCGTGGGGACAGAGGGCGTCGGGGTGTGAGTCCCAAGCCCCGCCGTCTGCCGTGCGGGGCACGGGTCCCTCTGCCGCCCTTGTGTTCATCTTTGCCCATCTCGTGGACTCGAATGCTGCTACACTTAGTCGGACTGTGAGCGTAGTTGAGGAGTGCAATGCCCAAGCCCAAGGTAGCTGTTGTGGGACGGCCTAACGTAGGTAAGTCCACCCTCGTTAACCGACTTGCCGCGAGCCGCGACGCCATCGTACACGAGTCGAGCGGCGTCACCCGCGATCGTTCCTACCACGACTGTGACTGGAACGGCCGCGACTTCGTGCTCATAGACACGGGCGGCATAGAGACGACCAAAAGCAAAGACGCCTTCGCGCCGCACATTCGCGAGCAGGCGATCGTCGCCTGCGACGAGGCGGATGCGATCGTCTTCGTCGTGGATGGCTCGGTGGGCGTCACCGACGAGGATGAGGAGGTCGCCCGCGTCGTGAGGGCGTCCAAGAAGCCCCTCTTCCTCGTGGTCAACAAGATCGATGACCCAAGCGCCAGCCTAGAGAGCTGGAACTACTATTCGCTCGGCGTCGGAGAACCAAGGCCGATATCGGCGGGCCATGGCCACGGTACAGGGGACCTCCTCGACGATATCGTCCACGTCCTGCCCGAGACCGAGGACGATGCGACGGATAACCCCGCTCTTGGCCTCGCCATCATCGGTAGACCCAATGTGGGCAAGTCATCGCTCGCGAACCGCCTCGCGAAGACGAGGCGGTTCATCGTGGCTGATCTCTCGGGCACGACCCGCGATGCCACAGATACCCTCATCAGCTGGAAGGGACAGACCATCCGCCTCGTGGACACCGCAGGCATGCGCAAGAAGGCCCAGGTCCACGAGGATGTCGAGTACTACAGCTTCGTGAGGGGCCTTGCGGCCATGGATAGGGCCGACGTCTGCCTGCTCGTGGTCGACTCGACGGTCGGCATCACCGAGCAGGACCAGAAGCTTCTGGGCATGGCGGTAGAGCGTGGCTGTGGGGTCGTCATCGTGCTCAACAAGTGGGACCTCATCGACAGCGGTGAGAAACGCAGAGAGCTATCGTCTTCCCTCAGCCAACGCATGGGTCACGCCAGCTGGGTCCCCGTCGTCAACGCGTCCGCCCTCACGGGCGCGGCCATAGACCGCGTGCTCCAGACGGCCGTCAGGGTCGCGGCCGTGCGTGCGTCCCAGATCAAGACGAGCCGGCTCAATGAGCTTATCTCCAGGATACGCGAGGACGGTCACACCGTCACGGACAAGGGTCGCAGACTCAAGCTCCGCTACGGGACCCAGACGGCCACCAAGCCCCCCACCATCACCTTCTGGTGCAGCGCACCTGACCTCGTCGATGACAACTACGAGCGCTTCCTCGAGAACCGCCTGCGTGAGAGCCTCGAGCTTGAGGGGACGCCCATCCGCCTCAAGTTCAGGGGAAAGGAGAACCCGAAGTGACGGCTCCCATCATCATCTGCACGGCCGCCTTCATGCTCGCAGCCTACTTCGTCTGTGGCATACCCTTCGGCCTGGTCGTTGCCAAGGGATCTCCCGAGCACGTCGACGTGCGCACGGTCGGATCGGGAAACATCGGCATGACCAACGTGGCGCGTGCCGCAGGCGGCAAGGCCGCCGGCAAGACGTTTTTGCTCGACATGGGAAAGGGCCTTGTCATCATGGCGGTGGCGCGCTTCGGCCTCGGCCTCGCGAGCGGCGGAGGCTGGGGGGCGATGTCGGCCGCAGGTCCTTTCGCCCCCTGTCTCTCCCTCGTGTTCATGGCCTGCATCTTCGGTCACATATTTTCTCCCTACCTTGGCTTTCATGGCGGCAAGGGTATCTCTGTGGGGCTTGGGGCGGGCCTTGTGCTCCTGTGGCCCATGGCGCTCTCGGCTTTCGCCATCTTCCTGGTACTCGTCATCCCGACGCGCTACATATCACTCGGCTCGATCGCTGCCGCCCTCACGATGCCCTTCCTTGGACTCCTCTTCAAGATGGATCCCGTGGCATCGATCTTCGTCTTCATCCCCTGTATCGTCGCCCTCTGGCGCCACCGGGAAAACGTCAAGAGGCTCGCCACAGGAAAGGAAAGCCGCTTCTCGCTGCACAAGGATGACTCCGCCAGGAAGGGACGCTAAGGTATGCTGGATACAGTTCTGGTCATGGGCACAGGGTCGTGGGGTACGGCCGCAGCCGGCCTCGTGAGCGAGAACGCAAGGCGAGTCGTCATGTGGGCGCACTCGCCCGAGGTCGCCCAGTCGATAAACGAGCAGCACACGAACCCCCGCCATCTGCGTGACTACGTGCTCCCCGCCACGATCGCCGCGACGAGTGACGCGGCCGAGGCAGTCAGGGGGGCGGATGCCATCGTGATCGCCGTCCCCTCCAACCACCTGCGAAACGTGCTCGGCGGCTTCGTCGGCCTTGTGGGCGAAGACGTGCCCATGCTCGTCCTCACCAAGGGCATCGAGCCAGGCTCGCACCTTCTCATGACGGAGGTGGTCTCCGACGTCCTCGGCAACCCTGGGCGCGTGGCAGCGCTCTCGGGTCCCAACCATGCCGAGGAGGTCTGCCAAGGCAGGGTCTCGGCCGCCGTCGTGGGATCTGAGCGCGCGAGCGTCTCGTCACTCTTTCAGGGTCTCTTCCTGAGCCGCCGCTTCAGGGTATACCGCACCGACGACCTGAGGGGCATCGAGGTCTGTGCGGCGGTCAAGAATGTCATTGCCATCGCCAGCGGCGTCTGCGCGGGGACGAGCCTTGGGGACAACGCACTGGCGGTGCTCATGACCCGCGGACTTGCCGAGATGAGCCGCGTCGTTCACGCGATGGGGGGAAACCCCATGACCTGCATGGGTCTTGCCGGCATGGGCGACCTCATCGTCACCTGTACCTCCGTGCACTCTCGTAACCGCACCTTTGGCATGGCGCTCGCCCATGGGGCGTCGCTTGAGGGCTACGAGAGCGCGACCGGCATGGTCGTCGAGGGGGCGCGCGCGGTCGTGAGCGTCTGCGAGCTCGCTCGCGAGCGAGGCATCGAGACGCCGATAACCGCTGCCGTCCATGCCATCCTCTATGAGGGAAGCAATGTCGACGAGGCGGCACACACGCTGCTCTCGCGCATTCCCGACGAGGAGTTCTACGGTCTTACGGCAAACTGATGGGAGGAACCCATGTTGGATGATGACGTGCTCGTGGCACCATCGGTTCTCTCCGCCGACTTCACGCGCCTGGGTGAGGAGCTGGATGCGGTGGCTGACGCAGACCTCTTGCACTATGACGTGATGGACGGGCACTTTGTGCCTAACCTCTCGTTTGGGCCCTCCATTCTGAGGCAGGTCAAGAAGGCGAGCTCGCTTCCCCTAGACGTGCACCTCATGGTCTCGAACCCAGAGGAGTGCGTCCCGTGGTTCTTGGAGGCCGGGGCCGACATCGTGACCTTTCACTGGGAGGCACAGACCCATGCCGAGCGTCTCGTGAGCCTGATACATGATGCCGGCGCAAAGGCAGGCATAGCCTTGAACCCCGCGACGCCGATAGCTTCGCTCGAGGCAGTGCTCGATGCGCTCGACCTCGTCCTCGTGATGACGGTGAACCCCGGTTTTGGCGGCCAGAACTTCGTCGGCACCTGCCACAGGAAACTTCGCCAGCTCACGGCCATGTGCGAGGAGCATGGCGTACGTCCGATAATCGAGGTTGACGGCGGCATAGGCGCAGACAACGCCACGCGGGTCGTACGCGACGGCGCCCGCGCGCTCGTTGCGGGCACGACCATATTCAGCGCCAACCGCGCGGACAACGTCAGGGCCATCCGCGAGGCCGGGCGCATGGGTCTGCTGAGGAGCGTCTGATTGTGGACGAGACTGCGCTGAGCCACCTGTATCTGGACTACGCCGCATCGGCGCCCCTGCGCAGCGAGGCCCTTGAGGCCGAGGCAGACTACGACCGCTCGCCCTTTGCCGGCGCCAACCCCAACTCCCTCCATACCCTGGGTCGCAGGGCAGCCCGTGCGCTTGACGGCGCACGCAGGGACATCACGAGCGCCCTAGGGGGTGGTTTCAGGCCCCAGGACCTCGCCTTCACCTCAGGTGGCACCGAATCCAACAACCTCGCCCTCCACGGCATGGCAGAGGGTGCCCGAGGACGTGACCGCAGGCGGAGACGCATCGTGATCTCAGCCATAGAGCACGACTCCGAGATCGACGTCGCTCCCTCGCTCAGGGACGAGGGCTTTACGGTGACGCTCGTGAGGCCCGGCACAGACGGTAGGGTCTCGCCAGATGCGCTGGACGCCGTCCTGGCAGATGACGTGGCGCTCGTCTCCATCATGAGCGCCAACAACGAGACGGGCATCGTCCAACCCCTGGCGGAGCTTGCCGCAGCGTCACACGAGGCGGGTGCCCTCATGCACACCGATGCCGCACAGGCCTTTGGGAAGATCCCGCTTGCGCTTGAGGACGTAGACGGCGTGAGCCTGTCCGCGCACAAGATAGGTGGTCCCGTGGGCGTCGGGGCCCTCGTGCTGCGCAGCCGCTGCCCTTTCAGGCCACGCGAGTTCGGTGGCGGCCAGGAGGGAGGCAGAAGGCCAGGCACCCAGGACGTGAGGGGAGCACTCGCCTTCGCGGCCGTGACAAGATTCTGCTCAGACGGCCTTGAGGCGAGGCGCCTTGAGGTGGAAGGTCGTGCCCAGGCCCTCTACGACAGGCTCTGCGCCCCCAAGACGGGCATCCTGCCCACGACGACAGCCCAGCTAGACGAGGGCCGTCTGCCGGGCATCGTCTCTGTCATGACGCGCAGGCTCGACTCGCCGACGCTCGTCTTGAGGCTCGACCAGGCGGGCTTTGAGGTCTCGGCAGGCTCTGCCTGCTCCTCGGCCTCGCTCGACGCGAGCCATGTCCTTCTCGCCATGGGAATACCGCGCGAGGCCGCCCTCGGGTCTTTGCGCATCTCGTTTGACGAGCGCGTGGGCACAGACGAGCTCGATCGCTTTGCGCAAGAGCTCCTTCGCATCGTCTCGTCCGCACGCTAGGCCCAGCACCATCGGTACCCAACCAAGGGAGAAGCATGAGAGACCATGAGGCCCTGCTTAGGCTCCAGGAGATAGACCTCACCCTGATGCGCATAAGCGCACGGCTCAAGTCCATGCCACAGGAGCAGAAGCTCGAGGTCGTCAAGCGGTCAAAGAGGAAGCTCCAAAGCGAACTTTCGCACATCGTGGGCCAGCGCAAGGATGACGAGATGGAGATCGAGGAGGGCGACGAGGAGCGCGAGCGCCTCCTCGAGGCGCAGCAACAAGTCAGGCAGACCGCCCTGACAGAGACCAACTACCGCCAGATCAAGGGCTACGAGGAGCAGCTCTCGACGATTGCCAAGAAGCTCGAGAAGCTCTCGCATAACAGGTCGGAAAAGTCCCAGCTCACGGAGAAGCTTCGCAAGGCCGAGTCAAACGCCCTCTCCCTGCTCGAACGCCTTGACGCCCAGAGGCGCGAACTTGTCGCCTCCAAGGAGAGGGACATCTCTAGTCTCATGGACAGGGCCGCTGCGCTGGCCAAGGAGCGCAAGGAGCTGCTCGGGGCTCTCGACGAGAGGACCCAGGAGAGCTACGAGCGGACGATGAGACGCTTCGGTGGGCTTGCGGTCGAGGTGCTGAGCGGCAACATGCCGAGCACCTGTCGCGTGCGACTCCAACCCAGCCAACTCGCGGCCGCGCTCAACCAAGGACCAATCACCGAGTGTCCCTACTGTCACAGGATCCTCGTCATCGAAGGGGATGGGGCATGAGCGCGCGGGCATCTGTCGTGCTCGCCGTGTGTGGTGGCATCGCCGCCTACAAGGCCTGCGAGGTCCTCAGGGGCCTCCAGAAGGCGGGCTGCGACGTGCGTGTCGTGATGAGCGAAGACGCCTGCCGCTTTGTGGGGACGGCGAGCTTCGAGGCCCTGAGCGGCCACACCGTCGTGACGAGCCTCTACGGAAATCCAGATACCCCCATACCGCACGTCAGCCTGGCAGACTCCGCCGAGCTCTGCGTCGTCGTGCCCGCAACGGCAAACGTCATCGCAAAGATGGCCCTGGGCATCGCGGACGACGCGCTCTCGACCACGCTTCTGGCCATGCACCGTACCGTGCTGGTGGCACCGGGCATGAACGTGCACATGTGGCAGCATCCCGCGACGCAGGCAAACGTCAGGGCACTTACCGAGCGCGGCGTCTTTCTCGTCGGTCCCAAGAGCGGGCGGCTCGCCTGTGGCGACGTGGGTGAGGGCAAGCTTGCGGACGTGGACGACATCGTTTGCTCTGCTCTCGCCCTGCTAGGCGAACAGGGCCATGTCAGTCACGATCTTGCGGGTCGGCGCATCGTCGTGAACGCTGGCCCTACCCATGAGGCCATAGACGCCGTACGCTATATCGCCAACTGCTCGACGGGCAAGATGGGCTATGCCATCGCGGCTGAGGCAGCCTTTCGCGGGGCCAAGGTCACGCTTGTCTCTGGACCCTGTACGCTTGTCACTCCTGCCGGCGTGAGGCGCGTGGACGTGGTGTCCGCCGCCCAGATGTACGACGCGACACGTGAGGCCTTCGACGGCGCCGATGCCGCCGTCTGCGCGGCGGCCGTGGCGGACTACACCCCCGCCCATCCCGCAAACCGCAAGCTCAAGAAGGACACGGATCAGCTCCTCTCGATCGAGCTTCAAGAGACCAAAGACATCCTGGCCGAGCTTGGGCGCACGAAGGGCGATCGCATCGTCATCGGCTTCGCGGCAGAGACCGACAAGCTTATCGAGAACGCGAAAGCCAAGCTCGAGCGCAAGCAGGCAGACCTCATCGTCGCCAATGACGTCTCCCGCAAGGACTCGACCTTTGGGGCCGACACGAGTCGTGTCACATTCGTGGGTGCCAAGGGTATCGAGCAGCTGGAGACGCTTCCGCTTTGCGAGGTCGCGCGTGAGGTCGTGAGCCGACTGGCCGTACTGCTCGATGGGGCAGGCGTCGAGCGCGCCGCAAGAGGGGAGGTCGGCTAGGTGGGGATTCTCATAGGGTGCGAGCGCATCTCCCAGGAGTGGCCCGGCAAGCAGGTCCTCGTGAGCCAGACGATCGGTATCAACGAGGGCGATCGCATAGGCATCGTAGGCAGAAACGGTGAGGGAAAGTCGACGCTGCTCGACCTCATCGCCCACCTTATGGAGCCAGACGAGGGGACGATCACATACCGAAGTGGCATCCGTGTGGGACTCCTTGCCCAGTCGGACAGCCTCGATGATACCGACGCCGCCCTGCACGCCGTCGTGGGAGACAGGCCCGAGTACGAGTGGGCCGCAGACCCCAGGCTTCGCCCCATCATGGACGAGCTTCTCTCGGACATCGACCGCGACGCCCGGGTGGGGGAGCTCTCGGGCGGCCAGCGCCGTCGCTGCGACCTCGCCCGCGTGCTCATGGGCAGCTGGGACGTGCTTCTCATGGATGAGCCCACCAACCACCTTGACGTCAGGGCCATCACCTGGCTTGCCCATTACCTAAAAGGGCGCTGGCAGCCGGGGCAGGGGGCGCTCCTCGTCGTGACGCACGACCGTTGGTTTCTCGATGAGGTCTGCGAGCGAATGTGGGAGGTCCATGACGGCAGGATCGACCCCTTCGAGGGTGGCTACTCCGCCTACATACAGCAGCGCGTCGAGCGAGAGCGGCAGGCGGCGGTCATGGAGGAGAGACGCCAGAGCGTCCTTCGCAAGGAGCTCAACTGGCTTGCCCACGGCGCCAAGGCCCGCTCTTCCAAGCCCAAGTTCCGCCTCGAGGCCGCTCGCGCGCTCGTCGCTGACGATCCACCCCTTAGAAACGACATAGAGCTCAAGCGCCTTGCCGTGAGCCGCCTCGGCAAGCAGGTCATCGAGATGAGGGGCGCTTGTGCCTCCTATGGCAAGAAGGTCGTGCTCGACGGCATCGACTGGCTCGTAGGCCCCGGCGAGCGCATAGGCATCCTCGGGGAGAACGGCGTCGGCAAGTCCACGCTCCTCGCGCTCATGACCGGGCGGCTCACACCAAGCGCGGGCCTGGTCCGAATAGGTGCCTCGGTGCGCTTCGGCGTCCTGTCACAGAACCTCGACGCCCTTCGCGAGCGAGGCGACTGGCGCCTGGGCGAGCTCGTCGCGAGCCACAGGCGCTTTGCCGTCATCGACGGCAAAGAGCAGAGCTTCGAGCAGTTCCTGGAGCGCCTTGGCTTCGAGCGGCGCGAATGGCCAACCTACGTACACGATCTCTCGGGCGGACAGCTCCGCCGCCTGGCCATCATGTGCGTGCTTCTCGACGAGCCCAACGTCCTCGTGCTCGACGAGCCCGGAAACGACCTCGACACCGACATGCTCGCCGTCCTCGAGGATTTGCTCGACGGCTGGCCCGGTACGCTCATCCTCGTGACGCACGATCGCTACCTCATGGAACGCGTCACAGACGACCAGTTCGCGCTCATCGGTGGAAACGTCAGGCACGTCCCGGGCGGCGTGGACGAGTACCTTGCGCTGCTCGAGTCTCGAGAACGTGACGGTGGCAGCGCTGCGAGGGGAAGGGCTAGCGCCCCTCATGCGGAGCGCTCGACACAGGTCGTCCCGGCTGCGACACCGAAGGCACCCACAGGACCGTCAGGGCAGGCCCTCTCGAACAAGTCGCGTCGCGAGGCCAAAAAGCGCCTCGATTCTGTCGAGCGGCGTCTTGCCAGGCAGCGCGAGCTGCTCGACGACCTGAGGCAGGCACTGTCATCGATAGACCCCACGGACTTCGAGGCCCTGCTTGAGGGGCAAAAGAGGGTGAATGGCGCCGAGGCAGAGATCTCGTCGCTCGAGGACGAGTGGCTGGAGCTCAGCGAGCAGTTGGGAACGGAGTGAGGAGCATGTTCGAGCTCCTGAGAAAATACCTTGGCCCCTATAGGGGCAAGACCATCATAGGCGCCCTGTCCAAGGTCGTGGAGGTCATCTTCGACCTGATCACACCGCTCGTCATAGCCCGCATGATAGACGAGGGCGTCCACAATCGCGATGTCGGTGCGGTCCTTCGCTATGGCGCGCTACTCGTGTGCTTCGCACTCGTCGGCTATGGCTTCACACTCATATGCCAGAAGATGGCCGCGCTCGTCGCCCAGGGCGTCGGCACCGATCTGCGCGACGACCTCATGAGGAGGACCATGAGCCTCTCCGCCGCCGAGATGGACCGCTTTGGCGCAGATTCCCTCGTGACGCGCACCATCAACGACGTGAACCAGGTGCAGCTGGCCGTGGCCATGGGAATTAGGCAGCTCATGCGCTTTCCCATCCTGGGCATCGGCTCAATCGTGGCGGCACTTCTCATCGACCTCAAGCTGGGTTTGGTCTTCCTCCTCTGCGTACCTGTCATCACGCTCGTCTTCTGGTTCGTGATGTCACGCTCCGTACCCTTCTTTCGCCTGATGCAGGAGAAGCTTGACCTGGTCTTTCGCATCACGCGTGAGGCACTCTCGGGCGTACGCGTGATCCGCGCCTTTGGCAGGGAGGGAAGCGAGACCAAGCGCTTCGACGCCGCCTCAAAAGAACAGACCGACGTCGCCGTCGCCGTCGGACGCCTGTCGGCACTGCTCAACCCCGCGACCCTCCTCGTCATGAACCTCGGCGTGGTCGCCATACTTTGGACAGGTGCCGTGCAGGTGAGCGTGGGAGACCTGCGCCAGGGTCAGGTCATGGCCTTCGTGAACTACATGAGCCAGACGCTCGTGGCCATCGTCTATGTGGCAAACCTCGTCGTGCTCTTCAACCGCGGGTCAGCATCGGCCCAGCGCGTCATGGAGGTGCTCGACACGGAGCCGTCCGTTCGCGACACGGCTGGTGAGCCGCTCGCGGTCGATCCCTGCGCGAGCGCACTGGCACTCGACCACGTGAGCTTCTCGTACGCGGGAGCGCAGCTCCCCTCCGTGGGCGACGTGACGCTCACGCTTGGCCAGGGCGAGACCCTCGGCGTCATCGGCGGCACCGGATCAGGCAAGTCGACCCTCGTGAGCCTACTTGTGCGCCTCTACGATGTGAGCGCAGGGACGATCGAGGTGCTTGGGCATGACGTGCGTGACTACCCGATCGCACAGCTACGCTCGCTCGTCTCGATCGTGCCACAGAAGGCGTCTCTCGTCTCGGGCACCATCCGATCCAACCTTCTCTGGAGAAGGCCCGACGCCGATGACGACGAGCTCTGGCGTGCGCTCGAGCGCGCGCAGGCCGCAGACTTCGTCCGCGAGAAGCCGCTCGGCCTCGATGGGGCCGTAGAGGCAGGGGGCAAGAACTTCTCGGGCGGCCAACGCCAGCGCCTCACGATCGCCCGTGCGCTCGTCGGCTCACCTCGCCTCGTGGTCCTCGATGACTCGGCGTCAGCCCTCGACTTCAAGACGGACGCGCGTCTGCGCAGGGCGCTTCGCGAGCTTGGGGGAAAGACGAGTGCCGTCATCGTGTCCCAGCGCGTCTCGGCAGTCATGCAGTCCGACAGGATCCTGGTGCTCGACCACGGCAGGGTGGTCGGCCTTGGCACCCACAGGGAGCTGCTTGAGGCCAGCGAGATCTATCGCGAGATCTGTCTCTCGCAGCTCTCGGCCGAGGAGGTGGCCGCCTGATGGCCAACCCTTACTCCGGCGCGACGAGCGCATCGACCGCCCTCACGTCAATACGAGGCGATGACGACAAGGGGTTTGCACACGATCAGGTCCTCGAGCCAAGCGACCTCTCAACCTGGCAGCTGATAAGGCGACTCATGGGCTATGCCCGGCCGCACTGGGTCTCGCTCGCCCTGTCGTTTGTCACGGCGGCCATCTCGGTCGTCCTCCAACTCTACGTACCCATCCTCATCGGACAGGCCATCGATCACATTCTCGCTGTGGGACAGGTGGACTTCTCGGAGTTGCTTTTGACGCTGCGATGGCTCGCCGTCACCGTCGTCGGTGCCGCCCTCACACAGTGGATCTCCCTATACTGCACGAATCGACTCGCCTATGAGACGTCACGCGACCTGCGCGACGAGGCCTATGCCAAGTTCAACGTGCTCTCCCTGTCGTTTATCGACTCCCACTCCCACGGTGACCTCCTGAGCCGCGTGATCAACGACGTCGACGCGGTGGGGCAGGGGCTCCTCCAGGGGTTCACCCAGCTCTTCGGCGGCGTCATGACCATTCTGGTCACGATCGGCTACATGTGTGCGCTCTCGGTCCCCGTGGCGCTCGTGGTGCTCGTGCTGACACCGCTCTCCGTACTGGCCGCGAGCTGGATCGCACGACACTCTGCCTCGAGCTTCCGCGCACAGCAGGAGATCCAGGGCGAGCTTGGTGGCTACACCGAGGAGATGATGGGCAACCAGGCGCTCGTGTCGGCATTTGCCCAAGGCGCTGAGGTGAGCGCCACTTTCGCCCAGATCAACAGACGCCTCTATGTCGCAGGGGAGAGGGCGCAGTTCGTCAGCTCGCTCACGAACCCCTCCACGCGCGTCGTCAACAACCTCACCTACGCGGCCGTCGCCATCGTGGGCTGCGTCTGCGTGATCGGTGGCTGGCCCAGCGTGCTGACGGTGGGGCAGGTGCAGAGTTTCCTCTCATACACGAACCAGTACATGAGGCCCTTCAACGAGATCTCCTCCGTAGTGACGCAGGTCCAAGCGGCATTCGCCTCGACGCGCAGGCTCTTCGCACTGCTCGACGCAACCGAGGAGACCCCTGACGCACCCCGGGCGCTCAATCTTGTGGAGCCGCAGGGACGGCTCGACGTCGAGCATGTGTGGTTCTCCTACGACAAGGACCAGGAGCTCCTCAAAGACATCGACCTGCACGTCGCCCCGGGCAGGCGCTTCGCCCTCGTCGGACCCACGGGCTGCGGCAAGACGACCCTCATCAATCTGCTGCTCAGGTTCTACGATGTGGACAAGGGAAGGATTCTCCTCGACGGCGTGGACCTGCGCGAGCTCACGCGCAGGTCGCTCCGCTCGTCCTTTGGCATGGTCCTACAGGAGACCTGGCTCTTTAGGGGAAGCGTGCGCGACAACATCCGCTACGGCGTCCCCACCGCCACGGACGATGACGTCATCGCAGCCGCCACGCGGGCGCACGCGCACAAGTTCATAGAGCAGCTGCCAGAGGGCTACGATACCGTCGTCGGAGAGGGGGCGGGGCTCCTCTCGGCAGGGCAGCGCCAGCTCCTCTGCATCGCACGCGTGATGCTACAGGACCCAGCGGTGCTCTTGCTCGACGAGGCGACGAGCTCCATCGACACGCGCACGGAACTGCAGGTTCAGGACGCCTTCGACAGGATGATGGAGGGCAGGACCTCGCTGGTAGTGGCGCACAGGCTCTCGACGATACGCAACGCGGACTGCATCGTCGTAATGCAAGACGGCCGCGTCATGGAGACAGGCACCCACGACGATCTTTTGGCGTCAGGCGGACTCTATGCCGAGCTCTACCGCAGCCAGTTCGAGCGCTGAGCCTGCCTGCGCCAGCGGCACCGGCACCGGCGCACGATGTGAGTGATTCACTCACATCACAAACCTGAAGTGAGTGAATCACTCACATCGAGACTTTATTCAGTAAGCGTCTGAGCTGCGCATATGTATGTTTACCTGTTATAACAGCATCGGATTCCGTGGGAAAAATCACTCACTTCGTGACAACGATGTGAGTGAATCACTCACATCACGCCTGCGGGCAGGATCGCAAGCTGAAGTTCATCACGCTTCCCATCGGCAGGTGCTCATGTCAACACGTCCGTCAGGAAGAAAGACGACGCCTTCTTCCTCGAGCAGCTGACGCTGGACGGAAGGTCCGCCAAAGGCGTAGCCCGCAGCGAGTGACCCATCCTTGAAGACGACGCGATGGCAGGGGACGCCCGCAGCCTGCCCAGGACTTGCGTGCATGGCAAAGCCGACGAAGCGTGCCTTGCGTGGCTGGCCCAGCATCGCCGCAATCTGCCCGTAGCTGGCGACGCGACCCCTGGGAATCTGCCGCACCAACTCGTACGTACGCTCAAAGAAGCCTTCCCGCTCCATCGCACACCACTCCGTCCGCTCCCCATTGCCCGCGTCCGCCCAAGCTCCCCGTCCACGGTGACCCGCCCGCCAGATTCTCGGGTACCATGTTTTTCTCGCCAACTGGGCAAATACCGTTGAGTAAGTGCCCCGCAGGCTGGCGGGCACTAAGCCGCCCACGTTTCCCTGCGCCCATACGGGTTCTTGGGGCTGTAGGCCGTGTGGGTTAAGCGTTATCGTCTGAGCATATAACATGCATGGTGGCCCTAGCTGCACGAGATCAGCGTGAGGATGAGAATGACATACGGGAGTCATAGCATGCGGGCATGCGGCTTTCTTTCTAGATGCGCTGCTGGAGGTAGGGGAGTATCTTAACTGCCTTTTTTTCTACAGTATATCAAACACAATTAATTGGTTTTCTCTTTTATTTCAAGTAAACATACTTTGATTTTGTATAGCCCATGTTTACAAATAAATTTCTTTGTTTTTGATGTCAAAACAAAGTACCCAATGTACCTATACTGGGAGAGGGCATATAGAGACGCGCTCCCTGGCAAGCGAGCAGCGCATCGATGAGAGAGGCCATGGTGATGAGCGCATCCGGAGACGATCGCAGGGAACGGATCCTCCACGAGGTCATGGCCCACGGCAAGGCGACAGTGACAGGACTCTCCGAGCTGCTTGGCGTGACCACCGAGACCATCCGCAAGGACCTTGTGACGCTGGAAGAGAGAAACGTCATCTCCAAGCGTCATGGCTTCGTGACACTTGCGACGCCGATGCCCGAGCGCGACTACTCCGAGAAGGGGGAGTCACTTCACCTCGCGGAAAAGACCGCCATCGCCGAGCGCGCCGCCCGCCTTACCCCACAAGATGCGGCCGTGTTCCTCGACACGAGCACCACCGTGCTCTGCCTCGCGTCGCTCCTTGCCCTGCGCTCCGACCTCACCGTCATCACGAATTCGATCGACGTCTGCCAAGCACTCGCGCGCTCGGGCAGCAAGATCCTCGTAACGGGAGGGCTCTATCACACGAAGAGCAACTCATGCGTGGGGTCTTGGGCCCTGCGATCCATGGAGAGCGTCAACGTCGACGTCGCATTTCTTGGTTGCGATGGCTTCTCGCCCGAGGGCCCAACCATTCGCTCCTACCAAGAGGTCGAGTTCAAGAGAATGGTGGCGCGGCGGGCAAAACGAACCGTCCTACTCGCCGACACGTCCAAGCTGGGCAATACGGGTCTTTACACCTTCGCGAACTACGCAGACTTCAGCCTTATGATCTTCGAGCGCGAGCTGAACGTGGGGGAGAGGAAGGTGCTTCCCAAAAACGTAGCGCTGATCGATGTCGTGCCGCCTTCCTAGGAGCGGCGGCACAACGTGCGCTGTTCACTCGGCGGTAAACGTACGGGGTTGCACGTTCAGGGACATCACGCAGTGTGGGTCCAGGCGACCTCTGGACCCCTGCGGGCACTGCAGCAGGTCAGGCTGATTTGTGCCGTACCTTCCAAAGGTGGGTGCGGCACGTCACACACCCGGTAAACCTCACTCAAGTACACGTGAGCGCACCGGTCTGGTACGCTCTGGAACGAGGACTAGGCTTTGATAGAGTACCGCACGCACTACCCCATAAGCGAGATCGGGCTACCTTGGTATAGTTAAGGCTGAAAGGAATCGACATGAGACTGCGTCTGAATGGTCGCGACGCCAACGAGCGAATAGAGATGAGCCTGCTGGAGGTCTTGGGCGATAGTGAGGACGAATGCTGCATCACCTGCACATTGGGGATAGACATAGGCAACTGTTCTGTTCGCCGCGAGCGCATCATCTCTGACATGGGAGCGCTGCGCAGGTTCAAAGACCAGCTGCAGTTATGCTATGACCTGCTGGAAGGCAAGGCAACGTACAGCATGCTCTGGGAGGATGAGCTTCAGTTTAGTGTGAGTATGACTCGCAACGGTCACGCCGTGGTCAGCGGTGCCTATCGTGAGCGCTCGGAGCTGACAAACGAGCTTCTGTTCGAGATGGAGACAGACCAGAGCTGCTTTCCTCCCGTTCTGCGTGCGATAGGGCAGTTTGAAGACGCATGCAGGGAGAGGCCCACAACAGCCTGAGCGAAGACGCCCACACGGCGTGCCAGACACTTACACGGCGTGCCACTCGGTGAGGCCCCGCATGCGCGATGCCTGTGCCACTCGGTGGCACCGAATGGCACAGGACCAGGGAGTCATACCCCACGCATCAGCGATCCACAAGATAGTCGATACTCAAGGTGTCCATCTCGTATGCGAGCGCAGAGCCCGCCGCACAGTCTACCTGAAGCTCAAGGGCATCTGCCTCCTGGAAGTAGCGTGTCGAGAGGACCGTCTCGCCACCATTGAGGTAGATCTCGAGGACTGAGGTGTCAACGATGATGCGCAGGTCGCGCACGGCCTCGACCTTGGCACGACGCACCTTGCGCCCCTGGCCCACCTCATCATCGGTAAAGCTCAGGGTGGCGAGACCGCCTGCGACGTCAAGGGTGGCAAAGTCACCAAAGCTGACATGTAGCTCGCCTGCTATACCATCCACAACGACGTCGGCCATCTTGGGATTGAGTGTGACGGAATAGCCGGTCGCGGTCTTCTTGAGCTCATGTGCCTCCTTGCGCAGGGCATCGAACTCGGCTACCGGACTCTGCAGGATGAGGCCACTCCCCTCGTCAAGCGTGAGCTCGCGCGGCACCGTAAGACAGCCCTTCCAGCTGTTGGTGGGGTTATCATAGGGGCGCACGTCATCCTCGTCGTGCGGGAGGCTCATCCAGCCGATGAGCAGGGTACGCCCCTTCTCGTCCACGAGGGTCTGGCAGGCGTAGTAGTCAAAGCCATAGTCCCAGTCACGGAAGGTGGAGGAGTCGACGGAGGGGTGTGGTGCCTCGGCGCCCATGAGACCCCGGTCCTGCCCCATGAGATCGAGGATCGTGCCCTTCACGGGGAAGTAGCCTGCGGCATGGACGTTCTGGCAGGTAAGCCTCTCAGGATCGTCGGGATCCCCTGATCTGGCCATGCCCTGGGGGCAGGTCCCAAGGAACTCGCGCCCACCCAGGACGATGCGATCGGGACACTCCCACATGTAGCCGAAGGGCTTGTCCTCCAGATTCGTGGCAGACCCCGACATGGTCCAGCTGAGGCCGTCATCAGAGTCGTAGCAGAGGATGGACCCACGACTGTCCTTGCGCGTGCGGGCCCCGAGCAGCATATGGAGCCTCCCATTCTGCTTCCACACCTTGGGGTCGCGAACATGACAGGAGCAGTAGGACGGATAGGCGTCATTTCTCATCACGACGGTCTTGGGACCGAGGTTGATGCCGTTGTAGGACTTGATGAGCGTCTGGTTGGCGAGGCGCCCCGAATAGGTGCCGTCACCCACCCCGTCACGAACGTTTCCGGTGTAGTAGAGCCACAGCTCGTCGTCAGCGACGTAAGCCCCGCCCGAGTAGGAGCCGTCGCGATCGCTCTCGCAGTCCGGCATGATGTGGCAGCCGAGGAAGGCCCAGTTGACGAGATCCCTGCTCACGAAATGCCCCCAGCCATGGGGGCTGTCGGCATGGGGCGGATAGGTGGGCGCGTACTGGCTGAAGAAGTGGTACGTGCCCCTAAACTGGTTGAGGCCGTTGGGATCGCTCACAGACCCGTTGTAGGCCGCAAGATGCAGTTTGGGACGCCAGGACTCGTTGCTCATTGTTGGACTCCCCCCATCGTAGGCGCAGCGCCGCGTCGCGTATGATGCCTGTGACATTTGTGACGTCGGCAACTTTTCGATGTTCCTAGCCTAGCCCAAGCTGATGTGAGAACGATTCCACATCACTGCCCGCCCCACAGACGGCCACGTTTTTCGGCAAGCGGAATCCACGAGGAACGAAGGAGGGGGCGCGGCGCCCACCGATCTCGTAGGTCTCGTAAAGGTCGGCTGCGTCGTCTTCTTTGGCCGATGGCAACCCCCTGGTCGACGACAACCTCTTTCAAGAGGCCTCTTTGGCTGGTCGGCCAGTCGGACAATCCCCATCAAAGGAGGGAGGCTTCGAAGCTCCCGTACCCGTCTGTGCACCTTGCCTGATGTATGGGGCATGGCAACAAAAAGTCACTTGCCCAGGGAAGCGATGAGTGATAGATTGAGTATCTGCGCATCGAGAAGGTGAGCAAACAACGGGTGGTGGCGCAGTTTGGTAGCGCACTTGACTGGGGGTCAAGGGGTCGCTGGTTCGAATCCAGTCCACCCGACCATGGATGGACAGGCCAGGCGAGCAGAGGCCGTCTGGCCTTTTACTTTTGTGTCAAACGATGCGACCCTTCTCCTGACACCAAACCTCGAGGAGGGATCCCTCATGCCCGGCAAGCGCTCGGACGTCATCTCGTGGGACGAGTTCTTCATGCGTGTCGCCATTGCGGCGAGCCTCCGAAGCAAGGACCCCAACACGCAGGTCGGGGCCTGCATCGCCGACATCCATCAGCGCATCCTCTCGGTAGGCTACAACGGCACGCCCGCCGGCATCACCGACGACGAGTTTCCCTGGGAGAGCTCGGAGGACCCTCTGCACGACAAGCACAACTACGTCATCCACGCGGAGGCCAATGCCATCCTCAACTACCGGGGATCGCTCAAGGACATGCACAGGGCGACGGTCTACGTGACCCTCTTCCCCTGCCAAGAATGTTCCAAGATGCTCGTACAGGCAGGTATCGGCGAGGTCGTCTACCTGGATGACAAGTACCACGGCAGTCTCGGGGCAATGATCTCGCGCACCGTGCTGGACAGCTGCGGCGTGTGCTATCGTCAGGTCATGCTCCCAGGCGACGCACTCAACTAGAAACGCTAAAAAGGCAAAAACACCTGTGACCCCCGCCGCGCGAGCGGCGACGGCACCGATCGCCCAGCGGCCTGCCCACCCCCATTCTCAATCTGATAGGGCCGTGAAAAAAGAGGTTCCCCTGCGGCCCCGTCGCGGGCGGCCCCACCCCTGCGGGCGAAGAAGGGAGCCACGCATGAGGGCGAGAGAATGTCAGCTCGGTGGCCTAGGGCCCGCGCGGGCCCCGCTTGCCTCCCTCACGTAGAGGAGGGCCGCGCTAACACTCCGCAGGAAGCTCAACATCGACCCCACGTACCTGTCTCTGCTCGAATGGCAGGGCAATGCGCCAACCTGACATTCAAGTGTTACAGATCATAAGATTTCGATTAGATTGCAAATATTATTCATAACAGAACAAATTAAATCATAACTTTTTCCACTTGCATATGTACACGCTGAAAGGGTACACCTACTCTTGTAAGTAGATACAGCTAATTGGAAATACGGCACCAATTTAGCTGCGGTAACAATAAAAGCGTCCGAAACAGCGGCTTCCTGAAACGTAAGGCGTGCTTCGTCTATTTTCCCTAAATTTGTATATGAGGTCATAGGAACGGAGATTTTATTGGAGAGCACCTCTTTCAAGATCGAGAAAGGAAGCATACGGTATAGAATATGTAGCAAAATCGGTTCCTTGAGACACAGACTACTGTTTTTCTGTACGCACATCTGCGCAGAAATGCTATTGCAGACCTTTTCAAAAGTGCTATTGTCACTAAATCGAACATGGCAATAATAATTTCCCGTCAGATTACAGACGGAGTTATTTGCGTTTATGTTGAACCTGCGAAGATCGACCGGGCAGGGAATGGTAATGTCGTTCCACCGGAACATATTGTGTAATGTCAGCATATATGCTGCTAACAAAATATCATTTATGTTGGGTCTATACCCTTCTACGCAAGAACGATATTGTTCTAGTTTAGACAAATTGATTTGTTTTGTTATAAGCCTAGGTTTTCGGCCACCTTCATTAAGCGGTAAATGCAGTTTCGCATCCATACTTTCTGCCCGCGTCTTTGAGCATAAAATTTTTATCTTTTGCATCATGGTAAATCTACTGGTTATCTGAGCAAAACTTCTATTCGTATTTATCTGTGTTTCTATCTCCTTACCAGAGTATAATTCAGCCAGAAGATATAGCAGCTGCTCAAATCCTCTCCCATCACAAAGTAAATGACTTGCAATTATACAAAGAGAGTCACTCTTTTTGCCACATATCCAATAGATTTTCAGTGGTCTATCAATTCCGATTTCAAGCGATGACAGTAATGAATCGTTCTCAAAAATTGAAAAATCACTTTTAGCGCTTATAGTTGTCAACAGATTTTCATACGAGATACTATCTTCATTCCAGATTCCCTTTTTTATCTCATATTTACATCGTAAAATTGGATAAATTGAACTCAACACTTTTACTGCTCTTTTTAAGCTTTCACTTTTCAATTTTCCATTAAAGCGAATACATGCTCTGATGATAGGTTTCTGAGAATATCCATAAATATACTGCATTAAATCAAACGGTTGTCCATATAATTTCATAAAGCACTTATATCCTTTAAATGATCTTCACTATAAATATACTATATTCATAATTTCATAGTATACATACATTCCCGTCTCTGTGTGATGTGAACTGATTGTCGCCACATCGTGTACTACACGAACGCCAACGCCGACGCGCCAGTGGGGAAGAGAGTGCCCCTCCTCGCGAGGATAGAGCTCAACCACAATGTCATTAACCCAAGTGGGCGGTACTCACGCGGTTGGGAGCCTGGTGGGCCCAGTGGGGCTCCATTGGGGCCTTTCTCTTCCCGGTAGTGGGAGATAGTCGCTCGGCCTGCCCGTCCCATGTCCCATATGTGTTAGAATGTAGTGGGAAGTTCTAAGATAAGAGCACTATCAAATGGTGGGTGGGAAGTTGTTCGTCAGGGTACAGCGAAAGAGGGCCGCCGACGGCAGCGAGATGCTCTACGCGTCCGTCGTGGAGAACAAGCGCGTCGGCGGGAAGGTGGTGCAGCGCACCGTACTAAATATAGGACGCGTCGAGCCCGAGCAGGTGCCGTATCTGAGAGCCGCGTGGGCGAAGAAGAGGCCGAGGTTGGTCTGGGACTGAGCGGGGGTGCACTGCGAGCGCCGCAGCACGCATCGGAGACGACGTGGCCCTGGTCGGGAGCGTGGGGTTCGCAGCCCGACGCGGGGTGTCGCCGATGGCCCTCGCGCGAAGGCGTGAGATGCCGGCCGACATGCTGGCGAGGACCGTGCTGGCGTGCAAGGGGCGCACACTCGTGGTCGAGATGCGCGAGTTCGCGAGGGAGCTGGAGGATAGCAGGGGACACCGGCGCACCCGGGTACCAGAGGGCCCGGGAGAAGCCTGACCCCCCCAGACACGCTGCCGTGCCCGGCGTAGCACCGTGCCGCCGGCCCCTGCGCCTGGGAGGGCGACTGGCTCGGTGCCGGCCAATCCCTCTGGTCCGCCCTGCCCGGGATCGGAGACGCCTTCCAGGGCTCCAAGGTCGCCACCGGGGTGAGCAAGTTCGCCTCGCACGGGGACGACGTGGCGGGGGTGGCGAAGTTTGGAAGGGGCTCGGAAGGCGAGGGGGGCGGCGAGGAGCAGCGGTCCTGTCTTCAAGAGGGATGGTGAGGCATGGAAATCCCTTGAGGAACTTATGAAAAAAATGATAAAGTCAATTACAGGAAGATAAGTGAGAGCTCTCATCATAGCGCGGTGCTCGGGAGGAGGGGAACGGGCCCTACCCGAGGCGCGTCACGAGAGATAAGTGAAGCCACACTGGGGGGCATGGAAGGGCGCCCGGACCGTCGAGGACATCCCCGGCAGGTCCACCAGGACGGGCGCCCATGGCGAGCGGATGAGGAGGATCGGGCAGTGACGACGGATCGGTGGGACGGGCGCTGGGAGGGCTGGAGCCGCTGGGTCTCCTGGCGCGTGACGAGGTACGACCCCGCGCGGAGGGACTGGCGGGGCGCCTACCCGAGCGACGAGTGGACGTGCAGCGACGACATAGGGGGCACCTTCCGCGACGGTGTGCTGACGCCCGGGCGCTACCTGGCCTGCGAGGACGCCTACGTGGCCGTCGTCGAGGAGGCCGTGCGGGAGTCCGGCGTCGCGGGCCTCAGGGTCGCGAGCCTCACCCCCCTCCCCCCTCCGCCCGCGTGCCTGCCGCCCCTGGACCCCGCCGACGAGCCCGAGGAGGGCGCCTGGGTCCCGGCCGGGCGGGTCGGGGCCGCCGTGAGGGCCGTCCTGCGCGGAGAGGGCTGGGCGCGCCTGGAGGGCAAGGGGCTCGACGTCCACTGCTGCGAGAACCTCTACCTGTGGCTCACCTCACGTCGAGACCTGCCGGGCGCGCTCTCCCTCGCCCGTGGCGCGGGGCTGTTCCCCGAGGAGGTCGTCTCCCCGTTCCTTCGCTGGGAGCGCCTGCCGGATTTCGACTTCCCCGGCCCGGCCGAGCTCGCGCTCATACGCGAGCTCGTCGCCAAGCGCGCCCCCTACCTGCTCGGCTTCCTGGGCGACGGGGCGTCGCTGTTCCGCCTACGCGGCCAGGGGCTCTACGACCTGTCCCACTGCGTGTGCGAGGGGGTGCGCGACCGCCTCGAGGCCGCCCCGTCGGGCGCGTGGCGCCTCAGGAGCGCCGGGCGCCTCGTCGGCTGCCCCCTCGAGCGCCTCTTCTGGACCATCGCCATCTACGAGGACGCCGAGGCGGCCTTCCTGCCCGACCCCCCCGCCTGCCCGCCGCCGCCCGCCTGCCCGCCGGGCTCGTGGGGCTCGTGGCTGCTGGCGCCGCGCGACCCTGTAATCGAGTGGGGGGCGCCGGACGACGAGGACGACAAGCCCGCCTGGTGGTCGTCCTGCGATGACATAGGGAACACCTTCCTCGACGGCGAGCTGACGCCCGGGCGCTACCTGGCCTGTGAGGAGGCCTTGGCCCGCGCGGTGGGGGAGTGCGCCGCCGAGGCCGGGGCGGACGCCCTGACCGTCCGGAGCGTCAGCGCCGCCCTCCAGCCCTATCCCGATGAGCCCGTCCGCGCGCCCGTCCCCCTGCCGCCAGCGGGCGCCCGGGCGCCCGAGGAGGGCGAGGTCGTCAAGGCGGACCAACTCGTCGCGGCCGTGCGCGCCATGGTGCGCGACGGGGGGTACTTCCGCCTAGGAGGCGAGCGCGGCTTCCTCGCCTGCGTGGGGAATGGCCTGTGGGCCCACGTCGCCTGCCGCTCCCGCCCCGCGCGGGCGCTCTCGCGCGCCAGGGCGCGGGGGCTCTTCGCGGGACCCTCGCTCCCGGGGATTCACCGCTCCGAGCTCAGGGACCTAGGCTTCCCCGACCCCGAAGAGCTCGCACTCATCCGGGGGTGCCTCGCCAGGCGCGCCCCCCGCCTGCTCGAGGAGGTCACCGACGCGGCCTCGCTCTACCGCCTCGACGAGGCCGGCTGCATCGACCTGGAGTGGAGCGTGCGGGCGGGCATGCAGGAGCTGGGGGCGGACCCGGGCCTGCCGGGCGACGCCTACCGCTGCCTGCCCGAGAGACTCTGGCACTGCGTGTGGGCCTTCAACCCCCAAACCGTGGAAATCGTGGGGTGAGGGAATCCAGGCTGCCTCCCTACGAGCGGTAGAGCCCGGAGGCGGATCGCAAGGGATGCCTTCCTGGTGTCTGACAAGGGACCTTCCGAAGTGACGAAGGCCGTGTGGGACTTCTTCCCGAGTCCTGTCACGGGCGAGGTCGGCCCCACGGAGGAGCTGAGAAAGTTGCTAAAGAAGCGCGGGATAGAGATCAAGATACACGATCACATCTAGTAGAGGGGAGAGGACGGGATGGCGTACGAGTCGGTGAGGGAGAGGCCCCACGCCCCCTTCGCGGAGATGGGCAGGCGCGAGGCCGCGGAGCACGCGCGCTGGTTCGCCTCGACGGTGGGGGAGCGGGTGGGGAGCCTCCGCTCCTACGCGCTCGCGCACGGCTGCGGGGGGCCGCTCGACCTCTCGCGCGAGTCCCTGCTGCCCCTGTGGTCGTGGTTCCTCGGGCGCTCCGAGGTCGCGCGCCCCCCGGGGGGCGGCCCCGGGAGGCTCTCCGGGGAGTCCGCCGCCCTGGCCCGCGACATCAACGTCTACCTCTGCGAGGCGGTGAGGTCGGCGGCCTGGGGCAGGCTCTCCTGGGGCTGCGTGCCCGGCCCCAGGAGCCACGCGGATGCCAACAGGCCCGCGCTGCTCGGGTTCGCCTGGGACCTCTCCATGGCCGGGGACGGGGGGGAGGCCCTCCTCGGCGGGGACCGCGAGCCGGACCCCGGCATGCTCGTGGACGTCTTCGCCCACAGGCTGTCCCAGGTCCCCGGCCCCGGGCCCTGGCGGCCGTGGGGCCACTGGGGCGTGCCGCTCGGGCGCGACCTCGCCGACACCCCCGCGCTCGAGGGGCGCCTGGACGACCTCCTCCACCGCATGGGGGACCCGGAGGCGGGCGAGGAGGCGCTCTGGACCTCGAGCGAGGACAGCCGCAGCTGGCGGGCCCACCGAGAGGCGGAGGCGCGCGGGCTCAGGCAGGAGGCGTGCCTGGCCGCAGCCGGGCGTCTCGCGTCGGCCCACCCCGGCCGGCGGTGGCGCGACTACCGCCGGGCCGCCTACGTGCTCATGGGCCACCTCCTGCCCCGCCGCGCGAGCGAGGCCCACGTCTCCCTCTACCTGGGGCGCCTGGCCGAGGAGACGGACCGCGAGGTCCTCATGTGCCTGCTTGACGGGATGGAAGACGTCCCCGCCCCTGCCGGGGAGGACCCCTCGGCGGTTGTGCGCATGGCGCGCGAGGGCAGGGGGCAGCTCGCCATGTGCGCCACGGCGGCTCTCGGCTCGTTCGACTGCGACGAGGCGCGCGCCGAGCTCAGGCGTCGCGCCTCCGAGCCCGTGGGAAACCGCAACGTCTACGAGGTCGAGAGGGCGGTCGAGGGGCTCGGCAAGGTGGGCCTCGCGGGGGATCTCGCCCTCGTCGAGGGGGTCGCCAAGACCCGCCGCCGCGACCTGCGCGGCGTCGCCCGGCGCGCCGCCGACTTCATCCGCAACCGCGCCCTCGGGGAGTAGGGGCGTCAGCGTGGAGGCCGAGGGGTGAGCAGCGACCGCTCGACGGCGTGCCACGAGCTGCACGACGGACGGCCCCCAACCTCATGGTCGAGCGGGTTGGCATGCGTGGCTCGCCCATCATGGGTGGTTGAGTCACTCGTATCACCCGCTGCAACTCGTACTTAACAGTGTACACAAATGCCCCAAACCGGCGCCCCGTTGCTCTCGCGACCAATCTGTGTACACTCCTGCGTCCCCACGGCTGCTGGCGCCGCAGAAATGCTGCCAAGAGTCACGACCCGAGACCCGTAGGTTGATAGCGCCGTGGTACACTCCACGCAGGGAGTCGGGCGCGAGGTCATCAGAAGGACACCACGGCCGCAAGGCCGAGGCATGGAGGAGTAACGAAAGGTGTCAGAGACTGTGACACGCATACGGACAACGGTCAAGGCAGGGGTCGATCCCGACACCATGCACAGGCAGATGACAGGTGCCGCACTCGCGCCCATCGGCTCATCCGAGAATCCCTCAAACAGGATCTTCACCCTTGCCAACATCGTCACCTTCTGTCGTCTCGCGCTGACAATCGCCTTCCTCGTCACGTTCGTGAGCCACACCGGACGTTCCCTCGCGCTTGCCTGCTATGCCATCGCAGCCACCACAGACTTTTTGGACGGACAGATAGCGAGACGCACGCAGACGGTGAGCTGGCTCGGCAAGGTCATGGATCCCGTCATGGACCGCCTGCTACTCTTCACAGGTGTGCTCGGACTCATCATCACGGGCGAGCTGCCCGCTTGGGTGGCAGCCTTCGTCATCCTACGTGATGCCTACCTTTTCGTAGGTGCACTCATCGTGCGGCGGTGGCGCAGGCGCCCCATTGACGTCGTGTACGTGGGCAAGGCGGCAACCGCCTGCCTCATGACGGGCTTCGTCGATATGCTGCTTAACGTCCCGCGAGTCGCAGGACTGGGACTCGTACACGCGCCGTGGCTTCCCGGCCTCAATGCCGATCCTGCTGCCCTGGGAATCTTCCTCGTATACATCGGCGTGCTTCTCTCCGCAATAACTGCTATCGTCTATACGAGAACTGGCCTTAACGTCATACACGAGGCACAGGCGGCGCAACCTGCCGCTGGGAGAAAGGGGCATGATGAGGAAGCGTGAGATGGTGCGGGCTCGAAAGCATCTCGCACACGGTCCTGTGGTGGTGATGCTCGCCCTGGCGCTGGGCCTTTCCCTTGCGCCCGTGCGTACGCGCGCCAGTGAACCGCAGCCAAGCGAGGCCCAGGCCTACGAGGTCATCGACTCTGCTGGCAACACCCTCTTTGCCCGCAACGAGAACCAGCAGATGGACCCCGCATCCATCACAAAGGTCATGACGGCCATGGTCGCGCTCGACTCCGGCAAGCGCCTCGATGACGTCTGCACCCTCTCGGAGATCAGCTACCAAAGCGATGCGCAGATCGCGGGCATCAAGACGGGAGACACGCTCACCCTCCGCCAGCTCCTCATGATCATGCTCATCTTCTCCGCAAACGATGCGGCGGACAACGTGGCTCTCGCCGTCTCGAGCTCCAAGGATGCGTTTGTCAATGCGATGAACGACAAGGCGCGCGAGATCGGCATGACCAACACCCACTTCTCCAACACCCATGGCCTCATGGAACCCAACCACCACTCCACGGCAGCCGACCTCGTCAAGATGGGCAAGTACGCCCTCGAGCACTATCCCCTCATCGCGCAGGCGGTTCGCACGCGCTCGTACACGGTCACCCTCGGTGACGCGCAGCGGACCTTCAACTCGACAGACGATCTCATGGAAACCTATACAGGCCTTATCGGCATCAAGACCGGCTCGGTCGAGTCCGGCTATGCCTTCCTTGGCGCCTCCGTGAAGAGCGGGCTGAGGCTCTACAGCTGCGTGCTCGGCTGCACGACGGGCAGGGGGCGCTTTGCCGACACGGCAACACTCATGGACTGGGCCTATGAGGACTTCTATAAGAACCTGACGCTTGCGAGGGCAGGCAGGCCCGTGAGGATCGCCAACTGGTCGCTCGGCTTCGGGCGAAAGATCATCATCCGCAGCCTCTGGACCGCGAAGGGACTCTCGTACCCTGGCGCGGACATCCATTACGCTACGACCATGGCGGATCCAGGGTCCATGGTAGACCTTGGGACAGTCTGTGGCAGCACGGTCTGGAGCCAGGACGGACGGGCCCTTTGCTACGAGGTATACGTCGCCTCGGACAGACTCTATGACATACCCAACGTCTCCATCTTCAGCCTGCCGCTTTTCGTGGACGCGAGTCAGCTGAAGGGCTAGCCAACGGATCGGAGGGTCAACATGACTGAGGATGCGCCCCATGACGGCGAATTGCTTGTCGGCGATGCGAGCGAGCGCGCAACATTCGAGAAGGGAGCTGCCCTCGTTGACATGAGCGGGATGCTACTGCTCCTGTGCGAGGGGAGTCCCTCAGCGGCGTTTGGCCCAGCGGTGCTTGCGGGACCTGCGCTCAACGTCGGCTCCTGCGCCCTTGAGGCCGTGCTTTTGGGTGACGGCTTCCTCGCATCCGTACCCCTTGCCGCCCGAACGGGAGATAACGAGCTTCTCATCATCGACCCCACGCCCAGGTCCGACCTCCTCCTCTCCTGGCTTGAGTTCGTGTCTCATATCGAGCAAGGTGGCGTCCGTCCCTACGAGGGACTCACGCTCAAAGACGAGAGCGACAGCCTCGTTCCCTTCGTGCTCGCCGGCCACGAGGCGACGGCCACGCTCGCAGACTACGTGCCCGAGGGGCAGTGCCTGCCCGAAGCGGGCCAAGTCGTGAACCTAGACCTCGACGGACGCATCACGACCATCAGCATGAGGCCAGACCTGCCGGGAGACACCCTCTACGTGCTCCTCGTCCCTCCCTCCCACTCACGCGTCATTTGGAGAAGCCTCCTCTCCTTCCCCCTCGTCTGTCCCGTGGGACGCGAGATCCTTGCATCACGGCTTCAAAAAAGAATCAGCATTCTCTCCCTTCTGGACAAAACGGACAGAATAAGGGTCGAATCCGAGCGCCTCAGTGCGGCAGGAGTCCTGCGCACAGGAAGTGACTTTATAGGTGCCCGTGGCCTCAGGGAGTGATCGCGCACTTATCGAGTGGCGACCCCTCGCGAGCCAAAAATGTCATATCCTCTAGGGTGTGGGGTGCGCTTTGTGCCGCAGGATCGTCTTGGCACCTCGCCCGAACGAAAAACGACCGACATGAGTCGCCCCACCGTCGGGGCGACTGTGACAGGGGAGGCCAACCATGCGCTACGACTTTGACACCAAGATCTCAACGGATAGGTCGAGCTCGGCGAAGTGGCGCGAGATGCTCAATCACAACTCACGACTCGGAGCGGAGATCGTGCCCCTCTCCGTCGCGGACATGGAGTTTAGAAATCCGCCCGAGGTGATCGAGGCCTTAAGGGACTTCCTTAAGGAGACGACCCTTGGCTATGCCGCCCCCACCGAGGCGTACTACGACGCCTGCCTCGCCTGGCAGAGACGCAGGCACAGCTGGCTTCCCGAGAGACGTTCCCTCGTGCCCACGGCAGGGATCGTGCCCGCCATCTTCAACGCCGTACGGTCGCTCACCGAGCCGGGAGACGGCATCATCATCCAGCCACCAGTCTATCGCCCCTTCAGGCTCTCGATCCAGAAAAACGGACGCAGGCTCGTCGAGAACCCGCTCAAGATTATCGAGGCGCAGGACGGCACACACCGCTACGAGATGGACTTCGACGATCTCGAGGCGAAGGCCGCAGACCCCAACACCAAGATGCTCATCCTCTGCAGCCCCCATAACCCCGTGGGACGCGTCTGGAGCGCCGAGGAGCTGAGGCGGCTTCTGGACGCCTGTCTTGAGCACAACGTCATCGTCGTCTGTGACGAGATCCACGACGACCTCATCATGCCTGGTCACGAGCACGCGGCCATCATGTGCGTAGCCGATGCGGGCGAGTACGACAGGCTCCTCATCTGCACGGCAGCCTCGAAGACCTTTAACCTCGCGGGCTGCCAGTCGTCGGCCATCTACATTCCCGACCAACAGCTCCGTGAGCGCTTCTGCGAGGGACTCGATCAGGTTGCCCAGGGCAGCGGACTCAATGCCTTCGCCTACGTCTCCACCACGGCGGCGTACACGCGTTGCGACGAGTGGCTCGACCAGCTTATTACCTATGTCCAGGAAAACTACAATTTTCTCAAGGGTTACCTGGCTCGCTTCCTGCCAAGCGTCGAGGTATATCCCATGGAGGGTACCTATCTCGCCTGGGTTGACTTCAGAAGCTGGGGCCTCTCGAGCAGCGAGCTCGAGAGCTTCATGAGAGAAGACGCCCTGCTCTTCCTCGACGAGGGCCATGTCTTTGGCACGGGCGGTTCGGGTTTCGAGCGCTTCAACCTCGCGTGTCCGAGATCGGTACTCGGCGACTCCCTCGAGCGCCTGGTCCTTGCCACAAATACGAGGGGCATTCCCTCAACATGAGCCTTGGAGGCCCCATGTCACTGGAACGTGAGAAGACAGGTTGCGACAAGGAGAGGGATGGGCTATGAAGTATTCCATCAACGCGCCGCAGGCGCCTGAGGCACCGGGGGCGTACTCGATGGGAACTACGGCGGGGAGGCTCATCTTCACCGCAGGACAGATCGCGCTCGACCCGACCGATCCGAGCAAGGTCGTCAGCGGCGGGGCAAGGGCCGAGGTCGAACGCATCATCGAGATCATCACCATCCTGTTGGCCGAGTGCGGCTGTACGCTGAGCGATGTGGCGAAGTCCACGCTCTACCTCACGAACCTCAATGACCTGGGAGCCGTGGAGGAAGCCATCTCGCGTCACTTCGTGACACCGGCGCCCGCACTCTCGGTGGTGGAGGTCACTCGACTCCCCCGAGGCGCACTTGTCGAGATGGACTGCATAGCGTGCAGGTAGTAGGGTTATCATAGGTACTGACGTCAACCGTTGACAGGAGTCTGCCGCATGGAGCCACAAAAGAACGCCAACGAGATGGGTGCCACCGAGATCTTTCGCATGTCTTCCACGGATGCCACCTCTCCCGACATCATGGACCGGGCCGCCCAGATCCGCCCCACGCTCTCGATAGTCAAGGGACCGCAGGCGGGGTCCGTCTTCGAGCTCGATTCCACAAATGTAACCGTCGGACGCGATCCAACGAACACCGTCTTTCTCAATGACATGACCGTCTCTCGCCACCACGCGCGCATCGACCTCTCGAGCGTGTCGGCGGGATATGCGACCGTCGAGGATCTTGGGTCTCTAAACGGAACGTGGGTAGACGGCGCGATCGTCAGCAAGGCTGTCCTCAAGGACGGCTCGACGGTACAGATTGGCACCTTCCGCATGGTGTTTCACGCCAACAAGAAAGCTACACGGATCGAGACCGGTGCATAGCGCATGCCTGATGCCGGTTACCTGACAATCGGGAAGGTCGTCAAGCGACTTCAGTCGCAGTATCCGGATCTCTCAATCTCCAAGGTCCGCTACCTCGAGGACGAGGGGCTTCTCACGCCATCCCGCACGCCATCGGGCTACCGGCTCTATTCCCAGTCAGACATACGCCGACTCGAGACCATCCTCTACCTGCAGAAAAGTCGCTTCATGCCCCTGCAGGTCATCAAGGACCAACTTGAGGGCAAAGGGGGAGAGTCGCTGTCGTCTGCGATAGTCGCGAGCCTCTCGGACCCTGAGCAGGATGACGACGAGGTGACGTCGAGGCTGCATCCGATAGACCGCATGCCCGAGCTCCTGAGCGTCTCGGTCACCTTCGTGCGACAGCTCTCGGAGGCGGGGATCATCGTGCTCAAGACCTCTCCCCAGGGACGTTACCTCGTGGATGGTCACGACTTTCCCCTGATCCGTACCTGCAGCGAGTTGCAGCACTTTGGCATCGCGCCCAAGAACCTCAGGCAGTACGTCACGAGCGCCAACCGCGAGAGCGCCCTCTTCGAGCAGGCCCTCGTCGTGTTCGCACGCAAGGCTGGGGGTGTCGAGATGGAACAGACCGCAGAGACGAGAGGACAGTTCGCGAACGCCCTCCAGCAGATGCTCATCCTCACGAGCAGGGTGCATGACACCCTGCTCAAGAGACAGATCAAGAAGGCATTCTCCAACATGGATGAATAGGACAACTCACACGTCACCCATGAGGCATGTACATGAACTCGCCCGATTTGCGGGCACATCCAGGAAAGGAAAAACCGTGCCCACCAATGACCTTGCGCGCTACATCGTAGACATTCCCGATTACCCAGAGCCAGGCGTCATCTTCAAGGACATCACGCCTCTGTTGGCCTCCGCAGACGGACTTGCGCTCGCCGTCGACCAGATGGCGGAGCACTTTGCAGGCGCGGGCATCACGAAGGTCATGGGTGCCGAGGCTCGTGGCTTTCTGGTGGGATCGCCCGTCGCCTACAGGCTTAAGGCAGGCTTCGTTCCTGCGCGCAAGCCCGGCAAGTTGCCCCGTGCGGTCTATAGTGAGTCCTACTCGCTCGAGTACGGCACCAGTGAGCTACAGGTACACCAGGACGCGCTCACAACGAGCGATAGGGTGCTCATCGTCGATGACCTCGTGGCCACAGGCGGAACGGCAATCGCCACGGCACGACTCGCCAGGCAGGCGAGCGCCACCGTGGTGGGCTTCTCGTTCATCCTTGAGCTTTCCTACCTCAATCCAAGAAAAACCATCGCGGAAGACTTTCCGCAGGAGGTCTTCTCACTTGTCCACGTGTCGTGAGACGCGTCGGGTGACGGCCCGTGCACCCACCACATGCCAAGGATTTTTCTTTTCGTATGATGAAAGTTTTTGGTAATAGGTGAGAGGATATGCGCGACATGCGGGTTCACAGCGAGGAGGATCATGGCGCAGAGGCCATCGAAGAATGTCAGCAAACAGGTGAGCAGGAGATTTTCGAGGAAATTCCAGTTTGATATGGTCTGGGAGGGTGGTTTGGTGGGCCTCGTGGGCGGAGGCGTCGTGACGCTCTACCGTCTTTGCCTCACCCGTGCGGAGGAGTTTCTGAGATGGCTCCTCGTGCAGGCCCACCACACGCCGCTCGCCCTCGCGGGCTTCTTGGCACTCCTGCTTCTGTCCTGTCTTGTCGTGGCGAAGCTCGTGGGATGGGAGCCCTATACGCAGGGCTCTGGCATCCCACAGACTGACGCCGAGGTCATGGGCCGTATCGATATGCCCTGGCATCGCGTGATGTTCGCCAAGTTCACGGAGGGGTCCCTGCTCACCCTCTCGGGCCTCTCGCTTGGCAGGGAGGGACCCAGCATCCAGCTCGGTGGCATGGGCGGCAAGGCCGTCTCGAGGGCGCTTCGCAGGGGTCGAGGGGAGGAGCGCCTACTTGTCACCTGTGGCGCTGCGGCAGGTATGTCTGCGGCCTTTCACGCCCCTCTCACGGGCACCCTCTTTGCCATCGAGGAGATCCACAAGGAGTTCACACCATCGCTCATCGTCTCGGCCATGGCCTCTGCGGTTGCGTCTGACTTTCTGGTATCACAGGTTCTGGGCGTCTCACCCGTGCTGCAACTGAGCGTCGTGCGCGACCTACCACACCAGCGCTACCTCTACGTGCTTGCGTTGGGTGTCTTATGTGGCATAGTGGGAAGCATCCACAACAAGGGGATGTTCTTCTGCAGCGAGAGGGTCTATGGCAGGCTGGCGAAGCTTCCCTTTGCCGTGCGCCTCGCCATACCCTTTGTCATCACGGCTGTCATCGCGTTTGCGGCCCCAGTGCTTCTCTGCGGGGGAGACGCCATCGTCAAGGAGCTCGCACGGCCAAGCTTACTTCCCACGCTCACGCTCCTTGCGCTCCTGCTCGGAAAGTACCTCTTCACGACCGTGTGCTTTGCCTCGGGTGCCCCCGGAGGAACACTCTTTCCCCTCTGCGTCATGGGCATGCTCACAGGGGCGCTCTACGGAAGCGTCCTCTCGAACGTGACGGGCATGCAGGACATATTCATCATCAACTTCATGGCCCTCGGCATCGCGGGCATTTTCTCGTCAGTCGTGCGGGCCCCGGTGACGGGCGTTGTGCTCGCCTTCGAACTCACGGGAAGCATGAGTGCGCTGCTATCGGTATCGATTGTCTCGATCGTGTCGTACGTCGTCGCGAACGTCATCGGAGTGGATGCCTTCTACGAGCACCTGCTCGTGAAGCTCTTGGGGGTGACCAAGATCAAGTCGTCCGTACGTGGCGGCGTCACAGGCGAGAAGGTCTTGCATGTATACACCGTCGGTGCGGGAAGCCAGGTCGAGGGCAAGCGGATCAGCGAGGTGAGCTGGCCTGAGTCGTCACGCATCATCACGATAGACCGTGAGGGCGTCGACGTGCTGCCCACAGGCTCGACCAAGCTCCAGGCGCTCGACGAGATCCTCGTCATCATGGGTGCGGACGGCGAGGACGAGGCTCAGGCCAAGATCTGGGCACTGTGCAAAAACTCGCTCGCGACGACACGCACACCGCGCAGCTGACCCATTACACGCCGAGGTGGAGGCCGACCGCGCGATTGAAGAGGCCCGCTCCACTGGCATGGGACGCATAGGGCATCAGAGAAGACCACATGGCAAAGTGTGGTTGTGGTAGCTTGTGGTAGCCCTCTTACTTTACATAATATATATTATCACGGATTTGTTACTGCTCCCATGTGGGCAGCCTTTTCCATGTGCGCAGCCTTCGGCTTTCAACAACCTTTGGCTTCCATGCGAACTGGCACGTCCGGACCCGCGCACAAGGAACCCGCATGCGGGCCGTCAGAAGTCTTACGCGCCTCACAACTCATGCGCCTCAAAACTCGCGCGCCTCAAAAAAGCAAGCGCCGGGGGTGGTACCGTCCACCGATGATGCCAGACGGTACCAGCCCCAGCGCCACAGTGCGTGCCCCACGAGCACAGCCGCGCAGAATCAGCCCTCCACAGGCTGGCCCAGGTACGCCGCGACGCTCGTTGCCGCGATGGCACCGTCTGAGACTGCCGTGACTATCTGCCGCAGGCTCTTCTGCCGGACATCGCCCGCCGCAAAGAGTCCGGGCGTCGAGGTCTCCATGCGCTCGTTGGTCACCACGTAGCCGTGTCCATCAAGCTCTGCGAGCCCCTCGAGAAGTCCTGTCGCAGGCACACGGCCCGCAAACACGAAAACGCCAAACGAACCCTTGTCATAGGTCTCGGTCGTCTCCTCGCCGGTCTCGTTGTTACGGAAGGTGATGGATTCCAAGAGCCCGTCGCCCTCAACCCTCACGACGCTCGTGAGGTACCGGATGTTGACCTTGTCGCTCTCGGCCACCTGCTTTGCGACAGAGGCCTGCGCCCGCAGGTGATCCTTGCGAACGACCATGGTCACCTTACTGGCGAGCTTGGCGAGGAACAGCGCCTCCTCCGCAGCGGAGTTACCGCCACCGATGACAAAGACCTGCTTGTTTCTATAGAACATGCCGTCGCAGGTCGCGCAGTATGAGACGCCATGCCCCGCGAACGTGGACTCGCCCTCGAAGCCGATGTGTCTGGGCGTGGCGCCACCTGCGACGATGAGTGCCCGTGCGCGGTAGGTCGCCGAGGAGGCCACCACTGTGAAGATACCCGTCGCATCGTTGTGCGAGATGCCCTTGACATTATCCATGACGATGGTGGCCCCCAGGTCCTGGGCCTGCTTCTTCATGGCGTCGGTGAGCGAGAAGCCGTCGGTATGCGGGATGCCCGGATAGTTATCGACCTCGCTCGTGAGGATAACCTGCCCACCCACGGCCTCCTGCTCAAGGGTCACACTGTCAAGCAGTGCCCGTGCCGCATAGATAGATGCGCTGAGCCCGGCCGGGCCACCGCCGATGATCACAAGATCCTTAATGCTCTCTGACATGATATCAACCTTTCACTTGCGAATATGTCACTACGATGCTACCCATTCGCAGCCAAGGCATACCCGCCGCGAGACCTTTTTCCCATGCCGTCATCACAACGCTCGGGACAGACCCTACGCAGGGCTAGGACACGAGGAAGTAGACCACAAACGCCACGGCGGCAACCCACATGAGTGGCTTGACCTTTCTGACGTTCTTGGTGGCGAGCGCGACGACAACGTACCCGATGAAGCCAAGGCCGATGCCCGAGGAGATCGAGTAGGTCATGGGGATGCCCGTGACGATGAGGAAGGCGGGAAGTCCGTCGAGAAGGTCCGACCAGTCTATCTCGATCACCTCGGAGAGCATGAGGAAGCCGACATAGACGAGGGCACCGCAGGTCGCTGCCCCGGGGACCACAGAGATGAGCGGCTCGAAGAGGACGGCGACAAAAAAGAGCAGACCGCAGAAGACAGATGACAGACCCGTGCGACCTCCATCGGCAGCGCCTGAGGTGGACTCGACGAAGGTGGTGATCGAGGATGCACCAAGAAGTCCGCCGGCTGCGGCCGCACAGGAATCTACGACGAGGATCTCGCGCATGTTCTCGACGTCGCCGTCCTTCGTGAGGAAGTCACCCTGCTTCGCGACGGCCATCGCAGTGCCCATGGTATCGAAGAAGTCGGACATCATAAGAGAAAACGCGAGTATGAGCAGGGTCGGCGTAGTCATCACCTTGACGATCCCCATAGTGCCGGTCGAATCGGCCTGAAAGGGAGCGCCAAAGGTCGAGAAGTCAGGAAACGAGACGATGCCAGACGGTGCGGTCGTAAGTCCCAACGGAATACCGGCGATGACCGCGACGACGATGCCAAGCAGAAGCGCACCCTTGATCTTAAGGGCGATGAAGAAGATCGTCGCGACGATGGAGATGACGCCGATGGCGAAGGAAGGGTCGGTGAGCTTGCCGAGTGCCAATGGCGTGCCACCGCCACTGACGATGATACCGGCCTTCATGAGTCCTATCATAGTTATGAACAAACCGAGACCCACAGAGATACCATGGCGCAGCGAGACTGGTATGGCGTCCATGATGGCCTGGCGCAGGCCACAAAGGACGAGCAGCAGGATGGCGATGCCCTCGACCAAGATGACACCCATGGCGGCGTGCCAGTCGCCACCACAGTAGGAGATCGTCGCGATGGCAATCATGGAGTTGATGCCGAGGCCCGAGGCGAGGGCGAGCGGGCGGTTGGCGAAAAGCCCCATTGCGATCGTCATGATGCCTGCGCCGAAGCAGGTGCTGGTGATCGTAGCCGCGAAGGGTACCCCTGCCCCCTGCAGTATCTGGGGGTTCAGTGCGATGATATAGGACATCGCAAGGAAGGTCGTGAGACCGGCCCTCAGCTCTGCTGAGGTGGACGACCCCCGCTCTGACATCTTAAAGAACGTATCCATGTGTTCCCTTCTCTCTTTGCCCACCACAACGGATGGACACAGCGGATACCCCGCCTTCATGCGCAGAGCCTGCGCGACGACGGGAGGTCAGACACCCCTGCCTCGCAGCGGGGCATGCCATGCACCAGGCTAGCTGCCGCTGGAGCCGAAACCTGCGGCGCCACGATCGGTTTGATCCAGCTCGTCCAGCTCCTTCAGGCTAACAGTAGGAACCCGCTGTATCACAAGCTGGGCGATTCGCTCCCCCCTGGAGATTACGATGTCTTCTGCAGGATCGAGGTTTATGGCACAGACCTTGAGCTCACCGCGATAGTGCGCATCGACAAGCCCGGGGGTATTTGCCATGGAGAGACCCCTCTTGAGGGCCAAACCGCTCCTCGGCTGCACAAAGCCGGCATATCCGTCAGGGATAGCAATCGCCAGCCCCGTCGAGATGAGTCGACGCTCAAAGGGCCTGAGTACGACGTCCTCGCTCGAACGCAGGTCAAGTCCGGCATCACCCGCATAGGCATAGCTCGGAAGCTCGATTGAGGGATCAAGGCGAACAATGGGTAAGGTGATGTGCTCTTGAGTCATGGTACCAAGCTCCGAAGCTCCTCGCTAAACTCATCGACGTCCTTGAAGTCGCGATAGACAGAGGCGAAGCGCACATAGGCCACCTTGTCGACATCGACGAGCCGCTGCAGCACCATCTTACCGAGATCCTGCGAATCGACCTCGGTCAAACCGTCATCCCTGAGCGTAGAGACTATCTCGTCGATGAGCTCTTCGAGCGTCTCCACGCTCACATCGCGCTTGACGGTCGCGGCGACAAGCCCGCGCATGATCTTGGAGCGATCGAAAGCCTCCTTATGCCCGTCCTTCTTGACGACCATGAGAGGCATCTCCTCACGACGCTCGTAGGTCGTGAAGCGCATGCCGCAGCGCACACACTCCCTCCGCCGGCGAATGGCATCGTTACTCTCTGAGGGCCTAGAATCCACGACTCTTGACGACTCACAGCCACACTTTGGACAACGCATCTCTCCCCCCGCCTCACGTTGACAAAGGGAAGATACCACAAGAGCTCGCTAACTCGGTGACAAAAGATGGATTTTATGGCAACGGAGACGATATCACGTGATGATAGAACGAATGTGTTTAGGAACGCGTGTGCTGAATATGCTATACTACTAGAAGAGGATGATATGTTGTCATACAGTATAAGAGCAGGTGTTTTGTATACTGTGGTATGTGAGGAGGAGACATGACCAAAGACAAGCTCAGCAAGCGCCAGACCGCCATCTATGACTTTATTTGCGCCTACACGTCAGAACATGGGTATCCGCCCTCGGTCCGCGAGATCGGAAAGGCCGTAGGTCTCGCCTCGCCCTCAACCGTGCACATGCACCTCAAGGTGCTTGAGGAGCGCGACCTCATCAGGCGGGCTACCAACAAACCGAGGACCATCGAGATCGTTTCCTCGAACAAAGAAGACAAAAGACCCGTCACCGAAGCCCATACATCAGCTGTCGACGTCGCTGATGCCAGCGTCATATCCCTTCCGCTCGTTGGCCGCGTGGCAGCAGGCACCCCCATCCTCGCGGAGCAAAACATCGAGGAGAGGATCGCCCTCCCGACGAGCCTGGTGGGAGACAGCAGCTCCTTCTTACTCAGGGTGCACGGCACGTCCATGGTTAAGAAGGGTATCTTAGACGGGGATATCATCGTCGTGCATGAGCAGCACGACGCCCAGAACGGAGAGGTCGTGGTCGCACTCATCGACGACTCTGCGACGGTCAAGACCTTCTATCGCGAGGACGAGTACATCCGCCTTCAGCCCGAGAACGACGCCATGGAGCCCATCTATGTCAAAAGCCCCATCATCCTCGGCAAGGTTGTGGCCCTCGTGAGGTCCTTTGCCTAGCGCTGCGGAGGGAGGCAGTGAGGCTGGCGGCGTGCCCGGCGACTCTGGAGCCGTCGTCAAAGATGCGAAAGGGCGCCTGCGGGCGGTGGATGCCCTAAGAGGTGTCACGATCATCTCGATGGTTCTCTTCCACTGGTGCTATGACCTGCGTTACCTCTCAGGAATCCCCCTCTCCTTCTTTCAACCTCCCTTGCAGGACGTCTGGAGGGCGACCATCAGCTGGACCTTCTTGTTCATCGCGGGATGGATGTGCTCTCACTCACGCAGCTACGCCAGGCGTGCGGCGCGCTATCTTCTTGTCGCCCTGCTCATTTACCTGTCGACGAGCCTCGCTCGCGTGGACGCCCCCATACGTTTCGGGATCATATTCTGCATGGGTGCAAGTACGCTCGTAGCCGGACTCGCCCTGAGGGCGGGGCTGCTCGACGGCAGCTGGTGGCAGACGGTGGCCCTTCTCGTCCTCTTTGTGATGCTCCTGCGACTGCCCGAGGGTACCTTTGGCGTAGGCGCACTTGCGCTACGGCTTCCACGGGCGCTCTACGACACACCTTACCTCTCGTGGCTCGGCTTCCCCGGTCCCCGCTTCGTCTCGGGAGACTACTATCCCCTACTCCCCTTTGGCCTCATGTACCTTGTGGGCGCAAACGTGGGCGTCATGCTTGCGAGACGCACGTTGCCCACCTGGGTCTTTGAGTGCGGTCTTGGTCCTCTCGCTCTCATAGGCAGACATCCGCTGCTCATCTACCTGCTTCATCAGCCCCTGCTCCTTGTGCTTGCAAGCCAGGTTCACTAAGGAGACGCAGAATAAGTGTTCAGCCCCTGCCAGGACTCCTGTCCATCGGTCGATCTTTCGGAGGCTTTGTGAGTTCGTGTGGGGAGGTGGTTGCGTCACCGCCCCGGCGGCGTGGGTCTCAGGTCCAAGCACCCTGGCGTCACGGGGGCTAAGGGGCCGTCGATACCGTGGGACTCGTGGCCTACCCGGTCGCGCAAGGGGCCGTGGGGACACGGGAGTGTACACAAATGCCCCGAAACGGCCTCTCGGAGCCATTTCGGGGCATTTGTGTACACTGTTGCACCCACGAGCTGTGTCGGGTGGCACGAGCGCCTCAACCGCCATGGTATGTCGGCGACGCCCCCTCGGTATTCGAACCCCTGCGGCCTCCTCGGACGTTCCGGGTCCCTCTCGTGGCCCCTCCGGATGCCCTCGCGGGCAACGTCTGACAGGTCCAGCCAGCACAAGCGCGAGGCGCATCCTGAGCAGCGTCTCGGCGGGCCAGAGCTGCCTGTCGCACCTGTCCACGCCCGTCCCCGGCGGCTCAACCAGGGCCAGCAGGTCGGCCCAAAGCACCACGGGGCCCGTCTGGTCGAGGAGGCCGGCCCACCTCGTGCGCCTGGCCCTGCCCTCCCACCCGGCCCGTGCGAGGCTCGTCTGCCTGCCCAGCGCCCGTCCGTCCCGACCGTTCCATCATGGCGCAGAGGCGGCCCTCCGACTGCGGGTATGTCACATCCTCCCATGTTTTACGCCCGTCCGGGCGCGGGGTAGGCGGCGCGCGTGCCCGGGGCCTCGCGCCCGGGAGGCGACCCCAACCCATCCGTCAGCCTGATTTGTTCCGCGTCTCTCTCATATGACCCGAACACTGTCAATAGGCAATGACCGTCTTCTCGAGAGTTCCTTGTCAACCTTCGATGGCAGATCCGCGCCTGCGTCCCGGAAGACCGCTACGAGACCGACGTGCCGGCGCGCAGTCCCATGTCTGCGGATGCCGCAGCTCGTGCGGCCCACACCTCGCCTCTTCCGGCGCGGCGGCGGGCGGCAGCCTGGGAGTCGCGCGTGCCGGTCTCCCGGTACGCATGGGGAACGGCGCGCCCCCGTCGCCTGACCTCGGGCCCGCGATCTCCCGGGACGCAGGCGGGCCATCCCGCGCGGGCGTCGCCGCCCGCCGAATCGTCCAGTCCTTGCGGCGCGGCCCGAATCTGGATGCGCCACGCTCGCTCATTGCTCAAGCGGCGGCTCGCTCAAGTTAAGGCACGTCCTAGCATTGGCGTCGCGCCTGCTAGCCTGTGGATCGCCCGGACCCACACTGCCACTTGGCCCTGAGCGTACCGTTTTGGTGCGCTCGACGTCGAGTGGCAGTGTGGGCGGCGCTGCCCCGTGCGTTCACCATCGAGTGGCAGTGTGGGCGGCGCTGCCACTCGGCCCTGGGCGTGCAGTCCCGTGCGGGTGGCACTGCCACTCGGGCCCGAGCGTACCGTTTTGGTACGTTCAACGTCGAGTGGCAGTGTGAGTCGCACTGCCACTCGGGCCTGAGCGTGCAGTCCCGTGCGGGTGGCACTGCCACTTGGCCCTGGGCGTACCGTTTTGGTGCGCTCGACGTCGAGTGGCAGTGTGGGCGGCGCTGCCCCGTACGTTCACCACCAAGTGGCAGTGTGAGTCGCACTGCCACTCGGGCCTGGGCGTGCAGTCCCGTGCGGGCGGCACTGCCACTCGGGCCCGAGCGTACCGTTTTGGTACGTTCAACGTCGAGTGGCAGTGTGAGTCGCACTGCCACTCGGCCCTGGGCGTGCAGCCCCGTGCGGGCGGCACTGCCACTTGGCCCTGAGCGTACCGTTTTGGTGCGCTCGACGTCGAGTGGCAGTGTGGGTGGCGCTGCCCCGTACGCTCGACGTCGAGTGACAGTGTGGGCGGCGCTACCCCGTGCGCTCGACGTCAAGCGGCAGCGCATACATACGTCAGCTCGCGTTAAGCCCAGGCACCGCCTACTGAGGGTCCGCAGGCTCGCTCTCGTGGAGGTGAGGCTTAAACATAGCTGCCACCCGGACCGGCACCCTTGCGGTCACGAGAAGGCCCTCCGGCAAGTACTGCTCGTGCATGATCTGGCAGCGCTCATGGACCACCCTCTGCAGGAATCCCTCACGATAGGGAATGAGCGCCGTAAGGGTGGTGTCATCCTGCGCAGCCCTCTGGGCGATGCGATAGCGTAGCCCCTGCAAGCCCGTACCCTCGAGCGCGGAGATCAGGATGGCGTCAGGATGGGAGGTCGCAAGCGCAGAGTACGACGCCTCGTCCAAGAGGTCGCACTTGTTGTAGACGGCCACGAACGGTATGCCAGAGGCACCAATGCGATCCAGCACCTCATCCACAGCAACGAGCTGCTTTTCTCGGTTAGGGTCTGAGGCGTCCACCACTTTGAGGATGAGATCAGCCGCTCGTGCCTCGGCCAGCGTCGAGTTGAACGACTCCACGAGCGTGGTCGGGAGCTTCTGAATGAAACCAACCGTGTCCGTGATGGTAATCTTACGACCCGCCTCGAGCTCTAGGGTACGCGTCGTGGGATCGAGCGTGGCAAAGAGCTCGTCCTTGACATAGACTCCAGCGCCGGTCAGCCGATTGAGCAGCATGGACTTGCCGGCATTGGTATAGCCGACAAGCGCCACGCGAAAGATGCCCGAGTCCCAACGAGCCTTACTTTGGACGGCTCGATGTTTGTCGAGCTCGGTAAGCTCCCTCTTGAGGGAAGAGATCCTGTCACGGACGAGGCGGCGGTCGATCTCAAGCTGACTCTCGCCCTGACCAAACCTACCACCGATGCCGCCTCGGGCCTGCTCACTCACCAGATGCCCCCACATGCCCTTGAGCCTCGGTAGCAGGTACTGAAGCTGTGCGAGCTGCACCTGGAGCCGCCCCTCGTGCGTTTTCGCATGCCTGCCAAAGATGTCCAGGATGAGCGCGGTCCTATCGATGACCTTCGTGGACCTGCCGATGATCCTCTCGAGGTTTCCCTGTTGCGAGGGGGTGAGCTCATCATCGAATATGACCACATCCGCCTCAAGCGAACAGGCGAGCCGAGCGAGTTCCTCGGCCTTGCCTCTGCCGATGAGAGTACGCGACTTCGGCCTGGAAAGCTGTTGCGTGACGGTCGAGACGACCTCGGCGCCTGCGGTGTGGGCAAGCCGTCCCAGCTCTGCGAGCGACTCGCAAAGCGGCCACTCGGACCTCCCGAGCTCAATGCCAACCAATATCGCACGCTCGGCCTCAGGCATCGTGGACTGCGGCTGGGGCTTAGGCATCGAGCTGCACCGCCCTCTGAGCCCTCAGGTCTAAGACAACCCTGTGGGCGGCGTCCCTGACGCTCATGCGATCGAGGTCAAGGGTTTTTGCGCGACCATCCCTTTTGAGCCATGAGATCTGCCTCTTGGCGTAGCGGCGCGTGCGTGCCGCTACGAGCTCCTGAGCCTCCCTTAGCGTCATATGGCCTTCGAGCGCCTCTGCCACCTCCTTGTAGCCTATGGCCTGACCGGCCGTGGATCCCAGAGAGAGGAGGCCGTCACTCAGAAGGCCGCGTACCTCGTCTACCAACCCCGACGCGAACATCCTCTCGACGCGGGCGTCTATACGTGCGTAGAGCCTCTCGCGTGCCATGGACACGGCATAGATGGTCGTCTCATAGTGTGGGCGATGCCGCTTGAGACCCGCGTGCGTATCTGCGTAGGATGTCCCCTCATCCAAAAGCTCGAGGGCTCTCACGACGCGACGGGCGTTATGGGGATGTATGAGCGCGGCGCTTGTGGGATCCCGCTCCTCGAGCAGTCGGTGGAGGGCATCCGCGCCCTGCGCCTCGACCATGGCCTCATAGCGCCTGCGCGCCTCGCCCGTTCGCTCGCCCCTAGGGAAGTCCATCTCGTCTATGACCGCGTCGAGGTACAGGCCAGTGCCTCCGCAGAGGACGGGGACCCTGCCTGCGGCCAAGAGACGGTCCACGCACGCTCGCGCGTCCCTCTGGAAGAGCCGTGCCGAGTACGCGTCGTTTGCATCGCAGACGTCAACCATGAGGACGGGTGCATGGCGCTCCCCCACCGGCATCTTTGCCGTGCCTATGTCCATGCGCCTATACAGCTGCATCGCGTCTATTGAGACGACGGAGCTGTCCAAGAGCTGGGCAACGCGGTCCGCAAGCGCGCTCTTGCCCGACGCGGTGGGCCCGACGATGGCTATGACGGGGCCGGTGGGATCCGTCAGGACTGTCTGCGCACTCACCGCAGCTCGCCTTCCAGGGTTCCGCGCAAGAACCAGGGACGGGCTGCCGCAACCTTGACGGTGCAGAGCCTACCGACGAGCCCCTCTGGAGAGGCGCCCTTTGGCAGGTCGAAGAGGACCGTCTGGTTCTTAGGACTGTGACCCACCATGACCGTGGCGCTGCGCTTCGAGCTGCCCTCGACGAGCACCTCGACACTCGCACCGAGCTCCGCCTGGTTAGAGACGAAGGCTTCCTCCTCCACAAGTCTTGCAAGCCGCTCGAAGCGTTCCTGAATGACCTCGTGGGGTGTGTTGTCCTCGATCTTGGCAGCGGGAGTGCCAGGGCGCCTCGAGTAGATGAAGGTATAGGCGAACGAGAAGCCCACCTCCCTCACGAGCGAGAGCGTATCCTCGAAGTCCCGCTCCTCCTCACCGGGAAACCCCACGATGATGTCGGTCGAGAGCGCGATGCCGCTCACCGCCCTCTTGAGGCGACAGGCAAGATCGAGGTAGCCCTCCCGAGTGTAGCTACGCCTCATGGCCCTCAGAATGCGCGTCGAGCCGCTCTGGACGGCAAGGTGCAGGTGGGGCATTACGGCAGGCACCTCGGCCATCGCGGCCATGGTCTCGTCCGAGAGGTCCTTGGGATTTGACGAGGTGAAGCGTATGCGCCCGATACCCGTCTCCCCCACCTTACGCAAAAGCTCGGCGAAACGGGGCTTGCCGTAGAGGTCGCGCCCGTACGAGTTGACGTTCTGCCCGAGAAGCGTAACCTCCCGCACGCCATCGGCCACGAGCGTCTCGACCTCCGCGACGACGCGCTCCATCACGCGGCTCCGCTCGCGCCCGCGCACATACGGCACGATGCAGAAGGTGCAGAAGTTGTTACAGCCCGTCATGATGGGTACCCAGGCATGGAACGCCCTGGCACGGCGGGATGGCAGGACACAGGAGAAGTCTCGTCCCTCCTCCTCAATATCCACAAGCACCCCATCCTCGCCGGAGCTGAGGCTGCCCACGAGCAGGGAGGGCAAAGACGAGAGGGCGCTCGTGCCAAAGATAACGTCCACATTGGGGATGCGCTCCTTGAGCCTGGCGCCGTCACGTTGGGCGATGCAGCCGCCCACAGCGACGAGTCTCCTTCCCGAGGGGGCCTGAGGCAGGCGTACGAGATTGGATGCCTCCCCGTAGAGGTGCGTGTCGGCCTTCTCGCGCACAGAGCAGGTCATGAACACGACGATGTCCGCCTGCGCCGGATCATCCACCATGTTGCAGCCACACGAGTCAAGCAGCCCGCACACGCGCTCCGAGTCGTGGAGGTTCATCTGACAGCCAAAGGTCCTGACGAAGTAGGTCCTGCCCACAAGGCCGTCAAGGCGCGCCACTATGCCTCCTGGCCAGGCTCGCCAGCTCGAGTCGGGTCACCCGTAACCTCCGAGGGGCTCAGCGCACCTGCGGCCCTACGGGAATCGAGCCTATGGACGTAGACGGCTATACGTATGGCTGTTCGCATCTCGCCCCCGATCTGGATGTCAGAGAACGTGGGAGCGCACGAGATGTCGACCCCCGTCGGTATCAGGAAGCCGCGTGCGATCGCTATCGCCTTGATGGCCTGGTTGACCGCACCAGCACCTACAGACTGAAGGTTCACCGGCACACCGTCCTTCACCATGCCCGCGATAGCCCCAGCCACCGATGCCGGGGACGACTTACTCGATACCTTGAGAAAATCCATGTAGTGCTCCTGATGCATCATCGCCTCGTTTAAAGCCACAACTGCTTCCTTAGTCTTCAGTTAAGCCTAATCCATTGACTATAGTAACGCAGTTTATCGTCAATCACCCTGCGAAACGTGAAAGGTGACAACAACCTTCTCGGACGTTGCCCTGACCGTGGGGGCATCGGAAAGTGTGAGATAATAGCGCTCTGCAAGGAATGCGAAGTCTCTCTCCATGATACGCGAGAAACGCTGGGCATCGTCACTCGAGACGCGCAGCCTCCTCTGCTCTCGCATGAGGTCGACCTCGCTGCGACGGGTTTTCCCATGCCCCCCACCCCTGCGCGAGAGCCTCGAGAACACGCTTCGCACGGGCCGGATCTGCCCAGACAAAATCCTGTGGGCCGTGCGCTCGCTCATCTCGAGGCCGACCGAGCGCGCTGCAACAAGTAGCTCTGAGGCATCCGCCGCAACGGGTATGCGCTCGAGCACCCCAAGCTCGTTTACGTCGTCAACGAAGAGCAGCTCGCTCGCGTCAAGATGCACTCGCGTCTGCTCGCGTATCGTGGCCACGATGTCGGCGGCAGATCCGAGCCAGACGTCAACGCGCCCCCTCTCGTCGAGCACGAACTCGGCGCAGCAACGTATGATGTTGTGGGGTCCGCGCACGATGGTGTGCCCGTCCTCCCCATCCTCGCCCATGGTCGGCCAAGTTGACTGGTCTGTACGCTCTGCGAGGTTCCCCGTGTCAACGACCACGCGAATGGAGCTTCCCGCGCCTGGCGCGGATGCCATGACCTCGGCGCTGAGGGCATTCTCGCGTACCGAGAAGAGCGCCATACCCCTGCCGTGCACGCCCCACCTGTCCACGTGGACGCTGTCGAGCTTCGAGGTGACACGAGCGTCGAAGATGCGCTCCCGAAGCCCCTTGGGAATGCCACGACCGTCATCCAGCACGACGAGGGTGCGAACGTCGCCATCTTTCGACGTGGCCAGATAGACGTGGCGAGCACCCGCGTCGCGCGCGTTTCTCAGAAGCTCGATGACGGCATCCTCGACACAGCGGATGTCGTGACGGGCCTGTCTGCGTTCTGCCTCGGACACCCTGAGGCGCACGTAGCCCCCACCGAGGTCCTCCTCCACCCGAAGCGAGCGCTCCTGCCCCGCGGCGGATATGAAATCAACCAGCTCGGCTGCATCGGACATCTGGGGTCACCCACACTACTTTGCGATGTCGACGGCGCGAGACTCGCGGATGACGACAACGCGCACCTGGCCGGGATACTGCATCTCGCTCTCGATCTGCCTGGCGATGTCATGGGCAAGGACTGTGGCCGCAGCATCGGATATCCTCTCGGGCTTGACCATGACGTGCAGCTCACGACCAGCCTGCATCGCATAGGTACGCTCAACGCCCTCGTGGGCGTTGGAGATCGCCTCGAGCTTCTCGAGGCGCTTGATATAGGCCTCGGCGCTCTCGCGGCGGGCACCTGGTCGGGCGGCCGAGATGGCGTCCGCGGCCTGCACCAGGACGTCGAGGACGGTGTTCGGCTCTATGTCGGCATGGTGCGCCTCGACAGCGTGGACGATCTCGGGCCTCTCTCCGTAGCGACGGCAGAGGTCGGCGCCTATGACGGCATGGGGACCCTCGACATCATGGTCGATGGCCTTGCCGATGTCGTGGAGCAAGCCCGCTCGCTTTGCTGGCGCCTCGTCGAGGCCAAGCTCGGAGGCCATCACGGCGCAGAGCGACGCGACCTGGATGGAGTGCTTGAGGACGTTCTGGCCGAAGGAGGTGCGGTAGCGTAGGCGTCCGAGAACCCGGATGATCTCGGGGTGCAGGTCATGGATGTTGCAGTCGAAGGCGGCCTGCTCGCCCGCCTCCTGGATGCGCTCGTTGACGAGGCCCTCAGCCTTTCTGTAGAGCTCCTCGATACGTGCAGGATGAATGCGACCGTCGGCGATGAGGTTCTCGAGGGCGACGCGCGCCGTCTCGCGGCGTACCGGATCGAAGCTCGAGAGCACGACGGTCTCAGGCGTGTCATCGATGACGAGGGAGACACCCGTCACCTGCTCGAAGGTACGGATGTTGCGACCCTCTCGACCAATGATGCGGCCCTTGAGGTCATCGGAGGGGATATGCACCGATGCGACGGTGATCTCGCTCGCCTGGTCTGATGCGCAGCGCTGTATGGCCGTGGAGACGATCTCACGCGCGGTCTTGTCGGCCTGGACGCGCACACGCTGCTCGGACTCCCGCAGGATCTGGGCCTCCTCACGCACGGAGTCGGCACGAACCTTGTCGAGCAGTTCCCTATGCGCACCCTCCCTCGTGAGGGCGGAGATGCGCTCGAGCTCGCTCATCTGTCGCTGGTACAGGGAATCAACCTCGTTTTTCCTCTTGTCGAGCTGGCCTTGGAGGCTGGAGAGCTGATGCTCCTTGCGATCGAGCGCGTCATTGCGGCGATCGAGGGACTCCTCGCGCTGCATGATGCGGTTCTCCATCGTCTGCAGCTCCTGCTTGCGCCTCTTGTCTTCCGAGTCGGACTTCTGCTTGAGTTGGAGAATCTCCTCGCGCGCCTCCACGAGCGCCGTCTTCTTCGCGGTCTCGGCGTCGCGCAGCGCATCGTCCTTAATGCGCTCGGCCTTGTCGCGAGCCTCGTCCACGGCGCTGTTTGCCTGTTGGACCTTCGTATTGGTAGAGCGCGACACAAAGAGGTACGACCCCGTCGCGCCCAGCGACAAACAGACGATGCCAACGATAATCCATTCCATGTGCACTCTCCTCAGATTGAGATTAATAGGCTCGTTCAGGAGACCGACGCACCGCGCATCGGAACCCGCCATCTGAGGCGCACTCTGAGCTGCATGTCAAAAGAACAACGAATCCGAAAGGCCTACAGAACAGATATGGTGATGCCAGCCGAGGGGACTGGCGAGAAGGCGACTCAAACAACAATTAGATCCTAAGGGGCTAGGCCCACCATGTCAACTCAAGAGGCGCGAACGGGCGTTTCGAGTGTCCCGAGCGTCTCTCGAGCAGGTAGACATCCGTAAGATCCACCCCACCCACAACATCCCCGTGCGTCTTTCATCACACCACTGAAGGCTGCATAAGAGCCACCTCATGCCCGCCGCTTCCTAGATGACCCCCTCATCCCTGAGGCGGCTGGCTGCCATGCCGGCGGCGTGCAGGGCAAAGCCACGCGTGCAGAGAAAGCGCACGACCTTGGCGTAGGGATCCTTGCCCCCATGGCACCTGCCCCGCGCCACCTGGTAGGCCTGTTGGGCCTCACCTCCCTCGGGAAGGTAGGCATCGGGCCATCCCACAATGCATCGCGCGTCTATGCCACGTCGGGCAAGCGCCTGCTCCACCTTCGAGGGCCCCCAACCCGCACAGAGCTTCGAGCGCATAAAGACGTCCGCGTAGCGTGCGTCATCCACAAGTCCTGCCTCCTGGAGACGACCAATGCCGTTCTCGATAACTTCGGGCCAGTAGCCGTCGGCAGCAAGCTTGTCCCTCAGCTCCTTTGAGCTGTAATCACGCCGCTCGAGAAGCCTCCTGACCCGCCTTGCGGCATGAGCCTCCTGAAGCTCCTGCAGGCTCAGGACAAGCTCTTTGGCGGACACAGGGCAAAGCCTGCCGTCCGCCTGTCTGCGCGCCACCTCCTTGCCGACGGAGATGGGCAGACTCAGCTCATCCTCGCCCCCGTCCGAGAGCCTGAGCCTCACACGGGCCTGCGGCCTTCTCCTGCGGCAGGCGACTGCAGATGTGGCTTCCGTGCGCGAAGGGATGCTGATCGTCCAGCAGGGACTGCCCCCCGCTGAGTCAGCGCAGACAGCCATCAGCTCTGATCGCTGGAATGAGATGGCAGAACAGTGTCGACATCATATGGCGTGCTGTCAACGGGCTCGCCCACCCTCTCGTCACCGAGCTCGAGGCCGCAGGCGATGCGCACCTTGTGGTCGATCTCCTCGCTCAGGTCGGGATTGGTGGCCAAAAACTCCTTGGCGGCCTCGCGTCCCTGTCCGAGGCGCTCCTCACCATAGGTGAACCAAGAGCCAGCCTTGTTTACGATGTCGTAGTCGACCGCCATGTCGAGGATGGAGCCTTCCTTAGAGACACCCGAGCCGTACATGATGTCGAACTCAGCCTGCTTAAAGGGTGGCGCGACCTTGTTCTTGACGACCTTGACGCGCACGCGGTTGCCGATGTTCTCGCCGTTTCGCTTGATGGCGTCGATACGCCTGATATCCATGCGCACGGACGAGAAGAACTTGAGCGCACGCCCTCCGGGAGTCGTCTCGGGATTTCCGAACATGATCCCGATCTTCTCGCGAAGCTGGTTGATGAAGATGCAGGTAGTGTTGGACTTTGAGAGCGAGCCTGCGAGCTTGCGCAGCGCCTGGCTCATGAGGCGGGCCTGGAGGCCGACGGTCGTGTCCCCTATCTCGCCCTCGATCTCCGCCTTGGGGACGAGGGCAGCCACCGAGTCGATGACCACGACGTCGATGGACCCTGAGCGAACCAGCATGTCACAGATCTCAAGCGCCTGTTCGCCAGTATCAGGCTGAGAGATGAGGACCTCGTCGATATCTACGCCTATGCGTGCCGCATAGCTCGGGTCAAGGGCGTGCTCGGCGTCGATGAAGGCAACCATGCCACCCATGGCCTGCGCCTCGGCCAGTATCTCGAGCGAGAGCGTAGTCTTGCCCGAGGACTCGGGTCCATAGATCTCGACGATGCGACCTCGCGGGACCCCCCCGATGCCAAGAGCAGCATCAAGCGCGATGGAGCCCGTAGGTATGGCCTCGACCTCGAGGCTCGTACCCTCATCGCCAAAGCGCATGATGGCACCTGTGCCGAACCTCTTGTTGATCTCCGCCGTGGTGGCCTCGATCATCTTGTCACGCTCTTTTCCGAATGTCTTCTCGTGGACCTCACGTGTCGTGCCCTTGCTCTTTGCCATAGTCTCTCCTTGTCCTGACGTAGCTATGGGACTATAGACGAACAAAAGTTCTAAGTCAAGCGCCATGGGAAAAGGATAGGTAAACGGGCATGCAAGACCCTACCCTTGAGCCTGCGGCTGGCTTGCGCTCTCGTCACATTTCCTCAGCTTTGGCCCTGTGAGCAGGCAGGATGATAGCCCTCTTACGCGCCATGTGCGTGAGACGAGAGCAACATGGCTCGCGTTAAAGCCCAAGTTCTCCACACATGAGATCAAGTGCGACAGCGACGGCCTTGTCGCGCACCTCCTGCCGGTCACCCGAGAAGAGCCTGTGCACGCTCCGCGTGCCCCGTGGCCCGCAAAGACCAAACCAGACGGTACCCACGGGCTTTCCCGGCTCCGCACCTTTGGGACCCGCGATACCCGTGACAGAGACCGCGACATCGCATCCAAGGACGCTGGTCGCGCCCCGTGCCATCTGGCGCGCGCACTGTGCGCAGACGGCACCTTGGGCCGGATCGTCCAAAATGGCCTGGTCGACACCGAGCACGGCATGCTTCACGTCAAGTGCGTACGAGACGACACCGCCCCTGACGACCGCCGACGAACCGGGAATTCGCGTAAGCGCGGCCGACACCAACCCACCCGTGCAGGACTCGGCACAACCCAGCGTAAGTCCCCTCTCGCGCGCAAGCTCGATCGTGCGCGCCGCCGCCCTCTCCAGCGCCTCCATGCTAGGCGCGGCCATATTATCCTGAGAGCACCCGTGCATCAGCTACCCCTCTCAATCACGTGCCAGGACCTCATGAAGTAGTCTGCGCCCGACCATACGGTGAGCAGCATGGCCACGCCAAGTAATACCTGAAAGAGCAGCCCGAGCATATCGGCAGGGTCACCCTCTGGAAGCGCGCAGCACATCAGAAGGCCCGAGATGGACACCATGGTCATAGCCGTCTTCCACTTTCCGAGCGGGCTGGCGGCTATGACCTCCCCGTCGGCAGCCACGACCATGCGCAGGCCCGACACAAGAAACTCGCGTGCCACGACGATGAGCAGCACCCACGGGCTCACCACACCAATCTCGAGCAGGTAGCAGAGGGACACGACGACCACGAGCTTGTCTGCGATAGGGTCGAGGAACTGGCCGAAGACCGTCTCCTCTCCCCTGATTCGTGCCAGGTGACCATCGAGCTTGTCGGTAAGGGCAAGCAAGACGTAGAAGAGCGCAACCGCAAGCGAGCCGAGGCTCAGCCCCTGATTGGGCGGGCTCGCCGCGAACTCGGCCGCGAGCAGCCAGAGCGGTACGAGCGCCACGCGAATACAGGTCACGATGTTGGCAGGGGTCCAGATGCCCTTCGCTGACATACCGCTCGCCTCTAGCCCTCAAGGATCTCGCCGTCGAGCTCGTAGCAAAACGAACCCACGAGACGCACGCGCACGACATCACCGACGCTCGCCTCACCTGAGGCGATATGGACCGCCCCGTCACAATCGGGTGCCTGAAACCATGCATGACCTATGAGCTCGCCGTCGGGTGTTCCCCCCTCGACGCCATCGATGATGACGTCAACGACTTCGCCCACATGGGAGGCGGTAGCGGCAAAGCCGAGCTCCTCTGCCACATCATGCAGCCTCTGCTCGCGCTCGAGCCTGTCCTCGTCGCACAGCTGGCCGGGCATCGTGGCCGCTCTGGTTCCCTCCTCGCGCGAATAGCCGAACACGGACATGTAGTCGAACGCTTCCTCCCGCATGAAGTCGACAAGCTCCTCGAACTCCTGCTCGGTCTCGCCGGGGAAGCCCACGAGCCCCGTCGTCCTAAGAACCATCCCGTCGATCTCGGACCTGAGACGGGAGAAGAGCTGCCTCAGCTCCCGCGCGGACCCACTCCTGCCCATACGCTTGAGTATGCGCTCGTTGCAGTGCTGTATGGGGATGTCAATGTAGGGCAGCACCTCCGGGACATCCCGTATGGCCGCGATGAGCTCGTCGGTCATGCCCTCAGGCTGCAGGTACAACACACGCACCCAGCCGCCAAAGGGGCGCATGACCCTCGCGACCTCTCGCAAAAGCCATGCCAGACTGAGCGCCTGCGGAAGGTCAGTCCCCCAGATGCCGGTGTCCTGCCCGATGAGGATGACCTCACGGACGCCCCCCTCCATGAGGGCGCGAACCTCGGCGAGGATCTCGTCGGGCGGACGCGAGGCATAGCTGCCGCGAATGAGGGGGATGGCACAGAAGCTGCAGAACCTGTCGCAGCCCTCTGATATCTTGACGTAGGCACTCGTACCCTCGATCGTCCTCAGAAACGACCTGTCGGCTATGCATACGCCATAGGGACCCGTTCGCTCGCGCTCGATACCCAAGACACTTGAGACGACCGCAACGATACCGTCCTCCTCGTCGGCGCGAACGAAGGCAGAGATCTCTGGCAGATCAGGAACAAGCTGGCTCCCATAGCGAGAGGGAACGCAGCCGCACATGATGATCGGACGTCTTGTACTGCCCGCCTTGACGTCATCAGCGAGCTCTAGGGTCGTCTCGATCGATTCTGTCGTAGCCGAGCTGAGAAACGAGCAGGTGTTGATCAGGACAACATCAGCATCATCGACGTCATGGACCTCCGAGAAGCCCGCCCTGAGCAGCAGCACCCGCATGCGATCCGTGTCTACCTCGTTCTTTGCGCAGCCGAGCGTCACAAAAAGGCAGCGGGCCACAGGGCGCAGGGCAACGCTATCTGTAGTTGACGAATTGGAGCGGCTGACCATAGTCACCTTCCCTCACTGCGGCGATGACCTGTTGCAGCACGTCACGCGAGGGAGAGCTCACGCGCAGCTTGTCGCCCTCCACGGAAGGTCTACACTTGAGCTTGAGATCACGGATATCCTTCGCGATCCTCTTTGCGATGTCCGTATCGATGCCCTGAACCAAGACCGCGCGTTGACGGACCGACGCTCCCGCCGCAGGCTCCACCTTTCCCCACCTGAGGGCAGCGAGGTCGATCTGCCGTTTGGCAAGCTTGCTCGTAAGGACGTCACGCACCTGTCCGCAGACAAACTCAGATGGCGCACTCACGGTGAGCGTCTCGTCCTTCTTCGAAAACTCGATGGTCGCGCCCGTCTGCTTGAGGTCGTAGCGCTGCGTGAGCTCGCGGACTGCCTGCTGGTGGGCGTTGCTGACCTCCTGCACATCGACGTTCGAGACGATGTCGAAGCTTGATTCCTTTGCCATGCCGCACTCCTTGTCGCGCGTGATGAATATTCCTACCTCGAGCCCTTCGATGACGTCGTGCCGCCCTTGGTGCGAGAGCCTGACGTGCTGCTGGAGCTCGAGCTGTCGCCAGAGTCTGACTTCGACGTCCCACTGGAGCTCGAGCTGTCGCCAGAGCCTGACTTCGACGTCTTGCCAGAGTCCGACTTCGACGACTTGCCAGAGTCCGTTTTGGAGCCCGAGCTGCCTGATGACCCGCTCTTCGAGCTAGAGTCAGAGGAGGCATCAGAGTCCTCGTCGTCCTCGCTTGAGGATACCTTTGTGCCCTTGATCGTAATTGATCCAATGCCCGACGTCTTCGAGTCGAAGCTCTGCGTCTTTCCGTTCTTTGCCACAGTCACGGCAGAAATGTTGTTGACCGAGATGGATATGGCCTCCGTTACGGTATACGACTGCTTCCAAGGCCCTGTGATCTGCTCTGCGACCTCACTAATGCCGTCGCACTTGATCTCGACCCAAGAGATCTCCCCCTTGGCTACCGAGACGCTCACCACGGTCTTCTCGTCCTCGCCATCCTTGTTGCCTGACGAGTCAGTGTCGCTTGGGGCGTCAGACGAGTTATCCGATTCACCGTTACCCTCACCGGTCGAGTTACCCGTGTCTCGCGCCGTCGTCGACCCAGCGGTCGTTTGCATCGTATTCGTAGCGACCGTCCTCGTGTCAGTGTTGTTGTTACGCACGCAGGATCCGATGGACATGATGATGATGGCCGTCAGCACTATGGTCACGAATACCACGAAGAGGACGATGTTCCTCGTGTCACCCCCAAAGACGCTCACGACGCCGCCGCTTCGGTCCCGCCCGCGCGCTCGCGAGCTCTGCGTCCGTGCGGTCGATCGGCGACGCCTGACGTTTGGCCTGTCGACCTTGGCGATGTTTCGAGAGGATCTGCGCCCCGTCGTCGTCGAGGCTGCCTCGTATGGATTGGCCGATCCATAGCGTAGGTCATCCGTGAAGTCGTCGGAAGTGACATCCCTCCTGGTGATGCGTTCGCGATCGGGAGGCAGCTGGGACCCACGCCCGCGCCGGGCCCTCTCACCACGCGTCTGCCTCGTCCTCGTGCGAACGTAGCGGGAGTTTGGCCTGTCTTGCGCCTCAGCAGCGATGTCACGCGAGGTGTAGCGGCGACCCTCGAGGTCGGTCGGCCGGCTGCGCGCGTCATCCCCCTCAGCAGCCAAGCCGCTCTGACCCTTGGGGCGCACCCGAGATGTCGTGGCGAAGCTGTCGAGGTCACCCGCATAGCCGCCAGAGGCCGGAAGGAGCCCTCTTGTACCTTGGTAGGTCTTGCGGTTGAGCGCGCCCCTCCTCAGAGATTCGCTCTCGTCCCAGTCCATGGTCCGCTCTCGTCCACCCATGTCCTCCCAGTCGGAGAGATCAGAACTGAACTGGCGTGTGATGACGCGTGGGTTGAGGCTGAGGTAGCGTGCGTAGGACGCGAGCATGCCTTGGGCATAGCCACTCTTGGGCATGCTTGCGAAGTCACCCTCCTCGAAGGCGATGAGGACCTGTTCCTTGAGCCGGAGCACTGAGGAAGCCTGCTTAATGGAGAGGCCGAGCTTCCTGCGCCTCTCGACGAGCATCTCGCTGAAACGCGGACGTGCCATTGCCTCTACACCCCCCTATATGCTTCCTCTTGGCTTCTCAGCTCCTCGAGCCCCTCTGTGTCAAGAAGGACCTCCCGTGGCCTTGACCCGTCGGGCGGTCCAACGACACCTTTGGTCTCAAGCATGTCCATGATTCTACCAGCACGCGCGTAGCCGACCTTGAGTCTTCTCTGAAGTCCCGAGGTCGAGCCGAGCTGGGAGTCGACCACGATCTGGGCAGCCTCCCAGATGAGAGGGTCATACGGATCATCGGGATCCGCCCCCGCACCCCCCTGAGCACCGGGCTGTCCAGGCACAACCTGCGAGAGTATCTCCTCATGGTAATCGGGCTCCGCCTGACTCCTGATGAACTCGACAACACTGTTGATCTCATTGTCCGAGGTGTAGCAGCCAAGAACGCGCCTCGGGGTGAGCCCTCTGTCCTTGAAGAGCATGTCGCCGTTTCCGAGCAGTCGCTCGGCGCCGGTCTCATCGAGGATGACACGCGAATCGATGCCCGAGGAAACCTTGAGGGCCACGCGGCTGTCGATGTTCGACTTGATGAGACCGGTCACGACGTTCGCGGAGGGACGCTGCGTGGCTATGACAAGGTGGATACCCGCAGCACGAGCGAGCTGCGCGATGCGGACGATGGACGCCTCGACGTCCTTGCCGGCGACCATCATGAGGTCCGAGAGCTCATCGATGATCACGACGAGAAGGGGCATGGGCTGAGGCGGGTTGTCCATCTCGGCAAGTTTGCCTGAGCTGCACATACGGTTGTAGACCTTGACATCACGAGCGCCCGCCTTCTGGAAGACCTTGAGGCGACGCTCCATCTCGGAGACGGCCCACGAGAGGGCGCTCGCAGCCTGTCTGGGCTCCGTCACGACAGGTGCATAGAGATGCGGCAGGCCGTTATAGGCCGAGAACTCAACGCGCTTGGGATCGATCATGATGAGGCGCACCTGACTGGGTGTCGTGCGCATGAGCAGGGACATGATCATGGAGTTGATCATGACGGACTTGCCCGAGCCCGTGGTCCCCGCGACGAGCATGTGCGGCATCTTAGAGATGTCGGCGATGACGGGCTTGCCTGCGGAGTCGCGACCGATGGCCACCTCAAGAGAACCTCCGGTGGCGTAGGGCAGCACATCACCCAGATGAACGTTCTGACGGGTCTTGTTGGGTATCTCGATACCCACAAACGATGTGCCGGGGATGGGTGCGAAGATACGGACCTTCTCGGCAGCGAGCGTGAGTGCGATGTCGTCCTCGAGGGTGCGGATCTTGTTCACACGCTCTCCCTCGCCCATCTCGACCCGAAACGTCGTGACGAGGGGACCCGAGATGTAGTCGACGACCTTACTCGTAAGGCCAAACTCCTCGAGCGTCCCCTGAAGGCGTGCCATGGTGTGATCAAGCTCGTCTTTGCTGCTCGCGCTCGAGGCGCTGTTGGGATTTGAGGAGAGCATCGAGAAGGGCGGCAACTCGAAGTCCTCGGCAGCGTCACCGGGACGGGCGGTCGGCATCGCGGCTGTCGCGGCACGTCTCGACTCTCTTTGGGCACTCCCGCCATCCTTGTGGATCGGGTCGCGACGCCTTGCCTTGCTTCGCTTGGAAGACCTGCCCCTGGCAGCCTCCTCGAGGAAGGATGGGATCGATCCCGCGCGCGCAGCCTCGACAGGTGCATCTCTCACGCGCGTGGCATCCAGCGGTGGCGCCACGTCTGCCGGAGCAGGAGCCGTTTCGTCTCCATCGCGATGGCGCAGGCGCCCCAAGAGGCCCAATGGGCCGGACGCACGCTCCCGCAAGGGCTCACTCGCCTCTGCGGAATCGTCCTCCGCCTCCAAGTCGCGCCTCAGAACGGTCGTCTTCCTCGCCCCGAGGAAGGTCGTGGGCGCGGGATCTTCCTCCTTAACGGGTGTGGGCGTCCCCGTACCATAGGCCCCAACCTGATCCATGCGCCTCTCGTGCGCGACGCTACGCGCCTCTCTCACCCCACGAACTGTCTCTCTGACCCTACCCGCCAGCCTCAAGACGGAGAAGTCGCCCACCACCGCACCAACGATGATGACGCCCGCAAGGATGATGTTACCGACAGCCCTGCCGACGCTCACGAGGAGCAGCCACGCGAGGGCACCGCCCACATAGCCGCCGTAGAGCTCGACCACGGGAGGGTTGACGACGGCTTCGGGATGAGACTCAAACAGCGGCATGTTGATGGAGAGCAGGCCGAGGATGGCCAGGATGATCATGCTCATGCCGACGATGGAGCGCTTGGAGATAGGTCCCCCCTCCTCAAAGAAGAAACCGAGCGCAAAGACGACGAGCGCCGTCGGGAAGAGGATCGCCGCCCGACCGAAGCAGAGCCTGAGGAGCCACGCCATCGTCCGTGTAACGATGGCACCCGAGGGCACCACAAGCGAAGCGACCATGGCGACGGCACACACGATGAGTGCGATGCCGACGATATAGCCCTTGATGGTCCCTCGAATGCTCCCTGCGGACTGTCGCGCCGTAGTGGAGCTTTTCTCGTCGCTCATTCTCCGTATTTGTGCCGCGTTTGATCTGCGTAGTGCAGTCATGTGCCACTAGACCTCCATGGCGATAGGTATGACCATGGGTCGGGTGTGCGTCTTGTCCCACAGGTAGTTCGAGAGCGAGTTCCTGGCAGCCTTTCTCAGGGTCTCCAAGTTGCCGCCACTCTTGCGAGAACTCTCCGACACCTGGTCTTTGACGAGTCTCTGCGCATCACCGATGAGCTCATCGGAGTCAAAGGTGACGCCCCTGGATGTTATGGCGACGTCTCCCACTCTACCCCCACGCCTCGAGACGGTAACGACGCAGGTCACGATCCCGTCGCTTGCGAGCTTCTGGCGATCACGGAACACGACGGGGTCATCGCCGGTCACGGAGAGGCCGTCCACGTAGACAACCCCCGACTCGACAGGCTCGCCCCACCTGACCCTGCCGTTTGACATCTCGAGCATGTCGCCGTTATCGGCAATGAAGATGTGGTCCCTGGGGATGCCCAGGGCCTCACCGAGCTTGGCATGCGCACGCAGGTGTACGGCCTCACCGTGAACCGGCATGAAGTAACGAGGCCGCGTCATCGCGAGCATGAGCTTGAGCTCCTCTTGGCTACCATGACCCGAGACGTGCACCACCGTCGTTGATCGGTCATGGATGGTGCAACCTATCTTGGAGAGCGCGTTGATAACGCTCTGCACGCTCTTCTCGTTACCAGGGACGGGTGTCGCCGAGATAATCACCGTGTCGCTGGATGTGACCGTGAGTGACTTGTGGTCGCCGTTGACCATGCGTGAGAGAGCGCTCATTGGCTCGCCCTGACTACCCGTGCAGAGGACGACAATCCTGTCATCGGGGATGTCCTGGACGTCATAGGCGTCGATGAGATCCTCCGGAGCGATCTTGAGATAACCCAGATCGCGGGCGACGCGAGTGGTGTTGACCATCGAGCGCCCCGTCACGACGACCTTGCGGCCGACGGCGATGGCCGCATCGCACACCTGCTGCAGGCGGTGTATGTGGCTCGAGAACGATGCGACGAAGACCCTGCCGGTAGCATTCTTGATGATGTGACGCAGGGACGGACCGACCACCGCCTCTGACGGCGTGTAGCCAGGACGGGTGGCGTTCGTCGAGTCCGAGAGCAGAAGATCCACCCCCATCGTGGAGAAGCGGGAGATCGCCTGGTAGTTGGGCAACACGCCATCGATGGGCGTCTGGTCGAGCTTGAAGTCTCCTGTGTGCAGGACCGAGCCTGCCGGAGTCCTCATGTATATGCCAAGCGCAGCGGGAATGGAGTGCGTCATCGAAAAGAAGTCAATGCTGAACGCGCCGAGGTTGATGTGGGCCCCGTTCTGAACCTCGCGAAACCTCGGAGCATTGAGCCTGTGCTCTGAGAGCTTGCCTTCGATGATACCGAGCGTCAGCTTGCTCGAGTAGATGGGAACCTTGCGGCTCAGATCCATGAGCAGGTATGGGAGCGCTCCTATATGGTCCTCGTGGCCATGCGTGATGAGAATGCCCCTGAGCTTGTGTTCGTTTTCGAGCACATAGGAGTAGTCGGGCAGAACGAGGTCGACACCTAACTGCTCGTCATCGGGGAACATGAGCCCCGCGTCAACGAGGACCATATCGTTGCCATACTCGAAGGCAGTCATGTTCTTGCCAATGCCATCGAGCCCACCCAGAGGAATGATCCTCAGGGAAGTCTGATTTTTTGCCATGTCTGCGGGAAGTCCTTTCTCGATGCTTCGCCTCACGTGCTCTATATCCTCTAATGACGCTCGGCGGCGTCAAAAACATTCGCGTTTCGCCCATTGTATCCCCTGTGAGCCCATCGATATCTCACATGACACTGGCTTGCAATTACTACAGAGCAGCGAGGGAGTGTCTTCGAGGCACACGGCACCCTCGCGCGTCTTGATGCGAGAATGCTGATGTTTGCACAGGAGCCTAGCGTGGAGGGAATGGCGCGGCTCGTACGCCTTGGGCGCGATCCCTCGGCGCACAGGCTCGCGCCACACAGGTGCAGCCCACACGCCGCTGAGTATAACTGCGCTTTTACGATAGGGGCACCATCCCCGACACCGTGCTGAGAAAGAACCGACTCGTTTGACTCCTGTCGATCAGCTGGCAGGCTGGGTGGGGGCAGCCTGAGGCGCACTTGCCGGACCAAGCCTCGTCCCGCAGCTCATGCAGAACGTGTCCCCACTCTCGACGGGAGCACCGCAGGACGGACATGCGTGAGCGGTGCCTGCAGGCGCCGCCTGTGGCACTGCCATCGTAGTGCTAGCGGCGATGACATCCGCCACAGGAAGGCCACAGCCAGCACAGAACTGGTTGGACGCCGGGACCTTGGTCCCACAACGCGGACAGGTGTAGGTCGCCATCTGCTGCGCCTGTGCCTCGATCTGAGCGATCTGGGCACTAATCTGACTGCGCTCGATATCACACTGCGCGATGCCGTCATAGAGGGCCTCCCTCCCGGCGCGCAGCTTCGGATCATCCTTGGTGACATCATAGAGGCTTGCACCAAGCTGAGTGACGAGACCCTCTCGACGCCTCTTGATCTCGTTCAGCTGGGAGTTAAGCTTCATCGTGCTCGTGGAGCGTCCAACGGCAGCCTTCGCGTCGCTGAAGGAATCGCTCAGATCATCTAGAAATCCCATCATCATCTCCCTTGCGTAGGTACTAGAGTGCCCTGTCCGGCATGCGAACCTCTGGTTGCCAACAATCAACCACGCTCAGCTCAACGCCGCTGCCTCTCGCCAATGCCAAAGAAGATGCTTCCGACCAGCCCAAGCCCACAGACGATGAGGGAGACGATGGCACCCCACGCCGGCGCAATGGCATTCTCTGTGTAGAGCAACTGACCATAGCTACTCGATGAGCTGCTGTAGTGCATCCTCAGCTCACTGATGATGCTACCATTTGCCATGCTCACGCTGATAATCCAGAAGAGGGCGATCGCAGCCATGACACCCAGTGCAATCCGAAGGGGAAGGACCTCTCCCTTGTGGCGTATGGCGCTCACGACGCAATACGAGGTAAAAATGATAGACAACTGCCACACTACGCACACGAACGTCATGCTGCCACCACTGATGGTACTGTTGACCGACACAGGCACGCTACTACCTTGGAAAGCCTGGCCCAGCCACACGGAGTAGAGGTCGTTGAGCGAGACAATGGAACCCATGCGAAGAGACGAGGGGACGCCCGTAAAGAGACTCGAGTAACCAACAGTCCTCGCAAAGGGGACGATAGGTAACTCAAGCCATGGAGAGAACACGAAGAGGAAGATTCCTGCAATCGCCGCAGCGATAGCGATGAGTCGAGAGAAGCTCAGACCAGAGACCGTGCCCGCCGAGCTGGCAACCGTACCTGCCGCAGCGGTGAAGCCACCGTAGGGCTGCTGCCCATACGGTTGCGCGACACCTTGGGGGGCGAATGCCCCAGGCGAAACCGTAGCTTGGGGAGCACTCTGGGCTACAGGGACTGCGGCGGGCGCCGCTTGGGGGGCGGGGGCGACGGGCGCCGCTTGGGGGGCGCCCTGAGCTTGCACGGGCGCTCCGCAGCTCGCACAGAAGGCGACACCAGGCCGTAGCTCTTTACCGCAATTCAGGCAATACATCGAATGCACCGTTCCTCAGATGAGTTAGTTGACAGTGAGAGGATACTACAACATCAAATTAAGTATCTGAAAAAAGTATCATCTTACCAGCGAGTATAGTGATGTTACTAATAGAGGGTTCGTTATCATCCGACTGCATGGATGGGATGCCCCCTGCTATCTCGCAACTCTTAAAGCTCTGCTCAATGCCGTTGTCTCTCGCCAAGGCCAAAGAAGACGCTCCCCCCGAGCCCAAGCCCACAGACGATGAAGGAAGCGATAGCACCCCACGCCGGCGCAATAACTTGGAGGGTGTCGCCGTTTGCAATGCTCACGCCGATGACCCAGAACAGGGCCGTCGCCATCATGATGCCCAGCGCGACTTGGAGGAGAAGAGTCTCCTTCTTGTAACGGATGACATTTACGGTGCAATATACGGTGAAGATGATGGAGAGACGCCACAGCGTACAAATGAGCGTCATGCCACCATTAAACAACGCCGACAGCTTACCGACGTCAGAGGTATTAGCCAAAGTAGAGAGCTCGCTGAGCGAGACGACGACACTCATGCGCAAGGACGAGGGAATACCCGTAATGCCGAAGCTCCGAGCAGTAACGGCGACAGGCAGATCAAGCCACGGGGAAAATACGAAGAGGAGAAGACCAGTGATCGCCGCGATAACGGCGATCAGCTGGGAGAAACTCAGACCAAAAACTATCCCCACCGAGCCGGCAACTGTACCCGCCGTGCCGGCGAAACCGCTGTAGGGCTGCTGACGCTGTCCGTACGGTTGCGCGACGCCCCGGGGAGCGAATGTCCCAGGCGAAGTCGTGGCTTGGGGAGCGCTCTGGGCTACAGGGACCGCTGCGGTGGCCGCTTGGGGGGCAGGGGCAGCGGGCGCTACTTGGGGAATGCCCTGAGCTTGCACGGGAGTACCGCAGCTCGCACAGAAGGAAGTGCCCGGACTCAACTCCCTACCACAATTCAGACAATACATCGTTCGCACCATCCCTCGCTCAATTAATTAACAGGTAGAGGATACTACAAGGCCAGCTGATACAACTGACAAATCTGGCCCCAGCGGTCACCATGGCCTTGCGGCGGATGCGCCCGCCAGGAGTCGGATCGCGTCGCCGGGACCCGTTGCATGTGGGAAGCGCGGAACAGACCAGCTTGACCAGCTAGTTGAGAAACCCTCCTGCCTGCCAAGAGATTCCTCTCGTGAAAGGCCATCCCTGGCTAAGATCTAGAGCAGGCCCCGGCATGCGCCGCCAAGCTACCACTGAGCATACCGGTCGCACTGCCACTCGGCACTGAACGCTCTACCCTCGTACGTTCACCGGTGAGTGGCAGTGTGATCCGCACTGCCACTCGGGCCTGAGCGTACCCGGGCGCACTGCCACTCGGCACTGAACGCTCCACCCCCGCACGTTCACCGGCGAGTGGCAGTGTGATCCGCACTGCCACTCGGCCTCGAGCGTACCCGGGCGCGCCTGTCGCACTGCCACTCGGGCCCGAACGCGCCTGTCGCACTGCCACTCGGCACTGAACGCTCCACCATCGTACGTTCACCAGTGAGTGGCAGTGTGATCCGCACTGCCACTCGGGCCCGAACGTACCGGTCGCACTGCCACTCGAGCCTGAGCGTACCGTTGCGGTACGCTCGACGCCACTTGGCAGTGTGACCCGCACTGCCACTCGGGCCTGAGCGTACCCGGGCGCGCCTGTCGCACTGCCACTCGGCACTGAACGCCCCACCCCCGCACGTTCACCGGCGAGTGGCAGTACACACCCTACCGATACCCCGGACGTTTCGGTCCCGCTGCCAGATGCCTCCAAAGCTTCTTGTAACGGCCACAGGCGAAGTCAATTTAGGCAAATAGCAGGTGACGGTTTCGCAGGATGAGCGGATGGTAGACAGGTGGGGGCCCATCCGTAGGACCCCGAATCCAGCCCCAGTCTAGCCTTCATGGTGGCGACGCGGCTGGCGACCATTGGCACCCTTGTGGTCCATGGTCCCACGCCCCTTGTCGCCAGGACGGCGACTGCGGTGCTCACCCGTCCGCTCGCGACGCTCGCCACTATGCTCGCGGGTCCTCCCCGAGGCAGAGACGTCAGGCCTGTCAAGACGATCAAGGGAGATCTTGCCCTTCTCGTCGATCTCGATGACCTTGACGCGCACCTCGTCACCGATGCTGAGCACGTCCTCGACTCGCTCGACGCGGCCATTGGCGACGCGCGAGATATGGAGAAGGCCATCCTTGCCGGGAAGTAGCTCGACGAAGGCCCCGAAGGGTTGGATGTTCACGATACGACCGGTGTACTCCTCGCCCATCTCGGGGACCTTGATGATGGCCCTGATGCGCTCGGCAGCGTCTTCGTCAGACCCACCGGTGCCTGCGATGAAGACGGTACCGTCCTCCTGGATGTCGACTGTGGCACCCGTGTCGTCCTGGATACCGCGGATGACCTTACCACCGGAGCCGATGACGTCACGAATCTTGTCCGTGGGAATGGCAAGGCTGATGATGGAAGGTGCGCTCTTCTTGGTAGTCTCACGCGGAGCCGGGATCTGCTCGAGCATCGCGTCAAGGATGCGCAGACGGGCCTCGTGCGCCTGCATGAGCGCCTCACGCAGGATCTCGGGCGTGAGACCTGTGGCCTTGTTGTCCATCTGCATGGCCGTGATGCCCTTGGCAGTGCCGCAGACCTTGAAGTCCATGTCACCGAGGAAGTCCTCAAGACCTTGAATGTCGGTGAGAACGGCAGTCTTGCCCTCCTCCTGGATGAGACCCATCGCGACGCCCGAGACAGGACGCTTGATGGGTACGCCCGCATCCATGAGTGCAAGCGTCGAGCCACAGGTGGACGCCATCGAAGAGGAACCGTTGGACTCCATGACCTCGGAGACAACGCGAATGGTGTAGGGGAAGTCATCCTCGCTGGGAATCACCGGCAGAAGGGCACGCTCGGCCAGGTTACCATGGCCTATCTCGCGACGCTTGGGCGCACCCATGCGGCCGGTCTCGCCGGTACAAAAGGGCGGGAAGTTGTAGTGATGGAGGTAGCGCTTCCCATCGACCGGCTCGATGGTGTCGAGACGCTGCCACTCGTTGAGCATGCCGAGCGTGGCCACGGAGAGGACCTGGGTCTGCCCACGCTGGAAGAGCCCGGAGCCATGGACGAGCGGCAGGTAGTTTGGCTTCACCATGAGGGGGCGAATCTCGGTGGCCGAACGTCCGTCGACGCGCTCACCGCGCTCGACGACCATCTTGCGCATGGCGCGCTTCTCGAGGCCTTTGAGCTCAGCTGGGATGGCACGCTCCCACTGGAGCTGCTCCTCATCGCTGAACTCGGCCGCGATCGCCTCCTTGAGTGCCTCAACCCTGCCTATGCGCGAAGACTTGTCAGCGTGGCTGAGAGCAGCCTCCATCTCGCCAAAGTGGGCGAACACACGATCGTGAACCTCCTCGCTGGGCCCGTCGAGGAGGTACTCCCTTGTCGCGATGGGACCGTCCTGCGCCTCGACCTTGGCGAGAAACGCCTTCTGCTCCGCGCAGAAGGCGGCGATGGCCTCCTGGCCGAAGGCCATGGCGGCAAGCATATCGTCCTCCGAGATCTCCTCGGCGCCCGCCTCGAGCATAGAGATGAAGGTCGCAGACCCCGCAAGCTCCAGGTCTAGGTCGGACTGGTCACGCTCCTCGTAGGTGGGGTTTACGATGAACTCGCCCGTCTGGCTGTCACGACCGATGCGCACGCCCGCGAGCGGTCCCTCGAAGGGCACTCCCCCGACGCTGAGCGCAGCTGAGGCTCCCATGATCGAGATGGTGTCAACGGAGTTCACCTGATCGGCCACAAGTGGCATGGCGACGATCTGTACCTCGTTCCTGAAGCCGTCGGGAAAGGACGGACGAATGGGGCGGTCGATCATGCGCGCGGTGAGGGTCGCCTTCTCGGAGGGACGCGCCTCGCGCTTGAGGTAGCCGCCGGGGATACGCCCCACGGCATACATCTTCTCGATGAAGTCGACCGTCAGCGGAAAGAAGTCGTAGCTCTTTCGCTCCTTGGAGACGACGACGGTCACGTTGACCGTCGAGTCGCCGCAGGACACCAGGCACTCGCCGGTTGCCTGCTTCGCGAGCTCGCCTGTCGTGAGGGCATAGTGCTTGCCATAGAGGTCGAACTCGTGTGTGATCTTTGTCATTGCGTTTCCTCTTTATCTCCGTCTGCCCCATTGCAGACGGGCCGTCATGTGAGAGGAGCGCCCGAAGGCGCTCCCCAAGTTCGTCGCACGTTGCGCTACTGGATGTTGTCGCGGATGCCCAAGCTCCTGATCAGGCTACGGTAGGCCTCAACGTCCTGCTTCTTGATGTAGGAGAGGAGACGCCTGCGCTGTCCGACGAGGGTGAGAAGACCGCGACGGGTATGATAGTCCTTCTTGTGAGCCTTCATATGCTCAGTCAGGCCCTTGATGCGCTCCGTCAGGATGGCAACCTGCACGGCGGAGGAGCCGGAGTCCCTCTCGTCCTTGCCATACTGCCTGATGAGCTCTGCCTTGCGTTCCTTGGTGACTGCCATGTCGTAACCGCCTTTCGCGTGGATTCGCCCCGAACTGGGACGGCCGCCTGGCCAAGCGAGCCTCTCGGTACGGGGTAGGACGGAGGAAGGATAGCACGTGAGGCGTCGGCCTAAGACGCGCAGTGGAAATCTCCCCAGAATGCCCCTCTTCCTACGTTACGGGTTACTTTTCATGGGTGGGCCAGTGACGCCTTCTCAGGCCAATGCGGCGGAGCTTGGTCGGCGGGCAGTCCGCATGCCCCCTCCCGCCAGCTCGGGCGTCTCGTCGCGGTCTTGCCTGAGGCGTCCCCGGGAGAGGCGCGCGGGGCACGGGCGCTGGACCTGTGTGGCTCGGCCACGCCACTCGGTGGCGCCGAGTGCGCGGTCTGCCTGCCACTCGGTGGCGCCGAGTGGCACAATATTTCCTGGCAACTGCACGTATGCTGACTCCCGCGCCGCTCGGTGGTGCCGAGTGCGCGGTCTGCCTGCCACTCGATGGCGCCGAGTGGCAGGACCGTGGGACAGTGCGGCTCGGGGCATCGGGAGAGAGCACTACCAGACGCTAGCTCGGCGGCCACGGGCCCCTCACGCACCACGATTCGCGACGCGATCGACACCCCCGATGAGATCGCGCACGAAATCCCCAGCTGTCGGCAGTCGTCCTTTATGAGCACGAGCTGCATCTCGAAGATCGTCTGAGCGATTCCGGCGTCTCTTGAGGGGGCTCACCTTCGAGCTGAAGGGCCGCTCGTGGGCGCTAGGAGCTCAGCATGAACTCGTAGGCGCGCAGGCGGCAGTCGAGCTGCGTCGTCGCCCAAACGTGCGCGAGAAGGACGAGCGCGCTCGAGGTCTTGGGGTCCGGTCCAGCCGCAAGCAGTTCGTCAAAGGTCGACGTGATGAGCGCTCTTAACCAGGCAAGCTCCGAGCGCTCCAGCCGCCGCGCCCCAGGCACGTCCTTGGCGCAGCTCGAGCAAAGCGTGCCGCCCATCTGGGCCGAGAGGTAGCTGACCTCCGCATCGCCACAGGAGATGCACTGCGTAAGCTCGGGTCTCCAGCCACAGTGCGCGAGCACCTTCATCACGTAGGCAGCGACGATGAGGTCCAGCTGCCGCTGGTCGCAGGCCCGCTCAAGGCACGCGAGTGCCTTCGAGCAGATCGGATGCAAGAAGGAGTCCTCGCTGTTTTGGAGGCAGGTGAGACAGGCGAGCTCCGCCACGACGCTCGCGGCACTCACCCGCGCGAAGTCTCCGCGAATCTTGGCGTGTGCGTTCACGAGCGTCGCCTCCGAGACGACCTCGAGGGCACCCCTGCCCTTGGCAAGGAGCAGGTCAACCTCGGAGAAGAGCTCGGAGCGGGAGGCAAGGCGCCCTCCCGGCCTACGCGCGCCCTTGGCGACGGCACGCACCTCCTCGCCAGATGCGGCAAGCATGGTCAGGATGAGGTCCTGCTCGGCGAGCTTGGTGCGCCTGAGAACGATGCAGCTGAGCCGACGCGTGCGCGAGGCCATGGCTAGCCCAGTTCCCCAGCGTTGTCAGAACATAGGCCGGGCGCATTGGCATCTCTCGTGCCCTGCCCTCTTGTGGCAAGCTCGCTAAGCCTCCTTACAAGCTCGGGGATATCCTCGAACAGCGCCTCTTCGACCAAACTCCAGTCAATGCCATCGTAGTGGTGGACCATGCGATGGCGCATGCCGGCAATCGTGGCCAAGTCAATGCCCTCGCCTAGGTCGACACCCTCCTTGTCGAGAAGCCATGCCTGTTCCCCGACAAGCTCTAGCGCCTTTGTGGCGGCAAGCTGATGGACCACGCTCCTTCCAAGTGACTCGCGGCTCACCTCACCTGACTCAACGAGCTGCGCGGCCTGCCTTGCATAGTCGAGGAGGAGCCTCAGGTGCCGAGGACAACTGTCAATACCTGTATCATTCCTCGTCATAGGTCGAACTTCTCTCTTAGCACAGCCTCACGAAAGGGCCCCGGCATAAGCTCCGATATGTCATAGATGTCTACGGTCTTGCCCGTGGCCCTCTCAACCTCGGTTCCCAGGCCCAGGATCCTCGTGAGCTTGCCCCCACCACGATCGACCAGGATGTCGATGTCGGAGTCAGCATCCGCCTCACCTCGCGCATACGATCCGAAGATGCTCACCGAAGCGATGCGACGACGCCGGGCGAGCGGCACGATAATCTGCCTAAGCTCCCCGATGCCAAGGACGCGGGATGCCCTGTGACCCAAGGTGTCAGTCAGGTCCTTCGGGCCGACGTGCCCTCCCAGGGATGACTCGAACGAGTTTGCCATGATCCCCTCCCCTGACGCACCACCTTGTGAGGACGAGTGTATACCATGCACGCCTTTCGGGTCAGTGGCGGACGGCACAGTCAGCCGAGGGGCCAACACCGGCACGTCAGGATGAGGTCCTGCTCGGCGAGCTTGGTGCGTCTGAGAACGATGCAGCTAAGCCGACGCGTGCGCGAGGTCATGGCTATTCGTCCACGGCAAGGCCCATGCGACGGATCTCACTCCGGTCGCGCCGCCACCCGGGACGCACCTGCACGCGCAGGTCCAAGAAGCAGCTCGCGCCCAAGAGCCTCTCGACATCTCGTCTGGCCTCGGTGCCAATCCTCTTGATCATGGAGCCCCCGCGACCGATCACGATGCCCTTCTGCCCCTCTCGCTCGACGATGACCGTAGCCGCGACAGAGGCGTGCCCGTCCTTCGCCCAGCTGATCTCGTCGCAGGTCACACCCACGGAGTGCGGCAGCTCCTGACGCAGGTTGAGGAGGGCCTTCTCACGGATGAACTCGGCCACGAGCTCCTCGTCCGTGAGGTCTACGTCCATGCCGTCGGGAAACCACCTGGGACCTCGCGGCAGGTGCTCACTGACGATCGCCAGAAACGTGTCCACGTTGAACCCCTCCCTCGCAGACACGACCAAGCTATCGTCGAAGCGCGTGAGGCGAGACGCCCTCTCGAGCTGGGATGCGACCATCTCTGGCCCCGCGATGTCAGCCTTGGTCACGACGAGCAGCTTGAAGGGAGCCGCCGAGGCCTCGACGCGACCCGCCACCCACTCGTCCCCCCGGCCCACGGGCTTCGTGGCGTCAATGAGGAGCGCCACGACGTCCATGTCGGCAAGCTCGGCGAGCGCGGCCCTGTTGAGCTCCTTGCCAAGAGCGTCCTTGGGCTTGTGCAGGCCAGGCGTGTCCACGATCACGAGCTGCGACGTCTCCGTGTTCACAATGGCCCTCATGCGCCTGCGCGTCGTCTGGGCGACATCGGAGGTGATGGCGATCTTGGCCCCGTAGCAAGCGTTGAGCAGGGTTGACTTTCCCACGTTGGGTCGGCCCACCAAGGCGACAAAGCCGCTGCGAAACGCCTCTTGGCTGCTCGGGCAGTGCGTCGGTGTGTAATCGTCACGTGACATTGCTCTCCTTAGCTCAAGAGTCTCATGAGGGCGTTTGCATACACGATGGTCCCCGCAAGGGCGACGAACACCGAGAGCGACCAGACAGCCGCCGCCGCGATGTCCTTGGCGCGACCCGCGAGCGGGTGGAACTCCGGGGAGACGAGGTCGATGATCGTCTCGACGGCGGTGTTCAAAAGCTCTCCGGCTATGACGACTCCACAGCAGAGAAGAACGATGGCCCAGCTCAAGGGGTCGAGCCTCAACGCGATCCCAGCCACGATGGCCACTGCCCCAACACCGCACATGACCTTGAGGTTACGCTCCTGCGAGAGCGCCGTCCTGAAGCCCTGGAGCGCGAAGAGGAAACTCCGCTTGAACGAGGGATGGCGAAATCTCTTGCCAGGGATCATGGCAGCCCATCCTCTCCGTGACGGGTGAGCGTCACGTGAGCTGTGGGCGCGGCAGCTCCGATGAGGGCCAGCAGCTCGTCCTCACGAGCCTCCATGACCCCTGCCTCCTCGTCCGTAAGGTGGTCGTAGCCCAGCAGGTGCAGCACGCCGTGCACGAGAAGGAGAAGGAACTCGTCGGCGGGCGTCGTGCCAAAGCGAGCGGCCTGTGCCGCAACGTATGCTGGGGCGAGGATGACATCCCCCAGTTCGCAGGGCTCCCCAGGCGCAAGGTTGGCGTCATCGGGACGCTCGCACTCAAGCGAGAGAACGTCGGTCGCCCTGTCCTTTCCACGCCACCTGTGATTGAGCTGGGCCATTCGTTCGTCCGTGACGACACTCACCGAGACCATGCAGGGTCTTTCGATGCCCTCCCGTGCGAGCACGAGGTCGACCACGCGGCAGATCTCGCGCTTTGGCACGGGGCTTTTCACGCCCTCGTCCACCGAGAAGTCCACGACGTTCGAGGCCACGTCACTCACCGGCTCTGGAGCTGTCACGCCTAAGGGCATCTTGGCGCTCGCTCCTGCCATAGGCGTCCACGATCCTCGTGACGAGGTTGTGCCGCACGATGTCATCCAGACCAAGGTCGACGAACTCCACGTCATCCATGCCTGCGAGGACCGCGCGAGCGGACCTGAGTCCGTTCGAGCCGAGGAGGTCGCGCTGGGTCATGTCACCTGTGATGACGAACTTAGACGAGAGGCCCAGGCGCGTGAGGAACATCTTCATCTGGTCATGCGTTGTGTTCTGCGCCTCGTCGAGGATGACGAAGGAGTCGCTCAGCGTGCGACCACGCATGAAGGCCAGAGGCGCGATCTCGATGATGCCCTGCTCAATGAGGGCGTTTCCCCGATCCCTGTCGCACATGTCGAAGAGCGCGTCATAAAGTGGGCGAACGTAGGGGTCAAGCTTTTCCTGTAAGGTTCCCGGAAGGTAGCCAAGTGACTCCCCCGCCTCAACGACGGGACGCGCGAGCACGATGCGACCCACCTCCTTGCGTCTGAGCGCGGCCAGGGCCATGGCCATGGCCAGGTAGGTCTTACCGGTACCGGCAGGCCCTATGCCAAAGGTGATCGTGTTTTGGGCGATGGAGTCGACGTAGCGCTGCTGACCCGCCGTCTTGGGCCTGATGGGGCGACCACGGTGAGTGAGCAGGATGTCCCGGGAGGGTTCCGGCACCTGGAGCGCGCCTCGCCTCACCCGTCCCACGAGAAGGTCGACGTCTGACTCCGTTGGCTGCTCTCCCGCCTCGATGAGGCGGATGAGGCAAGAGAAGGTCGAGGTCAGCTGATCGACCTCCCCTGAGGGACCGATGATCTGGATCTGATTGCCGCGAACGGAGACCATCGCGTCAAACGCCGCCTCGATCCTTCGCAACAGCGTGTCGGCAGGACCCATGAGCCGCAGGGGGTCTATCGTATCCGGTATGGTCAGGCGCACCTGGGTAGGCTGCATGTACTGCGCTCGTCCCTTCTTGTCCCTCGCTCGAAACCCTTATCTTGCTCGCACCCATCATACCCAGAGCGAGGGCGCGCGTCACGCGACGGTCGCCAGGAGACTTCCGTCGTTGAGAAGCGAGTGGGGCGTCGCCCGCACGAGGGTGCCCACCGCCACGGTCGGATCGAGGCGAACGTCAAAGAGACCGCCCGTGACGCCCCGCCCTCGCCGTTCCACGACGACGAGCTGCTCGGTGCCAAGCAGCATGCTGGCCGCCTCAAGTCGCATCGAACGGGCGAGATCGCGCATACGTGCGCCCCTTTTGGCCGCAAGCCTCGGATCAACCTGGTCGGGCGCCGATGCGGCAGGTGTGCCCGGGCGCTTCGAGTAACGAAACACGTGCATCCTCGAGAAGCCCATCTCTTGGCAGAAGGCAAGGCTCTGCTCGAACTCCCCCTTTGTCTCGCCGGGAAAGCCCACGATGACATCAGTCCCCAACGCGACGCCTGGGAGCATCCTGCGTGCCGTCTTCACGGCGCGGGCGAAGGCGGCACTGTCATAGGCCCGCCCCATGCGACTGAGCGTCGCGTCCGAGCCGGACTGCAGGCAGATGTGCAGGAAGGGCGCTATGCGTTCGGGGTTGGCAGCCATGACCTCAAGCAGCTCCACGCCGACGTCAGGTGGCTCGATCGAACCTATGCGAACGCGACGGACGTCGGTCTCGCGCATGAGGAGCGAAAGCAAGCCAGAAAGGCGAAGCCCGCCTGCCTCATAGCTGCCGATGTTGATGCCCGAGAGGACCACCTCGGCACAGCCCCGCCCGCTCGCTCGGCGCACGCGACGCACGACCTCCCCTGCGCCGATGGAGCGTGCGCGGCCTCGGGCCTTCCACACGATGCAGTAGCTGCACCGCCTGTCGCAGCCATCCTGGATCTTGATGCCAAGGCGCGTGCGACCTGTCGGCGTGCCGCGAAGGAGGCCTGCGTCATCTATGCCACCTATGGGCGCACCCACAAGCTCCAAGACGCGAGTGGCGACTTGTGACTTGTCCCTGACCACGCTGAGGTTAGGCGCGAGGCCCCTCAGCTCGTCCGCAAAGAGGTTCACGGCACAGCCCGTCGCGACAACCTCAGGCGCCTGGGGAAGGGCTGCCATACGCCTCAGGAGCTTGCGCGTCTTGGCCTCGGCCTCGGCGGTCACGGCACAGCTGTTCACGACGACAGCATCCGCCTCGGCGCTCGGCGAAAGCTCGCAGCCGAGCGCAAGGAGCGTGTCCGCGATGTCGTCGAGCTCATCGCGGTTCACCCTGCAACCAAGGTTGACGAAGGCGACCTTGGGAGCGCTCACCGACGCTTCCTACCACGGAATCCGCGCCTCTTGGTGCCAACGTTGCCCTCGTCACCGACCTGAGACCCCGCAGCGCGCCCGGCCCTCCTCTCACCGACGATCTCGCGGATGGCACCGAGCTGCCTTTTCGTGAGTCCTTGAGGGGCGCTCACCTGCACGATCGCGATCAGGCTGCCGCGGGCGTGCGAGCCGAGCCTAGGCATGCCGTATCCCGTGACCTTGACCTGTTCGCCAAAGGAGCAACCCGCCGGCACCCTGACCTCGACCACCTCTTCGTCGAGGATGCCTGGGACGGTAAGCGTCATGCCGACGATGGCCTCGAGCGAGTCGATCTCCACCCTGCAGAAGAGGTCATCCCCCTGACGCTCGAAGCGTCCATGTTCCTCCACCTGGATCGTTACCACGAGGTCACCACCACGCTCAGCGCGTATGCCCGCCTCGCCCTTGCCACGCAGCGAGATCGACTGACCCGAGTGGACACCCGCCGGCACCTTGACCTCGACTGTCTCGCGAGAAGGCGCTCTTCCCTGTCCCGCGCAGGTCTCGCAGGGCTTGTCGATGACCTGGCCAGAGCCCCCGCAGCTCGGACAGACCGACTGGGACTGCATCTGACCGAAGATCGTCCGTTGCACCTCGATCACACGCCCCGTGCCCCCGCAGCGCGTACAGCTTGTGGCATGGCCGCCGTCTGCGGCCCCGCTGCCCCCGCAGTCGTCGCAGGGCGCAAGTCGATCGTAGGCTATAGTCTTCGTACAGCCCGCAGCCGCCTCCTCGAGCGTGACGCGCAGCGTGATGCCCATGTCACGTCCACGCGTCCTCGCCGCCCTGCCTGCGGCGCCCGTCGCTCCCCCACCAAAGAACGACTCGAAGATGTCGCTGACGCCAAAGCCGCCTCCGAAGATGTCCGACATGTCAACGTAGTCCGACCCAAAGCCGCCAGGGCCGTCCGGCGTGCCAAAGCGGTCGTAGTTCGAGCGCTTGCGCTCGTCCGAGAGAACCGAGTAGGCCTCGTTGACCTCCTTGAACTTACGCTCGGCGTCAGGCGCCTGGTTGACGTCAGGGTGGAGCGTCCGCGCCTTCTTGAGAAACGCGCGCTTGATCGTCTTTGCGTCGGCGTCATGCCCAACGCCGAGGATCTCGTAGTAGTCAGGACTCGCTGCCAATCTCACCATTCTCCTGAAAGCTCAGTCTGCTGCCGTACCAATGCGTCTCGCGATTCGCCGTCGGGAAACGAGCGGCCCCCCGACACCCGACACGCACCACCTTCCTAGTAGCCCATGTAGCCCCTCGTGCCGAGCGTCGAGCACGACTGCATCATCACCACGACGACAGCCATGATCAGCGCATTGGAAAAGCCGTTCACAACGGAGGCAAAGCCCCGCCTCCACCAGGCCACAGGATGGATGACGCCGTCCCTGAACGCGTTGATGAGTCCACCGACCACGACTAGGGCGATGAAGAGCCACATGCCCGAGAGGGTTCGGGCGAGCGCACCAAGCGCGATGAAGGGAAGCGCAAGTCCAAGCATGTAGAAGCCAAGGGCCTGCCGTCGGCTCAGGCGCTCGGAGGCGACGCCGACCCTGCAGACGAAGTCACCCGACGCCTTGCCGTTGGTGCCGGCGTTTCCCATGTCCTTGACGCGCACCTCGTCACCGTCATGCGAATGCGCGGGCACGCTCACCACGACCTCACTCGCAGAGAGCGTGCGCCCCGTGCCTCCGCAGCTGGGGCAGGGGTCTACGACCACCTTGCCCGAGCCCTCGCACTCGGGGCACTCCATCTCGAAGACGCCAAGGCCAAAGATGCTGTTGAGGTCGATACCGATGTGGCCGCTGCCACCGCAGGTGGGGCAGGTCCCGGCGTGCTCGTGCTCGATCGAGCCCTTCCCGTTACAGGTCTCGCAGGCCACGTAGCGCTGGTAGGTAACGCCGCGCTGACAGCCCTCCTTGGCCTGCTGCTCGCTCAGGTCGAGCTCAACGGTCACGTCGGCGCCCACCTTGGGGTTGTACGCACGCGACGTGGACCGAGACCCCCTACGCGCGGCATAGCCACCAAAGGGAAAGCCCCAACCAAAGGGCGATCCGTCAAAACCACCCGCACCGTAGGGACTCTGGGACGCAGGGCCATACCCGCCGAAGGAGGCGCTGGAGCGCATGGCGTCGTAGCGCCTGCGCTTGTCGTCGTCCGAGAGGACTGCGTAGGCCTCAGAGACCTCCTTGAAGCTCTCCTCGGCACCTGCCGCCTTGTTGACATCCGGGTGGAGCTTGCGCGCCTTCTGCTGGAAGGAGCGGCGTATCTCGTCCTTCGAGGCGTCCTTCTCCACGCCGAGGATCGCGTAGTAGTCCTTCTCGTTCATTGATGCCATACAGCAGTCCTTCGCAAAGAGGCATGAAAGCAGAGAAAATCACATGTCGTTTGATTGTATCCAAGGCGGATGCGGGCTATTCTCGCATTTGCCTCGTTGGCGCATCTCGGCATATCTCACATGATTGAGCGGCCCCGTCACCCGTCTCCTGCCGACGCCACCTGACGGAGAGGGGCGCAGACGCGAGGCAGGGCCACGCGGGAAGGAGATGGTCGGCGCAAATGACCTTGCACAGACACGCCAGAGACTGACTCTCGCCTCAGTGTCAGCCACCTGCAGAGACCCCCCGGAACGATCGGGCGGAGCGATTGTTGGGTAGTTGATCCGTAATTCCCGTCTGAGTTTCTGACCACGCATAGCCTTGATAACAATATCATCAAAACTGCAGGCAAACCAACATAGGCCCCTCGCGGTTTTTAGTGGGTAGCACAGAGGGACGTCTGGGGAAAACGCAGCTTTCCTGGCGGCGGGGCGGCATCATTCCGCGCGAGAGTCGGCGGGCGTGCGGGGGTGTCGTGACGGGTCCCGAGACGAGGATGCCGGCGGCCCTCGTGCCCGAGTCGCCGGACCTGGGCGACGGGCGGGCCGTCGCGGGTGTCGAGATGAGAAGGTGCGGGCCCGATCCCGACGGGCCGCGCGCCTACGTGGAGCGGACCCCCGGCCACGCGACGGGGTGCCCCAGGCGCGGGGCGACGCGCGGGGCCTGCGACACGCGCGGGCGCACGTGGCGCCGCCCGGGCATATGGCAGCACGAGACCCACGCCCGCCGCGGGCTGCCGCGCCTCGGCCGCGACGAGGGCGGCCCGCCGGGCGCAGGGGTCCCGTGGGCGGATCCCGACGCCAGGCACCTCGCCGCCCTCCTCGGGACCCAGGTGCCGGCCGTGGCGATGTCCCCGGTGCCCGCGGGGGGCATGGCGGGGCCGGTGCGCGGGCACGACGCGAGGGCCTGGGCGACGCCCGGCGGGATCGTCGCCGAGGCCCACGCTGAGGCCGACCTCTCGGGCGCGGGTGACGTCGGCGTCGACGAGACGGCCAGGAGGCGCGGGCACGACCACCCGGCCAGCCTCGCCGGCCCCGGGGGCGAGCGGGCCGTGGTCTGCGCCCTCGGGCGCGACGCCGGCACGGTCGCCGGCCTCGCCCGCGAGCTGGCCGAGCGCGGCGGCGACCCGGGGGCGGCGGGGGTCGCGGCCCGCGACCTCTCGCCGGCGCTCCCCAGGGGCGTCCCCGGGCGCCCGCCAGACGCCGAGCGGGTCGCCGGGCGCTCCCGCGTGACCCGGCTCGCGACCAGGCAGCCGGGCGGGGTCCGCCGAGGCAAGGGAGTCGAGGGAGAAGAGGGCGCCCCTCGCCAGGACCAAGCACGTATGGCCGGGGAGGGAGGCGAGCCTTACGGAGGGGCAGGCCGAGAGGAGGCGCACGCCGTCGAGGGAGCACCCCGGGACCGCCCGCGCCTGCGCGACGAGGGAGGCGCCGCGGGCGGCCTGCGACTGCGGGGCCGGGGACGACGCGGGGTCGGAGCCGGACGCCCCGCGCGGCCGGGTCACGCGCCCGGACGTCCCCCAGACGAGGACGGTCGCCAGGACCGTACGGGAGCACGGGGCCGAGATCCCGGACCACTCCGGCCACAGGCCCGCCAACGCCGTCCCCGGGGGAACGAGCTCGGCAGTCCAGTCGGCCAAGAGGCAGGCACGAGGGCTCGGTAACTTGGAGTACCTCGAGACCATCATCTACCCAAGACTAGGAAAGCTACGTTTTCCCCAGACGTCCCTCTGTGCTACCCACTAAAAACCGCGAGGGGCCTTGCCCTTTTGGCACGGGGGGATTACCCTACGTACTGGACTTGACAACATCGTCCCCACACACGTGGACCGCCCCGTGTGTAGGGATGATTCATGGAGGGACACCATGCTCGCAAAGAAGGTATGCAGGATACTCGGCATCAGCTTCGTCGTCGTCGGGGCAATCGCCCTCGCAGCGGGAATTTTCCTCTATGTTCAATCCCTGAGGGACTTTGCCGCAGGCGAGAAAGTCACGGCAACGATAGACAGCGTATATACCTATGACTCCTACAACCATAGCGGATCACGCACCACACGCGAGACCCGCTCTGACGTATATGTGAGCTATGAATACAAAGGTCAGCAATATGATCACATAAGGCTCTCTGACACCTCGTCAGACATGTATGAGGGACAGCAGATAGAGCTTCTGATCAATCCAGACAACCCAGGGGAGGTCATACCAGCGTGGGGACTTATGCTCCCCCTCGTGGTGCCCGGGGCCGGCGGCGGTGTCTTCCTCATCGTCGGCGTCGTGCTCCTCGTTATCGTCTTCCGAAAGGGGGCATCCTGGGAGCGTTCCGAAAAGGAGCTCGATCAGTCGGTCGACCAGATGCTTCATCAGGGGTCTGCGCAGATGGGAGACCAGCCCTTCAGTGGCAGACAGGTCACGACGAGAACCACCACGACGACAACGTACACGAGCGACGGACGGGAGGTCCGTCGCGAGGTCACCACGACAAGCACGACGAACCCCGCATCGTCCACCCCGTCGGAGTCGGCCGTCACGCCCGGCGACCCCTCAAGCCCCTCCACATCCGAAGGTCCAACGTCCAACCCTCCCACCTTTGGCTGGGGAGACAGCCTGTAGGGTCAGGAACGACACAGGGCGGCCCACCACGTTCTCCGGCACGTGTCCTAGGGAAGCACTGATTTATTCAAGGCGTAACGCGCCGCAGGGGCCGCCCGGGCAGGCGCGAGAGGGTGCCCTGTGATATAATATGCGCAGGTAAGGGGCATTTTTCTCATCAGCTTGGGGTGGTCCTCGCGCGGCGCCGGGGGAGCTTCGCGGACCTCGGGGCGTCCGGCCAGGGGCGGCGCGAGGGGTTCCCGGGGCAGACGGGGGCGATCGCGCCCCGGGGGGAGTGGGTCGCGCCCGTCGGGTCCCACCACCCGGACGGGAGGCCCGTCGGCCGCGCGCGCATGCCCGGGACGTGCCTCCCGCGGGCCTGGCCCCGCCTCTCCGACGAGGCGTGCGAGGACGCCGTCCCGGGCCCGGGGGCCACGCGGCGCCTCGTCGGCATCGACGTGACGCCCGGGCAGGTGCCGGACGCGACGACCCTCCCCGAGTTCCGCCACCTGCTCGAGGGGGAGGGGCTCGGGGAGGGGATGCTCGCCGAGCCCGTCCCCGTCCCGGGCGGGCGCGGCATCATCACGCGCGGGGGCCCCGTCGTCGACGCCACCCTCGCCGGGTCCCCCTCCCCGGCGAGGAACCGGGGGCGCTCGCGCGACCCGGGGGCCCACCAGGCGAGGAGGGACGACGACCGGCACCTCGGGCACGAGGCGCACGCGGGCGTCGACGCGGGGACGGGCCTCGCGCGCACGGCGGGGGTCACCGCCGCGAGCGTGTCGGACGTGGCCGTGGCGCCGTCGCCGCCGCGCCCCGACGACGGGTCCCGCCACGCCGACGCGGGCCACGCGGGCATGGGGAAGCGCCCCGAGGCCAGGGGCGACCCCACCCCCTCGGGGGTGGGGTGGCGCGTCGCGAGGCGCCGCCCGGGGGTCCCGGGGCGCGACCACCCGGAGGTCTCGTGGGAGCGAGGGACAGGGAGCTCCCTCTCCCGTGTGCGCTCGAGGGCCGGGCACCCCCTCCACGCCGTCAAGGACCTCTTCGGGCCCGGGAGGACGAGGCGCCGGGGCCCGGGAAGAACCGCAACCAGCCCTGCGTCGCCCTCGCGCTCGCGGACCTCGCCCTGCTCGCGCAGGCGGGAGGGACCCTGGCCCCGACCTGCGCGTAGGGAGCCCGGGGCCCCGGAGGGGGCGCGAGCCCAACGCGGGCCGGCGTGCGGCCCGGCCCGAGGCGCCGACGCGCCGCCCGCAGGTCCCCCGGTGGATGAAATCAACCCATCGGCCTATATAATCAGTGCTTCCCTAGCACGCCGCGTGGTGAGGAAAGGACGAACAACGCCAACGGTATCATCAAGGGCCTGTCGTGCCGCCACGATTGCACGAGCCACCATCTCAAGGCTTGGATGCAGGCCCACATCAGCCCCCACCGTCTTCTTGGCAAGCCGCACGGCCTGTCATAGATGATGGGTTGCCTCAAAGTGTACGTTTCCGCTGCCTCGCGCCGCATTTTCCCAGTTGGGCGATTCCGGAATCGACGGAAACGTACACTTTCATATGCCCCACACCCTGTCAAGCGACAAGGCGCCCCAGGCCGGAACCCGTCGGCCCCGGCCTGGGGCAACATGCATCTCGCCTCGGTCGCGCATCGGAGAAGTCTCCGCTGGAAAGACGCCTGCGCTGGCACTTTCAGATCCGCGGGCACCGCAGCTGCGGCCCGCACCTCGAGGGTTCGGCAAGGGGGTTGTCGCGATGTGGGTGGTCTGCGGGCGCACGCGTCGGCGTGGTGCCGGTGTGCAAAAGTGCCGGCGCGAGCCCCCCGACGCCCTCGGGCGCGCTGCCGGGGCGGCGATGGTTCGTCGCGGGCCGCCTAGCGCCCCTTCGCGGCGAGCTCGGAGCCGACCATGGTCCCGACGAACCACATGTCCCGCGCGAGCATGCTCGCGACCGCCGTCTTCGCGACGTCCTTCGCCCTGCCCGCCTCGATGAGGTGCGCGTAGCGGGCGGCGTCGCGCGTGTTGCGCCTGGCGGCCTCGGCCTCGATCGCCGGCGATGCCCCATGGCCCTTCCGGCAGTACTCGCGCCCGCCGCCGGAGCGCGCGACGCTCGCGGCCCCCTCGATGACCGCCCTGCGGCAGCGGGCGTCCCCGGCCTTCGTGATGTGGCCGCCCCCCGTGACCTTCGGGCCGCCGCCGTGCCTGCCGGGCGTGAGCCCGAGGTAGCGCGACACCGACCGGCCGCGCCCGAATCGAGAGAGGTCGCCCATGGTCGCGCAGAAGGCCAGCGCGGTGATCACGTCGACGCACCTCAGCCTCGTGAGCGCGTCGACGTACGGCCTCCACCGCGGGGAACCCGCCGCCCCCTCGCGGTCGCGCCTCGGGCGGCGCGCCCTCTCGACGTCCTCGGCCGCGGCCTCGAGGTGGCGCCCGAAGGCCAGCTCGTCCAGCCGGTTCCCGAAGTGCAGGGTCTTGAGCCAGTCGGCGTGCGCCCTACCCCACGTCGCGCGCAGCCTGCCGCCCCTCGTCCTCCCGTCCCAGACGGTCCCGTGCCGCAGCAGGAAGCCGGAGGGCCGCAGCTTCGAGCGACGCGAGGCCGAGACGGCGTCCTCGTAGGCGCGCGTCAGGTCCCGAAGCCCCTCGCACTCGGCGTCCGGCATCCACACCTGCTTGATCTTCGGCCTGGCCTTGGTCATCTCCGAGAGCGGGGCCTCGGCATCGCGCCCGTCGTCCTTGAGCGCCCTGTCCTCGCTGCCCCTGGGGATGCTCGTGACGGCTATCACCTCGCAGTGCCGTCCGGGTGCCTCGAGGTCGCGCCGCGGCTGGAACCCGCATGGCCCCGACCCGTGGGCGAACCGGTACGGGGCGGCCGCCCGGGACCTGGCCCGGCCCAGCATGCCCGAGGCGGTCGGGCAGCCGGTGAGCTTCCTGGTTCTCGCCTCGCCCGTGGAGAGGTCGAGGCCGCTGATGGTCGACGGCCTCGCGCGCTGGCCGATGGCCAGGATCGTCGCGTAGCCGGACTTGATGGTAGACTCTGCCATTGGGGATCCCTAACTCCCGTCCTGCGGTACGGCTCGCCGCCATACCCGTCGTCACGGACAGCGTACCAGCCCGGCCCGCGCTCGGACGGAGGGGGTCTCCGATTGACCCTGGTCAAGCGCTTCGGCAGGGTTGGTGTGGGGCATATCGTCTGGGCGGCACCCTCGAGTACAAACCAGTCGCATGACCAAGTCGGTGCCCCCCGAGCCGACCGAAGGCGCTCCTTCCCCACTAAATCGCGTCCGTCACGCAATCTGAGTCGAAGGCCAGCAATGGACAGGATGACAAAGCCACCCTAGAGCGCGACAAGGGCGCAAGCATGCACAGCCCATCAGTCGATGCCGCGTCGCTTCCAGGATGCGATAACGGCAGAATAGCCCTCTGCCTCGGCGAGCACATGCGGCTTGATGCCCACGTTGAAGACGAGGGAGCTCTCCATCGTCTGCAGAGGGTGATGTCTTGGAGAGAGGATGTCCGAACAGAGACGGTCCGTGGCGCGCTCGACCCTATGCCTCCGGTGAGAATCGGCCAACGGATCGGTGTTGAAATGCTGTATGGCACTGATCGAGTCGCTCACCCTGCCGCCGGAATAGACCACAAGCTGGCGCAGGACCCCAAGCGCCCTGCCGGCGCCCCGATTGCCGCCGGTGGCCACCGTGACGGCATGCCTTCCCTGCAATGCCCGCTCCATGATGAAGTGGCCGCGATCGATGAAGGTCTTCATCACACCCGAGACGTTGCTCGCATAGGTGGGCGTCCCCAGGACCAGTCCCTCAGAGGCTGCCAGAACGTCAAGGACCTCCTCAAGGCCATCGTCCTTATGGCAACGACCCGTCCGGTAGCATGACGTGCAGCCGTCGCAGTACCGCATCTCATAATCACCCAGGTCGAAGTAGGCAACCTCCGCATCCCACCTCACAATGGCACGCTCCTGCATCGCGTGCAGCACCTTTGCGGTCGCACCCCTCCTTCGCGGGCTGCCATTCACGATCGTTATCCTCATGCATCCTCCCCACGTCGGTATGTCCACGCACAGCATAAGCATAGGGAGGAACCGCGCGTATGCACGCTACAACATGAGCGAATGTGTCGCGTCCTGGGAATGGACGAGCGTACCAAGGCCCTGGACGACCCGCGCGATGCGGGCGGTGTCCATGGAATCGGGGTCAGAGATCCACTCTCTCCAAAAGCACAGGACTCCCGCGGCAAAGGCGCCAAGGACGAGCTCGAGGTCTCGGGGTTCGACGCGATGGGCGAAGTAGCCCCTGTTTGCCTTGCGAACCTCATCGGTCCATCTGCGCACGAGCTCGCCATCGGGACGCTCGACAAAGAGAATGCACAGCGTCTCGCGGTGAGCACGGACGATTTGCCCCTTCCTCTCGAGCATGTCCCAGCGAAGCGTTCCGTCCTCCTGCATGATACCGACCGTGGCTGGCAGGGAGACGGCAGCCAATATTTCGTCTTCGATGGAGTCGAGCACGTCCCTCAGATTTCCAAAGTGGGCATAGAAGGTCGACCGTGCACAGGGAACGGCTCGACACAAGGTCGCAATGCTCATCTGCTCGATTCCCTGCCTTCGATAGATGGCAAGGAAGGCCTTCTCTATCAGGCTCTTGATAAGGACACCCCACCTCTGACAGACGTTTGCTGGAACGGGACAGAACTGATGGAGACAGTATAGGGCTGAGCGAGATGGTCCGCGAGACGCACAGCCCGTCCGAATATTCTTACCACATCGGGGGCACGGCATGCTCGCTGGCCACTCGGGGAGGGGCGACAGGACCTGCGCCAGGATGGCCGCCTCGCGTCGCGTCGGAGGGGTGGCGGCCAGGGAGACGAGCGACCCGGGGCGCGTGGCCGGCCGCGAGAGGCACGTCTTCCGGGGCCGGGAGCGCGGCACGTCCGCCCTCGGCCCCAAGGGCGGCGGGTTCGGCCCGGCACCCGCGGGCGGGTGGCCGGCACCGCCGGAGGGGCCCGTGCCCGGCCTCGGCGACGCATGGGCGCCGGGCCCGCCGGCGACCCCGGAGGGCCTGTGGGGGGCGCCCGGCGCGGCGTCGCCGTCCGACTCCGACGGGCCCGGGTGCCCGTGCCCACGCCACGCGCTCGCGCCCTCGCAGCCCAACTGCCTGGCCGGGTGCTGGTGGGAGGGCGGCTGGGCTGGGCGCGCGTCGCCCACCCCTCGGCCAGGCTCGCGTCCCAGCGCGCGGGCGAGCTGCCGGGGCGCGTCGGCGACGAGGCGGCGCGGAGGAGGCTCCTCGACGCGCGCCTCGCGTGGGTCGCCGACATGGCGGACGGCACGGCCAGGGCGTCGGCGGGCCCGACGGGGCCGCCCGACCCCTCGCGCATGCCACCTGCGGCGACACCCGACCACGACGCGCGAGGCCGGCGAGGGGTGCCGCCCCGCCCACGTGCCGGGGCGGCCGGCGGCGCCGTCGGCGTGCCTGCGGGTGGCCGCCGGCAACGTCGTCGACGCCGCCACGCCAGGGCGCACCTTCGCCGAGCTGGGGGCTGCCGGGCTGCCCGCCTCATGGGCCGTGCCCGGCGCCGGGCGCTGGTCGGCCGGCAACGCGCGCGCGACGGGCGAGGCCGGGACCAGGTTCCCGGCCAGGCCGGGGCCCAACGTGCGCGCTTACGGGGACGTCGTGGCGGGGCGCCCCGCGACGGCGCGCGAGGCGGACGGACCCGTCGCCCACGGCGGCCGCCACGCCTGCGCCGGCAGGCCCGGGGCCGAGCTCGTCCCGGGCGTGCGCGGGCGGCCCTGCCCGTGCGTCGACACGCGGGCGCGCGGCCAGGGGCAGCACAGGCCCTGCGGGCGCGCCGGCAAGGGGGAGATCGCGCCCGGGCAGGCGCGCGAGGGGACGGGGCGGATGGGGGTGTTCGCGCTCGCCTCGACCGCTGACATAGCCGCCCCCGACGTGCTCGGCGCCCACTGCGCCCACCAGCGAATCGAGCAAGTCTTCGACGTGGGCAAGAACTACGCCTCGCTGCTGCCCCCGCGCGCCCGCTCCGAGGAGGCGCCGGGGGGCCACCTGCCGCCCGCGCTCTGCGCGACGGCGCTGTCGTGCCGCCCGCGGCCGGGGCTCCCCGCGGGGGCATCGTCGATGCCGCAGGCGCTGGCGGCCGCACGCAACCAGAGGTGCAAGGCATGCGACGACAAGGTGATCACCTGCGAGCCCACGTCCACCGCGAACGAGCTCTACAAGGCCATCGGGGCCACATGCCCGGTGGAGATCCCGCTTCCGTGTGGTAAGAAATAGAGGCGGGAATTACGGTTGATTGGGGGCTCCCCTCAGGGTAGGGCGAAGGCGCCTGCGACCCGCAGGCCCCGCGTGGCGTATACTGGGCACGTGGCGGGCCAGCGCAGCATCTTGCGCGGGCCGCGATTTGCACCCTGCGAGGATGGAGGAGGGACCATGGACGCACAGGAGCCCCGAGACCCCGACACGCGAAGGGGCCGGAAGGACACCCCAAAGCACCTGGGCCTCACGGCGCTTCGCCTGGTGACCCTCGCCGCCTGCCTGGCGCTCGCGCTCATGCTGGCCACGGCGCCGCCTCGCAAGCCCCCGAGGGTCGGCGCCATCGGCTCCGGCTGCTCCTACGAGCTCGATACGTGGACCGGCAGGCTCACCATCCGCCCCACGGACGGCGCGTCAGGGGAGATGGCCTACGTCCGCGACGCGCTGCCCAGCGACGACCTCCGGCACGCCGTCAGGTCGGTGAGCGTCGAGAGGGGCGTCCTTGCGCCTGCGGACTCCAGCTACCTCTTCTGTGACCTGGACGCGGTGGAGACCATCGACCTCTCGGGCCTCGACACCTCGCGGGTCACGGACATGAGCGAGATGTTCCAGGGCTGCTCCTCGCTCGCGTCCCTCGACCTCTCGGGCTGGGACACCTCGCGGGTCACGGACATGGGAAGCATGTTCTACAGCTGCAAGGCCCTCCGGTCCCTCGACCTCTCTCACTTCGACACCTCGCGGGTCACCGACATGGAGGGCATGTTCTCCGGCTGCAAGGCCCTCCGGTCCCTCGACCTCTCTCACTTCGACACCTCGCGGGTCACGGACATGGGAGGCACGTATACGGGGGGAATGTTCTCCGGCTGCTCCTCGCTCGCGTCCCTCGACCTCTCAGGCTGGGACACCTCGCGGGTTACCGACATGGAGGACATGTTCAAAAAATGCTCCTCGCTCGTCTCCCTCGACCTCTCAGGCTGGGACACCTCGCAGGTCACAAACATGGACGATATGTTCTGCAATTGCTCCTCGCTCGCGTCCCTCGACCTCTCCCACTTCGACACCTCGCGGGTCACTCGTATGGGAAATGTGTGCGTGAGCGGGATGTTCTCCGGCTGCTCCTCGCTCGCGTCCCTCGACCTCTCGGGCTGGGACACCTCACGCGTTGAGGACATGGGGCACATGTTCGAGGGCTGCTCCTCGCTCGCGTCCCTCGACCTCTCGGGCTTCGATACCGCAAGGGTCACGGACGTGAATGGCATGTTCTGGAACTGTTCCTCGCTCGCGTCCCTCGACCTCTCCGGGCTCGACACCTCGCAGGTCACATGCATGGAGAGCATGTTCCAGGGCTGCTCCTCACTGGTTTCCCTCGACCTCTCCGGGCTCGACACCTCGCGGGTCACGGACATGAGGCGCATGTTCCAGGGCTGCTCCTCACTGGTTTCCCTCGACCTCTCCGGGCTCGACACCTCGCGGGTCACGGACATGATCGGCATGTTCCAGGGCTGCTCCTCGCTCGCGTCCCTCGACCTCTCCGGCTGGGACACCTCGCAGGCCCAGTACATGGGGGGTATGTTCTATGGCTGCTCCTCGCTCGCGCACCTCGATATCTTTGACCTCGACACCTCGCAGGTCACGTACATGAGTAGCATGTTCCAGGGTTGTTCCTCGCTCGCACACCTTGACCTCTCCGGTTGGGACACCTCGCAGGTCATACGTATGGATTTCATGTTCGCCGACTGTTCCTCGCTCTCCTCCCTCGACCTCTCCCACTTCAGCACCTCGCGAGTCACCGACATGAGCGGGGTGTTCGACAGCTGCTCGTCGCTCGCATCCCTCAACCTCTCGGGATGGGACACCTCGCGAGTCACAAAGATGCAGTTCATGTTCTCCGGCTGCTCCTCGCTCGCGTCCCTCGACCTCTCCGGATGGGACACCTCGCAGTCCGAGGGCATGTGGGGGATGTTCCTGGGCTGCTCGTCGCTCTCCTCCCTGGCGGTCGGGGAGCGGTGCGGGGGCGTCCTCTCGGCCGACAGGCACACGGCGCTCCCCGCGGGCGTGGGCGGCTGGGGGTGGCACTCCGAGAGGGACGAGAGATGGCTCACAAAAGGCGAGCTCTCGTCCTCCCGCCAGGGGGTGGCGGACACCTACACGGCCCCCGGGGCCTGGAGGTCGCTGGTGTCGCCCCAGGCGGCCCAAACGTCGCCGTAGGGACGCGAGGGAGAAGTTGGACATGCAGGGGTGCAGGCAGACGATCTGGGGCGGGTCTTCGGAGGTTCGCGTGGGGCCGATGCCCCAATGGGGTTCGGCGGCACTGGCACGTCCAAGAGGAGCTGGCTCAAGCAGGCCCGCCGCGAGAGGATCATCCTCCCGGCACTTCCTTAGCCCGCTGGACGCAGGCCCGAGCCGTCGCCTGCCCTGGGGGCCTGCGCCCGGCTGCGAAGACCCATGGGCCACCGCCCGCGCGCGGCGGCCGTCTCCGGCGCCATGCGGCATGAGGCCCTAACCCACGGGGGCGGAGGCGCGCGGGGGACGGCGCCGGGGCCGCGGAGGAGGGACGCGCGGCCTCACGGAGAGGCGCATCCCGGCCCAACGCCTCAGGGAAAGGAGCAATCCACGGCTCCCACGTCGCGCAGAGCGCGCCTTTCGGTCACGTCGCCGCCCGGGAGGCGTGGGGCGCGACCCCCCGCCAGACTGCGGGGCACTATGGAAAGTGGCCCAACTGGGCAAACGCGCTCGGGCAACCCCCCGCCAGGCTGCGAGGGGGGTTGCGCCGGGGCCCGCAGGCCCCGGCCTGGGGCCCGGCCGCGCGGAAAGACGCAGTCTGGGCAGAGGGCCTCGCTGATGGCGTGCCCTGCGTCAGGCCGCAGGCGACCCCGGCGTCACCGTAGGGGCGCCTAGAGGGCGGGACCGGGCCGGCCCGCAGGCCCCGCCTACCCGTCCGTCCCCTCCGGGGCCGCGCCGGAGGCCTCCAGCCTCGCGCCCACGCAGCTCTAGGGCGGCGCCGACCAGGCAGAGGGCGCAGAGGCAGATGGTGACCTGCTGGAGGCGGGGGAGGAGGATGTAGTAGCGGTAGTGCTCGGCGATGCCCCGGAGCATGAGGGCGACCAGGGCCGCGCGCCCCGCCGCTCGAAGCGCCATGCGCCCGCGCCGCGCCGCCTCCCCACCCGACCCCGGGCGCTCGAGGCCGACGAGCAGGGAGACGGCCGACGCCGCGACGAAGTGGGCAAGGCGCAGGGCCACTCACGCCCGGTCCACGGCATGCCCCACCTGCCCGGCCAGCTTGGCCATCCCGGAGGCGTAGAGCTCGTTTGCCACCACGCAGCTCGAGGGGATGCCCGGCGAGAGCCGGGAGCCCAGCATGAGGTCCTCGGCCACCACCTGGTGCTGGATCAGGAACTCGAGGTCAAACGAGGGCCTCGCTGACCCACGGGTTCACCTGGCGTATACTTGGCATGGACCGGGACACGCCCGCGACGTCGCGCACACGGCCCCGGGACTGGCCCCGCACGGAGACGGAGGGATGACCATGGACGCATACAGCGACTCCCGGGCAGGGGGAGGCCCGGGGACGACCCCCAGAAGATACGTCCCCACGATTCTGCGCGCGGTGACGGCCGTCGCCTGCCTGGCGTTCGTGTGCCTGGCGATCGCAACACTGACCGCGACACCGAGACGGACGGAGGTGACGACCGGCTCCCTGGGCACCGGCTGCTCCTACACGCTCGACAGGTCCGGCAGGCTCACCATCTACCCCACAGACGGCAGGTCGGGAGAGATGGCCCGCATCTGCGACATATGGCCCAGAGACAGCGCCTACTGGGACGACGTCAGGTCGGTGGCCGTCGAGGGGCACGTCATGGCGCCTGCGGACTCCAGCGGCCTCTTCAGTAACTTGCCCGCAGAGGCCATCGACCTCTCGGGGCTCGACACATCACAGGTGACGGACATGAGTGACCTGTTCTGGGGCTGCTCCTCGCTCTCCTCCCTCGACCTCTCGGGGCTCGACACATCACAGGTGACGGACATGAAGGTTATGTTCTCCCACTGCTCGTCGCTCTCGTCCCTCGACCTCTCGGGCCTCGACACCTCAAAGGTGACGGACATGGATTCCATGTTCTCCCACTGCTCGTCGCTCTCGTCCCTCGACCTCTCGGGCCTCGACACCTCAAAGGTGACGGACATGGGGTCCATGTTCTCCGGCTGCTCTGCGCTCTCGTCCCTCGACCTCTCGGGGCTCAACACTTCAAAGGTCACGGACATGGGGGAGATGTTCTCCGGCTGTACCGCGCTCCCCTCCCTCGACCTCTCGCGCCTCGACACGTCGCAGGTCACGCGCATGTGGGGCATGTTCTCCGGCTGCTCATCGCTCACCTCCCTCGACCTCTTGGGGCTCGACACGTCGCAGGTCACGACCATGGGGGAGATGTTCTCGGGCTGCATATCGCTCTCGTCCCTCGACCTGTCGCGCCTCGACACCTCGCGGGTGACGAACATGAAGTCCATGTTCGGAAGCTGCTCCTCACTCTCGTCCCTGGACCTCTCGGGCCTCCACACGTCACAGGTCACGGACATGGGGTCCATGTTCTCGGGCTGCTCATCGCTCTCGTCCCTCGGCCTCTCGGGACTCGACACGTCGCAGGTCACGGACATGAACGGCATGTTTATCGACTGTCTTGCGCTCACCGCCCTCGACCTCTCGGGGCTTGACACGTCGAGGGTTGAGAACATGTGGGGCATGTTCGAGGGCTGCTCCACGCTCGCCTCCCTCAACCTCTCCGGCATCGACACATCAAGGGTCCAGGACATGGGCCACATGTTCTCCGGTTGCTCGTCTCTCGCTTCCCTCGACCTCTCGCGCCTCGATACCTCGCGAGTCGCGTACATGAACGGCATGTTCAAGGGCTGCTCCACGCTCTCCTCTCTCGACCTCTCGCGCCTCGACACCTCGCAGGTCACGTACATGAACGACATGTTTGAGGGTTGCTCGTCTCTTACCTCCCTCGATCTTTCCGGCTTTGACACGTCGAGGGTCCGAAACATGCGTGGCATGTTCGAAGGCTGCTCGTCGCTCGTCTCAGTAACGATCGGGGAGAAAGGCGGCAGCATCCTCTCTACTGAACGGAGCACAGGCCTTCCCGAAGGGGTAGGCAACATGAGGTAGCGCTCCGCAAGGGACCGAAGGTAGATCACGCAAGAGCTAAGTCTTCATCCGACCGCCAGGGGATCGCGGACGCTGTCAAGGGCCTTTGCCACAAGAGGGGACCCTCCCTCCTTACGCAAGGCTACTCGTCACAAGGACGTCGCCCTCAGAAAGCCCCCAGAGGGCCCCGTAGAGCTCGTTGCCCAAAAGCCAGCCTTGCTCGGTTGGAACGAGTGCCCCTGTGGCATCGCTGCGGGCGAGGTCCATGTCCGTGACCTCACGAACGCAGCCGTCCACGGCAGCCGGACCCATGACCTCACGGGCAAGGGCGAGAAGCCTGGGAGAGACGCCCGACATGAGTCGGGCACCCAGCATGAGGTCCTCGGCCACCGCCTGGCGCAGGGTCAAAAACTCAAGGTCAAACGAGAGGACAGAGATGCCCTGTCCCTCACAGACCTCCCTTCGCCCGCTCCTCACGCGCAGCCGCACGCGACGGCAGCCGTCGGGCGCTGGCGGCAACTGGGGGCAAGCGCTCCTCAGCAGCCCATAGCCGGCGCACGTGAGCATGCTCGAGGCGCCCGTGCCCAGGCCGAGGTACGCCCGTCCCGTCCAGTAGCACAGATTGTGCCTGCATTCCCTACCCGGCCTGGCGTAGCTCGCGACCTCGTAGCGAGAGAGACCCCGGCTACCCAAGAAGTCTTGAGCCTCTCGCATGCGAACGGCCTGGACGTCACTGTCGTTCCATGTCGGCACAGCGTCACCGACGCGACGGGCAAGGGCCGTCCCCTCCTCTATCGACAGCGGATAGACGCTCACGTGGGCCACACCCAGGGAGGCCACGCCCTCAAGCGAGCGCAGCCAACCCTGCCTCGTCTGCAGCGGAATGGCACACATGAGGTCACAGGAGACGTCGAGCCCACTTGCCACGGCAGCCTCGAGGCGCTTGAGCGCAACGTCCGCCGTGTGGGCACGGCCCAGCGCCGCCAGCTCGGCGTCGTCCAGGCTCTGAACTCCCATCGAGACACGGGTCGCACCGGACTGGACAAGAGCACAGAGCAGCTCGTCGCTGAGCGACTCTGGGTTGGCCTCACAGCTCAGCTCTACAAGCTCAGGGCAGAGCTCCCTGACGCGTGAGACGAGTCGCCCCAGGAGCGTCGGCCCAAGCAGGCTCGGCGTTCCACCACCCACGTAGGCCGTGCGCACGCCGTCAAGGAGTCCGAAGGCGGCCACCTCGTCGAGTTGGGCCATGAGCGAGCGCACATAGCGTCCCATGATGGCGTCATCAGCCCGCGTTGCCCACGAGGCGAAGTCGCAGTATGCGCACTTGCTCGAGCAGAAGGGAATATGCAGGTAGAGCGCCGAGACACTCGGTGGCCGGTAGCGATCCTCCCAGGCCGTACCGATCGCCTCACTAGGCACCTTGCACCTCATCCCACACGTTCGCCGTCGGAGCGTACGTCCGCGCACAGGGAAAGGAACTCATCCAACGTCGTGCAGGACATAGCGCGGTTTCTCCACATCGCCGCACGCGGCAGTCCCCTCAAGTACCAGCCTGCGATGCTCCGACCCCTCGCCAGGTGCGCACCCGTCGCCTCGAGGAGCCTAAGTTGCAGCTCCAGTGCGGCAATACGCTGCTCGAACGTGGGACACGTCGGCTCGCCCCCCGCAAGAAGCTCTCGGGCATGCGAGAAGATCCACGGATTTCCATAGGAGCCCCGCGCGACCATAACGGCGCAGGCTCCCGTCTTGCGCAGCATGCGGACCGCCGCCCTGCAGTCCAGGACGTCTCCCGATCCGATGGTGGGAATCCCCACGGCCGAGGCGACCCGCGAGATGGCACCCCAGTCGGCCTTCCCATGGTAGAGCTGGGACGCCGTGCGGCCGTGGACGGCGATCGCAGAGACACCCGCCTGCTCCATCCGCCGCGCGAACGCAGGCGCGATCTCCTCCCCGACGCGTCGTCCACAGCGGATCTTACAAGTCACGGGCACCTGAGTCTCGGCCAAACACGCCCGGACGATCGAGGCGGCACGTTCGGGCTCGTCGAGCAGGGCAGACCCCTCTCCCCTGCTTGTGACCTTGCGCACGGGACAGGCCATGTTGATGTCGATGAGTGCCAGGCGCTCCCCCAGACGCTCGGCAACGGCGGCGGTCGCCTCGCGAAACTGCTCGGGCCTACTCCCGAAGAGCTGTACCGCCAGCTCCGTCTCGCCCCTGGCGGGAAGCGCAAGCTCCCAAGTCTTGGCACCGCCGTAGTGGATGCCCGCCACGGAGACCATCTCGCTATAGGCGAGTGCTGCCCCGCCCGCGCGGGCCACGAGGCGCCAGGCACCGTCCGTGACGCCCGCCATAGGCGCCATGAGAAAGGGGTTGTGCGCGAGGCGCTCCGCCAGCGTCCCCGAGGCGGGAAAGCCCTCGACCACAGGCAAGAGCCCTGCGGCGGGTGCGTAGGCGCAGAGCAGCTCGTCTGGCCTGGGACCCGTCTGAGACCTCACCCGTCGCCCACCTTGAGCACTGCCAGGAAGGCTTCCTGCGGCACCTCGACCGAACCGATGGCCTTCATGCGCCTCTTACCCTCCTTCTGCTTCTCGAGCAGCTTGCGCTTGCGCGAGATGTCGCCACCGTAGCACTTGGCGAGCACGTCCTTGCGCACGGCACGCACCGTCGAGCGACTGATGATCTTGGTGCCGATGGCCCCCTGTATGGGCACCTCGAACTGTTGGCGCGGGATGATCTCCTTGAGCCTGTCACAGAGGCCGCGGGCAAGCGTGTAGGCCTTGTCCTTGTGCACGATGAACGAGAGCGCATCCACCTCGTCTCCCGCGAGCAGGATGTCGAGCCTCACGAGCTCGCTCGGACGGTAGTCCCCCATCTCGTAGTCGAGCGAGGCGTAGCCCTTCGTACGGCTCTTGAGCTGATCGAAGAAGTCGAGGATGAGCTCGGCAAGCGGTATGTCGAAGCGCACCTCCACCGACTTTTCCGTGAGGTAGACCATGTCTGTGGTGATGCCGCGATGGTCTATGCAGAGCTGCATGGCAGCACCCATGTACTCAGGCGGGACTATGACCTTGGCCTTGAGGTAGGGCTCCTCGATGCGGTCGATGTGCGTGGCATCGGGCAGATCCTGCGGGCTCGTGATCTCACGCATGCTGCCGTCTGTGAGGTAGACGTGGTAGTTCACCGAGGGGGAGGTCGCGATGAGATCGAGGCCAAACTCGCGCTCGAGCCGCTCCTTGACGACCTCCATATGGAGGAGTCCCAGAAAGCCCGCACGAAAGCCAAAGCCAAGCGCCACCGAGGTCTCGGGCGTCCAGACGAGCGAGGGATCGTTCACGCGGAGCTTCTCCAGGGCGTCACGAAGGTTCTCGTACTGCTTGTTGTCAATGGGAAAGAGGCCCGTGTAGACCATGGGCTTGGCCTCCTGGTAGCCCACGCAGGGCTCAAGGCAGGGACGCTCCTCGGAGGTGATGGTGTCTCCGGTCCTGACGAGAGCCGTGTCCTTGAGGCCCGTCACCACAAAGCCGACCTCACCCACGCTGAGCTCCTCGAGGGACACCTCAAGGGGACGTTTGCAGCCCACACCATCACAGAGGAAGGTGTTACCGAGCGCCATCAGCCTGAGCCGGTCCCCCTTCCTGATGCGACCGTCAAAGACGCGCACCGTCGCGATGACGCCCCTGTACTCATCGAAGTACGAGTCGAGGATGAGGGCCCTCAGAGGTGCCTCGGCATCGCCTTGGGGAGGAGAGATGAGGTAGACGATGGCCTCCAAGAGGTCGTGGATGCCCTCACCGGTCTTGCCCGAGACGAGGACCGCGTCATCTGCCGGGATCGCAAGCTCCTCCTCTATCTCTTCCTTGACCTCGTCGGGATGGGCCGAGGGCAGGTCGATCTTGTTGATGGCGGGCACGATGTCCAGGTTCGCGCCCATCGCGAGGGTGGCGTTCGAGACGGTCTGCGCCTCGACCCCCTGGGTGGCGTCCACCACGAGCACGGCACCCTCGCAGGCGGCAAGCGAGCGCGAGACCTCATACGTGAAGTCGACGTGTCCCGGCGTGTCGATGAGGTTAAACTGGTAGCGCTCCCCATCGTCGGCGTCGTAGCTCACGCGCACGGCGTTCGACTTGATGGTGATGCCGCGCTCCCGCTCGATGTCCATGGAGTCGAGCATCTGGGAGGAGAGGTCCCTCTCCTCCACCGTATGGGTAAGCTCGAGGATGCGGTCCGAGATCGTGGACTTGCCGTGGTCGATGTGGGCGACGATAGAGAAGTTACGGATATGTGAGCTGTCGTGTGTGTTCATGGCGACGATGATAGCGCAAGTCATCCCTTGCGTGCTACACTTCGATGGTTGGTCTCGCCGTGTCGGGCACGGATACCCCACATCCGCGCCCTCGCAAGCCAAGGGCCCACAGAGGCAGAGACAGTGTTCGAAAGGATTCGCACGTGGCAAACATCAAGTCGCAGAAGAAGCGCATCATCACCGCCGAGAAGGCGCGCGTCCGCAACAAGGCGGTGCGCTCCGAGCTCAAGACCGCCATCAAGAAGGTCCGCAGGGCCGTCGAGGAAGAGGACGCCCAGGCCGCCCAGGAACTTGCCAACAAGGCTGGTCGCCTCCTGGACAAGGCAGCCTCAAAGGGCATCATCCACAAGAACCAGGCCGCCCAGCGCAAGAGCGGCGCGCAGAGGCTCGTCAACACGCTGAGCTGACTGACGGCGCAAACGCGCTGTCTTGCCACGTGTCCCGCAACCTGCGAGGCACGTGGCAAGGAGGCGCTTTGCTAGCGCGTGCGGTATGAGGTCCTACCGATCCCTGACGACCATGCAGATCCCACAAAGTTCATCCTCATCCTTGTCAAAGATGAGGACGAGGCCGTAATCTGCGTTGCCGCCATCCCACATGATGGCTCTTTGCGTATAGGTGTAGTCATCGTACTGCTTCTCGCTGGTCACGTCTTGCACTGGTCGTGCGGGTATGGCGTCCTTTGCCTGGTCGGGTGACGTCCCACACAACCTGATGCCGCCGGCGATCTCGAAGTCAGGATAGCTGAGACCGCTATGGAGCGCAACGAAAACAATGAGGCTGGTGACCTTGCGGTCTTGGATGTCTGATGCAGCTGACGTCTTATTGGTAACGCCTAGCATCAGAAGCACGTCCCCACGATCGCCGTACGAGGGATGGTGCAGGAAGATGGGTGTCTGATCCCGAAGGTCGATTTGGGTGTTCGCGGCCGTCATGGACTCGTCAACCGTCCAGCCCGTCTGCTCCATGAACTCCCCTGCGGTGAAGGAACCCATCGTGAACTTGTGGCCATCTATCGAGAACTCCTGGTCCCTCCAGTTGGAGGATATGCCGTTATCATCTGTCGGCTGGTCCGGGGCGCCTGCCGCCCCGGCATCTGCGCTTCCCGTCCCGTTCCCAGCCTTCGGGTCGCCATCGGCAGGCGGGACGTTCGCTGCGATGTCCGCATCCTGCCCCGAGCGATCGGTATCAGAGGCACCGAGCCCAGACCTCCCGTCCTGGGAGCTGAGACCCTCACCGCCGACATCCTGGACACGCGCTGTATTGTATGCACGGCCGACCAGGATGCACCCCAAGAACATGACAAGGCACACGATGGCGATGGCGGCAGATGAGTTGCGATTGCCAGGCCTCCCGTAGGCACTGGTGTCCCGTGCGTCCCACGCATAGGCACTCGAGGGCCATGCCGCGTTCGGGCCTTGGCCGGACAATGCGGGCTGGGGCTCCTGTCGCAGGGGCGCTCCCGTGCTCAGGACGTCCTCCAGGCCTCCCAGTGAATCATCACGCATGCTCGCACCGCATGAGGGACAGTGGGACCTGCCCACCCCAACCTCCACTCCGCAGTAAGGACACCTCATCCCAACCACCCCTCTCGCACAGGAACCGTATTGGTCGCTTGGGTGCACCGAAAGCCCGCATGGGGACTTGCGGCCCTCTGCCCGATCCTGTAGGACGCTTTGCCGATTATAGCAGGATCGGGTCCAACGGGAAGCGGCAGTCACAGGCGCGCCCTCGCGAGTGAGGGCGCAGGCATCAGTTTGGGGTCACGAGGCTTGACCTCATGGCAAGCTCTATCATGTAGAGCTTGCCATCGGCGCCCTCATCAAAGCTGAGGGCAAGGCCTCGCTGCATGTTGTCATCTCTCCAGGTGATGACCCTGCGTTTGAGACTGTATTTGGAGAGGTCCACCTCGCTGACCGAATCCTGTGTGGGCTCAGTGTGTACGAGGCCTGTTGCCTGGTCGGCCAAGGTAGCGCACAGCTTGATGCCCCCAGCGATCTCGAAGTCGGGGTAGTCGGAAGCCTCATGGGGCAAGACGCCCACGGAGAGATTGGTAACGACGCAGTCACGGAGGCTTGCCGAAGATAATCCCGCGTTGGTGGCACTTATCGCCACAAGCACATCCTCGTAGCTGTACGCGGGATTTTGCAGGGCAATGGACGTCGGACCCTGACCAGGTCCGAACTGGGCATCGGTAGGCGTACCAGATCCGTCGACCGTCCAACCTGTCTGGTCCATGAACTCGCCGACGGTGAAGGTACCAAGCCTAAACCTATGGCCATTCATCACAAACTCCTGGTCTCTCCAGTCAGGAGAAATGTCATCTACCGACTGGGCCGGGGCACCCACATCTACAGGGGACCCAACAGCTCCCGAGGGCGCGTCCGACGGCGACTCGCCTGTGGCCTTGGAAGGTGAGTCACCGGCAGCGGGAACGTCGATCCTGGCCATCCCGTACTGAGACCTGAGATCCTCGTCACTGAGGCCCCTAATATGCCCGTTGGCATAGGCACTCCCAAGCAGGACACCGATAAGCAGGAACACTACGGCCCCTACGATGCCGGGGACGATCAGGTCACCTTGGCGGACCAGCCCCTTGGGAGCCTGGGCATCCCTCACGGCCCGGTCGCCCGCAACCTGCTCACCGACACTCACGGCCCGCACCGCGCTCGCCTTTTGAGCCTTTTGACCACGTGATGTGTCCCGAGAGTTCAAGCTCAGACGCTCAGACGAATCCTCCGATCCAGAACGCTCCTCAGATGACACGTCAAGGGCGTACGGCCTGTGTCCGACGCCCTCACTCCACGAGCTCGGCTGCGGTGACATGATGGCAGGACTGAAAGACGACTGCGACGCGCCTCTCTGCGAACCAAGAATGTTTACCAGGTCACCAAGGGAGTCATCTATCAGGATCGCACCACATGAGGGGCAGTAGAGCCTGTCTATCTCGACCTCACAACCGCAGTTGGGACACCTCATCCTACGCACCCTTCCCGTGCGAGGCTCGCTCTGGCTCGCACGGCATGTTAAGGATCTGAATGAACAGCAGGCCTCAAACATACCCGCTGTCGGCTGATTATAGCAGGCCTGACGGGCATCGTCCCTCCCCTTGTCTTGACTGAGCGCTATGCCACATCGGCCAGGACACGTGCCGTGCCAGACGTACTTACGAGGATGCCGAAGACTCCCGGCCTGACCGTGATTGTGCCAACGTCTTTTGTGCACATGAAGGTTGATCCCGCATCCTCAAGTATCTGGACGCACTCCGCCGATGGATGGCCATAGTCATTGCCCTCCCCCGCCGAGGCGATCGAGAGCACGGGCGAGAGCCGCCGAGCCGTCCCGGGAGAGATCGAGACCTTCGAGCCGTGGTGGCCAACCTTGAGCACATCGATGTCACGGACGTCGGCGTCTCGCGTGGCCCGTTCTGTCTCGTCGCGCTCGGCGTCTCCCGTGAGCAAGGCCGACATGCTGTGCTCTCCCTCACCGAGGCTCAGGAGCAGCTCTATAGAATCCGCGTTCGTCTTGCCGCTCACCTCACCCTCTGGCCAGAGCATCCTGAGCGAGAAGGATCCCGCCCTGATCGCGTCACCGAGAGAGATCTCGTCGGGGTCGCGCCCCGTGAGCCGCCTCGCCTCGTCGACGAGCCTTCGTGACATCGAGGCTGCGACACCCCTCGCGACGATGACCCTCTCGCAGCCCAAAGGGAGCGAGAGCTCATCCAGACCGCCCACATGGTCATCGTGGAGGTGAGTGAGCACGATGGCGTCGAGGCGCAGGACGCCCAGGCGGGCAAGCTCGCGGGCACAGGCCCCATCGGGTCCGGTGTCGACCAGCACGGCACGGGAGCCGTCTCGGACCAAGATGGCGTCTCCCTGCCCCACGTCGAGCACGTATAGCCCCGCAGGAGAGAAGAACACGCAGCGGACAACGAGCACACAGCCAAGCAAAAGCGCCACCGCTGAGCCTCGGAGCAGCTTGCGCGGCGAGACGTGGGGCCAGAGCCACAAGAGGAGGATGGCAAGTGACGCCATCGTGAGCGCGACCACAGCGGCGTCCCAGCTCACGACCACGCTTGCGAACGGCAGGGAGGAAAGCGCCCTCAAGGGTACCATGACAGCAGCCGCGCAGGCATCCGTCGCAAAGAGGGCCGCACCGGACACGAGGGGTACCCAGCACAGCAGGCAGGACACGAGCCCCAGTCCGATGAGTGCCGAAAACGCGGGGACCACGAGCAGGTTTGCAGGCACAGACACGAGCGAGAGTTCCGAGAACGCCCCTATCGTGAGCGGCGCGCAGGCAAGCTGCGCCACGAGCGTGGCCGCGAGGGTGTCCCTGAGCCCTTTCGCAATGCTACGGGCCCGCCTTGAGGTCAAGGCGGGAAGATGAAGCAGGCACGCCAGGCTGCTCGCGAAAGACGAGAGTAGGTAGGAGGCATACGCCGAGAAGAGGCAGAGCGCGACGACCGACGAGAGCGACAGCAAAAAGCCGAGCCGTCCCGAGAGGGCGGGATCGACCAGCAGCATAAGGCAGCCCACGACCGCGACGGACGAGAGGCCATGCGAGCGCCTCCCCGCGAGCTGCGCACCACCCGCGATGCCCGCCATCGCCCAGGCGCGAAGCGCGGACACAGGCACGCCGCAGGCCACAACGAAGGTCACGAGGATGAGCTGGAGAATGGATATGCGGGCTTTCGGATTGAGCCGACTTCGCAGGAGCAGGCGTGAGACCAGCCACGAGAGGATGACGAGGTGACCCCCAGAGACCGCGACGAGGTGCGAGACCCCACAGCGCGAGAACAGCCCCCTGAGACCACGCGACGCCATGGCAGACGGATAGCCCAGGACGCCCCCCGCCACGAGCGCCCGCTCGTCGCTCGACGTGGGGTCGATGTGCGAGAGACATAAGCGCCTCAGCTTCAGGACAAAGCCGATCGGGCCCCTCGCAGGACGCTGCTCATCGATGTGCACGATCCTGACCCTCCCGCAGATGCCCTGGGCGGCGCTCGCACGTCCTCGTCCATCGTCACCGTTTGGCGTGAAGCGGCCCACGACGCGCAGGCTGTCACGAAGCGAGACTCCCTTTGGCACGCTCAGCCATACGTCTGAGGCAAGCCCGTCTGCTGCCACAACATGGCCGTGACAGCTCAGGCCATAGTCGCCGGGAATGGGGTCGCTCACAACCTCGACGCGCCAGTCCATGAGCGAACCTTTGCCGAGCCGCTGTGCGGTGCGCACGTCCATACCCGCCCGGACGGACGCGACGAGGATCCCCACAAGACAGGTGCCGAGAACCGCGCGGTAGCTCGCCGCCCTGCGCGCGGCGGCTGCGCCCAGCCGTCGCCTCGCGAGGACGGGCAGGGCGGCTGCGACCACCGCCCCAAGGCCCACAACGAGCAGAAGGGACCAGGTAGGGGCAAGGGAGAGGCGCAGTACTGTGCGCTCGCATCCGATGAGGCACACGAGGGCGACGAGCGTCACGGGAACGTGGGGTCTGATCGGCCTCTCGATGACCCTAGACCTAGACACAGATGCCATCCTTGAGCCTGGCGAACTTCTTCTCACCTATGCCCGAGACGCGCATAAGGTCCTCGGGAGATCTGAAAGGGCCGTTTGCTTTTCGATCCTCTATGATCGCTAGGGCCGTGGCCTCGCCTACCCCAGGCAGCGTCTTCAGCGCCTCGGCGTCAGCCACATTGATGTTCACGGGACCTGGGGAGGATGTGGAGGCTGATGTCGGCGACGTGGCCTGTCCCGAGCGCTGTCCCACATCACTGACCGCAGGCGAGCTGATCTCGCCTTCGGTGGGAACGTACACCTTCTGACCATCTGCGACGGCCGCAGCAAGATTGATCGAGCTGGTGTCCGCCTCGTCGGTAAGACCCCCGGCGGCGGCCACGGCATCACGCACGCGCGGGGAGCTCACCGAGAGCTCGAAGACGCCAGGACTTACGACCGCGCCGTCCACATGCACGACCGTGACGCCTGTCGCCTCCTGCACAGCCCTGGCCGCATCGTCCTGCTTGCCCGAACCCGTCTTGGCTGCCCCTGCGTCGACGACAGATGCGGCTTCGCCCTGGGAAGACGTCTCAACCCGACCTGCGGGCGCGCGCTCGATGAGAACCTGTGAGTCGCATTGGCCAAGAAGCGTGAGGAGCACGACCAGGATCGCCGCGACCGTACAGCCCGACGTAATCAGGAGCCTGCGTCCCGCCACCTTTCGTCCCATGCGTGCCCATAGTGACCTCTGTGCCATGAGAAACCACCTCCGCCCCCAATTGTGGGGGCAAAGCTGGCAGGACGCGCGAAAATCGTAGTGAGAGTCTGCAGCTCTCTGGCGGCAGACATGCGACTAGCTTGCCGGGCGGTAGCATCTACCAGGCCGAACCTCGTCTTCCCTAGCGCTTTCGGGACAGAAGTTCGTCGTGCATCTCGGACAGATCCCGAGGTGGTCGGTAGGATGGGCACTGGTCGAAGTCAAGGTACTCCGCATCCCGCACCAAGTCGTCAATCATCGCATCATGATCAAAAAGATCCCAGGCCTCAAGGACCTTGGAAAGCCGTGCATGGGTCTCGGGGCGACGTGGCATGAAGAGCGTGCAGCAGTCGTCTGCAGCCTGTGAGCTGATGTCATAGGTCCCGATCCGCTGCGCGCGGCGCATGATCTCCTGCTTGTCGGAGCCGATGAGCGGCCTCAGGACCGGCATCGAGACCACCTCGTTGACGGCAGCGATGTTATCGAGGGTCTGCGAGGCGACTTGCCCCAAGGACTCCCCCGTCACGAGCGCCTTCGCCCCCTCGATGCGCGCTATCCGCTCGCTCACGGCAAACATCACGCGCCGGTAGATGATGATGCGCAGGCCCTGCGGGACGATAAGCGAGATCTCGCGCTGTCGCTCGCCAAAGGGAACCACGTAGAGGCGACCCACGATGCCTGCGGGCTCGAAGGCACGCACGATGTCCTGACAGAGGTATTCGCTCGTGTCCGCCGTCATGGGCCTCCCCGAGAAGTGCACAGGCACGCAAACAGCACCCCGTCTGCCCACCATCCACGTGGCGACCGGTGAGTCGAAGCCACTCGAGAGCAGCGTAACGACCTTTCCGGCAGTCCCCACAGGAAGCCCCCCGACACCGACCGCAGAGCTGGCGTAGACGTACACGCGTGAGGCCACGACGTTCACGTAAACCGTGACGTCAGGCTGGTGCATCCGGACCTCCCTGTCGGGAAACGCCTGACAGAGCGCATCTCCCACCAGGCGATTTATGTCAATGGAGTGACGTTCATAGGTGGTTGCGGAGCGCCGCGCGTGGACCTTGAAGGTCTTGAACTCACCCGCCTCGCCAAGCGCCCTCACGGCGGCCGCACAGTACTCGCCCTCATCGAGCGAGCAGACGTAGGCCAACGAGACGCGAGCGACCCCCGGCACCTGGACGATGGCATGCGCAAGCTCTGAGCTAGCACGCCCATCCTCTGCGCTCACGACGAGACGGCCAAAGGCGCGCCTGACGCCAGATATGGGAAACGTCCGAAGCGCCCTCCCCAGATTGGTCACAAGCTGCCGCTCGAAGGCGGGACGGTTCTTGCCCTTGAGGCCGATCTCATGGTAGTGGACGAGACAGACCCTCTCGCCCATGCTAGCGATTGTGCTCTACGAGCTCGTTGGATCCCTTGATCTCCGCCTCGAAATCCTCCTTGGCAAAACTCAAGGTACCGTCCACGACCTCCTGCATGGCCACCGATACGGTGTCCTCGCCGGAGATAATGGTCGTGATGTCATCGAAGTCCTGAACCTCGGCAACGCGCAGGTGCATCCCGCGAATCATGTTATTGAGGTCGCAGGCACGCTTCGAGGCAATGGAACAGAGCAGGAAGGGATTCTCGTCAGTCTTGGCAAGAAGGTCGTCGATCTCGGGCTTAGTGACTGCCATTGTGGGGGTTGCCTCCATCCGTCTCAAAAGCTTTCATGACCTCGACGAGCCTGTGCGCGGCAGCGTCGCGGTCGTCATTGACGAGACGCACGTCATAGCGTGCGGATAACTCAAGCTCGCGCCTGGCATTCGCGAGCCGAAGGTCGATTTGGGCCTCGCTCTCGGTACCACGCCCTCTCAAGCGCCTCTCAAGCTCCCCGAGGGAGGGAGGCTCGATAAAGACGAGAACTGCAGTTGGCAGGACTTTCCTCACCTTGAGAGCGCCCTGAACATCAATCTCGAGAACCACCGATCTGCCTGAGACAAGCATCGCGTCCACGTCATCTTTAAGCGTACCGTAGCGATGACCGTGAACCTCGGCCCACTCAAGGAACTCGCCGGCACTCACACGACGACTGAACTCCTCCTCGCTCAGGAAGTGATACGAGACGTCACTCACCTCTCCGGGCCGTGGGGGCCTTGTAGTGGCCGAAACTGTCAGTCCAAGATCAGGACGTATCTGCCTCACGAGAGAGACAAGCGTTCCCTTCCCCACACCTGACGGGCCAGAAATGACAAAGAGGCGTGCTGTCCCACCCACCTACTTAGAGAACACCCCAAGCAGCTGCTCACGTTGACGGGCACCCAGGCCCTTAACGCGACGTGTGGAGGAGATACCCAGCTCATCCATGATCTTCGTGGCCTTTGCCTTACCATAGCCAGGCAGAGACTCTATGAGGGCCGAGACCTTCATGCGGCTCGCGATGGGATCATCGGACTCAAGGACGTCCTTGAGGGTGGTCTCGCCCTTCTTGATCTTCTCACGAAGCTCTGCACGAGCATGGCGAGCGGCAGCGGCCTTCTCAAGAGCTGCCTTGCGCTGCTCGTCAGTAAGCTGGGGTAGGGCCATTGTTCCTCCAAACGTCAGGTTGATACACAACGAACGCGGTACCGTCTCCTACACTAACAGGTCAGGCACAAGCAAACAAGTAGTCTGACGGACATGCAGCTGATTTACAAGCCTCTGTGCACATTTGATTCCTCGAGTGTTGCATACTTCACAAAAGAACCCGTTCATAAGCCTGCTGTCGCACGCACTCCGTTGATGAGCATGTGCCGCAAGCCCCACGGGGCATGACCGCAAGCGCTCAGACTCCCGCCAGCTCTGCCACAACAGACTCAAGGGAGGCCGCCGGATCGGGAGCCTGGGTGATGGGACGGCCGATCACGAGCTTGCTCGCCCCGGCGGCTATGGCAGCCGCAGGCGTGGAGACGCGCCTCTGGTCACCTGCGTTTGCGCCCTGCGGTCTCACGCCGGGCGTGACGATGAGGGTCGCAGGCCCGAGAAGCGTCCGCAGTTCGGCCGCCTCCCACGGCGAGCAGACGACACCGTCTGAGCCCGCGCCCACAGCAAGCCCCGCAAGGCGCGCGACCTCCTCGCCAACGGGGGCATCGATGCCCACTTCCGTGAGGGAGTCCTGACCCATGCTCGTGAGCAGCGAGATGGCAACGAGGCGGGTACGGTCGCGCACGCCGCCCTCGACGGCAGCCTCCTCGACACCGGCCCGCGCCTCCCTGACCATGTCAGGGCCCCCAAGGGCGTGTATCGAGAGGAGATCCGCCCCCGAGAGCGACGCCGAGCGTGCGGCACCTCTCACCTGGAAGGGGATGTCGTGAAGCTTGAGGTCAAGGAAGACCTTGAGGCCCCTGTCGCGCAGGGCGCCCACGATGGCCGGGCCCTCGCCGTAGAAGAGCGTCATGCCCACCTTGACCCAGCGGGCCCTACCCTCGAGCGCCTCGGCGAGCGAGAGCGCCCTTCTTTGGTCGCAGTCAAGCGCGACGATGATGGCGTCGCGCGCCTCAGACTCGCTCAGCATTCGAATGCTCCAATCAGCTCGTTGATGTCGGATACGCCCTGTCCCTCCGCCCAGGCGACAAGCTCCCCCAGGACCCTCTCGGAGGCAGCGGGATCATAGAGGTTGGCCGTGCCCACGGACACCGCCGTGGCACCGGCGAGGATGAGCTCTGCCGCCGACTCGCCGTCCGTGACGCCCCCTATGCCGCAGATGGGGATCGTGACGGCACGGGCCGCCTCCCACACCATGCGAACGGCAATGGGATGGATGGCGGGTCCCGAGAGACCGGCGGTCGGGCGCGAGAGCCTGCTTCTTCTTGTACGGACGTCGATCGCCATGGCCGGGATGGTGTTGATGAGCGAGAGGGCGTCTGCCCCTTCGGCCTCCAGGGCGCGGGCTATCTCGCCCACGTCGTGCGGTGCCATCTTGACGACGAGAGGTAGCTTGACGTAGGGCCTCACGGCCCTCATCACCTCGGACGCCGCCTGTGGCGTCGCCCCCATGGCGGCACCCCCCCTTGACACGTTGGGACAACTGATGTTGAGCTCAAGTCCTGAGGCGAAGGGTGCGAGCTCACCGTACAGTTCGCACGCACGCACGCACTCGTCGATGCTGTGTCCCACCACCTGGCAGATGACGGCGACACCGCGCTCGCGAAGGCTCCGAAGGTACTCGCCGTTCTCCTCGACGAACGTGACGATGCCTGGGTTGGCGAGGCCGACGGAGTTCAGCATCCCGCTCGTGACCTCTGCCATCCGCGGCGCAGGGTTTCCGAGCCACGCCTCAGCGGCGCAGCCCTTGCAGGTGATGGCACCCAAGCTTGAGACATTCATGAGGTTCTCGAACTGCCAGCCAAAGCCGAAGGTCCCCGAGGCCGTGTTGATGGGATTTCTCATCTTGATGCCACCGAGGTCGACGGCCATGCTCACGGCACTCACCACGCCACCTCATCCGCGTCGAAAACGGGACCGTCCATGCAACAGGACCTGTTGCCGCCTGTCGCGAGGGCCACGTTGCAACAGGAGCAGACGCCAAAGCCACAGGCCATGAGACGCTCTACAGAAACCTGACAGGGGATGTTCCGCTCAGCTGCGAGCCGGGCGACACCCGCCATCATGGGAGCGGGCCCACAGGACATCACGAGGTCATAGCCTCGTCCCTTAAGAAGACGTGCCATGGCGTCCGTCGTGGTCCCCCTCAGACCATAGCTGCCGTCATCCGTCGTGACGCTCACCTGCCCAGCGCCATAGCAGCGCGCCTCCTTTTGACCCCAGAGCCTGTCCGCGCTTCTCGCACCCAGGATGACGTCGAAGCGAAGGCCCCGCTCGGCGAGCATGCCCGCCGCCGCGATAATAGGAGGCGCACCCGCGCCACCGGCGACGAGCAGGGTATATCCGGCATCGGGACAGGCCCAGCCGTTACCGCCAGGCCCTAAGGCCGTAGACGTCTGACCCTGTCCCATGTGCGAGAGCCTCCTGGTACCCTCGCCCACGACGGCATAGATAAGCTCTACCGTCCCGGCCTCGGCGCTCGCCGAGGCAAATGAGAGCGGTATCCTGAGGAGGTGGCGCGCATCGCCCGGAACCTCGATGTTTATGAACTGACCTGGCCTGATGGTGGCCGCAAGCTCGGGTGAGCGCAACTCCATGCGAACGACGTCCCTCGCGACCTCCCGGTTGGAGACGACCGTAAAGCCATGGAGAAAGACCCTTGACCTTAAAGCCAACTCTGACCCTTTCCCTTCCCATGCCGCAGGTAAGCACCCAGGCGCCGTCGCGCCGGGCCCCACCGACGGCTATCCGACGACAGAGCCCGCCGCAAGCGTGCGCTTACCGTCCACGAAGACGTCCGTGGCGGCGCCCATGAGCGTCTGGCCCAGAAATGCGCAGTTCTTGGACTTGCTCTCAAAGTAGTCCTCACTGACCTTGACCTCCCTGCCGGGGTCGATCAGCGTAAGGTCGGCACGCGATCCCGCCTCTATCCTCACGGGGTCGAGCCTCAGAATCTTCCGGGGATGTACGGCCATGACCTCCACCAGCCTGCCCCAGCCCATCCTCCCCGTCCTCACCAGGTTCGTGAGCATGAGGGGAAGGGAGGTCTCGAGGCCTATGGTGCCAAAGAACGCAATCTCCCACTCGCAGTCCTTCTCGTGTGGGGCGTGGGGGGCGTGGTCGGTGACAAGACAGTCTATTGAGCCGTCTAGGATGCCCTCGCGCAGGGCTGCGGCGTCATCGGGGGTACGCAGCGGGGGGTTCATCTTGAGGTTGGTGTCATAGGAGGGCGTGATGGCCTCCTCGTCGAGGAAGAGGTGGTGCGGCGTGACCTCGCAGGTCACGGGCAGACCCTCCGCCTTGGCGGCGCGGACGAGCTCAAGGCCCCTTCTCGTGGTGATGTGGCATACGTGGTAGTCGCAGCCCGTGAGCTTCGTGAGCTCGAGGTCGCGATAGATCTCGAGCTCCTCGCCAAGCGCTGGCCAGCCAAACATGCCGAGGCGGGTTGACGCCCTGCCCTCGTTGATGACACCGTTGGTGGTGAGCGACTCGATCTCGCAGTGCGCGAGCACGGCGCGGTCGAACTGAGAGACGTAGTCCATGCAGGTCCGCATCATGCCGGCACTCTGCACGCCGTGCCCGTCGTCTGAGAAGGCGCAGGCACCCTCTAGGACCATGTCGCCTATCTCGGCGAGGGCCTCGCCGCCCTCCCCTCGGGTCAAAGCGCCAATGGGGCGAATGTGCACGTGACCGGCCACCCGGCCGCGATCGATCTGGTAGCGGATCTCCGCCCCGGTGTCCGTGACGGGGTCCGTGTTGGGCATGGTGGCCACATCCGTGAAGCCACCGTGGACGGCGGCGCGGCTACCCGTCTCGATGGTCTCCTTGTACTCGAAGCCCGGGTCGCGAAAGTGGACGTGCATGTCGACGAGACCGGGTACGAGGTACCTGCCGTCGGCATCGATCTCCTCGCACTCCCCTGGCGCATCGAGATCGGTCCCCACCGCGGCGATGTCCGTCTTGTCGATGAGAACGTCGACCACCTCGTCGAGGCCAACCTGCGGGTCGACCGCATGTACCCCCCTAAGCAGAAATGCCATGACTCTCTCCTCCCAGAAGCAGGTACATCTCGGCCATACGCGTGAGGACACCCGCGTTGACTTGGTCGAGGATCCTTGAGCGACCACAGTCTGCCACGTCGGCGTTTATCTCCATGCCACGGTTTATGGGGCCGGGGTGACAGATGATGGCGTCGTCTTTCATCCTGTTGACGCGGGCCATGTCAAGCCCGTAGAGGCGGTTGTACTCGCGACGCGACGGAATGGCCGCGCCCTCCATGCGCTCGAGCTGCACGCGCAGCATGTAGACGACATCAACTTCCTCGATGACCTCATCGAGGCTCGCGGTCTGTGGGCAGCCGAACCAGTGGGGGTCATCCACCTGGAAGGTCGGAGGCCCCACGAGCGTGACCTCGGCACCCATGGTTCTAAGAGCGGGGGTCAGCGAGCCGCATACGCGGCTGTGCGCGAGATCGCCCACGATGGCCACCTTGAGGCCCTCGAGGTGGCCAAAGTGCTTGCGGATGGTATAGAGGTCGAGCATGGCCTGGGTGGGGTGCTGATGCTTACCGTCACCGGCATTGATGACGATGGCATCCGTGTTCTCGGTGATCTTCTGGGGCGTCCCCGCGAGGCGCGCTCGGCAGACGAACATGTCGACGTTCATGGCGTCAATGGTCTGGATGGTGTCGGCGAGGCTCTCGCCTTTCACGACCGAGGAGGTCGAGCCACCCATAGAGATGCTGTCGGCCGAGAGGCGCTTCTCCGCGAGCTCGAAGGAACTCTTGGTGCGCGTCGACGGCTCAAGAAAGAGGTTCACGATGGTACGGCCTCGCAGTGCGGGCACCTTCTTGATGGTACGGGCATTGTTCACCGCCTCGAGGGCCCGGGCCGTGTCGAGGATCTGCGTGATGTCATCGGCAGTCAGGCTGTACGTGTCGATGAGGTGCTTGACGGAGAGCATCTACTTCTCGCCCCCCTCACCCATGGCAGCCGACACGTCCCAGATCTCCACGGAGTCGCGATCGTCGAGGGGTCTTACGCACACGCGCACGTCCTCCTCGTGAGATGACGGGACATTCTTGCCCACGAAGTCGGCACGGATGGGAAGCTCACGATGTCCGCGGTCTATCATGACGGCAAGCTGCACGGTGCGGGGACGCCCGTAGTCCATGAGGGCGTTGAGGGCCGAGCGGACCGTGCGGCCGGTGTAGAGCACGTCATCGACGAGTACGATGTCACGCTCATCAACCGAGAAGGGAAGGTTGGTGGAATGAACCACCGGGGCGATGTTGCGAGTGATGTCATCGCGATAGAAGCTGATGTCGAGCGAGCCGAGCTCGGGGCGCTCCCCCTCGATCTTTGCAATGGCGTCGGCGAGCCTGTTTGCCAAGGTCTCCCCTCGCCTGATGATGCCGACAAGGGCGAGGTTCTTTGACCCCTCGTTGCGCTCGATGATCTCGTGGGCGATGCGCACGAGCGCCCTCGACATCGCAGGCCCATCCATGATGGTGGCCTTGCATGTTTCCTCCATGGGACTCCTTCCCAACATAAGACACCTCGGCCGAACGAAGTCGGCACAGGACGCCCACCTGAACAAGGACTCCCAGAGGGGCTGCTCCACCCTCACCCTGCCTTACGGGCATCCCGTGCCGCGCTTAAAGGACAGGCTTACTATAGCAAAGTAGGTCTGCAAATCAACGGAAGAATCGCTGAGCGCAAGACCCCTGGGCCCTGAGAACCCACCATCTTCAGGGGCATGCGACCAAAGACTAGAAGCGCGGGCGCGCAAGACGCCTCAGGCAGTTGGCGAGTCCGCGCCTTCGCAGGTAGAACAGGGCAAGCTCGCCTCTCGAGAAGGCAGGACCCCCTTCGGTCGCCGCCCTTCTGACAGAGCGAACGAGGGGACGCGTCACTAGGTCGGCGGCCGCATCCACCCCGCCCACGAAGTAGTCGTCCATGCGCCTGAAGAGCGGAAGGAGGATGGGGCCTTGGCGAGCGGGCGGCAGACGTGACACGTCAAGTGCCAAGAGGTCGAGGACCCAGCCCAAGAGATCTGACGGACGGATGTCCTGCCACCCCTGCGCCTGCCAGTCATTAAGGATCGCGGTGACAGCAGAGCGGTGCTTGTCAATCTTGTCGGCGAGGTCTGAGGACGCGTCACTCGCGGAGTGCATCATCGAGGCCCTGTGCATGCGATACCGATAGAGTTGGTCTGGGATCAGGACCGTGCGGCGGGATCGAGGATAGACATAGAAGCAGAGATACTGGTCATCGCCGAGCGAAAGGAACGGATCGTAGCGCACCCGCTCCCGACGGACGAACTCCCTAGAGAGCGCAAGGCGCCAGGCAAAGGGACGGGCGTGGTCCTCATAGAGGACGGCAGGATCGAAGCCCTCATAGACCCTGGCACGCGGGCGTAGCTCGCCGACAAGCGCGGGTGGGATAGCCGAGTGGGGCTCGCAGGAGAAGCCAAAGCACAGCAGCTCTGGTGTATACTGGGTGAAGCGAGCTGCCACAATCTCGCACGCGTTCGACTCGAGCATGTCGTCGGCATCAACGCTCATGATCACAGAGCCTTCGGACACCTCGATGCCACGGTTGCGTGCAGCCCCCGCCCCCGCCCGTCTTTGTGACACCAAGTGCACGCGATCGTCATCGGACTGATAGCGTTCCACGATGGACGCTGAGGAGTCGACAGAGCCGTCATCCACCACGATCACCTCGAGGTCGACAAAGGTCTGCGAGAGGATGGACTCAAGGCAGGCTCCAATGTATCGCTCGGCGTTGTAAAGTGGCACCACTATCGAGATGCGCGGCATGGCCGACCCCTGTTCGCCCGCTCACGCATCGCCTCCGCCAAAGCCACAGGGCCACCGAGCGCCAAGGCAAAGAGGGGTTTGTTGCCGATGAGGGAGGAGCGTCTTTTCGCATAGGTAACGGGATCTTTCATGAGCCTTTTTAGATTTCTTGCCTTCCATGCCGCCCAGCGACTCCACTCTATCTTGCCCGCGCGATCCGCCTCAGAAAACTCACGCGCCGCGCGCCGCGCGAAGTCGGCCTTAAGCCCTGGGGCCAGGCGGTCGAGGTTCCAGAGGTACGCGTTGAGCTTGGCGACCTGGAAGTCATGACGAAGCCTTGCTGTGAGTGAGTCTTCGGGCCGCTCGTCGAGCCAGCGTCCTATCTCTAGGAACTCTTCGCAGACCAAGCTGGCCCTCTCAGCTGAGTTCACGGACGATCCCGCTCGGTCCTGGCGATAGTGAACGATGGGAACATCGCAGAACTCGGCACACGGGGCACTTGCCAACACCTTGAACACGAAGGAGGTGTCCTGGAAGGCGGCGCCTGGGGTCTCAAGAAAGCCGATGCCTGCGTGCAGGAGGAAGTCCCTCCGGTACACGGCGCTCCAGATCGCTGGCCTGAGGAGGAAGACCGCCTGTTCGCGACGGGGGTCGAGCAAACGGTTGCAGAGGACTGCCGAAAGCTCGTGCTGCACGCTATCGACACCCTTCCCTGGCCACCAGAGCGAGTAGGTCCCCTTCACGAAGCGGAGGCGCCCATCAGACTCCGCCCTCCCGATGAGCTGGCGATACGCGTCAGGGTAGAGGGCGTCATCTGACTCGAGGACGGCGACGTAGCGACCCCTTGCACGGGCGAGGCCATAGTTGAGCGTCGCCCCATAGCCGGAGTTGTCCTTGCGGACATAGACGAAGCGGTCGTCTTTGGCGCAAAAATCACGAGTCACATCGGATGACCCATCGGTCGACCCATCGTCGAGGCAGAGCGCCTCGAAGTCAGAGAACGTTTGATGGGCAAGGGACGAGAGGCACTCCTTGAGGTAACCCTCGACGTTGTAAATGGGGATGAGGACCGAGAGAGTCGGTGTGCCCTCAGGCAGTCCCGTGATGCCCGCAGGCACCCGTGAGGCTGCGGCACGACCCTGTGTGATCACGCTCTCCCTCCTCGCCAAGCGCCTCCCAATGTAGCGCCCCGCGCGCGAGGCGGCGGGCCCAAGGCCGTGGTAGCGAAGCATCCGCAGGCTGTCATATGCAAGGGCACCGAGGTGGCGGACCCTTGGGCAGGCGTTGTCGGCATGTCCGGTACGCTCCTCATAGAGCGCCCTCACGTCAGCCCGTAGGTAGGGCATGCTCGACACGATGTCGGGGCTCATCGACCTGAGGATGCGATCTATGCATGCGCTGACCTCGTCTGTGACCGCCATGCCCGAGTCCAGCGCGCCCATCACGTAGTTGAAGCCTATCTCATAGAGTCCTCTCAGTATGCCCACGTCGTCGGGACAGTAGCGCTCGACTATGGCCTTCTGGTCCTCATAGCGCTCAAAGGGCAAAAGGGGGGCTCTCGTGGCGCTCGACGAGCCGGGGAGCTCCTCTCGATAGTGGTAGTACGGAGTCTCGGTGTACGCGATGGAGCGTGCCCGACAGAGTGCCTCCATACAGAAGGGCGTGTCGGCCCAGCCCGCCCCGGGAAACTCGGGAAGTCGGATGCCCAGGTCAGCCAAGAACGACCGCTTGTAGAGGCAGGTCCAGATGGAGGGATGGTGGCCCAGAAGACCTGGTACCTCATGCAAGGTGAACGGCTGGGCGCCTATGAAGAGGCGATGGTGGTAGGTGCAGTGCTCGTTGCGCTCAGATGGGGTGTCTGGCTCGAGGACCCTCCAGAAGGATGACTTGACGATGTCAGGCTCTCTCCATGATGTCGCAAGCTCAAAGAGCTCGTCGTACATGTGTGCGTCAATCCAGTCATCCGGCTCGAGTATGGCGAGGTAGGTGCCCCGCGCCTCAGAGAACCCCCTGTTGACGGAGGCGCCATACCCCTCGTTCTTCTTGTCTATGACGCGAAAGCGCCTATCGGCGCGCTCGAAGTCACGCATGATGCCAATCGAGCCGTCTGTAGAGCCGTCGTTGACCACGAGAAACTCAAGCGCACAGCGCGTGTTGGCACGTAGGGACTCGAGCGCCTGGACAAGGTAGCGCTCGACGTTGTAGCAGGGCACCACAACCGTGACGTCGACGCCGGGCCCAGCGCAGGCGGCCATACGCCTACTCCCCGAGGCCCTTGTAGGCCGCACACACCTCGTCGGTGGCTCCCAACATACGTTGCTGGCCCTTCTCGATCCAGCAGACGCGATTGCACATACGCTCGACGAGCTTGATGCTATGACTCACGAGCAACACCGTCGTGTTGTCGGACTGTACGAGCTCCTGAATCCTGTCCTCGCACTTCTGCTGAAAGAGGAAGTCCCCCACAGAGAGTGTCTCGTCGACGATGAGGATGTCAGGCTCGGTGATGGTGGCGATGGCAAAGGCGATGCGGGCGACCATGCCAGAAGAGTAGTTCTTGAGTGGCATGTCCATGAAGTCCCCCAGCTCCGCGAAGTCAACGATGCGCCCAAAGTGGTCATCGATGAACTCCTTGCGGTAGCCCAAAAGGGCACCGTTGAGGTAGATGTTCTCCTTTGCCGTAAGCTCCATGTCAAAACCCGCACCAAGCTCTATCAAAGGTGCGATAGTCCCCTCGACCTTGCAGCTGCCTTCAGACGCCTCGAGCACACCGGCGATGATCTTGAGCATCGTGGACTTGCCCGAGCCGTTCGTACCAACCAAGCCAAAGGCCTCTCCCCGCTTGACCTGGAAGCTGATGTGGTCAAGTGCACGGAACTCCTTGAAGCGAAGCTCGTGACGGGCAAGGGCGATGAAGTACTCCTTGAGGGAGTTGAACTGCTCCGAGGCTATGTTGAAGACCATCGAGACGTCATCGACGTCGATGATGGTGGGGGCATCCGCACCCGGAATGCCTCTCCTCTTGAGGCGAAAGTTCCTTGCTGCGTCCGTGTTCGCTGACACTCGAGGCTCCTTGCTGGTTCCAGGCGTTAGATGAAGAGGATGAACTTATGCTCGTACCTGTGAAACACGGCGTAGCCGAGCGCAAGCGATATGAGGGCGTAGCCGATACAGGCGACATGCATCTCGGCGGTTGGCACCATCTGGTAGAGAACGACCTGACGAATGTAGGTCACATAGCAGTACATGGGGTTGAACTTCTCGATGGAGCGCAGCCACCATGGCAGCAGCTCGATGGAGTAGAAGATAGGGGTGAGGTACATCCAGGCCGTGAGGATGACGCCCCAGAGGTGTATGACGTCACGGAAGAAAACCGAGAGCGCCGAGAGCAGAAGCGAAAGTCCCGAGCTGAACACGATGAGCAGCAGGAGCCAGAGGGGCCAGAGCAGGGCCGTGAGACCGAGCGGAACCTGCTCAAAGAACATGACGAGTGCGATGGCAATGATGGAGAAGGCGTAGTTGACACCCGCGAAGATGGCCTTCTGGATAGGGAACACGTAGCGGTTCACCTTGACCTTCTTGAGGAGCGGGGCTGCGGCGATGATGGAGCCCATGCCCTGTGAGGTCGAGTCCGCCATGAGTTGCCAAGCGGTGTTACCCAAGATGAGGTAGACGGGAAAGTTGATGATGGAAGGGTCGGAGTTGGGCATGAAGGAGCCGAAGACCGCCGCGAGGACGAGCATCATGAGCAGCGGATTCAAGACGCTCCAAAGAACACCGAGGGCACTTCTGCGGTATTTGAGCTTAAAGTCCTTTGCCACGAGCTGCCTGAGGATGAACCAGTCCTTCTGCCCCGCCGGATACCAGGCATTCTTACCCGATATCTGCTTCGATGATTCCACTGCGCCTCCGAGGATTATGTCGCCAAGGGGTTTCATGCATAAACAGTGCAATCCTAGCACAGGCCGTCAGGGTCACCCGCTCACCCATACAAACGCCAGAGCAACGAGGCGGCCCGGCGCGATGGGGGCTGCAGCCCCGACGTATGGAAGCTGCGACCTCAGTGTAGCGGGCATACGCCTGATTGCCACTCGGCGTCACCGAGTGCGCGGCCCCAGTGCCACTCAACGTTAACGAGTGGTGCAAAAGTACCTTTTATTTGGCTCTTCGGAGGTTAGTGTGGGTTGACGCCTCGGCGAATCGCGTCGCAGCAGCGTACACAAGTGCCCCACTCTGCACCCGGCGACTCACGGAAAGGCGCACTCTGGACGGGCAACGTCACGGAAAAGCGCACTTTACGTGTGGACCGATCCAAAAGGCACATTCTGCATGCGAGCGGTCGAGCAGAGTGCGCCTTTCCGTGAGGGCCCAAGCCCAGAATGCGCTTTTCCGTGACGTCGCGGGTGCAGACTGCGCTTTTCCGTGAGGTGGCGGGTGCAGACTGCGCTTTTCCGTGAGACCGTCTGCGCAGAATGCGCCTTTGCGTGAGGTGGCTCCACGTTTGCGCAGGTGAGGAAAAGCGCATTCTACGGAAAAGCGCATTTTGGACGGGCGATGTCACGGAAAAGCGCAGTCTGCACCGGCGACGCCACCGCGACGTGACCAAAAGGCGCACTCTGGACGGGCAACGTCACGGAAAAGCGCACTTTGCATGTGGGCCTCACCAAAGGGCGCGTCTGCATGCGGGCGGTAGTTGCGCCGAGAGCCCGTTTTCGCCGATCTGTGTACACTCCTGCATACCCACGGCCGCTCTCGCGACCGAGCGGGGCCATGGATCCCACGACATCGACGGCCCCATGGCCCCGTGATGCCAGAGCGCTCGGACCTGAGGCCCACGCCACCGGGGCGGTGACGCAACCACCCACACGAGCTCACGAAGCCTCATTTTATTTGCGCATCTTCCAGTCTTAGTGCCACTCGATGTCACCGGGTGCGCGATCACGCTGCCACTCGATGCCAGCGAGTGGCAGGCAGATAGAAAAAGGCTACGGAACTCGTCCGTAGCCCTTCAAATGCCTGGCTCCCCGGGCAGGATTCGAACCTGCGACACGCTGATTAACAGTCAGCTGCGCTACCACTGCGCCACCGGGGAATGCTGTCATGCTCCTGTGCACGGCCATTTACTATACCAAAACTCAGACAGGATGCAAGGACATTCTTCCGCTCCCTACAAAAGAGCTGCACACATCCACCTGCGATGCCCGTAGCAGGCCATGAGCCCCTACTCCTCCATGAAATCCTTGAGGCGAGAGGAGCGTGACGGGTGTCGAAGCTTGGCGAGGGTCTTGCTCTCTATCTGGCGTATACGCTCACGAGTGACGCCAAACTCACGCCCAACCTCCTCGAGCGTGCGAGGATGGCCGTCCTCGAGGCCAAAACGAAACTTGATGACCTTACGCTCGCGATCAGCGAGACCATCCAGCACCTGGTCAAGCTGCTCACGCAGCATGGAGTCACTGGCCGCCTCGGGGGGAGCGACCGCCATGGAGTCCTCGATGAAGTCCCCGAGCTGGGAGTCCTCCTCCTCTCCGATGGGGGTCTCCAGCGAGACAGGCTCCTGGCTAATCTTCTGGATCTCGCGCACACGGTCGGCGGAAATGCCCATCTCATCACCGATCTCCTCGAAGGTCGGATCGCGGCCAAGGTCTTGGAGCAGCTGACGCTGCACGCGCACGAGCTTGTTGATGGTCTCGACCATGTGGACGGGTATGCGGATGGTGCGTGCCTGGTCGGCGATCGCGCGCGTGATAGCCTGACGGATCCACCAGGTCGCGTAGGTAGAGAACTTGAAGCCCTTCGTGTAGTCGAACTTCTCGACCGCACGGATAAGGCCGAGGTTGCCCTCCTGTATGAGGTCGAGAAAGAGCATGCCGCGCCCCACATAGCGTTTGGCTATCGACACCGTAAGTCGAAGGTTCGCGCTGATGAGGGCCTGCTTTGCCTCCAAACCGACCTGCTCGATGCGCATGAGGCGCCTCTGCTGGGCACGGTTGAGCTCGATCTCGCCCGTCTCTGCGGCCTCCAACTGTACGGTCGCCTGGCAGCCCGCCTCGATCTTCATCGCAAGGTGGACCTCCTCGGAGGCGGTCAGTAGGTCAACCTTTCCGATCTCCTTGAGGTACATGCGGACGGGATCGCCCGTGAGCATGACGGTAGAGCTGTCCGTGCGGTGAGAGCGGGCACGGCTCGAGCGCTTGCGCGTCTTGTTCTTGGGCGTGGAGCGCAATACCTCGTTTGCCGCCTTGGCCTCCTCGCGGGCCTCGCTCAGGGATGGGTCATCCTCCTCGCTCTCGTCCTCGAGCTCCACCTCGTCCTCGTCGAGATCACTTCCATCGTCGAGCTCATCGGCATCACCGATGGAGACCGTGAACCTCTCCGGTTCGCCCGCACTGTCGATCTCGACGCCCTTGAGACGCACCGCATCATAAAGGTCCGAAAGCTCCTCATCATCGACGTCGATCTCGGCGATGGCAAGTTGGATGTCATCCTCCGTGATCTTCTGGTTGCTCTGTGATGCCTGGGACACGAGCTTGTCCACAACGTCACGCAGCTCATGTGAGAGGAACTCCTCGCTAGAAGGCTTGACTATGGCCACAAATTTCCTTTCGACGACATAACGTTGAGATGGTACCCATTTTCTGTTCGCTTACACACGCTTGGGAAGCCTGCCCACCAGTTCGTTGATGTGTCGCTGAACCTCGGTCGCCTCTTCGAAAAGGGCCCTCTCGCCCTCGCTCGCAGGACCAGTTACCCCCGCGCTGAGCCGTGCCTTGATGCCCCTGACCCGCAGCCTCGATGTCCAAAGGTCCATCATGTCAACGAGGAAATCGATCTTGGACGCAGCGGGCATGTCCGAGGTAGCGTCGAGGGTACCTGAGGCGAGGATCTCTGCGGCCTCGGGGACCACGCCCTGAGCAGCGCTCACGACACCCTGGGGAGGGGTGCCAGAGACGGTGGCGAGCATGGCCCATGCCATGGCCTCATCGCGCGGGTCAACCCAGGAAAACGTCACTATGCGATCGCCTTGGGACCGGATCGGCTCGATGCTCGTGGCCATGAGTGAGATAAGCTCGCGCTCAATCAGAAGCTGGCGGCGCTCCTCGTCGGAGAGCTGCACCTGGGTTGCCACAGTCGCAGTCGCAGCCACGCTGGGGGACGGCTGCGGTTCAGAAGCCGCCTCCGAGCGGGCCTCGGCCCTCTCGGCCTCGCGCCTGATGCGCCTCATCACCTCGTCCACACTCGTGCCCACAAGACCGGCGACCTGGGTCGCAAAACCATCAAGGAGAATCGAGTCTTTCAGGGGAACGAGCAGCCTCGAGAGGTCATCCAACGCGGCGATACGCTGTCCTGGGACGGTGAGGTCAAAAAGGGCCAGGTGCTTCTCGAACACGAAGGCCATGAGCGGGCGCGCCGCATCGAGCTCGCGCCTGAGCGCGTCAGCGCCACTCGACGCCAAGAACTCGGCGGGATCCTGGCCCTTGGGAAGGACGACGCAAAGAATCTCAAGCGGGGTCTTGTCCATGAACTGGACGGTTCGCTCGGCGGCGCGCTGCCCCGCCTCGTCGCCGTCGAACATGCAGATGATGCGCCGCCTCGCAAAGCGTCCTATCATCTTGACATGGTCGAGCGTGAGGGCCGTGCCGAGGGCGGCAACGGAGTTCTCGATGCCCGCCTCGTGCATCGAGATGACATCCGTATAGCCCTCGCAGACAATGGCGCTGTCCTCGCTCACCATGGCGTTCTTGGCACGATCGAAGGCAAAGAGATGCTTACCCTTGCGAAAGATGGCCGTATCCTTGGTGTTGAGGTACTTGGGCTTGGCGTCGGTGAGCACGCGCCCGCCAAAGCCGATGGGGCGACCCTGCTCGTCATCGATGGGAAACATCGCACGGTCAAAGAAGCGGTCCCGAAGGCCTCCCCTGCCCCCGAGGGCGAGATCTGCCGCAAGGATCTCCTCATCGCTGAAGCCCTTGTTACGCAGGTGAGAGACGAGCCTGCCGCGTCCCGGGGCAAAGCCCAGGTGCCAGCGCCGGCAGACGGCAGAGCCGAAGCCGCGCCCCGCCAGGTAACGACGGGCGGCGCCCGGCCCCTCCCCCCTGTCTCGCATAAGGGTGAGAGAGTAGTAGTCCCGTGCCGCAGAGACGCACTCGACGAGGCGGTTTCGCCTCGGCCCACGACGGGCACTCCCCTCCTCCGTAAGTTCGATCCCCGCCCTATCCGCAAGGTAGCGGACGGAGTCGGCGAAGTCGAGGCTCTCGCGCCTCATCACGTAGGCGAAGACGTCGCCACCGGCACCGCAGCCGAAGCACTTCCAGAGGCCCGAAGAAGGTATGACGTGAAACGACGGGCTCTTCTCGTGGTGGAAGGGGCAGCAGCCCCAGAAGTCATGGCCACGCTGCCTGAGCTCGACCGTCTCGCTAACGAGCTGGAGGAGATCAGTCGCTTGGCGGACCTTCTCCTTGTCCTCGTCCGTGATCACGCCGTCACCTCCACACCCCTATCCCCCAGCTTGGCGCGTACCCAGTCGATGTTGGCGCGCACGGCTCGCTCGAGCTCCTCGATAGAGTCGAAGCGTCTCGACGCACGGAGCCAGGAGGCGAAAAGGACGCTCACGTCCGCGCCATAGAGGTCACCGTCGAACCCGACGAGATTGGCCTCGAGGAAGCTAGGGTCGGAGCCAGAGAAGGTCGGGGGCGCACCGACGTTGATCGCGGCGGGCCATGCGAGGCCCCCGCTCGCCACCAGACCCCCGTAGACGCCCTCGGCAGGCATGCAGCGCGAGGGGTCCACGCGGACGTTGGCGGTGGGGAAGCCAAGATCTTTCCCCTCACCCCTGCCGTGCAGAACGCTGCCGGAGACGAAGTGGAGCCTATCTAAGAGACGAGCTGCCTCGCCGACGTCCCCCTCATGCAAAAGCCCTCTCACGCGCGTCGATGAGACGTTGCCATGCCCGTCGCAGACCAGCTCGTGGCCGTACACCTCGATGTGGAGACGCCTACCCAGCCTCGAGAGGCGCTCGACGGTGCCGGCACCGCCCCTCCCGAGACGAAAGTCGGATCCCACGTGGATGGAGCGAGGCGCCATGAGCGAGGGCAGTGCGCGCGCAAGGAAGTCCTCGTAGCCCATGTCGGCAAGCGCCCTGTCGAAGTCGAGGACCATGACCGCGTCGAGTCCCGCAAACAGCAGGGCCCGCACGCGCTCCTCACGCGAGAGCAGCCTGTGTCGACCTGAGGCCCCACAAAGATGAAGCAGCTCGGCGGGAAGAGGGTCGAAGGTAAGGGCGACAGATGCGATCCCCCGCTTCCTCGCGTCCCCCATCGTCTCCTGCACGAGCATGCGATGACCCACATGAAAGCCATCAAAGGACCCTATGCAGACGCTCGCTCCCACGAGAGGCGAGAGCGTGACCCCCTCGCGCTCCCACACGTGTCCACCCTGGACGGGACGATCCCTCACGACGCTCTTCTCACGGCTCATGAAGAGCGACTCTCGCACGACGCTCGAAAGCTCCCGACCGCCCATCGGCAGGGTCAAAAACCCTCCCCTCACCTCTTCGCTCAACGTGGCCTCACACCCTCTATCGCCTGGGGAAAGTTCACGTCGCAGCAAAGCGTCGAACCAACCCTCCGCCAGACGCCCACAAGCCCTCCCTTGTGAATGAGGCAGACACGCTTGCCCTCCGAGACGTACTCGGGCGCCTTGATGCGGCGCCCCGCCGCCGCCTCTGTCGCCCTCTCGTCCGAAAGCGCATAGATGGGCGCTCCGAGGAGGTGCGTGGGATCGAGGAGGCGTCCCTCGACGGCAACGCGCCCCTCACGCTCGAGCACCTCGAGCGTGAGGCAGTCCGCAAGCGTCACCCTACCCGACGAGGTCCGCCTGAGTCCCGCGAGCTGTGCTGCCGAGTGGGCCCTGCGGCCGATGTCGCGGGCGAGGCTCCGTATATAGGTCCCCTTCGAGACGTCGAAGTGACAGCGCCAGCACAGGGCGCCCCCCTGCGGCGCAGCACCACTTTCCTCGAAAGGCTCGATGGCGATAAGTCGCGCCGAGCGCACCGTCACGGGACGGGGCTCGAGCCTGACCTCGCCTCCCGATCGGGCGATGTCGTATGCCCTGCGCCCATCAACAAAGACAGCCGAGTAGGCGGGGGGCACCTGCATGAGCCTGCCCTCGAAAGACGAGAGGAGCGAGCGCGCAAAGGTCTCTTGGCCCAACTCGCTCGGGACCTCGGCCGTCCTGACCACGTCTCCCTCGGCATCGTCGGTAGTCGTCTCGCTCCCAAAGCGTATGAGCGCATCGTAAGACTTGCCGTCAGCGCCCAGCAGACCTAGAAGGCGCGTACCCTGCCCGATGCCGATCACGAGCACTCCGGTCGCGGCGGGGTCGAGCGTCCCCGCATGGCCAATACGTCGCTCACCCAAGACGTGCCGCAGGCGGCCCACCACATCATGGCTGGTCATGCCCGCCGGCTTGTCCACGCCGATGACGCAGTTCAGCGTACTGGGACCCCTGCGCACTATACCAGGCTCCCCGTGGCATCACGCCAGTCAGGCACGTCCACGAGGTCACGCAGCTTGGGGAGGACCGTTGCAAGCACCTCGTCGAGATCGCCCTCCACTGTGAAGCCAGCTGCGGCGGCATGCCCGCCACCGCCAAGCTCGCTGGCAACCTTCGAGACGTCCCAGTTGGTCTTTGATCTCAGATTGCCCCTCACCTTTCTGCCAGGGACCTCCTTGAGGAAGAGTGCGATCTCGCTGCCACGAACGCTCCTCACCTCATCGATGAGTCCGTCGCACTCATCGAGGCTTGCGCCGGTGCGTCTGAGGTCCTCGATCGTCGCATAACTGTAGGCGATCTTGCCACCGGCAAAGGTCGTGACCCTGCTCATGACGGCAGACTCGAGGTGCAGATAGGCCAAGCTAAAGCTCTGGTAGACGTTCAGCGAGACCTCTGCGGGGGAGGCCCCTGCATCAACGAGGAGTGAGGCCGCCTGGAAGGACTCCGGGTCTGCGTTCTGGTACTGGAAGCGACCGGTGTCCGTCACGATGGCGCAGAAGAGGCACTGGGCAATGGGGCGTGTGAGCCTCACCCCCAGGTGCAGCGCATATTCTGTCACGATCACCCCCACCGCTGCGGCCTGCGGCCTGATTACGAAGGCCTCACCCGTGTGCGTCTCGCAGGGGTGGTGGTCGATGATGACATGCCTTCGTGAGCGGCCGAGCACGGGGAGGGCCTTGTTGAGACGGGCGTCAACCGAGAGGTCAACGCTGATGAAGAGATCGGGAGAGCCCGCATACCGACTCGCGGGAACCATCTTTGATGCCCCTGGCAGAAAGTTGTATATGCGCGGCACCGGAGCGTCATCTGCGAGGAGGTTCGTCACCTGCTTGTGCGGCCACGCGGTCTCGATGATCATCCCAAGGGCCAGGCCCGACCCGATGGCATCCCCATCCGGCGAGGTGTGTGCGCAGATGGCGATCTGCTGGCTTGCCTCGATGACCGACGTGATCTGCCCGAAGGCGACTTCCTGCTCGGGAATGACTTGAAGTCCCATAGGAAGCTACCTCTCTTTTTCCTCTTTCTGGCCGCCCTCAGCTCGTGAAGGCGGTGCTATGGGGTAGCCCTCCTCGTCCTTCTCGACCGCAAGAGTCGAGGGGACGTTCTCGAGGGCGACCTGGATCCTCTCTGCCTCATCAGCGCTTGTGTCTATCTGGAAGCTGAGCTCTGGCGTGACCCGCCAGCCAAGGGCATGCCCGAGGAGGCTCCTGATACGTCCCTTGGCCCTCTCGAGCGCCGCCGAGACCGTCTCATAGCGATCCCGCTCGCAGCTCACGTACGCTCGCATGACGGACCTATCCACCGAGACCTCCACACCCGTGAGCGTCACGAGCGTGAGGTCGGGGTCGGATAGTTCGAAGAGCAATATGTTGGCGAGCTTCTCGCGGGCTATCTCGTTGTTGCGGTGAGAGTACTGGTTCTGCTTCATGTTCTACTCCGTACGGGCGACCTCGTCGATGCGGTACGCCTCGATGATGTCGCCGACATGGATATCCTGAAAACCGTCGAGGCCGACGCCGCACTCGAAACCGGCCTTGACGCTCCTGACGTCCTCCTTGTAGCGCCTGAGCGAGGCGATCCTGCCCTCCCAGACCACGATGCCGTCACGAACGAGCCTACAGAGGTTGTCACGTGCGACTTCGCCCTCCTGCACCATGCAGCCTGCGGCGATGCCGACCTTGGGAACCTTGAAGGTGTTGCGAACCTCGATCGAGGCCGTCTGGTGCTCCTCCTCGGTGGGCCTGAGCATGCCGATGCGGGCGGCGTCGATGTCCTCGATGGCCTTGTAGATGACGCTGTAGCTGCGGATCTCGACACCCTGTCGCTCGGCGGCGGCGCGTGCCTTGGCCTCGGGGCGGACGCCGAAGCCAATGATGATGGCATTCGAGGCGTCGGCGAGGATGACGTCGGTCTCGCTGATGGCCCCGACGGCAGAGTGAATCGTGTTGACGCGCACCTCGCTCTGGTCCATCTTGTCGAGCGCGTCCTGAAGTGCCTCGATAGAACCCTGCACGTCAGCCTTGATAATAAGGTTGAGCTCCTTGACCTCGGCATTCTCCATGGTCGTGAAGAGGTTCTCGAGCGTGACGTGCTTGACCTTGTTCTGCTCCTCGATGCGAGCCTTGAGCGCTCGCTCATCTGCGAGGGCGCGAGCCTCACGCTCGTCCGCAAAGACGCGAAACTCGTCGCCAGCCATGGGGACGCTCGAGAGGTTGATCATCTCGACGGCATCTGAGGGACCAGCTGAGGTGACGTTCGCACCGTGCGAGTCCACCATCGCGCGAACCTTGCCGTAACACATCCCGGCGACGACGGCATCACCCACATGCAGGGTGCCGCGACTCACGAGCAGAGTCGCCACCGAGCCGCGTCCCCGGTCGAGCCTCGCCTCGAGGACGTTTCCGGATGCGAAGGTATCGGGATTGGCCTTGAGCTCAAGCACGTCGGCCTCGAGCAGCACAGCCTCGAGCAGCTCGTCGATGCCCTGGTGCTTCTTGGCGGATATGTCGACGAACATGTTCTGCCCGCCCCACTCCTCGGGGATGATGCCGTACTCGGTGAGCTCCTGGCGCACGCGGGTGGGGTCCGCACCGGGCTTATCTATCTTGTTGACAGCCACGATGATGGGAACGTCCGCCGCCTTGGCGTGGTTTATGGACTCGATCGTCTGGGGCATGACGCCATCGTCTGCGGCCACGATCAGGATGACGATGTCGGTCACCTTGGCGCCACGGGCGCGCATGGCCGTGAAGGTCTCGTGACCGGGGGTGTCAATGAAGGTGATGAGGCGATCGTTGATCTTGACCTGGGAGGCTCCGATGGCCTGGGTGATGCCGCCCGCCTCGCCCTCGGCGACGCCCGTGTGCCGGATGGCGTCCAAAAGCGACGTCTTGCCGTGGTCGACGTGACCCATAACGGTGACGACGGGCGGCCTGGGCTTCAGGTCCTCGGGGGCGTCGTAGAACGTGAAGGAGTTCTCCTCCTCCTTCGTCATGATCTTTACGTCCACGCCGAGGTCATCCGCAATGAGCTCGATGAGGTCATCGGACATGGACTCGGTGACGGTGAGCGAGGTCCCCACGAGGAACAGTCGCTTGATGATGTCATTGGTGGGCACGCCCAAAAGCTTGGCGAGGTCGGCGACAGTCGAACCCTGGGGTACCCTCACGGTGTCGAGCTGCGAGAGGTCCTGGTCGTTCTTGAGGGCTTCTTGGACGCGCTCCTCCTCGGCAGCCTCCGCCTGCTGTTGCTTGAGACGCTCCTTGCGCTTCCTGCGTCTGCCCGTGGACTGGTGCGCCTCCTCAATGGCCTCGCGAGCCTCCTCGAAGACGTGACTCGCACGTGTATGCGTATACTCCTCCGCCTCACGAGCCATGCGGCTGTAGCGGTCCTCGCTCTGTCCGTGCCGCGAGGACTTCCGGCCCTTGCCGTGTCCGCGTCCCTCCGAGTCGGAAGAGGGACCCTCTGCCGGAACGTCCGCATAGCTCGTCCTTGGTCCGGGGCGTGAAGAGCGGTAGCTGCCAGAAGAGCCCTCCTTTGAGGGAGCCTCCCTGCGCCTGGAGCGCTGCTCGTCTTTCTTCTTCGCCGTGTCCTGGGACTTCTGCTGGAGGATCTTCTCCTGCTCGGCGATCTGGTCGAGCAGACCCGTGTAGGAAGTGGTCGTCCTCGGAGCCGTGTCATGCACGCGCTCCCTCTCCTCCTTCTCCTTGCGCTTGCGCTCCTCCTCAGCGTGCCGCTCCTCTTCCTTCCTGCGGGCTTCCTCGGCGGCCGCACGGCGCCGCTCCTCCTCGAGGCGCTCCCGCTCGCGGCGCTGCTCCACCTCGATGCGCTTCTTCTCAGCCTCCTCGGCGGCCTTTGCCTCCTCGGCGGCCTTTGCCTCCTCGGCGGCGAGCCGCTGGGCCTCGACCTCGGCGGCATGCGCCTCGATGATGGGCTTGAGCTTCTTGCGTATGATGGAGACGTAGGCCTCCTCGAGCGACGAGGAGGCCGACTTCGCCGGTATCTTCATGTCGCTCAGGTGCTCGAGCATCTCCTTGCTCGTTATGCCAAATTCCTTGGCGAGGTCATGGACTCTCGTCTTTGCCATGGGCCAACCTTCCTCGTGCCTATATCTCTGCGGAGCCGTAGGCGTCGTCGCTCCGCGCGTCTTGGGCCACAGGATCCTGGTCCTCGGGATCTTGGTCCTCGACTCCGTGGTAGTTCTCGTGGATGCCGCAATAGAGGGATCCTGGACGGGCTATGTTGCGACACTGAATGCCGGTCGGGCCCACGTACTGACAGCGACGCTCCTCGCTCCCGTCGATAAGATCGAGGTCGGTACGCAGGTCACCGAGGATGTCATCGGCGAGTGACTCGTTCTTGATGTCTATGTGCATGCCGGTCAGACGAGCGGCGAGGCGGGCGTTCTGTCCCTTCTTGCCGATGGCGAGCGTCAGCTGGTTGTCTGGGACGATGACGGTCGCATACTTGGTCTCGGGATCAACGACCACACGACTCACGTGGGCAGGGGAGAGGGCGTTGGCGACGCAGGTGGCGGGATCGTCGCTCCACAGCACCACGTCGACGCGCTCACCCTTGAGCTCGGAGACCACGGTACGCACACGGCTTCCCTTGGGGCCGACGCAGGCACCCACCGGGTCGAGCCTGTCGTCGATGGACGAGACGGCCACCTTGGAGCGAACGCCTGGGTCGCGAGCGACGGAGCGGACCTCGACGACGTGATCGTAGACCTCGGGAACCTCAAGCTCAAAGAGCCTACGGATGAGGTTGGGGTGAGTGCGCGACAGAACGATCGTGGGCCGCTGGCGCTCTCCCTTGATGGGTACCTGCCTGGAGTCGGGATCGCGCACGTCGATGATGATCGCGCGGATCTGCTCGTTGTGACCGTAGCGCTCGCCTGCGGGGCGCTCGTTTCGCTCGTCCGGATGGCGGTTCAGGTCGAAGTATGGCAGCTCCGCCTCGACGCCCTCGCGAATCTTTATGAAGGCGAACTCCGGCGTCGTCTGGAGGACGCTGCCCGTGATGAGCTCACCGATGCGATCCTTGAACTCGTCGTAGATCTGCCTGCGGCTGGAGTTTCTGACCATCTCGTTGATGACGCTCTTGGCATGCTGGGCGGCAAAGCGGCTCGCACCTGCGGGAGTAACGTTCTTCTCGGTGAAGTGGGCGTACTCGCCCTCGTGCTCACCCTCTAAGATCATGGAGTCATCATCTGGGATGAGCTCGTAGACGTAGACACTGCCCGTCTCGCGATCGATAGTGACCTTGGCGCCAAAGGGAAGGTGCAGCACCTTCTCGTAACTCTCGGCAAGCGATTGCTCGAGGTTGCGAATGAGCTCCCCCTGATCGATGTGCTTCTCCTCACAGAGCGCCATCAGCGCGTTCATCATGTCTGATGCGACCATGTTAGCAATCCTTTCCGATGAGGCTCGGCTGTCCTAGAACGTTGGCTTTATCTTGGCTGACGCTATCTCGTCCGGGGCAAACGAGAATTGCTCGCCATCGCACTCGATGACGACACGACCGTCCTGCCATCCCCTGAGCAGCCCAGTGTAGCGACTCCTGTCCCCCGAGACGGTTTTGAGCGTGACACGATTGCCCGCAAAGCGCACGAAGTCGCGCTGACGACGCAACGGCCTGTCAAGTCCCGGTGAGGAGACCTCCAACGTGAAGGCGCCCTCAATGGGATCTGCCTTGTCAAGGGCGGCGGAGATCCATCTTGTCTGCTCGGCCACCTCGTCGAGCGTAATGGTCGGCGCAGCCTCATCAACATGGTCTATGCGGACGCGGACGCATGGCGCCTTGCCAGAGCCCACGACCTCAAGATCCACGATGTCAATGCCACGCTCGGCCGCGAGCGGCTCGAGGATGGCAAGCAGCCGACCGACGAGTCCTGGCGAAGCCATCGCCCCTCCCCTCCCGCGTCCGAAACCCACCGAACGCCCTTTTCCGTTCATACAGAAAGGAAGCGGGGCGAGAACTCCACCCCACTTCCTCACGCAACTACGACCAATCAGCACTGCACACTATAGCACGCGTACCGCGCACGTCAAGCCAGAACGACTCGTACACAGGGGCGCCGGGACGCACCGAGCGCTGTTAGCACGCACGATGCGCGCCCCTCACTGCGCGACGATGTTCACCAGACGGCCGGGGACGACGATGACCTTCCTCACGTCCTTGCCCTCGAGCTGGGCGGCCACAGCCGTGCGAGCAGCGGCCTCGAGCTGCTCTTTGGTCGAGTCGGCGGGCACGTCGATGCGCGCGCGGTTCTTGCCCTTGATCTGGACGACGATCTCTATCGTGTCGCTCTTGGCGAGCTCTGCGTCAAAGACGGGCCACGGCTCGTTATAGGCCGAGCCCGTACGGCCCAGTGCCTCGTGGAAGAGCTCCTCGGCCCAGTGCGGGCAGATGGGGGCGAGCATGCAGACCAGGTCGTGGGCCACGCGCTGGCAGAGTGCTGCGGAGCGCTCGGTCGCGGGGACCTCGACTAGGTACTTGCTCGCCGCGTTCGTGAGCTCCATGCAGGCAGAGATCGCGGTGTTGAACTGCCTGCGGTCAAAGTCTGCCGTGCAGCGCAGACCAAGCTCGTGCAGGGTCCGGTTGAGCTCCTTCGAGCGGACGTCGAGCGCGCTCACGTCCAGGCCCTGGGACACCTGGTCGCTTCCCGTGAGGGAGAGCTCCCACACGACGCGCCACGCACGCTTGATGAAGCGATTGGCGCCAGCGACTGCCTCCTCGTCCCAGTTAAAGTCCTTCTCGGGAGGTGCGATGAAGAGGATGGCGAGGCGCATCGTGTCGGCACCGTAGGGCTCGATGACGCTTGAGGGCGGCACCACGTTGCCCTTTGACTTGGACATGGTCTCGCCGTGCCCGTCCTTGACCATGCCCTGGCAGAGCAGGTTCTCGAACGGCTCGTCGATGCCTATCATGCCCATGTCACGCAGGACCTTGGTCCAAAAGCGCGAGTAGAGCAGGTGCAAGATGGCGTGCTCGATGCCACCGATGTAGTTGTCCACGGGCATCCAGCGATCCACAGAGCCCCTGGAGAAGGGCGTCCCATCGTTGTGGGGATCGCAGTAGCGCAGGTAGTACCAACTGGAACAAGTGAAGGTGTCCATCGTGTCGGTGATGCGGCGGGCGGGACCCCCACACGCAGGACAGGTCGTCTCGTAGAAGGACGCGTACTCGGCGAGCGTGTCCCCCGCCCCCAGATCGAGGTCCTCAGGAAGCCTGACCGGTAGGTCCTCATAGGGCACGGGCACGTCTCCACAGCGATCGCAGTGTATCATGGGGATGGGATTTCCCCAGTAGCGCTGGCGGCTGATGAGCCAGTCGCGCAGGCGGAACTGCACCTTCTCGCGACCACAGCCGTGGGCCTCGAGCCAGCTGGTGATGGCCGCGACAGCCTCCGAGTGCTTGCCTCCCTTGAGGCCCGTGAACTCACCGGACTGCACGAGGTAGCCCTCGGCAACCATGGCCTGCTCCCAGTCGACGTCGCGAACGACAAGCTCGCGCTCGTCCTTGAGCCGCTCATAGAGGGCGTCACCCTTCTCGCAGATGATGGGCGCGATCTCCAGACCGTACTTCTTGGCGAACTCGAAGTCGCGCTGGTCGCCGCAAGGGACGCCCATGACCGCACCGGTACCGTAGTCCATGAGCACGTAGTCGGCGACCCAGATGGGCACGGGGCGACCGTTGATGGGATTGATCACATAGCGTCCGGTGGGCACACCGTGCTTCTCGCGATCGGTCCCTTGGCGCTCCACACTTGACACCTTCTCGGCCGCAACCTTGAGACTCCTGAAGGCAGCCTCGTGCTCACTGCCCGCTATGAGCTCAGCCGCCAGCTCGCTCTCGGGCGGGAGCAGCATGAACGAGACGCCGAAGATCGTGTCGGCGCGCGTGGTGAAGCAGGTGATCGTGCGGTCGGTGGGTGTCACGCCATCCTCGGCGGCAAGCCTGAAGTCTATCTCGGCACCCTCGGAGCGACCTATCCAGTTGCGCTGCTGTGCACGGACGTTCTCGGGCCAGCCAGTGAGCTTGTCAAGATCGTCTAGGAGCTCCTGCGCGTAGTCGGTGATCTTGAGGTACCACTGCGAGAGCTTGCGCTTCTCGGGAACGCTGCCGCACCTCCAGCACCTTCCCTCCACGACCTGCTCGTTTGCGAGCACCGTCTTGCAGGTGGGGCACCAGTTGACCGGAGAGGTCGCCCGATAGGCCAAGCCCCTCTCCCACATCTTTATGAACATCCACTGACCCCAGCGATAGTACTCGGGGTCACAGGTGTTGAACATGCGGTCATAGTCGTACGAGAAGCCCATGCGTCGCATGGTCCTCACGGCGTTGTCGATGTTCTTGTACGTCCATTCGGCCGCCTGCGTGTGGTGCTTGATGGCAGCGTTCTCCGCCGGAAGACCAAAGGCGTCGAAGCCCATGGGATGCAGGACGTCGTAGCCTCTCATGCGGGCATGCCTCGCCATCGCATCGCCGATGGTGTAGTTGCGGGCGTGACCCATGTGCAGGTCACCCGAGGGATACGGGAACATCTCGAGCACATACTTCTTGGGCTTTGTGGGATCCTCGTCGGTCCTGTAGAGACCCTCCTCCTCCCAGGCCCGCTGCCACTTGGCCTCTATGTCCTCCGCGTCATAGGCGGGAAATGTGCCCGCCTCCGCCTTGGCCTCTGCCTCGTTCTCGCTCATAGAGAAGCTCCTCCTTGCACGCGTCTAATGACTGTATGATTCTAGCAGGTCTTGGGATGGGTGGCGCCTTGATGTGAATGTCCGGGGCCAGAGTGCGCCTCACCAAAAGGCGCACTCTGCCTGCGAGCGGTCACGCAGACTGCGCCTTTCCGTCACGGTGGGACCGCGTGGATGCCCAGACTGCGCTTTTCCGTCACGACGCGGCCACAGAATGCGTCTTTACGTGAGTGTCTGGGGCCAGAATGCGCTTTTCCGTAAAGTGCGCTTTTTCTCACCTGGGCAAACGTGGCGCCACCTCACGGAAAAGCGCATTCCGCTTGTGGCCCCTCACGGAAAGACGCATTCTGGGAGGCCGGGGTCACGGAAAAGCGCACTCTGTACGTCGGATCTCACGGAAAAGCGCACTCTGCATGCGAGCGGTCACGCAGACTGCGTCTTTACGTCACGGTGGGACCGCGTGGGGTTCAGAATGCGCTTTTCCGTCACGACGCGGCCACAGAATGCGCCTTTGCGTGAGTGTCCGGGGCCAGAGTGCGCTTTTCCGTAAACTGCGCTTTTCCTCACCTGGGCAAACGTGGCGCCGCCTCACGGAAAAGCGCACTCTGGGAGGCCGGGGTCATGGAAAAGCGCATTCTGCGTGTGGCCCCTCACGGAAAAGTGCACTCTGTACGTCGGATCTCACGGAAAAGCGCATTCTGCAACCAGCGGGTCACGGAAAAGCGCACTCTGTACGTCGGATCTCACGGAAAAGCGCACTCTGCGTGTGCCCTCTCACGGAAAAGCGCACTCTGCGTACGCGCCTCACCAAAAGGCGCACCCTACATGCGAGCGGTCACGCACACTGCATCGACACGGACACGCAACCACGCGACTCCCCGCTCACCGTACCCCAGTACCCCAAGCCCTACGACCTGAAGTTCACGTTTGAGTCGGAGTCCTTCAGGATAACGTCATGTGCGCCGCCCTCGACGAGCGACGTGGACGAGACCAGCGTTATCTTGGCCTTCCTGCGAAGCTCGTAGAGGTCGAGCGCACCACAGTTGCACATTGCGGAGCGCACCTTGGTAAGCGAACTCTCCACGTTATCCTTGAGCGGACCCGCGTAGGGTACGTAGGAGTCCACACCCTCTACAAAGGAGAGGGCCTTCTTCTCACCACCCAGATCGTAGCGAGTCCAGTTGCGGGCGCGTGCCGATCCCTCGCCCCAGTACTCCTTGACGTATGAGCCGTTCGTATTGAGACGACGGGTCGGCGACTCGTCGAAGCGCGCGAAGTAGCGTCCCAGCATCAGGAAGTCTGCGCCCATAGCGAGCGCAAGCGTCATGTGATAGTCGTAGACGATGCCGCCGTCGGAGCACACCGGCACGTAGACGCCCGTCTCCTCGAAGTACTCGTCTCGGGCGCGGCACACGTCAATGAGCGCCGACGCCTGGCCACGACCGATGCCCTTCTGCTCGCGCGTGATGCAGATCGAACCGCCGCCGATACCCACCTTCACGAAGTCGGCCCCGCAGTCGGCCAGGTAGCGAAAGCCCTCCGCGTCCACGACGTTGCCCGCACCCACCTTCACGCTGCCGTCATAGTGCTCATGTACCCAATCGAGCGTGAGCTTCTGCCACTCCGAGAAGCCCTCGGACGAGTCGATGCAGAGCACGTCGGCTCCGGCCTGCACGAGCTTGGGTACGCGCTCGACGTAGTCGCGCGTGTTGATGCCAGCGCCCACGACGTAGCGCTTGTGCTTGTCCACGAGCTCATCGGGGCGGGCCTTGTGAGAGTCATAGTCCTTGCGAAAGACAAGCGAGGCAAGGTTGCCGTTATCATCCACCACGGGGAGAGAGTTGAGCTTGTTATCCCAGATTATGTCGTTGCAGGTTCGAAGCGAGCTGCGGATGTTGGTGGTGATACACTTGCTGGCAGGCGTCATGAACTCCGACACGCGCTTGTCCCTGTCGTCGCGCGAGACGCGATAATCGCGGCTCGTCACGATGCCGCAGAACCTTCCGTTGGGCCTGCCGTCCGCCGTGACGGGCATCGTGGTGTGACCCGTGCGCTCGCTCAGTGCGAGCACGTCTCGCAGTGTCATGTTCGGCGTGAGCGTAGAGTCCGAGACTACGAAGCCCGCCTTGTAGGTCTTGACCTCACGCACCATAGACGCCTCGTCCTCGGGCGCCTGCGAGCCATAGATGAAGGAGACGCCACCCTCCTGCGCAAGCGCTATAGCCAAACGGGGACCAGAGACAGCCTGCATGATGGCAGAGACCAACGGGATATGCATCGAGATGGAGGGCTTCTCTCCGCGATTGAACCTTACGAGCGGAGTCTCCAACGAGACATTGGCAGGAACGTTTTCGCACGAGGAGTAGCCAGGAACCAACAGATACTCAGAGAAGGTGTGGGACTCTCCCGCGAAGAAAACAGCCATGGCGTCTCCCTTTCCATTGTCATATGCGCACGCATGCAAGCAGATTGCACGCGATTGTAGCATCGATGCAAAGGGACGGCACGCTGCCGCGCGTCAGTGTGTACGTTGGGTGAGAGACGCGACTCGCCCTCAACAGCGACACGCGACAGCAAGAATCGGCATGATCGATACCACGGGGCGCTCACCTCAAGCGGCCCTCAAGCCATCCATATCCATACACCTAGCCTCACTTGGCACCCTCACCCATGACGTCGTCGAAGCTCACAGCGATATCGTGCTTGGTGGGCACCCACTCGACCCGCTTGAAGAGGGCCACAACCGTGATGGGGATGTAGGTCATCATGAAGATCGGGAAGGTGAAGAGGTTGGTGAGGATGCGCCACTTCCTCTTGGCGTGGATGTGCTTACGCTCGCTTACGGTGGTGATGATGGCAAGGACGAAGAAGACGATGTACATCGACACGAAGGTCATGATGAGCGAACCGACGCACATGGCAAGCTCGGCGTTGGTCGCGATGAAGCCATGACTGAGCGACCCGATGATGAGGTAGGTCGCGTTCACGAAGGCGGAGAGCAGCGTCAGGATCATGCCAGGGGCAATCGTCATCAGCATGTCGTAGGAGGCGAACTGCCCCGAGCGAATGCCGTGGATAAGGTTGCCGTTGTATGAGAAGAACACCTGGTAGAACCCCTTAGTCCAACGCATGCGCTGTATCCAGGACGCCTTGAAGGTGAGCGGCTGCTCGTCGAAGAACTCCGCCGGGGCATAGCCGATGCGGATGCCGTGGGCGCAGCAGAAGGTCGAGAACTGAATGTCCTCGGTCAAGGTGTGGAAGCGCCAGCCGTGCATGCCGCGGACGATGCCCGCCGAGACGAGCCAGCCCGAGCCCGAGATGGCACAGCTCGTCCCCAGCATCATCCTTGCGTTGTTCAAGAACTTTGCCTCACGCAGAAACCAGGTCGCGTACGCGGAGCTGATCCAGCTCGAGTCGAAGTTCTTGGAGTTGCGGTAGCTCGTGCAGACGAGGTAGCCCGCGTCAAAGGCCTGGTTCATGGTGGCGACGTAGTTAGGTGAGATGATGTTGTCAGCGTCCATGATGAAGAAGGCTTCGTACTTGTCTCCATACTCGTTGAGGATGCGGTCGAAGGCGTAGTCAAGCACCCAGCTCTTGCCCTTACGAGCGAGGTCGTTGCGCTCCCAGGTGATGGCCCCCGCCCCCTTAGCCTCCTTTGCCGTCGCATCGGTGCAGGCATCAGCCACGACGAAGCAGTCAATGAGGCCATCGTAGTCCTGTGTGAGAATGGACCTCACAAGGTTGGCGATGACGGGCTCCTCGTTGTGAGCGGCGATCACGAAGGCGTAGCTATGGTTCTTCTTGGCCTTGGGCAGCTTGACGTCACCGTGCATGATGACGCGAATGATGTAGGCAAACTGATAGAAATATGCGAAGGTGAAGAAGAGCCACAGGACTCCGTTGAAGATGACGATCGGCGTCAGGCCGGCCTTGAGCATGTCCACGAACAGCACCCTCCCTTGTCTGCATCACGACCGGACACCCTCAAGAAGCCTGGGACAGACGTCCCTGCCCGCCTCGGTGCGTCCCATCGATCGTTTACCTAGCCCCTCTAGTATAGCGAGAAGGTCTGCGGGAAGCCCGTCAGCACACGTGATGTGCTCCCCCGTCACCGGATGCTCGAAGGCGATATGCCAAGAATGCAGAAACTGCCGAGAAAGGCCGAGGTTTCGCCTCATGTCACCATGACCGTAGAGTGCATCTCCCACCACCTGGTGGCCGATGTGGCGCATGTGGACGCGGATCTGGTGTGTACGACCGGTGTAGAGGTGGCACTCGAGCAGGCTGTAGCCGTCGTCGCGCGCGTCCGCCTCAAAGCGCTCGAGCGTCCTAAAGCTGGTAATGGCCTCCCGGGCCGCAGGATCATCGCTCACGGCCATGCGCAGGCGGTCACGTGTGGAGCGGGCGATGCCCGTGGTGACGGTCCCCTCGTTAGGGGCGACGTAGCCCTGGACGAGCGTGACGTAGCGCCTGTCGAGTGCCCGCAGACGAATGAGATCCTGAAGGGCGCGCTGGGTCTCATCGTCCTTGGCAGCGACCATGAGGCCCGACGTGTCCATGTCAAGACGGTGTACGATGCCCGGACGGTCATCGCCCTGAAGGTGGCCCAGATGCCCGTAGCCGCAGTGGGCCACAAGGGCGTTCGCGAGCGTGTCGTGTGTGTGCCCGGGACTCGGGTGACAGACGAGCCCGGCCTGCTTGGAGAGCACGATGAGCCACTCGTCCTCAAGACGCACGTCGAGCGGGATGGAGAAGTTGGGAGAAAGCGGCCCCGGCTCCTCCTCGACGGGCAACAGCGCCTGGATGCGGTCGCCGAGCACGACGCGCTCAGCCTTGGAGCTACCTGGGGTGCCGTTGATGCTGACCGCGCCCCCCTCGATGAGCTTGGCGCAGGCCGAGCGAGAGGGAGCACCGTCCTGGGCGGCGAGGAAGGCGTCGAGCCTCATGCCGTCGGAGTCGGGACCCACGAGGGCTACAATGGCCCTATGTGTCATGCATGTTCTCCCCACAAATAGTCTGACAAGGCAGGAGACAGCTCATGTCACATGCCAACTCAGAGCACATTCTGCCTCACGCCGCCTCGGTGTCGCCACCCTCCCTGCGCTCACGCCTGGCGTCCCACACGGCCCAGCCGATAAAGCCGACAATCACGCCTATCGTCACGCAGACGTCCGCCACATTGAAGACCGGGAAGCTCACGAAGCCGAGGGACAGAAAGTCCGTGACCGACCCTGCCGACAGCCTGTCTATCATGTTGCCCACGCCACCACCCGCGATGAAGCCGAAGGGTATGGCAAGCAGGACGGGAAACTCGCTTCGCCAGACGATGGTGCAGCACACGATGATGGCCACCACGGCGAAGGCGACGAAAAAGGCGGAACCTCCCTTGCCTACGCCGAAGGCCGCGCCCGTGTTCTGCACGCGCGTGAGGTTGAGGATGCCCGGTATGAGGGTCGAGACGCCGCCCGCAGAGACGAGCATGCGTACCGCCGCCTTCGTCGCTTGGTCGACTATGACCACGATGACGGCAACGAGCCAGAAGACGGTGTACCTGAGGCCTCGCGCGGACGCCGGACCGTATCCCATGCTCCCCCACCCCTTCCCGGACAGCGATCGTGAATGACGAGCGTCGTGGCGCTAGAGCCCCTCGATGACGTCGTGGCACCTCTCGCAGAGGTCGTCCTCACCAAGTTCGCGCCAGTTCCAGCAGCGCAAGCACTTCTCGCCGCTCGCGGGAAGCACCTCGCAGGCCAGCTCGTCCCCTTCGCAGACGCAGACCTCAGAGCAGACGAAGGCCTCCGCCAGATCGGGTGCGCCCTCACCCGTGAGCAGGGCGTACGCCTCGGCGGGAAGCGTGAGCTTGGCCCTGGTGGCCTGGGTGGTCTTCTCCGTCACGACGCCCGACTCGAGTGCAGCGTCGTAGGCCTTGGTGAAGGCCGAGCGGGCGGCCACGAGCGCCTGGTAGCTTGGCAGCAACTTCTCCCACTCGCCTTCCGACATCGGCGCCTCGAACCAGTCGAGCAAAGCCGCATAGGCCTGCCCGTCCTTAAGCGACTCGGGCAGGTAGCCCATGACCTCGTCGGTCGTATATGCCAAGATGGGCTGGAGGTCACGGACGAGCATCGAGAGGATGTGGGACCAGACGGTCTGGGCACTCCTTCTCCCAAAGCCGTCCCTGGCGTCGCAGTAGGTACGGTCCTTGGTGGCGTTCAGGTAGTCGTTGGAGAGCTCAGTGATGATGTAGTCGTAGAGCGTGCGGTAGACGGCGTTGAAGCGGTACCCCTCGTAGGCCACCGAGACCTCGTCGTGCACCTGGCACATGCGGGCGAGCGCCAGCCTGTCATAGGGCAGAAGCTCGGCTGTGGAGACGCCGTCTCTCTTGAGGTCAAACTGGCCATCCAGCTCCCCGAGAAGGAAGCGGAAGGTGTTTCTTATCTTGCGGTAGGCATCACCCACGTGGGAGAGGATCTCGTCGTCGCAGGGAACGTCGCTTGAGGTGTCGACCGAGGCTACCCACAGGCGCAGGATATCGGCACCCCTAGTCTCGCACTCCCTGTTGGGGTCAATGACGTTGCCGAGCGACTTGGACATCTTGCGACCCTGGCCGTCGAGGGTGAACCCCTGCGAGACCACCGACCGGTAGGGTGCGACGCCGTAGGCGCCCACGGAGGTCATGAGCGAGCTCATGAACCAGCCGCGGTGCTGGTCTGAGCCCTCGAGGTACATGTCGGCGGGAAAGCCAAGGTAACCACGGTGCCTGCAGACGGCGGTGTGCGAGACGCCCGAGTCCCACCACACGTCGAGGATGTCCCTGTTCGCCCTCAGGTGGCTCCCGCCGCAGGCGGGACAGACACAGGCATCACCCAGGTAGCTCTGCGGTTCATCGGTGAACCACGCGTCGGAGCCCTTTGCCTTGAAGAGCTCGATCACCCTGTCCAGGGTCTTGTCGCTCATGACGGTCTCACCGCAGTCCTCGCAGGTGAAGGCCGGGATGGGCACGCCCCAGTTGCGTTGGCGCGAGATGCACCAGTCCGGCCTGCCCTCGACCATCGAGCCAATGCGCCTCACGGCGTGCGCGGGAAAGAAGGCCACCTTCCCAAGGGCATCAAGCGCCTGCTCGCGAAGGCCGGTCTCGTCCATCGAGACGAACCACTGGCTCGTGGCGCGAAAGATGACGGGATTCTTGCACCTCCAGCAGTGCGGGTAGGAGTGCGTGATGTCCTCGTGCAGGATGAGCGTGTTGCGCTCGCGGAGCCACTCGATGATCCTAGGGTTGGCCTCGACCACGCCCATGCCACCCCAGGGGCCGCCGGTACCCAGGCTGTCACCCCTATAGAAGCGGCCGTCGTCGTCCACGGGCATGACCACGGGGATGTCGAAGTTCATGGCAGCGAGGTAGTCATCGACGCCGTGGCCCGGGGCCGTGTGGACGATGCCCGTGCCGTCGTCAAGCGTGACGTAGTCGGCATAGATGAACTCGCCCTCCTCGCCCTGGTCGGCAAAGATGGGCTGCTTATACCTGTTGCGGGCGAGGTCCTTACCCGTGCGGCGCCAGACGTCGCCATCCTCCTGCCTGGCAAGCTCCCAGCCCGTATAGCCAAACCTCGCGCAGCAGCGCTCGACGAGGGCCTCTGCCATGATCTCGGCGCGGCCGTCCACGACGACCGCCACGTAGTCGGCCTCGGGATGCAGGATGACGGCGTCATCGGCCGGAAGCGTCCAGGGCGTCGTCGTCCAGATGTCCACCCAGAGCCTGCCCTCGTAGGCCTCCAGTCCCGCAGGCACCGTCGTCATTTCGAAGCGCACGAAGATGGCCGGCGAGACCTCGTCGGAGTACTCGATCTCGGCCTCGGCCAGGGCGGTGTGGCAGTGGCTGCACCAGTGGACGGGCTTGCGGCCTCGGTAGATGGCGCCCCTGTCGAAGATGGCCTTGAAGATCTCTATGTCGGTGGCGTCATAGTCGTTGGTATAGGTAAGGTAGGGGTTGTCCCACTCGCCAAGGACGCCGAGGCGCTTGAAGCCCTGGCGCTGGGTGTCGACCTGCTCGACGGCGAGCTTGCGGCACAGCGCGCGGATCTTCTCGGTGGAGAGCTGGTTGAAGCGATCGCTACCGAGGGTCTCTTCGACCTTGTGCTCGATGGGCTGCCCGTGGCAGTCCCAGCCCGGTACGTAGGGCGTCTGGTAGCCGCACATGGCCCAGTAGCGGTTGATGATGTCCTTGGAGATCTTGTTCTGCGCGTGCCCCAGGTGGATGGGGCCGTTAGCGTAGGGGGGGCCGTCATGCAGCACGAACTTGTCGTGGCCCTCGTTCTTGGCAAGCATCAGCTCGTAGACGTGGTCCTCCTCCCACTTCGCGAGGCGTTTAGGCTCGTTTTGAGCGAGACCAGCGCGCATGGGAAACCCCGTCTTGGGGAGGTTCGTCGTGTCCTTGTACCTGTTTGCCACCCTGTCGTGTCCCTTCTCCATGGGCACCAAAAAGGCGCCCGTCCCTCTCTGCTGGGACGAAGCGCCATCGTAGGTCGAACTCCGCTTTGACCACCCAGCAAGCGGCCGCAACCGCCATGACTCGGCTGGCCTGTCTCGGCGGCCACTCCGGCGACGTCTACTCATGGAAAGGCCCGCCCAAAGGCGAACTTCCCCACTTTGGGGCCGCAGCTCCGGGGTGATCTTCCGCCGTGCGCGCCCGCGGTTTCTCAGCCTCCCCGCTCTCTGTGGGACGACTTGCCCGACGTACTCTCCCCATCACAGCCTCAAGATCGCATCATAGCACGCCCCGCCTACCGTCTGCGCAAAAATCGCGAGCGTTTACCGATTCGCCAGAGTCTGGGGCAGGCAAGGCGCTGACGGGGCAGGCGGAGTGCTGGAGCTGGAAGTTGGGGCGCCAACCTAAGGCCATCTGCCGCAAGGCACAGCGGCCAGGCGACTGCGCCTTACGACATGCGCCGACATTTGCAAGACGCAACCTTGCCTCTGAAAGCGACGCCCCAAAACAAAAGGCCCCTTCCGGGAAGGTCGGCCCCGTAGCGTCTGCCCCGCGCCTGAGCCAGTGCCCTTTTGGCCAGAAGGTCAAGGCCCCCCTCGGCCGTAGCGAGGCCCTCAGGACCCGGGAGGGTACCGCGCGCGTCCTTGACCTCGATGACTATGGCAGCGAGGCTGTTCTGGTGCTCGAGCTCGGGAATGAGGACTATGTCGGGCCTGCCGTCCCCGCTCTCGCGGTTCGAGAGCGGAAACCTGTAGCCTGGCAGATCGCAGACAAGTCCCAGGAGCAGCATGTGGTAGCTGTTCTCGCTCACGAGGTCGAAGTAGCTCGGTGACTTCGTGAGCAGCTCATCGAGCGACCGGGCGAGTGCGGCCTCGTCTCCCGATACCAGCGCCTGCCTAAGCCGCAAAAGCAAGTCAAGATCCCCGATGACGCGTTGGGTGCGTTCCGTGAACTCACGGCGATAGAGCCACGCGACCTCGCGGTTGGGCAGGCGCAGGCGACGTGGCATCATGTCATCATTGGGAAACGCGATGTCATCGGTTGTCACGTAGCCTGCCAGGTACAGCTGGCTCCAGAGTGCTGACGGCGACGCGCCACCACCCAAAAGATCGAGCTCCGAGAACACGGTGGCAAGGTTAAGCGGCCTCTCAAGCCTTCGGCCTGAGGCGAGGGTGCGCAGGTCATCAGCGAGTCGTGCGTCCGCCTGCTGGAACAGCCGATGGACGATTGCGTTGTCACTGGTGTTTCCCCAGTAGGGCTGGGCCACCCCTCCCTGGTCAAGGTAGTTAAGGATGCTCCAGGGATTATAGACTGCGGTGCCACCGAAGCAGTAGCCATCGTACCAGTCGTGCATCTCAGAGAGCTTGCCCTGGGGAAGGCCCATGTAGCGAGCAAGCGCTCCTGCCTCCTCACGTGTGAAGCCAAAGCCCTCGGTAAACCTGGTGTCCATGGCAGTGTTCACCACTACGTTGTTAAGTCCCGAGAAGACAGACTCCCTACCCACACGCTGAACGCCCGTGAGATAGGCACGGTACAGTGACGTCGTCGCCTTGAGCGCCGCAGTAAGCCAGGAGCGCATGAAGCCTATCACCTCGTCACGATAGCCGCTGAGGTGACCCGCGCTCACGGGATGGTCGTACTCGTCAATGAGGATGACGGTGCCTGACCCATGGTGCCTGAGAAGCAGCAGGGAGAGCCAAGAAAGGGAGCTCTCGGCCTCCCCAGGGGCCAGCGTACCTGCGATCACGCGGCGAAATCGCACCTCCTCCTCGGGAAGGAGGCTCCCGTCGAGCAGATAGGCATGGCGGGCATACTCGTCAGACATCTGACCCATGATGCCCGCCCTACAGATGTCCCAGGTCCTTCCGCCCGCCGACCCAAGCGACAGGAAGATGACCGGGTGTCCTCCTTGCTGAGCGCGATAGCGCTCACCCGCACGCCAGATTGACAGGGACTCAAAGATAGCCTTACGGGAGGGAATCGGCGGCTTTGCCCCCTCGACCGGCGTCTCGAAGAAGCACTGCAGCATACGCATAGCAAGTGACTTGCCGAAGCGACGCGGACGACAGAGGAGCGTCACCTTGTAGGAGCTATCGAGCAGATCACAGATGAGTGACGTCTTGTCCACGTACACGTGCTCGGTCACGACCTCCGTGAAGTCCTCGCTGCCTATGGGAAGCAGGCGGCGGCCCGTACGATCGACGATCTTGGAACTCGTGCGTGGCACTGGCATCAGACCTTTCCCGTACGTCCTCTCGTCTCATCGCAGCTTTCGATCCGCCCGCTCCCTTACCGGTGAATAGAGAGCCTGATGCTGCTCAGCTTCCAGTCAAAGTTCTTGTTGAAGCTCAGGCCGAGCGACTTCTTGTAGTCCCCTGACGTCCAGGTGAGCGAGCGGTAGCCCTCGCCGCTCGACTGGTTGTTGGGCTTCGACCCTATCGACTTGATCGCGGCATCGGCATCTGCCATGCCGAAGCTGATTCCACCGGCGACAACGAGGGAAGGCGCACCTTCTGGGGTCCCGCTCAAGGAGATGCCCACAAGCGTGCAGTCCTCCACGCCACGGACGTCAGACCCCGGGTTTGTGACGTCCACGGTAAGGTAGTAGGGGGAGCTGCCCGCAGCACCTGCGCCAGCCTTAGCCTTCGAAAGCCTGATGCTCGCTATGGTCTGGCCAGCGTTGACGATAAAGCCGCTCGGATACCCAGAGAGGTCAACCTTCCATCCCGTCGTGTCCTCCATGTTCCTGAGCGTGCTGGTGTTGAGCTTGAGCTTCTTGCCCTCGAACGCGAACTCCATGTCCTCCCAGTTGGAAGAGACGTCACCGGCAAGCGCGCCGTCCGTGCCCGAGGGGGAACCGGGCTGGCCGGGCGTACCACTCGAATCGCCGCCACCAGAGGGCAGGCCTCCCATCATATCCTTGAGATCCTCAAGGCGAACGAGGTCGTAGTTCTCGAGCAGGTCCTCCGCGCTCATACCCTCCAGGTCCACGGTGCGTACCAAGCCGTACCCCGACCTGAGCTCATCCTCGGACAGGTCCCTGATGCGACCCTCGTCGAGCGCAAAACCGATGGCACCGCCAAGCAAGAGGCAGGCCATGGCGATGCCAACCACCCACGCCACCGGAAGGCTCGCACCAGAACGTCGTTGGGCCGCAGAGCCGAAGGTGGGACCAGTCACGGGACCTGTGACGTCAGCCGCCCACTGCGGGCCAGCACCCATGTCTTGGGGTGACGGCGGCGCCCCGAGGACCTCAGCCGTGAACGCGCTCTGCTCCGCCGCGACGTGCGCCTGGTCGGTGCCATACGCTCGGGTAGTTCCATCTTGATCTACTTGCGGGAAGGATCCCGCAGCCGCAGCGTTGCCCACCGCAGTCCCACTGCCTGCGGCCTCGACCGCCCCATCCCAGCTGTTTGACTCACCTTGGGCAAAGTCTATGGCGCCTCCCATGGAGACTCCGCAGAAAGGGCAGTAGAGCCTGTCGCCGGCAACCTCACAGCCGCAGTTAGGGCATCTCATGTCAGCAGACCTTTCTCTTCTCGCGTCCGCACGCATCCCACGTCGATCACCTCGGCCACAGCCACAGGGTCACCGCAGATGAGAGACATGTACGCACAACGGAAGAACGTGTACGCCCGACGGGGACAGTATACAGCTTTGCCCTCGTGGACGGCACCTTGCCCTCGTCGGCGATACCGCCCGACCCACATGGCTGTGGGCACGAACCTCAATTCTCCTGCCCACATGGATGCGTTGCGAGAGACGATCGGGGCAGCTGGCGGCGCATCGACACTGCCACTTGCCGTTGAACGTACTGCACGTCGCGTTCAGGGCCGAGTGGCAGTGCGATCGGTACGTTCGGGGCCGAGTGGCAGTGAAGGGATGGGGTCTGGGTACGCTCGGGGCCGAGTGGCAGTGCGGCTGGGACTGCCAAACGGGCGTGAGCGTACCAAATCGGTACGATCGATGCCGAGTGGCAGCGAAGGGATGGGGTCTGGGTACGCTCGGGGCCGAGTGGCAGTGCGGCTGGGACTGCCAAACGGGCGTGAGCGTACCAAATCGGTACGATCGATGCCGAGTGGCAGCGAAGGGATGGGGTCTGGGTACGCTCGGGGCCGAGTGGCAGTGTGATGTTCACTGCCAGTCGCTGGTGAACGTACCACGCATCGCGTTCAGGGCCGAGTGGCAGTGCAATTGGTACGTTCGGGGCCGAGTGGCAGTGAAGGGATGGGGTCTGGGTACGCTCGGGGCCGAGTGGCAGTGCGGCCGGGACTGCCAAACGGGCGTGAGCGTACCAAATCGGTACGCTCGGGGCCGAGTGGCAGTGAAGGGATGGGGTCTGGGTACGCTCGGGGCCGAGTGGCAGTGCGGCCGGGACTGCCAAACGGGCGTGAGCGTACCAAATCGGTACGCTCGGGGCCGAGTGGCAGTGAAGGGATGGGGTCTGGGTACGCTCGGGGCCGAGTGGCAGTACTACTCACACTGCCACTCGCCGGTGAACGTACTGTGCAGTGCATCTCACACTGCCACTCGCCGGTGAACGTACGGGACTACACGTTCAAGGCCGAGTGGCAGTGCGAACAGAGCGCTCAAGGAGTTTGACAGTGCAGGTCGGGACGACCTTTGGACCTGTAGGCATTACGTCGGCGTCTGGAAACAGCCCGAGCGGAGCGTACCCAGGACCTAGCCCAGAGACGACCCCCGAACGAGAGGAAATCTCTTTGCAGACAGGATGGTTTCTCGGCTGGTAAAGCCGATTTGCTTCGCTTCTCCCTCAGAAGCCAAAGTGGGGGACGCGCGCCGTGACGTAAAGACGCAGTCTGCGTGACCACTCGCATGCAGAGTGCGCCTTTACGTGAGTCGCGCGTCCCAGACTGCGCTTTTCCGTGAGGCAGCGCCGCATTTGCCCAGGTGAGGAAAAGCGCACTCTACGGAAAGGCGCATTCTGCGTCCGACGGCTTACGGAAAGGCGCACTCTGGGCGCCCACGCGGTCCCGCCATGACGGAAAGGCGCACTCTGAGTGCGCGACACATATGTTCGCAGCATACGTCGCAGGTTCACCGCATACACGACCACTCGCAGGCGTGGCCGCCGCGACACGTCTTCCATAGAGATAATGGAGGCAAACATAACGCCTAAGGCGGACGTCCGAATCCACCTCCTAGCCCAGTCAGAGGCCACCCGGTCTCGGACGAAAACCCGCCCAAGGTCACCACATTGCCGATTGGAGGACCATGACACGCCAAAATGCCCCGCAGGGCGCACCCAACGACGCCGAACTGCGCTACCTCAAGCTCCTCGCTAAGGACTTCCCCACCCGTCAAGCAGCGTTCACCGAGGTCATAAACCTTGAGGCCATCCTCAACCTACCAAAGGGGACCGAGCACTTCATGAGCGATGTACACGGCGAGTACGAGGCCTTCGAGCACATCCTCAACAACTGCTCCGGAGTCATCCGCGAGCGCGTGGAGCACCTGTTCTCAGACGAGCTCTCGGCGGCGGACCGTGCCGACCTCTGCACGCTCATCTACTACCCCAAGGAGAGACTCCGCCTCCTCGGCAGGCGAAACATTCCAGATGATGCCTGGTACGAGACAAACCTCATGCTGCTCGTGCGCCTGGCACGCACTCTCTCGGGCCTCTACACCCGCTCAAAGGTGCGTCGGGCCATGCCTGTCGCTTACGCCTACATCATCGACGAGCTGCTGCACGCATCGGCAAGCGGCGAGACGAGTCGCCACGAGTACCACAAGGAGATCATCCGCTCCATCATACGCACGGGCGCCGCCAACGACTTCATCTGCTCGCTGGCAGCCCTCGTCAAGCGCCTCGCCGTGGATCACCTCCACCTCATAGGGGACGTCTTCGACCGAGGGGCACACGCGGACAAGATCATGGATCGCCTCGTGGAGTACCACTCCCTGGACTTCCAGTGGGGCAACCATGACATCTGTTGGATGGGGGCGGCAGCAGGCTCGGAGGCTTGCATCGCCTCCGTCGTACGGACGAATGTCCGTTACCACACCCTTGAGGTGCTCGAGAGCGCCTACGGCATCTCCCTGCGCGAGCTCGCCCTCTTCGCAGAGAGGACCTACCGGGCGGATGACGTGATCTCCCCGATGGAGAAGGCCATCTCCATCATCCTCTTCAAGGTGGAAGGACAGCTCATCAAGCGCCACCCCGACTTTGACATGACGACACGCCTGCTTTTGGACGAGATGGACCTAAGCCATGGGACGGTGCACGTCGCAGGCCGTGACCTGCCGCTCTCGACCTGCGACTTTCCCACCGTAAACGCCGCAGACCCCTATGCGCTCTCGACCGAGGAGCAAGAGGTCATGGACGGCCTCAAGCAGGCCTTCGCACAGAGCGAGCGCCTGCGCAAGCATGTGGGCTTCCTCTATGAGGTGGGCTCAATCTACCTCGTCTCCAACGGCAACCTGCTCTTCCACGGCTGCATCCCGCTTGAGGCTGACGGGACCTTCTCGACCGTCATCTGCGAGGGCTACCCCTACTCGGGCAGGAGCTTCATGGACTTCTGCGACCGCATCGCGCGGCGCGCATGGATGCAAGGCGACCAGAACGCGCTTGACTGGATGTGGTACCTGTGGTGCGGCAAGCACTCCCCCCTGTCAGGCCGTGTGGTCAAGACCTTCGAGCGCAGCCTTGTCGATGACCGCTCCGCCTGGGAGGAGCCCCAGGACCCCTACTTCTACGCGACGCGCTCGAGCGCGGTCTGCGAGGAGATCCTCGAGGAGTTTGGCCTTTCGGGCGAGCACTCCCACATCATCAACGGTCACAAGCCGGTACGCGCCATCGACGGCGAGAGTCCCATCAAGGGCGAGGGAAGGCTGCTCGTGATCGACGGGGGCTTCTGCGAGGCGTACCACAAGCAGACCGGCATCGCAGGGTACACGCTCATCTCGACCGCCGAGAGCATGCGCATCAAGGCCCACCGCCCCTTTATGGGCATCGAGGCCGCCATTGAGGACAACGCCGACATCCTGAGCGAGTCGACGACGATCGAGCGCGAGGAGCCGCCCCTGAGGATACGAGACAGCGACACGGGCGTGCGGCTCATGGAGCAGATCGACTGCCTGCACCAGCTCCTCGATGCCTATCGAACGGGCCTTGTCAAGGAGCGGGTCAAGTAACGAGCGGCGCCACTCGCGACGATCGAAGCCGCCGTGGCGACCCACACCCCGTGGCAGGCGGCGGCGCCGTGGCGATCGGCGGAGATGCTTGCGTCCATCACAAGGATGCTGGACAGGGCTTTTATGAACGCAGCGTGAATCAGGCGCTATTGGGTATCAATGTCAGGTACCCGTCTGCGTGCTGGGTACGTACCTGAACGGTGACGGGTTCCTCTTGAGTTGGGAGGCCATCCTCGCCTGAGCGGGTCCCGTAGCCAACGCAGGGACGAAAGCCGCATCACCCTAGACAAAAGGAGCCTCATCCAAGATGGAGATGGACGACGACAAAAAGCGCAGATCGATGGCCATCTATATGCTGCTCGCCATCATCGCCATGGTCGCGCTGAGAACCTACCTCTACCCCAGCATCATGGCCACGCAGGTAAAGGACGTCAGCTACAGCCAGTTCATCAACGACGTAAAGGATGACAAGGTCAAGAAGGTACAGCTCAACACGAGCTCGAACGAGATCTCCTACACGATAGGCGAGGGAGCGGACGCCAAGGAATACAAGACGACCGCCTGGCCCGATGACAGCTCACTCGTGAGCACGCTCGAGCAGCACAAGGTCGAGATGGTGGCCCAGATTCCCGACTCGAACGCCAACATGTGGCTCTACCTCCTCATCAACATGCTGCCACTCATCGTCCTCATCGGGGGCGCATGGCTGCTCAACCGCAGGCTCAAGAAGGCCATGGGCGACGACGGGCCGTCCATGAATTTTGGCGGCGGCCTGGGCTTTGGCGCCGGACTGGGCCGCTCGGGCGCCAAGGAGGTCAAGGGCGAGGAGACGGGCATCACCTTCAAGGACGTGGCTGGCCAGGACGAGGCCAAGGATTCTCTCGAGGAGATCGTCTCCTTTCTTGAGCATCCGGAGAAGTATGCCGCCATCGGCGCGCGCTGCCCGAGGGGCGCCCTGCTCGTGGGACCCCCCGGCACGGGCAAGACGCTACTCGCCAAGGCCGTCGCAGGCGAGGCCAAGGTTCCGTTCTTCTCGATCTCGGGCTCTGAGTTCGTCGAGATGTTCGTCGGTCGAGGCGCCGCCAAAGTGCGTGACCTCTTTAAGCAGGCCAAGGAGAAGGCACCCTGCATCGTCTTCATCGACGAGATCGACACCATAGGCAAGCGACGCGACACCGGTCTTACCACGAACGATGAGCGAGAGCAGACCCTAAACCAGCTCCTCGCCGAGATGGACGGCTTCGACAACCACAAGGGCATCGTTGTCCTCGCGGCTACGAACCGCCCCGACTCACTTGACCTGGCACTACTTCGGCCGGGCCGCTTCGACCGCCGCATCCCGGTGGAGCTTCCCGACCTTGCGGGCCGCGAGTCCATCCTCAAGCTGCACGCGAACGACGTCAAGATGGAATCGGCCATAGACTTCGGCGCGGTCGCCCGCCAGACACCGGGGGCCTCGGGCGCGGACCTCGCCAACATGATCAACGAGGCGGCCCTGCGCGCTGTGCGCATGGGCCGCCTGCGTGTCTCCCAGACCGACATCGAGGAGTCGGTCGACGTCGTCATCGCCGGTGAGAAGAAGAAGTCGACGGTCCTCTCAGAGCATGAGAAGGAGGTTGTCGCCTACCACGAGACCGGCCACGCGATCGTAGCAGCCGTCCAGGACGGTAAGGCCCCCGTCTCGAAGATCACGATCGTACCGCGCACCTCAGGGGCGCTGGGCTTCACGATGCAGGCCGAGGAGGACGAGCACTACCTCACGACGCGCGAGGAGTACAAGCAGAGGCTGGCCGTACTCTGTGGGGGCCGGGCGGCCGAGGAGCTCATCTTCGGTCAAATGACCTCGGGCGCGGCCAGCGACATCGAGAAGGCGACCAAGATCGCACGGGCGATGGTCACGCAGCTCGGCATGTCCGAGCGCTTCGGCATGGTGGCCCTCGGCGAGAGCCGCGACCGCTACCTGGGCGGCGTCAACGAGATCACCTGCTCGGAAGGCACCGCACGCGACATCGACACCGAGGTCCAGGCACTCGTCGAGGAGGGCCATCAGACTGCCCTCCAAACCCTCAGAGACAACCGCTTCAAGCTCCATGAGATAGCCCACTACCTTCAGAAGAAGGAGACCATCACGGGCGAGGAGTTCATGCGCATCCTCAAGCAAGACGATGGTTTCGCCCCGACTCTACCCAAGCAGACGTAGGGCGCGGCTCACGACGCATACGGCGGCTCACGGCATACCTCACCCGCCCGCACCGTTGACGATCGACAACATCCCCGGCCAGCAACCATAGGCAATCACCTGCGCTTGGCGAAGAACTCCCAGCAGGCGAGGGCACTCGCTGTCGCGACGTTGAGGGAGTCGATGCCCTCCGCCATAGTAATGGTAGCCTTGCTGTCGCAGGCGTCGAGCACGGCTCGTGAGAGCCCCCAGCCCTCACTGCCAAGGACGAGCGCGACCCTCTCGTCTGCGCCAAGCTCCCCGGCAATGGCATCGATGGGGCCGGCGCCCTCTTCGGGCGTGAGGGCAACGGTCCTGAAGCCCCTTCTCCTCAGGGCGGCGAAGAACGGCTTGGGCCAAGGCCCCTCAGCACGGGCCCAGGGAAACCTGAGGGTGGTCCCCATCGAGACGCGTATAGCACGCCTGTTGAGCGGGTCGGCACACTCGGGCGAGAGGACGATTCCGTCCGCCCCCAGCGCGACGCAGGACCTGAATATGGCACCCACGTTGCTCACGTCGGTGAGACCCTCGAGCACGACGATCCGCCGGGCGAGGGAGAGCAGCTCGTCCATCCCGAGGGGATGTGGCCTTTTCGCGCAGGCCAGGTAGCCACGGGTCACGTCGATGCCCGCGATCGCACTCAGCACCTCCCTCTGCGCATAGTAGATGGGAACGCCTCCCTCGCCTAGCTGTGGCAGCTGCTCCAGCAGACGCTCGAGGTGCCGTGCGTCCACAAGAACAGAGACCAACTTGACGCCCGACTCCAAGGCAAACCGGAGCACGTTGAGGCTCTCAAGGATGACGAGGGCGTCCTTGGGGTTGAGGCGGTTTTTTAGCTGTTTGCCACTCAGCTCGACATATGGTGTAATCTGCGGGTCAGAGGCAGTGCGAATACATGTTATTGCTATGTTACGTATACGTGTTGTTGACATCGAATGAATCGCCGTTTCTCTAAGCTCCTATGCTTTGGGTACCATAGTAGCCCATGCGCAAGAGCGTCATGATAGGTAGCGATGGGTCCCCAGGACGAGCGACAGGCACGGGGACGAGGATAGAGGCAAGGACGCATCCACGTGAACGCACAGAATGAAGCGATTAAAAAGGTCCCTGAAGTCAATGGGAGCACACCAGGTATGACCAAGAAGGCCCCCTCACAGGCAAAGCGCAGCTCGAAGCCTACTGGGACAGGCAAGGCAACTGGGGGCCGCAAGCCCCGGAAGCGCTTCGAGACCATCAGCTCCGAGCAGGGCGTCAAGTCGTCCGCCCCACCGACGCACTTCAAGAGTTCCGCTCCAGCAGAGACCTATGCCTGGGCGAGGGCGAACGCGAAGAGAAGGGCGAAGGCAGCGGCGGGAAAGGGGCTTGGCCTTTGGAAGATCCCAATCGCCATCATATCTACGCTTGCCGTCATCTACCTCGCAGGCGTCGTGGTGTTCACAAACCTGCTGTTCATGCCCCGCACCACGATCAACGGGCGGGACGAGTCGCTCAAAAGCGCCGCCGATGTGGCCAAGACCTACGAAAAGGAGAGCAGCGCCTACGCGCTCGACACGACGGGCGATAACGTCAAGCTCACGGTCAAGGCCTCCGACATCACCCTTGACTACAACTTCACGCATGCCCTTGCCAACATCGACCGGCTTGGTGCCGCGTGGCAGTGGCCGGTCAGGATGTTCAGGGGAAACGACATCACCGTTAACTTCTTGCCCTCCTATGACGAGAACAAACTTGCGGCCGCCGTCAAGGGCGCGGTCAACATGGCCAACGTCGGCGCCACGCCACCGACCAACGCGACTATCACATACAACGCAGAGAGTAAGTCCTACGAGATCACACCCGAGAAGGGCGGCACCGTCGTGGACGAGCAGAGCGTCCTCTCCCATGTAAAGGCCGCTATCTCGACCTCAGCAAAACAACTCAGCCTTGGCGAGGACGCGCTCGTCACCCCGACGGTCCTCTCGAATGATCCCAAGCTCGCCAATGCCAAGAACAAGGCAAACACAATGCTTGCGGCCACACAGAATCTTACTGTCAACGATAAGACCGCCGCCACCGTCACGGCTGACCAGATCGCTGGCTGGATGGTGCTGGACGACACCCTAACACCAACTGTCAACGTGGATGCGATCACAGAATGGACGCGAGGCGATTTCTCCGAAAGCGTCGATACGGTAGGTACCACGCGCAACTATACGACACCCTACGGCAAGGAGGTGAGTGTGTCGGGCGGCACCTACGGATGGACGGTCGATGGCGCGGCGCTCGCACAGACCATCGCTAACAACATCACCGCAGGTACCGCGACAACCGTCCAAGTCCCCTTCTCCGCAACTGCCGCGACGTACAATCCCGGAAGTGCGGACTGGCCCAAGCGCTACATCGACGCGGACCTCTCCGAGCAGCATGCCCGCATGTATAACGAGAACGGCGAGCTGATCTGGGAATCAGACTTCGTCTCGGGAAATCCCTCGGTAAATCACAGCACACCTGAGGGCGTCTACGCCGTCAACAACTACAAGGGCAGAAACCAGACGCTCAAAGGCGTCGACGAGAACCATGACGGACAGCCCGACTACACGAGCCATGTGAAATATTGGGTCCCCTTCGTCGACAACCTCGTAGCGTTTCACGATGCATGGTGGAGGGGCTCCTTTGGCGGCGGCATCTACCGGCACAACGGGAGCCATGGCTGCATCAACCTTCCCACCTCAGCGGCGGCTGAGCTCTACGATCTGACAGAGATAGGCGATGTGGTGGTTGTCCACGAGTAGCGCTTACTGCGTGCGTGACAGCGACGCACGTAGCAAACTCGTTTGAAAGCTGTATGACCGACCACACCCCAGTCTCGTGCCTTGCAGCTTTGAGAGGCTTCGTGAGTTCGTGTGGGTGGGTGGTTGCGTTACCGTTAGGGCGGCGTGGGCATCACCACCAAGGCGACGACGACGCAACAGTGTACACAGATTGGCGAAAACGGCCTCTCGGAGCCATTTTGGGGCATTTGTGTACACTGTTGCGACGTTGTGGACAGGCGTGGGGACGCAGGAGTGTACACAGATCGGCGAAAATGGCCTCTCGGAGCCGTTTTAGGGCATTTGTGTACACTGTTGCGACGTAAGCTGCGTCGGGTGGCACGAGCGCCCCAACCGCCATGGTGTGCCGGCAGCGCCCCCTCGGTGGCCCGCCTCTCCCCTGGTCGGGAAAACAGGCTTTGCGCGAGTGGCGCCGCCGTCAGGCTGGCGTTTTCACCGGGGTATCAACCCACACAAACCCCCTAAAAGGGAAAGTTTCCTCCCATACCCCTGCCAAGGCCATCCATGCCCATGTCACGCATCATGCCCCTCAGCTTACGCTTGGACTTTCTGGGACCTGCGTCCATGGCCTGCCTCATCTTGCCCATCATCTTGTTCATCTCGCCCCACTGCTTGATGACCTGATTGACCTCCTGAACACTATGGCCCGAGCCTGCGGCGATGCGACGGCGGCGTTGCCCGTTGATCTTCTTGGGCTTGAGACGCTCCTCCTTGGTCATGGAGTGGATGATAGACTCGATATTCGTAAGCTGAGACTCGTCCATGCGTGCTCCCGACTGGCGCATCATTCGCTCGCCGCCGGGTAGCATGCCTATCATCTTCGAAATGCCACCCATCTTGCGTATCTGCTGTAGCTGAGAGAGATAGTCGTTCATGTTGAAGCCCTCAAGCAGCATGCGCTCGGTATCGGCCACCTGTTGCTCATCCGCAACTCTTTGGGCCTGCTCGATGATGCCGTAGACATCACCCATCCCGAGGATGCGCTTGGCCATGCGGTCTGGGTGGAAGGTCTCGAGCGAGTCGGGCTTTTCTCCCATCGAGACGAACTTGATGGGCTTACCCGTGACCTCTCGGACCGAGAGAGCACCGCCACCGCGGGCGTCGCCATCAAGCTTGGACATGATGACGCCATCGAAGTCCACGCGCTCGGAGAACTCCTTGACGACGTTCACGATGTCCTGTCCGCTCATCGCATCGACGACCATGAGAATCTGGTCGGGCTTGACCGCATGCTTGATGTCGACGGCCTCGCGCATCATCTCCTCGTCGATCTGCAGACGTCCAGCCGTGTCCACGATCACAATGTCGTTGAGGTGATCGACAGCCTCCCGGATGGCTCCTGATGCCACCCTCACGGCATCTTTGCCGTCGCCGCGAAAGACCCTCACACCTATCTCGCCGCCGAGCGTCTCGAGCTGGTCGGCGGCGGCCGGCCTATGGGTGTCGCAGGCCGCCAGAAGCGGGCTTCTTCCCTGATGCTTGAGGAGGTAGGCGAGCTTTGCCGCAGCCGTCGTCTTGCCCGATCCCTGAAGACCCACGAGCATGATGACGTTAGGCGTGCGGTTCTGCGCAAAGACGAGCTTGGACTCAGTGGAGCCGAGCAGTTCCGTGAGCTGGTCGAGCACGATTTTCACGACGTTCTGGGCGGGCGTGAGCGAGTCGAGGACCTCGACGGTCATGCAGCGTTCCTTGCAGCTGCCCACAAAGCCCTTCACGACACGGTAGTTGACGTCCGCCTCGAGCAGCGCCATGCGAATCTCGCGCATGGCCTTGCTGATGTCATCCTCGCTGAGACGTCCCTTGCCCCTCAGCGCGTCAAAGGTCGACTGGAGCCTGTCGGAGAGGCTGTCGAACATGTCTATCCCCTTTCTTTCGTACCCACGAGGGCGGCACAGAAGTCATGTGCGTCGAAGGGCTGCAGGTCACCCACGGCCTCACCGACACCGATGCGAAAGATAGGCAGCCTTAGGTCATGGGCGATGGCGACGGCGATGCCGCCCTTGGCGGTGCCATCGAGCTTCGTGAGTATGATCCCGTCCAAATCAAGAGAATCGTTGAACTCCCGCGCCTGGGCAAGCCCATTTTGTCCCGTCGTCGCATCGATCACGAGGACGACCGAGACGGGGAGCACAGAACGCTTGCGCGTGACGTCCACGACCTTGGCAAGCTCCCTCATGAGGTCCGAGCTCGTATGAAGGCGTCCTGCCGTGTCGATGAGGACGAGATCGGTGCCCTCGCGCTCGGCGCGCTCACACACATCATAGCAGACGCTCGCTGGATCCGCCCCCCGCTCGCGAGTGACGACCTCGACGCCTGCGCGCTCGCCCCAGACCTCGAGTTGCTCGATTGCAGCGGCACGAAAGGTGTCCGCACCGCCGATGAGGCAACTCTGCCTGCGCCTTCTGGCAACACTGGCGAGCTTTCCCACCGTTGTCGTCTTACCTGTACCGTTGATGCCCACGAAGAGTACGCAGGAGGGCAGATCGTCAAAGGGATCGCGCGTGGCCTGGGGAAACGCCTTGGCCAGGCGATCGGCCAGGGCGCGCCTCAACTGCGGGGCCGTCCTGAGACCCTCTCGTGCTGCCTGCTCGCGCAGGTCATCGGAAACCTGTAAGGCAACCTCGCCACCCATGTCGCCCATCACGAGGCGATCCTCGAGCTCCTCCCAGAAGTCCTCGTCGACCTCGCCACCCATGTAGAAGATCTCGCTCAGGGCCTCCCGCGAGCGCGCGAGACCCCGTTTCAGCTTGTCAGCAAGCCCCATCAGGCACCGACCACCTTTCCTGTTGTCTTGTCCAGACGCTGGCTGACGACATGACTCACGCCATCGGCCTGCATGGACACACCATAGAGCACGTCCGCCTGCTCCATCGTACGCCTCTGGTGGGAGATGACGATGAGCTGCGTCGTATCCTTGAGCGTCTCGATCGCGTCAAGCAGCTTCGAGAGGTTCGAGTCATCAAGGGCTGCCTCGACCTCGTCGAAGACGTAGAAGGGCACCGTGCGCGCCTTGTACACCGCAAAGAGGAGCGCGAGGGCCGTAAGAGACTTCTCCCCACCGCTCATGAGCGTCATCTTCTGTATCCTCTTGCCACGCGGCTGAGCGACGATCTCGATGCCTGTCTCGTCCAGGTGGTCGGGCTCGAGAAGCTCCAGATGCGCCTGGCCACCAGGGAAGAGCAGCGAGAAGATCTCCGCAAAGTTGGCGTTCACCCTGTCAAAGACGGTGACGAACTGCCGACGCATCTTGCGCTCGATCGCGGCCATGATCTTCTTGAGGGCAGCCTCGGCCCTCTCGAGGTCCTCGACCTGCTCGGCGATGTAGTCCCCTCTCCCCTTGAGCTGCGCGTACTCGTCCATCGCGACCTCGTTCACCGGGCCGATCCCCTCGATCTCGCGCTGAAGCCTTCCGATCCTGCGCTCCATGGCCTCACGGTCATCGGGCGCGGGCAACCTGAGGGCATCCTCGAGGACGTGACCGTCGGCCGTGATCCGACCAATGGTATTCTCTACCTGCACCTCGATCTTACCCTTCTCGACCCTGACGTCGCCGAGCCGCGCCTTGGCGGCCTCGAGCTCACTTGCGGCATCCTCCACGGCCCTGCGGGCGTCACCTATCGTCTTCTTGAGCGAGTCGGAGTCCGCCTCGGCGAGCGATGCCCTGTCCCTGAGCCTCGACGCCCAGGAAACGGCACGCTGTCGTATCTGTTCGTAGCGTCTGTGGAGGGGCTCGACCCTGAGCTGCACGACATCGAGCGCCTCGGCGGTCCGCACGGTCTGGGTCAGGCGGCGCTTGATGGCGTCCAGCTGCGCGGCGAGCTGCTTCTCCCGGGCGGCAAGGTGCCTCTTGCGCTCGGAGGCCGTCGCGAGCCTGAGCTTGACGCCGGAGAGCTCGTCAGAGAGCTCCCGCTCCTCGCGAGAGGCAGACAGGCGATCGGCGTCTGCCCGCTCGAGTCTGTCGGCAAGGCCCGCGACGCGCTCCTGCGCCTCGCGCGCGAGTCTCCCGTGATTCTCCACCTCGGCTCGGGCCTGTGCCGTGCGCTCCCTTGCTGCCCTACGACTCTTGGAGACCTGAGCCTGCTCAAAGCGAGCCTGCCGTAACTGCGCCTCAAGGCGACCCAGCTCGGAGCCGAGCGACGAGCGCTCACCCGAAAGGCGCGCAAGCTCGCCCTTGGCCGTAGCGCTCGCGTCCCTAGCCGACGTAAGCGCCCCTTCAACGCCCACGACCTCGTCCTTTGCATGAGCGAGCACCTCCTCGAGGCCGACGAGGGCCTCCCTACCCGCCCGGATGCGACGTTTGCGCTCAAGCGCGCCTTGGTCGGGACCTGAGGGGACCACACCCACAGACGTCCTGCCATCAGTGCCCACGACCACGCCATCACGCGTCACATAGCAGTGTCCAGGGTCTTTTGCACTGGCGTCGAGCGCCTCATTGAGGCCATCGACAAGGCGGATGCGACCGAGAAGGGCAGCAACGAGCCCCTCAAAACCTTCCCTCGCCTTGACCTGCCCCACAAGAGGCTCCCCTGTCGTCTCACCTGCCTCTGGGACACTCTGTCCGGCAGCGTACCGCACACGATCGAGCGAGACAATCGTGGCCCCACCGGTGACACCTGACGCAAGGGCATGGCCCACCAACTCTTGAAGTCCCTCCGTTGTGGCGGTGACCAAGGCCGAAAGGTCCTCCCCCAAGATACGCTCGACAAGTCCCTCAAGCTCCACCGGCGCCTCCACGAGATCGGCGATGCGAGCAAGGACGAGCTCGGGTGAGTCCTTCGTGAGCTTGGCCACCAGAGCGCTTGAGTTCTCTGCCTGGGCGTCAAGCGCTTCGAGTGCCGAGAGCGTGGCCTTGGCACCCGAGAGCCTCTCACGGGCAGCGCTCTCAGCGTCTCTCGCACAGGCAAGCTCGCCTTGGCAGACCTCGATGCGCCGCGCAGACGTGTCGGCCTGACTGCGGGCGTCAGAGAGTTCGTCCTCGACCTTCTCCCTCTGCGCCCTGAGCCCACGCAGCGCCTCCTCGGCAGTCGCGATCCCGTCCTCGATCTGCGCGAGGCGACTCGCAAACATCTGATCCTCTACCTCGGCATTCGAGATCTGGTCCTTGAGTTTCGCGTGGGCGAGGGCCTCCTTGTCCGCATCGCGCTGGCTTGAGCGCTGGTCGGCGCCGAGGCGAGAGACTTCGGCGCTAAGCGCGCGGTGCCTCTCCTGCACCTCCCTTAGCCTGGGGGTAAGCGCGTCCACATCCTGCCTGAGCTGTCCCTCCTCTCCACGCACACTCGCAAGCTCAGCCGCTACCCGCTCGTGCTCCCTGGTGGCGTCGGCCTGACTGTGCTCCATAGAGGAGAGGTTCGCCCGCAGCTCCGAGAGCTGCGAGACCATGTTCTTGCCCTTCTCCTCGAGCAGACGCATGTCCGAGTCCATGCGAGCGAGCACGCCCTGCATGCGACGACGCTGCTCGCCGAGGTCGCCCACGAAGATGCCCTTCTGCTCGAGGAGGGACTGGTATCGCTCAAGATCCCTGCCCTTCTCGTCGAGGCGGTACTGCGCAAGCTCGATGGCAGCCTCCGCCTCGCGCCCGCGCCCCTCGAGGACACCGTAGCTCTCCTGCAGACGCCTGAGGTCGTCGACGGCAAGGGTGCAGCTGAGCCTCGAGAGCTCGTCAGCGAGGTCTCGATGGCGCTTCGCCTTGTCTACCTGACGCTCAAGTGGCCGAAGCTGCCTGTTGATCTCGCGCTGGATGTCCTTGGCACGGATGAGGTTATCCTGCATGGTGGCTATCTTGCGCTCAGAGCGCAGTTTGCGTCTGCGATGCTTGGAGATGCCCGCCGCCTCCTCGACGAGCTCACGGCGTTCCTCGGGACGGCTGGACAGGACGGAGTCGAGCTTGCCCTGGGAGATGATGGAGTGAGTGTCCTTGCCAAGACCCGAGTCATGCAGAATGTCTGTGATGTCACGCAGTCGGCTCAAGGCGCCGTTGATCAGATACTCCGACTCGCCCGAGCGATACATCCTGCGCGTGATGGCGATCTCGGAGAAGTCGATGGGCAGGGTGTGGTCCGTATTGTCGAGCGTGAGGGTGACCTCGGCAAGGCCGACGGCAGAGCGACCAGAGGAACCCGAGAAGATGACGTCCTCCATGGCCTGGCCGCGCAACATCTTCGCACTCTGCTCGCCAAGCACCCAGAGCATGGCATCTGCGATGTTTGACTTGCCGCTTCCGTTTGGTCCCACGACGACGGTGAGGCCAGGATCAAAGGACATGAGTGTCCTGTCCGCGAAGGATTTGAACCCCTTAAGCGCTAGCGACTTGAGATACACGCGAGAGGCCCACCTTCCTAGATGGTACCGGTACCATCGTCTGGTGAGGTCGCAGCTCGCGTGACGCCGCCTGCCAAGACCCTGTCGCCCAAACCGTTATCCACGCGCTCACTCAGGTGGCCAAGCGCGTCAAGGGCCGCCGCAGTCTGCGCCTCCTTCTTGGAGGAACCACGACCTCGTCCTGCGCGCCTGCCCTCGATCAGCACGACACTCGTGAAGGTGGGACTGTGCGCGGGACCCTCCGCGCCCACGAGTTTGTACACCGGAGCGCAGCGGTACGCCCTCTGTGTGACCTCCTGGAGCCGTGATTTGGGCGAGAGAGGTTCCTTGGCAAGCTCAGGCGAGACATGGGGGCCGAGGGTCCTTTTCACAAAGTCATGGGTCTTCCTGTAGCCCGCATCAAGGTAGAGCGCACCTACGATGGATTCGTAGACGTTCTCGAGCGCAGAGCTCAGGCCCCGCGCCCCCGTGCCCCGCTCAGACTCGCCGAAGACGATGTGTTTGCCGAGGCCGAGCGCACCTGCCACCTCACTTAGCGTCTTGCCCGAGACGAGCGAGATCTTGAGCCTGGTAAGGCCACCCTCGTCCATCTCGGGGAAGCGCTCGTAGAGGTCGGTCGCGACCATAGCGCCCAATATGGAGTCGCCCAAAAACTCGAGACGCTCATATGAGGCCGAGACCGGCCTTCCCTCGACGGCGGAAGGATGGGTCAGGGCAGCGCCTATGAGCTGTTTGTCGGCGAACTCGTGACCAATGAGCGCCTCGACTGCGCTCACGTGTTTGTAAAGCCTCAAGAGGTCTCCTCGGCGCGGGCAGCTTCGATCACGCGTACCACATCAGCGATGCTCACGATGGTCTGCGGCTTCTCGTCGTCAAACGGTATGCCAAATTCGTCCTCGATGGCGATGATGAGTTCAAGCAGGTCAAACGAGTTCGCATCAAGCGACTTGAATTCGGTGTCCTCACTCAGGCCGGCGGGATCACACTCAAGCTCCTCACTCGTGAGCGCAATGACCCTCTCGAGAATGGCGGCATGGTCCATGATCACCCTCCAGGTGACTCAGGTCAGCTTCCAAGGCCCTCGGCAAGCTGGCTATCTGCAATACGATTGTACTCTCGGCCTGACCACTCGCCTACGCCACCTCGGCAACTATCCTATCCACGAGTCGGGAGTCGTGGGCGCGGGCACAGGCGAGCGTCCCGTTCTTGACAGCCTCGGCCGAGGTGGCACCGTGACCGATGAGGACCGGTGCCTTGAGACCCAAGAAGATGGCTCCGCCGTACGCGTCACCCGAGAGCTTCTGAGAGAGGTCCTTGAGGGCAGGCTTGATCATGAGGGCGCCGACAGCCGCGCGCTTGGAGTCCCCGATGGCACTCTTGAGTTCACCGAGCAGGAACTTCGCCGTGCCCTCAAGTGACTTCAGGGCGACGTTTCCGGTAAAGCCATCCGTCACGATAACGTCAAAGCGACCAGCAAGCAGGTCCGTACCCTCACAGTTGCCCACAAACCAGCTCTCGCCAAGCGCTGCCAGTGCCGTATGGGCGGCCACGACGGCACTTGATCCCTTGGTGTCCTCGGAGCCGTTGGACAAGAGCGCCACCGTGGGGTCATCGACACCAACGACGACTCTTGAGTAGGCACGTCCCATCTGCGCGAACTGGACGAGCATGTCGGGCCTCACGTCGGCATTGGCCCCCATGTCGAGCAAGACGGTGGGTCTTCCCGTGGTGCCAGGGAGGGCCGTCGCGATGCAGGGGCGCTTGACTCCAGCTATCCTGCCCACACCCAAGCTGGCTGCGGCAAAGACGGCACCTGTCGAGCCTGCCGAGAAGAATCCGTCAGCCTCGCCGTCACGCACGGCAGCACAGCCTCGCACGATACTCGAGTCCTTCTTGGTGCGTATGGCCTCGGTGGGGTGCTCCCCCATCTCGATGACCTCTGTCGTCACGAGTGCCCTCGCACGCTCACGACCAGCGCAGAAGGGAGTGACCACCTCATCGTTTCCGGCAACGATGACCGAAAGTCCCTTCTCGGTCGCAAGCGCGGCCTCAATCCCCGCAAGGACTACATCGGGTTTCTCATCCCCGCCCATGGCGTCAACGCATATGCAACTCATTGTCCCTCCTCGATCTGGGCATGCCACACGCCAAAACAAGAGAAGGCCGACCCTCACGGGTCGGCCTCCGAGGTCGCCCAGGAGATCTGCGCGGCTCGGCTACTCAGTGACAACGACCTCGCGATCCCTATAATAGCCGCAGTTGGGGCACACATGATGCGGAAGTTTGATTGAACCGCACTGTGGACACACCGAGCGTGGCGAGACGGCGAGCTTACTGTTAGCCGAGCGACGGGTGTGCGTGGCGCCACGACCCTTCCTTTGCTTAGGTACTGCCATTCTGAACCTCTCTTGAATCTATTCGCCCTATAAGGCACAAGCGACTCATCCTCTTTCAATGCAATATGTGACTATACCATGTACGAGTATCTTGCATGGGGATCCTGTCCCCTTCACAGCGATTCTTCCATATACTGAACGAAGAACGCACTGCTACGCGTACACTGTTGGTAACCACACATGGACTACAATGACAACCGTGCACGCAAGTAATGTGAACCGATCACGGGTCTGACGTTCTATGATGCGTGCACGGGTCCAAACCGGTGAGGGGATATTGTGTCGTTCATCTTCAGACGTAGCGAGGACAGTGGCGAGCAGACGGAGCAAGACGAACTCAGCCACTTGTATCTTTCAAGCACAGATCTGTTCTGCCTCCTTGGTGGTCCCGAGGCGCGCCTCCTCTCTTGTGGTGACATCAGGCTTCCTCGCACTAACGACGACAATCTGCAGCGCAAGCGTGACACCTGGCTGGGAAAGCTCGTCAAGCGGCTCGAGCCCCAGGGCTGGGTGGACGTTGAGGGCAATCCCAACGACGAGCTCCGAAATGCCTTGGAAGCTCTGAGAGATCCCTATCTTGTCATCTCTGAGCACCCGAGGTACATCCAACCAGCCTTCGTCATCGCCGTCACCGCGACAGAGGCGACGGGCTTGGTCGCGGCACAGGGTCCTGTAGGGTGGGGGCGGTGGAGCCTAAGGCCGTTTCCATCCGATGACCGCACGATCTGGTCGGCATACTTCCGTGATATCGTGCCAGAGAACAGCTTCCCCTTCTTTCCCGCCGAGCGGAGCTACCATGCCGCGTGGGTAGAGGACGTCCCAGGTGAGCTACTTGGCTACATCCGCAGCGGAGCCGTTCGCAAGGCACGCGAGTATGCCGCACGCGCCGGCATCGACGCAGGCGTTGTGGGCAAACTGGCAGCAAGTGCCGCCGCCGACCAGATGCGCTTCCACGTGTCCGTTAACCTCTTTGGAAGCATCGACGCATCCAGTACGCCCGACCCTGAGACGACCGCAGCTCACGAGTTCCCGCGATACCGTACGGCGCTCGTCCTCCCAAGCCTCGGGGCGGTCCTGTCAGACTGCCACGCTTGGAACCCCGGAGTACCCGATGACTGGTTCTATGTGGACGATGATGATCCCGAGCGCAAGGAGGTACTGGAGCTCACGCGCTTCCTCTCCTTTGACACACATCGCTCGGGACGCCTCTTTGAGGCTCTCTCGTACGTGCCCACCTATCCCACCAGCATCATACCCCGTTGAGTACGAAAAAGGCCCCCTCGCCTCTATCACTGGAAGGGTATGATCCCAAGGAGCGTGAAGCCCAGCAGCAGTAAGAGTATGTTTGATACTACGGAAAAGCCAAAGGCCAGTTGTGCGTACTTGCCCCGCGATGAATAGTAGAGTGAGATGGTTTCGATCGCAAAGCAGGTTGTGGCTATCGCAAGCGGAAAAAGAGTATGGGGAAGGGCCTCGTTAAGATCAATGATGAGCAGGAGGGAGAAGAACACCTGAAGAGTGAGGAGGATGCGCCACATCCACCTGTCCTGCATGGCGATTCCCGAGCAAAAGGACACAAAGATGTCCAGCAGGAAGAGCGGGATGAACAGAGGGAGGAAGGGTGGGAGATAGGGCCACATAATCAGAAATACCTCACAATCTCCCCTGCATACCGTCCGACACCGGCTGAGCAAGGTCCACCGGTAACGAGAGAAAAGCCGATCAAATTGAACCGAGCAACCGTAGAGTCTTCCTCCCTGCCAAAACGCGATCTAGCAACTCGCAAGACCCAATTTAATCTGCGTTCCCCTAAACTCTATGTACATAGTCTATAGCCTACGTAATAGGACAGCGGTAGTCAACCTCAGAATGTCCCGGTGGTCTCAGATTGGAGACTTAGCGACAGGTAACGATGCGGACACCTTCCGAAACGGTGAGCCCTCCTCCGTTAGCTCAAGAAACATATCCTCTAAGGACTCATCCGCGCTAAAGCGTGTGTGCAGATCCTCCACACTTCCTTGGAAAAGCAGTTCACCACGAGCGATCACACCCACACGGTCCACGACCCTCTCGGCAACGTCAAGCACGTGAGTGGAAAAGAGGACGGTCCTTCCCGCATCAGCATGGGCTCGCATGCTGTCCTTAAGGATGCGAGCAGCTCTCGGGTCAAGGCCAACCATGGGCTCATCCAAGATCCAGACATCGGGATCAGGTAACAGTGCCCCTATAACCATCATCTTCTGGCGCATGCCATGGGAGTAGGAGAGAAGCTGCTTTTCTAGCGCATCCTCCATGCCAAACCGTCGCACAAGCATCGGGGCACGCGTCGCTCGCGTGTCCTCGGACACACCGTAGATATCGGCAACGAAGCGCAGGTACTCATAGCCCTTCAGACGCAGGAGATGGTCCGGGGAGTCGCTCACATAGCAAAGACGTCGCTTAGCCTCAATGGGATCCTTTACAAGATCGGTGCCATCGACCTCTATACGACCCACATCAGGCGAGAGCACACCCACTATCATGTTGAGCAGCGTCGACTTACCCGCACCATTTGGTCCGAGGAGTCCGAATATCTGACCAGAAGGTATCTCGAGCGAGAGCTCGTTCACGGCGCGAGTACGGCCCCCGTCGTAGGACTTGCTCACATGCTCAAGCCGTATCACGTCGATAACTTACGAGCGTACCCAATTCGGTATGCCGTCGTAGTCATTCCTTACGAAGAGCCTCATCGTCGGATCATGTTCAGACTGATAGATCTGAGAGTATCCAGCATCCTCATACAACTGCGGATCAACGTCGCTATCCGTAAGCACATAAGTGAACTTGTACTGGTCCAATATAGGCTTGACGTTCTTGTTGACTCCAATATCATTTACTTGGGAGAGATAATCATACTTTCCATTAAGCTTCTCGGACCATATTTCAAAGCGCGGATCGATGAAACAGCGGTATCCATACATAAACTCCAGATACGGACTGCTATTATAGCACAGTATGGTAGTACGTGAACGCGCCTGCGCCCACTTGTCAGCCCCTGTGTCAGCGGCAGCCTCAGCGTAGCCTGATTCGATGATACTACTGACCCGATCGAAGTCATCGTAAGCAAAGTGGCTGGTAGACTGACGCACGGCCAGTAGAGCGGATGCGCCAAAGCAAATCACGATGATCGTGGCGCAGTTCATACAGTTTTTTGCGACACCCAAGTTCAGAAGTCTCCTCGTGCTCAAGTCAACACTCCCCATGAAGACTATCACGCAGGGTAGAAGGAGACTGTAGTTTCTTTCCTGCCGCAGCGTAAGCACAATTGCACCGACAAGGAGGAGCAGCCACATTCTATTAATCTCGCGCCGACGACCCTCCTTGACACTGGAGTAGATATACAGGGTCAGAAAGACTATGAGGGAAATGCCGGCTAACCCTCCCCTATCAAAAGCCCCAGGAGCGCGCATCTCGACAATGCCCATATTCGAGATCACACCCATGCTCCTGAAGATATATAGGTGCATATCCAGACCATACGGATTAAGGAATGTAACCGCAAGCATAAGACAAAGCACGCCAAAAACAACCAGGCGCTCCTTCTTAGAAAGATCCCGTTGCAACACCATACCCAAAAATGGCACCGCAAAGGGAAGAGGCCAGAGCGCGCCATGAAGATTGATGAAGAGGACGGCCATCGGAACGTAAGCTAAGAGGACAACAGGACGTCTTTTCTCGGCAAAACGCTGCCATATCAGGGCAGAGAGCAGAATAGTGAGGATATCGAATATTCTGGGGTTCAATTTGAACACAGGTCCAACCAACACCGTGAAGGCGGCGAGTAAGTATGCTGTGTTCAGTTTGGCTGCATCCCCGAAGTCACGCCCGATACTCCTTTGTCCACCCTTGATCAGCTGCAGCGAGATCAGCAGTATGCCTACCCACAGGAGGTACATCAGGATGACGGGGCCAAGCACGCCAAACATGTCATAGACGCACCAAAGGAGATAGGCGTAGAGCCATTGCTGGGCAATGTATCTCACGCCCGTGAACATGCCGAACTGCTCCTCATGCGGAACACCATGAGCAACGATGTCTCTCCCCGTGTTGAGGAGAAACCAGGTGTCGTTATCGTACAGAATCTCACTTATAGAGATGTAAGCGATAAAGGCAACCATAGTGATGGCGAGGATAGCGACGACGAGTGGACCAACCCTTTGCACCGGAACGTCCTTAGTGTTAGCCCTTGACCGGCCAAGACTATCCATCAAGCTCATGAGGTTCCCTCTTTCCTTCCTTCCTCAAATGACGTCAGCCCTGCAGTGTCATCTCACGCATAGCAAAAGCTCTCTTACTGTAGTATTCCACGGGCTACGACGCAAGCCCCAGATCCTCATGCAGCTCCTTCTCCCTAGTAAGGAGGGATTCGGTGGGCATCTCGCTCTCGTCGTGTGTACGCCTGGCAGCAACGCGTACCGCATTCATGTGGGACTTGAACGGCGCACCAGTGGGATTTACGTGACTTTGATGCTCATCCTCTCGTACCGCCGCGACGAGTCTCCTCGATACCGCTGCGTTCAGAGCGACGACCATAGCCACCCTGTCAAGTGCCCTCCTTCTGGCAGCTGCCCGACTCGCTGCAGCGGCTGCCCGACTAGCCGCAGCGCTGTCCAGTGGTTTCTGACCACCCTTGTCAGTGGACGCAGCTGACGGCCGACGTTCGGGGCAAACCTTTGGCACACGCTGCGCTATGATGGCGGCCCTCTTTCGCATCTCGAGAGTCACTGCGGAGCCCGTAGTCCTAGTGCGGGACGACGCGAGCGCGGCCTTGCCCGCCACGGAATCGGCAGCAGGTGGAATCCGAGCGACCAGCGCGGATTGTGCAGCAGCTAGGTTGGACGCACGAGCCGCCGTCTTCGTCGCAGCCATACTAGACTCCGGCACCGTTGCCTTTGAGCCAGTTGTCACGCTCGCCGTGGTCGCATGAGCTATGGCTGAGGCTGACTGGGACTGATTGGTGACCTTCGACGCAGTATCCAAGGATGCCGGCGTTGGCTCAACCTGACCTTCACGCGTATAGGCAGCACCTTTAAACCCAACGCTTATCAGACCGGTGCCGCTGTCCTTCACCATGCCATCGGAAGCTTTGATGACGGGCAGGCCATCGATGTTATCGCCATCCAAGCGCTCAAAGAGAACCTCCCTCACGCTCCGAGGGCTTTCGACAGCCTTCGCGGCAGGCACATTGTGAGGTTCTTCGCTGGCGACGGGGGTTACAAACTCGCCCTCGATGCCAAGCGCAAGACGCTCCACCTGGTGCTGAGACGCCATTTGATCCTTAGGGGTCATCTCCATTATAAGTGCGTCAACATCAGCGACCTGTATGTCATTCCCCACCGGCATGCTATAATCAACGACAGCGGTGCGTTCTTCGGCTTGTTCCCTCGCTTGCCTCCTTCGCCTCGATATCTTGAGGAAGACGGCGATGGCGCCTGCCGCAGCTAGGACGCCAACGGCAGCGCCGATTACAAACTCATGCGGGAGGCCGAAAGATGTCGAGTTCGTTGCCGCATATGCGCAGCTGGGAACACTAACGGTACCAATCCCCATGAGCCCTGCCCATATCGCGGGATTTATCCTTTTTTCCGTAGACATACGTTCACCTCCGCCACATCTGAAGGCTTAGGACGGGACCTCCATGAGAAATCTCACGCAGTGTCAGCGAGCGCGAACGAAGCATCACATGCACGAACAACGGCTGGGTTTGTCTCATCTGCGCGTACCGTCATTAAGCATTCATCTGCCTATATCATGTGTACATACTATAACAAATGTGAGTAGTGTGGGACAACAATCTTTTCTATAGCCAAAAATCAGCAAAAAATGTGATCTGTGTAAAAACAGAAGGCAGAGGCTACGCCCACGCCGCCCCTGCCTCCCGCATGTCCCATCATACAACACAAAACCTACAAACCAACGTCTGGCATGACAGACGGCCTGACGTGATACGCGTAGGTTACTTCCCCATCAAGTTCGAGACGGCATCGTTAACGTCCTTTTCGTCGATACCTCCTGACTTCCCGCTACCGGAGGTGACCTTACCCAGCACACCCTGAAGACCTCCAAAGCTCTGCAGGAGGCCGAGGATCTGGTCTCGGCCCAGATCGAGTCCCACGTTCTCCTTCACAATTTTTGCGACGCCATCCGCCTGAGTCTCGACGTCCTCATCGACCAGCTCCCTCAGCTTAGAGCTAACCTCCGGATTGCTTGTGAACGCAGATATCATCTTTCCGATCTCGAGTCCGCCTACCCCCATGCCTTCTCCTCTTTTCCGCCCCTCACGGAGCAATCAGTGACTGAACGTAAGACCACAGGCGACATCGCGCACGTGAGCGCATAAGCAGCCTGTACCATAGTAACAGGATAGCACAACGCTCTTTGAAAGTCCCCGTCGCATGCCCTATAACTCGACGGAGAGTCGCGCAAGCCTGCGCGCGCAGCCAACACACACCCACAGCACGACAGGGATCAACTCGGCGAGTGCGATGGCCAACACGGCCCCCACGAGGGATGAGGCCGAGAGGAACGCCGCGTCACCTAGGTGCATGATGACAAGGAGAGCCTGAGGTGCGATGAGCGCAATGGCAAGGAAGGCACCTCCGATGATGTAGGATACGGCCGCTTTGACCCCCATGATCTGCTCCTCGCTTTCCCATGAGAGCCTGGGAAACCGCGCCCCCACGCCAAACGTCAGCATCCCAACGAGCGTCGCGTCAAGCAAAAAGAGAAGCACGAGGTAAAGTACTCTTGCCAGGGGCAGCCCAAGGACCGCAAGCACCACCAGCAGCACTACCAGAAGCGGCAGGGTGGCAAGGGCAAGAAGGGGAAGAAGCTTTCCGATGAGGTAGGCTGTCCAGTTCATGGGAAGCGACCTGAGGTAGGCGAAGTCTCGCCCGTCTCGGCTGACCGCCGTCATATAGGTCACGGTGGAGAAGCTCGTCGTCGCCACCAGCCCCAAGACAGCGAGGGTCGAAAAATCCAGTCCCTGGGGACCCAGGGCGAGGGCGCGCAGCAGGCCGAGGATCGTGGCGGCATCCCGCCCTTGCAGCCGTGCCGTGGCGGCCAGCACCATCATGCAGACGAAGTAAAGGGGGGCCAGCGCCTGCGTGAGAATGAACTTGTTGAAGAAATAGGCGCAGCGCACCGTCTGAAGCCAGTCACGCGCAAGGTTAGCTCCAAACTGACCTCGCTGCCTGAGGAGTCCTTTAAGGTCTGGGTTCCTCGCCCTGGCGCCCTCGCCGAGGGCTGTTCTTTTTCCCAACCCTGCCCCCATAGAACCAAGTGCCCGGACACCTGGAAGATAGAGGTGACCGGCGACATGCCAGAGCGCCATCGCCATGCCAAGCGTGAGGGCGATCATACCGACGAGCGACGCCAACGCATAGATGGGTGAACTCGAGAAGAGAGCCTCTGCCAGCAGGATAGGCGGACAGGAGACGCCCAACACCACAAGGAGCGCAGGCGCGCCCATTGCGGTGACGGTCACCTGCAACGTCATCTGTTGCAGAGAGGTAGTGCATGCGAGCTGTGGCTGCAGCCACATTCCAAAGGCAATCGTCAGCAACATTTCCATAATACCAAAGAGTTTAGTGAAGCGATCCTTGTCACGCGCGAAGCGCGACAGACGCATCAAAAGGATGACGAGCATCGTCATGAGGAACTCTGACGAGAGGGTAACGCACAGAACGGCCACTACCATGAGCGCGACGGTAAGAGGACCTGAGCCTGCGGCGATCGTCCAAGCAAGGACAAAGGAGAGCATGAGCGCGAAGTTGCCCGCAAAGCTCGGGAGGATAAACATCAACATGCGCGACCAGATGATCGCACCAGCATCTATGGGGAGCACAAGGTAGAAGTTGATATCACTCGTATAGTACAGCACGTTGGCCGCCTGATTCATGCCTGAGAAGAGACCCATCCACACCAATATTGCAGCCGTCAGCCTGAGTCCCGCAACCAGATCATGGCTCATAGTCCCCGCAACCACACCGACAAGAAACATGAACGCCACTCCGGCAATGAGGGGAAGCGTCGCGAGAACCTTACGCACAAGGCGGCCAGAGGCTGCAGAATCGTCACGTCTCGCATCCCCCCTGCTCATCGCCCAGAGAAGGAGCCTGAACGTGGCCCATTCTCTCCTACACCACGCGTACAATCCCCTGCACATGAACCCTCGACCCTCGCATAGCTACCGTCCCACGTTTGACTGAACTATGACTGATAATATATCATGGTCGCTTATGGAAGGCGTGCCATATGGCATAGGTCGAATCCAACTGGCAGAGGGATCAGAGGAGGTTCTGTGATGGAGATTCAGAAGGGCGCCGAGGCCCAGCCCTGGGAGGACCGTGGTGGGGCCGGCCCGTCGCGCTGGCTCCCGCTCGCGGCCGTCGCCCTCTGCCTCGCCGTCGCCGTGGGCTACTGCGTGGCCAAGCGGGGCTTCTTCGTGGACGAGGTCTGGTCCTACGGCTACGCCAACAGCCACTACGCCCGCGTCCTGAGCGACGTGGCCGGCGGCGACCTCGCCGGCGCGACCCTCACCCGGCGGGACCTGCTCGACTACGTCTCGGTCGGCGAGGGCGAGCGCATGGACGCGGGCTCGGTCCTCCACAACCAAGCGCCCGACCTCCACCCGCCGCTGTTCGGCCTGGCCCTGAACGCCGCCTCGTCGCTCGCGCCGGGCGCCTGGTCCAAGTGGGCCGGCCTGGGCCTGAACCTCGCCTGCCACGCCGTCGCCCTGGTCGCGCTCTGGGCGCTGCTGCGCGAGCTCGGCTGCTCGAGGGCCGCCTGCGCCTGCGGGGTGGCGCTCTGGGGCCTCAGCCGCGCGGGGCTCTCCGACGTGCTCTACATCAGGATGTACGAGATGCTCACGGCCCTCACCGTCCTGCTCGCCCTCGAGCTCGCGGCCCTGATGCGCGAGGGCGCCTCCGGCGGGGCGCGCCGCCTGCTGCCCGCCGCCGTCGGGGCCACCGTCTTCCTCGGCCTCATGACGCAGTACTACTTCGCCATATACGCCTTCCTCGCCTGCCTGGCGGCCGGGACCCACCTGCTCAGGCGCCGGCGCCTCGGCGAGGCGGGCGCCCTGGCCGCCTGCGCCCTGGCGGGCGTGGGCCTCTTTTTGCTCGCGTGGCCGGCTGCTTTCTACAACCTGCCCGCTGGAAAGAATCCCTCGATCGCAATGTCGGGCGAAGGGGCATTTTATGCCCTGCTCAACGTCCCCGCGTGGCCCGAGAGACTCTCAACGTTCGGGAGGATGATAATACAGGCTCTGCCCGCTGTAATTTTAGTGTGGCTGCTCTCGGCATGGGGAACCATACGTTCCAAGCAGGAGGTCCACGCTGGGGATAACACATTCGAGGATACCCTCCTGACGTCACATATCCGTAACATCATCCTGCCCGCTTTTCTCTACCTCCTCATTATTGCCCTCATAGCTCTTTTTGAGGAACCAAGATTTATCTATAATATTTGCCCCCTGATCTCGGCAGCCGCAGCAGTGTCCTTAGACGCATGGTTCCGTTCAATGCCTCAAGAAACGCGTAGCCGTCAGATCAAGGTCGTTATCGGAGCGCTTACCGCAGTATTGCTCATCTTCGCTATATTCTACAAGCCTGCTTACCTCGGGGAGGAAGCCTATGCGCAACAAGAGGCTGTGGTGCCCTACGCTGCCGACCCCTGCGTCTACATTGTTGGACGAGGGAAGACCACAGACAGTGCGAATCTCTCCATCACCGCAGACGTACCGCAGCTTCTAGAGTTCGAGGACGTCCACTTGGAGACAGACCCCACCTCGGCGGGCATCGCCGCCTACCTCGCGTCCAAGGGCAACCCCGACGAGATAGTGCTCTACGTCGACACAGTTACGTATCCTAACCATGTCAACTATGGAGACACCACATCGCTTGACAGCGAGGCGATATCGGACCTGGTGGCAAAACGTTTGGGATACTCACGAAAGACGCTCATAGAGCGTGTGGGTCCTGATGCGCCAGTTCTATCCGAGGCATACCTGCTCAGGCGCTAGACCGTCAACGCCGGCCATGGGGACGGGACGGCGCGCCACAGCGCCCGCCGGCCGGGCGGCGGGCACCGCGCCCACATCCGAAGGAGGGAGTTCGCTATGAGGAACACGGGGCCAGGGGGCAAGGGCACGGACGCAGGCGGCGGGGCCGGCCCGTCGCGCTGGCTCCCGCTCGCGGCCGTCGCCCTCTGCCTCGCCGTCGCCGTGGGCTACTGCGTGGCCAAGCGGGGCTTCTTCGTGGACGAGGTCTGGTCCTACGGCTACGCCAACAGCCACTACGCCCCCTTCCTGAGCGACGTGGCCGGCGGCGACCTCGCCGGCGCGACCCTCACCCGGCGGGACCTGCTCGACTACGTCTCGGTCGGCGAGGGCGAGCGCATGGACGTCGGCTCTGTCCTCCACAACCAGGAGGGGGACCTCCACCCGCCGCTGTTCGGCCTGGCCCTGAACGCCGCCTCGTCGCTCGCGCCGGGCGCCTGGTCCAAGTGGGCCGGCCTGGGCCTGAACCTCGCCTGCCACGCCGTCGCCCTGGTCGCGCTCTGGGCGCTGCTGCGCGAGCTCGGCTGCTCGAGGGCCGCCTGCGCCTGCGGGGTGGCGCTCTGGGGCCTCAGCCGCGCGGGGCTCTCCGACGTGCTCTACATCAGGATGTACGAGATGCTCACGGCCCTCACCGTCCTGCTCGCCCTCGAGCTCGCGGCCCTGATGCGCGAGGGCGCCTCCGGCGGGGCGCGCCGCCTGCTGCCCGCCGCCGTCGGGGCCACCGTCTTCCTCGGCCTCATGACGCAGTACTACTTCGCCATATACGCCTTCCTCGCCTGCCTGGCGGCCGGGACCCACCTGCTCAGGCGCCGGCGCCTCGGCGAGGCGGGCGCCCTGGCCGCCTGCGCCCTGGCGGGCGTGGGCCTCTTTTTGCTCGCGTGGCCGGCCGCCCTCGCGCACCTGGGGGCCCATAACAGCTCGTCAGGCGTATCTGGCGGGGACGCCCTGACCAGATTTGTCGATCTCGCGGCATGGCCCGAGAAGTTCTCTCAGTTCGGAGAATATATTATAAGGGATATGTCCATTGCCATAGCGTGGCTGCTCTCGGCCTGGATCGCTGTTCACCTAGGCCGACGTAAGACCCAAGTCCCCACGACTGAGCGCGATGGCACGTCGTCGATCATCGTCGCAATCCTCGTGCCTGTACCCATAGTCATCATCCTCATCATCATAATTGCTCCTTACCTCTCACCGAGGTACCTCTACAGTTCCCTCCCACTGGTCGCGGCCGGGACCGCCCTGTCGCTGGACACATGGTTTCGACAGATACCAGAAAGCCAACGACGCCGCAAAGTCATATTTGTGACCGGGACAACTATGGCAGTGCTGCTTCTCTTATGTGTCGTAATGAAACCTATGTATCTTGGTGACTATGAGTATGCGCAGCGAAAGACTGTGGCACCCTACGCCGCTGGACCCTGTGTCTATCTCATCAAGCGAGGGTACACCGATGCTGGCTTGGCGAATCTCTCCATCACTGCCGACATGTTGCAACTCATGGAGTTCGAGGACGTCCACGTGGAGACAGATCCAGCCTCGGCGGGCATCGCCGCCTACCTCGCGTCCAAGGGAGACCCCGACGAGGTGGTGCTCTACGTAGACGTGTCTGGCACCACCAGCACCCGGGCGGGCGAGGGGACCGCCAGCACCCGGGCGGGCGAGGGGACCGCGAGGGAGGTTGCGGGGAGGCTTGGCTACTCCAGGTGTACGTACGTCAAGGGCTTCTCGGGCGCCGATAACGGATACAACTCATCCGAGACCTACCTGCTCGGGCGCTAGGTCGTCAACACCGGCCATGGGGACGGGACGGCGCGCCACAGCGCCCGCCGGCCGGGCGGCGGGCACCGCGCCCACATCCGAAGGAGGGAGTTTGCTATGAGGAACATGGGGCCAGGGGGCAAGGGCACGGACGCGGGCGGCGGGGCCGGCCCGTCGCGCTGGCTCCCGCTCGCGGCCGTCGCCCTCTGCCTCGCCGTCGCCGTGAGCTACTGCGTGGCCAAGCGGGGCTACTACTTGGACGAGGTCTGGTCCTACGGCTACGCCAACAGCCACTACGCTCCTCTGCTGAGCGACGTGGCCGGCGGCGACCTCGCCGGCGCGACCCTCACCCGGCGGGACCTGCTCGACTACGTCTCGGTCGGCGAGGGCGAGCGCATGGACGCGGGCTCTGTCCTCCACAACCAGGAGGGGGACCTCCACCCGCCGCTGTTCGGCCTGGCCCTGAACGCCGCCTCGTCGCTCGCGCCGGGCGCCTGGTCCAAGTGGGCCGGCCTGGGCCTGAACCTCGCCTGCCACGCCGTCGCCCTGGTCGCGCTCTGGGCGCTGCTGCGCGAGCTCGGCTGCTCGAGGGCCGCCTGCGCCTGCGGGGTGGCGCTCTGGGGCCTCAGCCGCGCGGGGCTCTCCGACGTGCTCTACATCAGGATGTACGAGATGCTCACGGCCCTCACCGTCCTGCTCGCCCTCGAGCTCGCGGCCCTGATGCGCGAGGGCGCCTCCGGCGGGGCGCGCCGCCTGCTGCCCGCCGCCGTCGGGGCCACCGTCTTCCTCGGCCTCATGACGCAGTACTACTTCGCCATATACGCCTTCCTCGCCTGCCTGGCGGCCGGGACCCACCTGCTCAGGCGCCGGCGCCTCGGCGAGGCGGGCGCCCTGGCCGCCTGCGCCCTGGCGGGCGTGGGCCTCCTTCTGCTCGCGTGGCCGGCCGCCCTCGCGCACCTGGGGGCGGGGGGCGCCGGCGCCACGCCGGGCACGTCGGGCCAGGGGGCGCTCGCCGCCCTGCTCTACGTCCCCGCGTGGCCCTTGAGTCTTTTGTGGTACGGCCTGAACACCCTGAAGGACATGGTCGTCGCGATCCTGGCGTGGGCGCTCTCGGCGTGGGCGCGCATCCGCCTCGGGCACGGCGAGGGCGGTCGCGAGGGGGAGGCCGGGGGCGACGGCGGCGCGTCGTCGGTCGTCGTCGCGTCCATCGCGCCGGGGCTGCTCACCCTCGTCCTCGTCTCCCTAGCGGTTCCTCACCTCTCAATGAGGTACCTCTACAGCTCCTGCCCGATGGTCGCGGCCGGGGCCGCCCTGTCGCTGGACGCCTGGCTGCGCCGCCAGCCCGGGGGGCGGGGCCGCCTGGCAGCCCTCGCGGCCCTGGCGATGGTGGCGGCGCTTTTCGCCTTCGACGTCGTGATGCCACCAGTCTCCCTCGGGGAGGAGTACGCCCGACAGCGGGAGCTCATGGCACCCTACACCGCCGACCCCTGCGTCTATCTGGTGGGAAGCTCGTACCAAGAGCCTGCGGATAACAACTACTCCATCACCTCCGACGTACCGCAGCTCATGGAGTTCGAGGACGTCCACGTGGAGAAGGACCCCGCCTCTGCGGGCATCGCCGCCTACCTCGCGTCCAAGGGCAACCCCGACGAGGTGGTGCTCTACGTCGATGTATACCCGCAAAGCAGCACGCTCAACGGTGAGGAGACCGCAGCCGAAGTCGCACGATCGTTCGGCTACCACGATCGAGAGCTTATCCAAAGCTCGGAGGTGGCTGGCTACAGCTCGTCCGAGACCTATCTGCTCAGGCGCTAGGCTATTCAGCCTCATCGGAACAGAGAAAGGAAGTTTCATGGGAACGGGACGGGAGGAGCATTCGACGGGAGGACGGCAGTGTCTACCCGAGTTTGGGCGATCATGGCTCCCGCTCGCGGCCGTCGCCCTCTGCCTCGCCGTCGCCGTGGGCTACTGCGTGGCCAAGCGGGGCTTCTTCGTGGACGAGGTCTGGTCCTACGGCTACGCCAACAGCCACTACGCTCCTCTGCTGAGCGACGTGGCCGGCGGCGACCTCGCCGGCGCGACCCTCACCCGGCGGGACCTGCTCGACTACGTCTCGGTCGGCGAGGGCGAGCGCATGGACGCGGGCTCGGTCCTCCACAACCAGGAGGGGGACCTCCACCCGCCGCTGTTCGGCCTGGCCCTGAACGCCGCCTCGTCGCTCGCGCCGGGCGCCTGGTCCAAGTGGGCCGGCCTGGGCCTGAACCTCGCCTGCCACGCCGTCGCCCTGGTCGCGCTCTGGGCGCTGCTGCGCGAGCTCGGCTGCTCGAGGGCCGCCTGCGCCTGCGGGGTGGCGCTCTGGGGCCTCAGCCGCGCGGGGCTCTCCGACGTGCTCTACATCAGGATGTACGAGATGCTCACGGCCCTCACCGTCCTGCTCGCCCTCGAGCTCGCGGCCCTGATGCGCGAGGGCGCCTCCGGCGGGGCGCGCCGCCTGCTGCCCGCCGCCGTCGGGGCCACCGTCTTCCTCGGCCTCATGACGCAGTACTACTTCGCCATATACGCCTTCCTCGCCTGCCTGGCGGCCGGGACCCACCTGCTCAGGCGCCGGCGCCTCGGCGAGGCGGGCGCCCTGGCCGCCTGCGCCCTGGCGGGCGTGGGCCTCCTTCTGCTCGCGTGGCCGGCCGCCCTCGCGCACCTGGGGGCGGGGGGCGCCGGCGCCACGCCGGGCACGTCGGGCCAGGGGGCGCTCGCCGCCCTGCTCTACGTCCCCGCGTGGCCCTTGAGTCTTTTGTGGTACGGCCTGAACGCCCTGAAGGACATGGTCGTCGCGATCCTGGCGTGGGCGCTCTCGGCGTGGGCGCGCATCCGCCTCGGGCACGGCGAGGGCGGTCGCGAGGGGGAGGCCGGGGGCGCGTCGTCGGTCGTCGTCGCGTCCGTCGCGCCGGGGCTGCTCACCCTCGTCCTCGTCTCCCTAGCGGTTCCTCACCTCTCAATGAGGTACCTCTACAGCTCCTGCCCGATGGTCGCGGCCGGGGCCGCCCTGTCGCTGGACGCCTGGCTGCGCCGCCAGCCCGGGGGGCGGGGCCGCCTGGCAGCCCTCGCGGCCCTGGCGATGGTGGCGGCGCTTTTCGCCTTCGACGTCGCGATGCCACCAGTCTCCCTCGGGGAGGAGTACGCCCGACAGCGGGAGCTCATGGCACCCTACACCGCCGACCCCTGCGTCTATGTACTGGGCCGCGAGTCGAGCGACGCTGGTTCCATCGTTGCCGACATGTTGCAGCTCATGGAGTTCGAGGACGTCCACGTGGAGACAGACCCCGCCTCGGCGGGCATCGCCTCCTACCTCGCGTCCAAGGGCAACCCCGACGAGGTGGCGCTCTACGTAGACGTGTCTGGCACCACCAGCACCCGGGCGGGCGAGGGGACCGCGAGGGAGGTTGCGGGGAGGCTTGGCTACTCCAGGTGTACGTACGTCAAGGGCTACATGGGCGCCGGCGACGGGTACAACTTGTCCGAGACCTACCTGCTCGAACGCTAGGTCGCTAGAACGTAACAGCTGGGCTGGCCCTGCCGGAAGGATAGGTGTTTGACCCGTCGAGCGCGACGGGCGTGGAAGGGAGACATCATGGAAGAGAACCGAACGAAGAGCCCGATGCAGGACGGCGGGGCCGGCCCGTCGCGCTGGCTCCCGCTCGCGGCCGTCGCCCTCTGCCTCGCCGTCGCCGTGGGCTACTGCGTGGCCAAGCGGGGCTTCTTCGTGGACGAGGTCTGGTCCTACGGCTACGCCAACAGCCACTACGCCCCCTTCCTGAGCGACGTGGCCGGCGGCGACCTCGCCGGCGCGACCCTCACCCGGCGGGACCTGCTCGACTACGTCTCGGTCGGCGAGGGCGAGCGCATGGACGTCGGCTCTGTCCTCCACAACCAGGAGGGGGACCTCCACCCGCCGCTGTTCGGCCTGGCCCTGAACGCCGCCTCGTCGCTCGCGCCGGGCGCCTGGTCCAAGTGGGCCGGCCTGGGCCTGAACCTCGCCTGCCACGCCGTCGCCCTGGTCGCGCTCTGGGCGCTGCTGCGCGAGCTCGGCTGCTCGAGGGCCGCCTGCGCCTGCGGGGTGGCGCTCTGGGGCCTCAGCCGCGCGGGGCTCTCCGACGTGCTCTACATCAGGATGTACGAGATGCTCACGGCCCTCACCGTCCTGCTCGCCCTCGAGCTCGCGGCCCTGATGCGCGAGGGCGCCTCCGGCGGGGCGCGCCGCCTGCTGCCCGCCGCCGTCGGGGCCACCGTCTTCCTCGGCCTCATGACGCAGTACTACTTCGCCATATACGCCTTCCTCGCCTGCCTGGCGGCCGGGACCCACCTGCTCAGGCGCCGGCGCCTCGGCGAGGCGGGCGCCCTGGCCGCCTGCGCCCTGGCGGGCGTGGGCCTCCTTCTGCTCGCGTGGCCGGCCGCCCTCGCGCACCTGGGGGCGGGGGGCGCCGGCGCCACGCCGGGCACGTCGGGCCAGGGGGCGCTCGCCGCCCTGCTCTACGTCCCCGCGTGGCCACAGAGTCTCCTACAGTCTGGCCGATACGCCCTGAAGGACATGGTCGTCGCGATCCTGGCGTGGGCGCTCTCGGCGTGGGCGCGCATCCGCCTCGGGCACGGCGAGGGCGGTCGCGAGGGGGAGGCCGGGGGCGCGTCGTCGGTCGTCGTCGCGTCCGTCGCGCCGGGGCTGCTCACCCTCGTCCTCGTCTCCCTGGTGGCTCCTTTTCTCTCGGCGAGGTACCTCTACAGCTCCTGCCCGATGGTCGCGGCCGGGGCCGCCCTGTCGCTGGACGCCTGGCTGCGCCGCCAGCCCGGGGGGCGGGGCCGCCTGGCAGCCCTCGCGGCCCTGGCGATGGTGGCGGCGCTTTTCGCCTTCGACGTCGCGATGCCGCCGGCCTACCTCGGGGAGGAGGACGCCCGACAGCGGGAGCTCATCGCACCCTACGCCGCCGACCCCTGCGTCTACCTGGTTAATCGAGGAGATGAAGGGGTTGGTTGGGCGAATCTCTCCATCACCGCAGACGTACCGCAGCTCCTGGAGTTCGAGGACGTCCACGTGGAGAAGGACCCCGCCTCTGCGGGCATCGCCGCCTACCTCGCGTCCAAGGGCACCCCCGACGAGGTGGTGCTCTACGTTGACATGTATAACGCTCCTAGCAACCGGACGGGTGAGGAAAACGCAAGAGAGGTTGCGGGGAAGCTTGGCTACTCCAGGTGTACGTACGTCAAGGGCTACATGGGCGCCAACGAGGGCTATATCTCGTCCGAGACCTACCTGCTCGAGCGCTAGGCCTCTCTGATGTCAATGACGAAAACTACCAGATGAGAGGTTTCGGTGAGGTTCGACAAACCCATACAAGAGGGCGTCATGAGGTCCGCCTACCTCTGGAACACCGTGAGTGGCCTGCTCATGGCGTTCCAGAGCGTCATCGTGGTCATCGTGATAAGCCATGTCTGCGACGCGACGGCAGCGGGCGTCTTCACGCTGGCCTATGCGCACGCCAACCTCTTCCTCACCATAGGGAAGTGGGGGGAGCGGGCATACCAGGCCTCAGACACTACGGGAGAGTACTCCTTCGCGGAGTATGGCGTCTCACGCATCGCGACGAGCCTCCTCATGCTCGCCTTAGGCGCAGCGCTGCTCGCCCTCAACGCCGCGAGCGTCGGCTACTCGCCCGACAAGACGGCAGTTATCTTCCTCATGCTGCTGTTCAAGCTCGTAGACTGCGTCGAGGACGTGTACCACGGGGAGTATCAGCGCGAGGGCAGGCTCGATGTGGCAGGCAAGGTCCTGACGGCGCGCCTTCTGACCACGGTCGCCCTCTATGTCGCGGCCATTATCATCCTGCGTGACCAGCTCCCTGCCCTAGCCTTAGCCACGGCCTACACGACCCTCTTCGCCGTCTGCGAGTGCATCTGGGCACGGCTCCGCCACAAGCTGCCCCAGCCAGGACAGGGGTTCTTGCCTGGAAAGGTGGGCAGGCTGCTCCTCGCCTGCTTCGCGCTCGCGCTCGTCACCTCCCTCCAGTATTACCTCACCAACGCCCCCAAGTATGCGATCGACGCGAGGCTGGATGACCTGCATCAGGCCTATTATGGCTACCTCGCCATGCCGACCTTCGTCGTGAGCATGCTGTCGAGCTTCATATACAACCCCAACCTCACTCCCCTCGGCCTGAGCTGGGCACGACATGACGTGAGGGCCTTCAGCTCCACCATCAGGCGCATCATCGCCTTGATCGTCGCCATCACGATAGCCTGCGACGTCGCGGCCGCCATCCTCGGCATTCCCATCCTGAGCGCGCTCTATGCCGCCGACCTCTCGCCTTATGTGGTCGAGCTCGTCGTGCTAGTGACAGGTGGGGGCTTTCTTGCCGTCGCGATGCTCCTCACCTCCGTCATGGCGATCATGCGAAGGCAGAACAGCCTGATCGTGGGCAACGTCATCGCCGCCGCGCTCGCTGCGCTGCTCTGCCCCGTCGCGACGGAGCTCTTTGGCATCACGGGTGCCGCATGGTCCTACCTCGCCACAATGGTTTTGCTCGTAATCTCGTTTCTTGTGCCCTATTCGCACGAGCTCTCACGTGCCCGTGAGAGTAGTGCTGAGGAAAGCCAGCTACCAAAGCCGCTGGCAAGGGACTGAGGGTGGGCTAACTTTGCTTCCTCCCTTTCTGGTCTGAGCTCCGTTTGACCACGAGCAGGTAACACCCTGCATCACCACATGACACGGCCACGTTAACCACTGCCCTGCCGAAGCTCGCGCCAAGGATACCCGACTAAAACAGGCACTCGTGACCCGGTGCCGAGAGACGAAGCAGGACCTCACCAAAACGGGCTACTCGCGCGGCCCCTCACCCTTCCTTGGCCTGTCAGCTGGCCAGTTGAGGCGTTCCTCCTCGACGACGAGCGGCCGCTTCATGGTACGCGAGTTGATCGTGAGGACATACTCCCCCAGAAGTCCTATGAAGAAGGTCTGCGTAGACCCGATCAAAAGGACCAAGATGACCAGAGGTGCCATACCCGCCGCATACTGGTTCCAGTTCAAGAGCTTCAAGACAAGAAATACCACCGCAAGCAGGAGGGTAATGGCCGAGACGACAAAGCCGCCTATCGTCGCCAGCCTTAGGGGCACCTTGGTATAGCTCGTGAAGGAGAGCATAGCGGCATCATAGAGGGTCGTGAAGCTGTTGTGCGTCTTGCCGGCTCGCCTGCCTGCCTGGCGATACGGTATGTCCTTGCGGTTGGCAGGACCAAGCTCCGCGACAATGCCACGAAGGAAGGGTTGGGGATCGTCGAGGTCCTTGAGGACTTGTATGAAGCGTTGGTCATAGAGTCCCGTCCCAGTGAAGTGCTCGATCTGACTCACGTCGCTCATCTTGCGGATAAGCTTGTAGTAGCAGGTCCTGAGCAGGCGTAGCACCCTACCCTCATCTGAGTTCGTCTTGATGGCAGAGACGACCGTATGCCCCTCCTCCCAAGCGTGAACGAACTTGGGGATGAGGTCGACAGGATCCTGGAAATCGCAGCAGATGGTGATGACCGCATCGCCGTCCGCCTGACACATGCCATAGAACGGGGAGTTGAACTGCCCAAAGTTGCGAGAGTTGAGGATCACGCGGGTGCGCTCGTCCTGGGCACACAGAAGGCGCAGCTTATCACGGGTGCCATCCGTGGAGCAGTTGTCGATGAAGATGATGTCATAGTCGTAGCCGGGCAGCGCCTTCGCGAACTGCTCTGTGATCGCGTCATGCATGGGTATGACATTATCGGCCTCGTTGTAGCAAGGTACCACCACCGAGATCTTCCTAGCTTCCCCACCCTGATCCGCCTCGTCAACCATCCTACCCCCTGCACCACTTGATGGTCCGGTCAATCCCCTCATCAAACGATACGGTCGGGCTGAAGCCGGTGTCTTCCGTAAGAGACCGTATATCCGCTCTCAGATGCATGACCTGCTTGTCGTAGTATGGGATCGCGCCCAGCTTAGGAACGGCCCCGGTGGCGCAAGCATCGCATATCTGCCAGATGAGATCAGCCAAGGGCCTGCATGTGCCACTCCCCACTGGGTAGACATAACCAGATCTACCACCATGTGCCATGGCCAACAGTGCTCTACCGCAGTCATCAGCATAGAGATAGTCCCAAAGCTGCTCCCCCTTCGTGCAAGGTGGGTCGACACCTCGCAGGGCATCTCTGATCACATTCATGACCATGGTGTGGGGGGCATCCCCCGGACCATACACGCTCAGAATGCGAGACCACACATGGTCCATACCAACGCGCTCGCACACAAGCCTCGTCATTTGACATGAGGCTTGCTTGGCTATGCCATATCCCGTCTCGGGCACCCCGACCATGTTTACGGTGATGTCTCCATCAACGCGACCACACTCCGCCTGAGACCCAGCTCCGACAAAGACACGACATCCAAGGCGACTTGCGAGCTGGGCGGCCGCCACGGCATAGCCAATGTTTGCGGTCTGGAGCTGTGCGTCATCACGAACTGGACCCGCCGACCCTGCCCATGCAATATGGAAGAAGGCGTCACAGGGTTCGATCTGAGAGGTATCAAGTTGGGCAAGGGAGCTCAACTCGCACTCAAGCTGGGACACCCCCTCATTATCAGGGAGGTTTCCCATGCGCCTGGAGTGAGGTCGAACGGCGGCGATGACCTCCATCCCCTCTTCCAAGCATGCACGCACAACAGACGAGCCGACCATGCTGGTCGCACCCGTGACGAACGCGCGCCTGATATCGCGACTCATACGATCATCTCCCACATGCAGCAATTAGCTCGTCAGTGTCCATAACGACGCGCTCGATCCTAGGGTCACGGTAAAGCTCATCGGTCCCCTGACCCCAAGCGACCACAACGCAGCCTACCCCCGCGTTGCTGGCCGTATCTACATCGATGCGAGTGTCACCGACGTACAGCGTCTCGGCGGGAGTCACCTTGGCCTTAGTCATGAGCCATCGTGCGCCCTCGGGATCGGGCTTGGCGCTTTTGATCCCAACGTTGCCATAGCCGGAAACTAAAAGAGGCAGGCCCCTGAAGAACCTATCCATCAGCCTGACAAGGTTATCATGGGGCTTGTTGCTGTTCACCGCAATTTGCATGCCGCTGTCGAGCAGCTGTCGCAGGGCCTTGCTAACTCCTGGATAAGGACGGGTCCTTGACTTGGGAGAAGACGCATATGTCTTCCGATAGGCCTGCGAGACCGCCGTGACAGCGGCGTCTTCTCTTGCGACGTCCGGAGGAAGGATGCCCCTGACGATCTCCTCAAGGGGCTTTCCCAGCTGCGCAGACACGCCCTCGAGCGTGCTCGAGGGGTAACCTGCGGCCACCAACGCCTGATTGAAGCACTCAGCCACGTCCTCGACGGTATCTACCAGCGTCCCATCGGCATCAAATATGACAAGGCGTCTACTCACCAGAAGCCTCCCAGGAACCGCGCGGATCTTCTTTGCCCCGCCTACGCCTCGGCCCTCTCGATCCGCTCACGCATCATCTTAAGACGCGAGCGGTCCTCGTTCGCCATCGAGTCATAGTAGGTGCACTTGTTCTCAAGGTAAAGCGTCTCGAACCTCATGGCAGAAAGGATGCCGCCTTTGAGGATCCTCTCGTCGTCAGTCACCTCAAAGTGCACCTTACGCGTCTCAAAGCGATCTGCATAAGGGGCCATGGCCTTAATGAAGGGGATGGCGTCAAACGAGATACCGCCACCAAAGGCAACCTTCAACCCGGCACCGCGTGACTGCTTGGCGAGGTCGATGCAGCTCTCGAGCATGAAGTCATTGTTGATATCCGCACGCGTGAGGCCGCAGGATGCGGAGAAGTCTACGCGCCCGATGCCGACCATGTCTAAGAAGCCCTGCCCTTCGGCAAGAATGTCGGAATAATTTTTCTTGCAGGTTTTGGTTTCCGCATTGATCACCCAGTTAATGCCACCCATCGCGTCTCCGTAGACCTTTCGAGCAGCACCTTTGAACTTAGAGAGCGCAAAGGGGGTCTCGATCATCGGCGCCATGATGCCACTCGCACCAAGGAGCTTGCATTGATCCAGGTCGCGCACTGCCTCGCAACCTCCGATCTTGATGGTTAGGGGCATATTGACCGTATTCAGGACCTCAGTGAGCATGATCATCTCGTCCGTCCTTGAACCCTCGGCCTCAAACTCAGCCTTCACGGCAACGCAACCATACTCCTCCTTGAGGGACTTGAGGATATCGACCATCTTCCTACCAACCTGATTCATGAACCTGCTCCTTTCGTGTTATGATGCATTCTCTCGTATCATGGATAGCGCGATGCCTAGCCCCCGAACCTGTTCTGGGCCATCTCCTCCCTACTCAAAAATGGACTCATGTCCTCTAGGGATGGCGAGATGATGGTGCCATCGTCGAGCCTCCTCGACGAGAGCTTAGGTTCGAAGTTCTGCTCGTGACCAACAACCGCCTCGCAGACAACTGGTCCATCGGTGGCAAGGAGGGCATCTATGGCAACCGTAAGACCGTCAGTACTGTCGATGCGAACGAACGGGAGATCGAATGCTGCCGCCACCCTGCCCCAGTTGGGGCTTCCTACGCCGCTGTCCTTATCCACACCACAGAAGTTCGCGTTGAACGTATTGGTCTGCGTTTGGCGGATGGAGTGGTACCCGTCGTTGTTGAGAATGACGACCTTCACGTTAAGCCCGTTGTAGGAGATCGTCTCCAACTCCTGCAGGTTCATCATGATGGATCCGTCACCCTCGATGCACAAGACGCTGCCTCCTCCCCTCGCCACCGCAGCTCCCACGGCCGCAGGCAGGCCATAGCCCATCGAGGCGACGCCAGAGTTAGTAAAGAGGCGCTGTCCTTGCTTGATCCGCATCGTCTGGAACGAACAGACACAGGCCGCGCCATTGCTCGTAACCGTGACTTGGTCAGCGGGCAAGCGCCGTGACAGCACATCGAGGAAGTAATAGGGGTTTACTGGCGTGCGCCTCTCCTTGTAGGCGGGGAGGTCTGCCGGATAGCGACGATTCAGGTTCTGGCAAAACTCATGCCAGCTCTGGTGCTCGGACCTGTCAAAGCATTCCGGATGGCGATTTGCCACGCCCAAGAAGTCCCTAATATCAGCGTGGATCGGCAGATCGATGCTCAGGGTTGGCTTTGCAAGCTCCGCCTCGTCGATGTCGACGGCAACCAGGTAGGCCCCCCTCGCGAAGTTCTCCCAGTTATAGCTCACCTGCCGCACGTTCATGCGACACGCAAGGGATATGACAAGATCGGCATTCTGAATCACGAAGTTCCCCCCACGCGTCCCCACCGTGCCGGGACGTCCCGCGTAGAGCTCATCATCGTCAGCCATGAGGTCGTGCGCGTTCCACGCAGTGCAGACGGGGATCTGCAGCTTCGCTATGAAGGATCGGAACTCATCGTAGGCATGGGCAGTCCGGATGCCACCACCGGCAAGGATGACCGGTGCCTTGGCGGCATGGACCCTGGCAAACAGGTCGGAGACGATTGCGGCAGAGACGGGCTCAGGATACTCCCGTGCCGGAAGGCTACCGATACCCTCCCGAGAGGCATCGAAGTGCACGAGGTCACCGGGGTCGATCTCTGCGGCCTGTACGTTAAGAGGGACGTCCACCCAACAGGGGCCCGGGCGCCCGTGCGTCGCGGCGTAGAGGGCCTTCTCGAGGTGGTAGGAGACCCTGAGGGGATCGGTGACCATCACGGCATACTTGGTCATGTCCCTCACCGTGTCGACGATATGCCACTCCTGGTCCCCAAGCTGTCGAAGCCCAAGCTCGGGGCAGGACGCGACTGTCGTCGTGAACTTCACCTGACCCGAGATCACGAGCATGGGGATGGAGTCGAGCCACCCTCCGAGCACGCCGGTGATCGCGTTGGTGCCACCAGGACCCGTGGTGACGCAGACTGCCGCGATACGCCCCGTCAGTCGGGCGTAGCTCTCGGCTGCCATGGCACAGGCCTGCTCATGGTGGTTGTAGGTCACATGCAGGCCTCCGTGGTGACCAAAGGCATCGTTGAGGTGCATGGCACCGCCACCGACCACCGAGAACAGGTCCGTGATGCCATAGCCCACGATAAACTGCGCCATGTAGTCCGCTACGCGCATGGCTCAGGCCCCCCTCACGGCGCCTGCGATGGCCGTGGCCATGTAGTCGAGCTTCTCGTCGGTCATGCCCGGGTAGACGCCCACCCAGAAGGTGTCGCGCATGATGCGATCGGTGACGTCGAGGTCCCCCACCACGCGGTAGGCGTCGCTGCCACGGATGCTATCAAAGCAGGGGTGACGGACGATGTTGCCCGCGAAGAGCATCCTCGTCTGCACGCCGGCCGCCTCGACGGCGGGCACGACCCTCTTGCGCTCCGTCCCCTCACGACAGGTCATGAGGAAACCAAACCAGCTCGGCTCCGAGTGCAAGGCGGGTTCGGGAAGGATGAGCCTGTCAGAGACGGGCTCAAGCGCCTCTCGCAGATACGCCCAGTTGTGCCTGCGCCTCTCCACGAAGGAGGGAAACTTCTCGAGCTGGGCGCAGCCGACGGCCGCCTGCAGGTCCGTCGCCTTGAGGTTGTAGCCAAAGTGCGAGTAGACGTACTTGTGGTCATAGCCCTTGGGAAGCTCACCGTGCTGCCCGTCAAAACGGTGTCCGCAGAGGTTGTCCTGGCCCGAGGCACAGCGGCAGTCGCGACCCCAGTCGCGTATGGAACGCATGATAATGTTGAGCTTGGGGTCGTCGGTATAGGTGGCCCCACCCTCCCCCATCGTCATGTGGTGCGGGGGGTAGAAGGACGAGGTGCCGATGTCGCCGATGGTCCCCGTAAGACGGGGCGTGCCGTCAATCGTGTAGCGCGAGCCGAGGGCGTCGCAGTTGTCCTCGACGAGCCAGAGCCCGTGCTCGTCGCAGAAGGCCTTGACGGCGGCAAGATCGAAGGGATTGCCCAAGGTGTGCGCCATCATGACGGCCTTGGTCCTGCCGGGGTTGAGGGCAGCCTCAAGACGCGTGACGTCTACGTTGTACTGGGGAACGGTGACATCAATGAAGACCGGCACGGCACCAAACTGGATGATGGGCGTGATGGTGGTGGGAAAGCCTGCGGCGACGGTGATGACCTCGTCGCCACGACGGATGGCCCGCTCGCCGAGCTCGGGTGCCGTCAGGGTCGCGAACGCGAGGAGGTTCGCAGAGGACCCCGAGTTGACCACGCTGGCGAAGCGCACGCCAAGGTAGCGCGCGAAGGCACGCTCGAACTTGGCGGTCCACGGTCCTGCCGTGAGCCAGAAGTCGAGAGACGCGTCAACGAGGTTGACCATCTCACTGTGATCGTAGACGCGCGACGCGTAGCTGATCCGGTCCCCCGGAACGAAGGGCTTGCCCTGGTTGTGGTAGCTGTCACAGTACTCGCTCACGAGGGAGAGGATCTCCTCCCTCGCCTCTGCCTCGCTCTTGCCCTCAAACGCCACTATATCAGCTCCTCTAGGTAGTCATCGATCTGCTTGTCCATGGCATCAGACGCGGCGGCGGTACCCCCGACGACCCAGGCGCGGGACCATTCGACCGTTCTCCTCAGCGCCTCACGCACGTCCCAGACGGGCTGCCAGCCAAGCTTGTCCTTTGCCTTCGAGTTGTCGAGCCTCAGGAGGCCCGCCTCGTGGGGCCCGTCCACGCGACGCGCCTCGAAGGAGAAGCCATCGCCCCACGCGTCGGCGAACATCCCCACGATCTGGCCCGTCGTCACGCAGTCGGCGTCATCTGGGCCGACGTTGTACCACCCCGCGAGGCTCGTATCCTCATCCTGCCTCATGACGAGGGTCAGGTACAGCAGCAGGGGCTCGAGGACGTGCTGGTAGGGCCGCACCGAGCTGGGGTTGCGTATAGTCATGACAGTGCCCGACCGGGCGGCACGCACGCAATCGGGAACGATCCGGTTGTCTGCGAAGTCACCGCCGCCGATGACGTTGCCCGCCCGGGCCGTCGAGATGGCGCAGCGGCCAGCTGCGGCTCCGAGGGCGCCTGGGGCGAAGAAGCTTCTCGCGTAGGAGTGCGTCACGAGCTCCGAGCAGCTCTTGGAGTTGGAGTACGGGTCAAAGCCGTCGAGCTTGTCATCCTCCCTGTAGCCGTAGCCCGGACGCTCGAGGTTCTCGTACACCTTGTCTGTGGTCACGTTGAGGAAGGTCCTGACGCTCTCGCACGAGCGCACGCACTCGAGCACGTTGACCGTCCCCATGACGTTGGTCTCATAGGTGTGGCGGGGCCTCTGGTAGGAGTCGATGACCAAGGGCTGGGCAGCGAGGTGAAGCACGGCGTGAGGACAGGTGCGCTCGAAGCAGCGCCTGAGGGCGTCGAGGTCCCTCACGTCCGCCACCGTCTGGTCCATCTGGTTGCCCAGGCCTACCAAGTCAAACAGACTCGGGTTCGTGGGAGGTTCAAGCGCATAGCCCGACACCTTGGCACCCAGGTGCAGCAGGGTGCGACAGAGCCAAGAACCCTTGAAGCCGGTCGAGCCGGTGACGAGCACGCCTCTTCCCCCGAAGAAGGAGGACAGCCGATCGCGCAGACCCGTGCCAACGAGCTTAGGCGGCATGTCACCACACCTTCCAGGGGGCGTTCCCCGCATTCCAGAGCGATATCAGCTGCTGCATGTCACGCTGGGTGTCCATGCAGCTCCAGAAGCCGTCGTAGCGATATGCCGAGAGCTTGCCGGATCGTGCCAACGCCTCGAGGGTCACGCCAGAGAAGTCGTCCCCGTCCGGGTCCTCCCGCTGGTTGATGACATCGAACACCCTCGGCTCACAGACCATGAAGCCGCCGTTGATGTACGCGTCGTCGCTGTCGCTCTTCTCGCGGAAGTCCCCCACGCAGCCCCCGTCATCGATGTCGAGCACGCCGAAGCGTTGGGAGGCCTTGACGGCGGTGAGCGTGACGATAGCACCCGATGCCCTGTGGAAGGCGAGGATGTCGTTGGGGTCGACGTCAGAGACGCCGTCGCCGTACGTGAGCATGAACGGCTCATCGTCAACATAGGGCCGTATGCGATTGATCCGGCCCGCCGTCATGGTAGCGTAACCGGTGTCGGCGACGGTGACACGCCAAGGCTCCACCGAGGTGTTGTGGACCACCATGTCGCGCTGACCGTTGGTGAAGTCAAAGGTCACGTCGCTTCGGTGCAGGAAGTAGTCCTCGAAGTACTCCTTGATCACGTCCTGCCTGTACCCCGCGCAGATCACGAAGTCGTTGAAGCCGAAGTGGGAGTAGCCCTTCATGATGTGCCACAGGATGGGGTACCTACCGATTTCGATCATGGGCTTGGGGCGCAGGTGACTCTCCTCGCTGATGCGCGAGCCGAAGCCCCCCGCCAGAATAACGACCTTCATATCATCCAATCTTCCACCTGTGCTGTCAGAAGCATAGCTGTATGTACCCGCCCACACGAGAGCATAAACAAAACTGAACATTTACTCCATGTGGAGAGTATAGTGAGCGGACCGAACGGTACCATATACCCACCCGGATACAGCAAAACGGCACCGCCGTTAGTTTTCGTAGATATCGCACCGATGGCCGATTTCGAGGACGAGCACCACGAACTCTTCATCGCGAATCTCACAAAGGGCGCGGTAGTCACCCACGCGATAGCGCCACTCTCACTTACCCTGCCTTCCGTACCTCGCCTCGGTAGCCGCCTTCATCGGACGCCACCACCACTCGTTATCGCGATACCAGGTGATGGTCCGATCAATCCCCTCGGAGAAGCTCGTGTGGATGGGCTTCCATCCAAGCTCCTCGCGAAGTTTGGATGGATCGATGGCGTAGCGGCGGTCATGGCCCGGGCGGTCGCGCACCCAATCGAACGCGTCTAGGGGACGACCCATGCGCTCAAGGATAGTCTGAAGCACGTCAAGGTTACTCCTCTCGCCATCCGCTCCGATGAGGTAGGTCTCCCCCTGGCGCCCTCGCGTGAGGATGTCCCATACGGCACGGGAGTGATCCTCGGTGTGGATCCAATCACGCACATTCCTGCCATCTCCGTAGAGCTTGGGGCGCACACCACAGATGATGTTGGTGACCTGACGTGGTATGAACTTCTCTACATGCTGATAGGGGCCATAGTTGTTCGAGCAGTTCGATATCGTCGCGCAAATGCCGTAGGTACGTACCCAGGCACGCACGAGCAGGTCGGAGGACGCCTTGGTAGAGCTATAGGGACTCGAGGGGCGATAGGGGTCCTCGGGTCGGAAGCGGCGAGGCTCATCAAGGGCAAGGTCACCATACACCTCGTCGGTAGAGACATGGTGGTAGCGCAATCCATGTCTGCGCACAACCTCGAGTAGGCGAAAGGTACCTTCGACGTTAGTCCGAATGAATGGATCGGGGTCCACGATGGAGTTGTCGTTGTGGCTCTCGGCGGCAAAGTGGACGATGGCATCGTGCCCGGGGACGATACGCTCGAGCAGCTCGACGTCACAGACATCACCCACCACGAGCCTTACCCTGCCCTCTGGAAGACCAGCGAGGCTCTCGGGGCTTCCTGCGTAGGTGAGCTTGTCGAGCACTGTCAAGCACACGCCGGGATGACTCTCGACGACATGGCGGACGAAGTTGCTGCCTATGAAGCCACAGCCGCCCGTGACAATGATGTTCGCCGGATCAAACGCACAGGACATGGTAAACCACCTATCCCTCCTCCTCGCACTCCGCTCGCATGGATCACGTAGACTCTATCGGGGCAGTCGTGCGACGTATTCCTTGAGCTCGTCCTCCCAGTCACGTGGAATAAACCCGACTGATCTCACCTTACCAAGGGAGAGGGTGCTGTGTCGCGGCCTCAAGGCGATGGGACCCTCGGAGCTCCCATAGTACTCCGCCGTCGATACGGGGATGACGGCAGGACTGTTAGCGTTTCTCAACTCAAATACCTCAGAGGCTATCTCATACCAACTCTTGGTGTGACCGGAGCCGGTCAGGTCGTAGGTGCCGTAGGGAGCATGCTCCCGCAGCAGGTGGAAGATCCCTTCAGCCATCTGGTCGGTAAAGGTCAGCCTCCCGTTCTGGTCGTCAACCACCGTCACGTGATCCAGCTCGTCACCGACATCGGCCACACAATCAGACAAGGCCGCCATACTCCTGACAAAGTTCCTGCCGTCACCGATCACCCAGCTCGAGCGTACGATGTAGTGGCTCGGACAGCCCGCCACGGCCAGATCACCCGCAGCTTTCGCCTGCCCGTACACGGAGAGAGGCGAGAGGGGCTCTAGCTCGTCGTGAGATGCGCGCACACCATCAAAGACGTAGTCAGAGCTGATGTGTACAAGCGTGATACCGTACTCCGCACATGCCCGTGCCAGAAGGGCAGGGCCGACAGCGTTTGCCTTCCAGCAACTGATGCGACCCTCTGTCGTCTCCGCCCTGTCGACGGCGGTATAGGCACCGCAGTTGATCACGGTACCGTAAAGATCCCAGTCGATGCCGTCATAGGCAGCTGGGTCAGAGAAGTCGAAGCCGTCGATGTCGTGGTAGTCAAACGTCGGCCCGAGGTCACGAGCGTCGGCAAACGCCCTGATCGCACGGCCGAGTTGGCCGTCACAGCCGGTCACAAGCGTCCTTTTGGGTGCCATAGGAACCACGTCAGCGAGCGGGGGGTGGTGACTGTCCGCCTCCGATATCTCGCACCCCTTGAGCGGAATGGGCCAGTCGATGGCAAGCGCCGCGTCAAAGAGGCTCACGAAGGTGTAGGTCTTCTTAAGTTCGGCGGACCAATGCGCATCGACCATATACGTATAGCTCGTTGCGTCCTCGAGCGCCTGGAAGGCGTTCCCGACCCCGCGCGGAACGAAGACCGCGCGTGCCGGATCCAACGTGGCAGTGAAGACCCGACCGAATGTGGAGCTTCCCTGCCTCAGGTCGACCCAGGCACCAAAGACCGATCCAGTGGCAACGGAAACAAGCTTGTTCCATGGCTCGGCATGGATGCCGCGCGTCACACCACGCCTAGCGTTGAACGATATGTTGTTCTGAACCCAGCGCAGGTCAGGCAGGCCAAGGGAGACCATCTTATCACGTTGCCAGTTCTCCTTGAACCATCCTCGACCATCACAGTGCACAGTGAGCCTAAGCAACTTGAGTCCGGCAATGCCCGTCTTCTCAACGGCAAGCTTGCTCCCGAAGTCCATCACCCCTCCTTTGAATAGTGACTGTCTGGCGCGATCTTTCCCTCAGCCACGATCCTGAGGTGATGACCATAGTTGCTCTTGCCGTAGCGCTCCGCACACTCAAGCAACCGACCGCGACCGATCCAGCCGTTCTCGTAGGCTATTTCCTCCGGCACCGAGACGGGTAGATCCTGAGCAGTCTCGACCATGCGCACGAACTGCGACGCCTCAAAGAGTGACTCCATCGTTCCCGTGTCAAGCCAGGCATAGCCGCGCCCGAGCGTCACCACATCGAGGGAGCCATCATCCAAATACATGCGGTTGAGGTCTGTAATCTCGTACTCACCGCGTACGGAGGGCCTAACCTTAGCCGCAAACTCCGTCACACGGGAATCATAGAAGTAGAGCCCCGTAACCGCATAGCTGCTCTTGGGATGTTCTGGCTTCTCTTCGATGGAGACCACGTTGTAGTCACTGTCGAACTCAACGACTCCAAAACGCTCGGGGTCATCGACGCGATAACCGAAGACCGTGGAGCGACCAGACTCAGCCGAGACGACGGCCCGCCTGAGGTGACTGGACAGCCCGTTGCCATAGAAGACGTTATCACCCAGTACGAGGGCACAGGCCTCCCCCGCCACGAAACCCGCCCCGATCACGAACGCCTGTGCGAGACCCTTTGGCTCGGGTTGAACGGCATACGACAGCGAGACGCCAAAGTCAGAGCCATCGCCCAAAAGACGTTCGAAATTGGGCAGGTCCTGCGGCGTCGAGATGATGAGGATATCTTGGATACCAGCAAGCATGAGGGTGGAGAGTGGATAGTAGACCATCGGCTTGTCGTAGACGGGCAAGAGCTGCTTGGACGTAACGGTAGTGAGAGGATACAGACGTGTGTGAGAATGATGCCTTTCATGATACTTTCCTTCGTACACCGCCTTGCCCACCAGATATGCAGCATAGACCACCCAAGATCCCCACCGTATTAAGTAAGATGCAAAAACACAAGTCTCTGTTAGACACAGCTTCCCTCATCATTAGGTATGCGCTGGGGCGGAAATGGGGAACCTCGCCTCGAGCGGCACACCTAGGGTATCAAACTGCCTCCTGACTGACCCCTCGCGGTCGCGGCATCCCCACCTCCCGGCCCGGAGGGCGTCGAGCAGCGCCTCGTCGACGGTACGGCCGGGGAGCCACCCCCCGACCCGACCAGGTCGGCGAGCTCCCTGCGCACGAGCGACGCGACGAGGCACACAAAGGCAAGACCCTGCGCGCGGCAGTAGTCGCGCTGGCAGAGGCCCAGAGACCCATGCCGCCCTCGCACGCGCCGTGGGACGGCTGCGGGAAGTCGGCCGCCCGCTCGGCCATCTCGCCGTAGTCGCTTCCCCCGGACGTGCAGCCCCCGGCCCGCTGTCCCCAGGCGCCGGCGCGCATATCGTCGCGGCTCACGGGTGGCTGTCGATTCCAAAGCACGCACGATGGATGTCCATGGGGACCCCAACCCAGAAATAAGTTCGGCCCCTCAGTTCGGGTCATATCGTCTAGTCAGGCACATGAACGCCATCACCCTCGCCGTCCATGCGAACCCGCCTTCCATTCCAGCGGGCATGAAAAGCCCGCGACCTGAACCATCACGTTCAGGCTACGGGCATGTCATAAGCTCAGTATGAGATTCAAAATGGATCGGCTAGCCTTTGAGAGGTGACATCCGCCATCACCTCAACCCGCACAGCCACCCCACGGCGTACCTGCCGACCTTGCGCACCATCCGCTCGGCAGGTATCTCCATACGCGCGGCCACTTTGCCCAGCGTCCGCGTGTAGGCGAACGCGCAGGCAAGTGCTACAGCGAAGAGCGCCAACGAGAACGTCACGATCCAGATGACCAGCGCCCCATAGCCTAGGGTGTCGTGGACCCAAAGCCAGATCGAGGGCCTTGCGTAGGTTCTTACGATCAGATTCTCATGAATTAGATAGACGAAGAGCATGGGCGCGGCCACCCTGCTCACCCTCACACTCACGAAAAAGTGGGTCCGCACTAGATTGAAGAGGCCGAAGGCAGATAGGAAGAGGAGCGGGTCGCCGTCTTTATCGAAGTGGAACATCTTGTTGGCGAGCGCGCCGATGTGGAGTCCCGCCACCTCAAGCAGAGCTACCAAGACGAGGGTTCCCAGTGTACCCACGAGACACGCCGTGCAAGCGGCCCGTTTGTTTTCCATGGTTTCGGGCAGGTAGAAACGTGCGTAGCCTACGATCACGTACTCGGTAATCATCACGATGAGCTCAGATGTAAAGAAGTGTCCGCCATGGGCTACGGGAAACAGCATATAGAGGCAGAAGAGACCGATGGCGAGGGCGGCGTGGCCACGTTTTCCCAAGCGCTCAAAGATCCAGTTGAGGGCGGGATGGATCATATAGAGCAGGAGATAGCTGGTGATGAACCAGTTGTTGGCGAAGGTCGTCGGCAGGAGACACTTGACGATGTTCTTAATACCGGGGCGCACGCCGACGAGCAACGCCACCACCAAGATGACGACGGAGATAAGGAAGACATCCAGGACCATCTTGACGATCTTGTTCAAGCTTACCTTGTCACTCTTGCAGAGGAACCAGGCCGAGCAGATGACGAAGACCGCGTTACCCCAGGCGCCGAGGGTGCGCAGGCAGACAAGAAGCCACATCGTGGGGTCGGCAGATGCGGTCTTGAAGTCCACGCAGTAGGAGAGCGTGTCTATCGTGTTGAGAGCAGCACCTCCCCCGCTTATCTCCGGCAACTGCAGCGATTGTGTCACATGTGAGAACACGATCGCAATCATGGCCACGATCTTGAGCGCCTCTATGGCGGAGTTCCGTTCCCGCTTCTGTAATGCCTTGGCCACGCCTTCTCCTCGTCTATCAGTCTTCCAACAATCGAGAAGATCATACTCTACAAAGACCGTCCTACGTCTGTTGCCGAGCATTCATAGCCATGTCATCATTGATGTGGGTTACGAGATGCATTAAACCTGACTTCCCAGCACTTCCTTAGCCCACTGGCGCAAACCCGAATCGTCGCCTGCCCCGAGAGCCTGTGCCCGGCTGCGGAGACCCTCAGGCCGTCGCTTGCGTGCGGCGGTTGCGTCCGGTGTCATGCGGAATGAGGCTCTCACCTATCCCATGGGGCGGGAACGTGTATCAGCCGCAGCGTCGCGGACGGTAACGAGTACGCGACAGTCGTCAGGTCCGTGAGGTGAGGGAAGGGACCAAAGTCACGCAGGAGGACCGCGCATACCTGGGGCGGATCGTGGACAGGGCGCGCGGAGTGTATCGCAGCCGGGAGTGGGGGATGTTCTCCTACGACCTGGTGACGGGCGAGTTCGGACCTGCGCAGGAGGGCGTCGGAGGGCCGAGGAGGCGCAACGCCCGTGCCGCGCGTCCGAGGCTCGCCGTATCGTTCGGCGACGCGTTCCTGCTGAACTCCCTCCTGCGCCCGGATAGGCTGATGGCCTACGCCGACGAGTGCGGTCACGCCAAGCCCGACATGGTGCGGGTACCGCTGGCGTGTGTTCTGTCAAGTTTTGGCCCTTTGGTAGTTCTTGTGGCCGATAGTCGCCCACACGAACTACCAATGGGCCTAAAATACACTTGTTTTGAGCGAATCAAAACGTACGTATAGTACGTATAGTTTCTAATAATTCCCGCGTATAGCGGGTGGGGGTGCTTCTGTTGGTAAACGTACAGTTCAAATGGCCCATGCTCAATCTCTGCTCTGCCCTTTCAACGGTGATGTAGCCCATGTCGGAGAGTGTATCTGGCAATCCCATCCGGGTATGCCAGTTTGTGGGCAACATGGTCGGCGGGGGCGTCGAGGCGGTTGTCATGACACTCTATAGGCACATCGACCGCTCGTGTATGCAGTTTGACTTTGTGGTCACGGATGCCTCCTCGGTCGTGCCTAGGGATGAGGTGGAGTCCCTAGGCGGGAGCGTCTACACGGTTCCCACCTACACGCGCCTCCCCGATTTCAAGCGGACTTCCTACGAGCTCTTCCGTGCCCATCCCGAGTGGCGAATCGTCCACGCGCATATGAACTCTCTTTCCGTCTTCCCCTTGCATCAGGCGGAGCGTGCCGGTGTGCCCGTGCGCATCGCGCACTCGCACTCAGCAAGCGGACGTGGTGAATTCTTGCGCAACACCGCCAAGAACATCCTGCGCACGCAAGCCAACCGCTACCCGACCTTGCGTATGGCATGCACCGAGCACGCAGGTCGCTGGCTCTTCGGCAAGGCCCCCTTCGAGGTGCTGCCTAACCCCATCGACTTCTCACGCTTCACCTTCAACTCCAGAGCCCGCGAAGAGATGAGGGCTGCCTGGAGCGTGCCGGAAAACGCACTCGTGATCGGTCACGTGGGCCGATGGTCACCCCCCAAAAACCAAATCTTTCTTCTGCGCGTCCTTAAGGAGTTGCTCGAGGCCGGCACCGACGCCTGGCTCGCGCTCGTAGGAGACGGCCCCGACAGGCCCGCCATCGAGGCCGGGTGTCTCGGCGTGGACGGCCGCGTCGTGGCGCCGGGCTACATGGACGCCGCTAGGGCCTACTCGGCCTTCGACATATTCTGCTTCCCCAGCCGCTACGAGGGGCTGGGAATGGCCCCCATGGAGGCGCAGGCCGCCGGGCTGCCTTGCGTGGTGTCCGACGCAGTTCCGACGGAGGTCGACCTCACCGCACATGTCCGCTTCCTACCTCTGGGCGACGCCCAAGCATGGGCCGACGCCGTGATGGACATGGCGGAGAGGGTGGCCGATAGGCGAGTCGACCTCGCGGCCAAGCCGTTCCGCAAGCACGGCGCGGATGAGATAGCTGCGCGTCTTTGCAAGCGATACCTCCAGCTCGACGAGGGGGTTGCATGATGAGCGCTTACAGGATTCGCTTCCTGCACATGAGACTCGATGATCGCAGGTACGATATTACTGCGTCCTTATGGGGGGTGTAAGCGTGGAAAATGAACCGCTTGTGTCAGCAATTATCCCTTTTTACAACCTAGAGGATTGTGTAAGTTACTGTCTTTCCTCGGTGGTCAACCAGACATACCAAAAGCTCGAAATCATCTGCATAGACGATGGTTCCAAGGATTCAACCAAAGCAGCTATTCATGAATTTACAACAAAGGATAAGCGTATACGGCTTATCAGACAGAACAACTCAGGGCAAGCCTCAGCGCGCAACCATGGATTGAATGTGGCTACGGGAGAATACGTCGCTTTCATCGATGGTGATGATTATGTAGCTCCTCAATACATACAACGTTTAGTCGAGGGCGTTTCGGCACATGAGAACTGTATGGCCATCACAGGATTCGTTGACGTAAGCATTCAAAGTCCCAATGAGACGATTGTACCAAATAAAATAGAGCAGAAAACGGTATGGAGAACAGCCACTATCGACGATCTGTTGTACAGAGACTTGGTTTCTTGCTGCTGGGGGCGTATGGCGCCAGTCTCGTTATTTCGAGCTCACCCATTGGGGCAACGTTTTTACGAAGATGTTGCCATAGGAGCCGAATACATTTCTTCTGCCAAGACGTTACTGTATCTGGATGAACCTCTTTATTATCACGTCAGAAGAAAGGGCTCTACGGTCAACGCAAAAGCTGTTCCAATTCAACAGATCAGAGATTATATGAGCGCTCTGGCCAAGCAGAGCTACGAATTGCAACTCATTGGGGCGTCATGGGATGCTATTGCATTTATGCGAGCACTTCATTTAACGAGGATTTTCCGGATTGCACTTCGTTCCGATAAATCTGATAAGTTTGTGTCAGAGACGAAGAAAGCATGTCTGGATGAAATAAAAAGGAATCTAGCTACGATTCTTCGCGACAACCATATATCTAAAGCAAACAAGACCCGCTTCGTTGTCATCACCCATGCACCCGGGATGTACGAGTGCATCTTCAACAAATTTGTACAAATACGTCAAAAACATATTACTCATTCTTTGCAAGATGAATCTAGGACGGCCGAATGAGATACATCTTCTATTGGCTCATGATCGTACTGCCTATTTGGCAGGACAGCCCTTTAAAGAGTTCGCTTGGATCTTATGGATACTCGTTTGTACCCCTGCTATCTTTAGTCGCATGTGTCCCTTTTCTCCTTTTGACGATGCATAAGAGGCTGGTGAGGCGAGGGACTTTTACTGACGTTTGGTGGAGGCTCCTTTTTTACCTCATTGCCATAAACATCATCGCCGACCTTGTATGGGTCCTGACGGGTAACTCCACGGTACTTAAGGGTGAGGATATTATGTCCAAGTCTTTGAGAGGACTGCTCACGGCGCTATCAATAGGTTCATATCTGATGATTGTCTCATATCTTGCAAAGGGATATGACGAGGAGCGAGTTACCAGGCCGTTCTTTCATGCGTTCGTGATCTTGACCGTCATCGCAATCGTTGAGTACATTCAACTGCCCAATGCCCTACCATGGGCCCATTACTCGGGCATCTTCCCCTATAACAGGCCGAGACTCCTCACGACCGAGGCCTCCTGGACCACACCTCTCATCATTGTCTACGGCGGCGTGGCGCTACATTATTGCTTTAAAGTGAAGAATTGGCAGGCCCCAGGCTTTGCGGTTATCGCGGCCATAACGTTTATGATTGCAACGACCGTGGCAAAGTCGCTGCTTGTGATGGTGATCGTGGCGGTCGTAGTTGCATTGTGCGTGCTCATACGGCATGATGCGAGGTGGACTTTGCTTATCGTTCCTATTGTCTTAGTTGTTGCAGGCGTGCCGGGAATCTTCGATAAGATGACTGAACTTTTCCAGTCTGATATCAGTCAGTACACTTCAACAGCTACGCGTACGCTCTCAAACGCTGTAGCCTTTCTGTATTCGCTGATCTACCCCTTCGGCACCGGAAACGCGCTCTACCTGCAGCTCTTTCCGGATATGTTGGAGCGCTTCCAAGGGTTCTTCGGCAACATGGGTATCTCGCTCAACATGTCAGAGATCAACACCTACATCTATTCGAATAGCGACTTCGGCATGAGCGCGAAGTCCGCCGTCCTGCAGTACGGAATGTACTGGGGCATTTTCGAGACGTTCCTCCTGCTTAGGGCGTTGTGGCGCTCTGGTCGTGTGCTCAGAAAAGACCTGCGGAGCTCGAGGACCCTTTATATCGCCTATATCCTCGCGGTCATCAGCATCACACTCTTCGCGACGTTCGACAGTCAATACGAGTTCTTCGCTCTTATGGGGCTTCTTGACTATTACCGCGTCACCGCAAAGGAAGCAGTGTTGTCGCCATCTGCTGCGGTGCGATCGCGCCACAGTCTGCTCTTCAGGCGCCCAATCCGCTTGCGGCCGCAATTTCCAAGTTACGAAAGGTGATCAATGAGCAAGATCTTCATACTCTATAGCCGTTTTTATTGTTTCAAAGAGAGACGCTACGAGATAGGCGGCATCGAGACCTACATTCGCAACCTGTGTGATGTGTTCAACTCCGTTGATATAGAACCACACGTGGTCTTTGCAAGCGACCAGGCAATCGACACGACAATCGAAGGCGTTGCTCTCCATTCCATCAAGGGTGGGATGAACACTCCGACGAAAGTTCTCGTTCAGAAGGCGCTCGAGCATGGGGATTCCAAGGCAGACATTTTCATCTTTGGAACCTCTTCTCTCATTCGTGAGCACCCCTTCAAGCGCTCTATCGCCATTCAACACGGCATCTACTGGGACACCACCGATTACAAGGGTCGTGAGCTCACCGGCACGAAGGCGCTGCTAGCTCGTGTCGCGCAGGGCAAGCGGCAGCTGGGGTTCCACTCCCTCGTCTCCCGCATGGTGTGCGTGGACCTAAACTACGTCAACTGGATGCGAGCGCTTAGCGTGGCCAATCGGCTGCCCTACACCTATATCCCCAACTTCGTGGATACCTCGACCCCGGTGCCAGAGCGCCCGCACGACGGGAGGGTCCGCGTTGTGTTCGCGCGGCGCTTCGAGCCTATACGGGGCTGCGGCCTGCTCATGGACGTGATGCCGCGTGTGCTGGCCGAGCATCCTGAAGTCGAACTGGCCGTGGCGGGCGAGGGCTCCATGGAGGCCGGGCTGCACGAGCGCTTCGATGACAACCCACGCGTCACCTTTACCCGCTACGACGCAGATGAGAGCGTGGCCTTCCATGGCCACTTCGACATCGCGCTCGTGCCCTCGGTGGCCTCCGAGGGCACGTCGCTCTCCCTCTTGGAGGCGATGGCGGCGGGATGCGCGGTGGTGGCCACGGACGTGGGCGGCATGTCGAACATCGTCCTTTCCGGCCACAACGGCCTGCTGGTGCGCCCGGAGGCGGGCGACCTGTACCGGGCCGTGGTCGCACTCATGAGAGACGCCGCGCTGAGAGAGCGCCTCACGCGCAACGCGCGACAGACGGCGGAGGACTCGTTTTCGAGGGATCGCTGGGCTAGGAGCTGGGCCAACGTCCTCGGCGAGCTTGCGTAGGTGGTGAAAATGAGACCTGTCAAGGATAGGGAGATCAAGCAGATAGCTTTCGAGACCCTAAAGCACATAAAGGAACTCTGTGATGCCGAGGACATTCGTTACTTCCTGGGCTACGGGACCGCACTCGGGGCGGTTCGCCACAAGGGGTTTATCCCTTGGGACGACGACGTGGACGTGTACATGCTGCGCACCGACTTCGAACGCTACGTAGCGGCGGACAAGAGGACTGGCGGCAGATATCGCCTCGTCTGCACCGAGAACGAGGCCAGGTACACGTTGCCGTTGCCCAAGGTCGTGGATACGCAGACCGTACTGCACCAGACGGACCAGGTTGAGGCTTTCGACCTAGGCGTCTACGTGGACGTGTTCGTGCTCGACGCCGTGCCTGCAAATGACAGTGAGAGAATAGCTCTTTACCATAGACTAGACAGAATCCAGCGCGAATGGGAGGCGGCTCAGTATGCTCCGACAACCTCCACACATCCCGTTAAGAGAATGGGGAAGTGGTTTCTGAACGCCCTAGGACCACGGCGCTTCTCCGTGCGGATAGACAAGGTCGCCAAAGCCGTCGACTCGAATGGCGAAACGGGTTACGTTAGTCCCTCGACCTACTGCGTCTACGGGAGAGAGAGGGAGACCTACCCGCTGGAATGGTTCGGCGGTAACCGCACGCAGGAATTCTGCAGGATGGAGTTCACCGTGCCAGATCGCGTTGAGGACTACCTCACTAGGCTCTACGATGACTACATGCAGCTGCCGCCCATCGAACAGCGCAAGTCACACCATTGCTTCGAGGCTTTCTGGAAAGAAAATGCCCATGAGTAGCGTGAAGATGGCCGTCATCCTCGCCGCCGGCAAGTCCTCCAAGTTCTTCCCGCCGCTCTACGACAAGCCCAAGGGTCTCTTCGAGTACCAAGGCGAGGTACTGATCGAGCGGCAGATCCGGCAGTTGCACGAGGCCGGGATCGGGGACGTCACAGTCGTAATCGGCTACGAGAAGGAGCGGTTCTTCTACTTGGCTGAAAAGATGGGCGTGAACCTTGTTGTGAGTCCGAACTGGGCCGACGAGGGCAGTCTGGCCAGCATGGCCCTCGTACGGGACAGGTTGGGAGGCTCCTTCGCCTGCTACGCCGACCAGTGGTACGAGAGGAACCCGTTCCTGGGCTTCAAGCCGAGAGGCCGGTCTGTTCGCATGGCGCAAGAGCAGACCGACGCCACCCGCGAGTTTGTGGTGGACGAGGCTGCCGACGGCAGGCTCTCCGGCATGCGCACGGGCGCGGGGTCGGGCCTTTGCATGGTAGGGGCGGTCTACCTGACTCCAGAGTTCGCGGACAGGCTTATGCTCCTCTGGGACAAGGAGCGCAGCTGGCTTGGCACCCGGGGCATGTTTTGGGAGCAGTTCTGGGGCAGGCATGCCGACGAGCTCCCGCTCTACGCTTGGCCCGCGCCCGAGGGCTACAGGGAGTTCGACTCGCTCGGCGACTTCGGGGTCGACGGGGTGCTCCAGAATATGGACCAGGGGGCCGTGAGCAACATCTGCCGCCTGCTGGGGTGCAAGCCATCCGACATCCGCGATGTGGAGCCCATCAGCGCCGGTCTCACGAACGTGTCCTTCACCTTCGTGGTCGCGAGCGAGAGGTACGTCTACCGCCATCCGGGCGCAAGCTCGTCGGCCCTGGTGGACCGCGCGGCGGAGGTCGTGGCGCAGGGCGTGGCCAAGGACCTGGGTATCGACTACAGCGTAATAGACATTTCCGAGGAGGGTTGGAAGCTGTCCTGCTTCGTGCCTTCTGAGAGGAAGTTCGACTACAACAGGCCTGATGACCTGGCAGCGGGAGTGGCGCAGATACGGACGCTGCATAGGAGCGGAGTGACCTGCGCCCACCGCATGGACATGCTCGCCGAGGGCGAGCGTCTACAGGGCCTGGCATCGGCCTCCAAAGGAGACATCAGGGTCGAGCAGGCGGGCATCCATGAGAAAGTTACCCGCGTCTGGCACCACGTGGAGCTGGACGGCTGGCCCAAGGTGCTCTGCCACAACGACACCTACGCCGTAAATTGGATTGTGGGGCCAGAAGGGCCCTGCCTCATCGACTGGGAGTACGCAGGGATGAACGACCCCATGGCCGACCTCGCCACCATGCCAGTGAGGGACGGCCTTACTCGCGAGAAGTACGACGAGATCACCTCGCTCTACTTCGGGGGCAACGTCAGCTTCGAGCGGAGGCGGCACGCCTATGGGGTGGCAGTCCTCTCAAGCTGGTACTGGCTCTCTTGGGCGCTCTTCAAGGACACGCTCGGGGAGGACGGCTACTTCATGCTCAACGCCTGGCGGGCGCTCAGCCTCTACACGGACCTGGCGCTTTCGATGTACGAGAGCGGCGACCAACGATGAGGAATGTCGCAATTATCCTCGCCGGTGGACGGGGCACCCGCATGGGAGCTGACGTGCCCAAGCAGTTCGTGCGCGTGCTGGGACGGCCCGTGCTCTCCTACACCATCGAGCGCTTCCAGAGGCACCCCGAGGTGGACATCATCGAGGTCGTCTGTCGCGACGGGTGGAAGGACGAGATCGACGACATCTGCCTCAAGGGCGACTTTTCCAAGGTGCGTTGGGTCGCACCCGGAGGGACCACCTTCCAGGAGTCCGTGATGAATGGGCTGGACTACTTGGACGGCAGGATTTCAGATGACGACCAGGCGCTCATCCACTACGGGGTCTCACCCTTCGTCTCCGACGAAGTTATCTCGGACGCGATACGGGTCTGCAAGCTGCACGGCAACGCGAGCCCGGCACACAGCCAGGTCTACCTGGCCGCCACAAAGGGCGATGGCGAGTCCACCACGGAGTTCCTCGACCGCGACCAGATCATGGTCTTCAACTCCCCGCAAGCGCTTCGCTACGGCTACGCCAAGTGGGTCTACGCCGAGGGCAAGAGGCGCGGCCTCATCGAGAAAGTGGAACCGCACACGACAAGTCTCATGCTCGCCTTGGGCGAGCGAGTGTGGTTCTCAAAGGGCTTAACTTCAAACATCAAGATCACCACGCCCGAGGATCTGCGTATGTTCGAGGGCTGGGTGCTCTACGAGCGAGTGCACGCAGTCGGAAAGGGCGGCGATTCGTAGATGGCTGAGATCTCCAAGCATACGGTCGTCACGTCACTCGTGTGGAAGTTCCTCGAGCGCGGCAGCGCCCAGCTCGTCTCGTTCGTGGTCTCGTTGGTCCTAGCGCGCCTGCTGGGCCCCACCGACTACGGCATCGTCTCGCTCGTGCTCGTTTTCACAGCCATCGCCCTGGTGTTCGTGCAGGGCGGCTTCAACACGGCACTCATCCAGAAGGACGGGGCCACGGACCTAGACTACTCCAGCGTGCTCGTATTCTCGCTGGGGATGGCGCTCGCCATCTACCTGGTATTGTTCCTGGCAGCTCCCGCTGTGGCCGATTTCTACGGCAACCCCGACGTCTGCCAGATCCTGCGCGTGATGGCGTTGGTGCTGTTGCCCGGTGCGTACAATTCGGTACAGGTGGCTTACGCCGAGAAGACCTTCCAGTTCTGCAAACTCTTCGTGGCAAACCTCGCCATAGCTGTGTGTACGGGCACGGCGGGCATAGTGCTGGCCTTCGCGGGGGCGGGCGTGTGGGCGCTCGTAGCCCAACAGCTGGGCAACCAGCTCTTCGTCTGTATGATGCTCATCTTCACACTGCGCTGGCGGCCCCACCTCGACTTCTCGGCGGCCTCCATACGCGAGCTCTTCGGCTTTGGGGCCAACGTGCTCGCCGGCGACCTGCTCGTGCAGATCTTCCTTAACCTGCGCAACCTCATCGTGGGGCGCGTTTTCGACACGGCCACGCTCGGCCTCTTCAACCGCGGGCATCAGTTCCCGGCGGCGGCCATGCAGGCCGTGACCGGCAGCATACAGGAGGTTATGCTCCCCACCTTCTCCGGTGTGCAGAACGACCCGAGGCGCGTCCTGTCCATAGTACGCAGGTCGGTGCAGGCGAGCTGTTTCGCCATCTTTCCACTCATGTTCGGCCTTACCGCCTGTGCTGCACCCCTAGTATCCCTCCTGCTGGGCGAGACATGGGCGGGCTGCGTGCCCTACCTGCAGGTATTCGCGATCTCCTATTGCTTCCAGCCAATCCAGATTATCTGCGCCCAGGCCATGAGAGGTCTCGGCGACAGCGGAACCACGCTTAAGCTGGAGGTCGTGCGCAAGTCAACCGAGCTGGGACTCATGTTCGGCAGTATCACTCTGGGGCCCGTCGCCCTGGCGGCGAGCTCAGTGGCAGCCGGCACTGTCTCCTGCGCGATGGCCCTGGTGCCCAATGTGCGGGTGCTGGGCTACAGGCTGCGCGACCAGCTGGCCGACCTGGCCCGGCCGCTTCTGGGCTCGATCGTGATTGTGGCCTGCGTACAGGCGGTAGGCCTGCTGTCGCTTCCCAGCACGGTGGCGCTGGCTCTGCAGGTCATTACGGGCATGACCTCCTACGCGGTCCTCATGGCCGCTTTGCACGACGACACAATGACGACTCTGGTCTCCGGGTTGCGGAGGTTCCGCGCCTGCAGACGGGGGCGCACCCAGGAAGGAGAGTGACCATGGGCAGACGGAAAGTGATGCTCATCTTCGGGACCCGTCCCGAGGCGATAAAGATGTGCCCGCTCGTGAACATATTGAAGGGTAGAACCGAGGACTTCGACGTAGTGGTAACTGTGACGGGTCAGCACCGCGAGATGCTCCAGCAGGTACTCGACGTTTTTGGCGTGGTTCCGGATCACGACCTGAAAGTGATGAGGACGGACCAAACGCTCTTCGACGTGACTAGCGACGTGCTCACGCGTCTGAAGCCGATACTGGAGGAGAGGCCCAGCGCCGTACTCGTACACGGGGACACCACGACCTCTTTCGCAGCGGCGCTGGCTTGCTTCTACCTGCAGATCTCCGTCGGGCACGTGGAGGCGGGCTTGCGCACCCACGACATCAACTCACCTTGGCCCGAGGAGTTCAACCGCCAGGCCGTTGACATCATCACCCATTGGTACTTCGCGCCTACGGAGATCTCGAGGCAGAACCTGCTCGACGAGGGCAAGCCGGCGGGCAGGATTTGGGTCACCGGCAACACGGGCGTCGACGCACTGAGGACTACGGTGCGGGAGAGCTACAGCAATCCCGAGCTGGAGTGGGCTAAGGGCTCCCGCCTCATCCTTATCACGGCCCACCGCAGGGAGAACCTGGGAGAACCCATGCACCGCATGTTCCGGGCCATACGCCGGGTGATGGAGGAGCATCCCGATATCAAGGCCATCTGCCCCATTCACATGAACCCGAAGGCGCGCGCGGCGGCGCATGCAGAGCTCGACGGCTTTGACCGGCTTCGCATCATCGAGCCCCTGGATGTGCTCGACTTCCACAACTTCATGGCCCACTCCTACCTGGTCCTCACGGACTCGGGCGGCATCCAGGAGGAAGCACCCAGCCTGGGCAAGCCGGTCCTTGTCATGCGTGACGCTACCGAACGTCCCGAGGGCGTGGCGGCCGGGACCTTGAAGCTCGTGGGCACCGACGAAGACGTGATCTACCGGGAGTTCAGCCGACTGCTTTCCGACCCGGATGCGTACGCGGAAATGTCCCATGCGTCCAACCCCTACGGCGACGGGCACGCTTCCGAGCGGATTGCGGACGTACTGGCGGAAATTTCCGACTCGACACGCGAGTAAGTCACTCATGAGTGCCAAAACTGAAATGCGGCAACAGAAACCCGAGATTCGCCCGGCCGCAAGCGCTTAGGTAACGAGGGCCTCAAGCTCGTGACGTTACGAGTCGAGTCCCTCGAACTGGAGGAGATCGAGAGGGTGTCCGAATCTGATTAAATGCTCCCCAATGTGCTTCATAACCGCAGGGTATCGGTACTTCCCCCGCCTCCCGGACGCCCCCGGGTCGGGTGGGGCGGGGGCTGCGGGCGGAAGACCTCCCCGTGCAGCTGGTCGCGGCGGTAGTACCCCAGGCAGCAGTCGGCGACCAGGGCCGTGGTGGCGTCGCGCCCGCGATGCGAGTACCTCCAGGAGAGCTCGTCCGCGTAAGGACCGCGGCCCCGCCGTCGACAGGCCGCAGGACGTCCGGTGGCCTAGGACTCGAGGTTCGAGATCACGTGGCGCGAGGTGTGGAGGCTCGCGTCGCGCCCGTCCGCGTCGAACTTGCGCCGCAGCGGGCCCCGCAGTCCGGGACGACCCCGGGGGAGCGGCGCCCGCGCCTGCCCGAGGTGTGCCCGGCCGCCGCGAGCATCGGCCGCGGGCCCGTGGACCGCGTCTCCTCGTCCTGTCGCGCGCGGCGATGAGGAAGTCGTCCGCCTCGACCCCGCCCGACAGCACGTCGGAGGCACCCCGGCCTCGCCATGGCGCCGCGCAGGCGCCCCGGCACGAGGGTCGCCGTGCTCTCCGAGACCCCTACCTGGGCGGCGAGCCCCAATGTCATTAACTTAAGCTGGTGGCATTCACATCGGCAGGACGCCTGGGGCCAAGGGCCGGGACAGGCTCCCGACCCTTTCTCGCATGCCTCGGTGTAGTTGACATGAACTATGGGTTTTTCCTGTTGAATGGCTTCTTATGTAGTGAGAACAATTGAGTCCTATGGGACAATACGTAAGGAGGACGTGGTGGGAACTTGTTCGTGAGGGCGCGGCGGAGGAGGTCCGCCGACGGCACCGAGTCGCCCCGGTCGCCGGGAGCGCGGGGGCTGGCGGCAGGGTCGCGCGGCGGACTGTGCCGGACGTCGGGCGCGTCACGTCCGACCAGGCGCCTTGGCCCGAGGCGGGCGAGGAGGCCGAGGCTGGCCTGGGACCGGCGGGGGGGGTGTCGCACGTGGGCGTGGCGGAACGCATGGGACGCGACCTCGAGTCTGTCCGCAGCGACGCGCTCCCCGCCACCCGCGGGACCCGCCCGCCGGACCTCGCCCGCAGGCGCAAGATGCCGCACGACCTGCTGGTGGAGAGCGTCGTGGCCCGCAAGGGCAGGACGCCCCCGCCGGGAGTCCGCGACCTCGCCAGGGAGGCGCTCATGGCGGGGCCGACAGGCGTGCCCGGATACCTCAAGGCAAGGAAGAGGCTCAGGCCCGAGGCCCTGCTCGGGCTCGCCCGCCACCATGCGGCCGGCGTCTACGCCGACGGGGACTGGCGCACCCACGGGGGCATGCTCCTCGTCGCGACCTGCGGCCCGGCGTCCGACGTGCCCACCAACGCCGAGACGATCGCGCGCCGGGACGGCCCGTCGGGCCACGGCCGCGACCGGGCGACGATGGGCCCGTCCGGGGCGTCCGGCGTGGTAAACCGCCAGATGCCCGGCCTTGCCGTGCGCCGGGGCGGCCTCGACGGGCGCGCCGAGGCGCCCGGCCATGCCGGGGCGGTGGCCGACGCGGTGGGCGGGCTGCCTCTCGCGCTCGTGACGGGCGGGGGCCACCCGCCTCTCCCCCTGATGGCCGCCCTCTCCGACATGGGCGTCCCCCACGCGGCGCGCCGCCGGCGAAGCTCCACGGGCGCGGGGTCCGGGGCCTGCGAGGCGGCGGGTGGCGACCCTCGGCCGGGCCCCGGGCCAGCCAGCCCCGGGCCGCGGTCCGCCGGGAGGTCCGACCGGGACGCCCGGGGGCGCCTGGTGGGCCACGCGCCGCTGCGGGTGCGCCGCGCGCCGGCCGGCGCGGGGGGCGAGGCCCCGGAGAGGCCGGCGGCCGCCATCGGGGGCGACGTGCCGGCGACCAACGGGCCCGCCGAGGCCTGCCACATGAGGTGGGGCGCCGGGACGTGCCTCCGGTTCACGAGGGACCGCCCGCAGACGGGGAGCCTCGCGGGCACCGGGCCCAGGCTCACAGGGCAGGACGCCTGCGCCGCCGCCTACCTCGCCAACGTCGCGTCCGGCCTGGCCAACGAGGCCGAGAGGGAGGCCCCTGGCGACATCGCCGCGCGTGGGCACGGGCACCGGACGGTTGCGAGCCGCACGGTCGCCATCGGCGTGCCGAGGGACGAGCCCGCCGGGGCCGTGCTCGCCGGGGACGCGGCCGTGCGAGAGGCGATGATGTCAGACATAGTCGCCGAGCTGGGGCGATGCCTCGTGCCAGTCCGACCCGCCCGCGCCTGTGACCGCGACGGGCTCGGAGGCAAACGCGCAAACCGCCACGGCGACACCCACAAGAGAGCGTTCTGGCGACCGCAAGTCCTAGGCAAGCGACCGCAAGTCGCACGACACGTTCTGCGAGCGAAAGCCGCACAGACAGTCATGTCTGGGCGACCCACCTCAGGCGCCCTGCCGATGTGAATGCCACCAGCTTAAGTTAATGACATTGGGCGGTCCCGGGGGCGGACACGCCCCCCTCGACCTCGCCAGCAGCCACATGGCACGGGACCGGCGGCGCAGGCGCGCCTCGGGGTGCCGCGTGGCCGTCCCGGCCGCCGCCGAGAGGTGGCGGGGGCACCTCTTGCGCCGCCAGGTGCGGTTGCGCCCGGCGACGGGCTAGCACGTCGCGCACCCGCACCTCTCGCACTCCCATCCCTCCGGCCACCTGACCCCCGTCAGACGCCTCTCGCGGCCCCATCGCCCGGGTACCTAGCCGGCAGGGCGCGGGGGCTGCCCATCCTGCCCATCTCCCCCCGGCCTGCCTGCGCCTCGTGCTGCCCATCGTGCCCCCCTGCCTCGATCACTCTTTCTCGGCACCATGGCACGACATGGCAGAAGATGCGTCACTTACTCCGTGTCTCCCTCACTGCGAAGTACGTCGACATACTCAGCGAGTTCAACCTCCCAGTCAGACATATCGAAACCAGTAGCGCTAAGCTTGTGGAGATCGAGCGCAGAGTGCTTGGGGCGAGGGGCAGTGGGTCCTTTAGAGTTCGCATAGTAGTCGTCCGTAGCCACAGGCACAACCTTATTACCATTGCCGTTGACGAGGTCGAATATGGTGCGAGCTACATACGCCCACGACCTCACCGCGCCAGAGCCCGTGCAATCGTAGGTACCGTACGAAGCCTTTGAGTCCAGCAGGTGGAAGATGGCTCGCGCAAGGTCCTTGGTAAAGCTAAGCCGCCCGAGCTGATCGTCCACGACCGTAACGCGGTCTAGTGCATCATTGGGATCGACCACGCGGTTCGAGAGACCGACCATCGTCTTCACGAAGTTGTGACCGTCACCCACGACCCAGCTCGTACGCAAGATATAGTGGCGGGGGCACCCCATCACGGCAAGGTCACCAGCTACCTTTGACTGTCCGTAGACAGAAAGCGGAGAGAATGATTCACTCTCGTCGTGCGTAGCATGGGTGCCGTCGAAGACGTAGTCGCTGGAGATGTGCACGAGCGTGATGCCGTGCTCGGCACAGGTACGGGCGAGCAGCGCCGGGCCCGTCGCGTTCGCCTTCCAGGCCTCCACACGCCCCTCCGGTGTCTCCGCCTTGTCAACCGCCGTGTACGCCCCGCAGTTGATCACCGTCTCGTACAGGTCCCAGTCATACTTTGTGTACTCTGCGGGATCGCTCACATCAAATACGTCGCAGTCAGTCCAGTCGAAGGCAAGTCCGGTGCCGCGATCCCCCACGAGGGCCCGTACGGCGCGGCCCAGCTGGCCATTGCAGCCGGTGACCAAGGTGCGCTTGGGCGCCATGGGGACGGCGTCTTTGAGATACGGGTGACTCTTGTCAGTCACAGATAGCATGGCCCGGTTGAGCGGTATTGGCCAATCGATGTTCAGCGCCGGATCGGCAAGGTTCACGAAGGTGTACGTCTTCTTGAGCTCAGCCGACCAGTGTGCATCCACGAGGTAGGTGTACACGGTGCCATCTTCGAGTGCCTGGAAGGCGTTGCCAACGCCTCTGGGGACATAGACTGCCCGATCGGGTCCCAGCTCACAATGGAAGGACCTACCATAGGTCCCGCTTCCCTGCCTGAGGTCCACCCAGGCCCCGAAGATCTTACCAGCACCGACGCTGACGAACTTGTTCCATGGTTCCGCGTGAATGCCGCGCGTAACGCCCCGCTCAGCGTTAAAGGAGATATTGTTCTGGACAACCTGAAAGTCAGGAATACCCAGTGCAACCATCTTGGCACGCTGCCAGTTCTCCTTGAACCAGCCGCGACTATCGCCGTGAACGGAGAGGTCCACCACCTTGAGGCCGGCGATGCCAGTCTCCTCTACCTTGAGCTGCTTCTCAAATTCGATGTCAGACATGATGAAAACTCCTACTGCCCCTGAGCTGCATACTTCCTTTCGGTGGTCTCCTTGGCAGGACGCCACCAGCTCTCGTGGTCGCGATACCACTCGATGGTCTGGTCGAGACCCTCTCCGAAGTCCGCATGAATGGGTCTCCAACCGAGTTCGTCCTCGAGCTTGGCGGAATCGATCGAGTAGCGACGGTCATGGCCGGGACGATCGCGCACCCAGTCAAAGGCGTCCTCGGGCTGACCCATGGCGGAGAGAATGGAACGGAGCACGTCGATATTCGAGCGCTCGCCGTTGGCGCCGATGAGGTAGGTCTCCCCGATACGCCCCTTCGCGAGAATGTCCCACACTGCGCGGGAGTGATCCTCGGTGTGGATCCAATCACGCACATTCTTTCCCGTACCGTAAAGCTTTGGGCGGATACCACAGAGGACGTTCGTTATCTGGCGGGGGATGAACTTCTCCACGTGCTGGTAAGGCCCGTAGTTGTTCGAGCAGTTGGAGATGGTGGCACGAATACCGTAGGTACGGTGCCATGCACGCACAAGCAGGTCAGAGCTCGCCTTGGTGGAGCTGTACGGACTCGAGGGCTTGTATGGGTCATCAGGTTCAAAGCGCCTGGGTTCGTCGAGATCCAAATCCCCATAGACCTCATCCGTGCTCACGTGGTGGTAGCGGATGTCATACCTCCCCGCTACGTGCAGTAGCCGGTACGTGCCCACGACGTTTGTCCGTACGAACGGCTCGGGGTCGAAGATGGAGTTATCGTTGTGAGACTCGGCCGCATAGTGCACGATGGCATCGTGTCCAGGGACAATGCGGTCGAGAAGATCAGCATCGCAGATGTCACCCACCACGAGTTCGACCTGCGACTCAGGGAGACCAGCAATATTCTTTGGGTTACCCGCGTACGTAAGCTTGTCAAGCACGGTCACGTGACATTCCGGATGGTTCGCTACCATCCAGCGCACGAAGTTGCTGCCTATGAAGCCACAGCCGCCCGTGACAATGATGTTCTTGGGTTCGAAGCTTTCGGACATGGCTACTCCTCCCCAAAGTGGCGGTCAGGGGCAATACCTCCCTCAGCGACGGTTCGCAGATGTTGCCCATAGACTGACTTCCCATACTTGGTGGCAGCCTCTAGCAGGACGTCCTTAGAAATCCATCCGTTCTCGAAGGCGATCTCCTCGGGAACCGAAACCGGAAGATCTTGTGCCTCCTCCACAGTACGCACGAACTGCCCCGCCTCGAAGAGGCTCTCCATGGTACCAGTATCAAGCCATGCGTAGCCGCGGCCGAGGGTCACGACATCAAGCGTCCCGTCCTCAAGGTACATTCGGTTGAGGTCCGTGATCTCATACTCACCGCGGGCAGAGGGGCATACGTGCTCCGCATACTCAGTCACGCGCTCATCATAGAAGTACAGGCCCGTCACCGCATAGTTGCTCTTTGGGTGTGCGGGCTTCTCCTCGATGGAGACCACATTGTAGTGCTTATCAAACTCCACCACGCCAAAGCGCTCGGGATCGTCAACTCGGTAGCCAAACACAGTCGAGCGTGCCTTGGCGGCATTTTCCACTGCCCTGCGCAGGTGTCGGCTGAGTCCATTGCCATAGAAGATATTGTCACCGAGCACGAGCGCGCAGGCACCACCCGCAACGAAGTCCTTCCCATAGTGGAAGGCCCTTGCAAGTCCGTCAGACTCTGGTTGAACCACGTACTGCAAAGAGATGCCAAATTGGCTTCCGTCACCCAGCAGACGCTCAAAGTTAGGTGTGTCCTGCGGAGTCGAAATAATGAGGATGTCGCGTATGCCCGCCAACATTAGTGTGCTCAGGGGGTAGTACACCATGGGCTTATCATACACAGGCAAGAGCTGTTTGCTTGTCACGGACGTCAACGGGTAGAGGCGTGTGCCGCTTCCTCCCGCGAGGATGATTCCCCTCATTGTTCACCACTCCAATCTGAGGAGGCACCCTCATCGGCAAATACGGGAGGAAAACTCAGTGATAGAGGCATGTTGCGCCATACTCCGCTAACTTCCCTGGGCTGCCAGCACCACGCCAATCGTCTGGATGATCAGTTTTAGATCCGTCCACAGTGAGCACTGCTTCACGTAGAGCAGATCGAGGCTCACCCAGTCGTCGAACGAGATGTAGTCCCTGTTACGCCTTGTCTGCCAGTAGCAGGTGATACCACCCTTGACTAACAGGCGCTGTTGGTGACGCTCAGTGTAGCGGGCAACCTCCGAGGGCAGCGCTGGGCGAGGACCCACCACTGATATGTCACCCACAAGAACGTTGAAGAACTGGGGGAGCTCGTCGATCGAAGTTTTGCGAATGAACCTACCCACTCTCGTTATACGTGGATCATCCTTGATCTTGAATACGGGGCCGTCCTTTTCGTTGAGCTTCCGGAGCTCCGGGAGTCTCTTCTCCGCATTTTGGTACATGGAGCGGAACTTCCAGATATAGAAGCGCCTGCCGCCCTTTGTCACACGTTTCTGCCTGAAGAGGGCAGGGCCCGGTGAGTCGAGCTTGATCGCGAGGGCAACCAGCAACATGGGTCCAGAGAGTAGAACCAGCACGAGGGCGGAAAAGGTAATGTCGAATAGGCGCTTGAAGAAGCGATATGCATATCGCTGGTCAAGTCGTTTTGCGGCAGCATACACATCAGCATCCGGAAGCATTGGCGCTTTCGCAGCAAACAAATCCAACGAGTCGTGCTCTCTCCGCTTCCCACCCTGCACCAGATTCAAAAACGACCTGCCAGGCAACAGCGCGGTATGGTTGCCGCATCCCCCTTGGACACCTGTCTTCATCAGATCCTCAGCCACCACCCCCGCCGCCATACTTATCTACCAAGCCTTTCCTGTCTTTGTCCGACAGCATGCGATGTGCCACGAGAAAATGATTCTTCAGCAGATACATATAGAATGCGTAGCTGTCTTGCTACATTTGCAGATTCATACAAACCTACACTGATTATTAGTGTTGATATTCCTGCACCGTAACCCACCAGAACCACCGCCTCAGAGAAGTCTACGATTCAACTCTTATACAAACCGAAGCTTACTACTATACTAGCATATGATTAGCTTTAGTAAATCTGAACTAGTACTATACGGATATATTCTGTAGAAGCTAATACATCCGTTATTACAAGGTTGTCGCATCCTGGGATTGCATCACTGATATTTCTATACCATAGTCCACCAAAAACCACCACCTCACAAGAGACCTACGACACCTGTGGCATCACTATAGAGTACTCTATGATTGTCAACTGTCAGCGATGGATGGTATTTTACTTACTTGTCTTTTGTCGCACCGTTCGCGCACCCGATGACAGATGATGAGCCGATTTATTGCCATCAAGACGCCTAGAAAGAACCTCCCTCACACTGCGCGATGACGTTCTGGCAGCGCCGGCAGATAGTGCTTCATAGCTCTTGGGGCTCTCGATATCGCTCTCTATGCCAAGAGCGATGCGCCCCACCTGTCGCAGAGAGGCGGCCTGGTCCTCCAAGGCCATCCTCGGTCCTAACGCATTAACGCCGACTATCCGTAGACTATCCTCCGTCGTCGCCTCGAGACTCTTTCCCGCCCGTTCTCTTCGCCTAGCTACGCTCTTATATGTGACAAAGACACCGACCGCAATCAAGAAGCCAACAGCGAAACCCGCCATGAAGACGGATACGGGGTTGAAAGGTGTCGAGGACGTCGTATCTGCATATGCGCATGTCGGAACGTTCGCGACACCAATCTCCACAAGTCCAACCAATATCGCAGGGCTGACTCTTTTCTTTGCAGGCATATACACACCTCCAACAACCTTTATACCCACTATTGTATGTTCAGATATTCACAATATAACTGATGCTAAATTTAGTACCAATATATCGGTGCTTTCTCCATAAATATGAATCTCTTGGCATGATTGCTGCTGAGGGGGCGCGGAACAAACCAGGCCGACGGATAAGTTAGGCCTCACGCCGTCGAACTCCCTCGCGCTGTTGGTGATCGTTCTGTCGCTCTCGAACCCATCGAGGTTGCGAGGTAGGGTTCCTTGACCAGCAGGGCTCTGTCGCCTTTGGGACTAGATCAGCGCATCGCCCCCAGCGAACGCGTACACACCCGCCAAGAGCACGGTCTTGTAGCCATCAACGTCGACGCAAGCGTCAGACCCAGGCCACGCGCGGCCTGCCCTCACGAACGAGCCTTGATCGCTCTACGGACCCTCTATGAGGGCATATCGCAGGCTGGAAAGAACTGCACAGGCGTACGAGAAGGGACTCACTCACCAACAATCATGTTCTGGAAGCGATTGCTCATGAACTCGTTCGAGAAGCGCTCGTCCACCCACAGCTCGAAGTCGTTTCGAGGCGGGATGCCTGCGTCGCGAGCCGCCCTGCGCGTGAAGCACGCAAGTGTCATGAAGATGTCGAGGGCAAGGTAGGCGGCAAGGAACAGCACGAACACGACCTGGCGTCGCGTCGTCGGCTCACCAATGACGCTCAGCAGCCACGGTGTGATGAGGTTTGCCCACACCAGGCCAAGGACGCCCCAGAAGAAGAGGAACGGCACGGCAACCCACTTGGTGATGGCGCCCGGGACGTTCGTGTAGTCCCACGACACGGCACCCATGAAGGTCTCCATGCCCCAGCCGGTGACCTGCTCCAAAAGACCACCCACAACCATCGCGACTAGGAAGACCTGCCACCACGCGGCCTCCCTCTTGCGCATGCGCAGGCAGATGAGGGTGAGAAGCACCGCACCAACGCCGTAAAGCGGGGAAAACGGTCCCCAGACCAAGCCGTAGCGACCCTCGGTGAGCCCCTCGGTGACGAACATCCAGACCTGCTCGAGGATGAGTCCCGCCACCGAGCCTACCAGAAAGAGGATGACCACCTGGTACCAACCCACCCTCATGTGGTCAGCCCGATCGTTGCGGACGAGTCGCTCGGCCTCGGCAATGGATCGGAGCTGGGTTATGGTGAGCCTGGTCGGCTTGCCCATCTCCTTCCGGTAGCCCTTGAGGCGGTAGTAGAAGTCGAGCTGGGCCGCAGCCTTACGCACATCGTCGGGAAGCTCTCGGTTCTCTGCAGCACGCTGTATGGGCTTGCCCCGCCCGAGCCATGCCATGAAGCCCTTTACCAGCATAACGACAAGCCTGATGATGCCGATGAGCACAAAGAGACTTACCAGTGACCAGAACATGTCCCTCCCACCGTATTGACGCAAGCCCACACATCGACACGTCTTTCTCTACCCCGACAATCATACGCCTCGCGCATGGCAGAGATGGCAGACAACTGGGAGATGCAAGGCAAGCCATCCCCACCTCATGGCACTCCCACGCACCGAACAAGACGCATGGCAAGGACGGAGTCCGAAGCTCAAGGCGACGTACAATGATCCCATACGGACAGACGCCATCGTCGAAGGGAAGGCCATGAACGACTTCATCTTTCAATCCCCCACGCGCATCGTGTTCGGCAGGGGTTACGTGGACAAGACAGGAGCCGAGGTTGCAGCATTGGGGGCCAGAAACGTGCTTCTCGTCTACGGCGGAGGCTCCGTCAAGCGCACGGGCGTGCTCGATCGTGCTGAGAGATCACTTAGCACGGAAGGTGTCGACTACACAGAACTTGGCGGAGTGAGGCCCAACCCCGAAGTTAGACTCGTACGTGAGGGCATCGACCTCGCCCGCAAGAAAAACGTTGACCTGATCCTCGCCGTAGGAGGTGGGTCGGTCATCGACTGCGCGAAGGCGATCGCGTTTGGCGTGCCCTACGATGGGGACGTGTGGGAGCTCTTCGAGAGAAGGACTCCCATCAAGGCGAGTCTACCCATCGCCACCACGCTCACCATCCCAGCGGCAGGCTCAGAGGCATCGGGCTCCTGCGTCATCAGCAACGACAAGCTGCGACTCAAGAGGGGCGTGAGCGGAGACGTCCTTCGCCCGAGCGTCGCCATCATGGACCCCGAGCTCACCTTCACGCTGCCCCAGTACCAGACCGCCGCAGGCGTGACGGACATGATCTGCCACATCTGCGAGCGCTACTTCAGCGGTATCGGCGCGGTGCCCGTAGCTGACAACATAGCCTGCGGGCTCATCAGGGCGATCATGGAGGCAGCCAGGCAGGTGGCAAAAAAGCCTGATGACTACGACGCGCGGGCAACGCTCATGTGGGCAGGCACGCTCGCCCACAACGATCTCTGCGGCTGCGGTAGAAGCACCGCAGCCGAGCGGCGCGCAGGCGGCTGGGAGAGCCATGCCCTCGAGCACGAGATCTCCGCGCACCACAGCGAGGTCACGCACGGCGCGGGACTTGCCGTGATCCTCCCGGCGTGGATGCGCTACGTATGGCCGGCACACCCTGAGCGCTTCCTCTCGTTTGCGAAAGACGTCTTTGGACTGATGCCGAAAGACGACACGCATGATGCGGACGTTGAGACCATCACGCGCTCCATCGACGAGCTGCAGCAACTCTTCGTGAGTCTCGGCATGCCCAAGACGCTTGGTGACCTTGGGCTTATGCCCGACGACATCGAGGCGTGGATGGGGACGCTGCACCAGAACAGAGGGGAGGTCTTCGGTGAGTTCAAGCCGCTCACCCTCAATGATGCGCGAGCGATCTACCAGTCATCGTTCTAGCGCCTCACAGGCAGCGGGCGTGAGACGACCCGCTGCCTCCCACGGCAGCTTGGCGCAGGAAACAACATCCCCGTAGGTTGTGCTAGGCGCGCGGGAAAGCCCGCTGACGACCTTGCTCTCAAAGGCGTCTGTCATCCCGTCGGTTTCAGGCATCGCCTCGCTACGCCACGCTCGGAAAGGGAATCTCCCCATAGCGCTGCACGCCCCAGCGCCCATAGATGACCTCGTCTGCCCACCACCTTCCCTCGGGTAGCCACATACCATCCTGCACGTAATCCAGATAGGTGCCCCATGCGACACACGCGCGCTGCGCCGTGCCTGGGTCCTCGTCCCACGCCGCATCCACCCGATCCTCATCAAGGGGCTCGAAGTAATCGTAGTAGTTGTCCTTCTCGAGGCCCTGGACGGCATCGAGGAAGCTCCACCTCCCGCAACACTGCTGGTAAGGATGACGATCGCCTCCGACGATCACATATAGCCTGCCCTGGGGGACGCGTTCGCAGTCCTCGATCGGCGTTGGGGTTCCCCAGGGGTCTCCCAACTCGAGGTCGCGTATGGACCTCTCCGTCGCATAGTAGCCAAACCACAGCCTATCCCGACGCGCGATCAGCGCCTTGCGAATCCCCGCAGCCTCCGCCAGACACGACGCCTCGACCATACTCTCCTGATATCCCATGACAGCCCCCATCTCTTGGCACTCCACCGTCTGGGGCCAAAGCCCGCAACAAGACAAGAGCCACCTCAATCCAACGTGACCCTCACACCATCTACCGGGCTTTACCAACAGACGCCAACCTCAAACGCGAACGCTCGCCGTGCTGGGCAAGCCAGTGAGGGCTGGTGCACCCTCCCGCCATCACGTACCATTGGGGGCCTCCGCAATAGCTCTTGCTTGCCTGCGCATGCACCCATCATAGCACAGTATTAAGTACAGATGTTCGACAATTTCTAACCTTTGATGTTTTTGCGAGCACCCATGCGAGGCCATAGCTCACGCGTGGCACGAGGTGATACGCCGACGAGTTCGCCCGAATCTTCTCGCGATACAGCATAGCCTGCGTCTCGCTCTTTGACCTCGGTGAGGTGCGGCTCTCTCAACGGCACATCGGACCGAACGATGTACTCATTATCATATCGCTTTCAGGCGAGTCCCCTGACGCCTCGTCAATAGCATGGTGGCACACAACCTCACGACCGCGCTCGATCGCCTTCTCTCTGCCTAACGTACTGTCGTCTATGCCGACGACAGGTCTGTGGCGAGCGTGGCGAGTGAGACCAAGCGCATCTTCATGCCCCTCTTGGAACTCATACAGGTCTACAGCGCCCAAGATTGCCAGACGCTCTGCATGAGCAAGCAGAAAGGCAGCGTCCTCATCATCTCAGGTGCAAGGCACTCTCGGGAAACAGTGGCGCTCATTCATATCCTCCAGTTGTATAAGACGTTCACACTCTGCATCACGAGCGAGCATGGCAGCGAATGCGCGCTTGCCGCAGACGACACCCTTTACGTGGGAACCACAAGAGCTGACGTGCCTCCCGACGTGACGGAAAGACGCATTCTGCGCGACTGTTCGCATGCAAAGTGCGTCTTTCGGTGGGCAACGTGATGGAAAGGCGCAGTCTGCGGCCACCAGACCACCCAGACTGCGCTTTTCCATGAGGGGCTGTCGGGCCCAGAATGCGCTTTTTCGTGAGGCGACGCCACGTTTGCCCAGGTAAGGAAAAGCGCATTCTACGGAAAAGCGCACTCTGTGCAGACGCCCTCACGAAAAAGCGCACTCTGACCCATCACCCTCACGGAAAAGCGCACTTTGCCCACCAATGTACGACCCAAACTGCACCTTTTGGTGAGTCAGCGAACGCGGAGTCATCTCGACCTACCAAAGGGCGCCCACTGACGGCAGAGCACCGGTCCTTGGCATGCCCGGCGTAGTATGGGACAATGCCACTATGGCAAGCCACGGAGGGACGATGCCACGATGACTGAGCACGAACCCGGCGTCAGGCCAAATGATTCTTACGTCAGAGACGGAGACGCCGCGAGAAAGACCACAGATCGCACTGCCCAAGGCGGCGGGAAGGTTCACGCCGCACGCAATGTCGGACGGACGAAGCAGTCCCGCGACGAGTCTATGCGCGAGCGCCTTGCCCTTGCCGCTGCGGCATTTGTCGTCGGAGGAGTCGTCGGCTGGCTCTATGAGGTAGGCATCGGCGTACTCGAGCGAGGTTTCTTCGACTGGGAGCACGGTGGGCTCGGTATTCCGTTCCTACAGATCTACGGCATCGGTAGCGCACTCGTCATGCTGCTGCTCGGTCGCGCCGACTCCCCCGTGCGTGCGCATCCACCGCTCTGCTTCGCAGCCATATGCCTGCTCACGGCAACGCTTGAGTATGCCAGCGGTGCGGCCATGCTCTACGGCCTGGGCGTGCAGACCTGGGACTATCGCGTACCGGGCTGGGACTTCATGTGCACGCCTGACGGCCTCTTGTCCCTGCGCGGCATCCTCTCGTTTGGCGTGCTCGGGATCGTTCTTGTCTACCCCATCAAGTCGCTGGCGCGCAAGCTACGCGCGCGAATGCCAAGGACCTTCGACACCACCGTATGGTCACTCACGGCGTTCATCATGGCAGTGGCTGTCGTCACCTACGCCGTCAGCGGCACCGGTGCCCTCAAGTAGCATCCCCAGCAGGTGGCCTCGCCACTGATGCCACCGCAACGGCCCACGACAACACCTTCCCTGAAAAGCAGGCTATTTACCTGTAGCGCTCAGACGTTAGGCCGGCATGCCCGTCTGAACTTCGAGCGAAGATAGGTCCGTGGGGTCGATGCCAAGCCTCCCCTCGGTCACCGCACGCCCGCATAGCTCCCGTCCTCGGCAAGTCGCTGTGAGTCTCGAGGGGCTGCCTCGCTGTGAGAGCTGAGCGATTATAGCTCGGCGATAACAATGCAATGCTCCGCACCGTATTGATGTCATAACTCTCTTTAGTGGCATTATGATAAGGAAGATTACCTTTGACTCAAACAGCAAGGACATCTCTCAAGATTTGCAGGGATTGAATATGCACATCGGATTTAAAAAAGGGATAAATAGAGGCAATGCCTTACTTTTATGCAAGTGGTCAAATGAACAAGGAAAAGAATTCCAAGAACAATGGATGGGTTCTAAGATTTCTTACCCGTTGAGCTATAGCAAGATAATAGAATTGGAGAATATATTCTCAATACTCAATAAGGAAGAATTTATCGGAATAATACAAGAAATACGAATTGATCAAAATAATATACATATAGGTAGATTCGTAATAGATCCTACAAAGACAGGATTGGGCATTGGGACAGAGGCACTGAGAGGGTTTATAGATCTCATTTTTCAGGATGAGAGTATCAAGAGTATTTCTCTAACAGTTTTTGATTCCAATCAAAAAGCAAAGAAAATTTATGAGAAACTTGGGTTTAGAGTTGACGAGATAATCGAGACCCCAAAGCTGAAGTATATCATGAGAAAGCACAGATAAAGGCCTGTGGTGGGGATCTTGGACTAAGACTCGCCTGATTGTAGAGCCCACTGCAGGGAAAGAGACGTGGTCAAAACATTGGCACATCCGTTCCGGCATCGACCAGGCGGACACCTCGCTCACGACCGAACTCAACCTCGCCTTGGCACTTAAGGCCAACTCTCACGTCAAATAGCAGCTTCGAGAGTCCGTGTGGGAGGGCAGTTGCGTCACCGCCCTGGCGGCGTGGGCCTCAGGTCCGAGCGCCCTGGCGTCACGGGGGCCATGGGGTCGTTGATGTCGTGGGACCCGTAGCCCCGCCCGGTCGCGCGAGCGGCCGTGGGTACGCAGGAGTGTACACAGATTGACGAAAATGGCCCCTCGGAGCCGTTTTGGGCCATTCGTGTACACTGTTGCGACGTGAGTTGCGTCGGGTGGCACGAGCGCCCCAACCGCCATGGCGTGCCGGCAGCACCCCTCGGTGGCCCGCCTCTCCCCTGGCCGGGAAAACAGGCTCTGCGCGAGTGGCGCCGCCGCCAGGTTGGCGTTTTCACTGGGGTGTCAACCCACGCAAACCCCCGAAGAGCCGTCAAATATGTCGATTTCGCGACCGTCTGGGGCCAAGGTCACACCATAGCCGAGCGCACGGGCTCTGGCACGGCCAACTTCATCGAATGGGTGAGGGGATGCTGCGCGTAGCGTCCAGAATCCATGACCCAGCTCTTTCAAGATAGTGCCCCGCAGATTGTGGGGCACTAAGAACTGAGTCTCAACTGGGCAAACGTCGCCACGATAGTGCCCCGCAGCGTGCGGGGCACTATGCGTCGGATCACCTGCGATGCCAGCTGGCAAGGAGCCGACCGTCCGAGCTGTCCGGACCACCTGAGTGCGAGGACGACGCCCTATGCCTCGCACCACATGAGAGCGATGCTCCCACAGGGCGTCTCCTTAAAAGTCGACTTCGTCAGGGCTGCTACCCGAGCCTCCCATAAAGGGCAGCGCATCGATTGCGTCCATGTCTTGGGCGGTGATCTTAAAGCCAAAGACGTCCGCGTTCTCGCGGATGCGCTGCTCATGGATGGACTTCGGCAGGGGGAGCACGTCGTGTTGCAACGCCCAGCGCACGCACAGCTGGGCGGTCGAGACGCCATAGCGCTCGGCAATCTGGACCATGCGCCCGTCCGTCAGCAACTTGCCCCGTCCTAGCGGACTCCACCCTTCAACCTGCACGCCATTGTGCTGGCAATACGACACGATGTCTGTCTGCATGAAACCGGGATGAAACTCAAGCTGGTCAACCATTGGAGCAACGTCAGCGGTCATCAGCGGCTCAAGATGATGCCTCAGGAAGTTCGAGACCCCGATTGACCTGACTCGACCCTCATGGTAGAGCTTCTCGAAGGCGCGCCATGTGTCACGGTTGATCGCCTGCCAGTCATCGAACTGGTGAGCAGCAGCTGGCCAGTGGATGAGGTAAAGGTCGAGATAGTCAAGGCCGAGGTCAGCAAGGGTCTTCTCAAAGGCATCCAAGGTCCTGTCGTAGCCGCGCTCCGTGTTCCAGAGCTTGCTTGTGACGAAGAGCTCTTCTCGCGAGATGCCTGCCTCCCTGATCCCGAGGGCCACCCCCTTGCCCACCGAGCGCTCGTTGCCATAGATAGCCGCGCCATCGATGTGGCGATAGCCCATCTTGATGGCACAGCTCACGGCCTCAACCGCCTCCTCGCCACTCGCCGTCTGCCACGTGCCGAGTCCGATGCAGGGGATGCCCCTACCGTTGGAAAGGACAAACGTATCTGCCAGTCGGTTCATCTCTACCTCCGATGTTCGAGCTCCCATCTTCCCGAGAAGAGTATAGCCTGCCCCGTTGGTACATGCGAACGTGGTCGCAAGGCCCCCACTGTCCGATTTGCCTGCCGTTTGATCCTAACGATCTATAGAGGCGTGGGCATGACCCAGCTCGCAAGATAGACACGCTGATGATAGCAAGGTGACCAAGAACGCTCGGGGCCGAGTGGCAGTGCAACTCACACTGCCACTCGACGGTGAACGTACCACGCGTCGCGTTCAGGGCCGAGTGGCAGTGCGATCGGTACGCTCGGGGCCGAGTGGCAGTGAAGGGATGGGGTCTGGGTACGCCCGGGGCCGAGTGGCAGTGCGGCCGGGACTGCCAAACGGGCGTGAGCGTACCAAATCGGTACGATCGATGCCGAGTGGCAGTGAAGGGATGGGGTCTGGGTACGCCCGGGGCCGAGTGGCAGTGCGGCCGGGACTGCCAAACGGGCGTGAGCGTACCAAATCGGTACGATCGATGCCGAGTGGCAGTGAAGGGATGGGGTCTGGGTACGCTCGGGGCCGAGTGGCAGTGCGATGTTCACTGCCACTCGATGGCGAACGTACCACGCCTCACGTTCAGGGCCGAGTGGCAGCGCAATCGGTACGCTCGGGGCCGAGTGGCAGTGAAGGGATGGGGTCTGGGCACGCCCGGGGCCGAGTGGCAGTGCGGCCGGGACTGCCAAACGGGCGTGAGCGTACCAAATCGGTACGATCGATGCCGAGTGGCAGTGAAGGGATGGGGTCTGGGTACGCTCGGGGCCGAGTGGCAGTGTGATGTTCACTGCCAGTCGATGGCGAACGTACCACGCGTCGCGTTCGGGGCCGAGTGGCAGCGCAATCGGTACGCTCGGGGCCGAGTGGCAGTGAAGGGATGGGGTCTGGGTACGCTCGGGGCCGAGTGGCAGTGCGGCCGGGACTGCCAAACGGGCGTGAGCGTACCAAATCGGTACGCTCGGGGCCGAGTGGCAGTGAAGGGATGGGGTCTGGGTACGCTCGGGGCCGAGTGGCAGTGCGATGTTCACTGCCACTCGATGGCGAACGTACCACGCCTCACGTTCGGGGCCGAGTGGCAGTGCGGTCGGTACGATCGATGCAGAGTGGCAGTGCAATTGGTACGCTCGGGGCCGAGCGGCAGTGCGGCTCACACTGCCACTCGATGGTGAACGTACCACACCTCACGTTCAAGGCCGAGTGGCAGTGCGATCGGTACGATCGGGGCCGAGTGGCAGTGCAACTCACACTGCCGCTCGACGGTGAACGTACTACGCATCACGTTCAAGGCCGAGTGGCAGTGCGGTCGGTACGATCGATGCCGAGTGGCAGTGCGGACTCGCAGGTCCAGCCGTTCAAGCACCCGAGAAACCGCTCCAGCCCTTGGGATCTCGACATCGTCACTCCCCAGTCACTCCGTGATCTGCCTCAGGATCTCTGGGTCCTTGATCTTCTGGTCACGAGCGAGCAGCAGGACCTTCGAGAGAACCTCGGCGGTCTTGGGATCCTCATCCGCAAAGGGCAAGAACAGGCGACCGCGCGTCTGGGAGTGTACGGGAAGCATGCAGATCATGCCCGTACCCATCTTGTGCACCACGCCCGATCCCAGGTGGATTGAGTAGTTGCCCAGGGTACCGTGGACCTTCGCATGCGAGCCGTCCACGTCCACGTTCCTCACCTTCAAAAGATCGAGCAGCTGCCCGAGAATCGCACGGCGCATCTCGATCGTCGAGGAGCTGGTCTCGGGGTCGACGGCGCCCGCGTGGGCGACACTCACCACCAAATCAACATCACGCATCGTCTCGGAGAACACGATGGGAGCGATCTCCTCGAGCGGCACGGCCTTCCATGTGCCGCGCCCGAAGAAGTTGACCTCCTCGATCACAGGTGGCTCGATGTCAGCGGGAGAGAACCAGTCGGCGTAGGACACCATGCATGCCACGAGGTTTTGGTCGTACCAGACCTTCTGCAGGCCCGTCTCGTAGTCAACGGTCCACCCGCGCGACTTGAGCAGGGTGGCGGCCTTCTGCGGCTGGATCTGGTTGCCAGCGTAGCGCCGCGAGATGGTGCGCTCCTGTCGCTCGTCGGCAGTGAGAAGATAGAGCTCACGAAATACCTGCTTGAACGGCTGCACCACCGTGCGCTCGAAGACCTCGCCCATGAGGCGGTACCAGACGCCCTGCTGCTTGAGGTCAAAGGGATGGGCAATGCGCAGGACACCGGCGTCCAGATCCCCGAAGTCCCGTGCCCAGACACTGTACGTGCCGTCGGTAAGCACGAGCCTCTCCATCATGGCTCCAATAACGGGATTCGCAAGGATGCCAGGAAGCTCATCGGCAGTGAAGCCGCTCTGCTCGACCATCGCTCTCTCCAGGATGGCACGGCCGCGCTTCTGCTGGGCACGCAGATCCTTCACCTGACTCTTAAGACCCACGACATAGGGATCCCTGGCAATGGCCCTGGGCACGCTTCTCAGGAGGCGCTTGCCCTTGCGCACCGCCAGTGAGGCACACCCCATATCATCGAACGCGATCCAGACCTCATAGTCTTTCACGACATGGGGCTCGAAGCTCTCGCGCATACACTCGATCTGGGTGCCTTCCATGCGCCAGACGAGGCGATCGACGTCCGAGAACCCAGCACAGCGCGCCAGATTGGCAAGGGCAGCTTCGACCGCGCGCTTCTCGCTGCTTTTGCGCATCGCCCCGAACCGCACGCTTCCCGCCTCGAAGTGACGGATGAACTGGTAGCGATGGAGCGTCTCCTGCGGGGTGCCCTCGTACGGGATGAGTGGATAGCTGCGCAGCTTGTCCTGGTTGCGCTTCTGCTCGATTTCCTCCTCCAGCGCCTTTTCGTCGACCCTTCCCAGTGCCGCATCGACGAACAGCCGCGAGCGTCGATGGAGGCTATTGCCAATCGAGAGGTACTTGGCCGCACGATAGAGCACCTTGAAGCGCGCATCTCCCAGACGCTGGTGCACGTCCAAAAACCACTCGCGGTCGAACTGGCCGTCATTGAACTGCTGGGGCAAGATGGACGAGTAGCGCGCGACCTCGGTCTCCTTTGCGGCCGAGAAGTCCTCGCTGACATGCGCATGAAAGAACCAGATGCCCGATTTCAGGGCGTCCCAGCCGCTGACCTGCTCCGCGAGCCCGGCCCACTGGGGCGCGAGCATCGTCGCCTGCACGAGGCGCTCATCGCTGATGCCGGCGGATCTCAGCAGCACAGAGAGGCTCGTTGCCGTATCCTCTGGAGCAGGCTGACAGGCCTCGAGCAGGTCGATAAGCATGTCTCGCTTCGAGCAACTGCAGTCTCGGGTAAGCGTGTCGTTGCCCAGCGCCTTGAGCAGATTGCAGAAATGACGTGCCCCGTCATGCTGTACCCGCACGATACGGAAGGCCAACTTCGAGACGGGCGTTTCCAGCTCCCCGCGCCGCTCCTCAACGTCGACGATACGCGATATGGCGCGATCGCACAGGTCCTGGGCGAAGGGATAGCGCTCTACCATGTGTGCCCGCTCACGACGGGCCTGACTGGTCCTCGGGGCCACATGCTTCCATGCAACAGCGGGAGCAGTGAAGACAAAGCGATAGAAGGCACCCTCGCCGATCATCGACTGCCCCAGGGCACGCGCATAGTCCTCAAGGTCAAGGCCAAGCTCGATGTCACATGCGCTCCCGTTTGCCCTCTCCACGCAATACTCCAGCTCGAACCAGCGTCTATACTGCTCATCTGTGAACTCCAGCCGACGTATGACCATACGCCAGAACCGCAGCCATCGCGCGTTGATGGGATAGAAGTCCGAGCTGCCATAGTCGTAGCACGACATCTGAGAGACCCGTCGCAGACAGTTCTCGAAGGCGCAGCGACCATACATGCGCAGGAAGCTTCGGTACAGGCGCAGGGCCTCCCCCACGAGCTCGTCCTGGTCAACCTCGAAGAGCGAGAGCCACAGGACCTGCTCGGCCTGAAGTGCGCGGCCTTTTCCCAACTGATCGACCTCCCACGGCCAGATCGTCTTGTCGTACGTCTCCCTCAGCGAGAGCATCCGCCCAACGAACTGATAGCGCGTGCTGGGAGGCTCATCGCGATCCAGCGTGGCACTCACGACGCGCAGTGCCTGCGCCGCACCCGTGGTGACAGGAGCGATTGCCTCCCTGAACTCGTCGGCAAAGGGCAGCATGCCAAGGCGTGCATCCTTATCCGCCGCACATCGTGCCTTGCAGCCCACGGGCAGGGAAACGTAGTTGCCAGTCGAGCCAAGTAGCTGCGTCTCGCGTGCGCCGTTCCAGCCCTCGACCTCGTACTCATAGTCCTCGTGTCGCTCGATGACGCCCGCGATACGCAAAAGCGCGTCGGCCGCACCCTCATAGTCAGCGTAGTCCTTGAGCCTGGGTGGTGTGAGCAAGTGGGTGCCGTCTTGGGTGACGAGCTCTCGCGCTGCGCCGACCGGGCCCTTTGCCTTTGGTTCTCCATCAGCAACTGAGTCCCCGTCGCCGAACAGCGCCCTGAGCGCACAAGAGAGGAAGCCACCACGCCGAGCGGGATCGTGGGCATCAAGGCCTTGGGCACCGGGGTCTGGAGCACCGACATCCTGGACACCAGAGGGCACCACAGCCTGCCGCTCACCTGCATACGCCTTCTCTGAGCCACCCTGGAAAAGGGGTGCGGCCTCGAACAGGTCCACGTAGCGTTCCTCGAAGGGCAGAGCCTCTTCGGGGTCGTACAGGCCATAGCCGTTCTCGGGCGTGTATGCCTCGGTCTCGGACTCTCCGAGGCCAAGGCCATCGAGCAGGACCCTCGTCTGGGCGGGAACGTCGCGGGAGGAAAGCTCGCCGAGCGCGAGGGACAGGGCCTCATCGTCTGCAAACGCGGCGGCATCCGCCGAAACATCCCTCTCCTTGCGCGCCCGCAGCACGAGCTCGATGCCAGCCTGGTTCTGATAGGCGTTGTTGGCCTGCAGCAGCCGCACCGTCACACCCTTAAGCTTATCCCACGACTGCGCAGTGAGGATACCCATGACGCCCTCACGCAGCGATGAGCTCTTCGAGGAGAGTACATTGCCGAGGGCGTCCAAGTCCCGCTCGCCAACCCTCATCCGCGACAGCCGGTCAACAGCCAGCTGGCGCGTGGCGACGGTACGGTCGCCCAGCAGGTCGAGCAGCAGCTGATGGTCGGCAGGAACGGTGTCGGGCGAGAGGAAGGTGTAGACCAAGATCCACCTGAGGTCCACGTTCATCAGGTCAATCATGCCGTAAAGCTCCTGTACGAGCGCGGGGTTCAGATCGTAGAGAGCTACGCTCATCATGCACTTGATGACCCTGTCCACAGAGAGAGTGATGGTAATCTCGGCGTAAGGGCTGTCGGAAAACGTGCGCTTCTTGCGGCCGACCTCTTGGGCGATGCCCTTGAGTTGAAAGAACAGCCGCGCACGCTCGGCGGCATCACTTGGGAGCGCCTCGTCAGGACAGGGGCGCAGGGGCTCAATATGCGCGTCCACGCTTCTGTAGCGGCCACGCAGGGCCTGGTCCAGGACCGCGAGGTTGCTTATGACCCATGCGAGGGTCTCGGGATCGCGCTCGTCCAGATGGCGCATCGCGAGGGACATCCGATACGCGTCGTCCGTTATGTTGCGTATGAAGTACCAGCCCAGGACGCGCCTCACATGCACAGGGTCAGTGACAAGACGCTCTAGCTGGGGCGTGACCAGCGCCAGGTCATCAACGCCTAAGGCCCACAGCCCCAGGTGCACCTCGATGATGTTGTCGCTCTCAAGCAGCTGCAGGCAGTATGCCTTGTCGTCGAGGGCACGCAACGCCAGCCCTGCGAAGCGCGCAAGCCGTCTTCCTTTCATCGCGGGCAGGGGCAGCCCGCACCAGGTACCAAATGCGCGCAGGGCGGCGCTGAAGCGGAACAGGTCCCTCTCGACGCAATGCGACAGGATGCGCTCCAACGTGCGCCTCGTCCCGCAATCCGCTTGCTCCAGGATGGCCTGACGCACGCCCTCCTGCTCTTGCGCCGCGTCAAGCAGTCTGAGCAGGTCGCCCACCAGTTCCTCGTTGCCGCTGCGGACGATGCCCCGCACCAGGTGATGGTCGAGCGCACTGGCCGCGTTGTCGCCATAGATCGCGTCCTTGAGGTAGGCAATCACGTCCGCGTCACCGTTGCGAATGGCGATGGCAATAAGAAACTCGAAGTGCGTGAATATGTCGGAGTAGTCCCTGTATAGCAGCTCGGCCACAGGACGTTCGCAACAGATCGCCCCCACATTGTCCGCAAGAATGAACATGGCGCTGTACGCATACAGCGCAAAGTCCCGTGCGTGGCAACTGCGCCTCAGCCAGCCGAAGCCAAAGGCGCCTTCCGCGACAAGGTCGAGAATCTGGCGCAAGAACATGCAGACCTCAGGCCCTACCACCTCGCCAAACACCCACGCGACGGCGGGCGTCCAGAAGTCGTCCACAGTGTGCACCTCGCACACAGGCCTGCCCAAGGCCTCCTCAAACGCCATGAGAAACTCGTCACGCGCATCATGAACGCCGTCAGGCACCCATAGCCCAGCCAGCGATTCCGGGATCGTGGCAAGACGTCGGTCGCCCAAGACGACAGCTGCGATCGCAGACGCAAGCCCGATCCTTCCGCGAGCAAGTGCGTGCAGGCGCTCGACCTCCTCTGCTGGAATCTCTATCTTTGGGCGACTCGGGCGGCTTCGTGCCATCGTCTTCTCCTCACAGCCATGGTGTGTACGACGCATTCGGAGTGTACGTGCAGGGCGTGCGCCGCAGGGTACGGTGCCTTCGCAGCTCTCACCACATGCTACCAGCCAGGAAGGTGAGACGAATGAAGGTGTACGTGACCCCGTCTTGGGCGGGGACGGACTCATCGAGGCTGGTGAGCTCATCGTCACCTGCGACCACACGGATGATGCCGTCCTCGAAGCACTGCAAGGCGTTTTTCTCGGCCTTGATGCGGTCCGCCTTCGCCTGCGCATGGATGCGCCCAAAGCCCACCTTGCCCACCTCGGCCATACGATCGATCTCGTCCTGACTCAGAAGCGCCTTGAGCATCTCACCGGGCTCACGCCGGTTGTACGCGCTAAGCTCCACGTCCACCAGCGCGATGATGAGGTCACGAAGCGTGCGCACGTCATGGGGAAGCTCGTAGGACTTCGGCTCGAGAAAACCGCGCTCGCGCCTGAGCGACTTGACATTCGCAAAGATCTGCATCAGACGACCCCCATCGTGTCCCGCTCCCTGTCAAAAAGGACACTCTCACCTTCTCGCGGTCCACAGCAAAGCGGACGGCATCCCAAAGCTGTGGAGCCATCTGCCACTCATCAATTAGTCGGGGCTTATCGCCAATGAGAAGCTCCGAGGGCTTTGAGTCAGCCATGGCAAGGAGCGCAGGGCTCTTATCAGGATCTTGAAGGTATATCTGACTCCTCGTGTGATGAATTCCGGTCTCCGTCTTGCCGCACCACTTGGGCCCCTTGATATGAACCGCACCTGAGCTGCGCAGCGCGTCATCGAGTCGCGTGTCTGCCACTCTTGGCAGATATCCATCCGATTCACAAATGCCAAACGTCATTTCCGTCGCACCTCAATCAAGGGGTGATAGCTAGCCTTTTGATTTGATTCTACCAGTTAGACCATAGGAGCTTTATGGGTTGGACCGTTTTCACTTTATGGGTTGGACCGTTTTCGCTTTATGGGTTGGACCGTTCCCGCTTTATGGGTTGGACCGTTCCCGCTTTATGGGTTGGACCGTTTCCGCTCACTCCGCACCTCGTTCAAGGGTTGAGCCGTCCCCTTCCGGCCGCACACATAATCCGGCCGCGCACAGAAAAGTCCCGCGCGCCTTCAACACGACGCGCGGGACCCATCTGACACATAGCTTGGTGCAGGATTGGGGACACACGCTGCCCCACCACCGAAGAACCTAGCCGGCGACCTTAGCGTACCTCTCGGCAACGGCATTCCAGTCGAGCACCTCGAAGAATGCGTCCACGTAGTCGGCGCGCAGGTTCTTGTACTTCAGGTAGTAGGCATGCTCCCACACATCTATACCGAGGATAGGCACCGACTCGCTTCCCTCGCTGAGGGGGTTATCCTGGTTGGGGCTGGAGGAGACGCTCAGGGAACCATCCTTGCCGGAGTTGAGCCATGCCCACCCGGAGCCAAAGCGGCCAAGCGCCGCCTTCTTCAGCTGATCCTTCAGGGAGTCCACGTCACCGAAGCCCCTCTCGATGGCCGCCTTCAGCACACCTTCCGGCGCAGGGGCTGGGTTTGGCGACATGATGGAGAAGTAGAGGTTATGATTGTAGAATCCGCCACCGTTGTTGCGGATGACCTGGCGAAGGGCTTCGTCCTGTATCGTCCCCAACGAAGCGAGCAGGGCCTCGATAGGTGTGTCAAGGACGCCCGCCTTCTCTGCGGCCTCGTTCAGAACCTTGGTGTATGCCGCATGGTGCTTGGAATAGTGCGTCTCCATCGTCAGCGCGTCGATATGCGGCTCCAGTGCGTCAAAGGAATAGGGCAACTCTATCTGCTTGTACATGATGTGGCTCCTCTGCTACTAGGAATGACTTGCAATAAGTCTACCCACATCTAGGATTCCATTCCCCAGAAACTACGATATGCCAATACGTTCTCGCGCAACGGGGAGGCGCCCCGTAAGGAGGCGCCTCTATAGGTGGCGCGCTGGCCCGAGGGCGGCGAGATGTGACGTCGAGACCTCACCCCCTCCGGAGCGCCCCGTGGGGGCCGAAGACGTATGCGAGCGCGAACTCGATCCCGAGCGCGACGCCGATCATCCCTCCCGATGACGCATTTAACACGTAGCTCAGCCAGACCCCCACCAAGACCGCCACCGCCGCCACCAATGGGGAAAGCCACAGCATCCTCCAAATGCTGTCAGAGAGCATGCGGGCCGTCGCGCCAGGCGTGACGAGCATGGCAACCGATAGGATGATGCCCACCGCCTGCAGCGACACCACGACGGTCACCGCAAGCGCAACGAGCAGGATCGTCGAGAGCGTCTGGGGAGCGAGTCCTATCGCCTGCGCATGGGTCGAGTCGAAGGCGAGCAGGGCAAGGTCGCGCCTCCGGACGAGGACGACCGCAAGGACCAAGGCACCCAGGACGATCACCTGCCACATGTCATCCACCGTGACGCCCAAGAGGTTGCCAAACAGGATGTGGGAGAGGTTCACCTGGCTCGGAACCTTGGAGATGAGCACGGTGCCCAAGGAGAACAGGGTCGTGAACACGATGCCCATGGAGGTGTCGGAGCGTATGATGCGATTTTTCCTCACCGCGCCAATGAGGACGACGGCCAGAAGTGCCGACACGAGCGCACCGACAACGTAGGGAAGTCCCAGCAGGTACGAGATAACGACCCCCGGGAGCACCGCGTGCGAGATGGCATCGCCCATGAGCGACCAGCCCATGTGGATCACGTAGCAGCTGATGACGCCACAGACCAAGGCCGTAGCCAAGCCCGTAATCAGGGCACGCTGCATGAAGGCGTGGGAGAGGAGGTCGAAGAGCCCCACCGTCGACATCAGGCCACCATCCCCTGAGCCGTGTGCGCGTCCACGCTGAAGGCCCGCGCGACGTGGTCGGCCCTCAGAACCTCATCGGCCGGTCCCTGGCAGACGACCGTACGGTCGATCAGGACCGCCTGGTCGAACGCCGTAGCAGCCATTCTCAGGTCATGGACGGCAACCAGCACGGTGGTGCCCTCACGGGCAAGCTCCTCCAACAGCGTCATCAGGGTCGCTTCGGAGCGCTTGTCGACGCCCGCGAAGGGCTCGTCCAAAAGCATGAAGCGTGCACCCTGCGCGATTCCCCGTGCGACGAACATGCGTTTCGACTGTCCGCCAGAGAGCTCGGAGACCTGCCTGTGGCGGAGGTCGGAAAGTCCCACGCGCTCGAGCGCGGAGGAGACGGCACGACAATCCTCGCCACATGGGTGCCTCATGATGCCCATGTGACCATAACGTCCCATCATGATAACGTCCTCGACACTCAGCGGAAAGGTGTCATCGATGCTGTCTCGCTGCGAGACGTAACCCACCATATTGTGCCGGAGGGCCTCTCGCACCCCCAATCCGTCATAGGAGATGGTCCCGGACTGGGGGCGGATCAAACCCACGAGCGCCTTGAAGAGGGTGGACTTTCCCGCGCCGTTAGCTCCCACCAGAGCGCTCAGGCTGCCCGGAGAAAGTGACAGGCTCGCATCCTTAAGCGCGCATGAGGCCGCGTGGGGGTATCGCACACTAAGCTTCTTGACTTGGATTCCCGAGGCACCCATCATGATCGCCCCTTCGACAGGCCCTCGACGATGACGCGCGCGTCATGCCTCAGGAGCTCGAGGTAACTGGGGACGGGGCCGTCAGCATCCGAGAGCGAGTCAACATAGAGCATGTGGTCGGCGTCGGTTGAGAGATTCGTCCCCGTCGCCTCGGCCACTTGCTGCATCGCCTTGGGGTTCACCGTCGACTCGCAGAACACGGTGGGGACCCCGGCAGAGCGAACCTTCTCGATGACGCTCGCCACCTGCTGGGGTGTGCCCTCGTTCTCGGCGTTCACCGGCCAGAGGTAGACCTCGTTGAGCTTTGCGTCACGGCATAGGTACGAGAACGCCCCCTCGCAGGTCACCAGCGTGCGACTACCCTCGGGGAGCTTCGAGAGACCCTCCTCGAGCTCGTCGGCAACCTTCTGGATACGGGCCTTGTAGGCCTCTCCGTTGCTTTTGTACTCGTCAGCGTGGTCAGGGTCGAGCTCGCTGAAGGCCTTCACGATATTGTCGACGTAGATCTGCCCGTTCTTGGGCGACATCCAGGCATGAGGGTTGGCGTTGCCCTGGTACTCTCCCTCGGCTATCTCCATCGGCTCCACGCCCTTCGAGAGCTCGACGCGCTTGGCGTGGGAGTCGGCGATGAAGCGCTCGAACCAGCGCTCGAGACCGAGGCCGTTGTCAAGCACCAAATCAGCCCCCTCCGCCCGGGTGATGTCATCCGGAGTCGGCTCGTAGTCGTGTATCTCGGCACCGGGCTTGGTAATGGATTGCACGTCTAGGTGGTCACCCGCAACCTGTTGGGCCATGTCCTGGATCACCGTGAAGGTGGTCAGGACAACGGGCTTCTTCTTCCCCGCATTCTGGGTGGACGGCGCCCCGCCTTGCGAGCATCCCGTCAGCATGCCATAGGCCACGAGGATACCCGCGAGGATGAGGAGGGTGGGTGCAACGAGAAGTCGCAGCCCACGCCTGGAGGAGGCCTCTCGTCCCATAAGTCCGACCATGTGTGTTCCTACCTTTCCAATCGTCTTCGAGTAAGAGTTATCTAACTAACCTCTCGTACATCATACATGAATCAGTAAGCCATAGCAAACTATTTTGGAGATATATCACTCACTCAGCTAGAACCAGACACGAGAAGCCCATCAAAAGGGCGCGGGGCAACGTAGCCTAGCCAAGCATGGGGCATATAAAGTCGCAGGAAAATACCGCCATGACCTATCGAGCATGGCTTCTCCTGCCGAATAATTCGTGAGAAAGATATGCTCTTCGGGGGTTCGTGTGGGTTGACGCCTTGGCGAAGATGCCAACCTGGCAGCGGCGCCACTCGCTCAGAGCCTGTCTTCCCGACCAAGCGAGGGGGGCCAGCGAGGGGGCGCCGCCGGCACGCCATGGCGGTTGAGGCGCTCGTGCCACCTGACGCAGCTCGCGTCGCGATTCGTATCGCGACGCGCGTCGCAACAGTGTACACAAATGCCCCAAAACGGCTCCGAGGGGCCATTTTAGCCAATTTGTGTACACTCCTGCATCCCCACGGTTGTCCACAACAGCGCAACAGCCCAATAGTGTACACAAATGCCCCAATCCGGCGCGGAGAGGCCCGATCCTCCCATTTGTGTACACTATTGTGATCCCAAGGCCACTCACAACCCAAGCCCACGGCGCAACAGTGTACACAAATGCCCCAAAACGGCGTCGAGAGTCCATTTTAGCCAATTTGTGTACACTCCTGCGTCGTCGCCCTGGCGGTGATGCCCACGCCGCCCTAGCGGTAACGCAACCACCCACCCACACGAACTCACGAAGCTTCAAAAGATATAAGTTGAAGCTAACAACTACGGCACGAAGAGCCTGCACCTGGTGCGCCTCGAGCAAGGTCGTAGCGCCCTGACGTCAGCTGCCGATGCGCCAGCCCTCCGCCTCGGCGCGCACCCGAACGAAGTCGCGGTATATGCCCGCCTCGGAGACGAGCTGCCCGTGCGTACCTCGCTGCGTAATGCGCCCCTTGTCGAGCACAAGAATCTGGTCGGCGTGCTCGATGGTTGCCAGGCGGTGCGCGATGACTATCACGGTCTTGCCGCGCATAAGCTCGCTCAGGGCCTGCTGGACGAGCCGCTCGTTCTCGGGATCGATCGATGCAGTCGCCTCGTCGAGAACCACGATGGGCGCATCCTTGAGAAGCGCCCGGGCGATGGAGATGCGCTGGCGCTCGCCACCCGAAAGACTCCTGCCAGCCGCGCCCACCCTGGTGTCATACCCTTCTGGCAGAGCACAGATAAACTCGTGGCACCGGGCGCGGCGCGCAGCCTCAACCACCATGTCGCGCGTGGCCCCGGGTACCCCGAAGGCGATGTTGGCCTCGATCGTGTCATCGAAGAGGTAGACATCCTGGAACACCATCGAGAAGTTCCTGAGCAAGCTGTCACAGCCAAACTCCCGCACGTCATGTCCGCCCACACGCACCGCTCCGGAGCCCACGTCATAGAAGCGAGCCATCAGGCTCGCCATCGTGGTCTTGCCCGAGCCGGAGGGACCCACAATAGCGCAGGTCGTGCCCTCAGGAATCGCAAGGCTCACGTCACGGAGCACCTCTTGCCCCTCGCCTGCGCCACGCGGGTACGAGAAGGACACGTGGTCAAACTCAATGTCATGGCGCTCAAGCGTCACCTCGTAGCCACTCTCGTCGATAAGCTCAGCATCCAGCACGGCGTCTATGCGGTCAAGCGCGTCATCGATATCGGCGAGCATGTGCGCCGCGTCCACCAAGCGCAAGATGGGGCCAAAGATGGTGGTCGAGAGGAGCGCGATGGCCATGAACTCCCAGGTCGCCATCTGCCCAGCAAGGAGGGCCGCGCCTGCGGCGACAAGAAGGGCGGCCGAGGCCACGCCCAAGACGATCCTGTGAATGGTAGCCGGGGGCGTGAAGGCATGCTCTATGGCAACGCGGGCATCCCAAAGACTTGCCACGGCATTCCTGAAAGGAGCGAGCGTCTCCGCGCTCGTACCGTACGACTTGGCCGTACCGAGTCCGGCATAGAGCTCGACGACTGCGCCCGAGAGGCGTTCGGTCGCCGTGCGCGCGGATGGCGTGAGCCGCCTTGCTGCACGGTTGATGGCCTTGAGGGTGAGCGACACCAGCGCCACGGCCGCGCAGGAGATGACGGCAGCCACAGGGCAGGTCGCACACAGCCACAGGGTCACGACGAGCGCTGACGCGTAGCCACCGAGCGCGGCGTCCGCCTGGCGCACCGCCTCGAGCTCAATCATGTTAAGGTTGGTGGTCACGGCAGACAGGATGTTACCCGTCCCCACAAGCTGGAAGTAGCCAAGCGGCACGCGCTTGAGGACGTCGCCAACCGCGAGTCGCGTCTGTGCCGCCCGCTCGTAGCCGATGCTCTCCTGTACAGTGTCTTTCAGGAATTTGAGCACCGCACGCACGACGACGCACGCCGCAATGACAGCAAGAGAACGCCATGCCAGCCCATTGTCTATCTGCACCTGTCCGCGTGCGACACTCACGAGCTGCCCAAGCACGTGCGCCGCAACGAAGACGGGGACGGCCGTCGCCACGGCAATGACGATCTCGAGCAGAAAGCCCACCCAGAAACGTCTTCTGAGGCGTCCCACCCAGGTCATGACCCGCCTATACACGCCGATCATCGAGCGCCACCCCCTAAGTCCTCAGACGTGACAGGAGCGTGCGAGCCCGCCGCCCAGCCAGCCGCCCCTACGTGGGCCATCCACATGTCTGCATAGAGCTGACAGCCCTTCAGCAAAGACTCGTGCGTGCCCCTCGCGACGATTCTCCCTTTGTCCATGACGCAGATGGTGTCGGCCGCAGTAATGGTCGAGAGACGGTGAGCGATGACGATGAGTGTCTTCTTGCGAGCAAGACGGGCGACCGAGCGCTGGATGTGCGCCTCGTTCTCGGGGTCGGCAAATGCAGTTGCCTCGTCGAGGATGATGATGGGTGCATCCTTGAGTATCGCCCGCGCGATGCAGATACGCTGTCGCTCGCCGCCCGAGAGCGCCCGACCCGCCTCCCCAGCCGGCGTGTCCCAGCCACGCGGAAGACGGGACACGAACTCCTCGCAGCTTGCCGCCTCTGCCGCCACCCTCAGCTCATCCTCGCTCGCATCCGGCTTGCCCATCCGGAGGTTGTCGAGAAGCGTGCCGTCGAGCAGGTAGTCATCCTGCGAGACGTAGCTCACCAAGCACGAGAGCTGGTTGAGTGGCATGGCGCGCACGTCGACGCCACCGATGGACACCGATCCCGCGCAGACATCCCAATGACGCACGATGAGCCGGGCGATAGTCGACTTACCCGAACCAGACGGTCCCACCAGCGCCGTGAAGCTGCCCTCAGGTAACCTGAGCGACAGGTCATGCAGTACCTCGGTCTGTCCGTCATAGGAGAAGCTTAGCTTGTCCAGGCGCACGTCGTACCCACACACGTCCGCAAGGGTTGCAGGCTGGTCGAGCGTGGGAAGGCTTAGGAACTCTTGGGCATCGGCAATGGAGTAGGCGATAAGGTTCATCTCGTTGAGGCTCGCGCCCATATAGACGGCAGGGGTGACGATCGCGAGGGCGAGCATGCACGCCAGGCCAAACTCACCCGCCGTAAGGAAGCCACCGCTAAAGAGGGTAACGCCTGCGGGCACCACGCCAAGCAGCGTGGTGGGTAGCACTGACATCGAGAGTGCCAGAGCCGGACGCGCCGTCCGCATCCACCTGAGCGTATAGTCGAGGAAGTCCGTCACCGCGTTCGCAAACCTTTGGTAGGAGCTCGTAGTCTGATTGAAGGCCTTCACGACACGAATGCCCTCTATGTACTCGACTACGACGGAGTTCACCTGATCCTGCCTGGACAGGTAGCCACCATACATCCTGTAGTAGTCTCGTGACCCGACGCCGAGGATGGCAAGCCCTATGGGCAGCGTGGCAAGGCAGGACAGCGCAAGGCGCCAGTCGATGGCCACGAGCCATGCTGCGATGGATACAGCCAGCAGCAGGTTGGCGGAAAGCTCGGGAATCATGTGGGCAAGTGGCAGCTCTATCTGCTCGATGCGGTCGGCCACCACGTTCTTGAGATGACCGACGGACCTTGCCCGCGCCGTCCCGAGCGAGGCGTCCATGAGCCGCCCCGCGATGCCCAGGCGCAACTCGGCAAGGATGGAGTAGGCGCAGATGTGCGAGTTGATGGTGGCAATCGCGAAGAACAGGTGCTTGACGACATGCGCGAGGGCGGCAACCGCAACCCATGCGAGGACCAAAGACCAGGGGACGTCCCGGTCTGCGGGAGATGTGGCCACCATGTCGATGATACGGTATGTCGCATAGTAGGGAACGAGGCCCGCGAACACACTGGCAATGGAGAGCAGTCCCGCGAGCACCATGCGCCCCCGACAATGCGACGTGTAGCCGAGTAAGGTCTTGAGCCAGCCTTTTGTGTCCTTGTGCAGGTGTCGCTCTGTGCCCCGAGCGACCGAGCCCCTTTGCGCTCGTGCCTCCTTGCCCCCATCCGCCATGGTCTCACCCCGTCGTCTTTTGTCTCCCTGCATGGCCTGTGATCTCGCAGGCCTGGCGCTGACTATAGCGCCATGGCCTGCCTCACCTGCCCCGCTTGGACGGAGAATGGGCTGATCGGACGGAAGACCTTTGCAGGATGAGAGACCATAGTCGGATGGGGGGCTGGTCTTGCGCCCTTATGGCGTGCGTCTCACCCCATCCGCTTCCTCATGCGCCAGACGTCGGTACGCTGAGGGTGTCACCCCCATGAGCGCCTTGAACGCTGCGGTGAACTTTGACGGGCTTCCGTAGCCGACCGTTGCGGCGATGTCGGACACAGGCAGATCTCCCTGACGCAGCATCTCGGATGCCCGCTCCATTCGGTACGTCCGCAGATAGGTATAGGGAGGCATGCCGTAGACGCCCTTGAAGCAGCTCTTGAGGGCTGTGGGGGAAAGTCCCACCAGCCTGGCCAGCTCCCCCACCCCATAGGTCTTGGTAAGGTCAGCCACCATGAGGGCGCAGGCCCGCTTGACCCCCTCGACCTGCGCACGCTGGAAGTACTCAAACTGTTGCCCTTGATCGTCCCCATCCACGCGGTCGAGCAAAAGCAGCAGGTCGAGCATCTTGACCTTGGCAAAGACGCGAAGGCTCTCTTGGCCGACCGTGTAGAGCTCGGAGAAGACGTGCTCTGCGGCACTACAGTCGTGCAGCACAAAGGGCAGGCCGGCATGACAGAACTTCTTGCGAAGCGCCCGCACGCTCACGGGAAAACCGTCCAGCATACGCCGGATGGGCCCCTCGCAGACGTCTATGTCGAAGTCAACGGTAACACCACTGTAGTGCTCGGTCGGAAACACGTAGGTACCGGCATGCCCCACGAAGTCACTGATTCTCAAGTCACCGCGGGCGGTGTAGGAGTAGGTCCCGCCTGGCAGAGCCTGCTCGATGCGACCAGCACGGCAGTGGTTCACGCTGATGTGGTTGCCGTCAAAGGCAAAGCCTGTGAAGCACTGCGCCATGTTGAACTCGTTGAACGAGAGATAGACGCCAGGCATCACTGTGACGAATCGTATGGTGCCCCTCCCCGTCTCGTTGAGGATGCGTATCAGGTAGACATCACCCTCGACGGACAGCTCAAAGCTCGTGTCCCGACTCCCCGCAGAGCTGACGCCCCTGCGAGCGACAGCCGGGACGCCCGAGTGATACAGGCTTTTGAGCTCGCTCAGAAGCGCACTCTCATCCATGCCATCACCCCCGCCCCGACAGGCGATACACGTGGTCGCAGCAGCGTGCGATAAGCTCCGTGTCATGCGTTGCCACCATGACGCAGGCTCCTGTATTTGCCAAACCCCGCAGCAGCCTTCCGACCTCTATCATATGCCTGTAGTCGAGTCCGCTGGTTGGCTCGTCGAAGAGGGCGACCGGGCGAGCGGAGAGCAGAGTGGCCGCCATGGCCAAGCGCTGCCTCTGACCGCCAGACAGCGACATGGGATGGCAGTCGGCCACGTCGGCAAGGTCAAGCGAGCCAAGCACGTCATCGATCCTCGTGGGGTCATCACACGAGAGCTCGCAGTCGCCTCGCACACTGTCACCCAAGAGCTGGTGGTTCACGTCCTGCATGACCATGGAGCACATCCTTTGCCGAGTCCCTCCCGAACAGCTGCGACCATCGAGAAGGATACCACCCCTCACCCTGCGCTCGAGCCCCGCCACCGCGCGAAGCAGCGTGGTCTTTCCGGAGCCATTCGCCCCCACGAGGCCCACGACCTCGCCACGAGCCACGTCCAGGCTAAGATGCGAGAAGACCTCCCGCTTGGCTCGCAGCACAGAGAGACCGCGCAGCGATAGGCCGTGCGTGGAGGGAGGCGAGGTAGCGGGAGGGGCAAAGGTCAGCTCAGGTGATGGCAGCATCCTGGGGTTACTCACACGTAAGCCCAGCTCGGCCCTCTCATCGTCGGAAAGTCCCATCAACTCGCCTGGAGACATCGTTCTGACGATGCGACCGTCCCTCAAGAGAATGGCGCGATCTATCAGGTCACCAAGATAGGCAAGGCGATGCTCGGCGATGATCACCGTCTTACCTCGCGCAAGCACGTTGGCCATCTGGGCATGCAGCGTCTCGATGGAGACGACGTCCAGGTTGGCGGTAGGCTCGTCGAGAACGTACACGTCAGGGTCTGCCACGGCAACCGAAGCAAACGCGAGCGCCTGTCGCTCTCCGCCGCTCATTCGCGCCACGTCTCTGCCCAAGAGACGCTCGATGCCCATGCCGCTCACGACCTCGGCGACCCGCCGCTCTATGAGTCCGACGTCTGCGCCGGCGCACTCAAGCCCAAAGGCAAGCTCGTCGTCCGAGGTCTGGTAATAGAACTGGGACCTGGGGTTCTGGAAGACCGAACCCACCCTGTCCGCAAGCTCGTACATCTCGCAGGAGCCGGGCCTGAGCCCACAGACCTCGACCTCACCCGAGAGCTCTATGCCCATCTCGAACGAGGGAATGAGCCCGTTGACGCACCTGGTGAGCGTGGTCTTACCCGAGCCCGAGGGCCCACAGAGGAGCACGCACTCCCCTCTCTTAACTTCGAGGTTGATGGGGCCAAAGAGCAGCCGTCCACACGCTCGACAAGAGACGCCCCGAAGCCATACGCTCATGTGTAAGCACCCCCACAGGTGAGGGCACAGGCCACGACCGCAAGGGTCAGCACGACCCAGTCAAGAGCGCCCATGCGCAGCCGCTCCGTGTCAGGGCGACGAGCCGGGTTCTCGATCCCGCGACACACCGCCGCACGCGACAGCTCGTCGGCCGTGTTCGTCGCAGACATCATAAGCAAGACAACGAGGGCCTCGACGCGCTCCGAGAGGGATATGTCGCGAAGACGCAACGCGTCACGTATGTGGCCCACCTCCTCTGCGAGCGTCGGAAAGTAGCGCAGCGCCGTCGCAAGGGGAACCAGCACCGTCTCGCTCACACGAAGATGCCTGAGCGCCGCCGTGATGCGATGCGCCGAGTTGTCGGCCGCAAGCAGCGAACTTACCATGAGCACCCCAAAGACGCGACGCACAAGCGTGAGGATGTAGGTAAGTGAGGACAGAAATGCCACCGCGCCTGCGGCAAAGGCATGGTCGAGCACCCACGCGAGCAGGGCGAAGGCAACGACGAAGCTCACTGCCATCCTCCCATACCCACAGAGTAGTTGCAGAAAGGCCAGTGCCAGCACGAAACCAACCTCAAGCCAGAGGGGCTTGCCGACGAACGAGACGAGCGTTAGCGCCAGGAGCAGGCCCATGTTCGTGCGCGGGTCGAGCCTGAAGGAACCCAGCCACACACCTGTCATCCCTCGGCGAGTCCCGCCCTGACAAAATGCCTCTTGAACAGCCGATGGGTAACGAAGGAACCTATAGTCGCGCCCACGAGGGTGAACATGGCGCAGAGAACGAGGAAAGAGGGGTCGGCAACCTGCTCACATGTTCGCACATAGTCATCGGGCATGCCCTGGGTCAAGATCTGCGCCATGAAGGAGTCATGGTAAAGCCAGATGGTGGGCAGAGGCGAGATCATCCACCCAAACGAGAAGAACGCGAAAGCGACCGCGTTTCCCCTGTAGCTGGCATAGCCGGTGAGCCAGCGCACGAACTCCGAGAGGGCCGAGCTGCCAACAACCAGGACGAGCGCAAGCACGAGGTTGCCCGTAGAGGCGCTCAGCAAGGCGAGGAGCACCCCCATGATGAGAACGGCGAGGGGCTTTCGCACACGAGTGCACAGAAGCATGAACGGCACGCTACCCACGATGGCGGCAAGTCCGGGAAACAGCACCCAAACCAGCGGGTGAATGCCCGACATGACCATAGGTACCATCGAGACGGCAACGTAGAGGGCGAAGAATATGCCGATGGTGATGAGGTCTCGTCCTCTGAGGCGACGAACCCCCCACAGCGAGGTGGAACCAGCTGCTGCTTCTCGCATTTCACACCTTTCGCTCGCATACCCACATGGTCTACCCGAGCCGTGTTAGATAATACTTACTCCATTATGATAGGATTTGCGGAGAGCTGCGCTAGCCCGATCGGGGCAAAAGTGTACCGATCGGCTCGCGAGGTAGCGCTGTTACTTTTCACAGTTAGGCCAGTGATGTCCTTTCAGACTGTCGCGCCGGACCCGTCTGCGGCCCTGTCGAAGCTGGCGGACAACTCGACCACGCCGCTCGGTGACGTCGGGCGGCACGTGCACGCCAGGTGGCACTCCCATGAGAAGCGATGTGGCGTTTGACAGGGACCTGCGTACCCACCCGTTTGCCCTTGACAGATTCTGAGGGCCGGTCTATGGTGCGAGCGAACATATTGTGCTGTTCATTCATCAGGAGCTGAGGACAGTGGAAGACAAGAAAGGCACCCTGAGGGAGGCCGCCCGACGCGTGTTCTCCGAAAGGGGATATAAGGCGACGAGCATAGCGGCCATCGCCAAGGAGGCACAGGTCGCCGTAGGAAGCTTCTATAACTATTACCGATCGAAGGAGGAGGCCTTCATCGACGTCCACGACGAGGAGAACGACCGCATCCGAAGGCAGATGATGGACGAGATCGACTGGACGGCCGAGCCGGTAAGGGTTGCTGGCCAGCTGTTCGACTGCTCCTTGAGGCTCGTCGCAAGCAACAAAATCCTGTCGGAGTGGGACAACCCGGCCATCGCGAGCGCGCTGCACGCACACTACTGGTCCGACGCCAAGAGGGAGAGCTACCCCTTCCACCAGTTCCTTACGCGGACGTTCTCCCAGAGGATGACCGAGGCGGGTTTTGACGAGGAGAGGATACGTCAGGTCCAACAGGTCTACGAGCTCATCTATTTCATGGACACGCACATCACCAGCCAGGACTTCCCAGGCTTCGAACAGGCGATCAGAACCCTGGTGACCTACTTCGTCAAGGGCCTCTTCACGTAGGTGCAGGCAAGCGCCGCCAGGTGAGCGTGAACGCGCAGGCTCGCACGTCCACCGCCTGGCAGTGACGATATCACACCGCCAGGCGGCCCCAAGCGTGTCGGACGCTCCCTCGCGAGTGAGGGGGATTGCGTGCGTCGAGGCTCGCCTATCCCAAGCCCAGGACAACCCCGCACAGATGCACCACGAAGGTCACCACCCACGCGAGGGCACACTGGTAGAAGGCGACCCAGACGGCCCACTTCCCTCCCATCTCGCGGCGCACGGCATCGATGGCGGCGATGCAGGGGGTGTAGAGCAGCACGAACACCATGAGGCAGACGGCCGAGAGCGGGGAGAGCGCCTGGACGAGGCCGTCCACGCCCCCAAAGAGCACCGAGAGCGTCGAGACTATCGTCTCCTTGGCGATGAAACCCGTGAAGAGCATGGAGGCGATGCGCCAATCCCCCAGTCCCAGGGGCGCGAAAAGGGGCGCGGCCCACCCCGCCGCCTGAGCGAGCATGGACTGGCTCGTATCCTCGACCATGGTGAACCTAAGGTCGAACGACTGCAGGAACCACGTGACGATCGTGGCAGCGAAGATCACCGTGAACGAGCGCTTCACGAAATCGCGGGACTTGTCCCACACCAGCATCAGCACGCTGCGGATGCTTGGCATGCGGTAGGTGGGTAGCTCCATCATGAAGGGTACCGCCTCGCCACGAAACGCCGCCCGCCTCGACACGATGGCGGTCAGGATGCCCATCACGATACCAAAGAGGTAGATCGCGACCACTATCCACCCCGCATGCCCCGGAAAGAAGGCTGCGGCAATGAACGAGTAGGTGGCAAGCTTAGGCGAGCAGCCCATGAAGGGCGTGAGCATGACCGTGAGCTTTCGGTCGCGCTCCGAGGGCAGGGTTCGCGTCGCCATGACGGCAGGAACCGTGCAGCCCATGGCGACGAGCATGGGCACGATCGTACGACCGGAAAGGCCGATCTGCCGCAGCAGCCTGTCCGAGACGAACGCGATGCGAGCCATGTAACCCGTGTCCTCAAGGAGGGACAGGAAGAAGAAGAGCGTCACGATGATGGGCAGAAAGAGGAGGACCGCGCCGACCCCGCCGAAGATGCCGTCGATCACGAGCGAGTGGATGGCAGCGCTGACGCCTGCGGACTCCATCGCAGGGCCCACCATGTCGGACAGCCCGTCTATCCCCTGCTGCATCAGGTCTTGCAGGAAGGGACCGATGACGTTGAAGGTGAGCACGAACACCGCCGACATGATGGCGACGAAGGCGGGTATGGCCGTCCACTTGCTGGTAAGCAGCTTGTCTACGCGCTCGCTTCGCAGCTGCTCTTTGCTCTCGTGGGGCCTCACCACGCAGGCAGACACGACCCTCTCGACAAACGAGAAGCGCATGTCGGCGATGGCGGCAGAGCGATCGAGGCCCCGCTCCTCCTCCATCTGCGCCACGATCTGCTCCATGGTCTCTTCCTCGCGCGTGGTAAGGTCGAGCGCGGAGATCACGTCATGGTCCCCCTCCACCACCTTGGTGGCCGCAAAGTGCAAGGGGATCCGCGCCCGCTGGGCATGATCGGATATGAGCTGTGCTATGGCCTTCAGGCAGCGCTGTACCGGGCCAGGCTCAGTCCCATCGTCGAAGAACTCCTGCACTCCCGAGAACTCCTGATAGCGTGCCACATGCACGGCATGGTCAACGAGCTCGTCCACGCCCTCGTCGTGGATGGCGGATATGGGGACCACAGGGATGCCCAGCATGGACTCCATGAGGTTGGTACGCACGTAGCCGCCGTTGCCCTGCATCTCGTCCATCATGTTGAGGGCAAGCACCATGGGGATGCCCAGCTCCAAGAGCTGCGTCGTAAGGTAGAGGTTGCGGTCGATGTTGGTGGCATCCACGATGTCTATGATGCCGCAGGGCCTCTCGTCGAGGATGAAGCGACGGCTCACGACCTCCTCCGGGCTGTACGGTGACATGGAATAGATTCCGGGGAGATCCGTGACGTTCGTGTCGGGATGCCCCCTGATGGATCCATCCTTGCGGTCGACCGTAACGCCCGGAAAGTTACCCACATGCTGGTTCGACCCCGTAAGCTGGTTGAAGAGGGTGGTCTTGCCGCAGTTCTGGTTACCGGCGAGTGCAAAGGTAAGGGTCGTCCCCTCCGGGATCGCCGGCTCGCTCGCATGGCCGGCGCGCACGTGGCGTATGCCGCCCTCGCCTATGCCCGGGTGGGTCACGGGGTGCGAGGGAGGTGAAGTCGTATGCGATCCTGTGGCGCTGAGGTCGGCGGATGTATCCTTCCGGATGGAGACCTCCTCAGCATCTGCCACGCGCAGCGTGAGAGAGTAGCCCCTGACGCTGAACTGCAAAGGGTCGCCCATGGGGGCCGGCTTGACAAAGGTCATCCTCACCCCTGGAATGACGCCCATGTCAAGCAGGTGTTGGCGAAGCGCACCCTCACCTCCCACCGCCGTCACCGTCGCCGTCTCGCCAGGGGCAAGCCCCGTCAGCGCCATCGGGACGCGAGCCTGCGTTCGCCCACCCCTTGCACGGGTGTCGTCCTCCACGCAAGCCGCCCTTCTCTTCCCTTCTGTACGCTCGTCCGACAACGTCCTCATGGCTATCGCCCTCTCCCTATCCCCACACGACGCCGACCCTCTCCCAAATCGGACACACCTCTACAATAACGCTATCTTAATTGTAAATTGAGAGAAACTTCTTGCACTAGTGCCAAAGGCTTGGCGCGAGAGGGTCGTGCATCGACTGATGCCGTCAATGCTGCGCAGGCGGTGGGTCTCACGTTCGATGCGCCCATCAGCGCGGACCGCAAGACGACAGAAGAGAACGAGTGGATCTGCCACGACGTCACAGCCACCCGAACGACGTAGGACGTACGTGGCAAGGTTTCAACACCTACACCGTGATCTCGATGTTGATGGCCTCCCAGCCCAGAAGCGAGGTCTCGTAGTAGCCGTCGCCGGTCACGCGCGGACCAGAGAGGATCTTGTAGCCGTCGGCGCGCAGGCGCTCGGTGAGCTCGTCCACGGCAGCCTCGCTGCCCACCGCGAAGGCCATGTGCGTGTAGCCGTAGCACATGGTGGTGCTAGGTTGCTCCTTGAGGCCTGGCCGTGTCATGATCTCGAAGCGCGGACCCTCGTCGAGCTTGAGGAAGTTGGAGCGCAGGCCGGTCTTGGGATTGTGGTAGGTCTCGTCTACCTGGGCGCCAAAGTACTCTTTGAAGAACTTGGCGGCTCCGTCGAGGTCGCGGACGTGGATGGCGAGGTGGTCGATACGCATGGAAAGATCCCTTCTCCTTGAGATCGCGCTCGTGGCGACACGCACGGTCATTGAGGCGATTAAAGCGCATGCGCAGCACACGAGCAATTCCGATGCGGTATCCCATCCATAGGCAAAGCCGATGATTCTGCGCTACGCCTCCCCCAGTTCCTCCGAAAAGGTCCGACGCAGCGTCTCGGCAAACTCCTCGGCGTAGTAGCCACCGCGTTCGGCAAGCCATGCGGCAATGAGCGGACGATGCAGCTGCGTGCCGTCGGGTCCCACGAGCGCCACCTTGGTGAGGCCCGGGCGAAAGGTCTCGTGCCCGGGCACATGGTCGCACTGCTCGTAGCCTTGGTTACCCACGATGAGCAGTACCGACTCGTCGCGCGAACCCACGTACACGAAGTCGTCCGGATATCCCAGCATCTCGCGAAAGTAGCCTCGCTCGACGTCGCGGTGCGTCTCCGACGAGGTGATGATGAGTGGCTTACCCCGCAGGTCGGCGACCGTGACGCCGTCTCTGCGCGCAAGGGGGTCGCGCGTGGAAAGCTCGATCCAGCTGGGCAGCTCCGCGACGAGTGCCGTGGCAAAGCGCTCGGGCAAACGCTCGCGTTGCTCGTAGATGGCGAGGTCAATCTCCCCCGCAGCAAGGCGCTCGGTCAGCTCGAGGTGGTCACCGCCAACGATGACGAGCGAGACCTCAGGGTAGAGCTCTGCGAATCGCCCGGTTGCCTCGACAATCTCGTGGCGCACACCACCCACAAAGCCGATGCGCAGCGTGAGCTCGGCATCGCTGCCAAGGCGCGAGGTCTCCCGTACGAGCTGGTCGACCTCCGCCAACAGTGCCCGTGCGCGTCGCACCAGGTACTCCCCCGCTACGGTTGGCACCACCGTACGACCCCGCCGCTCGAACAGCGCCACGCCAAGCTCGCGCTCGAGCGCCAAGATGGCCTGCGACACAGAAGACTGCGCAATGTGGCAGGCGTCGGCCGCCTTGGTGAAGCCGCCCTCGTCGTGAACGGCGATGGCATATCTGAGCTGGCCGAGCTGCATGGGCATTCCCCCTGACGATGGTGTCTCCACAGTATAGAGCCTGGCGCCAGCGTGCCGCAACATGTGCCTGGCACACCTGGGTCCGTCAGGAGGAGTCTGGGGACGAAGCGCCCTCACCTGATACAAGGCGAGAAGCGATTTGTGGGTTTGCCTGCGATTTTGCCGTGAGGTAGGATATACGGCCTTTCTCACATTCAAGATAGCCCTCACGTCCACCGTCTTATCGATGCCCGGAAGCTGGCAAGAGGCTATGATGATGGCAGGCGGACGGGTCTTGGGCAGCTCCCAAAGTGGCGGCGGGGCGACAGGGCCGTCCATGCGTCTGCAGGGGCCAAGACCGGGGAGGATGGCATGAGAAGCGCGACGCTGGTGGTCATGAGGCACGGTGAGTCCACATGGACGGACAAGACGCAGAATCGCTTTGCCGGGTGGGTGGACGTCCCGCTCACCGAGCGTGGGCGCGATCAGGCCAGACACGCCGGCAAACTCATGAGCGACGCAAACATCAAGCCCGATGCGGCGTTCACTTCGCTTTTGCGCCGCTCGATAGAGACCTGCGACATCGTGCTCGACGCGGTTGACCGGCTCTGGGTTCCCGTGATGCGAAGCTGGCGGCTGAACGAGCGCCACTACGGCTCATTCCAGGGACAGACGCGTCCCGCCATGCGTAAGCGCTACGGCGATGAGCTGTTTGCGACCTACCGACGCAGCTACGACGTGCGTCCGCCCGAGATCTCCGAGAACTCTCCTTGGTGGCAGGGCAACGACGCGCGCTACGGCATCGTAGCCCGCGACGGCCTCGACGAGCTCGACCCCTCCACGATCCGCAGCGAGTGCCTGAAAGACGTGGTCGTGCGACTCGAGCCGTTCTGGCAGTCCTTCGTCACCCCCTGCCTCTCGCTCGGCGAGACGGTCGCCATCGTCACGCACGGCTCGGTGGTGCGCTCCCTCATCAAGGTCATCGAGGGCCTCTCCGACGAGGAGATCCGCACCGTCAACGTGCCCACGGGGGTTCCGCGCGTCTACAAGTTCGAATGTGACGCGTTTGGCGGCCTGCGTGTTCTGGGAGCTGGCCGCTACCTTGACCTTGAGGCCGCAGAGGCGGGCATCGCCGAGACGAGCGCGCTCGGTGAGGCTACACTCGGCTAGCGTCCCACAAGTTGTCTGGTGAGGCGCTCTGCCGACCGGCCGCAGAGCCCCCTGTCCCGTCAGACGAGTGCGTCGGGCACGTACCCCGCAGGTTTTGGGGCACCGAGGCCTAACATGCCGGGGCACCACCTGCCCATTGCCCGAAAACGACCTTGGAGGCTCGGATGGAAGAGAGGAGCTGCGAACAGCTTGAGAAGGTTGCGGCAGATGCGAACACGCTGGCCGCCTTCTTGGGACCCCGTGACGTCTTGACCCTCACGCAGGAGGCGATGCTCGCGCACCTGGGACAGCGCCAGGCCGACGTGATGGCGCTCTTTGGCGGCTCGATACTGGCGGGAGGCGATGTCTTGGCTGCGGCCATGCGTGCGAGGGCTGCAGGGACCTATGTGATCGTCGGTGGTGCGGGTCACACGACGGAGGCCCTCCGCAAGCGCGTGCGCACCCTCTGCCCGGACCTGTCGATCGCAGCTGGCGCCACAGAGGCCGAGATCTTCGAGGCCTACCTCGTCTCACGCCATGGGCTTTTGGCCAACTTCTTGGAGAGACGCTCCACGAACTGCGGCAACAACATCACGTACCTGCGTGACCTCCTCAAGGAGAGGGGCGTGCGTTGTAAGAGCCTCATCCTCGTGCAGGACGCGACCATGCAGCGACGCATGTCTGCGGGTCTCAAGAGGGAGATGCCGAACGTCACGCCCATCAACTTCGCCTCCTACCGCGTGCGGATGGTCGCCAAGGACGGCGAGCTCTGCTACGACCGGGAGCCGCTGGGGATGTGGGACCCACGGCGCTACCTGTCGCTGCTCATGGGAGAGATCCCCCGCCTCACCGATGACGAGGGCGGCTACGGCCCTAAAGGCACGGGCTTTCTCGCCCATGTCGACATACCAGACAAGGTGAGCGCCGCATGGAAGAGGCTCTGCAGGTCACACCCACAGCTGGTGCGCGCGGCCGACCCGAAGTTCGCCCGGCCGTGATGTCGCCCGCGCTCGGAAGAGTCTCTTCGTGAGTGCCTGTGACAGCAGCCGATAGGTTGAGATCCCGGTCCTCTCTGATAAGATATCTATAGAGATATCTTATCTTGACAGGAGGGACTATGCCTGCAGACGTGAGAAAAGAGCACAGTCACTCAGTACGTACGAGCCTTAAGGAGTGGGGGACATCGCGTGCCGTACGTATTCCCAAGCCCATCTGCGAGCAGGCGGGCATATCCGCTGGAAGCGAGCTTACGATGCAGAGCGGGCAAGATGATCGCGGGGCCTTCATCATGCTTCGCCCCGTCTCGCGAGACGCCCATAGGGCGGTTGATGTGCCGTACATCTCGATGGATGAAGTATTCGCTGGTCACAAGGAAAGTTACGTCCCTTGCGAGGCAGACTGGGGGCATGATGTCGGGGCCGAGGTAGTCGAGTGAGCTTTCTCGAGCAGGGGGACATCATAGAGATCGACTTTAACCCGTCTGTCGGCCATGAGCCCGCAAAGAGGCGCCCCGCCATCGTCATCACTGGATATGGCTTCAATTCACGCTCGTCGCTTGTCGGGGTCGCTCCCGTTCAGACAACGGATTCCAACTACCCCATGCATGTGCCAGTCGATGGGGATAACCTTCACGGCTTTGCCTGCGTTGAGATGGCCCGTAGCATCGATGTCGAGCAGAGGGGCTACAGGCTTGTGGGACAGCTCGACGACAAGGCGCTCGGGCGCATCATGTCGCTCGTGCGCAGCATGTACTCGCTGCGGTGACGGGTGAAGTCTGTGGCACAGCGCATGGCGTGGTGGCGCTCATGGCGTGGCAGTGTGACACTGGAGCCGATAAGGCGCCCGCCGCGTCAGCCCGGCCCCTCACTTCGCCTGGTGCAACCTCAGGTTTCCCTCATAGCCCAAACGCCCGTCCAAGCCAAAAATGGCAAACACCCTATCCTTGTCTTCCTTGTTGCGGGGGTTGTTCAGGCCACCCTTGTCAGCGTCAGGGTAAAACGGCGCATTTGACCCCTCCCGCACGCATCTCTCGAGATTCTGCAAGTCCAAGGTAAAGCTGTTATCTTCCCTGCGGTAATCCCTGTGATACCAGCCCTCGTCCTCGTGCATCTTGTATTCGGACAGCGTGAGCTCCCGATAGATCAAGCCGTACTGCAGATACGCGAAGTCCGGATCGGTAGCGTCTAGTTTTCTGCCGTTTTGACATCCAGCTCGCTCTCACGGGGTAATAAAAAGGCCCTTCCCCGGAATCCGAGGTCGAGATCTCCTTTCTGATGGTGTCTCCTTCGAAGTAGTACAGGGTTCCCTTGATATCCACCACGTCCCAATGCGCCTCAAGGGGATTCAGCCCCACGTACCTCCGTTGTGCATTGGTTAGCATAAGACGCTCGCCCATAGGCCATCTTCTCCTTCTGACTTCAGCCTGGGCCTGCCCCGAGGGCCTGTACCCAGCTGCGGAGGGCCATGGGCCGCCGCCCGCGCGCAGCGGCCCCACGGAGGGGCGTATCCTAGCCCGACGCCTCACGAAAAGGCGCAGTCTGCGGCTACCACGTCACGCAGAATGTGCTTTTCCGTTACATTGCCGCCCGGGAGGCGTGGGGCACGACCCCCCGCCAGCCTGCGGGGCACTATGGAAAGTGGCCCAACTGGGCAAATGCGTCCGGGCAACCCCCCGCCAGGCTGCGGGGGGGTTCCGCCAGGGTCCGCAAGCCTCGGCCTGGGGCCTGATTGCACGGAAAGGCGCAGTCTGCGGCTACCACGTCGCGCAGAATGCGCTTTTCCGTCACGTCGCCGCCCGGGAGGCGTGGGGCACGACCCCCCGCCAGCCTGCGGGGCACTATGAAAAGTGGCCCAACTGGGCAAATGCGCTCGGGCAACCCCCCGCCAGGCTGCGGGGGGGGGGTTCCGCCAGGGCCCGCAGGCCTCGGCCTGGCCCGACGCCTCACGGAAAGGCGCAGTCTGGGCAGAGGGCCTCGCTGATGGCGCGCCCTGGGCCAAGCCGAGACACCATCAGGCTGCCAGTTGTGGGCTACGGAGGTGCCGGGAACTCAGGGTAAGGAGAAACCCCCTTGGTGTCGAGCACGTTCCTGAGCTTGGAGACCGACAGGAGGCGTGCGGTGGGACCGTTCCTGTCGCGGCCGACCATCGGAGAGAGGCCACCATCCGCAAGCTGCTCAGCGCCCCTTTCGCCCTGACGCGGCCCACATGCGGGCATACTTGCCCCCAAGCGCCACCAGCTCGTCGTGCGTACCCTGCTCGCTGACCCGTCCACCCCCTATGACGGCGATCATGTCGGCGGTGCAGATGCAGGGCAGCGTGTGGGCCACCATCACCACCGTCTTTCGCCGAAAGAGCAAGTTGGAGATGGCCTCCCTCACGGCCAGCTCGTTATCGATGTCCAAGTTCGACGTGGCCTCGTCGAGGAGCACGATAGGGGCGTCCTTCAGGATGGCGCGGGCGATGGACAGTCGCTGTCGCTCGCCACCAGAAAGCTTCCCTCCTCGCTCGCCGATTCGTGTGTCATAGCCCTGCGGAAGGGCGCTCACGAAGCCATCGGCGTTGGCGAGCCGACACGCCTCACGTACCTCCTCGTCACTCGCGGCGGGACGCGCATAGCGCACATTGTCCATCACCGAGTCATCGAAGAGAAACACATCCTGGTCCACGAGGGCAACGTTGCGCAGGACGCTCTCGGGCGCGAAGGCGCCCACGTCCACACCCCCGAAGCTCACGGTGCCGTCCTTTGGCCGGTACAGCTGCGCGATGAGGCCCAGCGCCGTCGACTTCCCGCAGCCCGAGTCACCCACGAGGGCACACAGCCGCCCCTCTGGAATGACCAGGTCGAAACCCTTGAGCACGGCCGGTCCGTCACCATAGGAGAACTCCACGTGAGCGAGCTCGATTCCCGCATCGCACATCGGCACGTCCTCGAAGCTGCCCGCCTCCTGGGGCTCGGCGAGCACATCGGAGATGTTTCTCTTGGCGATCTCGAGGTTGCGGTATGCGGTCAGGTGAATGAACAGAGCACCCGCGAGCTTGAGCGTGAGCAGGGGTAGCATGGAGAGGAGCAAGAACGACTCCGTGGGAAGGGAGCCCGTCGTCCACGCGCAGTAGCACAGCCACACGAGCAGGGGCTGGGAGAGGCCCACAAGGATGGAAAGCCCCGCCCCCACGGGGATGATGACCTTCTCGTACACGTAGCTCACGTGCGAGAACTCGCGCATGCTCTCGACGATGGCCTCGTTGTGCACCCCCGCAACCCCGTAGGCGCGCAGGGTCTGCATGCCGTCGACATGCTCCATGATGGCGCTGGAATTGCTTGCGCGCACCTCGTCCTTACGAGGACCAAAGACCCTGACCTGCCGCCACGAGAGTGCGACGGCGGGCGCCAGCAGCAGGAAGGACGCCAGCACGACGATACCGGCAGGAACGTAGAGCCAGAGCGTGAACGCGCCGAGCACAACGGCCAGGGCCGCAGACTTGACAATCTCGCCCGTCCGGTGCGTAAGGATCTGCTCGTAGTCGTTCACGTTGACCGTGAGCGCTTGCAGGTACTCGCCGCTCGTGCGCTCATTGAAGCGGGACAGCGGGATGCGCTTGATGGTGTCTCCCATTGTCACTCGTAGGTCATGGCTGACGCGCGCGCCTCCCACCTGTCCGCGCACGTACCCGAAGCGATAGATCACAAGGCGTGCGGCGAACACAGCGACGAGTGCCGCACTTATGTGCAGAAGGGGCGCAAGCTCGAACGCCCCTGAGAAGAGCTGGTGCATCACGAGCCAGATGAGCATGAAGTTTGACCCGCCGAGCAGACCCTCTGCGACCGTACAGGCACATGAGAGATAGAAGTCACGGTTCTTGGCAAACGGGCTGCGCGCCATATCGTTGGTCCTATCGGGCATGGGAGACCCCCTCCTTCCCCTCGCCGGCGCAGGCGCCACAGACGTCCGCACCGACGCGGTAGCTCATGGAGCGCGAGCGCGTCCAGGCGGCCCAAGCGCCACGATAGTAGCGACTTTTCTCAAGCACCTCATCGTGCGTTCCCACGCAGCTGACACGTCCGTCCCCCATCACGGCAACGGCATCGCAGGAGGGCACCACATCGAGCCGGTGCGCGACGACAAGTACCGTCTTGCCCTCGCAGAGACTGTCCATGGCAGCATCGATGAGCTCCTGGTTCTCGGGGTCGGCGGAGCTCGTCGCCTCATCGAGGATGAGAATGGGAGCGTCTTTCAAGATGGCACGGGCAATGGCGATGCGTTGTCGCTCACCCCCGGAGAGCCGGCCGCCCAGCGTGCCGATCACGGTGTCATAGCCTTGCGGAAGCGCCATGATGAAGCTGTCTGCCTGAGCACGGCGCGCGGCGCTGCGCACCTCCTCGAGCGTGGCGTCAGAGCCCATGCGAATGTTCTCGAGGATAGTCCCGCTCGTGAGGAAGGTCTTCTGGAACACCACCGACACGTGAGACAGGAGGTCGTCATAGTCGATCTCTCGCACGTCGATGCCGCCGATGGAGACGCTGCCCGCAGTCACGTCGTAGAAGCGCCCCACCAGCTGGATGAGGGTCGACTTGCCCGAGCCGGACGGTCCCACGATGGCGAGATGCTCGCCTGCCGAGACATCGAGCGAGACGCCGTGCAGCACCTCGGGCGCATCCCTCTCCCCATAACTGAAGGACACGTCGTCAAGACGGATGGAGACGTCGTCGGGAAACGGCGCGCCCGCGCCGAACACGGGCAGCTCCAGAAGCTCCTCGATGCGCCCGGCGCTCGTGGTAGCCTGCGAGAGCTTGTTCGAGAAGTCCTGTAGGAGCCTGATCTCGGTGAGGTAGAGCGAGCCGACGAAGGCGAACAGGAGGTAGGTCGAGGCGTCGACGAGGCCACTCTCTAACATGAGCGCGCCCATCGGTACCATGATGATCAGGCCGGCCTCTATGATGACGACATAGGCGGCAAAGCCCGGTCCCGTCCTGCGCGAGATCTCGCACCAGATCTCGTGCTCCTTATCCACTGCGGCGCGAAAGCGCCTGAACGAGCGCGAGCCCAGGTCGAGCGCCTTGACGGTGCGCATACCGCTCACGTACTCCACCATGACGGAGTTCATGTCCTCGAGCGACTCCATGGCCCGGCCCATGATCGAGCCCATGATCTTGAAGAGCGAGGCGAGCACCGCGAGGGCGGCGGCAACGGGGACGAGCGTGGCCAAGGCCAGCGCGACATTCGCGGTAAGGAGGAAGATGAGCGTCGCGACGGGTCCCGAAGCGTACATGAACGCCTCGGGCAGGTTGTGCGCAAGCAAAAGCTCGAGGTTCTCCACATCATCGGAGAGCACCGTCTTGATCCTTCCCGTGCTGCGCTCGTCCATCTCGCCGAGCGGGGCCCTCGAGAGGCGCTCGAGGATGAGGCAGCGCACGTCGAAGAGCGCCCCGTAGGCGCCCTTGTGCGAGAGCGTGCCCGCAAGGCCAAATAGGATGAATCGCAGCACGACACCCACCACGAGCATGCCCACGTCGCCAGCTATCAGCTCGGCCGTGCAGGTCTTCAGGTAGACGGCACGCATGACGTCGAACACGGCGAGGTAGGGCACGGCGACCATGAGTCCCGACAGCGTGGCGCACGCGACCGAGGCGACCAGGTACTTCCTATGCTGCCCCGCCCACTTGAACACGAGGGCGATGGGGTTTGCGTCCCTCTTCTCATGCGTGTCCTTGTTCTCTTCCATAAGACCCTCCTTGGCGGGGCGCAGGCACGTCCATCATTTCTTTCATGAGATCAAATTGCTTGGAAACCGTGATCTGGGCGCACACCCTTCCACCCTTCACGTACAGCGCTCGCTCGCATGCGCGTGCGACGAGCTCCAGGTCGTGCGTGACGACCAGAATCGCGCAACCCTGGTCAGCGAGTCGCCCGAGCAGACGGGCGATGCGCTGCATCCCGTCGAGGTCAAGGCCGCTCGTCGGCTCGTCGAACACGAGCACCCGCTTGTCGGCGGCAACGCACGCCGCCACGGAAAGCCGCTGCTTCTGGCCCCCTGACAGGGTGGCCGGATGACGTCCGTCCAGCCCCTCGAGCGCAAGGCTTCTCAGGATGCGGTCGACGTCCACCCCTGCAGCCTCGCGCCGCGACAGGCCAAACGTCACCTCATCGCGCACGCTCTCGGCGAACAGCTGGTAGTTGACATCCTGGAACACCATCGCCGAGGCCCGCAGGCGTCTCTTGCGCGAGGAGGGAGTGCCGCCGAGCAGAACGGGTCCCTGCACCCGGCGCACGAACCCGCACAGGGCCCGGCAGAGCGTGGTCTTGCCCGCGCCGTTGCGGCCGACGAGGGCTGTGACCTCGCCTGTGTGCAGTTCCATCGTGACTTTGCTCAGAACGGGATCCCCACCATAGGAGACCGAGAGGTCCCGCGCTGCGAGCAGCACGTCCCCTCTGCCGACGGGGTTCGCGCTCGCAGGGGCTGTCGTGGGAGCCACCTCGTCCAGGCTGCGCGAGCGCAGGCCCATGTGCTCAAGCTCAGAGACGTCGAGCGCGAGAAACTCGGCCGCCTCCATGGTACGAGACACGCGACCCTCCTTGAGGTACACATACCTGTCGGCGATACCGGTGAGCCAAGAGAGCCGATGCTCAGCCACAAGGATCGCGCACCCCTTGGCCTTGGCATGCCTGACGAAGCTCGCCATGTCCGCGATGGAGGGGAGGTCGAGGTTGCTCGTCGGCTCGTCCAGAAGCAGGATCGAGGGGTGCATGGCCCAGATGCTCGCACAGGCCACCTTCTGACGCTCGCCACCCGAGAGCCGAAAGATGTCGCGACCTGCAAGCGCCGTCAGACCAAGCTCCTCGAAGGTCTCGCCCACGCGAGAGCGGATGTCTTGCTCCTCCCATCCGGCACTCTCCAGCGCGAAGGCCACCTCGCCGGTGGTGTCCACGTTGAAGAACTGGGTGCGCGGGTTCTGGAAGAGCGAGCCCACCCTCTGGGCGATCTCCCAACTGGCAAGGTCGTCCACGTCCCTGCCATCGAGTGATACGCGGCCGTCCTTGTCTCCGGGAAAGAAGCGGGGCGCAAGCCCATTGGCCAAGCGCAGAAGGGTCGATTTTCCACACCCCGAGCGTCCGCAGAGCACGACCAGCTCGCCGGGGGCCACAGACAGCGACGCGTCCCTGACCACGGGTTTGCCAAGCGCGCCCGCCGAGCGGTACGAGAAGGAGACGTGCTCGAAGCCGATCACGCGAGCACCTTCAGGACCAGTGTCCCGACCATAGCGACGAGAAAGACCGAGAGCACGACGTAGTCCGCGACACCCATGGAGATGTGCAGATAGCAGGTCCGCTGCACGGGATTCTCGATGCCGCGCGCCACGGCCGCCATGGCAAGCTCGTCGGAGGCGCGGCTCGCGCTCATGAGCAGGGGTGCGTAGATGCAGTCAATGGTGCGCATGGGGGCCCTCATGAACCCGAGGGGACTCGGTGAGACACCACGCATGCGCATGGCATCCCTGATGTAACCCCAGTCCTCGCGCACCGCAGGCAGGTAGCGCAGGGCTACGGCCACGGGAATCGCCACCGTACGGGGCGCACCGACCTTTGCGAGCACGCTCATGAGCTCGTTCACGTGGGTGGTCGCCACCGTGGCGTAAGCCATGAGGCTGCAGGCGAACACCTTGCGCACGAGCAAGGCAAACGAGAAGAGCATGGTCCGCAGGGCCACGTCCTTCAGCTGTGGGACGAACTGCACGGCCGCAAGCGTCATCGCATACAAGAGGAGCATGGCGACAGAGGCCCTCCACCTGCCCAACAGTACCCCAAAGACAGCTGCAAGGACCATAAGCACGGCCTCGCAGGTCACGCTCGGGGCAAGCGCCACCGCTGCGGCCATGACCAACATCGCGATGAGCTTGGTGCGCGGGTCAAGGCGCAGGCCCCGCCCGGAGTCCTGTGATTCGCTCGTGAGTGCGGGCACAGGGTTCTCCCTCCCAGGCACAGGGCCTCCCTTGACAGACGGGGCGAACACCCCCCGCTTCGTTTGCATGCGCGGACTCGTTCCCACCCTAAGCCGTCACGCCGGCCTTTTCGAACTGCCTGCGCAGCAGTCGCAGGCCCAAAAGGCCGCTCGCGACGGCGCACGCCACGGCAGCGAGGATCATCGCGGGCAGCATCCAGTCGGTGGCCGCAGACCTCATGGTGTCCATGTAGACAGTCAGTGTCTTTACACTCTCTGGATCTGTGGCCCTACCCACCAGGTACGACCCATAGGCCTCCGGGTCGAGCCAGAGCATGAGGTAGGAGCCCATGGGCGAGAGCGAGTACACGACGAATGCCAAGAGGTTGAGGGCCTTACTCCTGAAACGACCGATGCCGGCGACGACGTCCGCCACGATACCGAGAAGGACACAGGCGACCGCCCAGCCCCAGTACATGCCGGTCACGAACAGGATGAGCCCCTCGACGACGCCGAGGACGACCAGCGGTCCATGCTTGGGGACCTTGGCAATAAGCAGCAGGTAGACAGGACCCGTGAGCAGGGCGACCGCAGCCGGCATCCAGAACGTGAGCAGTGGGTTGGGCGCGAACGGCATACCGCCCACCATCATGAACACCAGGTAGAGGGCCGTGAATATGCCGGTTGTGACAAGGTCCCTGGCGGTGAGGCCCCTTTCGGGCGTCCCCGCGTCTCTCGTCTGTGTCATCTCCGTCCTTTCATGCTATGTAAACCTCTGCTATCTTTATCCCATGAGTATAGGGAGGGATGGGGGCAACCTGACCTTACCTGGCGATGTCTGTCGAATCGTCTCCCACTAACGTCTCATCGTCATACGATGGAAGGACAAGGCTATGAAGGACGCATTCCAAGGACCGGCCCTCAGGAGCTCGGGCTTCGCACGAGCCCCCTCCCCGGAGGGCTTTGGCCCGCTCTGGCGCTCCTATCGGTCCGAGGGTGAGCCGTGCAGGGGATGGTTCCACTTTCTCTCACCCGAAGAGGCCTTGTGGAGCATCAGCATTCACGACTTCGTAATGGACGGCGACTACGTGATGGACTCGAGGCTACCTGACTACCTGACCGTCACCTGGTTCAAGTCCATAGCGGGCGAGGAATTCAGCCCCTATCGCAAGCTGAGGCCCAACAGCATCTGGGGACGGAGCATCGGCGGCAGTCCATGGCGGGGCGTGGCCCATGGCAACATGCCCGTCCAGAGCGTGTCAATCGAGGTGTCGCCCGCATTCTCGGCAAGATTCTTGGAGCAGGAGTACGAGGGCAAGTTTCGCAACGTGGAGCAGGCCTTCGCCTCGCTGGGACGCGATGACGAATTCCCTCAGATGAAGGCCTTGCTCAGTCGGCTCTGGCCCCAAAGGGGCGACGAGGGGCGCAGCCAGCTGTACTACGAGGGTAAGGTCCTCGAGGCGATGGGGCTCATCGTAGAGCGATCGAGGAGGGAGGAGACCGAGGAGGCGGGATCGATGAGTTCCGCCGACCGAGAGCGCATACACGACGTCATATGTTACATTGACGACCACTGTTCAGCCACGCTGCGCACCGCCGATCTGGCCGCCATAGCCTGCATGAGCCCCACCAAGTTCAAGGCGGCCTTCAAGAGGGCAAACGGCAAGACAGTCACCCAATACGTGCAGGGACGGCGCATGAGCCAGGCAGAGCTGCTGCTCCGCCAACCAGACCTCACCATCGAGCAGGTCGGCCGCGCGGTGGGGTACAACTGCGCGAGCCGCTTTTCGGCGCTGTTCAGGCGCGAGGTAGGCATGCTGCCGAGCGAGTACAGAAAGACGCTTGGTCACTGACGGGCGCGGGAGTCCCCAAGGGCCACCAAGGGCCGTCGGCGCCCCAAGTCGCCTCCATCACCGAGCACTTTTCCAAGATCTTCGCTTACCCTTATGGCCCGGAGCTGCGCAAACGAGGCCATTCTGCAAGTTACGCGCATGCTGACCGCACGCGTGCCACAAGCTGGAATCGAGAACTTCTGCCTGCGTACCCCAACATGCGCTACGGTCTTGCCATGAGACTCTTTCTGGGACATATGACCGCCTTGAGGGCATGGCGCCGGATTCGCCAGGGGAAGCTCCCCTGGCCCCGAGTCGTGACGTGCCAGACCTGCGCCCACTCGCTCGGCAATGCCGGTGACCTGCATGCCCTCGTTCCAGATGACAAGCAGGCAAGTCGCCGGGAGGGCGCGGGCGGGCATCGGGAGGGCGCGGGCGGGCATCGGGAGGGCGCGGTCGGGCATCGGTCCGTCTCCCGAGAGGAGACCATTCCCCTCCTTCTGCGTACGTGTTCCACCCATCCCCTGACAGGCACCGGCAAGCTTGACCTACTCGTTCCCGATCGCTCGCAACGACACAGGCTCAAGGGCATACGCCACCACCTGCTGACAGGCACTCTCCCTCCAGGGTCATTCATGATGGTATCGGATGGGGTCTACCTCCCATCAACAGAACTCCTGTTTCTGCTTCTCGCCGGCGACCTTACCCAGTGGGAGCTCATCGCTGTCGGCCACGAGCTATGCGGCAACTATTGCATCGATGCAACACACGAGAACGGCTTTGTGCCATTTCTTGAGCCAGTGAGCTCAACGGGCTCCATCAAGGAGTACCTTGGGAAGGTCAAGGGACGACGATACGTGCGAAGGGCCTGCGAGGCAATCCGCCATGTCAGGGATGGCAGCCTCTCCCCGCGCGAGACGGACCTCGCCACGGCGCTCGCGCTTCCCGCAACGCAGGGCGGCTACTGGATGGGAGACTTCGCGCTCAACGCGCCGCTGACATTTCTGGGCGAAGACTCCCGCATTGTGGGCAGTGGCTTACGCTACCCTGACCTGCTGTTCAGTGCCAGGCCGGTCATCTGCGAATACGACAGCCGCCTGCACCACGGGGAACGCTCGAGTTCGGATCGGGACAAGGACCGCGCCGATGGCCTGAGGGCAGCGGGCTACTCCGTCGTGACCTTCTCCTCGCTACACTTCAGACGCAGAGGGGACTTCCTGCGCGCAATGCGGAGGGTCGCGCGCTACATGGGCGCCGACATCATGGGGGCAGAGAACGACCCAGGTGTCGCTCGCGCGCGGCTGTCCCTCTTCGAATGGATGCGACGTCCCTGCCACCAACCGCTCTGAGGGATGGGGCACGCGTCGGCAGGAATCGGCCCGGGGCGCGGCGCGCGGGGTCGGGGCGCGGCGCGCGGGGCTTCGCCAGGCGTAGATGGCGCGATGTGAGTGATTCACTCACATCATCATCGCGATGTGAGTGATTTTTCGACCCCAAAATGGTGTTACCTTAGGAGAACAAATTACATATGCCCAGCTCAGAGACTTACTGAATAGAATCTCGATGTGAGTGATTCACTCACTTCAGGAACATGATGTGAGTGAATCACTCACATCGTGTTGGAGCAGACAGGACGGTGGGGGCAGAGGGGCGTTGGAGCAGGCGGGACGGCGGGGCCCAGACGGACGGGGTGCTCGGTACCCTATAATGGAGCGTCGACGCTACCAGCTCAGAGGAGATTCAGAGACAGATGGCAAGGTCGGGTAACGACACGGACGGAACAAAGACCGATATGGCCCCCCAAACTTCAGGACCTGGGCACAGGGGTCCCGTCCCCACCTTCCTCCTGATCCTTGTGGGCTACCTCTACCTGTGCTGCCTGCTGGGAGTCTGGACGTCGATGAGCGGGCTTACGGGACTTGCGCTGGGGCTGCTTGCCGAGACGGTCGGCCTGTCCTGGCAGGGGCGCAGCCTCAGAAAGACCACCTTCCGTCGCATGGAGGTATCCGGCCTCCTCCTGCTGCTCCTCTGTACCGCCAAGCCGCTCTCGCCCTGGCCCGCCGTATCGTACCTGATCCCCACCTTAGAGTTTCTGTCAGGACTTCTCGTGGGACTGGGGACCGCCTCACAGGCCCACCGCAGCGGGCCAGAGCGGACACTCCATGCCGGGAGGGCTATCTCACTCGCGCTTGCCAACCTCTCGATGCCCCTGATGGTCATCCTTGGCCTGCGGCTGCTGGGCAAGACCATCCCCCTCACACCCCTGGACGCGGGCACCGCAGATGCGATCGGTTCGACGCTGGCGCTTTGCGGAGTAGGGCTATCGGCCGCGTCCGCCCTGATGCGGCTGTCGAGTCCGCGCCGCTCTCCCCTCTCGTATGCCTACTCGCTGCTGCTGCTCGGTCCGGGCCTCTGCTCCCTACTCCAGTCCTGGCTGCCTGTAAGCGGACCTCTGCTTGGCTGGTCGTGCCTTCTGTGGGCGGGCGCCCCCGTGCTCCTCTCGTCCCTTATGGTACAAAGGGAGAGGGCCGGCTGGGACGAGGCCCTGCTGTCGATCGCGGCCGCCTGTGGAACCTGTGCGTTCCTCCTCTGGCAGCAGGGCTTCTATGGGAGCGGTAGCGTCATCTATCCTCTGGACGAGAAGCAGCCCCTGCTTGTCCCCACAGCCCTCGTCTTGGCCATCGTCTCCTGCGTGTCCTTGGTGCGACTTGGCAGGGCAAGCGCAACGGAAGGTGGCGCCGCCGAACGGGTTAGCACGCAGGCCTGCCCCAAGCAAGACCTTCAGACCATGGCACATGAGCTTGGGCTCTCCTCGCGCGAGGGCGACGTGCTCACAGGCATCGTCGCGGGCGAGACGGTCAGGGAGACCAGCTCGCGCCTGGGACTTTCCATGGGAACGGTGAGCACATATCGCTCGCGTATATGCAAGAAGGCGGGGGTAAAGGGCACACCCGCCCTGCTCGCCCTGATTGCGCGCAGGCAGAGCGAGCAGGGCAAAGAGGCCCGTCTTGAGAGACGGCCGACCCGCAGGGGATCGGGGTCTTTGGGCGATGTCAGGCAGGCGCTCGCGATCGTCGCGCTCAGCTTCTCCGCCCTTCCGCTCGGCTTTGTCGCCTGGTACCCCAGCTCTATCGAACACGAGAAGCCGATCATCACCATCGGCCTACTGGTAGGGATACTTGTCGGCGAGGCATATGGGGCCCGCCGCCGTCCTGCCCAGGGCCAGCCGGACGGCGGGAGCAAGAGATATGCCGGTGCCCTCCCGTGGCTCATGCTCACGCTTCAGTGGCTGCTCGTCCTGCTCGTTGAGTCCAAGACGCGCGCGCTCAGCAACTGGGGGTGGCTGACATGCTTTGCCTGCGGTCTTGCCGGCGCGCTCGCAGCCGCCCCCGACATCCCCGCCGACGCCGACCCCTCACAGCGACGGCTGCCCCTCCCGTCGGGGATGCTTGCTCTGGCCCTGGCGGGGTTTCTGGCTGGCATCGCATCCTCATGGTTCTGCATCATGGACACCCGCAGCCCCATCCTTGCCCTCGGACCAGTCGTCTGCTCCCTTCCCCTGCTAGCGACACTCCTCTGGAGGGAGCAGAAAGGAACTGCCAACCTTACGTTGGGCGTAGCGGCCCCGTTTTTTGTCGGCGTCTTTTGCGGGACGGGACCGTTGGACGGCCTGCTGCCTGTCGCCCAAAGCGCCGTGACCTACGCCCTGCTGTTTGTGGCAGCCTCTGCGCTCGCAACGGTCGCAGTGACGTTGACCCTAAGGGACTTTAGGGCAATGGCACGTCTGCGAGAGGTCGAGTGTGCCCAGCCTGCAGAAGCCTGGCTGCGTGGGCACGGACTGTCCGAGGCGGAGTGCGCCGTTGCCCTCCGCCTCGGACAGGGGCTGAACGTATCGGCGATAGCTGACGAGCTCTGCCTGGCCCGCAGCACGGTGGCGACGCACCGGCAGAAGACGTACGGAAAGCTCGACGTCCATTCTCAGCGCGAGCTCATCGCCCTCCTCACCTCGAGGAGGGGGTAGCACTCAGCTATGCCTTCCCCTTGTACAACCGATAGCGTCATCACCTCCCCCGTAGCATTCCTCGAATAGCCTCTCGTAGTCGACCGAGCCTCTGACGACGATTGGCACCGTGCCGCGAAAGACCACGACCGAGTCACAGAACTCCTCGAGCTTGCTCACTATGTGCGACGAGATGATGACTCCCGTTCCCTCCTTAGCCATCCTCGCCACGACCAGGGAGGCCCTCTGCGCCTTGATCGGGTCGAGTGCGTTCATCGGCTCGTCGAGCAGCGTGTAGCGCGCCCCTGCCATGCGAGCTATGGCGAGGGTCACCTGCTGGCGCATGCCTTGGGAGAGCCTGCGCACCGGCACGTCGAGAAAGGGCGTGACCATGAGCTCCTCGGCCACCTCGGCCACCTCGCGCGGGGAGGCCCAGAGCCTTCGAGTCGCCTTAAGGTGAAAGCGAGCGCTCATCCCAGGGTCGAGCAGCGAGTCGTCCCCCGGAGCGTACAGGACCAGGCGGGAGTACTCTGCCTCGTCGAGGGGCTCGACACCGTCGGCAGAGCGCGAACCCAAGATGAGAGCACGATCGTCTCCCGCCATGGTCCTCATGAGCGTGGTCTTGCCCCGACCGTTCGGGGCAATGAGGCCCCAGACGGCCCCGCTTGGCAAGGAGAGCTCGACGTCCGTAAGCAGCACGCTGTCCCTGCGATACCCGATGGAGCCACCTTTAAGGCTCAGCATGACACCTGCCCCCTTCCTTGCAGGATAGCACCCCTCGCCATACGGCGCAGCCCGCAGGATCCGACCCCCACGACGAGCGCGAGGGCCGCGCAGCCAACAAGCACGCCGACCCCACCAGCGAGGCTGAGCTGCACCCCGGGTGTGAGGTCAACAAAAAAACCGCCCACGTACCCCGTCGTCGGTGATGGGAAGAGGTACGTGGTGGGTAGCATGCCAAGCACGGACGCATGCACAGACGCGCTCAGGAAGTAGCTGTCCGAGAGCGGCACGGCGCAAAGAACAAGCGCCACGGCAGGGCCGGCCGCCAAGCGACCCGTCAGTTCGCTGATGACCGTGGACAACAGGATGAGAAACCAGTTGGAAAGCAGTATGAGCGTAACGCAGCCCAAACCTGAGCGTAGGGCCGTGGAGACGCTCACCTTTCCGCCCCGGATGAGGACAACGGGGTAGGATGGGTCACCCATACCGTTTCGCACCATCACGGGCGCGAGCACGAGCGCCCAGGCGACGACAAGGACGACGAGGGTCAAAAGTAGCCCCACCGCGCACAGTGACAGCAATCTGCGCGCACGCGAACGAGTCCGGGCGTCCATGAGGCGCCCCCTTCGCGCTGAGCGCTGCAGCGCGTATGCGATGGCAACGGCGGGAAGCAGCCACAGGATGCCTGGCGTCGATGCGAGCGCAAAGGAGAGAAACTCCGTCGCCGGCATCTGGGTCGAATCGCTGATCTCACGGGGCTCGACGAGCTTTGACATGCCCTCGAAGTACGCGAGATCAGCCTCAAGGAGCAGCCGATCGGCAGACAGGTAACCTGCGTTTGCATCCTCCATCTGAATGAGCTGAGAGCGGTACATATGCACCCAGAAGTCGTGCCGTGATGTAGCGCCGCGTGCCAGCCTCATCTCAGAGAGCTCATCGCGCGCGAGGTCCTGCAAACGCTGCGGAGCAGAGGCGTAGGCCCCACTCGCCTCGTTCTCCTCGGCGAGCGTGAGGCTTGACGCAAGGTTCTGGCGAACCATCTCGTCTCCCCACACGAGGGTGGGGATGAGCGCCGGCGCTCCCATCGTCGCGACAAGAATCGCGACGATCACATAGACGATTGGACTTCTGAGAACACAACGCCAGAGCAAACCCGCATACCCCATGACACACCAGCCTCCTTCTCGCTCGCTTCGCCTTCTTGGGACGAAATCTATGCGAGAAGGGCCGTCATGTCATGTCATAAATCGAAGTATTCCTGCCCAAACCGATGCAATCGCCACCAAGGCGCCATCGGCTGGGGCGCAAGGAGCGCCGGGCGCGTCCCTGCCGGGCTACTGGATACGGGTACGGCAGTAGGGACAGACCTTCCAGTCTGCATTCAGCGGCCTGTGGCAGGTGGGGCAGACGTTTCGCACCTGCGTGTTGCAGATGGGGCACACGACGAAGTCGCGATCGATGGGTGCACCGCACTTGGGGCAGATACCGTAGTGTGAGAGCTGGTGCTCACGCAACGCGATATCAAGGTCCTGTTCCTCGCGATCGACCAGGTAGGAGCTGGGCCGCAGGATCACGTATGCCAAGAGGCCTACCACGGGGATCACGGAGATCAGCGCCCATAGCCACCAAGGCTCGGCACCACGGCGCTGGGCGTCGCGGATCACATAGACGATGGCCAAGACATAAAGCATCACGACGCAGGCTACCAAGAGGTAGAGGACCATGCGCACCTCGGGGGTGATGAGCTGATCAAGGAGGTCTGACATGAAGCGTGGGCTCCTTCGCGATAGGGGCAGGGCTGTGTGAACTCTGTCATCCGGTTGTCTGCTGCTGGCCTACTGGCACCGCTCTGGCAATTCTAGCAAAACTACGCAAGGAGTGCAGCAAGCGCACCAGCAAGCGTGATAGACCCACAACCTACGAGAGGCCCCGCGCTCATGGCGGCAAGTGCGGCAGCGACGCTCCCGTAGCTTCCTGTGACTTTTGCCCCTGCCGCCAAGAAGCGTCGGACAAGCTCGTCGGCACCCAGGGAGCGCGACGAGGACGTCTGCGTGCAGACGACGGCAGGAAATGCACGAGCGAGGCGCGACACGATGCCTCCCACGTCCTTGTCGGCAAGGACGGCACAGAGCAGGGGTGGGCGCGTGGCTGGATCGGGGGCAATGTCCTGCAGGGCAGCGAGAAAGGCATCCACAGACTGCGGGTTGTGACAGGCGTCAACGAGCACGGGAGGGTTAGGGCGAAGCAGGGAGAAACGCCCCGGTGTCGGGCATTGCCTGACGGATTTAAGAAGCCGGTCCCCGTCAAGCTCGCCGTCCAGGAAGACCTCCGTGAGCGTGACGGCGCAGGCGATGTTGGCCGCCTGGTAGCTTGGCTTGAGGGCGGTGAGGCCCGTGTAGGCCCTGCGCGGCGTCCTGACCGTCAGCTCAAGGGGGGCACCGAGGCACCTGGGCCTGTTGGTGATACGGTAGCTCGCCTGCAAGAGGCTCACGTGCCTGCGCGGGACGCCCGCGTGCATCTCGCCAGCCGCATCCTCAAGGCGCTCCGGGCGAAGGAGGACAGGGGTGACGTCCTGAGAGCGGCACCGGTCCAAGAACACGTCCTCCACGCTGTCGGGCGTCGCCGTGCCCACACCGAGCACGCAGCTTTGCCCGCACCTGATGATGGCTGCCTTCTCGCCGGCGATAGCCTCGAGCGTATCACCGAGGATGCGCGTATGGTCGAGCCCCACGCCCGTGACGGCCACCGCCTCTATCGACTTCACGGCGCTCGTCGCATCCCAGCGGCCCCCCATGCCGCACTCGAGCACAGCAACATCCACGTCCGCCTGTGCGAAGGCCACGCAGGCGGCTACGGTGAGTATGTCGAACTGCGTCACGTCATAGGGTCGCTCCCCTGACGCGCGACGTCGTATGTTCACGCGACGGCCTGCCTCGGCGGCGGCCGCGACGCCGCGAGCGAAGGTGCTCTCGCTCACGGGAACACCGTCCACCTCCATACGCTCGGTAAGGCTCACGAGCTCAGGCGAGGTGTAGAGCGCAACGCGAAGACCCTGTCCGCGAAGGATCGCCGCCGCGTAGCGCGAAGTGGACGTCTTGCCGTTAGTGCCGGCTATCTGCAGGCTGCGAAAGCTCAGGTCAGGATCGCCCAGCTCAGCGAGCATATCGACGACCGTCTCGAGCATGGGCTGGATGCCAAATTTGCACGCCGCGCGCAGCGTCTGGAGCGCCTCCGTGTAGCTGAGGTCCAAGACCTCGAAGGGAACCTGGTACCCTTCGGCCCTGACTCCCCTCCTCTGCCCTCGCGCCATACGCTACCCCTCGCAGAAGAGCTGGGTGGATATATAGCGCTCCGCAGTGTCTGGCAGGACCGTGACCACCGTCTTGCCCTTTCCGAGCTGCTCGGCCATGCGAAGCGCCGCCACCACGTTGGTACCCGAGGTGATGCCGCACATGAGGCCCTCCTCGCGTGCGAGGCTTCGCGCCATGCCCATGGCAGCGGAGTCGCTGACCGTGACCACGTCATCGAAGATGTCGCGATCGAGGATGGCGGGAATGATGCCATCGCCAATACCCATCTGGAGGTGCGTCCCCACCTTGCCGCCAGAAAGGACGGGCGCCTGGTCGGGTTCCACCGCCCAGATGAGGGTCTGGGGGTTAGCTTCGCGCAGCGCCCTGCCCACACCACTTATGGTGCCACCCGTGCCGACGCCCGAGCAAAACCCGTCTATGGGGCTGTCGGCGTCTGCGAGTATCTCGGCGCCCGTGCCCTCGTACTGGGCCACGACGTTGGCGGGATTCTCGAACTGCTGGGGCACGTAGACGTTCTCGTCCTCGGCAGCCATCCGCTGGGCACGGGCGATGCATGCCTGGATGCAGGCACCGATGTCGCCGTCGTCGTGCTCGGTGAGCACGAGCGCCCCGTACTGGCTCACAAGACGGCGCCGCTCGATGGAGACCGAGTCCGGCATGATGATTCGGGCGCTATAGCCGAGCACCGCCGCCACAAGGGCCAGGCCGATCCCCTGGTTGCCGCTCGTGGGCTCGACGATGATGCTGCCCTTATGGAGCCTGCCTTGCCTTTCCGCCTCGCGGACCATACGCAGGGCGGTACGAGTCTTGATGGAGCCTCCCACGTTCATGGCCTCGTACTTTACGAGCACGCGCGCCATGCCGGGGCGAACCACCCTGTTGAGGCGCACGAGTGGCGTATGTCCCACGGCCTCAAGTATGCTCTTGTATACCATCACCCCTCCATCCGACGGCGTATCATCGCCCCTCCATCCGACGGCCACCCTTCTGCCCGTTGAGTATAGGCCCTTACGCCGGGTATGGGGCCCAGGAGCCGAGACACACCGTCATCCGTACCCTGAGAGGCTACACCCGACTCGACGTTACGACCTGCCCCTGGCCTAGCCGCCCCGCACGGACGTGGGAAGCCCAAGCAGGCGCAGGGCCTCCGAGCGCGTCTTGGGGTCGTTTCGAAACGCGCCGCGCACGGCGGAGGTCACCGTCTGCGCGCCAGAGCTCTTGACGCCCCGGATGCTCATGCAGGTATGCTCGGCCTCGAGCACCACGAGCACGCCAAGGGGATCGAGCTCGCGACACAGGGCATCGGCCACCTGCGCCGTGAGGCGCTCCTGGAGCTGGGGCCTACGGGCATAGCCGCTCACGCAGCGAGCTATCTTCGAGAGGCCGCAGAGGCGACCGTCGCGCGGGATGTAACATACGTGGGCATGACCCACGAAGGGCAAGAGGTGGTGCTCGCAGGTGGAGACAAAGGGGATGTCCCTGACGATGACCATGTCCTCGTTGCCCGGCTCGTGAAACTGCCTGCGCAGGTGGCTGCCCGGGTCCTCGCGCATACCCCCGAAGATCTCCTCGCAGGCGCGGGCCACCCTGCTCGGCGTATCTCTAAGGCCCTCTCGGTCGGGGTCCTCGCCGATACCGATGAGGAGCTCACGGATGGCCGCCTCTATGCGAGGGCCATCGACGCCTCCATCCCCATGGGAGCAGGGACCAGGCGCGCCGTCGATCGGGGTGTGGGCAACGATGCCCTTGTGCAGGCGCTCGCGCACGCTTCCGTCTTCCATGGCTATGAGATTAACCCTTCCGCCGCCTCGATGACGTGCTTGGCGAGAATCGCCGTCGTCACGGCCCCGACGCCGCCCGGTACGGGCGTGATAGCCGCGACCTTAGGCTCGACGGCGTCGAAGTCCACGTCGCCCACGAGCGTGCCGGCCTCCTCATCCCAGTTGGTCCCGACGTCCACGATGACCTGCCCGGCATGTACCGCAGCTGCCCCCACAACCTTGGCATGCCCTGCCGCCACGACGACGACGTCCGCATCACGACAGGCTACGGCGAGCTCCCTCGTGTGCGTATGGCATAAGGTGGGCGTGGCGTCTGCCGCCAGAAGCAGCATCGACACAGGCTTGCCTATCACGAGCGAGCGCCCGACGACCGTCACCTTGGCGCCAGCAAGCTCCACGCCATAATAGTCGAGAAGCTTCATGACGGCCTCGGCCGTGCAGGGCGAGAACCCCACCTGCCTGTTCGCGAACATGCCGTAGAGCGAGCCTGCGGTGACGCCGTCGACGTCCTTTGCGACGTCGAGTGCCGCGCAGGCGGCCATTTCGTCGAGCGTCCTAGGCAGCGGACGCAGTATCAGGCAACCATGGATGCCCGCATCCTCGTTGACGCGATCGATCGCGTCCGTGAGCTCGGCCTGCGAGCAATCGGCAGGCAGGGCTATGCCTTTGGTGGCGATGCCGACGGCATCCATGCGCCTGCGCGCCGCACGCTCGTAGGAAAGGTCGGAAGCCCCCTCGCCCACACGCACGACGGCGAGCGTCGCTACGACGCCCCTGTCCCTGAGTGCCTCGACACGGGGTTTGAGGCTCAAGGTGAGCGCCTGGGCGACAGGTGCACCCCGAAGCAACCTCGCCATAACTACCCTTCCTCCCTGATACGGCCCATGACCTTGGCGGCGAGCGCCTCGGCACGCGGGCACCACGTACCGAGCATCTCGTCACAGCGAGCCTCAACGGCCTCCGCGTACGCGCGGTCCTTGAGGGACCGGGTGTTCACGAAAACGTTGAGGCTCGCCGCCTCGAGGGCGGCGCGGCTCAGGAGAGCGCCTGCGCCCACGTCCGAGATGAGCAGCCCCGATCCCTTCTCCTCCAGCTCCTCGAGAAGCGCGATGGCACGGCAGACCTGCTCCATTGTCTTGAGAGGCGCGTCGCAGGCAGCTTTGGCCGCAGCCTCAAGGGCCTCGTCGCGAGAGGGATCGCCCTTAGGGATGCCATAGGCATGCGCGAGCGGCGCAAAGGCCGCCGCGTCCTCATCCACCAGGGAAACGAGGCGCGCACGGAGGTCCGCAGCCTGTGTAAGGATGCGTCTGAGGTCGTCCTCGTAGGCGGCGTAACGCCGCTTCCCAAGCGTGAAGTTTGCGACCATGGATCCAAGCGCAACGCCGAGCGCGCCCGCGTACGCCGCAGCCCCACCGCCGCCCGGTACCGGCTCCTTGGCGGCAAGCGCATCTGCGAACCCTTTGAGGTCCCTGTCTACGAGCATGGCAGACACCACCCCTCCCTCACATCGAGCTGACAGCCCTACCCGCGACCACACGACGGATGGAACCCAACACTCACCATGAAAGCACATTCGCTGCCACCGTCGGGAGTCAAGGACGATTTCGAACCTTTTCTCTCGATGAAAGGACATGGTGGCACACGACTAGGACGAGATCAAGCCTCGGCTCTCCCTATGTGTTTCTCGGAAAGGTGGACCTCAGACACGAGGCTCCGTCTCCCCTCTACCGCTCCCCTCTCCGTGATGTCGGTTCATCTCACCCTCGAAAGGAGACGAGCGAGCATTTGCATGCATTGCGAGAATCGTTTCACAGGCACCGATTGTGCGCTGACAGAACAGCTCTTAGAAACGGAACCTAAATTCTCTACAATGATTTGTGCTTACAATTCACCCTCTGGGATCTGGGGTTGTGAATGTCAGCGTGATGGGGGAGGCAAAAATTGAAACAGATCGTGTGCGTAAACCATGTCACAAAGACATATGGTACAAAACGTGCCCTGAATGACATCACGTTCTCCATCGACGAAGGTGACGTACTCGCATACCTTGGCCCGAACGGCTCTGGGAAAACAACGACCCTAAGGAGCATCCTTGGACTGATAGAGATCCAAGCTGGCAATATCCAGATCCTCGGCTCTGACACACAGAGGCAGTACACTGCCTTGTACGGGACTGTAGCATCGCTTTTCGATGAGAATGGCCTCTATGAGAGGCTGACAGCTCGGGAGAATCTCTCCTTCTTTCTTGATACCTTTCAGCGGAAAGAGGAATTGAGTTCCGCACTCCACTTGATGGAAGAACTTGATATGGGAGACGAGATCGATCGTAGGGTCTCCACATACTCAAAGGGCATGAAGAGGAAGTTGGCTCTCGTCCGCAGCCTGTCCTTGCATCCCAAGCTGCTGCTCATGGATGAGCCGTTTGATGGAATTGACATCGAGAACAGGGCAAAGACCATTCGGGTGATACATGCGTGTCGGGAGAAGTACGGGATGACCATGATGCTCACATCCCACGTCATGGCGGACATAGAGGACTTGGCCTCAAGGATCATTATCATCAAAAAGGGCAGGCTTCTGGTCGATGAGCCACTGGACAGGTTCGGCTTGCGCGAGGGGAAAGACATGGCATGCAGATATCTAAGGGTGGTTGAAGATGAGTAGGAATTGGTCGGCTGTATTCAAGGCCTTCCTCAAGAAGGAGCTTCTAGAAACGCTCAGGTCGATGAAAACGGTCATGATAATGTCCATTGCAATGACCAATCTTCTGCAATACATGACGATGGAGGAGGTGATGAAATTACATCTCGACCCTGACACCACGGCTGTGCAGCTTGGAAGCATCTCTATGTACATGTCGGTAATCTTGATTCTCTTTGTCGGGCACACGTTGGTCAACAGATATATCTACGATGAGAGAAAGTGCAAGGCGATACATGTCGTGCTAGCTTCCGGAGCAGATCAAACAGCTATCTGGCTTGCTAAGATGGCAGCTGCTGTCTTGGTCAGTACTGTCCTGCTACTACTGACGGTAGGTCTAAATGCGGGATTCGTGAGTGTGTATTATCATCTAAGCATACGGTACACAGCCCTGTCGGCTGCGCTGACGTTTGTAACGATGCCCATGCTCTGCTTTGGCTTACTGTCCCTGATATCGGTCGCATACTGGTATTTTAAGAATATGGATGTATTCGGAATACTATTTCCAATCCTTGCTTACATGGGGATCTGGAACCTCTCCGTGCAATTGGCTGGAAGCTTGATTCCGGGCTACCTGGTAGTTGTTTCGCTTGCGATCGGCGTGGGCCTTTTCGCTGTCTCTTTCTTCCTTGTCTCGAGGATCAAGAAGGAGCGGATTGTATCGCTTGGGGTATGAGCTTGAGATTCGTTGCACTGAATCATTCGGTTGAAATCGAGTATGACAGCAATGTGTGAAAGGCTTCGGGTAACTTTCAGAGAAGTGTGGTGACGTTCTGGACGCTGAGAAGAATGAGGGCGAGGCCGCTCCTCAGTTTAGTGTGTTCGGGCACCCGGCCTAGGGTGCTCATTGCAGTCCCATTTGATCGATTTCGGTTACCGTTACATCGTCGCATACGGCCTCACTCGACGCGCCCCTCGAGAAGGGCGCGAGATGCGGACAGCGGGTCTGCGGGGTTTGGTCGTGCCACTCGGTGGTGCCGAGTGCGCGATGGGCGTGCCATTCGGTGGCGTCGGGTGGCACGCCATTTCCTAACAACTGCGTGTATGCCGACTTCCGTACCACTCGGTGGCGCCGAGTGCGCGATGGACGTACCATTCGCCGTCACCGAATGGCACAAGCATATCGGCAGGTAGCACGCGCATGTAGCGTCCTCTAACGGCCCGATCCTATCGTGCGGCAAGGTCAGAGAGAGCCTGGGCGACGGAGGGAACCACGACGTCCGCCTCGTCCTGTACTTGCTTGGGAGCGAAATCAAGAGCATAGGCGACATCCGCCTCACGCAAAAGCGGCAGGTCATTGAAGCTGTCGCCAATGCCTCCAATGGCCCCCACACCAAAGTGGCGACGCACGCAACGCACGCCCTGACCCTTCGAGCAGCCCACCGGCACCACGTCCACACTCCTCACGTTTAGGAAAGCACTCACAACATCTCCGTACTCCTCCTCGATGGAAGCGGCGCACTGCGCGGCACACCCGGCATCCTCGAAGCCGAAAGAGATGGAGTGCACGTCCTCGGACAGCTCATCTAGGCTCGCAATCGGAGTGACCATCGGGTCATTCGACTCACCGAGGAAGAAGAAGCCCCTCCCTTGCAGGTATGCGAGGACTCCCGGCGTCACGTACCTGCCCACGAGTCCCTGGCACAGATCGCGAGCCAGCACATGCGACTCAATAGCCATGCCCTTCCCATCAACGACGAGAGCGCCGCTGACCGTGATGCAGAAGTCGAGGCCAAAGGCGCCGCCAATAACCTCCGTCACACCCGCCAGCGCACGTCCCGTACAGATGCCAAAAAGGCCACCGCCGTCGCGAAACGCCCTGATCGCCTCGACGTCCTGAGAAATGAGGCGCCCGGTGCCCAGAAGACCCGTCTTGAACCACCCATCGAAGAGGAGCGTCCCGTCGAAGTCCGAGGCAAACGCCTTCGTCGCATGTACCACCATTCGTCATTCTCCCTCAGCCACGTCTCTCTTGTGAGACTCCAGCATACGGCAACGGCAGACGTTCAAACACTCCAAACCGAAATGTGCGGGCCCTGGCGCAACCCCCCCGCAGCCTGGCGGGCGGTTGCTCGAACGCATTTGCCCAGTTGAGCCATTTTTCATAGTGCCCCGCAGCCTGGCGGGCGGTTGCGCCCCACGCCTCCCGGGCGTCGCCTCACGGAAAAGCGCATTCTGGGCGATCTGGGGACCGCAGAGTGCGCCTTTCCGTGAGGGATCGGGGCCAGAGCGCGCCTTTCCGTGAGGAACCGGGGCCAGAGTGCGCCTTTCCGTGAGGAACCGGGGCCAGAGTGCGCTTTTCCGTAGAATGCGCTTTTCCTTACCTGGGCAAACGTGGCGTCACCTCACGGAAAAGCGCATTCTGGATCGTCACCCTCACGGAAAAGCGCACTCTGGGCCCGGCAGCCACGCATACTGCATCTTTCCGTGAAGTCAAACTCCAAACCGATCTTTGCGGGCCCTGGCGCAACCCCCCCCGCAGCCTGGCGGGCGGTTGCTCGAACACATTTGCCCAGTTGAGCCATTTTTCATAGTACCCCGCAGCCTGGCGGGCGGTTACTCCCCACGCCTCCCGGGCGGCGACGTGACGGAAAAGCGCAGTCTGTGCGATCTGGGGACCGCAGAGTGCGCCTTTCCGTGAGGGATCGGGGCCAGAGTGCGCCTTTTCGTAGAGTGCGCTTTTCCTTACCTGGGCAAACGTGGCGTCGCCTCACGGAAAAGCGCATTCTGGATCGTCACCCTCACGGAAAGGCGCATTCTGGGCGAGGAGGACGTGCGCGCTCACGCGCAATACGACAGCGCCGACCTTAGGACCGGACTTCAAAACAGGCCGATGACACTCCCGTCTGCCGCAACATCCATCCCCTCTGCTGCCGGAATCTTAGGAAGGCCGGGCATGGTCATAACGTCACCGGTCAAGGCCACGATGAAGCCCGCACCAGCCGAGACCCTAAGCCCACGCACCGTGATGCGAAAGCCCTTGGGAGCACCGAGCTTGGTCTGGTCATCCGAGAATGAGTACGGAGTCTTGGCGACGCAGACGGGAAGGCCCCCGAAGCCCTGCTCCTCGAGCTGTCGCAGCTGCCTTGCGGCCGCTGGCGTCAGGTCGATGCCGTCGGCACGGTAGACCTTGGTCGCCACAGCGTCGAGCTTGCCCTCGATGCCCTCGTCGAGCTCGTAGGGATGGTGCAACTCCGAAGGTTCCTCGCAAAGACGCACGACCTCGCGGGCCAAGGTCTCCCCACCCTCTCCGCCCTTGGCCCAGCCCTCAAAGAGGACTGCACTCACGCCCAGTCTGCGACAGCTCTCGGTCACAAGGTCAAGCTCAGATCTGGTGTCTGTGGGAAAGGCATTGACGGCAACGACGCAGGGAAGGCCAAAGACGTCGCGGATGTTGGAGAGGTGCCTGAGCAGGTTGGGCACACCCCTCTCAAGAGCCTCGAGATCCTCCCGGCCAAGCTCGGCCCTCGCGACGCCCCCGTTGTACTTGAGAGCGCGCACCGTCGCCACGATCACGACCACCGAGGGGGCAAGGTCCGCTGCACGGCACGCGATGTCCAAGAACTTCTCGGCACCAAGGTCGGCACCAAAGCCAGCCTCGGTCACGGCAAAGTCGGCAACCCTCATGGCCGTCGTCGTCGCGATCAGCGAGTTGCAGCCGTGGGCGATGTTAGCGAAGGGTCCGCCATGCACGAGGACGGGATTGTGCTCGAGCGTCTGGACGAGGTTGGGCTTGAGGGCGTCTTTGAGAAGGACGGCCATCGCACCATCGGCCCCGATGTCATGGGCAGTGACGGGCTCGCCGTCGTAGCTGTAGGCGATGACCATGCGACCGAGGCGGGCCTTGAGGTCCGTAAGGTCGGCGGCCAAGCAGAGGACGGCCATGACCTCCGAGGCGGCGGTGATGTCGAAGCCGTCCTGTCGGGGCACGCCGTCCGCGATACCGCCCAGCCCATCGACGACGTTCCTGAGCTGGCGGTCACACACGTCCATGCACCGCCTCCAGACGATGCGGCGAGGGTCGACGCCGAGGGCGTTACCCTGCTTGACGTGGTTGTCGAGCAGGGCGGCACAGAGGTTGTTGGCGGCAGCGATGGCGTGGAGGTCACCCGTGAAGTGCAGGTTGATGTCCTCCATGGGGACAAGTTGGGCATGTCCCCCGCCCGTCGCCCCGCCCTTGACGCCGAAGACGGGACCAAGAGACGGCTCACGTAGGGCCAGCATGGTCTTGCGCCCAAGGCGGTTCATGGCGTCTGCGAGACCTATGGAGGTCGTGGTCTTGCCCTCACCGGCAGGTGTAGGATTGATGGCAGTGACGAGGATGAGCCTGGCCTTGAAAGACAGGTCCCTCAGAGCTCGGACGTCGAGCTTGGCCTTATGGCTTCCGTAAGGCTCGAGCCACGCCGGATCGAGGCCGACCCTCTCGGCCACCTTGGCGATGGGAAACATATGGGCCTCCCGGGCGATCTCGATGTCTGACATGTTGTCTCCCATCTGCGGAACTCCCCTTCCCACTGATGACAGCTGCCACCTTGGCCCATCAACCACTCACCACGACGTCCACAGGCCGGTCGAAGACACCGACGGCCCCCAGGTCACATAGGCTCTTGACTCGCTGCGCCGCACGACATAGCCCTATCGAGACGCCGGTAAAGTCCGCGAGGAAACGATCGTAGAAGCCGGCACCATAACCCAAGCGATAGCCCTCGTCGTCGATGCTCAGGGCGGGCACCAGGGCAACGGGTACCGCAGCCTGGCGCCAATCGACCTCCACGGCCGTCACCGGGTCGGGCTCCTCGACGCCAAAGCGGTTCCTCACCAGACCGTCGAGACGATCCACGCGAAACCAGCGCAGGTCGCACGTGTGAGGTACGCAGTATGGGAGGGCGACCACCTTTTTTCTCACCCAAGCATCACGGATGATCTCGCGAGTCTCCACCTCGTCTCTCATCGAGAGATAGGAGAGGACGACATCAGCCGCACGATACGCCGAGAGGCCCAAGACCCCCCTCGCTATCGCGGCGTCGGCAGCGACGCGCCCGGCGTCCGGAAGGGACGCCCTCAGCGCCCTCATGCGCTTTCTCAGCGCCGACTTTGCCTGCGGGACGTCTATGGTCGCACCCCTCGCTCGACCAAACTGTGACTCCTCTGGACTCCCTCGTCGCACACCACGACGCACAAGTGACTCGGCCACTTACGCCAGATCCGCGATCTGCGCCCTGAGCCGCTCGACGGTCTGCTCCAACTCCGCCTGCTGGCTTCGCTTCCTCTCGATGATCGCAGGCGCCGCCTTGGCGACAAAGCCTGCGTTGCCAAGCGTCTTAGTCACACCGGCAAGCTCCCCCTCGGCCTTTGCGAGCCCCTTTCTGAGCTGCGCCACCTCGGCCGCAAGGTCCACAAGGCCACCCACGACCACGAAGACCTCAAGGCCCCCGTCTACGACCGATACGGCACCCTCGGGCTTTTGCTGTCCCACGCTCGCCATAAGCGCACCCACGCGACCGACCCCGCAGATGAAGTCGTGCTGTGCCTCGAGGACGGCACAGTCCTCGACAGAGGCACGCACAGCCACGTCCAGCTCTTCCTTGGGAGAGAGGCGGTACCGCGCACGCGTGGAGCGTACGACGGACACCAGGCTCTTGGCCAGCTCAAAGTCATGCTCGGCCACATCATTCACAAACGTCTTAAAGTCGGCGGACTCGGGCCAGGCCGCAAGCATGAGGAAGCGGGCATCCCCCTCGCCGTCGGCAGCGGCACGACCCAAACCTGATGCCGGAAGCGCATCCCAGACCTTCTCGGTCACGAAGGGCATCACGGGATGCAGCAGGCGCAGGGAGACGTCGAGCACGAAGACCAGGTTGCGCTGGACCTGCAGGCGCTCGGCTCCCCCACCGTCCAGAAGGCGTCCCTTACAGAGCTCTATATACCAGTCACAGACCTCGTTCCAGAAGAAGGACTGGATGTTCCGGGCGTAGTCACCAAAGCCATAGGCCTCAAGCGCCTCGGTGGACTCGCGCACGATGCGCGCCAGGCGCGAGAGCATCCAGGCGTCCTCGGGCGTCTCGGCTTTGGGAGCACCCGGCACGTACCCGTCGAGGTTCATCCGGACGAATCGACTCGCGTTCCAGACCTTGGTCACGAAGCCCTTGGCCTGCTCGGTGCGGGGGCTGTCAATAAGCGCATGGGTCTTCTTGTCTATGTTGGCATCGAACCTCACGTCCTGGTTGGTGGTGATGAGCGTGAGCAGGTTGTAGCGCATGGCGTCTGCGCCATACCTCTCCATGAGGTCCATGGGATCCACGCCGTTGCCCTTGGACTTACTCATGCGGCTGCCGTCCTTGGCGAGGATCGTGGCATAGATGTACACGTCATGGAACGGCACCTCCCCCGTAAAGTAGAGCGAGCTCATCACCATGCGAGCCACCCAGAGCGCAATGATGTCGCGAGCGGTCACAAGGACCTTCGTGGGATGGTGGCCGCACATCTGCTCGGGGTGATCGGGCCAGCCCTGCGTAGCGAAGGTCCAGAGCTGCGAGCTGAACCAGGTGTCGAGCACGTCCTCGTCCTGCCGCACGTGATGCCCACCACAGTTGGGACAGACGTCAATATCCTCCATAAGGGCGTCCTGCCAGCCGCAGTCCTCGCAGTAAAACACCGGGATGCGGTGACCCCACCAGAGCTGCCGCGAGATACACCAGTCCTTGAGGCCATCCATCCAAGTGAGGTAGGTGTCCGTCCAACGTGCGGGATGAAACGTGACCTCACCGTTGCGCACGACCTCGGTCGCGCGTTCCTTGAGCCTGTCCACCGCCACAAACCACTGCTCCGAGAGCCAAGGCTCGAGCGCCGTGTCGCAGCGGTAACAGTGCATGACGGAGTGATCGAGTTCCTCGACCCTCTCGAGGAGGCCGTGCTCCTCGAACCAGGCGACGACAGCCTCGCGGCACTCGTCACGGCTCATGCCGGAGAACTCGCCGTAGCCGTCCACGACGTGAGCGCTTTCGTCAAAGATATTGATCTGGGGTAGGTCGTGGGCCTGGCCCATCGCGTAGTCGTTGGGGTCGTGCGCAGGCGTCACCTTCACGAAGCCGGTGCCAAAGCCGGCGTCCACATGCCAGTCGGAGAAGATGGGAATCTCGCGGTCGACGATGGGCAACATCACAGTCTTGCCGACGAAGGTCTGCTTGTCGGGATCGGACGGCGAGACAGCAATGCCCGTGTCGCCGAGCATGGTCTCGGGACGCGTCGTCGCCACGGTCACATGGTCGATGCCGTCCTGTGGCTCCACGAGCGGGTAGCGCAAATACCAGAGGTGACCCTTCTCGCCCCTATACTCGGCCTCATCGTCACTGATGGCCGTCTTGCAGCTCGGACACCAGTTCACGATGCGCTTGCCGCGGTAGATGAGCCCGTCATGATACCAGTCCACAAAGACCTTGCGTACGGCCTTGGCGTACTCGGGACTCATCGTGAACTTCTCGTCTTCGAAGTCGATGGAGCAACCCATGCGCTTGATCTGGCTCACGATGGTGCCGCCGTACTCGCGACGCCAGTCCCAGCAGGCCTCAAGGAACCTCTCGCGGCCAATCTGAAGGCGAGAGACGCCCTCCTCCTTGAGCCGCTTATCCACCTTGGTCTGGGTGGCGATGCCGGCGTGGTCCGTGCCGAGGATCCAGCGGGTAGAACGGCCGCGCATGCGATTGTATCGGATGAAGCTGTCCTGGATGGAGTCGTCCAGCGCATGGCCCATGTGGAGGATGCCGGTGACGTTGGGGGGCGGGATCACGACGGTGCAGTCACCGACGCCCTTGGAGCGCCGATAGCAGCCCGCACTCATCCATGCCTCGATGAGCTCTGGCTCGGTTGCCTGCGGGTCATAGGTCTTTGGCATCTCTTCCATGGCGCTTCGCTTTCTTCTGAGTCCTGTGGGCACGTGTTGGCACTCGTGTCTTGAGCGCGCGCGGCCAACAGAACAGCCTGCTGAAAACCCGCAGCGATGGTGCGGGCCGACAGCTCACTAGCTTAGCACGAGAGGGATGAGGTGGCGGCCCTCGCCAGACCTCGCACAAGACGTCAAACGTCTCAACAGGACAGCTCACGAGCCTAAGGATTCATGAGATGCCTTACTCTCTTCTGTTCATGTCAGGTCATATTGTGAGATAGGAATACTAGCCCTAATGATACCCAGCGTGCAGAGGCTCTGTTTTTGGGTCTGGGTTCTTTGCCGTACAGGAGTGCAGGCCATCAATATGTTCGTTTAGCTCGATACGAATCGATTGCCACATCGGATCGAGTATGAAATCAATGCCTTCGCGACGAGCGTGCTTTGCCGCTGGAATAAAATCGCTGTCCCCAGCAATCAAGATAATTTGACTAACCAGTCTTTTATATGCAAGAGAGGCAATATCAAGGCCGATACGCATATCGACTCCCTTTTGGATGAAATCTGGTTCAAAGTCTCTCTCGGTCAGTTGATCTACTCTAATCTCACCACGACACAACTTGTTCATGCTCTTTGCCTTCACACGAAACCCTGATTCACGCTCTTGGATCTGCCCCATCCTTAACGCAACCTTGCGCTTATTGGCCAATTCTCCGAAAAACGCGGTTGACCATTCGTATGTTGGCGATTTCCCCATTGGAATGGCTTTTTGCAACAACGGATGATAGAGATTTCCTCCAATCGGAGGACAGTCATAGTAGAAGATACGATACAAGTGATTATCTTCTTGTTCGCTCGTTCCTTTAAGATGCCGTTGGCAGTACTGAACGAGCTCGTTTGCCCGCTGCTTTGGATTCTTCTCTCCAAAAAGATAATAGGAACGCCTCCGATAGAAGGCTCCATCAACGAGAATGGCCGTGGTTTCACTAAACATACCAGTAGAACCTCCAAAAAAACCTCTTGGTTTCGAAAATCCCCTGATAACGGGGTATCTACTTCCAAGAGGTTACATTAATAGACGGCAGGAACAGAATCTCTCCCGTCACAGGTCCATTCTCGCAAAACAAGGCGAGCCAGTCAAGCTATCGGATGCTTCTCAAAGTAACGCATCTGGTCCGACCACGTCTGCCACCTATCTTCTGGGAAGTTACACATGAAGCATGTCATATCCCCGGCTATAGCCGGATGTTTGCTTTAAGCGCGGCGAAAGATGGATGAGTGGTCAAAACCGGTAGTGGCCTCTTACAGACATGAGATCAACATGCCGCCAGTGATCACGCCTGCCCCGGGTGGCTACTCATGCGACCGAGCGCCATCATGTCACGCCGTCACGTCACTTAGGCCCTGATGTAGCGCGTGGCGCGACCAGAACCCTGAACGCGCACGAGGTTCTTCCCAGAGAGCCGCCTTAGCACCCGTAGGACCTTGTCCTTGCCAAACCCGCTTGACTCAACGATCTGGCCGCTCGACAGAACACGTCCCGACACAAAGAGGGAGAGCACCTGCCTCTCCTCGTCATCAAGCTCGAAGGCGCCGTCCACAGTTGGCAGGATAACCGTGATCGACCCATCGGTCACGACAAACCGCGGCTGGGCCTCAATCCTCGCATAGCTTCGCCTGATGCGGCGAACCCCCGTACCAAACTGCTCGATAACATTGAGTCGAAAGAGCACGCCCCCCAGAACGGGGTTCCGCAGGATGGAGAGGTTTCCCGAGAGATAGTCATCGACCGTCATCCCACTTGGCAAACCCCCAGGCGATGCCACCTCGACTCTGTCGTGGAACAGAGAAACCCGGACGTGGGCGCCTACGTCCCACGTCCTATGGGCGAGGGCGTTGGCAACGGCCTCTCGAAAGGCCTCGCGAGGAACCCTCTCGTGCCGCTCCCGCTTGAAGCCCTCTATTCGTTCATAGCTGTAGTAGCGATCGAACATCTCCAGCGCGGCTTCCAGCTGCCGTAGCACAGAGACACCGCTATGGGTCTCCCTGTCAAGGATGCTGTTGATGTCCCCAAAGCGGGCGAGGTCCACCCCGGGAAACGCATTCTTGTCGGCGAGCAGGGCTGCGGCATTGTTGAATCCGTCCTTGACGGTAAGAAGTCCCAAGGTCCTGAGCGTGTCATCGTCGAATGTGCTGATGCCTAGTTCCTTTTCCAAGGCACTTTCGAGCATGCCAAACGATAGGTCCTGACTGCGTGACCTGAGTCCGTCGAAGCTCAGGTTCGATCCCTCCAGCACCAACCTCTTAAGCTCAAGGTCATCAACCTCGACCGTCGAGGTATCGCTGCGCTTATATGCCTTTGACCGATAGAGGTACGGTTTGTCGTCCCCCTCAGGAACTCGCAGCGTCACGACCTTCGTTCGAGGGTTCTCAGTGATCTCGAAGTACGGACGTGGGGATATCCCATCGTTGATGGCGTTCTCAATCCTCAGGCGGTCCCGCTCGGGGTTTTCCAAGCCCACCGTCCTCCCATCGTCCGAGACGCCAAAGAGCACCTCCCCCGTCCCGTAGTTGGCGTATGCGCTTACCGTCTTCAGGAACGTATTTGAGAACTGCTCCTTGAACTCCAGCCGTCTGCTCTCTTTCATGATCACCCTCCCCGCATCCTAGAGGAATCATACGACGCTTCCGACGCAAATACGACACAAATTTTTACGTCGCATTCCGATTGAGAGCTTACGCACAGGCTCTCGAACACGAGGCCGAACGTGTTCAGGTCGCCCATCAGGTCCCCGGGGTCGGCACCGAGCGCCGCCGTGGCTATGGATGGATCCACGAAGTGCCGTGTCGGGGAGGTGCGGACGTCCTCCTTGGAGCGGAGGTTGGGGTTCCACGCCCCCAGATCGTCCGTCACGAATAGCCTCTTGAGGGCAGCCACATACTCGAGGAACGAGGTCCTTCCAAACGACAGCCCCAACTTTGCGACGTCGCGCAACATCGTCTCGTAGCTGCCCTGCGAGGCGGTCATCCTGGCGTACGAGCGCATGAGCATGCACACTCGTTCGGGGTCGCGCCTCACGCCGTCCACCCGCGAGATGTCGGACTCAACGACGGCGTCCACGTAGTCCTGGGCCTGCTACAGGGCAAGCTCCTTGGGCTGGCCAACCGCCTTGGGCCGACCGCATTGGGCCAACCTCCACGACACGTGAGGAACGCGACGTCCCCCAAGGTCAGTCTGCTCCTTGCGATGGTGACTGGCCCGCCGTCAAACAGGGAGCGGAGCGAGACCCCTCCGCTGGACTCCCCCGACTCGAGCAAGAACATCGGGCGCATACGCATCCTGCCAATCCGCCCGATGCCAGAGTGGTGGGCCTTGCTCAGGTCGGGGGTACACCCGATCCGGTCAGTATGAACTGCCCAAACTCATCGCGCTTGTCCACCTCGAAACGCATTGTGTCCCGGAGCTCGGTGACCTCCCGCCACTCATCGATGAGCTTGGAGATCTCGCTCTTGAGAAAAAGCTTGGATCGAGCTGTATCAGCCTGAGATTCTGCCCGCACGTCCTTGGGTCCTGCAGGTATACGACGCTACTCACCGCCTGCTCACACGTCGTGGTTTTCCCGCGCCACGTGGGACCCTCGACGAGCACCGCGCCCTTTGAGGCGAGCTTGTCTTTCAGCGCCAAGTCGAAGACCCTCGGTATGTATGTCGCCATCGGATCTTCTCTCTGGTTTGATGGTCGTGCGAAACGAACTGTTCAGCATGATATCGCCACCTTATATAGACGCAGCCGCTCTTAACGCGGTGGAAGGCGAGGTAGTGTCCCGATGCGACGAAACGATAGGGCGGATGGATAATGCGTTTGACGTCGAGCGGCGTCCCGACTCCGGAAGGTCAGCCAGCGAGTCGACGCGCCCCATGATCGCGTCGGTAGTCTTGAAGGCAGCGGGTTCGTTAAACAGGCAGGGCCTGCAACGAAACAGTTCGTCGTGCGAACCTGTCCTTTGAAAGTACGCAACATCGGCATTTGTACGCCAGATGATGAGCCAGTCTCCCGCATTGGCAACGTGGCATTCGTTGCTGCCTCCCCACTTGCCCGAGAGACGATGCATATTGTGCCGCTGTCTCAGAATGTTCATCGATTCGACAGTGTTGTCCAACACGAGACCGATGACAGCTTCAAGGTCTGTAAGACTCCAATTGCGCCTCGCAGCCTTCTTCAAATCGCGGCTAAATGCAGGAGCATACTTTGCCTTAAGGCGTCCTATCATGCAAGTGCTGCCTGAATGAGATCGTGAGCAGTGGCGTAGCTCTGTCCTGTGCCTGAGTGGATCATCTCCTCCGTTTCGCGAATAGCCTCAAGCGATTCCTCATTGGGTTCGGGATCGGAAAGATTCAGCGGAATCCTGTTCTCTCGAATCATTTGCATGTAAAACGCACGTGTGACCGAAGATAGGTCAAAGCCGAAGTGCTCGGCGATGCGCGAAGCGCCCTCTTTGATCTCACCGTCAACGCGAATTGTTACCGATGAAGCAGCCATGTTATCCTCGCTCTCATACGTACTGACATTGTCAGTATAACGTCTTACGTGATGCTTTTCAAGGACCATGGTTATGCAGGCAAATGTGATATTGTCTTACAAATGCCATGCCAATACTACTGGCATCCCAGTTCGCTATGCCGTCAAATAGCCATTTGGCTGTCCAATCCACAGCCACCCTGCACACTGTTCCAAATCCCCTCAAAGGAAAGGAACAGCCCCATGGAAGTCATCATCAACATCGTCCCGTCCCACATGCAGCCCCTCTCGACGCGTTCCAGCTCAAGCAGCTCAAGGCCACGATGAGAGCCGCATTCGAGCGCACCAAGACCCCGTCGGCCCAGGACCCGGCCGACCTGCTGAAGCTCTTCCTTACGGCAAAGGAGATCGAGGCTACTCGCCCAGGACAATCGCCTACTACCGCACCACGCTCGCGCTCATGACGCAAGCCCTCGCAAAGCCCTACACCCAGGTAACGAGCGACGACCTGCGCGCCTACCTCGCCGAATACAAACAGGAACGTGCGGCCGGAAAGGTCACCATAGGCAATATCCGCCGCATCATGTCGAGCTGTCAGATGCTAAAATACATACAATAGGTATATATTTTCCAATAATGGAGTAACTATGGCAGCTACAGCAACACTCAACACGAAGGTAGAGCCCTCCGACAAGGAGCGCTTCTCCAGAACAGCCGAGTCCCTGGGCATGAATGCATCCACCGCGTTGAAGGTATTTGTACTCAAGTTCAACGAGTGCGGAGGGTTCCCCTTCGATGTACGTCGCGATCCGCGTATCAACTACGCGAACAACGAGACCCTCCACGCCCATATGGAAGCCAGCAAGCTCGTAGTTCCTGCAGGGTGGAGAGACGACGATGACGACGAATAGCCCCAGACCCTTCGAGGTGTGGAGGCTGGAGTTCGTTTACGAGGACCAACCCAAGGTCAGCAAGGTGCGGCCTGCCATCGTAGCCGTCGTCGACCACGACAAGGACACCGCCCTCGTGGCGAAGGTGACAGGTCACGGTCCAAGACCTGAGTTCCCCGGCGAGGTCAGGATAGTCGACTGGCAGCAGGCTGGGCTTACGAAGCCCTCAACAGCGCGGTGCTCGAAAACGATGACCGTTCCCCTCGCTGCGTTCGACAACGCTTCGCGGTACGGCCCCCTATCGAAGGAAGATGCCCGAGCCGTTGAGCAGGCTCTCCGAGATCTCGGTGCTATTCTTTAACAGTCATGACTGCGATATGCCGGTGTCAAACATAAGACCTTATATAAATGGCTATTTGGCGGCATAGTGAACTGGGATGCCAGTAGTATTGGCATGGCATTTGTAAGACAATATCATATTTATGTCTTACAAAGGAGGCAGCCATGGCATCTGTGACGATACGTGTGGACGATGAGACCAAGGCCGAGGCGACCGAGATCGTCGAGGACTTCGGCTTCGACCTCTCGTCGGTCACGAGGGCATTCTACCGTCAGATCGTGCGCGAGCGCAGGATCCCCCTGAGCCTCTCGTACGACGTCCCCAACGACGAAACCATCGCCGCCCTACGCGAGGGTGCCGAGATTCTGGCCACAGGCGGCACGGGACAGTCGTTCTCGTCCGGCCGCGACCTTCTCGATGCGGCATACAAGGCCTGATGCCATGGGGAGACTTGAGGCCCAGTACAGCCCGGCGTTCGTCCGGGACGCCAAGAGGCTCAGGAAGAAGCACGTGGATGACACCGCGCTCGCAGGGGTCATCGATCTCATAGTGAGAAACACGCCCGAGGCCCTCGAGCGACTCCGGCGCAGACACCGCATGCATACGCTTGCTGGTAACTGGGCGGGAAGCAACGAGCGCCATGTTGCCAACACGGGTATCCTTGTTACTCATTTATCCGGGATCCGCAGACAGCGGGCCACCTCACGCATGGCAACCCGTCAACGTGCGAGGTGATCGAACGCTTGGCGGAGAGTCGCTCGGTCACCCTTGAATTCAGTTCTCTCCCCCTAAGAACAGGGGGTTGTCGCACCGGCGCGAGGCATAGAAGCCCTCTATCGCCTCATTAGAGATGACCACGCTGCAGCGATCGCTATCCCCACACCCCTGACGCGCATCGCTCCACGGTGCCTCCCCATGCGAGAGTCCGCTAAGCTGATCGCCTTCATAGTCGCCGAGCACATGCAAGGTCCGGTCAACGAACGATCGCTCGTGCTCGCTAAGGGGTTGGACGATCTTGGGATTGGGAGCAATGTCCCCCGGTCCGATGATGAACCTTCCCCTATGCCTGCGGTAGAGCTCAAGGGAGACGGGGCCGTTCACCCACGCCTGAAAGGTCTCGGGAAAAAGTGGACGGTGCGTCTCGACGAGGGAAAGCGCGTTGCTGTAGAAGGCGAGCTTCTGCAGCTTCATGGTCGAAACATATCCCGTCTTCTCAAGAATATATTCAGCAACATCAAGTATACTCGCCATGACCCCTCCCCTACGGAACCGCATCCGACAAAACGTATGATGGATCTGTCTCTGCCTTCTGATGACAACATATTTTAACCGGTGTAGCCCAAAAGGACGAGACGTTGGCCAGATCCGTATGGGAAATGGAAGGATGATACGGTGCAACCAATCACCACAGCGATGATGGTGAGGGCAAGCCAAGCGTCATTGGGCTCCTCGGGAGTTTGTGTGAGTGAACGTCTCAGCAAAGACGCCAAGCTAGCGGCGGCGGCGCTCGCGCAGAGCTTGTTCCGCAGTTCCGCAGTATAGAGATCGAGTTTTCTTTCATTGTCCCTGCTGGAGCACTCATCCTCTTGTCAAATCAGATGAATTTTTTTGCTCGCGCTTCCTACCGTAGTATCATACGGGCAGGGAAACGGAAGGGAGCGCGATGTACCTCAAGCAGACGCCGCAGAGGGGCGGCAGGGTCAGCCTCTCGACCTAAATTCCCGGAGAGTTATGACATGGTCGGCAGCTTGTAGCCCAGCCTGTCGAAGATGTCTCGCTGCCTCCCGGTGACCTCCAGCACCCTGGGCCTGTGGCCCTTCCGCGTGTGGCGCTCGATGGTCTCCACCTCGTCGAGCAGGCCCTCGAGCGTGTATTCCTCGTCGAGCCCCGTCTCGCGCATGCGGCGACGCAGCCACGCCGTCAGCACGAGCGCGACGAACGTCACGAACAGCTTCCCCGCGAGCGTCCCCTCGGTGGACACGCGCGGAGTGCGGAGGTCGAGCAGGGACTTGACGTCGCCGAAGCGCTTCTCTATGGCGTCCTTGTCGCGATAGGCGGCCAGCGCCTCGAAGGGACCCATGACCTCGTTGGAGAACAGCGCGAAGTACCCCGCGCGGGCCGTGGCGGCCGCGATGGCCGCGTCCCTGCCCACCGGCCTGCCGCGCACGACCTCGAAGTACTCGTCGTAGTGGCGCTCGTGGGCCTCGACGCGGTTGCCGGCGGAGAGCTCGGAGGCGCAGGCGCGCAGCAGCGCCGCGAGCCTGCGCTCTGCCTCGGCCGCCCTGGAGGCGTCGAAGAAGAGGTACACGTAGCTGCGCCGCCTTGCCCTGACGACGTCGCCCCTGCGCGGGCGCCTCTCCTCGTAGTCCCACCCGTGCGCGACCCTCATGCCGTAGAGCCCGGTGGAGGGGTCGTAGTTCTTCCAGCTCCTGAGCTCGCCGGCATGCGCGTCGACGGCGTCCCTGAACAGCCTCAGCGACGTCGGCATGCCCATCAGGAACTTGAGGTGCTCGCGCATCATGGCGTTGACGTTGGTGGCCGACCAGAAGCCGCGGTCCATCACCAGGCGAACCCTGCCGGGGAGGGAGGGCTCCATGTCCCTTATGAGCGCCCTCACCGTGGAGACGTCCGCTATGTTGCCCGCCACCTTGCGGTAGTGCAGCGGCATGCCGCTGTCCTGCCCCACCAGCATCGCCAGGTTGATCTGCGGCAGCGGCACGCCGTCCTTGTTGCGGCCCCACCTGACCTGGGCGAGGGCCTCGGAGTACGACGATATCGACGTCGTGTCGTAGAAGAGCCGGTCGCCCCGCCCGTGACGCCCGGCGAGGGCCGAGCAGAACGCGTCGCGCTCCGCCTCGCCGATCGAGGCCAGCAGCTCCGAGGAGCGCTGGGAGGCGATCGGGGCGCCGTGGGGCGTGGCGTGGGTGGCCGCGTACCTGGGGAAGCGCGACAGCGGGGCGGAGCCCTCGCAGATCATGTAGTGGGCCAGCGACAGCACCTGGTCCGAGCCGTGGGGCAGCGCGCGCCCGAGCGCCGCCGCGACCCCAGACTCGCCGGCAGCGGCGTCGAGCAGCGCGCACGCGCCGTAGAACTCGCGCCTGGGACCGGGCGACGGGGCCCTGGTCGGCCTGTTGGGCACGACCTCGCCGGTCCCTGGGTCGACGTGCCCGACCAGCCTGCGCCTGCCGTAGCGCGACTGCTTCCTCTTTGGGTCCCACCTCGCCTCGGCCTCGTACACGTACACGGTGCCCGTGCGCCTGTCGGTCTGCCTTATCAGGGCCATCTCCGCCCTCCCTGCCGTCAATGAACCACGTCATATATAATGATACATGACGTGGTTCCGGAACACAAGATATGGGAGCCTGTCAGGCTCCCATGCACAAATCACCCACATGATGTGGAGGCAGTCAGTTCACGTCATACAAAAGTCGGGAATGCAGGCTCTCGATAGTCGAGAGCTGGTGGGACCCCGGCAAGGGCCGCTCGCGCCAACGCACCGTGGAGAACCTGGGCCACCTGGACGCCCTCGCCGCCGAGCACGCCGACCCCGTGGCCTGGGGCAGGGCGCGCGCCGCCGAGCTGACCGAGGCCAGGAGGGCGTCCGAGCAGTCGGTCCCCATCGAGGTCCACCCCGCCCAGAGGATCGACAAGCGCGCCTCCAACAGGAAGAACCTGGGGTGCGCGATAGCGCTCTCGCAGTACGCCGCGCTCGGCGTCGAGCGGCCGCTGCGCAACCGCATGCGCGGGAGGCGCGTCGGGTACGACCTCAACGCCGTGCTGAGGCTCCTCGTCTGCGAGCGGATCGTCGACCCGGGCTCGAAGAGGGCGGCCTGGCCCGACAGGGGGCGCCACTTCTTCCGCGCGGAGTTCACCGACGACGACGCCTACCGCGCGCTGGACGAGCTGGCGGCGTCGAGGGACGCCGTCGTCTCCGCGATGAACAGGTCGATCGCCGCCTCCGGAGCCCGCGACCTGTCGGCGGTGTACTACGACGTGACCAACTACTACTTCGAGGTCGACAAGGAGGACGGGCTCAGGAGGAAGGGGGTCAGCAAGGAGCGCAGGCCCAACCCCATCGTGCAGATGGGCCTGCTCCAGGACGCCAACGGCATCCCGATGGCCTACCGCAAGTTCCCCGGGAACACCGCCGACTGCCGGACGATGATCCCGGTGCTATCCGACATGAAGCGCGACTGCGGCGTCGACCGCGTCGTCACCGTGGCCGACAAGGGGCCCGACTGCTCGGAGAACATCGCCGCCGCAGCCGCCTCCGGCGACGGGTTCGTCCTCTCCCAGTCGGTGCGCGGCACCAGGTCGGACAAGGAGCTCAGGGCGTGGGTGCTCTCTGAGGAGGGCTACGAGCGCGGGGCGGGCGGCGACGCGAGGTTCAGGTCGAAGTCGAGGCAGGGCTTCAAGACCGTCCACCTCAGGGCGGCCGACACGGCGTCGGGCAGGACCCAGGACGTGCGCGTCGACGTCAAGTACGTGGCCTTCTGGTCCGAGAGGTACGCACGCCGGGCACGCCGCGAGCGAGAGAGGGTCATCGAGAGGGCCAGGGGGCTCGTGGCGAACCCGGGCGCCTACACGAGGGCCACCAGCCACGGGGCCGCCCGGTTCGTCAGGAACCTGCACTTCGACGGCAAGACCGGGGAGGTCATCGAGACGCGCAGGCTGGAGCTCGACGAGGAGGCCATCGCCGAGGCAGAGCGCTACGACGGCTACTACCTCATCGTCACCAGCGAGACCGGCTGGCCAGACGGCAAGGTCATCGACACCTACCGGGAGCTCTGGAGGATAGAGGAGTCGTTCAGGGTCACGAAGTCCGAACTCAGGACGCGACCCGTCTACGTGTGGACGCCTCGGCACATAGAGGCTCACCTCCTCGTCTGCTACGTGGCGCTCACGATACTGCGGCTGCTGCAGCGCGCGACCGGCCTGCCCTGCGGACGCATCCGCGAGGAGATCGCCGCCATGTCGGGCACCAACGTGGACGCCAACTGGTGGGTCTTCGACCATCGCACAAATGAGTCTGACCTGCTCGTGGGGGCCGTGGGTCTGGAGGACCTCAAGCTCAGGGTCCTGACCACGGGCAGGGCGACGGAGATCCTGGCAAAGGCGGCAAAGGGTAGGATACCGCAGGCAAAATGATCATGGGAGACAAGACATGTCCGCAGGCCTGGGCCCCTTTTATTTGAAATTTACTGCGGAAGTCAGGATATATTTTAACCAGTGTAGCCCAAAAGGACGAGACGTTGGCCAGATCCGTATGGGAAATGGAAGGATGATACGGTGCAACCAATCACCACAGCGATGATGGTGAGGGCAAGCCAAGCGTCATTGGGCTCCTCGGGAGTTTGTGTGAGTGAACGTCTCAGCAAAGACGCCAAGCTAGCGGCGGCGGCGCTCGCGCAGAGCTTGTTTTCCCGACCAAAGGGGAGGGGGCCAGCGAGGGGACGCCGCCGGCGCGCCATGGCGGTCGAGGCCCTCGTTCCACCCGACGCGGCTCGCGTCGCAACAGTGTACACAAGTGCCTCAAAACGGATCCGAGAGGCCAGTTTCGCCGATCTGTGTACACTCTTTGTCCCCACGCCTGTCCACTACGGCGCACCTCACGGAAAGGCGCACTCTGCACTCGCCCCTCGATCGCGGCGAGACCAAAAAGCGCATTCTGCTCCAGCGCCTCACCAAAAACCGCAGTTTGGTTAGTCCGGGGGTCTTAGAGTGCGCTTTTCCGTCACGTCACGGTGCCCGGGAGGTGTGGGGCAACCCCCCGCCAGGCTGCGGGGCACTATGGAGAATGCCTCAACTGGGCAAATGCGCTCGAGCAACCCCCCGCCAGCCTGCGGGGCGGCTTGCGCGAGGGTCCGCAGATCTCGGTTCGGAGTCTGGCCTCACGGAAAGGCGCACTCTGCCCGACCGGCGGGCTTCAGAATGCGCCTTTCCGTAGAATGCGCTTTTCCTCACCTGGGCAAACGTCGAGCCACCTCACGGAAAAGCGCACTCTGCAGCCGACGCAACCGCAACAGTGTACACAAATGCCTCAGAACGGCGCCGAGAAGCCGTTTTCGCCGATCTGTGTACACTCTTTGTCCCCACGGCCGCTCGTGCGACTGGATAGGGCCACGGGTCCCACGACATCGACGGTCCCATGGCCCCCGTGATGCCAAGGCGCTCGGACCTGAGGCCCACGCCGCCGGGGCGGCGGCACATTTGCGCTGCCAGGCGCTCCTCTCGCCGCTCGTTGCCCTAGAATGTCACAGGCACGGTATACGCAGGATGCCTGAACAGGAGCAGTTAGGGTGGGCATCTCGGCTGGCGCGCTTCAACGCTTGGGGTTTGTAAAGGAGGATAGTGGGCACACAAGAGGACGAAAGACCGAAGGGCACAGCCCAAGAGAGCGCAACCGACCGTCTGCGCCTGGTCATGGGTAAGGCAAGGCTCGCTCGCGTGCAGGCGGCCCGCGTGATGGTGGTGGGCCTGGGAGGCGTAGGCTCCAACTGCGCAGAGGCACTCGCGCGGGGTGGCGTGGGCTCGCTTGTGCTCGTAGATCGTGATGTGGTGGCCCCCAGCAACATCAACCGACAGGCCGTCGCCTACCAGAGCACCGTAGGTCAGGCCAAGACAGAGGTCATGGCGCGCATCGTGGCTGACATAAACCCCACCTGCGAGGTCACGACCCTGCGAGCCTTTCTCTCTAAGGAGAGTCTCGTGCCTGCGCTCTCTACCCTCCCGTGCCCAGACTATGTGGTTGACGCCATTGACACGATAAGCCAGAAGCTCATCCTCGCCCGCTGGTGCCAGGATGAGGGCCTGCCGCTCGTGAGCAGCATGGGGGGTGCAAACAAGCTCGACCCAACGCGTCTGCGCTTCTCCGACATCGGGTGCACCACCAACGATCCCCTTGCACGCATCATGCGCAAGGAGTGCCGCAGACGTGGCATTCGACACCTGGAGGTGCTGTGGTCCGACGAGCGGCCCCAGGAGCCGGAAGGCAAGGCAGTAGCCTTGGGCGAGGGTGGCTTCGTACGCGAGGGCGCCTCGATACTCGGCACGATGAGCTATCTGTCACCCATTATGGGACAGATGATCGCAGGTCGTGTGATCAGTGAGCTTGCCGGGCTCAGCTGGGGGCGACAGGTATGACTGCTGGCGACGGAGACGAGACGGGCAAGGGAGCAACTAGGCTCTTCGATGCCCACTGCCACCTGGACCTCATGTCCAACGCCACCCAGGTCGCACGGGACGCCGCAGCTGGCGGCCTGGCCTTTCTTGCCGTAACGGTGGAACCTGGAGGTTACGAGGCGGCTCGCCTCACCTTGGGCGAACTGGCCAACGTTCATCTTGCAGCCGGCCTACACCCCTGGTGGGTGGCCGACGGGCGTTGTGGGCCAGATGACGTGAAGCGCACAACAGAGCTCGCCGCGCAGACGCGCCTCATCGGCGAGATTGGTCTAGACTTCTCGCCTCGACACGTCCCCAAGAACACAGAGGCGACCCAAGTGACAGCCTTTCGTAGCATCTGCCAGGCTGTCGCGAGGACGAGCGACCCCGCCACCCCTAAGGTCCTCTCGATCCATGCGGTGCGCGCGGCGAACAGCTGTCTGGACATCCTCGAGGAGACAGGCTGCCTCAGGCGCTGCCGCTGCGTATTCCACTGGTTCTCGGGCAGCTCAGACGAGCTCCATCGCGCCGTTCAAGCCGATTGCTGGTTCTCCGTCAATGAGATGATGCTCAGGACACGGCGCGGGCGCGAGTACGCAAGGCAGCTCCCCCTCGCGCAGCTCCTTACCGAGACCGACCTCCCACCACACGCGGGCGAGCCTTTCTCGGCCATTGCCATACAAGAGTCGCTTGAGCGCACCATAGGTGCAGTCGCAGCCATTCGCAGGCTGAATCCCGAGGAACTGCGCAAGACGCTCGCCACGAACGCGCGAGCCCTCCTCTCGTCTCCCCTCAGCTAGCATCAGAGTCAGTAGACTTTACGTTATCGTTTGCCATTCCAAAGTTAGTGCCCGCCAGATTGGCGGGCACTAACGATCTAAGCTCAACTGGGCAAATGTCGCTATGACAGTGCCCCGCAGATTGCGGGGCACTAAGCGCCGGACGAGCTTCGGGGCGCCAACCGCATGACAGGCTTCGGGGCACCAACCGCCGGGCGAGCTGCGGTGCCACTTGGCCATGAGACTAGCTCGCGCGATGCCTCGTATAGTAGCCTACGCCCGCATCCTCGACAGCACCGGGGTTACGCACGAGCTCGGGAGACACGCCTCCGCCAACCGACGCCGACGTCACAATGGCCCTTGTTATCTCAAGGTCGCTCGGCAGGTCGAACATCGTCTTCTGCAGCGTCGCCTCGCAGATCGCACGCAGACCGCGGGCACCCGTGCCGCGCTCAAGGGCCTGATGGGCAATCTCTCTCAGTGCATCCTTCGTGAACTCAAGCTCAACGCCCTCGATCTCGAACATGCGCTTGTACTGCTTGACGATGGCGTTCTTGGGCTGGGTCAGTATCTCGACCAGATCGTCCTCGGTAAGCTCCTTGGTGGAGGTGATCACCGGAATACGCCCGATGAACTCGGGGATCATGCCAAACTTATGCAAGTCCTGGGGCATGACCTGCGCCATGAGCTCATCCTCGTTGTCCTCGATCTTCTTGGCCAGCTCCGCGTTAAAGCCAATGCCCTTTTTGCCTATGCGATCGGCCACGATCTTGTCGAGTCCCACGAAAGCTCCGCCGCAGATGAACAGAATGTTCTTGGTATCGATATGGATGAGCTCCTGCTGGGGATGCTTGCGCCCCCCCTGCGGTGGCACGCTCGCCTCGGTGCCCTCGAGGATCTTGAGAAGCGCCTGCTGAACGCCCTCGCCAGACACGTCACGCGTGATGGAGAGATTCTCGGCCTTGCGAGCTATCTTGTCTATCTCGTCCACGTAGACGATGCCCACCTGCGCCCGCTCGACGTCGCCGTCTGCAGCTGTGATGAGCTTGAGCAGGATATTCTCCACGTCTTCGCCCACATAGCCCGCCTCGGTCAGCGTCGTCGCGTCGGCGATGCAAAACGGCACCTCAAGGAAGCGCGCCAGCGTCTGGGCCAAAAGCGTCTTTCCCGTTCCCGTGGGGCCAAGGAGCAGGATGTTGCTTTTGGCAAGCTCGACGTGCTCGGTTTCCTCCTCGGTGGACTCCTCACCGTCCGCATCCCCATCGTCACCCGAGAGGATGCGACGATAGTGATTATAGACGGCAACGCTCATCGAGCGCTTCGCCTCCTCCTGACCCATTACGTACTGCGAGAGCTCGTCGTAGATCTCATGCGGAGTCGGAAGGTTACGGATGGGTATCGAGTGGTCGAAGTCGACGTCCTCGACCATGCTCGCGTTCGCCTCGGTCAGGATGTCCGAGCACTCACCTACGCACTCATCGCAGATAAAGACGCCGTTTCGCCCCTGGATGAGTTTGTTGACCTGGTCGCGGCTCCTCCCGCAGAACGAGCAGCAAACGTCGTTGTTACCCAGCGTGCCGTTTCGTGCCATCTGGCTTCTCCTCATTTGAACGTCATGTGCCACACATGGTATGGCAATAGCTACATGGATTGAGTCGCCTCATTGTAGCAGCCCGCCGCAGGCGACTCTATCCTTAATATTAGCCTAAAAAACCTTCCCTTGGTGTGACGTGACCGATTTCAGGCGACCTACACGTGACTCCCGTGATGGTACTCTCCACGGTGTATAGAGCCTCCCGTGTCTTGAGCATACCCAAGCGGCCGCATGGTGTCGTTCCTCGAACAACGTCCTTTCATCAGCCACGCTAGCAACCAACTTAGTCAATCTGCTCGGAGCGAGAGGTGATGACCTTGTCAACCAGACCGTACTGATGTGCCTCACGGGCACGCATGTAGTGGTCGCGCTCGGTGTCCTCGTTGATCTTCTCGACAGACTGGCCCGTGTACTGGGAGAGCAGCTCATTTATGTGCTGGCGGAGCCACTTGGTCTCGTCGGCCACGATCTGGATGTCGGTCTGCTGACCCTGGGCCCCACTTGAGGGCTGGTGGATCATGACCATCGAGTTGGGCAGCGCCAGGCGCTTGCCCTTAGCTCCGGCCGCCAGCAGGACGGAGGCCATCGAGGCAGCCATGCCTACGCAAATGGTCGACACGTCGGGCTTTATGAAGTTCATGGTATCGAGGATGCCCAGACCAGCATAGATCTCACCGCCGGGCGAGTCGATGTAGAGCGAGATATCCTTGTCGGGATCCTGACTTTCTAGGTGCAGGAGCTGCGCGACCACGAGATTGGCGGTGTCGCGCGTGATCCCCTCGCCCAAAAAGACGATGCGGTCGTTCAGGAGGCGTGAGTAGATGTCATAGCTGCGCTCACCGCGCGGGGTCTGCTCAATGACGTAGGGGATCAGGGGTATATTCGTAGGATTGTGCATGTGGTACTCCCTTTCTTACCAAATAGGCGCTCCAGGGCACTGTACCCACGGAGCGCCTCCTCAAAACCAAGCGACGGAAAGCGAGCGAGGGTGATGGGCTGCCAACCTGCTGATACCACCGATGGGAGCGGCCGCGACAGGTCTCGAGGCGTCTACCCCTCGTCCTGCCCGAGGGCGCCTTCCCCCTCAGTATCCGTCCCGGAGTCGGCATCGGCATGTTCGGGCTCACGGCCAACCTGCTCGGCGTCAGTCTCGGCCCCAAGGCCCGCCTGCTCGGCCTCATCGGCGGCATCGTGACCCGCCTGCTCGGCCTCGCTCTCGGACTCATCATGCTTGGCGCGAGCTTCGGCGACCTCGTCCACCTCGACCACGGTGCAGTTGTCCACGAGCCACTTGACGGCCTTGGTACGACGGATGGACTCGCGAATGGCAGGCATCCGTCCATTTGCGGTGAAGACCTCCACCGAGAGATCCACGTCCTCGACGTCAGCACGCTCGAACTCGTTTCGGATGTCATCCTCGGTCACGTCGAACTCAAGGTGGCGTGCGAGGGCATCGAGGGCCAGCGACTGGCGGGCACGCTCATCCGCCTGCACGCGCAGGTCGGCGAGGAAGGCATCGCTCTTGATCTGTCGGGCCGAGAGGTACATGTCAAGCGTCATGCCCCGCCGCTGGAGCCGGGAGAGAAACTCGTTGGCAAGCTCGGAAAAGACCTGGTTGCCGTAGGCATCGGGCACCTTCTCGATCTGAAGATGCTTGCCCGCCTCCTCAACGACGCGATCCTCCTTGAGCCGTGGCAGGTCGGACTCTTTCCCCTCCTCGATCTCCTCCTTGACAGCGTCACGAAACTCTGCCACGGTGTCGAAACCGAAGTTCTTCTTTGCAAACTCATCATCGAGCGTGGGGACGACGGCCTTCCTGAAGCCCTTGAGGGTGACGGTTACGGAGAACGCCTTGCTTTCCCCCTCATCGCCCTCAACGGTCCACTCGATATCCTTGGTCTCGCCCCTCCTCATGCCGACGATACCCGCGACGTACTCCTTGGGTAGGTAGGAGCTGCTCAGGGAGATCTGGCGACCCTCTCCCTCGGGCACGGCCCTGCCCTCGTGGTTCGTGGAGTCGACGACCACGACGTCGCCCTCGACTGCGGCGCGATCCTCCTCGACATCCTCATAGCTGGAGTGGTAGCTCATGAGCTCCTCGATCTGCTGATCTATCTCGGCCTCGGTCGCGTCCTTAGGGGGCATCTTGATGGTGGGCGCGTCATAGGAGTCGAGCTCGCAGATCGGGGGCACCGAGATCGTGACGGTAGCGCTCAGCTGCTCGTGCTCCACAACGGTAGGAACGTCCTCACCGTAGTCGGGACGCCCGACCGGCACGACGTCGAGCTCCTCGAGCATCTGGGGCTGGGCCATGTTGATGAGGTCCTCCGTGGCCTGAGCGAGGACCGCATCGCGACCAACGATGCCGTTGACAACAGGGCGCGGCGCACGGCCACGGCGAAAGCCCTGAAAGTTGTACTTCTTGGCTATGTCCTTGTAGGCCATGTCGATGGCCTTGTCGACCTCGTCGGCAGGCACGGTAAGATTTGCGATCACCTGATCGTTCTGGGACCTATCGGCAGTGACGGTGATGTTCAACGTTCCTCCAGTTTCTCGATGCAGGCGATGCCTGCGGCACCACCCTCAGCCCTACGCACATGCGCCTCGTGGTGCGGGCGAAAGGACTCGAACCTTCATGGGGTCACCCCCACTGGAACCTAAATCCAGCGCGTCTGCCAGTTCCGCCACGCCCGCGTGTGCACACAGCCCAACTATGATAGCAAACTACACCCGGGCCGCAAAAGGAGGAACCATCTTTTTCATTGGCTCAACGTGACGTGGCCCAATAGCTTGAGGCAAGCTCGCAGTAATGCGACAGACTCGCAGTAACGCCAGGCCTGACACCCCCAAGCCCGTCTCGCTTCAGGGGAGGTCCTGCAAGGCATAGACATCGAGCGTGGTGTCTCGCACCGCAGCGATCGCCTGCACGAGGGCCGTCGTCGCCGAGAGGGCCGTCACGCAGGTAATGCCACGGTTCACGGCCTCGCTGCGCAGGATTGAGCCATCGCCACGGGCGCCGTTGCCCTGCGGCGTGTTGATGATGAAGGCGATGTCCCCGCCCTCGATCTCGTCCACGATGTTGGGATGCCCCTCGCTCAGACGTTTGGTGACCTCGCAGACAAGGCCTGCCGCACGCAGCGTCTTTGCTGTGCCGGCCGTCGCGACGAGCTGGTAGCCCAGACCTACAAGCGCCATGGCCACCGGCGCGATGGCGCGCTTGTCTCGGTCGCAGACGCTCACGAAGACCCTGCCCGCACGCGGCAGCTTGTAGTCAATGGCCTGGCGCGTCTTGGCGTAGGCCACGGGGAAGGTCGCGTCGATACCCATGACCTCTCCGGTGGACTTCATCTCTGGACCGAGGACGGAGTCGGCGCCCGGGAAGCGCGACCAGGGCATCACGGCCTCCTTCACGGCAAAGCGCCCCACGTCGCGACCCTCCTCGGGTAGCTCGCCCGAGTCCCTAAGCGACGCGATGGTCTCGCCTGCCATGATGCGCGAGGCAAAGCTCGCGAGCGGGACGCCCGTCGCCTTCGACGAGAAGGGCACCGTGCGGCTCGCACGGGGGTTCATCTCGATCACGAGGACCTGCTCGTCCTTGACCGCGTACTGGATGTTGAGGGGACCTCGCACACCTACGGCGAGGGCCAACCTACGCGTGATCTCGCGAACGCGCCCCACAATGGCGTCCGAGAGCGAGAAGGGAGGGTAGCAGCAGGCGGAGTCACCCGAGTGGATGCCGCACTCCTCGATGTGCTCGAGGACGGAGCCCACATAGCACTCCGTACCGTCCGCCAAGGCGTCCACGTCGAGCTCGATGGCGTCCTCGAGAAAGGCGTCCAGGTAGACCGGATGGTCGGGCGAGACCTGCGTAGCCTCGGCCATGTAGGTCGCGAGCTCCTCCTCGCCATAGACGATGGCCATGCCGCGACCCCCAAGCACGTAGCTCGGACGCACCAGCAGCGGATAGCCCACCGCTCGGGCGACCTCGCGCGCCTCGTCGAGCGTCTCTGCGGTGGAGCTGGGCGGGTAGGCTATCGACAGGCGGTCGAGCAGGACGGAGAAGCGGTCGCGGTCCTCGGCAAGATCGATGGCGTCGGGCTGGGTGCCCATGATGGGAACGCCCGCCTCCCTGAGGCGACCCGCCAGGTTGATGGGGGTCTGGCCGCCCAGGGTCACGATCACGCCGACTGGCTTCTCGCTGTCGATGACGTTCATGACGTCCTCGAAGGTCAGCGGCTCAAAGTACAGGCGGTCAGAGGTGTCGTAGTCCGTCGATACGGTCTCTGGGTTGCAGTTGACCATGACCGTCTCGAAGCCCTTGGCCGAAAGCGCCATCGCCGCGTGAACGCAGCAGTAGTCAAACTCTATGCCCTGGCCTATGCGGTTGGGTCCTGCCGAGAGGATGACGACACGCGGACGGGCAGCCTCCTCGAACTCGGAGGCGTCTCCCCGCTCGTAGGTCAGGTAGTGGTAGTTGGTGCGAGAGGCGAACTCTCCTGCGCAGGTGTCAACGGTCTTCACGAGCGGCCGCACTCCAAAGACCTTGCGAAGGGCACGCACCGTGTCCTCGCGCTGCCCCGTGAGCTGTGCGATCTGCACGTCTGAGAAGCCCAGTTCCTTGGCAGCAAGGAGGCGCCTTGCCGTGAGGCCTTGGACGCCGCCCGCGCGAAGCGAGCGCTCCGCGGCCACGATGTCCTCGATGCGGGAGATGAACCAGGGGTCGATGCTCGTAAGTGCACAGATGCGCTCGCTCGCCCAGCCGCGACGCAGGGCCTCGGCGATATAGAAGATGCGCTCCGGGGTGGGGCGAGCGACAAGATCGGCGAAGGAGGAGTCGTCGTACTCGCAAAGACCGTCCGCACCCAGGCCCATGTGGTCCTGCTCGAGGGATCGGCAGGCCTTCTGCAGGGCCTCCTCGAAGGTCGAGCCTATGGACATGACCTCGCCCACGGCCTTCATGCGCGTCGTGAGTGTCTCACTCGTACCCTTGAACTTCTCGAAGGCAAAGCGCGGTATCTTGACCACGCAGTAATCGATAGAGGGCTCGAAGCAGGCCGGCGTCGTGCCGGTGATGTCGTTCGCTATCTCGTCGAGGGTGTAACCCACCGAGAGGAGCGCCGCCATCTTCGCTATGGGAAAGCCCGTGGCCTTGGAGGCGAGGGCAGAGGAGCGGCTCACGCGGGGGTTCATCTCGATCACGAGGACGCGACCGTCTGTCGGGTTCACCGCGAACTGCACGTTGGAGCCACCGCAGGCCACACCCACGCGCTCGAGGATGGCCAGAGAGTAGTCGCGCAAACGCTGCAACTCGCCATCCGTGAGCGTCTGGCAGGGCGCGACGGTGATGGAGTCGCCGGTGTGGACGCCCATGGGGTCGAGGTTCTCGATGGAGCATATGACGATGCCGTTGCCAGCCTCGTCGCGCATGACCTCCATCTCTATCTCCTTCCAGCCCTCCACGCTCTGTTCGACGAGCACCTCGCCGTTCGCCGAGAGAGACAGGCCCTCGCGCGCGATGCGCAAAAGCTCGGCGCGGTCGTGCGCCATGCCACCACCCGCGCCGCCCAGCGTGAAGGCGGGACGGATCACGACGGGATACCCCAGCTCGTCCGCCACCCTCTCGCACTCGTCGAGCGTGCGGGCGATGCCAGAGCGCGCGACCTCAAGGCCGATGTCGCGCATGGCGGCAGCAAAGAGCTCCCTATCCTCGCCCACCTCTATGGAGTCGATGTCACAGCCTATGACCTCGACGCCAAGACGCTCGAGCACGCCCGCCTTACCGAGCGCGACGGCGCAGTTGAGGGCCGTCTGGCCACCCATGTTGGGAAGCAGCGCGTCGGGACGCTCCCGCTCGATGACCTTTGTCACGGCCTCGACCGTGATGGGCTCGACGTAGGTGCGATCGGCCGTATCGGGGTCGGTCATGATCGTGGCCGGATTGGAGTTCACGAGCACGACCTCGAAGCCCTCACGGCGAAGGGCCTTGCAGGCCTGGGTGCCGGAGTAGTCGAACTCGCAGGCTTGCCCGATGACGATGGGGCCCGATCCGATGATCAGGACCTTATGGATGTCGCTGCGCTTGGGCATCAGCGGGCCCTCCTTTCACGGACGTCAATGGCAAGGTAGTCCTTGCACCCTCCCATGAGGCGACAAAAGGCGTCGAAGGCATAGCTCGAGTCATTTGGTCCGGGTTTGGCCTCGGGGTGGTACTGCATCGAGAAGGCGGGAACGTCCAAGAACTGCAGGCCCTCGGGCGTCCCATCGTTGAGGTTCACGTGCGTGAGGCGGATACGACCGAAGCGCTTGCTCCTGACCACGGGAGCGATGTGTCGGCTGCTCCAGAGGCGCAGGTCTCGCGCGTGGTCTGAAACGCCACCCGAAAGCTCTGGCACCAGTGGCCCCAGACTGGAAAAGACGGGGCCGTAGTTGTGGTTCTGGGCCGTGATCTCGACTTTGGTGGTGAGCAGGTTCATGACAGGCTCGTTGCCGCCGTGATGTCCGTAGGGAAGCTTCTCCACCTGACCTCCCGCAGCCAGGGTCAAGAGCTGGTTTCCCAGACAGATGCCAAAGATGGGGATCCTGCCCAGAAGCTCGCGGGCCGTCTCGGCAGCCTCGGGCACGCTTTTGGGGTCTCCCGGCCCGTTCGAGAAAAAGACGCCATCAGGACCCAGGGCGAGCACGTCGGCCGCAGGGGTGTCCCAGGGCACGACCGTGACGTCGCAGCCAGCTGCGGCGAGGCGCTCGACGATGCCACGCTTCTCGCCAAAGTCGAGGGCGACGACATGGACATGCGGCCTGCCCCCGTCTGCGGACGACGCGCCTCCGCCCGCGAGCGGTCCACCCTCGCCTACGACCTCGTAGCGCTCCTTGGTCGAGACGTCGGCCACGAGGTTGCGGGCCGAGATGGACTCACTCTCTCTCACACGGGCGACAAGGCTCTGTGGGTCAAGGTCCTCTGTCGAGAGGGCGGCCCTCATGGCGCCTCCCTCGCGTATGCGCAAGGTGAGAGCGCGCGTATCCACACCCTGCATGGCGACGACGCCACGCTCGCGCAGGAAGTCGGGAAGGCTGCCCGCGCTCTGCCAGTTGCTGGGCGTGAAGCACATGTCATGCACGACCACGCCACGCAGGGCAAGGGAGGCGGCCTGCATGTCGTGTGCGTTCACACCGTAGTTACCTATCTGGGGGTAGGTGAAGGTCACTATCTGACCCGCATAGCTCGGGTCACTTACGATCTCCTGGTACCCCGTCATGGAGGTGTTGAAGACCATCTCGCCGAAGGCCTCGCCCTGAGCCCCACAGCAACTGCCCTCGAGTGCCGTGCCGTCCTCGAGCGCGAGCAGGGCCTTGGGCAGGCGATCCGCCCCAGCAAGCAGGTTCATGTGCATCCTTCCCTTCTCCCATGCGCCGCTCCTCCCCCACACGACACATTGGGGGTCGAGGGCCGTTTTTACCGCGGGCGCCCTTGGCGTGTCGCGTCTCTCTCGGAGCATCGCGTCCCTCGGCGCGTCGCGCATGAGTCCCCGTTAGTATCTCCATACCACCAATAAAGGCCTCTATGGATTCTAAGAATCCGAGATGCAGAGCGATGCAACGATAAGGTTCGTTTATCTGAATAGACACATTCGCGAACCCTTGCCGGATACATCCTACCGAATCCCACCGGACCACACCAGATCCTTGCTGTAAGCGTCGAAATACTAAGAAATTATTTAATGTTCTGATATGTCGCTGCTGTTTTAGCTGCACACCGATGCGAAGTGTGTGGATCACTCACATCGTTATCACGAAGTGAGTGACTTTTGCACCAAAATGACTTGGAGTTGGGTGAGGTAAATTCGTATATCTGCAGCTCAGAGTTTTACTGAACGTAATGTAGAAGTGAGTGATTCACTCACATCGCGAGGCATGGCACGCTACACTCCTAACATCACCCAACACCAAGGAGGCCACAAATGACAACCATCGAATGTCCGCACTGTCATACCCGCTTCGAGCTCAAGAGCTCTGACTACCAAGAGATCCTGAGCCAGGTACGAACGAGCGAGTTCGAGCGCGAGATCCACGAGCGCGGCAAACTTATGGAAAGCGAGAAGGAGGCCGCCCTCGCGGAGGCGAAGGCCAGCGCCAAGGCAACCCTCCAGCGGGAGATCTCCCAGCGCGACCTCGAGATCGCACGCCTGAAGGCGGACGCGGAGGGCAGGCGCCGCCAGGAGGAGGGCGAGCGCGCCCTTGCGGTGAGCGAAGCAACCGGCCAGCTGCGCGAACGCATGGCGGCGCTCGAGGGCGAGGTCAAGCGCGGCAAGAGCGAGCGAGATGCCCTCGAGGCCCAGTACAGGGAGCGCCTGAGTAGCGCGCAGAAGGCCACCGACGAACTCATACGCCACAAGGACGAGGAGATCGAAAGCCTTAGGGACTATCGCACGCGCCTCTCGACCAAGATGGTCGGCGAGAGCCTCGAGCAGCACTGCGCGCAGGAGTTTGACCGCTGGCGCTCACTCAATCCCGAGGCCTTTCGCAATGTCAGCTTCGAGAAGGACAACGAGGCTCTGGGCGGCACCAAGGGTGACTTCATCTACCGTGAGCGCGACGATGACGGCACCGAGCTCGTCTCGATCATGTTCGAGATGAAGAACGAGGAGCTCTCGTCCACCAACAAGAGGACCAACGAGTCGCATCTCGCCAAGCTCGACCAAGACCGGTGCAAGAAGGACTGCGAGTACGCGGTACTCGTCTCGATGCTCGAGCTGGACAGCGAGCTCTATAACCAGGGCATCGTGGACATGTCGTATCGCCACGAGAAGATGTATGTCATCCGCCCGCAGTTCTTCCTGGTGATCATCACGCTCCTGCGCAACGCAGCCCTAAAGTCGCTGGACTACCGAAGGCAGATAGACAAGATCCGGCGCGAGCAGATAGACATAACCCACTTCGAGGGGGCACTCTCGGACTTCCAAGACAAGTTCGGCCGTAACGTCGAACTCGCCAATCGCAAGTTCGTGACCGCCATCGACGAGATCGATAAGACCATCCAGCATCTGCAGAAGGTTAAGGACAATCTGCTCAGCTCGCAGAACAACCTCAGGCTGGCAGATGACAAGGCCCAAAAGCTCACCATCAGGCGCCTCACCAAGAACAGCCCCATGCTCGCGGAGCGCTTCAAGGAGCTTGAGGACGAAAGCAAGAGATAGGCTCTTCGCAGCCTGGGAGGCGGACTCCTCGCAATCTCTGATGGCAGAGTGAGCCAGAGTGAGCGCAAGTTGAGCGCAAGCTTGGCGGCGTGAAGCCTGACAACGGTCCCGGTTTCCCTGCCTGCAAGCGGATCACAGGCGCGGCCCCTGTGGGAGATGCTCGCAGCACTCCCCACAGGGGCCGACTTGTGGCTATGGTAGTAGGTACGGAGGCCGATCTCCAGCTGAGAGGCAAACCAACCTCCGACTATGGATGCTAGCAGACGCCTTGAGCCATCATGGCATCCGCAACCTTCAGGAAACCGGCAATGTTGGCGCCAAAGACCAGGTCTCCCTCATGGCCGTACTCCTTCGCGGCGCTGGACGCGGCCGCATAGATGGAGTTCATGATGCCTTGCAGCTTCTGGTCAACCTCCTCGAAGGTCCATGAGAGGTGCTCATGGTTCTGGCTCATCTCAAGACCGGATGTAGCGACACCGCCTGCGTTAGACGCCTTGCCGGGAGCAAAGAACACGCCGTTGTCCTTGAGGTACTGCGTGGCATCCAGGGTAGTCGGCATGTTGGCACCCTCGGCCACGTACCTGCAGCCGTTGGAGACGAGCTTCTTCGCATCCTCGAGGTGCAGCTCGTTTTGGGTAGCACAGGGCAGTGCGATGTCACATTTCTCGCCCCAGGGGCGTGCGCCCTCATGATAGACGGCGCTCGGGCGTGACTCAACGTACTCCTTAATGCGGCCGCGCTTGACCTGCTTGATGTCAACGAGCGTATCGAAGTCGATGCCATCGGGGTCATAGACATAGCCATTGGAGTCCGAGACGGTGACTACCTTTGCGCCGAGCTGCTCGGCCTTCTGAACGGCATACTGGGCGACATTGCCAGCGCCTGAGACGACAACGGTCTTGCCGTCGATGGACTCGCCCCTCTCCCTCAGCATGTTGAGTAGGAAGTACACCGTGCCATAGCCGGTGGCCTCCGTACGGGCGAGCGACCCGCCATAGGAGAGGCCCTTGCCCGTGAGGACGGAGACCCAACTGTTAGTGAGGCGCTTGTACTGGCCGAACAGGTAGCCTATCTCACGAGCACCCGTACCGATATCCCCAGCGGGAACGTCGGTGTCGGGACCGATGTGCTTGACCAGCTCGGTCATGAAGGACTGGCAAAAACGCATGACCTCGCCGTCCGACTTACCCTTGGGGTCAAAGTCACAGCCGCCCTTGCCGCCACCCATGGGAAGCGTCGTAAGGGAGTTCTTGAAGATCTGCTCAAAGCCCAAGAACTTGAGGATGCCAAGGTTCACGGACGGGTGCAGGCGCAGACCACCCTTGTAGGGTCCGATGGCGCTGTTGAACTGCACACGGTAGCCACGATTGACCTGGACCTTGCCCGCGTCATCCACCCAAGGCACGCGGAAGATGATGACGCGCTCGGGCTCGACGAGACGCTCGAGAAGGCCAGCCGCCTCGTACTCGGGATGGGCATCCAAGGCCGGCTGGAGGGTCGCGAGGACCTCCTCGGCAGCCTGAATGAACTCGGGTTGGTCTGCGTAGCGCTCCTTAAGCCCAGCGATGACTCTCTCGGAATAGTTCATTGGATCTCCTCTCGCAATGCTTTTTCCGAACGTGTGATACGAGGGTGAGATTATACATTCATGGGACCACATTTCGATTCCTCGCACACAGTGTAACAATCTGTACATGTAGAAGTCGTTGTGTCCTGATTTGGGGAAGTCGTTGTGTCCTGATTTCGTTGCTCCCAGGGACGTCGTTGCCCTTGGGCGTGCGCTCGCCTATAATGCGATACGATTTCGGGGTGTGGCGCAGCTTGGTAGCGCATCTGCTTTGGGAGCAGAGGGTCGCTGGTTCGAATCCAGTCACCCCGACCACAGACTAATGGGCCGGGGACCTTGTTCCCTGGCCGTCTTGATGCTAGCACTTGTAACCAGAGCGACTATATTCGTTCAACTCTCGAAGAGATCGACGATCCACGGGTCGGGGACGCGTTCGAGGCAGGCAGCCGCGAGGTTGATCCAGCTCTTGCAACGATCAAGCACCAAGCTGTCACTTGAAACCACGAGGGGCCTGCCGAAGAGGGCTTTGTCAACTTGGGCACAGGTGCGAGCGTGCACATTGAGCCCCCTCTCTCTAGCAGTTCTGTTGAACAGTGCAACGAGGCGTCCCGAATTGCTGACGGGCTCGTCGAAAAGGACTTCCGCCCGCACGTCACCAAGGCTCCCCAGCACATCGAGCACCAGACCAACAGCTCGGGGTGTCTCGTGGATGATGCGGTAGGTACCACGCATCCCTGCCAAGTCGCGAATCGAGGAGTCCTGCCCACGCAGCAGAGGGCTACCCGAAAGTGCCACCTCCAGCGCTACGATCAGATTAAAGCCATCGATAAGACCCATGCCTCTGCGTAAATTGCCGATCTCAACGAGCTTGGAGGTGCGCCTGACCGCAGCCTTCTCGCCCGAGACGCTGCGTGCGAGAAGACCGCGCTGACGCTCAGTCAGTTGATAGTGATTTGACACGAACGTGAGCGTACTCTCATGAGAGTAGCCCCAGTCGATAATCTGTGACATCTCTCGAGCGGCACCAGCAACAATCTGAAGCCTCTCGGCAGCCAGATCAATCACATCGTGGTCATGGAAACCACGTCTCACGTGCGGATAGGTGTCAGAATCATGTTTCATAGAATGAGCATAACGCCCCGGAGAGATTCGAGCGCCCGATTCACAGACTCACCAAAATTGTGATAATTTCCGTAAGGCCTCGGCAGTGCCACTGGCGCTAGGATAAGCGTGCGCCGTAGATCGCGTTGAGAACCGCGAAGTAGCGTGCACCTTTTGGTAATAGCAAGAGGGCAAAGTGCGCTTTTCGGTGACGTCGAGCCCCAGAGTGCGCTTTTCCGTAGAATGCGCTTTTCCTCACCTGCGCAAACGTGGCGCCGCCTCACGGAAAAGCGCAGTCTGCAACCGGCACCTCACGGGAAAGCGCATTCTGGATGAGTGACGTAACGGAAAAGCGCATTCTCCAACCGGCGCCTCACGGAAAAGCGCATTCTGCACGCCAACAGTCACCCAGAGTGCGTCTTTCCGTGAGAGTCCGCCCCAGAGTGCGCTTTTCCGTAGAGTGCGTCTTTCCTCACCTGGGCAAACGTGACGCCACCTCACGGAAAAGCGCATTCTGCGGTTGCGGCACGACGGAAAAGCGCATTCTGCGGTTGCGGCACGACGGAAAAGCGCATTCTCCAACCGGCGCCTCACGGAAAAGCGCACTCTGCAACCGCTCCTCGACCGCAGCGTGACGGAAAAGCGCAGTCTGCGCACGACGCCTCACGAAAAGCACACTCTGCGATCCCCAGACGGCCAAGCTACGTCTTTTTGTGAGACAACCCAGCCAGAGTGCACCTCTGACTCCCCGTGATACGCAATGTCGCAGGATCAGATACGGTCACCTACCCTCACTATGAATGTAAACCATCCGATTCAACTTCTATCGACAAATCCACACACCCGCTCACTATACTAACTACTGACGGTAGCCTACAAACCATCGAGAAAGGGTCCTGATGGCCGACTACATCCTAAGCTGCTGCTCCACGGTGGACACCTCCGTCGAGTGGTGCAACGAGCGCGATATCTCATACATCTACTTTAACTACCAACTTGACGGAGTCGCGCTTAAGGATGACTTCGGCAAGACTAACCCGCCCGACCAACTCTACGCCAAGATGCTCGCAGGCGCCGACGCCAAGACCAGCCAGGTGGCCGTGGGCGAATATATCGTCTACTTCCGCGAGTTCCTCGAAGCCGGCAAGGACATCCTGCACCTGAGCCTCGACTCGGGCATCTCCGGCACCGTCGAGTCTGCCCGCATGGCCCAAGAGCAGCTCGCACCCGAGTTCCCAGACCGCGCGATCACGATCGTCGACTCCATGACCGCGACCGCCGGCTATGCCCTTCTCATGGACGAGCTCGCCAGGCAACGCAGTGCCGGTGTGGGCTTCAGCGAGCTCTGCGAGCAGGCAAACATGCTCCGTGCACAGGTCCACCTCTGGTTCGAGTCATCCGACCTCACCTTCTTCATTCGCGGCGGCCGCATCTCCAAGGCCTCCGGTATCCTCGGTGGCATGCTCAACATCTGTCCGATCATGGACATCGAGCCCGACGGGACGCTGGCCGTCAAGGCCAAGGTCCGCACCAAGCGCAAGGCCCTCGCCTTCCTCGTCGATACCATGGAGAAGGAGTGCATCGGAGGACGCGACTATGCGCGCAAGGTCTGCGTCGCTCACTCCGAGTGCAAGTCTGATGCGGAGGCGCTGGCCATCATGCTCAAGGAGCGATTCCCCAAGCTGGATGGCGAGGTGCCCATCTTCAGCGTCGGGGCCACGATCGGCACGCATACCGGACCGGGTACGACAATCATAGGCTTCTGGGGCACTCCGCGCTTCTAGAGACACGTAAGCAGGAACACGGTGGCGACCTTTTTGAACGACAGTCCCATCTTTGGCCCAGTGAGAAGTCGACGCCTCGGCATCTCCTTGGGAGTGAACCTCATGCCGGCCACGGGAAAGATATGCAACTTCGACTGCATCTACTGCGAGAACGGCTTCAATGCCGATCGGCGGACTTCTGACGCCTTTGCGACACTGCCGACACTGCGGGAGGCCCTTGAGGCCAAGCTCGTTGAGATGTCCTCCACAGGCGAGTTGCCTGATGTCATCACTCTCGCGGGAAACGGCGAGCCGACAGCAAGCCCCGTCTTTCCTGAGGTCGTCGATGCGTCTATTCACCTGCGTGACGAGTACGCGCCTGAAGCCAGGATCGCCGTGCTCTCGAACGGCACCTATGCGGACAGGCCCGACGTGCATAGGGCCCTCCTTCGAGTGGACGATAACCTCCTCAAGCTCGATACCGTGAATCCCGACTACATCAGGTTTTTAGACCGACCAGCCAAAGGCTATGACATCGAGCACCAGATAGAGGTCTTCGCCTCGTTTTGTGGTCATGTCATCATCCAGTCCCTCTTCCTCACGGGCACGTGGCAAGGACATGATGTCGACAACACCGGTGACACCTACGTCATACCCTGGCTTGACGCTCTCAGGCGCATTGGGCCTCGTAGCGTGGCCGTCTACACCATAGCCCGTGACACGCCAGCCGCCGGCCTGCGCAAGGCGACGCCCCAATCGCTCGACTCGATCGCGAGGAGGGTCCGCGCGCTTGGCATCGACTGCTCGGTCTCATACTAGCCCTCCCACAAGAGGCGGTGTTGACACAACGAGGGAACCGCGCGCGCCGCCATATAGTGACGCCCTAATGTGGCACCCTAATAGTTTCGTTCTCGTATCCTGCCGATGCTGCGCTCACGCTCCGCCTCTTCCGGAGTCACATAGTCTATGAGATCCCCAGGCTTGCAGTCGAGTACTTGGCAGAGCGCCTCAAGCGTCGAGAAACGTATGCCTCGTATTTTGCCTGTCTTGATGCGCGACAAGTTGACCGGAGAAATGCCAATCCTCTTGGCAAGCTCTACAGACGTAATCCCCTTCTCAACCATAATGTAATCAAGGCGCATAACTATCGGCATTACACTACATGTCCCATCTTGAATGCCACATGGGTGCTCAATACCCACTTCTGGTATAACAATCGCCGACAAGCCCCTCTAGCGTATTGTCTGTCTCTAATCTACCGTTAGCGCCGAGCTAAATCAACCATAGGCGGTCGTTCGCCCATCTGGCCCGCGCGATCCCCTTCTTGTCCCTCTTTGCCACCGCGAGCAGCTCTCTGTGGCGCCGGCCTGATGAGAGGAGCATAGACAGACCACTGCTCGTGACGCCACAAGCTAGAGGATGTTATCGGAATCCTCCTGCAACGCTTCCCCGTAACGAAACACCACCGAAAGACACAGGAAGAACACAGCCTCCACTACATGACCTGCATCGATAAAATGACCATCGCGGGCGCTGTAGATCAATGGCAGACCCGCCAGGGATATGGTTGCGGCTGGTGCTGGTGGTGACACCAGACCAAGCACGATCTGAATGAGGACCAATATCCCCGCAACGAGAAGACGTCGTGATTGCTGCCGCCCAAAGGGCAGAGGGTCTCTGGCAAAGTCACGGAAGAATCTGACGAGAATGGCGGGAATGCAGACGATAAGAGCGAAGGAAAGTGTCTGTACGATCCAGTAGGCACCTGCGCCAGATCCGTCACGCAAGTCTTGGGCGGCAATGAGCAGCATAAAAGCCAAACCAAGCCCACAGAGCACAGAGAGCCAGCTCATGCCCATCGAAGCCATGCGGCAGGCCCTCCTCGCCCGCTTGAGTGTCTCGTTTCGCATATCTGCATCATCCACAGCTAGCTCCTCTCCAATGACAGTCCTACCCACAGCGCAACCCCACCTGCCAGGCGCTGTGACAGGGATATACGCACAACGACCCCTCAAACATATCTTGAAAGGCCTGGGAAGGCGACAAACACCACGGCAAGCCATATCATCAGCCCAAGCAGACCATAGCATCACAGGGGCTGATTTCCGCTGAGCATGCAGGGTCTTCAGCTATCATGCGGAATTTACAGCTAGCCCAGCGCCCCGCTAGCGCTATATCCAAGGCCACCGCCACCCAAAGGGTCGGACAGAACGCAACATTCACCCCTGAGGGGACTGCCTATGAGCTAGCGCAAGGTGCAGACCAAGGCAGGACATCGAAATCCACACCATAAAGAGCCCCAAGGCAATCGGTACCCCCCACGAGACAAGGTCGATGCCGAGCGTATCGATGCTCCTGTAATTGATCGAGTGAATGCCTCCGACCATCTCAGCTGCCACATAGCTTGTAAAGCTGGCAGTGTCCGCCTGGCTGGCCAGGCCATAGCCAAAGAAGTTGACAAACGAGAGGACGACCCATACGACGGGCATTGCGAGCGTCGCCCATAGCGAGCGTGCGAACACGACGCCAATGAAGGCGGCAGACATGACGGTGAAGACGATCATCAATGCAACAGCAACGAAGACAAATGAGGCGAATTCCAGCGTGACGTGCCCGTCCACCACTACATACACCACGTACATGACCGCGATCAGGGCAAGAGACACGCCCAAGAGTGTGGCGAGCCTCGTCCGTATGACGCGCGTAAGCCCAAAGCCCGCCTGCCGACAGAAGTCATACGTTCCATTCTCAAAGTCCTTGGCAAAGTAGTACGCATAGCAAGCTCCAAGAATGGGAAACGAGAGCTGCGCAAAGGAGTTATAGAAGCTCATGATGGCGCCACCCGAGTTCTTGATGTCGGCGTGCTCTGAGAACACCACACTCATGCCCAAACCCCCAACGGCAGCTCCCCCTATGAGAAGCGCAAGAATCAGGAGGAACCGACTGCGGTACAGGCGTCGAAACTCAAATTTCAGCACGAGATCCCCCTATTTCCATAGTCCGATGTTGCAGTCAAAATCCGTGACCCCATGAACTTCCTGAGGCTCTCCACGGTTCTCTCGCCCTCATACTCGACAAATGCATGGGCACGCCTATCGAGGAAAATGATCCGTCCTCCCAATTCGATGACATCGCCCAGATCATGCGAGGTATTGAAGACCACCTGATCGTCAAGCCGTTGCACTATCTGAATACACGCCAACCTATTGATGAAATCAAGGTTTGCCAAGGCCTCATCGAGGATGAGGATACTCTTGCTCGACGAGAGGACTGAGGCGATCTCAAGTATGCGGCGCTGCCCAAAGCTCAGACTCCCGATCCGTCGTCCCATAAGTGGGCCCAAGACCGAAGAGATCTGTGGGTATGCATCTCTGACCGTCGATGCTGAGTTGCCGAGCAAATCAAACACATCACTGACAAGCAATTCCGACGGAGGACGTATGGTATCGGAGACGAGCATACAGGAGTCTGCCACCTCACGGGGAATTTTGCCACGAAGAGGAGGGATGCTCCCGCAAAGCGTCTTATAGAGCGTTGACTTGCCTGATCCGTTATCCCCGACCACATTGATGATGTCGCCCCTCGCAAAGGAGAGGCACACGTCTGTGTAGAGTGGCCTCTTTCTGTCATAGCCGATGTCGATGCGAAGTTCCATGCCCCTCCCTTCTGAGAAGATATCATATTCCAATAATGATACATCATATTATGATTATTAATTAATGTATTACGATAAATATCGTACGAACTATACGATGGAGGGGCCCAAGGAAGAGGAAGCCGGAGACGTCGGCAACCCTCTTTGCCAGTGGCAAGGCAAGGGGTAAAGGGCAGGAGGTAAACCGCGTACCCTGCGAGCGCGTGCGGTGCCTGCGGCGCGTGGCGTCACATCGGTCCAGCTAAAGCGAGCGGCCCTGGCCCCCTCAAGGACCAGGGCCGCCTGAGTGCAGCCTCTGCGCGATCGCGCCTTGACTCCTACGCCGTCAGGCTCACCCCCGTATCCTTCGCAAAGAGGTGGATGGCGTTCTTGGCGAACTTGAAGGAGATCTCATCTCCCGTCGTGTAGCTCTTGCCACCCAGATCGACCGTCGGGACGATGAGCACGAACTGGCCAATGTCCGTCGTGACGTGGACGTGGACGGTAGAGCCCATGAGCTCCGTAACGTCGACCGTCCCCGCCACGGAACCTGCCTCGCCCTTCTCACAGATCAGTATCTGCTCGGGACGAACACCTGCAACCACAGAGACTCCATCCCTGATACCTGCCGCCACGAGCTTCGTGGCCGTCTCGTCGGACACGGAGACAGAGATCTCCTCCGCCTTGACGACATAGCGGGCACCCGCGTGAGAGAGCGTCGCGTCAAAGAAGTTCATCTGTGGGACGCCGATGAAGCCCGCCACAAAGAGGTTGGCCGGGCTATCGAAGACCTGCTGGGGCGTGCCTACCTGCTGGACCACACCGTCCTTCATGATAACGATGCGATCGCCCAAGGTCATGGCCTCGGTCTGGTCGTGGGTGACATACATGAAGGTCGTGTCGATGCGCTGGCGCAGCTTGATGATCTCGGCGCGCATCTGGTTACGCAGCTTCGCGTCGAGGTTCGAGAGCGGCTCGTCCATGAGCAGGACCTTGGGGTTGCGCACGATGGCGCGCCCGATGGCGACGCGCTGACGCTGGCCGCCCGAGAGCGCCTTGGGCTTGCGCTCAAGATACTCCGTAATGCCCAGGACCTGGGCGGCCTCGCGCACCTTCTTGTCTATCTCGTCCTTGGAGACCTTGCGGAGCTTCAGAGGGAAGGCCAGGTTGTCGTAGACCGTCATGTGCGGGTAGAGGGCATAGCTCTGGAAGACCATGGCGATGTCTCGGTCCTTGGGGGCAACGTCGTTCATGAGCTTGCCGCCGATGTAGAGCTCACCGCCCGATATCTCCTCGAGGCCCGCCACCATGCGCAGCGTCGTGGACTTACCGCAGCCAGAGGGACCCACGAGCACCACGAACTCACCGTCCGCGACCTCGAGGTTAAAGTCCTCCACGGCGATGACGCCCTCGTCGGTCACCTTGAGGTTGCTCTTCTTTTCGAGCTCACCCTTCTTGCGCTTGCGCTTCTTCTCAAGGTTAGGATAGATTTTCTGTATATGCTTCAGGCTTAACTCTGCCATGTGTCTTTCCTCCGTTTCATCCGTAGATGCGAGCTGTCATCACGCCACATACGCGTTACACGCCCCATGGTTAACCCTTGACCGCACCGGCGGCGACACCCTTGATGATGTAGCGCTGTGCGATCAGGTAGAAGACAACCACAGGAATGATGGCGAGCAGGATGAGTGCCATGGTGGCGCCCAAGTCGACAGTGCCGTAGCTGCCCTTGAGGTACTGAATGTGGATGGGAATGGTGCGGTACTCGTTGATATCGAGCGTCAGGTACGGAAGGAGGTAGTCGTTCCAGACCCACATGATCTCGAGGATGCCCACAGAGATGAGCGTCGGCCTGAGCATGGGCAGGACGACAGAGAAGAAGGTGCGCACGGGGCCACAGCCGTCGATGGCGGCCGCCTCCTCTATCTCTAGGGGGATGGACTTCACGAAGCCGACGAACATGAAGATCGCAAGCCCCGCGCCAAAGCCAAGGTAGACGATGGGGATCGCCCAGGGCGTGTTGAGCTTGAGGACATCGGCCGTCTTGGAGAGCGTGAACATGACCATCTGGAACGGCACGACCATCGAGAAGATACAGAGGTAGTAGACGATCTTGCAGAAGGTCGAGTCGACACGCGCGATGTACCAGGCCGCCATGGAGCAGCAGAGCAGGATGAGGAAGGTGGCGGCCACAGTGATGAAGGCGCTGTAGCCAACCGCCTTCCAGAACGGGTAGTTTCCGAAGGTCATGCCCGTGACGAAGTTCTGAAGGCCCGCAAAGCTCTCCTCATTCGGGAGCGAGAAGGTATCGGTCTTCACATAGGTGTTGAGCTTGAATGAGTTGATAATGACCGCAACCACCGGAAGCACCCAGATAATGCACACGATGGCAAGCAGGACGGAGAGGACCGTCTTCTGGGTACGGTCGGAGGCGAGGTCCTTGTTGTTGGCTGCCATTACTGCTGCACCTCCCTCTTGCGGGTGTACGCGAGCTGAATGAGGCCGAGTCCGGCGACGAGCACGAAGAAGATGACCGCCTTGGCCTGCGCGACGCCACGAACGACCGCACCTGAGGTATAGAACGTGTTATAGATGTTGAGGGCCATCATCTCGGTCGTGTTGAAGGGCTGGCCCCCCGTAAGGGCAAGGTTCTGGTCAAAGAGCTTGAAGCCGTTGGTAAGCGAGAGGAAGGTGCAGATCGTTATCGAGGGCATCACATTGGGGATGATGACCTTGAACAACGTCTGCGCCTTGGTCGCCCCATCGATCTTGGCCGCCTCTATCATGTCCTCGGGGACGGCCTGAAGCCCCGCGATGTAGATGATCATCATGTAGCCTATCTGCTGCCAGCACATGAGGATGATCAGGCCCCAGAAGCCATAGGTCGTGTCAAGCAGGATCGAGGTCTGATACGCCTGGAGTATGCCGTCAAAGATCATCGACCAAATGTAGCCCAGCACGATGCCGCCGATGAGGTTGGGCATGAAGAACACCGTGCGGAAGAGGTTGCTCCCCCTGATGCCCTGCGTGAGGGCATAGGCCACGGCAAACGCGATCACGTTGATGAGGACGAGGCTGACGACGGCCGTCGCAGCCGTGTACCAGAACGAATACTGGAAGCCCGCGTCCGCGAGAGCTTCCCCGTAGTTGCTCACGCCCACAAACTGAGCGTTACTTACAAGTTTGAACTTGCAGAACGAGAGGTAAATGCCCTGTATGAAGGGCCAGACAAAGCCTATGATGAAGGCTATGACCACAGGGCCCATGAAGAGCCACGCCCAGCGCCTTGTCGCCCTTCTCTGGGAGTTGCCCCTGCTTCTCTTGATGCCCATAGCACCATTGCTCCCTTGCTCGAGTGCTTTTTATCCGACCGGGGGCCGAGCGACCGAAGGGCAACCCGACCCCCCTGGCTAAAGACAGGCGGTGACAGGATTAGGAGGGGTTCGCCTTCTTGTACTGCTCCGCCCAGCCGTCGACGAAGGCCTTCTTGACGCCCTCCCAGGTGGAGTCCGATGGGGCGTTGTTGTAGGCGTTGAGTGCGGAGACGAGTTTTGAGCGGAAGTCATTGACGTTCGGAGTGTAGCTGAAGTCCCAGTCCATGATGTAGTTGCCAGCGTCACTGTACTTCTTGGCGTCGTTGAGGTAGGGGTTGTCGCCCTCGGGCGTCTGCTTGTAAGGCATGGTGCCGTTGGCGGCAACCATGGCGGCCGCCGCGTCTGGGTCGGTGACGAGCCAGACCATGAAGTCCATGGTCGCCTGCTTGTCCTCCTCGGAGGCGTTGTCGTTGATGGCCCAGCGATTCTCCGTCCCGCAGTTGAGGCCGGCCTTCTCCTCGCCCTGGACGCCGCAGTAGTACGGGATGCAGGCGGTGCTGGTGACGCCACCCTTCTTGATGTCCGCATAGTTGAAGGAGCCCGAGAAGATGAAGGCGGCCTTCTTGCCGGTGAACTCGGTCACAGGGTCGTGCCCTCCCGTGGCAAGCGCATTGGGCGCAACAGTGCTGTTGTTGATGGCGAGGTCATAGAGGTTCTTATAGTTGGGAATGTACTTATCGCTGATGGTGGCGGGAGCCTGCTTCCAGCCGCCTGCGTCGCGAGAATCGTAGTAGCACACGATGTTCGTGAGGTGGCCGGTGACGCGCCAACTGGACGAGTCGTCCATGTCGGTTGCCACGAAGGCATCGAAGCCCAACTCTGAGGCGCGCGAGTGGATGTCTTCGACGACCTTCTTGAGGGAGTTGAAGTCCTTGATGTCATCCATCTTGTGACCGGCCTTCTCGATAAGCTCGGTGTTGACGGCGATGCCGAAGGCCTCGTAGTTGTAGGGGATGGAGACGAGCTTGCCCGAGTCATCCGTGAGGTTGTAGTCGTCGGTGCTGAGCTCCTTGGCGATGGCGGTATCCTTGAGGTCCATCGCGTAGTCGCTCCAGGTCTTGACGCCCTCCATGTTGCCGATGACGAAGAGCGTGGGCGCCCCCTGCTTGTCCATCTCGGAGGTCAGCGTCTGGGTGTAGGTGCCCGAGGCCGCCGTGACTATCTTGACCTTGACCTTGGGGTATTTCTCCATGTACTTCTTGCCGAGGGACTGGATGGCCTCATCCATCTCGGGCTTGAAGTTGAGCCAGTAGACGTTGCCGGAGCGATCTTCGCTCGACGTGCCCGACGTGCCGCCCTTGGTTGTGCTCTTGCCGCCACATGCGACGAGACCGGCCGCGATGGCAAGCCCCGCACCTCCCACAAACGTCCTCCTTGTGACCTGCTTTGCGTTGAAGCTCATGTCCTTCTCCTATCTCCCTTCGGAAACCTGCACTCTTCCGGTTCACGCATCCCGATGATGCGGAATCTCCTTCGTCCTCGGTACAGGGCCCAGCGTACCGCCGCGCCTGATCTTCGCATCGAGGGTCACGTGCCTCATCCCGGCCCTGCCCTCGATCTGATCTATCAGAGTGGTGGCAGCTCTGCGCCCCATGACCTCTGTCGGCTGCTCTAGGGTCGTAAGCGTCGGAATCGCGTACCTGCTCGCCTCTATGCCGTCGATGGCGACCACCGAGCAATCCTCAGGAATGCGCCTGCCGGCATCGTAGACGGCCTTCATGGCCGCCATCGCCATGGCGTCCGACGCCGAGAAGATGGCTGTCACGTCACTGCGAGCCGTAAGGAGCCTCGTGACCGCGCTGTAGGCATGGGCCATCGAGAAGCCACCTGCCTCGAGAACGAGGTCCTCGTCGAGCGTGATTCCCACCTCCTCAAGCGCCTGGCGATAGCCCCTGTAACGCAGCTCGCTGATCGACTGGTCGTTCACGAAGTCAACGAGGATCGCTATCTTGCGGTGGCCCTCATCCGTGAGCAGCCTAGTGGCGCGGCGCGCCTCCTTGGCATCATCTATGGACACCGAGGAGTATGTGGCACCATCCAGTCTGCCAAACTGGCTGGAGAACGCGCAGCAGACGAACGGTACCATGACGGAGGCGCGCTCGCGCTCGCCGTAGTCGAAGCGACCACCCAAGAGGATGAGGCCCTTGAGCCGCTTTGAGTTCACGAGCTCCGCACCTCGCTTGACCTCATCGCCACGCTCGCCCATATGGTGGACGATCATCGTGTAGCCCTTGTCCTCGCATACCCTTTCGATGGATCGTACGATGGGAGAGTAGAAGGGGTTGCTCGCACCCCTCACCACGACACCGATGGAATCGCTCCGCACGCGCACGAGGTCCTGTGCGCTTCTGTTGGGAACGTAGTGAAGCTCGCTTACGGCAGCCAAGACCTTCGCCCGGACAGAGACGCTCACGTCGGGATGGCCGTTCATGACCCGAGACACCGTGCTCACGGACACGCCGCAGTACTTTGCGACGTCCTTGATGGTCATTGAATCCCTCCCCTCCTGCTCCCGTGCGCGGACGGCCGCCTACCCGACGTTTCCGTACCCCCGACGGCGTGGACCCTGCAAACTTCTCTCGCCATCTACCCCTTATTCTGGAAACGTTACCAGTAACGGCCTCCGTAAGCTAGTTGGACTCTGGGAAATGGCTCGTACGGTCCGGCAAACGGTAGCATTTCCCACGCGAGCGCGTCTTGGGACAGGTCCGGCCAGTCAAGTCCCAGCTCTTTGATATCTTGGAGAGTCGTATGCAGGCGTCAAGACATACTCGTGCATCACACCAGTCGCATCAAGGGGAGGAATACATGGCGACCACCACAGACCCCGCTCTTCAAGGACAGATCATCTACTCCGTCTACGTGAGAAACCACACGACAGAGGGCACGTTCGCCGCAGTCGAGCCTGACCTCGGTCGCATACGCAACTTGGGTTGCGACATCGTGTGGCTCATGCCCATCCACCCCATCGGAAGGGTGGCGCGCAAGGGGACGCTCGGAAGCCCCTACGCCAACAGCGACTATCGAGCCATCAACCCCGAGTACGGGACCATGGACGACTTCAAGTCGCTCGTGAACGCCATCCACGCACAGGGCATGAGGGTCATGATCGATGTCGTCTACAACCACACCTCCCCCGACTCCGTGCTCTTCGAGCAGCATCCCGAGTTCTTCTACCGGCGCAAGGATGGTACGCCCGGCAACCGTGTGGGTGAGTGGAGCGACATCATCGACCTCGACTATCGTGTGCCGGGGCTCTGGGACTACCAGATAGAGACACTGCGCCGCTGGGCAAAGATCGTGGACGGGTTTCGCTGCGACGTAGCTCCGTTCGTACCCATTGAGTTCTGGAAGCGAGCCCGCGCTGCCGTAAAAGAGGTCAACCCTCGCTTCACATGGCTCGCCGAGACAGTGCATCGCTCCTTTGGGGAAGCTGTCCGTCGCGAGGGAACGTACTGCGCGACTGACAACGAGGCCTTCGAGGCCTTTGACATCGAGTACTCCTACGACGTCGAAGAGGCCTTCGAGCGCTACCTCAAGGGTGAGATACCGCTCAGCTGCTACCTCGACCTGCTCGACTTCCAGGAGAGCGTCTATCCGCGCAACTATAACAAGCTGCGTTTCCTCGAAAACCATGACCTACCGCGCATCGCGTCGCAGCTGACGGAACACCTGGACCTTAAGAACCTGACCTCCCTGCTCTACCTGCTCAAGGGCACGACGCTTATCTACGCCGGGCAGGAGCTGTGCGCCACACACAAGCCGAGCCTCTTTGACAAGGACCCGATCGCCTGGGATGGCTTCGGAAGCGCGCGAGACCTCACGCCCCTCATGCAGACGATGGCACGCATCAAGCACGAGGTCCTCGGCACGGATGACTTCATTCGTTACGCCGCCGATGACGCGAACGACATCGCCGTCATCGACCGCTTGGGCACGGGCGGCCGCAGTGTGGGCGTCTTCTCGCTCAAGTCGCACACTGCCCCCGTGAAGCTCGACCTTCCCGATGGGAGTTACCTGAACCTGATCGACGACTCGAGTGTGCAGGTGACGGAAGGAAGGCTCCTCTGTACGGGGCAACCCGTCGTGCTGCACGTGGATACCGGAGTCGAGGCGATGGTGTGAGGAACGCAGGGGGCAATCCAACCTGCCGGAACACACGACACCCCAACCGGCCCACGGCTCGGCTGCTCGCGATTCGACAACCCCAACCAATGGGTGCCTGAGCGACAGGCGCCTAATCCTCCAAGAAGGGATACCATGGAATCGACCCTACTCGAACAGATACGTTCTGGCCACCTCATCTTGGCCGTCTGCTGCATCCTCTACCTCGCGTGGTGGGCCATCTTCTTTTGGCCCAAGGTCACAGGCGGCAAGGCCAAGGGTGCCATGCGCCTGCTTGGCATTGTCGCTCTCATTGGCGCCATCATCACGGGCACGGTTGGCGCCACGCTCATATGCGACGGAGCAAACACGCTGATGGAGAAGACGCCTCAGACGCCACTCATGATCTTTGGGGGAGCTGCCATCATCTATGCAGCCCTCTTAACCGTCACCTGGAAGATGCATAACCGTCAGCCCACGGTGGAGCTCGCCCTCTTCGTCGCGTGGCTCGGCATGGAAGTGCTCGTGGCATGCGCCTTCAATGTGCTCGGCAAGGGAGGCGAAGCCAACATCTTGGCAGACCTCTCGATCGTGGGGTTCGGTGTGAGTCTCGTCTGCTATAACTTCTACTACAAGCTGAAATCCCTCTCCTCCTTCATTGACGGATGCGTGCCACTGGCCCTCATCGGGGTCATATCCGTTGTGATCTTTGTGCTGTAGGTGGACAAAGGAGCTGGTGGCGACGGGAGGACAGGCGGGTATGACCTGTGGGGAGCGCCTGCGGCGAGGCAATAACGTACACAGATCGCAGGAAAAGTGTCCATATACCTGGCTGCCTGCGATTTGTGTACACTGTTTACGTTGGAATGCTTCCGAGATGCGCGCTTAAGTCACACAGTAGATGACCTCAGGCCCTGCACGGAAGCGAGCTTTTACCTAAGGTCGGACTCGCGGGATTGGGCCACTTCTATTCAGCTTATGCTAATATGGTATCCAAAGGAGGCAGGATCGTCGCCGGCCAGAGAGAGGTGTAGCATGCAGCCATGTGCGCATCCAGCGGGGCAGTCACGCGAAATCGCAAAGAGGGGTTGGCATCACCCTGGACTTGCTGGCTCACACCTGCCTCATCACGCGCTTCGTAGGCTCTCTGTGGGGCTGGCAGCCGTGGTGCTTGGCTCTGTACTTGCGCTCGGGAACATTACCGCACGGCCTGCATGTGCCGAGGAAGCAAGTACGGAGAGTGCCGTGGCAAAGGCGGCGTCTGCCGAGCCTGACGTCCCTGCGGCGGTTGCCGTCACAGATGACTCGAATCCAAGCGTCCCCGTCGCTGCGGCTGAGGTCACGCAGGGCGAGGGCAGCGCAGCCAAGGCTCCAGTTGTGGGAGCTGCGGAGGGAACCACGACTTCCAACGTCGAGGCATCCAACTCTCAGCCGTCTAAGACCGAGGTGCCGACGGTCTCCCCTGCGCCCGCCGACACAGTCGCCTCCTCTGCGAGGGCCACGCGAGATGGCACGCCTGTGGCATCCGACACACAGACGGACGAAAAGACGGCATCCACGAAGGCTCTCGCCTCCCCCTCGGTCCCTGCTTCGAGCAGCTCGTCCACCTCGCCCACGACAGATGCTGGTGCAGCGGTTAGTAAGAACGTGTCGGTCGCGCCCACGCACGCCCCGTCAACCGAGACGTCCGCACCCACCTTTGGCACTCCGACAAGTCCCGACGCACCGGCCGCGACAAGCTTGGGAGCTGATGAGCGTTCTGCAGACGTTGAGACTGCAGCACCTTCTTCAAAGACCACGGCCTATGCCAACGTGTACCGCCTCTTTAACCCATGGACGACGGAACACCTCTATACCACAGACCTCTCGGAGGCCAAGGGACTTGCCTCACTCGGTTGGAACTGGGAGGGAATCGCCTGGGTCACGCCCTCGGCAGGGGCCTCGGTCTATCGCCTATACAACGCGTTCTCGGGAGACCATCTCTACACCGCGAGACGCTCGGAGTATGACACCCTCGTCAAAAGGGGTTGGAGGGGGGAGGGCGTCCAGTTTCGCAGCGTTGGCTCGAAGGACGGGACCGCAGTCCGGCGCCTCTTCAACCGCTATGTCACGACGGGCACCCACTTCCTGACGACGTCGGTGGAAGAGGAGCACTCATGCGTCCGCGTCGGCTGGAAGAGTGAGGGGACCGCATGGTACGCGGCGAGGCATGCCCCTCTCGACATCCTGGGCTTTTGGTTTGACCGCTTTGATGGGACAAGGTGGTGGGTGGATGCGACGGGTACCCTTGCCAACTCCAGGGTCATCGATCCCACATCAGGACGAGACAGAGGATCGGGAAGATATGCCTACGCCCGGGCATCGGGCTCAATCCTCAGGGATGGTACCGCCGATGCGGGTGGTGGCTGGTCCTACCTCGCGGACAACGACGGCAGGCTCGTCCACCACAGGGGCTCCGGCTGGGTCGTCACGGCCTCATGGCCTCGCTCCGGCAGGCAGCTCCAGCGTTACTGGACCCAGGACAAGGGCTCCTACTCTCTCGTGCGCCACGGCATCTTCATCGCCAAGGGCGAGACGGGCGTGGGGGCATGCTATCTTGGCCGCGCGGACACGGGCTATGTGGTTCGCGGGGCCTGGGGAAGCGGCACTATCATCTATCTGGCGGACAATGATGGCAGGCTCGCCGCCGGATCAGGTTGGCAGGTCACGGGACGCTACGGACAGGGCCTGCAGCGCTACTACCTTTACTCCATGGGATCCTATTCCGTCGCACGGCATGGCCTCTCGTCCGATGGCGCACGGGGCGCAGGTGGCATCGGCGCCAGCCACCTCACTACCAACCAGGGTTACGTGCTTCGCGGCATCGCCGACGCGGGCGATGGCTGGTCCTACCTCGCGGACAACGACGGCAGGCTCGTCCATCACAGGGGCTCCGGCTGGGTCGTCACGGCTGCGTGGCCTTTCTCGGATAGGCAGCTCCAGCGTTACTGGACCCAAGACAGGAATCTTTGCTCGCTCGTGAGGGTCGGCCACTTTGAGGTCTCGGGAAGTCGCTACTTTGGTCGCACGGACACGGGTTACGTGCTGAGAAATGCCGATCTTGACATTGATGGGATACCCTACCATGCCGATAACGACGGCAGGCTGACGATACATGATCCTATGATCGCCCGTGCCCAAGGCTATGCAAGCTCCACTGACACCCTCGTGCTCGTTGACACGACTGACCATTGGGTTGGCGTGTTCCGTGGGTCGCAAGGCAACTGGAGGCTCGATCGTCGCATGAGGTGCTCCACCGGTGCGCCCCGCACTCCCACGGTCATAGGCAACTTCACGGTTGGCATCAGGGGGTATTCCTTCAACGGAAGCAACTACACCTGCTACTACTACACCCAGTTCTATAAAGACTACCTCTTCCACTCCATCGTCTACCACATCGGCACGTTCAGGGTTCTCGACGGGAGGATCGGCTACAGCGTCTCCGCCGGCTGCGTGCGCCTTGAGATAGACAATGCCAAGTGGATTCACGATACGGTGCCAACCGAATCCACAGTTATCACATACCGGTAGGGTCGCAGACGTACGATGCCGTCCATTGCTCTATGTCCCCCTCAGATAAAGTCACGAGTGTAGTATGATGACCATGTTTGTATAGAGCTTCCTGCAGAGCAATGCTGTCACCCGTGGGAGCAGAGCTTATGTGCACTCAGGTGAGGGCTGGAAGACGGAGCCATAAGGGACCAACACAGCATGAGAAGGAGAAGCGTATGAGAAGGACTCATCTCAGACGGATAGGAGCGGTATCCCTATCACTGCTCATGGTCCTGATGCTGCTTTTCCTCAACACCCGGCTCGCCCTTGCGACAGACCCCGTAAGGGGTGTAGAAGTAAAAGTTGACACATCCGCATTGGATGCGAGTGTCGATGCGGCAAAGCAGGCCGGCGTGGACGTCCAGAAAGACGGAGATGTCGACAAGGGGACGGCTGACTCAGAGGCAGAGCTCAATGCCAAGAGAGACGAGATCAAAGCAGACTACGATAAGCAGGTCCAAGACCTGAACGCGGCCGCAGAGGACGCCAAGAAGCAGTTGGGTGAGTATGCCGCCAAGAAGCAGAAGTACGACGAGGACATGGTCAAGTACAACGCGGACCTCGCGAAGTATAACACCGATATGGCTGCCTGCAACAAGGCCTTGGAGGAGCTGGAGCAGAAGAAGAACCAGGATGGCTACATGACCAAGCCGTCCGCGCAGATGCTCACCTTCAAGTCCGAGCCAAACGCAAGCCTCAGCTTCTCCGAGAAGAAGTACACCAAAGAAGAGTTCAAATCGACCGTCCGTTCCTGGAACCTCGGCCCGGAGCCATGGCGCTACGCATGGTTCGACTTCCTAAACGACAACCAACCTGAGGACGCCGCTCGCGTCATGCTCGAGAAGGACAAGCCCTTTGTGGCAACCTACACCAACCTCAGCAACTCAAGCTTCAATGGTACGAAGATCGCCAAGGTCGAGTACATATACACCTTTAAGGGGGCCAGCGGGGTACCGCTGCCAGACAAGCTCCCGGTGGTCCTACAAAAAGACCCGGCAGACACCATTTGGTACAACGACTTCTTCGCAGACGTGCGAATCAACCTGAAAGCTCGCTTCTACGATGAGGAAGGCAAGGAGATTGATCCCACGGGAAGCCTCCTCAGCTTCTCGTCACTGAACCGTGGCAACGGCTCTGCGGCTATCGACCGGGACGCGCTAGAGCGTGTGGCCTACTTCAATGGCGAGTACATCCCCATATCCGGCTCTTCGATAAAGGTCCATGCGGACGGGGGAGCCTATGCGGATAGCTCAAATGCAGATAAGGCCAAAGGCTCGAAGTTTGACACCGCAGAATGGGACACGCCAACCTCCCCAAACGCCTGGTACGGGGCTATCATCGGCAAGGTGACGAACCCTGAGATCAGCTTGGACATGGCCTCCCACAAGAGTGGGACCATCTGGTTTGCGTTCAGCTCTGACGTCAAGGCACGGGATGTGCCGATGAAGCCGGTCGCGCCCACCCCGCCAGTAGAGCCAAAGAAGCCGGTGATCAAGGCAAACTATCATGTGGACATACTGTATACCAGGCCTCAGCTGGGAAAGGGAGCGCTAGACGAGGCTGACGCAGACATTGATGGTAGTACGGTCAAGACGGGCTCTATCGTCAAGTTCGCGCTGCGAACGTCAGCTTTCCCCGCCGACCATGAGACGATAGACTCAGTGGTGTTTCGTGACACGCTGCCGGAGAGCTACGAAGTAGATCTTGACGCAACGAAGGCTACTAGCCCTGATTACGACGTGAGTTACGACGGCGCATCTCGCAACCTCGTCTTTACCGCAAAGGCCACGCTGATCGCTCAGATCAACGCCGACCTAACCAAAGCCGCTGAGGTCCCTGCACCCATGGTCATCGGAAAGGTGATGAAAGATGGGACCACGTACGAGAACTCGTTCGACATTGACATTAACAACAGCTACTCGGCCAAGTCGAACATCGTACGGGTGCAAACTCCGAAGGCGCAGCCGATCATCCTCCCCGCAGCCGGTGGTCCTGGTACGCCCCTTCCCGTCACGCTTCTATCAGTGCTGGCAGTAGTGTCTGGGGCTGCGTGGCTCTTCACGAGGCGGCGCGAAGTATGGAGGGGAGCAGGAGCGTGGTACGGACGTGAGGCGTATAGCCCCCTGAAGAGTAGTGGGATGCGCCGGGCCTTTGATGTACGAGGAAAATGGCGTTCAATTTTGGCACGGTGCCACTTCAACCGATAGGGAGCTTGCGAGGCGTAAGGCGCTTTGTGGGACGCAGGGGGCAAGGGCACTCGGTGCCAGCGACAATCGGGATGAGACCGGCTATTCGACGGTCTCATCCCAAGTCTTGACGTTTGACGCAATGGCCTTGGTAGTAGTTGGGCGTGATCGAGCGCAGTGGGCGTAAATCGTGGCGGCACACGAGAGCTTCGGCATGAGAGATTCGACGGCACTTTTTGGGAGGCTTCGTGAGGTCGTGTGGGTAGGTGGTTGCGTCACCACCCCGGCGACGTGGGCCTCACCGCCAGGGTGACGACGCAGGAGTGTACACAAATCGGTGGAAATGGCCCCTCGGGGCCGTTTTGGGGCATTTGTGTACACTGTTGGGCCGTTGCGCTGTTGTGGACAGACGTGGGGACGCAGGAGTGTACACAAATCGGTGGAAATGGCCTCTCGGGGCCGTTTCGGGGCATTTGTGTACACTGTTGCGACGCGAGTCGCGATACAAATTGCGACGCGAGCTGCGTCAGGTGACGCGAGCGCCTCAGCCACCATGGCGTGCCGACGGCGCCTCCTCGCTAGTCCCTCTCGCTTGGTCGGGAAGACAGGCTCCGAGCGAGTGGCGCCGCTGCCAGGTTGGCGTCTTCGCCGAGGCGTCAACCCACACGAACCCCCGAAGAGCCCTTTTTGGCTCTCGCGACCACGAATCGCGTTCGGCTAGAGTGTCGCCTGCCGTCCTGATCCGGAGGCGTACTCTCCCATATGGACGTCCAGCACCTCTCTGGGTGGCTGGATCAGGGCCCTCTCATACCGACAACTCCATTGCAGCTCCGGGCACATCCTACCGTCCCTCACGCTATCCACGGTCTCACCGTCCTGGATCGGGTTATCGTTTTCCAAGATATACGATGCCAGATCATAGGCATGGCTCACGACCTGGTTGGGATCCATGTCATGGAAGTGATACTGGAGGTCAGGCAAAAAGAGAGTGCCCATACCCACCGTATCCACCAGCATATCCTTTGTGCCCTGGATGTTGAAGAGCCTGACGTTGACGCCAAAGCGGATGAAGCGATCCGGGCCCTCGCCTTGGAAAGAACGTAAGTCATCCATTGAGAAAAGCTTGCCACAGCTCTGGAAGTAGACCGCCTTGCAGTCAGGGTACAGCTCTGCCAACGCGCCTAGAAAGTCCATGTCCACCTTGGTTCGTTCCAGCGCCGGAAGCGCCGCCGCCAGCATGTCCATGGCGACCACCTGATACCGGCACTCACAAAGGATCCGCTCCCGCTCCTCGCGACAGTCCCACATCTGGCTTATCGAGAAGGAATCGAATTTGCTGCCCTCAAAGTCGAGGCAGCCCGTCACCATAAGCTGCACCGGAGCCGTGCCATCACTAAACTTTGCGACATGCTCCAAGGCAGCAAAACCCGCTGTCTTCTCGTCGTGACAGATACACTCCACCGATCCGAGATGACGTGCCATCGCAGCGGCCATCTGCTCCTTGCCAGGCATTGCAACCGGTCCTTTGAACAACATCTGAATGATAACGGGCCCACCGGGGCGGATGCTCTCCCCCTCCAGGTTTTGTTTGAACACCTCGTTGTCCATGCCTCAATCCTTGCCCCTCCTGAGAGCTACTTGAGCCTGATCGCTTCGGGCGCCTCAGGTCAATTTACAGTCAGCTCAGCATTCTACGTCTACTGCCAAGTGACTTTGAGCATACCACCACAAGTACGTTTATCGCTGGCTGGCAGTAAGAATCACGCTGCTTGGCGGCACATAAGCGTAGACGATACAGCCCTTTGTGACTCACGTCAGCTCCCACCTCCGCCGCCTCGACACCCCTCACCCTGAGCCATATCACGCTACCGCCCAGCCACCCTACACCCCAGCTGACAGCTGCGCGAGGCTTTCGCGAAATGCCTCCTCCCCGAGCCGGAAGTCCTCACGCTCGGGATGTGCCCGCGCGAGAATGGCGTACATCGAGAGACCCTCCCGAAAGAGTTCCTCAGCCTCCTTTGCGCGGCCCTCCTCCGCAAGGATAGTCGCCAAGACACCCATCGGTGGGCCCGCCTCGGGAATGAGTGCGGGAAGCCCATCCTCATCGGGATCGGACGCAGCGAGAGTCCGATAGCACTCAAGGGCTTCGCGTAGCAGCGGCTCGACCTCCTCGGGATGCCCCCCTTCCCACAGGATACCCGCAAGGTTCTCGCAGGCGTCCGCAACGTTTAGCAGAAAGGTTTCGGGATCGTATGTCGCCAGAAAACGCACAGCGACGAGCTCCTCGCGGACGAGGGCTTCGGCGTCACTCAGGAGACCCTCATCCAGGAGGTCCCACGCCAGGTCATGGCAGAGGGACGCCACAAGGGGGCAGGCCCTCGCCGGGGTCACTCTTGGTCAAGCGCGCGCCCAGCTCTTCTCCAAACATCACCTCTCGTCCCGGAAGCTCTCAGCTACAAAGATGCGCAAGGCTCCCCACCCACCCCAACTGGTTCGCTCAGCAGATCAGCTCGTACAGGTAGTCCTCACCCCTCTCGCGGGAGTGCGACTCGATGTACTCCATCGCCCTGAGGCAGCACCCCATCGCAGAGCCGCTCAGCGCGCCCTCCTCGTCCCGCCACCCGTCGCCGTCGCGGGCCTCCCCGCCGCCGGGAAGCATCCTCCAGGCGCAGCCCCCTAGGATGGGGACGCCCCTCACCCCGAGGTAGCCCGCGATGGCCACGGCCGCATCCCTCCCCCACGCGTAGCGGTCCGTGCCGGGGCCGCCCAGCCTCACGGCCGAGCCGAGCATGCGCTCGGGCAGGATGCCCCCCTTGCCGACCAGCGGCGCGCCCACCCGCGCGGGCCCGCCCTCGGCCATGTACCAGGGCAGGCCCCCAAGGTCGTCGTTCAGGGTCGCGTGGGAGCCGACCGGCCCCCTTGCGAGCGAGAGGAGGGACGCACCGAAGCGCCCGACGGGCCCGAGCTCGCTCTTGACGAAGAAGCGCGCGCGGTGGGCGTGACGGTCACCGTCATCGTCGATTTCCATGTCCACCTCCAGCGTCACGTGCCCGCGCGAGTCCGCCGGGAGGATCCGCAGAGAGAGGGCCGGGGCGGGACCGCCCTCCCAGCGCCCGAGCGCGACGCTGCGTCCCCTAGAGAAGTCGCGGGAGTACCCCAGGACCTCCCCTGCGGCCGCCTTGACGGCCGCCTCGTCCTCGTAGAGGCCCCGCCGCGCGCCGCAGAGTCCCGAGGAGGCCGAGACCCACAGCCTGACCAGGCCCCCGTCCTGGTACGTCTTCTCGAACGATAACTCGTCCATGAGACCATCCTCCTCGGTACCGATAGGCAACCTCACCAAAGGCCACGCATGAGGTGCCTATGCCAATGCCAGCTCTGTGGTGGTAGAGAGCGATCGGGATACCCCATCCACTCCCATACCTGATCGTCAGGATACAGTCACTCGCCCGGAGAGGGGCCGCGTCGAGGTAGCGTACCCGAGACAGGAGGCCCCACCTCTTGGAGTCGGTGGATTCCCCTCAAGATCAGCGCGTAACACCGAGAACATCCACTCGGTGACCTCGTCCCTGCTCACTCGTCCCTTACAGCTCAAACATGCATCCTGACCTGCGTTCCGTAAAACGTACATGCTCAATCCGGCGCAAACAGTGTACACGAACCACAGGAAACAAGATGCGTGGGCGAATGTTATGTAATTTGTGTACACTGTTGACCTATTTGGGACGTCCCCAGGCGTGATTGGCTACCTTTCAGCCCTTGGGGCGCGTGTCCCGAAACCCCAGCGGGACTCAGGTCCACCCGCACCGAGACGCCCCCAACACCCGAGGCTTCCCTGCATCGCTCCGGTCAGCCTGCCCGGCAACCGCCCCGATCCCCTCTCCCGGGCAGACCCTGCGGTCCCACATGCGCTCCTTGCCCAGCCACTTGACGAAGCCGATGTCATAGTCCCCGAGTTCCAGCACTGCCCTCACCCTCATGGCGCATCACTTCCCCACTCTACAATTCGAATCACCTCACGTGGCACGCCACGCGCTTATCGAGGCCCATGTTGAGCCACCATCCGGCGCACGCGCAATCGACCCCTCCTCTCATGTCCTCCTCCAAGAGGACGTCCAAGGCCTCGCCTGCGGCCGTCCCCGTGGCTACCACGACCTCCAGGCGAGCATCCTCTGCGGACCACCAGCGCCCACCCGGCTCACAGCAGCATCAGGTCACCCCAGAACGGCACGGGCGGGAAGGCGGGCACCGGCAGGCAGGGCGCGTCCCAGGGCGAGCCGAAGGTCCGCGCCACCCAGTCGCCGAGGGACTCCCCCAGGCACGCGACCTCGCCCGCCCACACGGAGATGACGGGCGGGTCGTCCCCGCATCCGGCGGGAACGTAGCAGCGAGAGGCGACGGGCACGAGACGGGGCGCCGTTGCGAGCCGACGCCCGAGTGCGCGAGTTCTCGCGGCCCGGGACCCGGGCCTTGTCCCCCATCCCTCGGGCCAGCGCCCACCCAGCCCCAGCCACAGGAGGGCATCTTCCGCCTCGGACGCCCACGCCGAGAGGCGCAGCCGCCCCATATCCGAGGTGTCCCTCCAGTCCGGGAAGGGGAACCTGCCCTGCCACGAGGCGGGCATGGCCCCTTGGAGCAACGCGCGCAGGGACCGTGGGAACGGCGCCCCGCAGGCGCGCTCGGCCGCCGAGAGCTCCGCCCGCGAGAGGCCCGGGGCGAGGGAGACGCCCGCCTTCGCCATCAGGCGAGCGACGTCCGCGGCGCCCGCAGGAGGCGGCACCCGCCGCGCCCGGGGAGGCGCGGACACGGACGCGTGGCCTCCCGGCTGGCCCGCCGCAGGCATCAGGTCGTCCCAGACGGGGACGGGCGCGGGCGCGCTCGGCCAGGTCCCGCGCGGCGAGACGCCGCGAAACTCGCGGGCGGCCCAGTCGCCAAGGCCCGTGGCCATGCAGAGGACCCTGCGCCCCGAGACGCTCAGCACGGGCGGGTCGTCCCCGCAGCCCTCGGGCACGAAGCGCGACAGGTACAGGGGGACGAGCCGGGGCGCGAGGGCGAGCCTGCGGTGCAGCCCGAGGCGCCTCCCGTCGGCGGTCAGGGGCCGGGCGCCCCACGCGCGGGGCCAGCGGACGAGGGACTCCTCCCCGATCGGCCCCGCAGGCGCGCAGAGCTGCGCCCGCAGGAGGCGCAGGTTGCGCGGCGAGAGGTCGCGCCAGTCGGGGAAGCGGCCCTCGCCGGCCTCGGCGAGCGGAAGCGCGGCCGAGAGCAGCGCCCGAAGGGAGCGCGGGAACCTCACGTTGCAGGACGCCTCTGCCAGGGAGAGCTCGCCCTCGCCCATCCCGCGCCCGAGCTCCACGCCCGACTCCCGCATGAGGCGCACGACCTCCCGCACCTCGGGCATGCCTCACCCCTCCCCCATATCCGAGCACGGCCCGACGGGAGGCGTCCCCGCGCCCGGAGCGCCAGGCCCCCCGTCGCGCCACCACGCGAGCGCGCCCGGCCCCGAGACGCGCACGAGGCCGGAGCCGAGGTCCTTCCAGAGCCTGCCGTCGCGCGGCCCGCAGGGCCCGCGACAGGGACGGCGGGCGCGGCCTCCCCCGATGGGGGCCTCGGGCGGCCCGCAGGCCCCGCGAAGGTCCCATGCCGGGCGCGGACCCTCGTCCGGGGGGACCTGGGCGACCCGCAGGACGGAAGGGACCGCCACCACCTCGCCGAGCCGGTAGACGACGAAGTCTCCCCCCTCGAAGGAGGACTCCGGGTAGCGTGCCTTGAGCCTTTCGCGCCTCCACAGGAAGGCCTCGGCCGCCTCCCGCGTGGGGATGAGCCCGTTGGCGTTGAGCGGGACGTCCGAGAGCTCAAAGACGCGGCCCCCCACGAGGTCGCACAGGACGGCAGAGCAGCAGTCGCCACCCGGCCACGCGCAGTCGTAGCCCAGAAAATCGCACTCGAGCCCCAGGTCCCCCATCGCGGGCCGCGCAAGGTCCGTCTCGCAGAGCAGCATGCGGTACCCCACGCCGAGCGCCTCCGAAACCTCAGCGTAGAGCCGTATCCAGCTTGGGTCGTCTATCGCCACCAGGAGGCCCGGATCGAAGTGCGAGCGCTCCTCCAGGGCGCCGAGGTACCCGACGACCCTGTCGCGCAGGGCGCGCCAAGGCTGCTCCCGGACGTCCCAGAGCTCGTCCTCCAGGTACCAGTCGTCGCCGTCCACTCCCCGGTACTCGCGGCCCTTCCGCCAGGCCCAAAGGCCGTCAGCCCTCCTCTGGAAGATGACGCCGTTCACCGTCATGTAGGCCCTCCTCGGGTGCGTGCGTGACATACGCCGTCCAATGGGCATGCGTGCGGTCCCGCGCTCAGGACAGCCCCCACAAAACCCAGGTCTCCCCGTACCAAGCCGAGTTGGACGGTCTCCCACAAGGGATGGTGCCGTCCGTTGTGCCCTGGGTCATCTCAGCCCAGGCACGACGACAAGGCCGTCGCACGGACCCCGTAGAAGTCCCCTAGACCTCGCTGGCAGGACAGAGCCCCGGCGCCCTCGGACCAGGCAGCCGGGGGTCTGAGCGCCATAGGCTACCCTCGTCGTTAGCCGCTACCTATACCCACGTGCGGCGCGCCTCTTGGACACGAAGGCACAGACGCCTCCGGAAAGGACCAAGACCATCCCCACAAGCAGGGTGCCCACAATGCCGACGCCTCCCGCACCCGGGAGCACGAAACGGGGGTCGCCCGATATCGTTATGGTCGGGATTCCCCCTTGGTTCGGAAGCGCCTCGGCCTGCCCGTCCTTGCCGATGGTGGAGACCGCTCCATCCGTCGAGACGCCTATCTTGTGGACTTGGGGATCTGGACCATAGCCGCTAGGCGCAGTCGTCTCTTTGAGCCAGTATGTCTTTCCCCACTCCAGACCGTAGTAGACGGCCCTTCCATCGTCTGACCGTGTGGTCACCACCGAACCTGCGATGGGGTTTTTCAGCGCCTCGTCGATGTAGGTCACGGCAGGCTGGTCAGCGCTCGTGAAGGAGCCGTCCCCGTCGTCCACATAGAGCGTGAACTGCGCCCCGCCTAACGGAGCATGGGTTTTGCCATCCTGCCTCACGACGGCAAGTGCGGCCCTCTGGGTCTGCTGCCCATAGCTGTTCACGAACGTTGCCCCGTCAGCATCATAGGTCACGCTCGCGCTGGGCCTTCCCTGGCCGCCATCCTCGACCTTGACGGTGAGCGTCTCGACGTGCGTGTCGTAGCTGTAGCCCGGCTCCGTACCCGCGTCCTCGGTGATGGTGTAGCTGAAGGTCTTCCCGATGTCTGCAGATGTGTAGTCGAGCGCCTTGAACACGACGTTGCCGTCAGCGTCGTTCGTCTTTACGTCAAGTTCGTTGCCCCCCTCGTCCCTCAGGCGGAACGTGAACTGTCCGTCCTTGAGCTGCCCGCCCTCCAATCGTGTCGTGGCCCTCAGCTGGACAGACCCCGTTGCCTCACCGGGTACGAGGACATATGCCCGCTCGGCCTGTTTGGATACCCCGTTTATGGTAGTGGATGCTTGGTTCGGGATTTTCCAGTACTTGACGCCCTGGTCATCCTGCTGCTCGTAGGAGGAGAGGTCAGCGGTCTCCGAGACTGGAACACGTATCTTGAGCGTCATATTGCCATCGACAAGCGACGTGTTTCTTGACTTTGCAGTCACGGTCTGGCCCGAGACGTCGACCTCCCAAAAACGGGTGACATCCGTATCATCCTTATAGACCTTGACCTCCGCCTTCGAGGCATCGAGGGCTGGATCAAGCGTGTCGCTCATCACAACGGACTTCGCCTTGTTGAAAACTACATGAGGAAATGTCTGTCTTACGCCGAGCTCTGCAGTCTCACCACGTCGCTTGACCTGCGTCGGCGGATCGATCACAGGACCAGTCCACTCGGGGTAGGCCTTCACGACCGTGTCGTAGCCCATCCACATCTCGCAATTATACCCTCGCCACTCAGTCACGAACTCCGGTCCCGACTTCAGGACGACCATGCTGTGGTTGTCCTGAATGGATCCCAATACATCCTCCTTCTTCGAGAGAAAACCCTTGTTGGCGATACCGTCCTCCCCAGGCACGATCTCTAGCCACTCGTCCACGTCCTGCCTCACAAGGGCCTCGTCCTTGTAACCGCTTACCTTCCAGATGCTCTCACGGTTTGGGTTAGTGTAGTTGCCCGAACCATGACGGACCCCCTCCGGCGCATCGATACTCCAGTACACCATATCGACCTCGTTACTCGAGTCAATGAGCTCGTCCGTGCCACGCTTCACGAAACGCGTCCTATAGGTGGATCGTATGGTGGGGTTACGATCTTCCTCCGACCGAGCCGCTAAAAGAAGGCCACCCACATCATCCACCTCGAGGGGGGCGTACCCGCTGAGGGCAGGGGCTCCCTCGCCCTTCTGATCGTAGGGTGCCCACGCCGTGATCTTAGTGAACTCGATGATCACATCGAAGTTCTCCCTTCGTTCGGTGACACCCACATCATTGAATCTTAACTTAAATCCTCCAAAGGTGGTGCCCGGCTCGTCTATCGGCAACTTGTCCTTACGCCATGCAACATAGCCACCAAAGCGGTAGCACATCACCCATCCGTTCCCGAGGTCCGCTGAGGTGGTATTAGGGTCCCGGGGGATATCCTTGATGTTCTTCCAGCCGCCCCCATCCCAGTACTGGCCGTTCCACTTGGATGGGGAATGCAGGAAGTAGACAGTGCCACCAACGGAACCAAGCAAGTCGTCGACCTTCCTGACGCTGTCGGCGTAGGCCAAGCGCGGGGCCAGACAGAGGACGAGCGTCACCGCAAAAAGACAGCAACCGAGAAGGATGCGTGCGCTCGGGTACCGATGGTGTCGCCTTGTCTGCATTCGCTTTACCAGTTCTGCCACGGTCGTTCCTTTCATGCTCACATACTTCCACACCACGGCTGCCATCGGGCTTGCAGCAAGGCCAGCTATCCGCAAGGGCCCAAAGCTCCTTCTATCCCAATGACCCACCGCCTACGGTCCCAGACAAGGCATACCTGCCATGAAACCTTTTTCCTTTATATCATATTCCACACTGGTCGCTTAAAGTCACTTGGATACGCTCACCGCAAAATTCCCCATCTCGATTGACAGAATTAGAGTATGTGACTATAATAAATGCAGTTTGTTTTGACTATTCAGATGATGGATATGCATCATACCTGATGGAGTGTAGATAGGGATGGACGTCACGTCCCGCTGAGGATGAGTCTGGTCCACACTTTAAAGCCGTCTGCCGAAAAAAGTTAACGGGTGTGACTCCCCCTATAGCTTGCGAGCCTCGGTGTGGCCCCTATGGACGATACGCACCACCTCACCGCTGACGATCACCTGCGCAGGCTTACAGAATCGTAAGGTATGCGTAAGCCCGATCGATGGTCCACCGCCATAAGCTTACGTACCATAGGTGTCCGCATAGCAGGCAGGCCGAATGCCACGTGCCAACCCCCGGAAGCGCGGACCGGCCATACAAACTCGCAAGGAGGACCCATGGACACCACTAAAGGCACAGGACTGTGCAACGCCTTCCAGCTCAAGCTGCTCGCCCTAGCCGTTATGATGCTCGATCACACCAACATCATCTTCGGCCCAAACACGGTCCCGGACTGGCTGCACTTCATCTCGCGATTCGTCTCCCCACTGTTTGCCTTCCTCGTGGTAGAGGGATTCTTTCACACCCATGACAGGAGGCGCTACGCGCTCAGGCTCTGGGGAGTCGGTCTCTTCGTGGCGGCAGGCAACCTTGTCGTGGGGCAGCTGACCCACCACCTGGTGTCCTTAATAAGCCACACCATCATCCTCACGCTCGCCCTTGGCTACAGCGTGATCTGGGCCATCGACGAGGGCCGCAGACAAGGTGGTACGAAGGGAGGACGGCTGTTCGCCCTTGCCGCTGCACTCGGCATAGCGGGCGCCCTCATCGCCCCCGTCGAGGGCTTCGTCCAGGTGCTGTTCGTGATGCTGGCCTCCTACCTGCTTCACGACGCAAAAGGGGGCCGTGCCAAGCTCTGCCTCTGCCTGGTCCTCGGGAGCGCCGCCCTAGCCTGCCTTTACACACCGATCCTCCACCCGAGCACGGCAAGTGCCGTAGAGTGGGAGATGTCCCTGGGCCTCAACGCGGACTGGGCGCAGTTCATGGCCGTCCCCTTCATCCTTTTGTATAACGGCGAGCGCGGCCCGAAGGGCACGCTCAGCAAGTGGCTGTTCTACCTGGGCTATCCCGCACACCTCTGGGCGTTCGCCGTCATAGGCATGCTGCTTGGCATCCCCTCGCTCTAAGATTTCGGCAAGCCCGGGCAAGCAGGACCCGAGGCCCACGTTGCCCTAGAATGGTCGCAGGATCACTCGACTGGCATCACAAAGCCAGATGGCGCACGGGAGGAACTCGCATGAGCAGGACCAAGGTGTATATCGATGGCCAGAGCGGCACCACAGGACTCCAGATCCATGACCGCATCGAGGCGCGCGAGGACCTTAGGCTTCTGCGCATCTGCGACGAGAGGCGCCATGATGTTGAGGAGCGGCGTAAGTTCCTGAACGATGCTGACATCGTCTTTTTATGCTTGCCCGACGAAGGGGCACGCCAGGCGGTCTCGCTTGTTGAGAACCCCGACGTCTGCGTCATCGACGCTTCTACGGCACACCGCACCGCCGACGGGTGGGTCTACGGCTTTCCCGAGCTCTCGTTGGGGCAGCGCCGCGCCATCGCCTCGAGCAGGCGCATCGCCAACCCGGGCTGCCATGCTACCGGTCTCATCTCTGTCGCGGCGCCTCTCGTCCGCATGGGCATCCTGCCCGCCGACTATCCCCTCTGCTGCTTCTCCCTCACGGGCTACTCGGGCGGTGGCAAACGCATGATCGCCCGCTACGAGGCAGACGGGCGCGATGGCGCCCTCGACGCTCCCGGTATCTACGGCCTCGACCTCACGCACAAGCACCTGCCCGAGGTGCAGAGGGTCTGCGGCCTTGCCCAGCCCCCTGTGCTCATGCCCGTCGTCGATGACTACCGTCAGGGCATGGCCACCACCATCATGTTGCACAGTCGTCTGCTTAAGGGCGCGCCGAGCGCGAGGGAGGTCTGCGAGGAGCTGCGAGGGTACTACACGGACCAGCACTTCGTGAGCGTCATGCCGTTTGACCCCACGCCTCCCACGATCCACGCGAACGAGCTTGCCGGCACCAATCGGCTGCGCATCACCGTCTGCGGAAACGCGGAGCGCATCAGCGTGACGGCACTCTTCGACAACCTAGGCAAGGGAGCTGCGGGCGCAGCCGTACAGAACATGAACATCGCGCTCGGTCTCGATGAGGTGACCGGTTTGGAGTAGCCCGCAGGCCCGGTGGTCGGCGCTGCACCTGGCTTCGCGTCCCGCCCTCGAGAGGCAACCCCCCAAGGACTAAAGAGCGGCAGGGAGCGTCCCTCAGTCGAGCGGTCGGTGGGTAGCGAGGCGGTAGGCCGTCGACCTCCCTGCACCGACGGTGGACACAAGGCCTCCCCTCACCAGTTTAGAAAGTCCCCTCCTCGCACTCCTCGCGATTGATAGACCCTCGCCTTGCGAGACGAGGCTGGCGAGCCGAGTGGCGTCCATGCGCACCTCCAGGAAATCCGGCCAGATCCTAAGCTAATATACCCATTTGGCCGGATTGATGGCCGGATTTGTGGCCGGATTGACGCGACCGCTCGACAGGTGACACAGCAAACCGCAGCAAGCTCTGCGACCCGCTGCGATCCCCTGCCAGCCAGGCTCACACGAGCTGCAGGTGCTCGAGGCCCGAGGCTACCCCGTCTTCCGACACCGAATCGGTGACGTAATCCGCGAGGCGCTTGACCTCGGGGATGGCGTTGCCCATGGCCACGCTCACGTCCACCTCAGAGAAGAGCGTGAGGTCATTCTCCGAGTCACCGAAGCCATAGGTCACTCCCACGTTGTCGCCAAGATGCGAGAGGACAGCCTCTATGCCGGCCTTCTTGGTGTTGCACGCGAGGCCGACCTCGGAATTCTGCATCTCGAGGCGACTGGCGACCAGCTGGGAACCCAGCTGGGGGTCAGCGACAAGCTCGTCTGCAGCGGAACTGCGGATGACCAGCTTGTAGGCACAGCCGTCCGGAAGCTGTCCGATTGCCTCGTCCATCGTGTCTGGCGTGCCGGAGCGCCTGCCCAAGGCTCCTCCACGCAGCTCGACGGCACCGTGGGCGGACTCTATCAGCGCGCCGTAGCCACCTGCAGCCAAGACCCGGTCGATGTGGGCGAGGACGTCGGCCGGCAGGGGGCGATCGCGCAACACCTCATCGCCCATCGTCACGTAGGCGCCCGCCAACGCAATGATGCCGCTGAACGGCAATGCGGCCAGGTCGGGGTGGATACCCACAGGTGAGCGCCCGGAGCACAGAAACGCGTGGTTGCCACGGGCGACCAAGCTGCGGATGGCTGCGGCGACGCGCGGACTGGGCGTGGGCGACAGGCCCCTCTCCCACTCGGGCAGCGCATCGCGCTTGTTGGGATCAGTCCACCCAAGAGTTCCGTCGATGTCGAAGAAGACCGTCGCTTTGCCTGATTGTGCCATGACACTCCCCATCCCAGTAGCCGCCCCGGCGCGAGGCGGACGTTGCAACCGACCAACCACCGGGGACCCACGACAGCCGCACGGGACCCCGGTGGAAGCTTACACCCTCGGGACAAGCAAATCCCTAGTCATTGCCGACGAGCTTGTCGAAGCGCTCGCGGACCTTCGTCACACTGAGACCAATGATCACCTGCATTGCCTTGCCGTTCTTGGAGATCCCCATGGTGCCGATGGACTTGAAGTCCTTGTCCTCGGCTACCTTGGTCTCGTCCTTCACGTTCACGCGCAGGCGTGTGACGCAGTTGGTGACGTCCACGATATTGTCCACGCCACCCAAGAGGTCAAGGATGTTCGCGGCAAGAACCATCTTCTCGTCGCTCGTGTCGATGTCGGGTGCGGAAGAGCCGGCCTCGTCCGCGTCCTCGGAGCCGACAGACTGCGCCATGCCGTGCGCCTTGCGAAACTCCTTCTTGGAGCCGAACTTTATCTCCTCGTTCTCCTCACGGCCAGGGGTCTTGAAGTCGAATTTCAGGATAAGGAAACGGAAGATAAAGAAGTAGATGGCCGTAAAGGCGAGGCCGACGGGAATGGCCATCAGGTACGTGAGGCCATGCGAGGCGGCAAGCGGTATGAAGTTGAACGACGCCATCTCGATGAGTCCGCCCGAGAACACGCCCACGATGCCGATTAGGTTCATGCAGGTCGAGAGCAAAGACGCGAGCAGGGCGTGGACAGCAAACAGCGGGGGTGCGACGAAGAGGAAGGTAAACTCGATGGGCTCGGTCACGCCGCACAGGACAGCAGTGATGGTGATCGGGATCAGAAGGGCAAGGAGCTTCTTGCGGTTGGACTTCTTCGCCGTGACATAGAACGCTGCGGCGACGCCGGGCATACCGAAGACCTTGGACCAACCCGTCGCAGTGATGGCGCCCCAAGGAGCGAGCTCCTTGAGGGAGGCGGTAGAGGCAGCGAGCTGGGGCAGGGCCTTGGCCCACTCCGCGTAGATACCCCCATTGACGGCCACGTTGTCGTAGTAGAACGGGGCATAGAGCAGGTGGTGAAGGCCGAAGGGGATGAGCAGCCGCTCGAGGAAGACGAAGATCGTGACCCCCCAGGTGCCCGCACTCATGATGACGCCCTGGAACACATGCATGCCGATCTGCACCTTGGGCCACAGCAGCACAGAGACGATGGCGCAGGGGAGCATGGCAAAGAAGGCGACCATGTAAACGAAGGTGGAACCCGAGAACACGCCCAGCCACTCAGGAAGCTCGGTGTCAAAGTACTTGTTGTGTAGGCTGATGACCACCCCAGAGATGAGCAGGGCTCCAACCATGCCCATATCCAGCGTCTTGATGCCGCCTATCGTCGCCAGACCAGAGGCGTTTCCAACCTCGGCGGTGAAGTCGACGCCTAAGGCCGGACCCCAAGCAGTTAGGATAGCATTTACGAAGTAGTTGAATGTGAGGTACGAGACGAGGACCTCCATGCAGCAGCGACCGCTCTGCTTGCGGGCAAGACCAATGGGCAGGGCGATGGCAAAGAGCAGCGGGAGCTGGTTGAAGACGGTCCAACCTCCGGCCAAGATCACGCTCCATACGTTGTACCAGGTGGTACCCTTGGCCGCTATCGGCCCCACAATTATCTCTGTGGTAAATAGGGTTCCCAGTCCCACGACAATGCCCGCGAAGGCAAACAGCAGAACTGGCGTGAACATCGCCCCGCCAAACTTCTGGATCTTCTGCATCATGGCGCGTGTCCCTTCTCTGAGTGCGAGCTCGATGCAGCCCCGTGACCGACCTGTTCGGCCATCTTGTTTGAACAAGTATAACAGCTTCTTGGACATGTTGTTCAAGCAAGTCATATTTTTTAGCACCTATCCCAAGCGATTCGCGTCACCGCCCAGGCTTGCCGGGTGATTTGCCTTGAACTCGACGGGCATACCACTTCCTGGATTTTTCATCCATATGCGTGGGAGGGGAAATTCCATCAGGACGGTTGCGGTACAACAAGATAACTATGAGCTCACAATCGACCTCGGCAGGTGCGCCCGAGACACTCGAGGCCTGCGCCAAGACGATGACTACGTAGTGAGGAACACGCAATGCCCAAGGCGCTCTTCGAAGACATATATCTAAGTATTAGGGAGAAGATCAAGGACGGAACCTATCCCTATCAATCGTTCATACCCTCTGAGAGCGAGCTTATCGGCATGTACTCCTGCTCGAGGAATACTGTCCGCCGAGCGCTTGCCATCCTAGCCGACGAGGGCTTCGTGCAACCCATCCACGGCAAGGGCGTCCGAGTCATCTGGTACCCTGACTATCGCGACGTCATCGGTTCGTTCGATGGGCTCTACTCCTTTGAGGAATATGCAGCGCACAACGACATGAGGCCGGGCACCATCGTGAGGGAGTTCGAGCGGCTTGTCTGCGGGAAGGGACTTGCCGGATACACGGGCTTCGACGAGGGAACCGAGCTCTATCGCATGGTCCGCACCCGTAGTCTTGACGGTTTCACCTGCCAGATAGACACCAGCTACCTCCTCGCCAACATCATCCCCGACCTCTCTCCCACGATCGCCGAGAGTTCCGTGTACAAGCACCTGGAGGAGGAGCTGGGCATGAGGATACTCACCTGCCGCCGCCAGATAACGGTCGGCCTCGCCAACGAGGAGGACCGACGGTATCTCAACCTGGGTCCCTTCAACTGCGTCGCCGTCGTCGAAAACCAGACATACAATTCGGACGGCCTCATGTTCGAATTCACCCAGGTGCGCAGCCATCCCGATACATTTAGGTACTGCGTGGTCTCGAGGCGCCAAGCCTGAGCTAAGACGGCAGACCCAAGTTCCCCACCTCGCCGCGCATCCCCCTGGCAGCGAGTCTGGCCCGAGGCGGAAATGTACGCCGCCCCGGGCCATGCTAAGCCTATGACAGGTGCCAGATGTCCTCGTCGTACTGCGCGATGGTGCGATCGGAGGAGAACGTGCCCGCCATGGCCACGTTCACGAGCGCCTTCTGGATCCAAGCATGACGATCCTCGTAATCCCGGTACACCTGCTCCTTCAGCTGAATATACTCCTCAAGGTCCAAGAGGGCCATGAACCAGTCCTTGTGGACAATGTCATCATGCAGGCGGCGCAGACGCTCAGCGTCACCCGTCGCCATGAAGCGGGGGTTCGTGATAAAGTCCACGAGCAGCTTGACACCAGGCCGGCTATAGTGCGCGAACGCGTCGTAGGAGCCCTCGGCGTAGAGACGCTCAACCTCCTGGCTCGACGCACCAAAGGTGTAGATGTCATCCTTGCCCACCAGCTCGGCGATCTCGACGTTGGCGCCGTCGAGCGTACAGAGGGTCACGGCGCCATTGAGCATGAACTTCATGTTAGAGGTGCCGCTTGCCTCCTTGCTCGCCAGCGAGATCTGCTCGGAGATGTCAGCTGCGGGGATGAGGTGCTCCGCCGCCGTGACGTTGTAGTTCTGGACCATGAGGACCTGGAGGTATGGAGAAACATCAGGATCCTGGGCCACCCAGTCGGACAGCGTGAGGATGAGGTGGATGATGTCCTGGGCGATAACGTAGGCGGGTGCCGCCTTTCCGCCAAAGACGATCGTGATGGGACGCGCGGGCAGATTGCCGTTCTTGATGTCCAGGTACTTCCAGATGATGTAGAGCGCGAGCATCTGCTGTCGCTTATACTCATGGATACGCTTCACCTGCACGTCGATGATCGCGTCCTCGGGAATGCGCGCGCCCTGGTTTTCGATCATGAACTGCCGCATACGCCCCTTGGCGCTGTCCTTCGCCCTCTCGAACCCCTCTATCACTGCCTTATCGTCCAAGTGCTCCTTGAGCGGCGTGAGATCCGCGCTCTTGTGCCAGTCCGTACCGATGGTGTCGTCCAAAAGCCCGGTGAGCTCGGGGTTGCAGCCCATGATCCAGCGGCGAAACGTAATGCCGTTCGTCTTGTTGCTGAACTTCTCGGGATAGATCTTATAGAAAGGTGCGAGCTCCGTGTCCTCCAAGATCTTGGTATGGAGCGCTGCTACCCCATTGACGCTGCAGCCAAAGTGGATCGCCAGGTTTGCCATGTGGACCACGTCATCTTGGATGATGGCAACTGCGGGATCAGCGTAACGCTCCTTGGCGATAAGGTCGAGCTTCACGATAATATCGGCTATCTTAGGAGCAACGGTCTTGAGGAACTCGATGGGCCATTTCTCAAGGGCCTCGGCCAAGATCGTGTGGTTGGTGTAGGCGACCATCCTCTCGACCATCACGACGGCCTCGTCGAAGCCCATATCATGCTCCTCGGTAAGCAGGCGAATGAGCTCGGGGATGACCATCGTGGGATGCGTGTCATTGATCTGTACCATGGCATAGTCGGGCAGGTCACTCAGGTCACTGCCACGCTCCAGCGCCTCGTGCAGGATGAGCTGGGCCGCGTTGCTCACCATGAAATACTGCTGGTACACGCGAAGCAGACGCCCCTTTTCGTCCGAGTCGTCGGGGTAGAGGAAGAGCGTGAGGTTCTTCTTGACCTCGTCCTTGTCAAACTCTATCGAGTCGGCGGGGACCAGCGAGTCATCCACGCCCTCGAGGTCGAAGAGCCTCAGGCGATTCTTGGTTGGACGGCCGTAGCCCGTCACGTCGATGGAATAGAGCCGCGACCTCACGCTGAAGTCACCGAACTCCACATCGAAGCTCACACCCTCGTCGTTGAGGACGGCCTGCCTGTCGAGCCAACCGTCGGGAAGCGCCTGCTGCTGCTTGTCGCGAAACTCCTGACGAAACAGACCGTAGTGGTAGTTAAGGCCCACGCCGTCACCGGGAAGACCCAAGGTGGCTATGGAGTCCAGGAAGCACGCGGCGAGCCTGCCCAGGCCACCGTTTCCCAATGACGGCTCCACCTCAAGCTCCTCGACCTTGTTAAGGTCGTGCCCAGCCGCCTCGAGTTGGGCCTTGACCTCATCGTAAAGGCCAAGGTTGATGAGGTCACTGATCAGCAGCTTGCCGATGAGAAACTCTGCGGACAGGTAGTAGAGGCGCCGCTTGCCGGCATTGGGGGGCAGCTTGGCGCTGCGCTGCCTCACGATGCCCTGCAGCATGGCACAGATCTGCTCATCGCTCAGAGCCTCCAGGTCAAGGCCATAGCTGTCATGGGCGCAGGTATTCAGACTCAACATATGTCTTCCTCTTTTCAGTCTATTGGAGTGCGTAAGGACGCCGACCGGACGATCCGGGGCGCTTGGTTGTGCACATAGCCTCATCACGCCGGAAGCTCGGGCGGCCGTGCTCCGGGGACGCGAAAGTAGGTCTGGGTAAGGTCGAGGAGGGCCTCCTCGACGGCTCGGGTGATGGCACCCTCCCTCATGCGCCAGTCCCAGTTTCCACCCAAGACGGCTGGCACATTGATGCGCGCCTCGTCTCCTAGGTCAAGTAGGTCCTGCATGGTGTAGATGCAGGTGTCACTGACGGATGCGGCGATGGCGCGGTTGAACGCGGCTCCCACGGGCTCACCCTTGGCCCGCCTGGTGTAGCGGTCCGCCTGTTCGCGCTGGCGCGGAGTCGCCGTGTTCTCGTACCAGCCACGAACGGTCTGGTTGTCGTGGGTACCCACGTACGCGATGGTGTTGGGCGTGTAGTGGTGGGGCAGATAATACGAGTCGCTGTTGCCATCGAAGGCAAACTGCAAGATCTTCATGCCGGGAAAGCCCGTGTCCTCGCGCATCTTGATGACCTCGGGAGTCATGAACCCCAAGTCCTCCGCAATGATGGGGAGCTTGCCCAGCTGCCGTGTCAGCTCGTCGAAGAGTGCCGTGCCAGGACCCTTGCTCCAAGAGCCAGCCGCAGACGTCGCAGAGCCAAAGGGCACGTCCCAGTAGGACTCAAAGCCCCGGAAGTGGTCGATGCGCACAATGTCGTACATCTTAAGGCTCATGCGCATGCGCTCGACCCACCAGGAGTAGTGATCCTGGGCCATGGCGTCCCAGTCGTAGATCGGGTTACCCCAGTACTGTCCTGTCGCGGAGAACTGATCGGGCGGAGTGCCCGCGACGCTCGTAGGACTCCCGTCCTTACCGACCCTGAAGAGCTGTGGCATTGCCCACATCTCAACGGAATCGCGCGAGACATAGATGGGCATGTCGCCCACGATAAGCACCCCGCGCTCGTTCGCGTAGCCCTTCAGGCTCTCCCACTGCTTGAAGAAGAAGTACTGCGTCATCAGGTGGTACTGGTAGTGGTGCTCACGCTTGGCGCTCAGGTCCCGCGACGCCTTCCCCGGGCTGCGATACTGCTGTGGCCACTCGTGGAAGGCCTTAAGGCCGAACTCCTCCTTGACGGTCATGAACTCACAGTAGCTGTCAAGCCAACTTGCGTGCCTGCGTGAGAACTCGTCCAAGTCCGAAGGAGGGTCCTGCATGAAGCGTGCCGTCGCACGCTCGAGCACCTTCCTGCGCGCGACGAAGATCGTGGCGTAGTCGATGCGCGCCGGGTCATCCCCGAACTTTACGCCCTCGAGGTCGCCGCGCTTCAGGTAGCCCAGCTTCACCAGCTCGTCCAGATCGATGAAGTTGGGGTTGCCCGCGTAGGCGCTGAACGACTGGTACGGCGAATCGCCGTAGCCCGTCGTGGTTAGCGGCAGGATCTGCCAGTAGCGTTGCGAGCAGCGGCTCAAGAAGTCGACGAACTCATAGGCCTTCGGCCCGAACGAGCCGATGCCGTACCTCCCAGGCAACGCAAAGATTGGCATCAACACTCCACTTGCTCGCATGGCGTCCTCTTCTCTCCTAGGCCCTCAGGCCAATTGTAACGGATACTCACCATGGTCGTGCGACCACTGCACGATCGTTCGCTACCACTACTCACAGACAGGCTCGTCACGTAGACTTGCAGACACGCTCCTTCGGATAGGTACATTACTTGTTTGAACAAGTTTAACCCAATACGGGTAGACTAGCTCGAACAAGTTCCTCGTCAACGTGACCATTGAGGCAAAACGCACGCACTCGACACAATACGGTCGGCACTGCGAGGGTGGTCGAACGCCGCAGGGTGGCCGGCGCTGCGACGTGGCCAAGTAGGTACCCCGCAGATTCTGGGGTACCTAAGAAATATGCCCAACTGGGCAAACGTCCTCACGTCGGTACCCGCCAGATTCTGGGGCACTTAGCGCCGGACTGCCATCAGCTCTTCTCATGCGAAGGCACAGCCGAATGGATAGCTCTCAGAAATGGAAGCTACGTGAGCTCGTATGGGTGGGTGGTTGCGTTACCGCTAGGACGGCGTGGGCGTCACCGCCAGGGCGACGACGCAGGAGTGTACACAGATTGGCTAAAATGGCCTCTCGGCGCCGTTTTGGGGCATTTGTGTACACTGTTGCGACGCGAGTCGCGATACGAATCGCGACGCGAGCTGCGCTAGGTGGCACGAGCGCCTCAACCACCACGGCGTGCCGGCGGCGCCCCCTCGCTGACCCCTCCCGCTTGGCCGGGAAGACAGACTCTGAGCGAGCGGCGCCGCTGCCAGGTCGGCATCTTCGCCGAGGCGTCAACCCACACGAACCCCCGAAGAGCCTCAGAAAGTCCATCACAGTCGATGCCCCGACAGACACGTGAACAGAGGACTGACGCAGGCGATTCGTGTATACTGCCCTTCTCCATAGCGGTAAAGAACAGGCTCTGACGGCACCAACGAGTCGTCGTGCGGTACGCCTGCCGGAAGGGGGACCCATGTCCACGCTTGGCCTCATCGCAGACACCCCGCAGGTCACAGACGCCTACCAACGGGCGATCGTAAGCAACGCCGCGCTGACATCGGCACCTCTCGTCGAGACCGTCGATGGTCAGTGCGTACATGAGCTGGCCCAAGCGCTCGACGCGAAAGGCCTGGCAGACCATTTGCTTCCCGCCATCGACAGGCTCCAAGGGAGGGGCGCAAACCTTGTAGCGCTCACCTCGGTGACGGCACACCTCGCGCACCGCCTACTCAGGCAGCGCGCGGAGCTGCCCGTCATCGACGTCTCGGACGCGGTGCTCAAGGCGACGATATCCCGCCACGACAGGGCGGTCTTCCTCCTGGGGAGTGGTCCCACGATGCGCCAGCGCTTTCTCAAGACGCCCATCGTCCTCTCGCACATTGCTGTCATCACGCCCAGCAGCGCGGAAAAGGACTGGCTGGGAGATGTCATCCGATACGAGCTCAAGGGGGGCGACGTGACACCAGAGACCATCCGAGCTTTTGAGGACATGGTCGAGAGGGGAAGAGACGAGGGCGCCCAGTCCGTCGTGCTGGCATCATCGGACCTCTGCCTACTGGCCCAGGGCCGCAAACTGGCGCTTCCCATTGTGAGCTCAATGGACGCTCACGCACGGGTCATTGCGGCGGCACTTGTGGACAACGGCTGAGCTGACGGCCACCCGCAAGAAGCATCATGTCAGGCAGGTCGACGAAGCCCACCCCCTCGTAGAGGGCCCGGCCTTCCTTGGAGGTCTCGAGGTAGATCTTCTCGGCGCCCCATTGCCTCGCACGCGCGACCAGCCATCGCACGACGGAGTGCCCGACACCGCAGTGCTGCGCCTCAGGACGCGTGTAAATGTTCATGAGGTAGGCACACTTGCCAGACAGGTTGTCCGGAGAGGGCATCTCGCGCTGGAGGCACACGCCTCCGCAGCCGATGACCTGCCCATCGATTTCGGCAAAGCAGGCGATGTGCCCCTTTCTCGGCAACTCGCGGGCATAGTAGGTCCGGTTCTCCCGGTCAAGCGCGTCCAGGTCGTCTCTCTCGGATAGCGAGAACACCTCGCGTAACACCTCCAGTCGCCAGGCCATGAGTCGGTCGATCTCATCGATGCCAGCCTGCCTCACGACGACTGCCATGACCACCCCTACCCCTTCAGAACGACGGGGAGCGCCATGCCATCGGGCTTGCCGTTCTCGGTGAGCGGTATCTCGTCCATGCGTACGAAGAACTCGGGGATCATGAAATCCGCGAGCCTGCGCCCAAGACGCGCCCTCAGCTCCGACAGCCTCAGGCCGGCTTCGCTCGGGACGACATAGGCGACCATGTACGACAGCCCCCTCTCGTCGCGGTAGGCACGCACGGTCGCCTGATGGATGACCTCATCCGCTATCAGGACGTTCTCGACCTCCAGGCACTCGACGCGGCGCCCCTCGATCATGACCTGGCTGTCCTTGCGATGCAGAAATGCCACGTTGCCGTCTGGTAACAGATACCCAAGGTCACCGCTGCGATACAGGTACCTCCCATCTGGCAGGCTGACGAAGTTCGATTGCTCGGGATGGTCGCCCAAATAGCCACGGGACACGCCGTCACCGAAGATGCAGATCTCGCCCACCTCCCCATCCCTAACGGGTCGCAGGTCATCGCCCAGTATCTCGATGCGGTCGCAACGCACCGCCCTGCCGATGGGATAGCTGCCATCCTCGAGCGGGACGCCGTCACTGACGCAGTAGAACGATGCGCAACAGGTGGTCTCCGAGGGGCCGTAGGTGTTGTAGACCTGCGCCACCCCCACGAGGCGGTCACAGTAGCTCGCGCGCAGGACGTCCCCGCCGCTCACGTACAGACGCACGCCCTCGGGAAGCGTGGCGGCCCGGTTTATGTCGGCCAGCAGGTGGGGAAAACCGTCCACGATGGTCACCTTCTGCCTCGCGATGTAGTCGATGAGACGCTCGGTGTTTGACCTGTCATGCACCGAAGGGATAGCCAACGTCGCCCCACTGAGCAGGGTGGCGAACACCTCCTCGACGAAGATGTCGAACGAGCAGACGGAGTACTGGAGCATGACGTCTTGTGACGTGAGTCCCATCTCATGCGTGAAGGCGTCGATGTAGCTCAAGACATTGCGGTGCTCGACGCAGACCCCCTTGGGCACGCCCGTGGTTCCCGACGTATAGAGCACGTAGGCCAGCCTTGACGCCTCGGCGACGCAGGGGGTCTGAACAGGCTCCTCACGAAGGCTCATGCCAGGCTCCACGAACACGCGCGTGACGGACTGGAACAGGTCGTCATACGCACGCTGCGTCACGACGGCATCGACGTCGGCCTCGGTCAGCATGAAACGGATGCGCTCCACCGGAAAGCCCGGCTCGGCGGGGACGTAGGCCGCCCCCAGCTTCAGGACGGCGAGCATCGCCGCGATCATCTCCGCGCCATGGTCCATGACGATGCCAACGAAGCGCGCGCGGTGGGGCAACCGTGCCGCTATGGTGTCCACAAGCAGCCTGAGCTCGTCATAGCTGAGCGAGCGGCGCTCGTCGCGAACGGCAATCGCGGATGGCGTCTCCTTAGCCCTTTGCAGGAACGACTCATAGAGCGATGTCTTGTCCATTCGACAGCTCCTCGTCACGCGTCATGTGTCCACAGGGCCCCTTGAGCCCCCAGCCCGTCGATGTCCCACTGTAGTCGAACCGGACATGCGTTCAGGCGTGTACGGCCGTGAACCATAACATCACCCTCGATGCCATCTCGCCCGTCGCGAACCTGACCTCGTATCTGCCGGTATGCTAGCATGGGACTCGTCATCTGGCCTTGGGGGATGTGCGCTGCGCCCCAAGCAGGGTCCGTGACGTCAGGCGAGGGGCTGTCCGGTGCCTGGCGCCACGGGTCCGCGCAGCCCCATAGCTTTCAGGTAGTGGTCGGGAGAGTGTCATCGAGTATGGAAACCATATTCCAGGTATCAAAAGAATGCGTCACCGTACGCTCAACGGGAAGCGGCAGGGCCATCGTGTACCTGCACGTATATACCGGAGATGGTGGAAGCGTCTGGGAGAAGTGCCTTGAGCTGGGATGTCGTGACTTCACCCTCGTCTCCATCGGCAACCTGGACTGGAGCGATGACATGTCACCTTGGGAGTGTCCCCCTACGTTCAAGGGCGACGACGCCTGCGCAGGACATGCGGACAGACAACTTGAGCTACTGATCAAAAGGATGATGCCCCGCATCGAGGCCAAGCTTTCGGCACCGCCGGCTTACTCGGCAATCGCAGGTTACTCCCTTGCTGGCCTCTTTGCCACCTGGTCGGTCCTCAACACGAACGTCTTCTCACGGATGGCAAGCGTGTCTGGCTCCCTCTGGTTTCCGGGCTTCTCGCGCCACGTCGCGCAGCACGAGCCCGCAAAGGAGCTGGAGAGAGCGTACTTCTCGCTTGGCAGCACTGAGGCTCGCACCCGCAACAACTTCGTGAGAAGCGTCGAGAAAGACACGAGGTCGATCGTCGAGTCGTTCTCCTCGCGCGGTGTGACAGTGACGTTCGAGGAGAATCCCGGCAACCACTTCAAGGAACCGGCGCTGCATACGGCAAAGGGCATACGCTGGATCCTGGATGCCTGATGCCACGCCTGCCCCTGCTAGGTCCTTGGCAGGAGGTACGCATTTGGGCTTGTCAGACATCGCAGCTGGTCAGGGCTATTCCAGCCATGCCAGGGTCCCTTGCGCACACCCGTAGGCCTGGCTCTCGGCAGGGGCAAAAAGCCGACCCGCCGACCATAGTAGCCCAGTATGTTCGTCACGGATAGCCCTCAACAAGGGTGACTACCTCCCCAGCCTGATGGAATGGGTCATGCTCTCACCAACCAAGACATAAGAGTAGGGGGTGTGGCTGGTGCAGGCAAAAGAGGTCCCATGACGACCAGCGAGCTGGCACGCACCGTCGCCCTGATGCGCGCGCCATCGGCAAGGACACACAGACATATGAGGTGAAGAGTTCGAGAAAGAGGCTGGCAAGGAACATCTGCAAGACCATCTCCGCCTTCTCGAACGGGACGGGTGGAACGATCATCTGCGGACTCTGCGAGAGGGACGACTTCACACCCATCGAAGACTTTGATGCAGAGGTAATCTGCGACTCACTCGCACAGGCATGCAACGAGCGGATGACCCCGCCCGCCAGGGTCCGGCCCAGCGGCAGATGTCCCGTAGGATAGGCACGACCGACTCGCCACGCCCGCGCACATGGACCACGAGCACGCCATGGTTCTCGGTAACCTCCTCAAAGATGGCGCCCCCGAGCTCGCCTCGCTCGTCGAGCATCCTTTCTCGCATGAAGACGTGCTCTTTGTGGGCCTTCGATATGACCAGATGGCACCGTGGGAGCTTGACTACGTCGACGGGCACCACATGGCATACGTCACACCAGAGCAACTCGAGAGGGATGACTCCCCCGTTCTCGATTGGGTGCGTGCGCATGGCTATGGGCATCTGGCGATACACTTTGACATCGACGCGCTGTCGCCCGCGAGCTTTCTTCAGCAGTACCCCAACAACCCCAACGAGGACTTTGGCGACGTGCCCGTCGGCGGCATGACGCTCACACAGGTGGCGGGTCTCCTCGCCAAGGTGGCCCAACTCGCAGACATCGTGGGACTCACCATCGCAGAGTTTCTTGCATGGGACCTCATCTCGCTCAGGGAGAACCTCGCACGCATCGACATCCTCGCGCGATAGCAAGGACACATCCTTGAAGGTGCATCCCCATACCAAAAATCGCCCATGGCTGGTGTGCCGACCGCAGTCAGGCGACCCTCGACTGGCAACGTACCCCTGGGACGCAAGGCGATCTTGTAGCACGGGTGACAGTAGTCCAGACGTCGATGCTAAAATCAAGATTACATTCAATTAAAGTACAGACCACTTCAGTTAGTTTGAGGAAACAGAGGAAGACGCTTGGGGGCAGCCGGGTGCCGTGAGCCTCGCGTACAATCCAGTGGATCTACCTGCTATCTGACAGGCTAGGAGGCAAGGTGCGTCGTGGGACGCAGCGCAGCGTACGGGCGGCTACCATATGAGGGGTGATGGGTACGTGACTGAGACTGTGACAGATGCCAGCACCCATGGGGACAAGGACCACATGAGGGGACTCGGTCCCGGGGATGTTGCCGAGCGTGTGGCCGCAGGCCTTGTGAATGTCGACGCGACGGCACGGACCCAGACGGTAGGACAGATCGTCCGCAGGAACACGCTCACGTTCTTCAACGGCGTCAACCTGGTCATGCTCATCCTGGTGCTCATGACAGGACAATTCAGAAACCTGCTCTTCCTCATCGTCGTCCTCGCCAATCTGCTCATCGGCATCGTGCAGGAACTCCACGCCAAGCGCATGGTCGACAGACTCTCCATCATCACCGCCACCGACTGCCGCGTGATCCGTGCCGATGGGGAGACCAGCATACCCATCAGCCAGATCGTGCAGGATGACCTCGTGAGGATCGGGCGGGGGGACCAGGTCCCTGCCGACGGAACGGTGGTCTCAGGCGTGGCGGCGCTCAACGAGAGCCTGCTCACGGGCGAGTCCAACGCCATAGAGAAAAATCCGGGCGACGAGGTCATGAGCGGGTCGTTCGTGGACTCCGGCAGCATCACCTATCGCGTGACCCACGTGGGACGGGACGGGTACGCGGCGCGCATCAGCGAGAAGGCCAAGGCCTACAAGGCCATCCGCTCGGAGATACGCCTCACCATCAACGCGATCATCAAGGTTGGGACGACCATCCTCGTGCCCCTTGGGATAGGGCTCTTCACAAGCACGATGATCCATGGCCACACGAGCGTCAACCAAGCGCTCCTGCAAGCCGTCGCCGCCGTCGGGGGAATGATCCCACAGGGCCTCGTGCTGCTGACCTCCACGGTCCTCGCGATCGCGACCGTGCGTCTCGCGGGCGAGAAGGTTCTTGTCCAGCAGGTGTACTGCATCGAGGCGCTTGCCCGCGTGGATGTGCTCTGCCTTGACAAGACCGGCACGATCACCACAGGCGCGATGGAGGTCGTCGAGGTGCGCGGCGAGGATGTTCGCGGTGCCGAACGTGCTATCTCGACCATCGCCGTCGCAACCAGGGGGGAGGCCAACGAGACCTCGCGCGCCATCTGCGCCTATGCCGAGGCCCATGACCTCAAGGCCGATGCGTGCTCCCGCGTCATACCCTTCTCGTCGAGGTACAAGTACTCGGGCTGCGTGACCGAGGACGGCCGGGCATACGTGATGGGCGCCACCCAGTTCGTTCTTGGCGCGGAGCGCGCATCCCGCGAGGCGCAGGGACTCCCCTTCGAGAGGCTCATGCGCGTGCTCGTCGTAGCGACGTGTGACGGCTTCGACGAGGAGGGGCACATCGTCGGTGAGCCCCAAACACTCGGCTTCGTCGCCATCCGTGACCAGATCAGGCCTACGGCAGCACCGACCATCTCGTACTTCGGAAAGCAGGGCGTGGGCGTACGCGTGATATCGGGCGACGACCCTGCGACTGCCTCGGCCATCGCAAGGCAGGTTGGCATACCCAATGCGGAACGATACGTGGACGCGTCGACGCTCGAGAGCGAGGATGACCTCCTGTGGGCGGTCGCGCATGACACCGTGTTCGGTCGCGTGACCCCCGACATGAAGAGACGGCTCGTCCGCGCCCTCGGCGAGCAGGGCCATACCGTCGCGATGACCGGTGACGGTGTAAACGACATCCTCGCCTTCCGCGAGGCCGACTGCTCCATAGCCATGGCCTCGGGCTCAGCTGCGGCGCGCAACATCGCCGAGATCGTGCTCGCCGACAGTGACTTCTCACACCTGCCCAACGTCGTCGCCGAGGGGCGTCGCTCGATCAACAACCTGCAGCGCTCGGCGGCGCTCTTCCTGATGAAGACCGTCTACACGGCCGCGCTGACCTTCGTCTGCATCGTCGTGCCGCCGTACCCCTTCATCCCGATACAGATGTCGCTCATCTCCACGGCCATCATAGGGGTCCCTTCGTTCATACTTGCGCTCGAACCGAACTACGACCGCATCAGTGGCAACTTCCTCACGAACGTCCTTGCGCGGTCCCTGCCCGCTTCCGTCACCACCGTCTTCTCGATAATCCTTCTGATGGTCGTCTCGCACTTCCTCGGTTGGTCGGCTAACCAGTACTCGACGATGTGCATGAGCATCATGTGCCTCGTAGGTATGGCGCTGCTCCTGCGCATCTCCCTTCCGCTCAATACCCTGCGGGGGACACTCCTCGTAGGAGTCCTCTCCATCATCCTTCTCGGCATTTTTGTGTTCAGCGACTTCTTTGGCGTCACGCCGTTCACGCAAAACATGACGGCCGCATTCTGCCTCGTCGCCCTCATCGCCCTCGCTATGTTCTCGGCCTGCAGCAGGTACCTCCAGGGAAGCGAGAGGTCGGATCTCATGGATCGCATCGTGCGCGAGATCTGGAGGTACGGCACAAGGAAGTAGCGCACACGGCGATGGCACGCATGGGACAGTGGCACGAATCCTCATCCGAGGCTGTGTTGGGAACCATGCAGGGGATCCCTCCAAAGTGTACGTCTTCATCTCCTTAAAGAAACTTAACTGGATTTTATCGACCCACCTCACGGAAAGGCGCACTGTGCCGGCACCCTCACGGAGAAGCGCATTCTGGTCGGTCTGGAGGTTGCAGGCTGCGTCTTTCGGTGAAGTCAGACTCCAAACCAAAGTTTGCGGACCCTAGCGCAAACCACCCCGCATTCTGGCGGGTGGTTGCTCGAACGTATTTGCCCAGTTGAGCCATTTTCTATAGTACCCCGCATTCCGGCGGGCGGTTGCCCCGCGCCTCCTCTGGGCGACAACATGACGGAAAAGCGCAGTCTGCACGCGACGTCTCACGGAAAGACCTTCTTGAAGGGACCAGAAAAGGCCATTGTCAGTCGCATGACTTCCCCGCTCATTGGTCGGAAAAGCGAGATAGCGGCCCGTTGGGCAACCGCGCCTGCAAGCGGGCGGCTCCTGGTACTTCCGTCGACCAAGAGCCGCCCAGTCACGTCACCTGCCAAAATCCCTTACCCACCAAGACAAAGAGATCCGACGGTCGCAACTCTTTGAGCCGTACACGGGACCCCTTCATCACGCGATGGCGTAAGATTACCTGTTCTGACGTTGAAATGCGTCGAAGGCCTTCACGTTCTCGTCGGAGTAGCCGATCATCGCTGCGGGATTTCTTGCCGAGACCGCCGAGAAGACCTCGTTGATGACGTTTGCCCGCCCCTTTCCGCCTTGGCTGCAGATGTTGATAAAGTCGAGGTCACGCAGCCTGCACACCACGTTACTGCTGACAGGGACGAAATTCCTCCTCATCACGTGCTGGTATATCCACACGATGTCGGCGTAGGCGATGACCGCCCCCTCCTTCTTTGACACGATGAAGTTCGCCGTCAGGGCAGGATTTGCCGAGCCCCCCGTCGTGGACAGGTAGTTTTGCAGCTCTGCCCAAGCCTGCTGGGTGGCGCCCTCCCTGTCCAATCGATCCAAGCATCTGCGAGCCACCTTTATCTGGGCGAAGTAGCCAAAGAGGAGGATACCGCCAAAGATAGCCGCGACGATCGCAGCAACGATAAATGGCGTCATCATTGCATCCCGTGGCGTGGTCATCGTGTCGATATACAGCACGCCAACCTTTTCGGTAAGATTAGCAGCGCTGACCCCATAGGAAGTCGCTAGGGTGTCCACCAGATTGTCCGGCATCTTGCTCGCCACACCATAGATGCGTACGGGTTTTGGAGTGCTCGAGACCTCGCCGGTATTAACCTTTTGGCTCTGCCAGTATTCCTGCTGATCCGCGAACCTCTTCTCCTCGGATGCCCTCATACAGACAACGATCGCGTAGTCCTCCGAGTCAGTTGCAAGATAGTAATAGTGATCGTCTCGGTGTGCCGCATACGTGTCGAGGCTCACCACGTCAAAGTACACCGACGTGCCCTCCAGCGACCTGTCCGTCGGATTGAACGCCACCGCGTTCTCTTTGCTCGTCCGACCGATGACGCCCGCATAGATGAGGAGGGCTATGGCAGCCAGGACAAGCGTGGCAACGCCACACACCGCACCGATCACGAGCCGGGGTTTCCCGGGCCTCAGATACTCCTCAAACTGACTCCGTATATTCATGCAATACCCCTTACGTCAGATTCTGACACGCGATGCCCCGTACGTCAGCTCACGGGCAGTCCGCCAGAACCAAGCGAGTCCTCTTCGTTCTGCAAGCGCCGCAGGCACACCGGCGTTCCGTAACGAAGAAGTATACAGGTTTTGGTGGAGTACGCACAAGCGGCTTCCGGGTACCCCGCGTGCCTCCCCTACAGCCGCCCGGCGCCGGGCAGATCATCACCACGGGCTTCCGGGCGTAAGGGGCATCAGATTCAGCTGGACGTAAGCACCTTTTTCACCCGCAGCGCAGCGGACGCGAATGCCAGCACGGTGACCACCGCGCAAGACACGCCAATGACAGCCACATAGGCAGAATCCCTGAGCACAGAGTGAAGGACGAGGGCTCCAAGAGGCATGACGTAGAGCGCTACCGCCACAGCACGGCCGACCCTGTCGTACCAGAGCATCGCCCTCTCGCCGCGCTGGCGCCTTGCGGCGAGGGAGGTGATAACAAACTCCACGAACATGAGCAGGGCAACACAGGGCAGCCACCAGGGCAAAAGCCCCAACATACAGAGCGTCGTGATCGCCGTGGTGACAAAGAAGAGGTCTGCGGTCACATCGAGAATCGCGCCCAACGCGCTCTGGACAGCAAGCCGGCGAGCGAGCCTCCCGTCGAACAGGTCGCTGAGCGCGATAAGCGCAAATAGCGCAACACGGGAAGCGAGGGACTCTCCCGCAAGCGAGAGAGCGCAGAACACCGCCGCGAGGGGGATGCGTGAGAGCGTGAGTAGGTCTATAAGCACCGTCGCGAACAGACGACGTCCGTCTTTTGGTCTTCCGCCCATGCACGTCCCACCCCTGCGGGCCTTGGTCATCATGCGTCCACCCATGCGTGGTCATCCATACTTATTGCTCCTTCAAACGTCAGTCCTAGAGTGAATGAGTCATATTGTATATTCATTCACTCAGCTGTCAAGACCTACGCCTGAGAGACGTGTCAGCGAGCATGCGCTATCATCACTCCGAGCATATTCGCCAAGCTCCAAGCTCATACGACAGCCCGGGAGGAGCATGCCACATGGACGGAAAGAGCAGCTATCAGGACGTGAACGCCAAGACGGTCAATCGCTGGGTGGACGAGGGCTGGGAGTGGGGGCGCCCTGTCGATCACGAGGCATTCGTCCGGGCGCGCGATGGCAACCCCCAGATCCGTCTCACCCCGACAAAGGCCATGCCGACAAGTTGGTGGCCCAAGCTTGTGGGCACGCGCGTGCTCGGCCTCGCCTCAGGCGGCGGGCAACAGATGCCCCTCCTCGCCGCCGCAGGCGCACGCTGCACCGTACTTGACTACTCCGAGGCACAGCTCAAGAGCGAGAGGGAGGTCGCACGGCGCGAGGGCTATGAGATCGACGTCATCCACGCAGATATGACCAAGCCGCTTCCCTTCGCGGACGAATCGTTTGATCTCGTGGTGAATCCGGTCTCCCTCGTCTTCGTACGCGAGGTGGAACCCATATGGCGCGAGGTCGCGCGAGTGCTCTGCCCTGGCGGCATCCTGGTGTCAGGTCTCGACACGGGCATCAACTACATCGTCGATGATACAGAGTCCTCCATCGTCCATGGGTTGCCCTTCGATCCCATAGCGGAACCCGAGCTCGCCAAGAGGCTTGCAGAGGAGGACGGGGGCATGCAGTTCTCCCATACGCTGGAGGAGAGCCTTGGCGGGCTGCTTCGCGCGGGGTTTACGATCGATGACCTCTATGAGGACACAAACGGCGAGGGACGCCTCCATGACTTGGGTATTCCCTCATACATCGCCGTGCGCGCAACGAGGCTGCAAGGCTGACGCCCTGAGGGGTCGCTCCCGCCGCCTAAAGCACGGGCCCTCAGGCCATAAGCGTGCGGAGTGCGCACGCGATGCCATCATGATCGTTGTCGCTGGTCACGAAGCCGGCGATGTCGCGGATGTCGTCTGGGGCGTTGCCCATGGCAACCCCCAGGCCTGCGGCCCTGAGCATCTCGAGGTCGTTGTAGTTGTCTCCAAATGCCAGCGTGTCCTCGACCCGGATATCTTTTGCCTCGCAAAACGCGCGCAGCGCCACCGCCTTGCTCACCCCTGCGGCGTTCACCTCCACGAGAATGTCCGAGGATCGGCTGATGGACAGGCTGGGAAACCTGTGCTTTAAGGTGCATTCGACCTCGGTGGACCTCTCGGGCAGGCACATGCAGAGCACCTTGTCCACCATTCTGCCATCCGGAAGGTTGCGCACAAGACCCTCTTGGGCCAAGGTCTTCACGATACGCTCCTCACGAAGGACGCGCGGGTCCTCGCGACTGCGAACGACCCACTCGTCTGCCGTAAACGCGTTCCAGGTCACGTCACTGAGCTTTGCCTCGACGAAGTCGACCACCTCGGCAGCCTCCTCCCTGCTCATCCCCCGCTCATGGAGCCTCGTGCGATCCTCGTCGAGCACCAAACCTCCCCCGAACGCGATAATGCAGCAGGTGAGGTCGTTGGCGCTGACGATCGGCTCGATGCCCTGAGGGCTTCTCGACGAGGAGAGCACGATGCGCACTCCCTCTCGCGCGCAGCGCCTCAGGGCCTCGCGCGTCTTCTCGGACACCTCTCGCGCAGAGTTAAGTAGCGTTCCGTCGATGTCGGTGAAGATGGCCTTCCAGTCACGTTTGAGCTCGAGCATCATGTCCTCCCTTGGGCGGGTACCCCTGCGCCAGCTTGCCTGTGTCTATAGGGTAGAGCCTATCGAGAGTCACGGCACCCATCTGGCAAAAATGGCATCTATACACAACGACTCGGACCTTGGGCGACGCGACGGCCTTCATAGGATCCCGGAGAAACTGAGGGTAGGGTGCGTGTGTCGCGCCCGCGAGAGGAAGGTCCTCGCGGATAAGGTCGCTCTTGCCAGACGGGCGCAGCGGCATAGTGGACGATATGTTGCACGCTTACGTACGGTATGCTGAGATGGCATGCATGACGGTACGGACGGTACGCGCGGTATTCTTCGACGTAGACGGGACCCTCGTGCCGCACGCCACGAAAACCATCCCCACGAGCACGCGTCGGGCTCTCGCAACGCTACGGCAAAGCGGAGTGCTCGCGGCCGTAGCGACGGACAGAACGACATCGAGATGCGCCGAGGGTTCGGCCTTGGGATTGCCATGGGAAACGCGTGCGAGGAGGCCAAGGGCGCGGCCGACTACGTCACGTCGGACATCGACGACGACGGAGTGAGCCGGGCGCTCTCGGCGCTTGGGATACCCTGCTAATTTTCCTAGGCCCCTCAGCCCAAGAGGGCGTTGAACAGCTCGGACGTGCTGGGGTGCGTGTAGATCCCGCCACCGAGCTCGGTAGCGGTCATCCCTGACCTGATGGCAACGGCGACCGCATTGATGAGCTCCTGGGCGTCGGGGCAGAACAGGGTCGCCCCCAATATGAGGTCGCTCTTTACGTCGATCACGAACTTGGCCATGCCGTCGGTCTGGCCAAGTATCTTGGGTCTGGGGACGATGGCCATATCGGCGATGAGGCCGCTTTTCACCACGACGTCATACCCCTTCCCGACTGCGGCAGCCTCGCTCATGCCGACCGTCGCAAGGGGAGGCTCTATGAAGGTCGTGGTGGGAAGAACGCGCCCGCACGTGCTGCGCGCGCCCGCATGCCCCTTGTCAGCGCCCCAAGCGTCCTCGAGGATGATGCGGTGGTCGTCGAACGAGACGTAGGTGAACTGCGGACCACCGTTCACGTCCCCTGCGGCATAGACGCCATCGACGTTGGTGCGCAGGTGCTCGTCCACCTTCACGGCACCGCGCGGCGTGACCTCTATCCCTACGGCACCCAGGTCAAGCGTCGAAGTAGCAGGCTTGCGTCCTATCGCACAGAGCACGGCATCGGCCTCAAGGACGCTCCCGTCGGCCAACCTGACCCTGATACCGTCAGCCTCCTTTTCGAAGAGCGTGGCCGTGTTGTTGAGGTGGAAGTTGATGTTGCGTCTCTCGAGTACGCCCTGGGCGTACGCCGCGACGTCAGGCTCGAAGTTGCGCAGTGCCCTGTCAGAGTTGTCCACGATGTGGACCTCGGTCCCAAAGCCCGAGAAGAGAGTGGAGAACTCGAGGGCTATCGGCCCACCACCCACGATCACGAGACGGCGTGGGAGCCTCTCTATCTGCTGGATGGAGGTGGATGTGTACACGCGCGGAAGGTCTGCTCCGGGCACAGGGGGTATGATGGTCTCGGAGCCCGTGTCTATGATGACGACCGTGCCCTCGATGACGCGCTCCTTTGCCTCGGTCCTGACCGCGATGGTCCGCTCCCCGACGAAGCGACCCTCTCCGAGGATCACCTGCACGCCGGCAGCCTCTGCCATCTGAAGGTTTGCCGCATTCATCTTCCTGACGAGGGCATTGCGACGCTGCTGCGCCCTCTTGAACGCCTTTGCGCCGTCATCACCCCCCAGCTCGAAGCGGGCCATGTCGGTCAGGAGGGTTTTCGTGGGCACGCACCCCACATTGATGCACGTGCCGCCATACATCATGGGATCGCGCTCGACGAGCGCCACGCGATCTCCCGCCTTCGCACGCTTCATCGCGACGGTCTTTCCCGCCTTGCCAAACCCAATGACGACGAGATCGAAATCCTCCGTGGAGCCTGCCATCGCCTGTCTCCTCTCCTCGAATGCCCATGTCGGGCCGTCCGCAAAGACCACTATAGTCTTATCGCACATCATAATACTTGTGCATGAGTCTGGGGAAGCCGAGGCCTATCGGGAACTACCGGGCAACCCCGTCATCCCCTATGCACAGAAGAGAGGTGCAGCAGGTGTGAATGAGCTTCACATCGTGGGTGATCAAGAGGATCGTCTTGCCCGTCCCCCTCAGTGACTTCAAGCTCTTGAACACCTCGGGCATGTGTCGATAGTTCGATCCGCTGGTCGGCTCATAAAACAACAGAAGCTTCTTGCCAGACGCCATCGCGCTACCAATTGCGACATGAGGGCAGACTGCGCTTTTCCGTGAGGCGTCGGTTGGAGAATGCGCTTTTCCGTGACCCTGCGGATGCAGACTGCGCTTTTCCGTGACCCTGCGGATGCAGAATGCGCTTTTCCGCAGAATGCGCTTTTTCTCACCTGGGCAAACGTGTCGGCACCTCACGGAAAAGCGCAGTCTGGAGTCGACACCTCACGGAAAGGCGCATTTTGAACAGCTGCGGTACCAAAAAGCGCACTTTGCAACCCAACGCCTCACGGCAAGGCGCATTCTGCGACCCCCAGACGAGCCAAACTACGCCTTTCCACCCATAACGGAGCTACCGTCTTTGCGATGACCTCGGGAGGGCCGAACCCGTTCTCATCCCTGTGCCTCTGAGTCGTTGGCATCACCCACAATCTTTTCGATCGCATCTCGTGCAGCCTGCAGGGTGCCGATCGTCTCGTCGATACGCGACATCTTCGCGCGCAGTGCCCGGACGGACTTGGGACAGAGCGTTGAGACGCCGCCATCCCACGAAAGGCAGGACGCACTCTGTGCTATCTCATTTGTGGAGAATCCTGCGGCAATGAGCGCCTGCACTCCTTTTGCCACCTTAATGTCGGCGGATCCATACACGCGATACCCCAGGTCATCGCGCCTTGGTGCCAGCAGACCCTGCACCTCATAGTGGCGCAGCGACCGCACCGAGACTCCCGCCGCGCGGGCGGCTTCATTGATCCTCATACGACCCCTTGCCTTCACATTGATGTCAATCCCTACCATAGTAATAGCGCAGGAACACGCTTTTCAGCGAAAGGAGAACGGATGATCATCGATAGCATAGAGCACGTGATGCTTCCCACCGAATCGCAGGTCGCGCAGCTCGACGAGGCGAGTGTCGACCAAGCGGTGCTGTTCACCACAACTCCCCATCCTGAGCGGGCCGCCACGGCAACGCTCAAGGACATCGAATCGGAAATGACCGTCCTCTACAAGATCCTTGGCGCAACGATGGACATCGCCACCCGGTCCTCGCAGATGGTGGGGATAATTGAGGAGATGAGGAGGGCTATGGGTGCGTACCCCGACCGATTCCCCGCAGCGTTCGGCCCGGTTCCGCTGGGCCTTGACCAGCCGCACACTCATGAGTGGGTTGAGCGACACGTGCTGACGAACGGTTTCGTGGGGCTGGGAGAGTTCACTCCCGGAGACGACGAGCAGATGCGCGGCATCGAGATCGTGGCTGCCGTCTCCGAGGAGTGTGGCAGACTTCCACTCTGGGTGCACACGTTCACCCCCGTCACAAGACGGGGGATACGGACGCTTGGCGACATCGCCAAGCGTCACCCCCATGTACCCATCATATTCGGGCATGGCGGGGGATACAGCTGGATGGACACCGTAGCCATCGTACGTGACCACAAGAACGCTTGGTTCGACCTCTCGGCTGTGTTCAGCCCGCTTTCGGCACGCGTCGCGATGAACGAGGTACCCGAACGTTGCCTGTTCGGCACCGACGCACCCTACGGCGATCCGGTACTCTCACGCGCCCTGATCGAGCGGACGAGCCCTTCCGATGCCGTCACAGAGGCCGTGCTTGGCACGAATGTACAGCGACTTCTCAAGATATAAGCACTTGAGACGAGCTATATGAGCCCGCCCATGTGTGCATACAAGACCACTGCGATGTCCAGGATGATGAAAAATGGCAAACCCCAGACGAAGTGCCATTTCTTGGTCTTGTGGCGCACGACGTTCATGGCAATCATTCCGCCAACGGAGCCGCCAACGAGGCAGAGCCCAAGCAAGCGCGCCTCTGGAGCACGCCTCCCGTAGTCGTTGCCACTCTCTGCAACATGCTTATCCCAGGCGAATGCGACGAGGGTGATGACGTTAAGCACAGCCAGGTAGATACCCAGGATCCTCAGCTTGCCCAGGTCCCAACCAGAGAGGATGCCATCGATGCTCGCATCAAGCGTTATGAGCCCAAATTTTGCGACGACTACCAGCCCCCATACGATAAGACAGACGATGGCAAGAAACCACCACGCGATGTTACCCTTGTTCATGCGGTGCCCACGGCCGAGGCCACCCCATACAAACAGCGCGAGCAACATGCCGACCGCGCCTCCTGCAATCGGAAACACATCGAGGATCAGCGAGTTCGCCGCCGAGTTATCAAGATCGGGATTAACCATGCAGAGGAAAAAGTCAACGGTGAACGCCAGGAACGTCACCACGTTCATTATGATCAAGTAGAGAAGAAATGAGTCCAAGGCTACCTCTTTGTGTTCGCCACCCACAGTTCGCTCTTTTATAGCCCTTCACGCTGCCATCCACACAGCCACACGTCAAAGGATATGTAGGGGAAACCCTATAGATCGATGCCTCACATGGAGGCGATCCTCAGGCTCTTTGCCATGACAGCCATAGCATCACATTGGCAACGGACGATGCCTGGACGTGCGAGCGCCGATGACGCTTATCTCAGTACTGCAGTTAGCTAGCACATATCTGACATGGCGTGAGGCCACTCGATTGCGCCTCGCCGAGCGTCGTCTCCGTAATGGACTTTGCCCTGCCAAGACCACGGCAGTGCTCATCAAAATGATACCTCTTGCCGGTCTGCGTGACGTATACGGTCTTGCTGTTGTTGTCCTGCTGCGTGACAGGCTGCGTCTGCGTCGGAGCGCTTGCAGTCGCCTGGGGCGTTGCCTCGGATTCTTCCTGATCGGTCTGAGGCGCGGTGGAACCGCCGCCCTCCGAATCGCCATCGACGGTCTGCGGCGCGGAGTCATCGGTACCTTGTCCCGAGGAGTCCGCCGTGGGCGATGTGGTGGCCTTCGTCTCTTCAGTTCCAGCGTCTTGTTCCTGCGTAGGTGACGTGGTGGTCTGTGCAACCTCGCCGCCAGACACACGCTCAGCGGAACTCGAGGCCGAGGAGGAACCGGAGCATCCGAGGGCTGCGCACAGGCACAGTGTAAGGATGCCGGTTAACACTGTCCGAGCAGCGCTACCTCCAGTTAGGCCTTTCACTCTCACGGCATGTCCCTCCATACGATGTGCCAAAGATTGCGATGCGACGCTCACCTCTCCCCCAGAAGTGGAAGTCGTGGGGTCGAACAACCGCGACATTATACATATTATTCAGCTGTCTCTATCAATATATATGTGTCGCCATAAAAGCTGGATATGTTCAGTCATCGACGGGAAGGCATAGCCCGCTGGAGGGCATGCCTCCCAACAATCGCTTGAAAGAGCGCGCTCCCCCGCATCGCACCAGACGATGGATGCCATACATCCACAACTCGCCCGAGCGACACGCGGCGATGTGCGCCTACTGCCAATCGGCCGTCCCGACGATGATCCTCTCGTCGCATGCCATGGGGCTCAAAGAAGTGCTTCATCGTGACCGACGAAGCCCGGGTGCCAAGGCCGGCCAGCTGCACGGGGCCAGTTTGTGCGGTCAGGTCCCACTGCCTGCTGGCATCTCGGAGCCGATCATGCTTTCGACTGACCGTATGCGATCAAGCAGAGAATTGCAGGAGCTCTCAATCGCACCAAACGTACCGATAGCCTCCTCTATGATCCATGCAAGAGGCGCAGGCCTGGGCGACGCTGCCTGAAGCATCCTAGCCATAGGCAGGAGGTCCCGCGCCGAGGGAGACAAGATGGTGGACTGCCGGATTGAGTAGGCAAGATGCTCCATGGTCCTCAACCCTTCCTGCCGTTGGTCGGCGTCAGAAGACGATATGAGAACAGCGAGACAACGGTTCAGCGCATCGTGAACGTCACCCCAATAGCGAGCCAGCTCCTTCAATCCCTCGCGCAGGGTCTTGGTACCCTTCCCTACCCCCTCGCCAAAGGTCTGACTCCAGGCAAGATACGATGTAGCGCTGCTCTGTGATGGAGCTGGGTGCTCGTGTGCGAAGGCACTAATGTCGTCGATGCCCGTCACAACCCTCGCTACCGCATCGTTGAACGGTGGGATATCCTGCTCCAGCCTATCAAATGCTTCAATCAGCCCGTCTGCCTCCCCCCGCCCATGCCCTTTCTCGGCGATGTCAGAGGCGTCCTCATGAGCTGTCCCCCGCTCCATCAACTCCCTGAGCTTCGATACGATCTCGGCGACCTTCGCCTGATACGCAGTGGAGTCTATACTGAGGCCACGTAGCTCAGATACGGATATCCTCTGATGCTTGTCTATCGCCTTGAGAACGGGATCGTTGGGCATAGCTCTCCTGACGGCCCCGTAGTCCTGCCACACCAGTGACAGCACCTGTGAGCCTGGTACGCCCCTCATCCGATCATCGAACTGCGTGAGCTCGTCTCGACATGCGGGATTCCGCAGATAACGGGGGGTTACAGCAGGCATCAAAACGTTAGCGATTCCCAAGCTCCCGTTCATTGCGGCCTTCCAGTCCTCCTCCCAGTTGATTGAACGCTTGTCGACAAAGACGTTGAGGGTCGATCCCATCTCATACTCATATTCGCTCTTGATCTGGTCGACGAGTCCTATGATGGCACCTCCCAGATGTGCGTCATCGGCATGGGAGTAGCTCAGAAAGACATTCGCATCTACGGGCAACGCATCCGCAGAAGACAAGGGATTGGCATCCGCTCTCATCACCGGGTTGCCCAAAAGCGATCCATGCGCATCAGACACGAACGCTCCATCCTCCCAGAGCGCCGATACGGGAATCGCCCATAGGCGATCGTCCTCTTTGATGACTTGGCTGCCCGTATATATCACAAACCCACGACTCAGGCGCCCATCTCTGGACGCAAGGGCACGCAGCCCCTTGAAATCGTCCTGCTTGACAGTCTCTGAGCTCTTGACCTCGATACCAATAAGCTTCCCAGCATCGTTTTTCAAGACGAGATCGACCTCGCGTGGTGACACACCCGCCTCTCTCCAATAGAAGCAATCGGGCCGCTCCTGAGACCACTGGCATGCCGGGATGACCTGTTGCACCACAAACGACTCAAGAAGGTTTCCGAACTCCTCTGGCTCGCGCGTCATATCATGTCCCGACATCCTCAGCGTCTCGACCGAAAAAGAGCTGTCTACCGGGTGCACCTTCGCTCGGGCATAGGGCTGCCTCGTTGGTCGGGTGGCTAGGTTTGGAAGCGTGTGAATAAGGAAGCGCCTGATAAATATGCTTATATACCTATTGATTGTCCTGACATCATATTCCAACCCGGATGCGACCTTGCTGACATTCAGGATGCCACCTGGGTACACAAGCAACCTCTGCAAGATCTTTTGTGCAATGTTCTTATCAAATCTCTCCTCAGGAAGAAGCGTGTCCCCCAAAACGCTATCGATGTCATCGCGTATCGATAGCCCACGCTCGCTGGTGCTCATCAGCCGTGTGTCCACAGCATACTTTGGGAACCCGCCGGTGGACATCATCAACCCAAGGTCATCCATCGTCAGACGTGATCCATACGTAAGGTCAGGCTCTGAGTGCCAGAGGCTATCAACGATGTTGAACGTAGACCTATGAAGCTCTGCCTGGGTCAGAGGGTAGAGTGAGAACCTCCTCACACGCCTTGTCAGAGGATCCTGACCGCCCAGCCCCGAGCGTGCGATAGATGCTGACCCCGTAAGTATGAAAAGTATGTCCTGTCCCGGCTTCTGGTCCGTGTACTCTTTCACCGCAAGCGGAATATCCTTGGCGAGCTGAGCCTCATCAATAATCGCCGGCACCCTGATGCGTTGTATCCAAGCCGCCGCATCCGACGACGCCTGTCGCAATGTGCCCGCATCTGCCAGCGTGTAATAGGCGTATCCGTGCGACTCCAGCTGCCTGCGCGCAAGCGTGGACTTCCCGACGGCACGCGCACCCTCAAGCACGACAACCTTGCTGTGCGCACGGAGGATCTCGCCCGCAAGTGGGCGCTCGTAATACGTCATCATAGAGGCAACTCCAAAGGTTTATAGTATTCAATGACATAATTATATATCATCCAATGCCATACATCCACAACCTCCCCATGCACGAGGGCGAGAGGAACACGGCCACGAGCGTGACCAACCGGACCACGAGCGTCTCGGCAGCCCCCATCGTGACGGACGCCCAACGTAAGCACATTCGCCTCGACGGACATTATGGCCATCGATCAGGCCTCCGTCGATATGGTCTGTGTGATGAAACCAGAGGAGAGCCGCGACCTGACCGAGCGCATGACGAGCCACCATGACCTGCGCCACGTCTCGTACGTGAAGGAGCTGGGCATCGGGCACGACCGCTACGTGCTGATCAACCTCGGCCACAGCGGCAGGCGCATGACCGTGCACGAGGCCGTCGAGAACTTAACCCCCCTCGCAAGCTGAGGGAGCAACGAGGCTACCCCCAGGTGGCCCCGCACTTGCGAGGGTTCCGCGCCTCAAGACCTTCGCGAAGGCTACCAGTTTGTATCCTCGCTAGAAGTTATGATTTCCGTAGGCTACACTGGGGTGGCAGTGCAGGAGAACGCTGGAGGTGTTGCAGAATGGATACCAAGATGGGCGGCCCGATGGGTCGCAGGTCGTTTCTCGGCATGATGGCAGCGGGAGCAACGCTCGCACTCGCGGGCTGCAAAGGGCCGCAAGAAGGCACTGCTGGCGGTGCGTCATCCTCGGCCTCGACAACAGATCTCTCTGGACGGCACCTTAGCTTCGTAGGCGATGACGCCTTCGCGCCCTATCGCTACGTCGAGATGCAGTCCGACGGCACCCAGAAGGTCGTGGGCCTTGACATTGCCGTTGCAGACGAGATGGCCAAGCGTCTTGGCTTTACGTACGACTTCGAGCCGCAGCAGTTCGCCGCCACACTGGCCTCCGTTCAGGCGAGCGACACCTCCTTCACGATGGCCATGTCCTCGAATGCCGAGCGCGAGCAAAGCTATGACTTCACACGCGGCTATTACCAGCCGCTCGTCGGCGTGCTCACCCTGGGCGGCAATCCCATCACGAGCGTGGATGGCCTTTCGGGCAAGAGCATCGCCTGCACCACCGGCACCGTGCAGAACAAGTTCGTCTCTGCCGTCCTGCCAAACGCCGACATCCACACCTACGACGGTGGCAACCAGTGCCTCCAAGAGGTCCTTGCCGGCCGCATCGACGCCTACCTGTGCGACGGCGCCGAGGGTCAGTCCATGCGCGACGCCAATGGCGGCCTGGTGCTTGGTCTTCTCGGCCGGGCCGAGACGAAGGACTACGTGGGCGTCTACCGCATCATGGCCACGAAGGGAGCATCGTTCGTCGCGGCCTTCGACCAGTGCGTCGGCGAGATGCTCAAGGACGGCACCATCGACCAGTTCATTGGAACCTACGTGGGCACAGACTTCAAGTGGGACGGGGACTTCTCGGCCTCTGGCACGGCGACAAAGGGCGTGGGTTCCGCCACGCCGGGCTAGCCAGAGGGCCGTATGAACTTCTCGCTCATCGAACCCTATGCGCCCATGTTCGTGGGTGGCCTCGTCGTCACCCTGGAGGTGACGGGAGCCGCTTTACTCCTAGCGTTTGTGCTGGGGTTTCTCATCTCCGTGCTCAAGGTGCTGCCGTGCGAGCCGCTTCGCGTGATCCTAGACTTCTACACGTCAATCTTTCGCGGCATACCGCTCATCGTGCTGCTCTTCATCACGTACTTTGGGATGCCGCAGCTCACTGGCTACAAGATCTCGATGTTCGCGGCATCCGTGCTTACGCTTGGACTCAACGGGTCAGCCACCGTCTCGGAGACCGTCCGTGGCGGCATCGAGGGCGTCGATCGCGGCCAGTACGACGCCGCACGCGCCCTAGGCCTGCCCTACCCTTCGATGATGTGGGAGATCATCATCCCGCAAGCACTGCGCTCGGTTGCTCCGGCGCTGGTCAATGAGGCCATCACGGTGCTCAAGAGCTCGTCTCTGGTGGCGACGATCGGCCTCATGGACATGATGCGCGCGGCGCAGAGCGTCCAGGCACTCACGTACCGCGCGTTCGAGCCGTTTGTTGTTGTCGCCGCTGTCTACTACGTGATCGTCATGGCACTTGTGGCGCTGAGCCGACGCATGGAGCGCCACCTGAGGCGGAGCTAGACGGCCAAAGACCGCCTCGCCGCATCGAACTGCCTTTTTGTCTCGGACGTTTGGCATCTTCGTGCCCGTGCGGCCTCACGGGCGGATGCGAAAGGTCTTTGGCGCCAGTCGATAGACGAGAACGCTCGCCACGATGCAATAGCATACGCAAAAGGCAATGAGTGCCGCGCCAAAGACCAGTGCGGGCAGTCGCACCCACATCATTAGGTAGCAGACAGCATAGGTCACCGCAGTCATGACGCGGTACGTCCCACTCCTCATCTCCGTGCCTGCGTTATAGGGCTGCAACAGGTAATAGAGGGTCAGATAGTGCACAGAGAGAAAGACGCTCATCACCGTGACAGACACGAACAGCACCACGTAGTCCACGGGGGCATCCGTGCCACCGGAGAGGTAGAGCAACGACGTGAGCGCCACACCGATCACAGCTGCCGGCAACAGGTTCACCTTGACGATCTCTCTGAGGCGGATCCAGAACAGCCGCAGAATGCTTCCCGGCTGCTTGTAGAACGGATAGGTCAGCAGGCTGCGATCACAATTGACGAACAGCGTCTGAGTAAAGCCCGACCCACGATTGATCGCGTACATCACAAGGACCATATGCGGCAGATAGGACATCAGCGAGTCGTTCACGCTGAGCCTGAACGACGGGAGCTGCCGCATCGCGACCACGCAGCCGACGAACACGATAAGGGCAGCTACGACAATCCGCCTCGCCGATCTCCAGAGAAGCCCCTGGTGTCGCTTGATGAACAGCTCATTCAGGTATTCAAGACCCTTTCTCTGGCTTGTGATACCCGTGTCCACACTGATGCTCTTCCTGATCGCATCCAAGCGAACGCCTTGCAGGGTGACTGGATGGGTCACGACCGCATCCTGCAGCAGCTCCTTACACATCGTGGGATAGTGGGCAAAGGTCAGTATCTTCCACAGTGCCGGTATGCCCAAAAGGGCACCTGCGACCATACAGGGCACAGCCACTGTCACAGGAATCATGAGCCCCATGAGCGGAAGGGCGTATGCGGCGCCCAGCAGCAGGAACATCACGACCCACAGCGACGCTGCGTCTCTCATCTCGCTATGCACCCGCCCGCCCTTTTCATAATCCCACAGCCATCTTGCGCTGTAGACCATCTTAACGCCCACCACGTACAGCGGAACAAGCAGGCACTGCCCAAGAGACAGGCCAGCCGGCAGGGCAAACACCAACGTACACAGCGTGAGGCCGACAAGCGCCTTCGCAAGCGCATAGAGGTAATTGACAAGGGTGTGTTCCCGCGCGTCCATGCCAAGCAGGACCACGGCATAGTACTTGTCCTTTGACGGATCGAACAGATAAGTGTCCGTTGTCGCGCCGATCAGGGAGAGCAACAGAAACAGGTGGAGCAAGAGCTGTGCCCTGGCATGTGCGGAGAGGTCCAGCAGGCTCGCGGGCACCATCACCATAAGGACAACGTACAGGGCCTTCCCGACAAACACCGACAGGATCTCCCACACTACGGACAGGACGTTCGCGAGCAGCTTGAACTCGCGGTGCCGATACACATCGGCAGGAACAAGTCGCCTCAGCAGGGGGACCTGCCTGAGGGCATACAGGATCGAGTTGACGCGGTAGGTATTTCTCAGCGAGAAGGACAGTCGCAGGGTCTTACGCATCGCCCTCCTCCCTCAGCGCCGCGATGATCTTGTCCTTGAACTCCCCGTTGTTGAGGTCGGACTTGTCGACGGCCTCAAGAACGCCATGGTTCAGCAGCACGATCTCATCACACAGATCCAACGCCAGATCCAAGAGGTGCGTCGAGAAGATGATGATTCGCCCCTCCTTCAAGGAGCGCAGCAGCTGCTTCATCTCCTCTGCGACCACAACGTCAAGGGAGGTCAAAGGCTCATCCAGTAACATCAAGGTCGGTCGGGCGATGATGCTGACCAGCATCTGCATCTTGCTCTTCATGCCGTGGGAGTAGTCCTTGAGCAGCCTGTCCCTGTCCCCCACCTCGATGCTCATGTCATCGAAGTAGTCGTCGATGGACCTTGTGTCGCTCAGCTCGTCCGCGTGGATGTCCATAAAGAACTTCAAGAACTCCCGTCCGGTAAGGAACTCCGGAACAGTCGGCGTCGAGAGGACGTAGCCGATGTCCTCGGGCAAGACGTCCCTGACGCCATCCGCCGTCTCAAAATGGAAGGTTCCGCCGTCAGTCCGGATGTCCCGGTTAAGGCAGTTGAAGAGGGTCGTCTTCCCTGCACCATTCCTGCCGAGCAGGCCGTATATCTTCCCCTCCTCAAAGGTGAAGCTGATATCCCTCAGGACTTCCTTTGCGTCGAAACGCTTCGACAGCTGCTCTATGACAAACCTCATGTCCCCCTACCCTCTGTTTCTGGAGACAGCCCTGGACGGATGCGGCGAACGGTGCGCTTTGCCGAGGTGGGACCACAGCCTGACTGCAAGGCAGTCAGGCGCAACCACCTAAGGGGAAGGGCGAGCAGGGCCATGCGTCTGCGACGCACGCCCCACGCCCCCTCCTTCTGGCAACCAAGGAGTACACCCGTTGGGGCAATGCTACCATCAAATGCCCCCCGGCATGTGCCACCTCGAAGGATGTGCGGACGCGCGCCCAAAGGCTCCCGCAAGACCCTGGGCTACCTGGACCACCTGGTCCACCGTACGTGGCGATGGCCTTTGGGGAGTTGTGGGGACGATCTTTCTCAGGAAGACGACGTTCCTTCGATCATCGCACGTGCCCTTCAAACGCATCCGCGCGCAGGGAGGTTTGGCACGCCTCTTTGGCAGCCTGGCGAGGGCGAACTGGCGCCTGCCTTCGTAGAGACTCTCGTAGAAACGGGGCGGTGGGCCATCGGAAGCGTTGTGTCGATATAAATGTGCGGAAATGCACTATATTGAAGTCTAATAAAGTACGGAAATGAGGTGTGGAGATGTTCAAACGCAAAATCTACAGTGTCATGCAGGAGTGGAAGCTTCGCTCCGACGGTAAGACGGCGCTGCTGATCGAGGGTGCGCGACGCGTCGGCAAATCAACCGTTGTTGAGGAGTTCGCAAAGAATGAGTACCGTAGCTATATCCTCATCGACTTTGCCGAGGCGGCGCACGACGTCCGGGAACTCTTCGAGGACGTGTCGGACCTGAACTACCTTTTCCTCCAGCTCCAGCTACGCTATTCGGTCCGCCTCTTCGAACGAGAGTCTCTTATCATCTTCGACGAGGTGCAGCTCTGCCCCATGGCGAGGCAAGCCATAAAGAAGCTTGTCAAGGACGGGCGCTATGACTACATCGAAACGGGTTCGCTTATCTCGATACGAAAGAACACTGCGGGCATCCTCATTCCAAGTGAGGAAGAGCGAGTCCAGATGCGTCCCATGGACTATGAGGAGTTCATGTGGGCACGTGGCAACGATTCGACGCTATCCTTGTTGAAGGATGCCTTTGTCTCGAAGGCACAGCTTGGTGAACAGACGAACCGAAGGCTCATGCGTGACTTTCGTCTCTACATGCTTGTGGGCGGGATGCCACAGATTGTCGACACCTACCTGCAGACGAACAACCTCCGGGAGATAGACGGCGCCAAACGGATGATCATCAACCTGTATGAGGAAGACTTCCACAAGATCAGCCCATCGGGAGTGCTGGCACTTCTCTTCGACGCCATACCGGCACAGCTAGCGAGGAAGTCATCGCGGTACCACGTGTCAAGCATCCTTGCCAACCGCCGGGCTGCAGACATCCTTGAGGAGATTGCCGAGCTGCACGAGTCTAAGACCGTGCTGGTCGCCTACCATGCAAACGACCCGAACGTGGGGATGTCCTCGAACGTCAACCTAGAGAAGTTCAAACTATATCTTGCGGATACCGGATTGTTCGTTACCCTCTCATTCAAGGATGCGGACATGACCGAGAACGCTGTGTACGAGAAGCTGCTCGCCGACAGGCTTCCCGCGAACCTAGGGGCCGTGTATGAGAATGTCGTGGCGCAGGAGCTGGTTGCACACGGGCACCGGCTCTTCTACCACACGTGGCCAAAGGAGGGGGCAAATCGCAACTACGAGATCGACTTCCTCGTCCCTGATGGGAAAAAGATCTGCCCGGTCGAAGTCAAGTCGTCCAAGTACAGCACGCACCCTTCGCTCGACGCGTTTAGCCAGAAGTACCCCTCGAGGGTCGGCAGCCAGTATCTGGTCTACACGAAGGACATGCGCAGCGACGGTGCGATTACCTGCGTTCCAACATACATGTCTTGCTTCTTGTAGGCCACAGAACGCAGGAGTCCAGAAGGCTCGATCCACGTGGCGAGGAGGCAATGGGAATGTTGTTTCATAAGGTGAGGGATGTTGCCGCACTGTCCGACATGAGGCTCAGCGTCCAGTTTGCGAACGGGGCCACCAAAGTGTACGACACGAAATCCCTCGACAGGAGATTTCCCGCTTTCAGGGCACTCAGGAACGGGGCGCTGTTCGGGTCCGTAGAGGTGGACCAGGGCGGTTACGGGATCGTCTGGGGCGATGACCTCGATCTGTCATGCGACGAGCTGTGGGAGAACGGTATGAAGGTCAAGACGCCCTTTGACGGGCTCATGTCGTTCTCGGACGCAAGCGAGCTCTGGGGCCTGAGTGAGTCGACGCTGCGTAAAGCCGTGGCGTACGGCAAGAGAAAGCCGAAACTCGCGTGGGATAACGAGTAAGGCCCGACTCGGACGCCGGACTTCACTCGTAAGGTCTGCTCATGTGTTGGGTGTTCGGGTCGGGTAGGATGTGAGCATGTGAGCAACAACAATCGTAGCATACCTCCCATAGAATCTCCCACAATTCTTGTACAGGACACGCCCTTCTGTGCTAGACTAGCTTTAGTAAGCCCGCCTGGCCTCTCAACGATGCACACTGGCGGGTTTTTGCCTATCTAAAGGACACCGTGTCCATGGAATATACTAAGCCCTTTCTCACCTTTGAGCAGCAGGCTGACCTCCTCATGAATGACCGAGGTATGGTTGCTGACCGAGACGACCTTACTAACCATCTTCGGGACATGGGCTACTATCGCCTGAGTGGCTACTGGCACATCCACAAGAAACAGGGCTCGGACGAGTTCCAGGAGGGTACCACGTTCCGTCGCGTCTGGGACATGTACGTGTTCGATCGGCAGTTCCGCCTCGTGGTCTTTGATGCCGTAGAGCGCGTGGAGGTCTACATGCGCACGCAGCTCGCATACATCCTTGCCGAGCAGACCGGCCCCTTCGGCTTCCTGGACAGGGGGAAGCTCCCCAGACTGAGCGAGAAGCGCTACGGGCACTTCATCGAGAAGTGCCACGACACCTATGGGAGGGCCAAGAGAGGCGAGCCCTTCGCCAAGCACTTCCACAACAAGTACGGTGACCACCACGACCTGCCGCCCTACTGGATACTCGTGAACGTGATGGACTTCGGCATGGTGGTCGCCCTCTACAAGGGCTCACCCGTACTCGTGAGGAAGCAGATTGCGCACAACCTGGGCATTAACACCACGGTGCTCGACTCATGGCTGCTGACCGTCAACACCGTGCGCAACATCTGTGCCCACCACGGTCGCCTCTGGAACAGGACCATCGGTAACCCGCCTAAGATCCCGAGGTCACAACCTAAGTGGCGCGACCCCTATGACGTGAAAAACGACAAGATGTTTGGCACGCTCACCATGCTGAGCTACCTACTCGAGCGTATTGCACCAGACACGAGCTGGCGCAAGCGCCTGCTGGACATGATGTTCGGGCTCACGAGGCGCAACCAGGAGCGCATGGGCTTCACGGGTGAATGGCGCGAGTGTCTATTATGGAAGCCATACCTGTCCAATACCGAAAGCACGGAGGGCTAGCCTGCTGAGACCCCGCCTACGACCGTCACGAAAGGCCCCCAGGTGGCGATTAGCAATGCGGCCGGCCGCTCAAGTCGCTGCAGCACATCGTCAGACTCATCTCCTCAACCACAGCCTCCGCCAGCCTGGAGGTGCGCTGCACGGTGGACCCGGCGGTCTACGAGCGTAGGATCAAGGTGGCAGGTAACGAGATGGAATCTATCGACATCGAGCGCGATGGCTTTCACGGTGAGTAGAGGTACTTCATCAGGCCAAGGCCCGACTAGGGTTGGATAGTTAATTTCGTTACGTTTTCTGAGCCCCAACCAGCCGACTCACGAACCCATGTGCCGCTAGTTCGGAAGTATATTAGAATTTACTTCCGTTATTATCTACAAACCGGAGCAAAGAGAGCGGAAGACGCCATGTGGCCGAGCATCACGCACGAGACGTGCGCATGGGAACGTGACCCAGATGAGCTGGCACTCATCCCCAAGAGCCGCAGGAGGAAGATTCTATCGAGCTACGAGGCCGCAGTTCCCGCGACCATCGCCAGCGAGGCGGTCAGCCTACCACGGGGACTGTCACAGCGCATCTTGGAGGTGGAGGTCGCCATGGCGCGCTTCGACCAGGCACAGGCAGTACGCTCCTACGACCTCCCGGCGCTGCTCCTCAGGAGCGAGTCCTCATCTAGCTCCCAGATCGAGCGGCTGACGTCCAGCGTACGCAACGTGGCGCTCGCCGAACTGACGGACAAGGCTCCTGCTAACGCCCTGACAATCGCTGGCAACGTCGCTGCCATGCGTGAGGCCTTGCGCCAGCAAGGACCCATCGACATCGATTCGATATGCGACATCCACGACACACTCATGGCAAACGTCACCGAAGAGGGCCTGCGGGACGAGCAGGTGTGGATAGGCGGTTCCCCCTACAGTCCCCATGGCGCCTCGTTCGTCCCTCCGCATGCCGCAAGGGTGCGCGGATGTCTTGATGACCTTGTGACGTTCGGGCGCCGCGAGGACATGCCGTCTGTGACGAAGGCAGCGCTCTTCCACGCGCAGTTCGAGACCATACACCCATTCACGGATGGCAACGGTCGCACGGGGCGCGTAATCCTGCACCGCATGCTGGCACTGGACGAGGCCCTGCTGCACGCGACCCTGCCCATCTCGGCGGGGCTTCTGCACGACGTAAAGAGGTACATGGGAGCGCTCGACGCGTACCATGAGGGAGAGATCGAGCCCATCGTCAGCTGCCTAGCCGACGCATTGGAGCTTGCCGTCGTCATAGGCTCCCGGATCGCCGCAGACGTTGATGTTATCCTGGGCACGTGGCGCTCCTCAAACGCCGACCGCGCCGGTTCGGCCTCGCACAGGCTTCCTGCCCTGCTTGTTGAGCAGCCGGTGGTCGATGTCGGCTTCGTGTCCAGACGCCTTGGCATCACCGACCGCGCGGGGCGCGCCCTCATCCAGACCGCCTGCAAGCGAGGGATACTCTCGAAGATGGGCAACGCGAGGCGAGGCGCGTTCTATCAGGCGACCGATCTCATCGGGATACTCGAGGAAGCGTCGAGCCTCCAGGGCATCCGCAGGATCGCAGCGCGGTAGCGGCTGGCAACGCCTGCATCCCCCGTCCCTTGGGAAGTCGGGCTGCGCGCCATGTCTCCCAGACGCGGAGCGTACGGTCACTCGCCCTCGCCATCCCAGACGGCCGGCGGCACGACAACGCCCGCATTCAGTTTGGGACTCTCGCTCACCTCAGCCGAAGTACGGAATGCGATAGTAGTCCAACCACCCCTTAAAGCTGTCCTGAGCCGAGAGGCACGTGCCCATGAGCCACCCCCTCTCCTTGTCCCACCGAGACAGGCCACGATAGTAGAAGAACTTTGTATCATCACCGATGACGAACGGCACTATCCCATGGCGCAGGCATTCCTTGAACATGACGAGCCGGCCAACGCGGCCGTTGCCGTCCTGGAAGGGATGGATGCGCTCGAACGACACGTGGAAGGACACGATGTCCTCGAGCGTCAGGGCACGATTCGCCTCATAGGAGGATATGAGACCGCGCACCTCCCGTGCGACGTTCTCTGGGGCGGTCGTCTCGCGGCCTCCAACCTCGTTGGGCAGCAGCTTATAGTCGCCCACGGCGAACCAGTCCCTGCCCGAGGCACTCGTGGATGCCTTGAGGGTCCCGTGCAAGTCCTTCAGCAGCGACTCGGAGAGGGCCTCGCCTGCATGGCTGATGATGTGATCGACGCAACGGAAGTGGTTGGAGGCCTCGATCACATCATCGACGCGCACGCCCTCCCCTTGCGGGCTAATCGTAGAGGTCTCGAAGATGAGGCGTGTCTGGTCGCGGGTAAGCCTGCTGCCCTCCATGTGGTTGGAGTTGTAGGTAAGCTCAACTTGCACCTTGTGGTAGATGCCCCCCGAAGTTCGCGCGGACATCTCCTCGCGAAGTCTCGCAAGAAGTGGGGTAGGCGCCACTCGTCGCCCGTTCAGGCGAGCCGGTTTCCTCGCGTCGGCCGGGATGCTCCATGTCTTCCCCGTGAGGAAGGCGCCCGGCACGCGCCCCTGTATGCAGTAGTTGCGCACGCCCCTAGCGGAGATACCCCAAAGTCTGGCGATCTCTGCAACCGAAAGGTATCTCATGCGTGCCTCCCGTCGGCAAATGGCTTGCCGATAGTCTACCAGAGGATCATGCATATTGCCGATATCGGCAATATGCATTTGCAGACAGACTTGCCGTAGATATATGAGGGCTGTAGCTGCCTAACTACTGTTGAAATGGAAGCTTCGTGAGCTCGTGTGGGTGGGTGGTTGCGTTACCGCTAGGGCGGCGTGGGCATCACCGCCAAGGCGACGACGCAGGAGTGTACACAAATTGGCTAAAATGGTCTCTCGGTACCGTTTTTGGGCGTTTGTGTACACTGTTGGGCCGTGGGCTTGGGTTGTGGGTGGCCTTGGGATCGCAATAGTGTACACAAATGGGAGGATCGGGCCTCTCGGTGCCGTTTTGGGGCATTTGTGTACACTGTTGCAACGCGAGTCGCGATACGAATTGCGACGCGAGCTGCGCCAGGTGGCACGAGCGCCTCAACCGCCACGGCGTGCCGGCGGCGCCCCCTCGCTGGCCCCTCTCGCTTGGTCGGGAAGACAGACTCTGAGCGAGTGGCGCCGTTGCCAGGTTGGCATCTTCGCCAAGGCGTCAACCCACACGAACCCCCGAAGAGCCTCGAAATGAGTGCTTGACGTAATCTACGATGATGGCTCCAAAAGGCTCAAGGGGGTGCCACAGCATCGAGCACGCGATGGGGAGACTCACTGCCAGCTCACTGCCAGTTATCCAAAAAGAAGTCGCGTGCCCGAACAATCCTAATGCCGTCGACGTCAGTCTCGTATGAGCCCTTCCTCACAATAACCATCTTTGGGAATGCGTCCCTGAGTGATCTCAGCGATGCGAGTTCGCGCTTCTTGGTCAACTCGTTGGACAGCTCATCGGCCACCTGGATGTAGAGCCTCTCGCCGTCTTTTACCGCTACGAAGTCGATCTCCTTGCCGTAAATCTTGCCAACGTGCACACTATACCCCCTGAAACAAAGCTCCAGGTACACGATGTTCTCGAAGATCCGACCCATGTCGGTTGCCCTGTAACCGCCAAGATATGATCTGAGGCCAAGGTCAACGATGTACTCCTTGGGGTTCGTCCTCAGGATTGCCTTGCCGTGTAGGTCGTAACGGGACACCCTATAGAAGAGGTACGCTTCGTTGAGGGCGGAGATGTACGACGCGGCGGTTGGATGGGAGGTCCTGACGCCCGCAGATGTCAGGGTGCTTGCGATGCTGGACGCGGAGACCTGGTTTCCTATGTTGTCGGCAAGAAAGTCGGCCACGTTTCGCAGAAGTTCCGGGTTTGTCACGCGGCTCTGCCGCCTATTCCGCTCGCGATTGACAATATCGCGGGACGCCACCGCCTCATAGATACTCGACATGTACGCGGCATGCTCTGCCTGCCGGACCTCGAGAGAGGCGATGGCTGGCATCCCGCCATACGCCAGGTATCGTTCGAACAGGTCGTCGAACAGCACCGGCTCGCCAAAGAGGTCGAGAGCGACGACGCTGCCAGGCTTGAACGAGACGCCACAGAAGTCTGCGTATTCGGCAAAGGCGAGCGGCAACATCCCGACCTCGACGTAGCGTCCCGACAGGTACGTGGAGAGTTCGCTCGAGAGCAGGTAGGCGTTCGAGCCCGTAAGGTAGATGTCGCAGTCGAAGTCCACGCGCATGGCATTGACAGCATCTTGCCAACCAGCAATGCGTTGGGGCTCATCGAGAAAGATGTAGGTGCGTCCATCATCCGACAGCCTCTCGCGGAAGTAGGCATACAGTTCCTCTGCGGTGTTCACAGAACATGTCATGCTCTCGAGGTTAAGTCCGACGAAACTCCGCCCCTTGACCTGCTCGGACTCGAGCGCGTTACGGACGAGGGCGAGCAGACTCGACTTTCCACAGCGACGCACGCCGGTAACGACCTTGATGAGGTCGGTGTCCCTGAACATGAGCGCCTCGTCTAGATAGCGCTGCCTGTTCTTGAGGTCCTTTCGCATGAGCGCCGCTTTCAAAGGAGAAATGCCGTTTGCCTTTTGAAAGTATATCACCTGTCATTGACCGGTACCTTGCAGTCCGAGCGCTTACTCTACTCCGATGCCCATCACCTGATCGGGCAGAACTTTATGATAGTCCCTCTCAGATACAGCTTAAGAGCCCACCTACACGGGAAAGTGGTTCTACCTTCCCCTCCACCGCGAGTCTATACGCTCTTGGTGCGGATGCCCTCGAGTTTGCAGCGCCCAAGATCCGGCCATCAGGAACGTCGAATGCCCCAGGAAAAGGGAGAAGACCGTGCTTTCCCAAGGTAGCCCTGCACGCATCGAATCGCGTGGGTGCCGTTCGACGTGGCGATGTAAATAGAACATGACACCTGACGGGCAAAGATGTCCGGTTTGGTTGGTTGTCCCGTACAACTCCCACGCCTACCATGGACCAAGCGGATACAAAACATGTGAAAGGTGGAAGGAGGCAAAGGTGATGGCACTCGTCGCTGCGGTGATCCTCGCTGCCGCAGGCATTGGACTCGGGCTCTATCGCGACCACAACCTCCACCACGACGAGAGGATGACCAGAAGGGCCCTGTCCGCTGGGTGCGTCGAGAGGCACGCCACCGTGGGGGGCGTGACGGTAAACTACGCCGAGGGGCCGAGCGACGGCTTGGCCCTCCTCCTCATACACGGACAGGGAATGGAGTGGGAAGACTACTCACCGGTGCTCCCAGCGCTGGCAAAGCGCTACCATGTGTTTGCCGTGGACTGCCTTGGGCATGGAGAGTCCGCCCACGACCCCTCACTCTACTCCTGCGTTGCGGGAGGAGACGTGCTGATCTCATTCGCAAGGCAGGTGATCGGTGGGCCGTATGCCGTCTCGGGCCACAGCTCGGGCGGCATCCTCGCAGCCTACGTCGCCGCCCACGATTCCGCGAACGTCCTCGCATGCATCCTGGAAGACCCGCCGTTTTTCAGCGTCACCCCCGATGAGGTCCAAAGGGGGGCGGGAGCATTCGTCTGGTACGACGGCTACCTGCCCGCCCACGAGTACTGCGAGCAAGAGGGTGCACAGATGACCTATCCCGTATGGTATGTGCACAAAAGCTACCTCTACTCGCTGTTTGGGGGCTTTCAGGCCAAGCTCGCACGTGCCACCGAGAGCTGGTGCGCGAGGCACCCGGGCGAGCACGTGGTAAACGCATGGATACCGCGCACGTGGACTCACATCACGCACTACATGGACGACTACGACCCGCACTTTGGTGATGCGTTTTACGACGGGAGCTGGATGTGCGGCGTTGACCAGGAGGCACTGCTCAAGGCGATCGAGTGTCCCGTGGTGTACCTCAAGGCGAGGACTCGCTATGGGAAAGGGGGCGTGCTCTATGCCGCAAACACCGATGAGGACGCGCTGCGCGTCCAGGCCGCGATACCGGACTGCAGGACGGTCGTGGTCGAGTCAGGGCACGACATCCACCAGGAGGCGCCCAACGATTTCACGCGGGCCATCGACGCGGCGTGCGGGCCGTCGTCGGCACGGGACGCCCTTTCGTGAGCGCGAACCCGCATGCGTGATCGCCGACCGGGTCGCAACGCCCCAGCAGGATCCCAGCACGAGGGGAAGCCGCTTGTCCCTCCTCGTGACGAGGGCCTGTCGCCACTTTGTGAGGTTCGTGAGCTCGTGTGGGTGGGTGGTTGCGTCACTACCCCGGCAACGTGGGCGTCACCGCCAGGGCGACGACGCAGGAGTGTACACAGATCGGCTAAAATGGCCTCTCGGTGCCGTTTTGGGGCACTTGTGTACACTGTTGAGACGCGAGTCGCGATACGAATCGCGACGCGAGCTGCGTCAGGTGGCACGAGCGCCTCAACCACCATGGCGTGCCGGCGGCGCCCCCCTCGCTGGCCCCTCTCGCTTGGTCGGGAAAACAGACTCTGAGCAAGTGGCACCGCTGCTAGGTTGGCATCTTCACCGAGGCGTCAACCCACACGAACCCCTGAAGAGCCCATTTTGTTCTATGCCCCAGACGCGGGGCTGGCGATACAGGTGGCCCATTCGATCACGGAGAGGGCGCGAAAACGCGAGGTCCAAAGCCTAGCGAAGCTCTCCCGCGTACAGGATGACATCCGCCGGCTGGTCATCGTCACCAAGGAGGAGCAGGAGACGATCGCTGTCGGCGGCACGTCCATCGAGGTGATCCCCGCGTGGAGGTTCCTGCTCCAGCTTGCAGAGCCAGGAGCCTTGGCTACAGATATGCCCTGAGGCCGTCGCGCCACGTCAGCGTGCTGGACGCTGACGTTCGCGCCCCGTGCGCATCGACTGCCCCGGGAGGACGTCATCGCCCGCTCACCGCAGGGTGAGGATCCGACTCCTTGTTCGCCTCCCAATACAGCGCATGGGCTTTCCGATTTCATATCCCTCCCATCAGTCTCTCTGGGGGCAGCCACTCGCTCGACCTCCTCTCACCTCTCTCAATGGCTATGGCGTTCCCGTCGCTGGAGCTCCCGCCACCCTCGTTCTCTGGATGTCTTGCGGACAATGACGCGGACGCCATCACGTCCTTATCAGGCATGATTCCCAACGAATCAAAGAACATCTTGACATCCAAGACAAAGTATGTCCCGCTTTTGGTAAGGGTCGCGGACAGGGTCGAGCCAGTATGCTCAAAGTCGACGGGAGCGAAGCCCCCGCTCTCATCCAGGGTGGCGATGATGAGGTAGGTCGCATCACCCTCATACCTGCTTAGATCAAAGCTGAGCGTCAGGCCAGAGACGTGGCTATCGTCACCGACAACCTGCACTGCCTTCCCAATGATTGCACGGTTGTCCCTCACCGCTGCGTCGCCCGCTATTGACAGGTGGATGCTGCTCGCCAGCTCGCCCGCCGCCTCTCCTTTGAGGCTCGGTCTGGCGACGTTCGACTCATCCCTCAATTGTTGGCTCATCGCGGACTCCGGGAGGGTCTGGGATGTCTTGACCTCATCGTCTCTGTGAGTCCCGTCGGAGCTGCCGGAGTTCGGGTCAAGCCCATGGTCGATCTCGAACTTGTCGGACAGGGAGTCACCATCGGTGTCCTTCTTCAGCGGGTCCGTCTTGTGCGTGACCACCTCCTCGTAGTCACTGAGCCCGTCGAAGTCTGTGTCCTTCGCGTGCGGGTCCGTCTTGTGTTTCGTCGCCTCGTCCAGGTCGGTCAACCCGTCCCCGTCGCTGTCACGCGTCGCGTCGTATTCGTTGGGCGTGAGCGGATCGGTCCCAAGGAGAAGCTCCTCGTAATCACTGAGCCCGTCGCCGTCGGTGTCGGGCTTCCGCGGATCGGTTCCGAGCGAGGCCTCGTCCGCGTCAATGATGCCGTCCCCATCGCTGTCCACGGGACGCCCGTCCACCTTGGGCTTCACGACAACACTGAATTCCCTTGTCACGGTCTGGGCTATGGGGTCATCTTTCCCCAGCACCCTCCCGATGATGATGAGGGCCCACTCCCAGAGCCTACCGCCGATGCCGGGCATCGCGATGGTCGCCCTGATCGTCGCGTGGCCCTCGCCCACGCCCCTCACGACGCCTTCGTCGGTCACCGTCGCGACCCTCGGGTCACTGGACTCGAAAGTCGTCCTCCCGTCCGGGGACGGCAACGTCACCGTCTCCCCCACCCCGATCTCATAGGTGGCGGCGTCCCCGGGCCGTGCGGTGTCGACGCGCGCCGCCACTGCGGGCACATAGCCCTGGAGGGCCATCGCAACCGTCAGGATAACGACCAGAAGCGTCCTCGCGCCGAAGCGGACCTCCCTCGACATGCTGCTGCCCATAGCCAATCCTCATCTCTAAGGGAATGCTTTGGTTAACTATAACACGGAGATCCTGTGGAGATAAGTGAGGTCTGCCTCAAACGACCTTAGGTTTGGGACGTCTCCCGCAGCCCCCCCCGCGCCGCCAGGCGCCCCTCGGGGACCTCCCGAGACGGCTGCGCCTGGAGTTACGACGGACCGGTGGCCTGCCCCGCTCTCCCTGCGACCACGCGGCTGGATGACGCGCTCGAGCTTGCGCGGCGCTTGGGGACACGGTGGCCCCTCGCACATCACGGCCCTCGCGGGGCGTGGTACGATAAGGATGACAGTCCTCTGCTGTGACGGCTGGGAATCGTCGTTGGGAGGGAGCTCCACATGTCTGGGCGAGAGAGGCAGCCCGAGCGCAGCCCACAGGCGGGTGCGGCCGCCGGTGCATGGCGAAGGTACCTGCAGCCGCTCATCGGGGGGGCGCTCGTGTCCCTCGTGGTGCTGGTCGTGAACGTTGCCGTGCACGCCCTCGTCGCACGGACGCTCGATATCCATCACGAGGTGTCACTCGGGCCCGTCCACGCCTCCGTGGCGTCCGCCGTAGCCTCCGTGAGCGCGCTCGTCGCGGGCATGGGCGCCACACTCGCGGAGGATAGGGTCCTCGACGAGCGTGCCAGCGCACTCACGTGGCTGGTGGGCTGCGTCCTAGCGGGTGTCCTCTACGTGATTCTGGGCGCCCTCCTCTTGGACATACTCGGCTCTTGATGGTTTCTGGTGGGTGGCGCGGGCTAAGATGACCGGCTCCGAGAGCCTCGAGCGGCCTCTTGGGCTACCATACTCTTGGGTCACCTACGGAGGGCTGGATCGGGCGGGGTCAGCATCGACATCAGTCGCGGCGCTCAACGCCCAAGTCAGCGAGGTCAAGCACCAGGGTCCCAATCCATTTTCCGCAGCCGATGTGCTTAGATAGGGCCGCTTATCTGCGCAGACGATCGATATAGCTTGATTGCTTTTGTAGAGCGTCGAACCAGAGGGTCGGCATTAACGCCGATCAGTTTGGTCATGGACATCTACGAGGGACTTCACAGCCGCAGCGGCTGTGGCGCCAGAGTCTTTCCGATCCCCCGCGCAGGAACAAGCCCTTACGTCTCTGTGACATCCATCGTCTGGGGTGAGCTTAAGCCATGGCGCTCCCTCATCGAGGCTCCCCCTCGCCCACTGCCTGCGTCGCAACCCCCCCATCAGTCTGGGCACCAGCTTGTAAACCTGCTTCACACCCGCACAGAGCTCTGCGACCAAACTCCCCCAAAGCCCAGTCTATTCCGAGAAGCCCGAGAAGTCGATCGGATCGAGCCTGACGCCCTTGAGCGCGTCAGAGTCCGTCACTGGCGTCGATGCCTCGGCAGCAACCAGACCAACCATATAGAGCGGCAGGTAGTGCACTGTCTTTCCCGCCCGTCTGCCCTGCGAGACGTTAGCCTCCGAGAGCACGACCGCCTCCTCGATCCCGTATTCATCCGTTCCCAGCAGGCTGTTGAGGGCGGTGTGAAGCTTGTAGTCCTTCCCTGACTTGACTTCGATGGGCAGGACCGCGCCCTTGTGCGTCTCGATCAGAAAGTCCACCTCCCCCTTACGGCTATGGTGGTAATAGCGCAACGGGGACCGCAGCGCGGCCAGCTCCTGCGCCACGACGTTCTCGTACACCGAACCAGAGTTGACCGACCTCTCACCCGATATCGCCGCCATGGCAACCTCTGCGGGGTAGCTGGCAAGGAGCATTCCGACATCGCTAAGGTACAACTTGAACCGCCCCTGTTCCTCTGTGCGGGCAAGCATAGGTTTGGGCTCTGTCACATTGACCGTCCTCAGCACAGAGCGCGCGGCGACGAGCCAAGCGAAGTCGTTGGCATATCGCTCGAAACGGGCACCGTCTTTCAGCGTCTTCAGTTGAAAGCGCTTGTTCTCCTTGTCAAGCTGTGTTGGTATGGCGTCATAGATCGCCTTGACCTGAAGGGAGCGATTGCCCGCGTATTGTGCGATGTCCTCACGATACAGGCTCAGGAGATCCGCCTGCACCTGCCGCACCGCACCAAGGTCATTGCGCGTATTCAGGCTCTTCTGCACCACCTCCGGCATACCGCCGATGACAAGATACTGCCTAAAGAGGTCGATGAGAAGACCATGCAGGGAGTCATCGAGCGGGGTCTTCTCCTCATAGCCCTCTCTCACCTGGTCGAGAATCGATTGGGGAACCCCCCTCGCCCAGCAGAACTCCTCGAAGGTAAGAGGAGCCATGTCTATGGTATGCAGATAGCCTACAGGCCATGACCTTACCCCTCCCAGCTCGACTCCAAGCATCGACCCAGACATCGCAAGGTCAAACCTTCCATCGATTACCAGATACTTCGAGAAGGTGACGAGATTCTGCGCCCTCTGGACCTCATCGAAGAAGACGAGGGTCTCCCCGGGAACCAGCTCGTGTCCCGCGATGAGGGAAACCAGCTCGATGACCCTGGCGGCGCTTTGGGCGGATCCGAACCGCCTCCTGGCGTCCTCGTCAACGAGAAAGTCGATCTTCACGAGGTCCCGGTACTCCCTCCTCCCAAACTCCTCGAGGAGAAACGTCTTTCCGACCTGGCGCGGACCATCGACCATGAGGGCCTTCTGATGGTTGTTGGCCTTCCAGTTGAGCAGGGCATCATAGAGAGACCGCTTGAGCACGAAAGCACCCCCTCAATTCGTATCTGTCTCTAAATCAGAATAAATATAGGGACAATATGGCACTAACGCAGATTGTATCAGACTCACGCCCCGATCGAATCAGGTCCGGTCGTGTCATCGCGATGTGAGTGATTCACTCACATCATGTTCCTGAAGTGAGTGATTCACTCACTTCGATATTCTATTCAGTAAGTCTTTTACCTGCGCATACGCAAATTTGACTCTATGGATCACGCCGCCTGAGAGCCGAAAAACCACTCACTTCGCGAAGACGATGTGAGTGGTTCACTCACATCGCGCAGTCACACGCCATTGCAGTATCACGCCGTTGCGATCGCGCTACCACAGCCGTCCGCGAGCGTCACCGATACTGCGCGATCGCCTCCGAGACCTCGGTGTCGCCGTCGGACATCTTGATGATCCTCCCGTAGCTGTTCTTGGCCTCGAGCACACCTGCGAGCACGGCGGCCACGTTTGCGATGGAGTTGGGAGAGGACCTTTCCGTGACGTGCAGATTCACCCTGCCGCTACCCGGCCCTTCGACCAAGCCGCCTGGCTGCACGATAGTGTACACGAGGTGAGTGTTGTTCATGAGCCACTGGTCGGCAAAGAACTTCGCGATGTTGTAGTCGGTGATCTTGGCCAGCGCCGGGTCACCCCACTTCTCGGGCTCGTCGGCAAAGACGGAGCTCAGCATCACGAAGCGTCTCACACCTGTCGCCTCGCATGCCTGCATGAGTTTCACGGCACCGAACGCATCGGTCTGCAGGAGGTCCTTGCCACGCGAGCCCGCCACAAAGTACACGGCGTCGGCATCCGCGACCAGGGCCTTAAGCTCCTTTGCGTCGGCATGCAGGTCAAGCGCAGTGGACTGTACCTCCCGGTCGGCCACATTCTCTGGCTTCCTGGCTCCGGCGACCACTTGGTGACCGACAGCCTTCAAGTTTGCAATAAGCTCTGTCGCCACACGACCGGTGGCACTCGCTACGAACACTCTCATGGCTATTCTCCTCGTCGTCCCTATGGACCCGTGCGCCAGTCCTCACACCCTAACAACAGTCCCTCAAAGGCCCCGGCACGTGGGCCCGTCCTGCGACAGGTAGAGCCATGGGACCTATCGAGGTCGATGGTACCCCCACCCCCACGGATGTCCATCCCTTGGCCTGCACGCATTTATGGGGCCATAAGCTCTTTCCATGGCCTACAGTGAGGGGAAGCCACACTGACGAAGGGATCACACCATGAAGACCTCGTTCGACTTGCTCAACGACCCGTTCCTTAACAAGGGGACAGCCTTCGACGCCAAGGAGCGCAGGCGCCTCGGTCTGGTGGGGCTGCTTCCTCCCCAGGTGCAGACGCTCGAGGAGCAGGCGTGCCAGGCCTACGACAACTACCAGTCCAAGGACAGCGACATCGCCAAGCGCCGCTTCCTCATGAGGATCTTCTCGCAGAATAGGACGCTCTTCTACAAGCTCTTCTCCGAGCACGTCGAGGAGTTCATGCCCATCGTCTATGACCCCACCATCGCCCAGGACATCGAGGAGTACAGCGAGCGCTACGTGGACTCCCAGTACGCCTGCTACCTCTCTGTGGACGAGCCCGACTGCGTGGAGTGGGCGCTTGCCAACGCCTCGGGGGGCCGCGACATCGACCTTATCGTGGTCTCCGACGCGGAGGCCATCCTCGGCATCGGGGACTGGGGCACCAACGGCGTGGAGATAGCGGTCGGCAAGCTTATGGTCTACACGGCGGCGGCCGGCCTCGACCCCGCGCGCGTGCTGCCCGTTGTCATCGACGCCGGCACGAATCGCCAGTCGCTGCTCGATGACCCGCTCTACCTGGGCAACCGGCACAAGCGCGTGGACGATGAGACCTACTACGCCTACGTGGACGACTTCGTGCGAACGGCCGAGAGGCTCTTTCCCCACCTATACCTGCACTTCGAGGACTTTGGGCGAGGGCATGCCGCCACGCTCCTGAACAAGTACGCAAAGACCTACCCCGTCTTCAACGACGACATCGAGGGCACGGGCATCGTCACGCTCGCGAGCATCCTCGGTGGCCTCAACATCACGGGAGAGAGCCTGCTCGACCAGACCTACCTGTGCTTTGGCGCCGGAACCGCCGGCTGCGGCATCGCCGAGCGCGTACTCCAGGAGTTCGTCGACCAAGGCATGGGCCGCGAGGAGGCGCGAAGGCGCTTCTACCTCGTCGACAGGCAGGGACTCCTCTTCGACGACATGGACGATCTCACCCCCGAGCAGCGTCCCTTCGCACGCAGGCGGTCGGAGTTTGCCGACGCGTCCAAGCTCACTTGCCTGGAGGCCGTCGTGGCCACGGTACGTCCCACCATCATGGTGGGCACCTCGACGGTCCATGGGGCCTTCACGGAGGGGGTCATACGCCAGATGGCGGTCCACGCGAGGCGACCGATGATCTTTCCCCTCTCCAACCCCACCAAGCTTGCCGAGGCGAGCGCGACGGACCTTATCGCGTGGACGGATGGGCGGGCGCTCGTGGCGACGGGCGTGCCCTCCGCGCCTGTCGAGCATGCGGGGGTGAGCCACGAGATCGGCCAGGCCAACAACGCGCTCATCTATCCCGGGCTCGGCTTGGGTGCGATCGCGGCCCACGCCAGCCTCGTCAGCGACCAGATGATCTCGCGGGCGGCTCACTCGCTCGGCGGCATCGTGGACGTCACGAGGCCTGGGGCGGCTGTGCTCCCACCCGTGTCGAGGCTCACCGAGTTCACCGAGAGAATCGCCGTCGCCGTCGCCCGCCAGGCCATTGACCAGGAACTCAACCAAGTTCCCATCGAGGATGTGGAGGCAGCCGTCAGGGCGACCAAGTGGGTGCCCGAATACGCGGACGCCCTATAGCATGGGAGGCTCAGAGACGGGCTGAGGCCACCCGACGCCAACGGCGGGTCGGGTGAGTCCCTCCTCGTCCGACACGGAGCCAAAAACACAAGGAACACCGACGACAGCGCTTCAAAGGAGCGGTGATGGTTATCTTTAGCGCACTTGAGAGCATGCTCCCCATAATCCTCCTCATCATCCTTGGCTACGTGCTGAGAAAGGCGGGGTGGCTTGGGGACACGTTCGCCCCCTCCGCGTCGAGGCTCATCATGAACGTGGCGCTCCCGGCCTCCATCTTCACGTCGGTCCTCAAGAACCTGACGCTCAAGACGCTGCTCTCGCTCGACAGCGGCCTCGTGGTGTGCTTCGCAAGCGTCGCCATCTGCTACCTCGTTGCGCTGGCGACGGTCGTCCTCCTCAAGGTTCGCCCTGGCAGGAGGGGCGTCATGGTGAACACCTTCGCCAATGCGAACACCATCTTCATAGGTATGCCGCTCAACGTGGCCCTCTTCGGTGAGGGCGCCGTCGGGTTCTTTCTTGTGTACTACATCACCAACACGGTCTCGACCTGGGCAGTCGGTACCTTCCTCATCGACGCGGATCCTATGGTCAAGGCTGAGGGATCCGAGCCGTCCGCCCAAAGGAGGCGAGGCATCGACATCAAGAGGCTGCTCCCACCGCCCCTTATAGGGTTTCTCGTGGCCCTCGTCTTTTTGCTACTGCAGCTACCCGTTCCCTCCTTCGTCGAATCGACGCTCACCTACACGGGCAACCTGGTGACGCCGCTCTCCCTCATCTACATCGGCATCGTGCTAAAGGAGAGTGGCTTGACGAGCGTGAGGATGGATCGCGACACGGTGGTGGCCCTTGTGGGTAAGTTCGTCATCGCCCCCCTGTCCATGGTCGGTGTCCTTGCCGCCTATGCCGCCCTGTTCGGAGCGCTGCCTGCCACGGAGGCGCACACCTTCATCATCCAGGCCGCAGTGCCCGCGCTCACCGTGCTCCCGATCCTTGCCAACGAGGGGAAGGGCGACGTACGCTTCGCAACGAACGTCGTCGTCACGAGCACCCTCCTGTGCGCCGTGGTGGTCCCTATCGTCTACGCGCTGCTTGGGTGAGGGTAGGACACCCTGTCTCCTTCGCGGCCACCCGAAGAGGGGTCCGCCTGGCGGAAGGGGACGTGCCCGGTGACAGCCGAGCGATGTGGGTGCGTTCCCGCAAAGACGTGAGCTGACCGACCCACGAGGAGGCCCAGCCCCTGGCACCATGCGCGGGAGACGCAGGTCAGCGCGATCGACGGGCATCAGGCGTAGGTTTACGAGAGGCGGCTCGGCCAAAGTGCGCCTTTCCCGTGAGACATCCAGCGCAGAGTGCGTCTTTCCGTGAGGCCAAACTCCAGGCCGGGTTTGCGGACCCTGGTGCGGTCCGCCCCGCAGCCTAGCGGGGGGTTCCTCGAGCGCATTTGCCCAGTTGGACCATTTTTCACGGTACCCCGCAGTCTGGCGGGGGGTTGGCCCCACAACCTCCTGTGGGCGGTAACGTGACGCAAGGGCGCAGTGTGCGCGATCTGGGGGTCGCAGGGTGCGCCTTTCCGTGAGGCGTGGGGGACAGACTGCGCTTTTCGGTGACGCTCAACAGACAGAGTGCGCCTTTCGGTGAAATGCACCTTTCCTGACCTGCGCAAACGTCGCGCCATCTCACGGAAAGGCGCATTTCGTGGCTGCGTCTCATGGAAAGGCGCACTCTGCATGTGTCCGGGTTGCGGAGAAGCTCTTGAAAGTTTAGCCTCATCGCACGCCCCTTCGGATGCTCTGTCTGCAGTGGGTGGGACGGAGCCGTCACTCCCCCGGCGTGGGCTGGTCGCCCCTGCGAGCCCCTAAGATCGGGCGATAGGGCGGGACGGTCACGCCCCAGGTGCGTGCCAGCTGCGCCTGCGGGTCCCAGCCCTCGGGGGGCCTCCTACAGCCCGTCAACTTCCACACGCAGCCACCGGCGACCCAGCGCTCGCGCCACTCGGATATGAGCCTCTCCCTGCCCTCGTAGGGGAAATCGTCGAGGCCGAACTGGAAGGCGCAGCACGGGCAGAGCTCGTCCGAGCCGATGCCCCTCTCGTTGAAGGGAGGGGCGAACAGTCCGTCATAGCCGCAGACCGGGCATATGTTCTCTCCCATGTTCATGTCTCCTCTCGTGCGTGCGTCACGGCATGGCCCATTCCTGATTGTCGAAGTAGGCCTGGCCTCCGGTGGGCGCGAAGTAGGACTTTGTCATCCCGTTGGGGTTGTATGCCCCGAACAGGTTGCGTGCGGCGTCATACACTCGTGTGATCCCCTCTTTATCGACTTTTACCTGGTACTGTCCCTTGTTGAGGTAGAACTCGTGGGCCATCCTGGTGTACTCCTCCTCCGAGGTGGCGCCCACGCCCTTGCCATGTTGCGCATAGTGATCTGCGAGGGTTTCGGGCTTTTCCCAATAGTTGTTCGCCGCCCGCGCCGGCGCACGACTCCCCGCGACAGCCCTCGCAGGCACTATACCTCGCGCCTGGCCCGCGCCGCCTGAAAGAGCACCCGCTTGATGGCACAGACGAGCTCGGCCTCGGGCCTGACGGAGCGTGCGACGTCATCGAAGACGAAGACATTGAAGCTCAGGGGTCGTTTTCCCACGAGGGGAAGCAGACACAGATCCTTTTGCGTTTTCTCGAACGCGATACTTGTGGCAACCCCCACGCCCATCCCCGCCACGACGAGCCGGCGCATCATCTCGGGCTGATCAGTCTCTGCGGCTACGCCCAGCTCATGTCCGTCGTGGCCGAGGAGGAGTGCCAACGCCTCGCGCTGGACGAAGTCCCCCGTGAACGAGAGGATGGGAAGCCCCAGCGCCTCGAGCTCGTCGATGCCGACGGACCCCCTGTCCGCGAGGCGCGACGCCTTGGGAAGCGCGACGAGAAACGGAAAGGATCCCACCTTCCACCCTCTGACCCTTGGCAGGCCGAGGGATACCTCCACAGAGGCGATCATCCCCACATCGATGCCGTGGCGCTCGAGCTCCGTGTGCATGCGCTCCGAGCCATAGGAGAGTATCTCGACCGGATGGGTGCCGCATGCGTTTGCGAGCGAGTCCAGGCCGCCGGGAAAGTAGTGGTGGGTGATGATGGGAGGCAGGCCTATGCGGACTGGCCTTCTGCCCTCCATGGCGGTTATGGCGTCGGTCGCCTCGTCCATCTCGGCTATGGCCCGGCTTGTGTGGGCAGCTAGGACCTCTCCGGTCCTCGTAACGAAGCCCTGCCTTTTGCCTGAGCTCTGTCGGTCGAACAGGGTGGTCCCCAGCTGCCGCTCCAACCGCGCTATGGCAAGCGACACCGCCGGCTGGGTCATGCCCAAGCTGCGAGCCGCGCCAGAGAAGCTCCCCTCCCGCACCGCGCTCTGGAAGATCTCGAGGTCGCGAAAGCTCTCTGTCGGTACCATCACACACTCCTTGCCTCTGCCGCTTCTTCCGGGATGGGAGGCACGACCGCTACGACCTAGCGACTCTTCGGGTACGGGACAAGCTCCAGCTCATCCTTGAGAAACTCCCCGAGGAAGATGTCTCGCACGCCCTTGTAGCCTTGCTCCCCCACCTTCTTGGCGACCCATGCTTCGTCTCGACCGATGAGCTCGAGGGCCTCGCGGTTGATACGGCCGTTGCTGATGACGAGGAGCTCAACGTCATCATCGCCCGCACACACGGTGGTCAGGCGTCCGTTTTGCTCCATAACGGTCGCCTTCACGTCCCTGATGCTGTGCACGCCCTCCTCGCGCAGGTGTCGGCTCAGCTGGTCGGCCGTCAGGCCCACTCGGGCGCACTGGGCCACATCGACCTCGCCATCGCGCACCAGCACCCTCGGTCTGCCAGCGACGACGGACCGGAAGAAGCCACTTGCCTCTATGAGCACCTTCACGATTATGACGACGAGGGACCAGACCAAAAGCACTATGCAGAAATGCAGCACCGTGATCGAGGGGTTGTAGATGACGCCCCCTATGATTCCACCCAGCACGTAGTTCTGTATCTGGTTCAGGGGCGTGTTGATAGAGAACTCGTACTTTCCCAACAGGTTGATCTGCAGGATCATGACCAGCATCCCGATGAGGAACTTACCGGCAACAACAGCGTATGCATCCACGGTGTTATCCCTCCTGGTTCACGTAGACGTTATGGTCGATGATGTGGGTACGCTCAAGGGAGAACGAGTTGTTGTCATCATTGAGGTGCACGAGATAGTCCTCGCCCTTGAAGCGGACGATCATCCCATCTGCCAGGGAGGTCGAATTGACCAGAACCTCATCCGTGGAGACGCCCTGGTCGGTCGCCACCCCCTCTATGAACTTGACCAGCATCTGCGACTGGGAGCTTCTCAGACTCACCTGCGAGTAGTTCTCCACCTGCACGCCCAAAAGGATGAGGGTGAGAACCAGCATGCCTATGCCCACGTCACGCCAGCGGGTCTTGATCCTGTTACGCACATAGACCGAGCTGAACGCCACGGCTAAGATCAGGAAGAAGATGATGAAGGCAGCCCTCAGCCTCAGGTCGAAGGACTGGTGGCTAAGGATATACTCAAGGTTGTAGAATCGCATGCACTCACCTTCCACGCATAGACCAGACAGGGCCCGTGAGTCAGGACGACTGATAATAGCACGACTCGGTCGCATCGCCCAAGAACCTCGCCTTAGGCGGACAGCGTTGCCGCCGGTATCACGTACACGCCATCCTTGCGCCGGTACGCAAGGTTGCCCTTCCCCACGATGACGGCAAGAAACGCCGGCTCCACAGTGCGAGCGACCGGGTTTTTCAGCACCTTGTCCCGAAGTCGCACAAGACTTCCTGCTCCCTCCCCAACCTTCGCGTCGCTCAACTTGATCTCTATGCCAGCCCAACGGGAGGCATGCTCCACTATCACGTCAACCTCAAGCCCCGTATCGTCCCGGTAATAGGACAGCGTGTTGCCCATGCCTGGGTAGGAGGACAAGAAGACCCTCAGATCGCGCAAGACGAGGTTCTCGAAGAGCATCCCAAGTGTCTGTATGTCGCGAGACAAACGCTCAGGGATGGCATTCAGGAGCGCGACCGCAAGCGAGGGGTCGACGAAGTACCGTTTGGGCTTGACCCTCACGCGCGCCTTCGCGCGCATCGGGGGTTCCCAGCCACACAGGTCTTCGGTGAGATACAGGCGATGGAAGAGCTCAAGATACGACGCGATGGTCTCGTCGCTCGTCCTGCCACTCGCACGTCCCATGTCACGAGAGAGCGTCTTGTATGTGACTGCCTGACTCTCGTTTACGGCAAGCGCCCGCATCAGACCAAACGCCAGCTCGGGCGAGCGGCCCTCATCGATGACGTTCACGTCCAGAACGGCCTGTATGTACTGTCCCGCAGCCTCCATGGCGGCGTCATCCTCAAGCCCCAGGTTTGCCGGCCACCCACCACGACAACACCACCGTGCCACGTCTCGGAGCCCCGTCTCCCTCCTGAAGGAAACGTGGGCATCTCCCCCGAAGAGGCTGCATAGGCTGACCTCGGCTGTGGAATCTCCTGTCTCGGCAAGCGTCATGGGACGCATGGTGAGGCGTGCGATACGCCCTGCGCCAGAGTGACGCAGCCTGTCGCACTCGTCCTTGCGCACACACGTTGAGCCCGTGAGTAGGAGCAGCCCGCGGCGATTTCCAGAATCATCGACAAACCTGCGGGCAGCGTCCCAGATCTCAGGGACCTCCTGCCATTCGTCGACAAGGTGAGGGGTGTCACCGAGCAGGGCCAGGGAGGGATCCACCTGAGCAGCCTCGCGCTCCGGCCTGACATCGAGCTTAGAGACGCTTGCGCAACGTGACAGGGCCGTCCATGTCTTGCCACACCATTTAGGACCCGTGATCTCGACGCAACCGAAGCCGCGCATGAGGACATCGAGGCGCTCCTCGATCAGTCGCGGATGGTATCCGACGGGCGTGAGCTGTTGTCTCTCCTGTTGCATCATGGGTCCTTGCTGCGAAGTGAGCGAATCACTCACTTCCATCTAAAGTTCAGTACGTCTCTGAGCTGCTCCTATGAGATTTGCCCTCTTGGCTGCGCGCTGATTTGAGCGAGAAAGCCACTCACTTCGTGATGATGTCGTGAGCGAGCCACCCACATCGTACGGGCGAGCAATGTGGGTACACGAGGCGGCCGTGCCACCTTCAAGCGAGAGCACGACAGCACCTGCTCAGCCTGACCGCAGGTCCATGACCCTCGGGGGCACGAGGCGTGACAGGGAGTCCGACCGACACACCAGACGCAGCCACGGCCAGGCGTACCTTGGCGCAGAGAGACGACGTGCGGCCGCAGCGCCTCTCGCGAGGCCCTCGCCACCACCCGTGGTCCCGCCGTCGTCACGGTGCCCGGCAGAGCCCGTGCCGACCATGAGCCACTCGAAGCCAGGCTCGTCGATCAGGACCTCAAGCAGCTGCTCCCAGACGCCCCTGTCCCTCCACCTGCAGAAGCGTCGATGCGTGTTCTTCCAGCCGCCAAAGTCGGGCGGCAGGTCGCGCCACGGGAAGCCGGTCCTCAGGATCCAGAGGACGGCATTGACAAAGCGCCTGTTGTCCTCGGCGATACCTCCCCACTCTCCGACCCTGCCGGGCAGACGAGGTTCCAGCCGTGCCCACACCCGATCGTCCAGATCGTCGCGGTGGTGGTCTGCCCCTGTCATCGAAGCCCCCTCACGTCGGCACGCATGACGTCGCCGGGCCCGTTCTTGCCGCCACACTCGCGACCACGCCGCCCCTATCCATCAAGCAGGCTAAAGTCCACGTGGCAGTAGCCCCCGGGATTCTTCTTGAGGTAGTCCTGGTGGTAGCTCTCGGCCGCGTAGAAGTTCTGGAGCGCCATGAGCTCAATCACGATGGGTCGCTCGTACTTCTCCTGTTCCTCTGCAAACACCGCCCGCAAGGTCGGGAGGTCCGCCTCGTCCGTGTAGTAGACCCCGGTGCGGTACTGGACGCCATGGTCGCCTCCTTGGCGGTTCAAGGACGTCGGATCTATCACGCGGAAGAGCTGGCGCACGAGCTTAGCGAGGCTCACGCGCGCCGGATCATACTCCACACGCACGCACTCCACATGCCCCGATCCAAGGCACACCTCCTCGTAGCTGGGATTTTTTGTGGCACCGTTCGCATAGCCGCTCGTGGTCGCGACGACACCAGGCACGCGCGAGAAGTACTCGTCAATGCCCCAGAAACAGCCGCCTGCCAGATATATCTCCTTGGTACGTCCCATCTTTGCCCTTCTCTTTATCGCGCTCGCTGACTCGCCACCTTTTGTGTGATGACCGTCCGTGCGCTTCCTGTCTCATACTGTCATATAGTGTATGCGTACAAGCCTAGCACGCAAGGTGACTGCGCGAAGTGCGCCGCCCGCCCTCGTGTAAGGAATGTGCGCAGGTGCAACGGGAGACGAACGGAAGACGGCTTTTCCAGAGTGCCCATTGACTTAGACCATGGCATAAGGTCGACAATGTCCCTCATATGACCCGAACACTGTCAATAGGCAATGACCGGCTTCTTGAAAGTTCCTTGTCAACCTTCGATGGCAGATCCGCACCTGCGTCCCAAAGGACTGCTGCGAGACCGACGTGCCGGCGCGCAGTCCCATGTCCGCGGATACCGCAGCTCGTGCGGCCCGCACCTCGCCTCTTCCGGCGCGGCGGCCGCCAGCGCGTCCCTGCCGACGCGAAGCGGCATGCGCGCCATCTCGGCGGCCGTGGCGGTGTTGGCCTCGCGGGGTACCGGGCCTCGGGAGACCAGCTCCCTGCGACGTCCGAGGAGCCTTCCCGAGCAGGCCCGCGCGTGCCCTGAGATCGCGAGGGACACCGGCGTTCCGCCCTCCTTGCGGCACGCCGGGTTGTCCCGCGCGAGGACCCAGGCACCCTCGATGAGAGGCTTGCGCACGAGCGCGCAGCCGTTCCCCGGGATGCGGCCCAGCCCCCGGCTCTCGGCGCCCGGGCCCCCCGAGGGCGTGAGACCGAGGTGGGACGCGGCCCCTCGCGCGCACGGGCGTGTCAACGGGCGGCCCCGGGTCGGAGGCCCTGGCGACCCCCTCGGCCTTGGCCCCCGGCCCGTCGCAGGCGACCTCGGCCGACTCGGCGGCCGAGAGAGCCGCGAGGCAGTCCCCGCAACCCAGCATCGCCCAGTCCGACGGGGCGCGGCCGGTCCCGGAGGTGCCGGCACCGGCGCCTCTCGGGCCCGCCGGTCGGCGTGCGCCCGTCCCGCGACATGCCGTGTCGGCACAGGGTCGCACCCGCGCGCTGGCGCGCCGCCTCGCGGACGCAGGCCAGGTCGCCCGTCGCCCGGTCCGGCTCGCGCAGCCCCCGGCCCGCTCGGGGACGCCCTGGCCGGGCCGGCCTCCCCGGCCAGGGCGAGTCGCGCACGGCCCCCCGCGTCGCGCCCGTCGTCCCCCCCCGGGGGGGCGTGAATCGGCCGGGCCGGAGAGGCCTCGGGGAGGCCACGAACCCCGCCGACGCGCATATCGTCGTGGCTCACGGGTGGCCGCCGATCCCGAGGCATGCACGATGGATGGCCATGGGGACCCTCCCGTCGGTCGTGGCGCCTCGGCGCCGCCCTGCCGCGACGGAACCATCCCGGCTCACGGGAGGTCCCCTTGGGACCCCGACCCAGAGATAAGTTCCACTCCCTCAGTTCGGGTCATATCGTCTAGCATAGCGCCCACATCGCCTATAATCATCGACATACCACCGGTCCGGCTGGCGAGGGGAGGCTGGCATCGTTGAACCTTGGAAGGGAGACCGAGACCGTCGAGTTCAAAAAGACGACGTCTGAGCTGCGCGAGGGTATAGAGTCCATCGCCTCGATACTCAACAAGCATGGAGCGGGTGAGCTCTACTTTGGTGTTCGTGACGACGGCGAGGTAACTGGACAGGACGTTGCAGGATCCACATTGAGGCGTGTCAGCCAAGCCGTCGCCAGCTCAATATCTCCAACGATCCATCCTTCCGTCGAAAGACTCGACGACGGTGAGGGGCGAAGCTACATTCGCGTGTCGTTTGTTGGTAGAGAACCTCCGTATTCTTGCCACGGTCGCTTTCGGACTCGCGTTGCCGATGAGGACGTCCCCATGTCTCAGGAGGAAATCGGCAGGATGTTCCTCTACGCCCGCACCCATGAGTTGCCTTGGGACGAGTGGGAGTCAGATCGTCCGATTCTCGATATCGACGAGGAGGAGCTCAGAGCGTTCGTCAGTCGTGGAAATGCCTGTGGTCGCATTGAGGAGCCGTTCGCATCAGTAGAGGCAACGCTTGAAGGACTCGGACTATTACGAGGTGACCATCTAACCAACGCTGCCGAAGTCCTGTTCTGCACCTCTCGCGACGTCGAGCTCAAGATGGGCATCCTCGCGACACACGCACGTACCGAGATTCTGGACCTGCACCAAGAGTCCGGTACCCTATTCGAACTCGTGCGTAAGGCACAGACATATATCCTCAACAACACACGGAGGCGCTTCGTCATCAAGGGGATGGGGCCACGTGAGGAGATTCCCGAGATACCCACCGATGCGGTACGCGAGATCCTGATCAATGCCTACACGCATCGTGACTGGCTCTCCTCAGGTTGTGTACAGATAGATATCTACAATGACAGCGTCGAGGTGTTTAACCCCGGATGGTTCATAGAGGGCCAGGATCCCGAGGCCCATTTGTCTGGAAAGAGCAGATCGTCGCTCACTCGAAACGAGCTCATAGCGAGGACCCTCTACAGATCGAAGGACATCGAGTCATACGCATCGGGCATCCCACGCGTAAGAGACCTCTGCACAAATGCCAACATCTGTATCGAGTACCAGCGTATGGCCGATGGCACCAACTTTGTGTTTCACCGCAACGACGCGTTCGCCGACAACCCGCCGACAAACCGCCAACAAACCGCCGACAAACCGCCGACAAACCGCCGACAAACCGCCGAACCCTTAGAATCGCAACACCCCGCTTGGAGGGATATGCCCGAGAACGATAGGCTCGTGTACCAGTACCTACTGGAAAATGGCAGCTCACGCACCTCTGACATTGCACGCACCCTTAAGGTCTCACCCCGCACGCTACGCGATGTCATGCGTCGCCTGAGCGAGCGGGGCGTCGTGGTTGCCCACGGTGCCAACAGGAACCGGACATACGACCTGGCACCGAGGGCGAGGGGTACCTGAGAACTGCGCCGTAGCGCAGCCGCAGGCCCTCGCATCGAAGCTTGTGACAGGGCTCAGCTCGCCACGGATGTCCTCTCGTGACATCGGGAAGGCCATCCTTTCGGCGCCAACCCCGGTCACAGTCTCGCGAAAATGGAGCTGGCCCTGATGCGCTCGAGTCCGCGTGGGGGCATGCGTCACGCAGCGACGGCCACCACGTGCTCGCCAATCTTTGCAACAGGGCTGGACACCGCCATCACGAGGCGACGACGAGCGCCCGCCACGTGAGATCGACAACCGCCCCCAGCCCCACAGCCCGGACCTTGACGCGGACCACAACCGCTCTTACAATTCCTTCAGTAGGATTTCTCACCACAAAGCAGGCAACACCGACATCCTGGGGGAGACACCCATGGGCACCGTGAGGGAGTACGACGTCCGCGTGGACGGCAAGCACCGCGTCACGCTGCATGGAGTCCGCTACGACTACTATAACGCGAAGGAGCTTGCCAAAGGCTGCTACATCTTGGAGTCCCGTGAGCTCGCTGCCCCGGAGGGCATATCGTCCGCGACCCTCGCCGACATGGACGCCACCATCGCCAACGTGCGCACAGGGGTAGTCTTTGCCCCCATCGGCCTCTCTGATTCCTAGGGAGGGTCCGTGCTGTTCGACATCCGCATGGGTATTCCGGAGATGGAGCGTCTCTGGAACAATCTGCAAACCAAGCACCGCACGAATAAGGCCAGCAAGCAGGAGGACCAGCTCTACGAGAGGCGGGGCAAGCCCCGTCGAGGGGTTGATCGCCATCGTTGGCCTAGAGTCCCACCCCGAGGGCGGCAAGCGGGGTGCCTATGACCGCATTAGCTTCTTTGACCCTGCGGGGCTGGCGTCGGGCGCTCCGGTAGTCTCGGTCGACCGCGAGAAGAAGGAGGCCGTGGGCAGGTTCGCCAACGGCGGTCGCGAGTGGCGGCCCGCAGGCGAGCCCACCGAGGTCCTCGGCCACGACCTCTCCCTGCCGGGGCTCGGGAAGGTCGCCCCCCTACGGAGCCCGCGACGTGGGCGCCGACGAGGGCTGGGTGAGCGTAGGCATGTCCCGCGACACGGCGCACCTCGCCGTCGCCTCCCCACGGTCATGGTGGGACCAGATGGGGAGCGAGAGGTGCGCCGGGACGGCCAGACTCCTCCCGGCCTGCGACGGCGGCGGGTCCAACGGCAGCCGCGACAGGCTCCGGGAGCGCGAGCTGCAGCTCTTCTGCGACCGCAACCGCATGGAGGCGGGGCCCGCCACCTGCCTCCCGGCACCTCAAAGTGGAACAAGGTCGAGCACCGCATCTTCACCCAGGTCACCCGCAACTGGCGCGGCGGGCCTCCGGGGTCGCTTGAGGTGATCGCCGGCCCCGTCGCCTCGACGACGACCTCGAGGGGCCTCAGGGTCATGCGCGAGGTCGACCCCCGCTCGTACGAGGCCGGGATCAGGATCACCGACGAGGAGACGGGCACCCTCGACATCTCCAGGTAGGACTTCCACGGCGAGTGGAACTACGTCATAAGGGAGGCTTCGTGAGTTCGTGTGAGTGGGTGGTTGCGTTACCGCTAGGGCGGCGTGGGCGTCACCGCCGGGCAACGACGCAGGAGTGTACACAAATCGATGGAAATGGCCTCTCGGCGACGTTTCGGGGCGTTTGTGTACACTGTTGCGACTCGCGAGGATCGTGCGAACAGCCGTAGTGACGCAGAGTGTACACAGATCGGCGGAAATGGCCTCTCGGCGCCACTTTGGGGCATTTGTGTACACTGTTGCGACGCGAGTTGCAATCGACGCTGCCGAGGAGCATGCCCTCTCAGTCGCGCGCGCGGCGATTGATACCGCGCGCGGCGAGATGACGCACGCGGTCAACTCCGCTATGGTCGAGGCTTATTGGACCATCGGCAGGGAGATCGCCGAGACAGTGGGAGACAGGGCCGAATATGGGAGTCACCTCATCACGTACCTCGCGCGCAATCTGATCACCGAATACGGCAAAGGCTTCAGCGAGCCTAACTTGCGTAACATGCGGCAGTTCTACCGTGCTTTCCCAATTCGCTACACACTGTCTAGCGAATTGAGCTGGTCCCACTATCAGCGCATCATGCGCGTTGACTCTCCCGCAGCGCGTGAGTTCTACGTTCGCGAAGCGGTCACCGCAAATTGGGGAGTGCGAGAGCTCAAGCGCCAGATCGATACACACCTCTACGAGCGCTTGCTGCGCACCCAGGAGGCCGAGGTCCTAGACGGCGTGGCCGACACAGAGCGGGCCTTGACGGTTCTGCACGACCTAGGCGGCATAAAGGACGCCGAGACCAACACAGCCATGAGCCCGTTCAAGGACCCGTACGTCTTCGAGTTCGCCGACATCCCCAGGAACCAGCACGTGCTCGAGACCGACCTCGAGTCTGTCCTCATCGACAGCCTGGAGGAATTCCTTCTGGAGCTGGGGCGCGGCTTCTCATTCGTAAAACGCCAACGGAGGCTCTCGGACGACGGAGAGAACTGGTGTGTCGACCTCGTCTTCTACAACTACTACCTCAGGCGCTTTGTACTCTTCGACCTTAAGACCGGTAAGCTCGACCCGCGCGACGTGGGTCAGATGGACTTCTACCTGAGCTTCTTCGACGACAAGTACAAGCTGCCAGAAGACGAGCCTTCCATCGGCATCCTCCTCTGCTCGGAGAAAGATAAGGTCGTGGCCAAGTACTCCGCACTTGCGCGCAACGAGAACCTGCGAGCGGCTCAGTACTTCACCTACCTCCCCACGGAGGAGGAGCTTGCCAAGGTGCTCAGGCGCAACCGCGCAGAGTTCGAGGAGCGCGTATCGCGGGAGCTGCAGGGGGCGGACGCGAACCTGTCCGTGCTACCAGATGCCAGACTCGAGGAAGAGTAGGGAGCTAACATGGACTCCAGCAGGATCAGTAGCCTCGCGACGCGCTGCGCGCAAAGGCATCGGCACGAACTACGCAGCGCTTGCCGAGGGCAGCAGCAAGAGACTCGAGACACCACAGCAGGTTCACACCATCGAGGCGGGTGTCCGCAACCACGGGCGAGACGAGGTTGTGGACCGCGCTTCCTACACGTGGCTCAACCACCTCTGCGCCGCAGTCGTGCTCGTCGTGCTGTGGGACAGGTATGAGGCGTACTCCACAGACACAGGGACCACCCGGCGAGCAAAGATAAGAGGCACCCTTATCGCCATAGGCTTGTATTCCATGCTCGTCCTTACGGTGATCGAGTCGATCTCGGTCATTCGAGGACGGGACCCCTTGGAATCGGAGCTCATCATCGAGCTCAACAAATGGCTTTCCCTCGTCGAGTTCGCATGCTTTGTCCTCTCTGCCCTGGAATGGGTGCTCGCCTCCGATGATGCGAACCATGAGGACCCCCTGTCCCGGTCGCACAGACCAACGCCTCTCTGCATGGGCGCAATCCTGCCGAATGCTCCTGCGAGACACAGGCTTGACAAGCTAAATTCAAATTGCATCCCGTTAGATGACAGACAACGACGCCCGCATCTGGGACACTACAGCCAATAAGTTGGCCTTCCTGTAAGGGATTATACGAAGGGATGAGCTCTCATGGGCCGCAAAGCGTTGGTTTCCAGCCTTCTCGTGAGTGTTCTCGCCTCGTTCATGGCGTGGGCCGTCATCTGGACGCTTCAAGATAGCGCGGAGACAGTCCGTGGGGTCGGCGATGAAGCCGTCGCGCTCAGCATCCTCAACGTGGGCACAGGCGAGAGGGCAGATGCCACTTCCAACGGTAGCGTGGGGCGCCTCGCGGACCTGCTCTCAAGATACGGGGTGGCCGCCATCATAAACGGTCGCGGAGACGGTCACCCCGTCCTGTGGGCGCTGGACTCAGAGGGCATCATCCCCTGGCTCTCGCAGTACGCAGGAAGGCTGGTGCCAAGCGACAGGCCACAGGTCATCCTGTTCAAGGGCAGCTACTCGGAGGGTAGGTGGGAGGCCGGGCTGCCGCTCACGCTCCTTCCGGAGGGCTCCAGCGTTATCGACACCATCAACCCGACGCACGACAACAACGGGACCCTGCAGGGCGTCTGCGTGCCGTCGAGGCAAAGTCGGCTCATCCCCGGGACCTACGTGCTTTCCTCCATGCCAAAGGGGCTGCTCGACGAGCTGCGACCCCTGCTGCTCTCAACGGACCTTGAGCTGGGAGGCCTGGAGGAACGGCCGCTGTGGCTTGACCTGGTGAGTAGCCCAATGTTCGTGATAGCCTCCTTTCTGCTCGTCTTTGGGCTCATGTCCACTGGCGTCTTTTGGAGGGTCTCTGCGACAGGCAGGCGCGACGACATCAGGCTCGTCTACCTGGCAGGCGGGACCGCCCGCACGATGGTCAGGAGTAACTTTGTCGGTTGCGTGGCTCCCATCCTGGTCGGCGTGCTTGGAGGCGCAGCAGCATCGGCCGTCCTCACGGGGGCAGTGAGCCAGGCCCCACCTCCCGAGGGACTCCTCGAATGCCTCTGCCTCACGACGGGCCTCTCGGCTTTGGTCCTTCTTGTCCTCATGTACCTGGTGCTTCGCTGGGCAATAGTAAGCGCGCTAAGGGGGTGCGACTGATGGAGGAGGTCACGGGCGGGATGCGGCTGGCGCTGCGCCATTGGCGCGAGCTTGCGGGAACGACCCTCATCTTTGCGCTCGTCTGTTTTGCGTTGTCCTTCATCTTGGGGGATGTCATCGTGGAAGTGGGAGTGTTGAGGGGTGGGGCCACCGTGAGGAGAGAGGGGGCGACCACCTTCGCCTGCTTCTATCCTCCCCTCAGGCCAGTAAGCGACACGAACCCCCGCCTGCTCGATATGCTTGCAGAGAAGATCGAGGAGGGTAGGGCCTACTCATCGGTGATCGGAAACCTCGAGGCTGACAGCCCGGAGGACTTTGACGTAAGAACTATCCTGGTGGTTGGCGGAAGGGCCCGGAGCCTGTTTTCCGACCTGGGCCTCACGCCTACCGCCCCCGGAGCCTTCCTTGGAACCAAGGTCGAGCAAACCTCCCCATTTGTGAGACTAAGGGGCAAGGAGATCCCCGTCGCAGGCAGGCTCAGGGGTGGCGCCGTGTGGTTTGACCCCTCTTCTGCCGGCATGGACCTCGACAGCTGCCAGGTACTGCAGGTGACTCCGGCAGAGTTCTCTGGGCTTGGCACGATCGCCCAGGAGGAGCTCGTGCTGCGTGCGGTGTTCTTTGACGTGTCGGACGACTTCATCGAAGAATACATTGCTGAGGCGGCAAAGGGCGAGCTCTACCTTGTGCCACAACACATAGCCGTCGTGCAGCCCCGGGGGTTCGCGGCACTGATGGTACGGGCGAGCCTCTACCTTATCTCGACGGTTGCCTTCTTCGCCCTTGCACTCTTCTCGTTCTGCGCCTCCACGAACGAGATCCTAAGGCAAGAGAGGAGGGCCTTCGCCATCAGGCGCATGTGTGGGGCCACAAAAGTTGCGCTTGCCGTCAGGCTGGCGTCGTTTCTCGCTGTGGGCGTTCTGGCGCTTCCCGTGCCCTCGTGCCTCGCGCTGACGCTCCTTGGGCCGCCGGTGGGCACCGGGGCGCTCGCGGCGCTCCTCAGCATCCTGTTAGTCTATGTTGCGCTCCTCTGCGTCTTCATGCGCAGGGTGTTCCCAGGAAGGGAGTGATCAAGGTGAGTTGTCTTCTCAGGCTGGAGGGCGTCACGAAGTCCTTCCGAGCCAAGCCCGACCCCGTCAAAGCCCTTCGCGGGGTCACGCTTGAGATCAAGGCAGCAGAGATGGTGGCGCTCATGGGGCCGTCGGGCTCCGGGAAGTCCACGGCCCTCTCCCTCGCGGGACTCATGCTGCGCCCAACGGGCGGGACCGTCTTTCTTTCGGGCGAGGCCGCACCGGATGACGAGAGGGGTCGGGCAAGGCTGCGCAACTCCTTCGTGGGGACCGTCCACCAGAGCTACGCTGTGATAGGCGATATCAGCGGCATCGCCAACGTCGAGATCCCCCTGGAGTACGCCTCGCCGCGACTGCCAAGAGGACGAAGGCGCGAGCTGGCACGAGAGGCACTGGGCAAGGTGGGGCTGGGCGAGGACATCTACTCCAGAAGGGCCTCGAGCATGTCCGGAGGCCAGCAGCAGCGCGTCGCCATCGCGCGGGCACTCGTCGTCAGCCCAAGACTGATCCTTGCCGACGAGCCCACGGCCGCCCTCGACGGGAAGTTGATAGCTGTCATCATGGGCCTGCTGAGGGACGCCTGCAAAGCTGGGGCCGGAGCCCTCATCGCAACACACGACGAGCGCGTGGCGTCATGCTGCGACCGAAGCCTCACGCTCGTGGACGGCGCCATCGTCTGAGGGCGAGAGTCCCAGTCTTGTCAGACCCCGAACCCCGCCAGCCCTGTCAGGATCCGAACCCCCCCTCAGATTGAGGGGTACCGAGTTTTGGCTGCCAACTGGGCAAACACCCACGGGATAGTGCCCGGCAGATTCCGGGGCACGCAGCGCCGTCCCCCAGCGGCGCCCAATGTCACAAGCGATTGTCGCCTGCCACGCGCCCCTCAGGCGCCGACAATGGTAAGCTCGCTCGCAAAGCCGTTGAGCTCGATGACGTGACATGCGTCCTCGTCCTCCTCGACGCCCTCGAGAACGATCCTGTTGCGGATGCCTCGCGTGCGCGTGGAAAACTCGGCTCCCCTTGGGACTACGATCCTGGATGCTGCCCCATGCTGGTTGAGGTCGAGTTTGTCGGGCAGTGAGGCGCAGCTGACGTCCACGTCTCCGTTAGCGTCCAGCTCCACGTGGCCGACAAGCCCATCGATGACGACGGTGCTCACCCTACCGCCAAACTCCACGTGTGGGCAGTCAAGACCCCGAAGGACGAGCTCAGTCGTGTTGCCCGTAAACTCAACGCCGCGATCGGTCTGTGGCAGGCGCACGATGACGTCGAGGCCCTCCCGGCACTCTGCATCCGTCACGCCCTCCAGGCGAGTCACGTCCACATCGAAGTTGCGACCCTGGTCCAGATACACCCTCAGTTTGTCAATAAGGCCAATGGTGTCGCTGCCCAGAAGCACGCAGACGCGACCGTCAGGGCTCGGCTCCGCCACGATGCGGCGCGACCCGCAGACGTTGATGTCAAAGCTCCTCGCGTCCTTCACGTCGCACTGCGTAAGGCTCGTGAAAAGGTAGCCTTTCTCGCCCGCCCTGGCAAGCGGCGTGTTTTCGAGTAGCTCGTCGACCGAGACCTCGAAGAGGTGCGCAAGCGCCGTCAAATTGCTGATATCAGGCAGACCAGCGTTCGTCTCCCACTTCGTGACGGCTTGCCGAGAGACGCCGATCCTCTCGGCAAGCGCGTCCTGGGAAAGCCCAGCCCTCTTACGAAGTTCTCTGATTCTGTCGGAAAGCATGTCGCTCCTCGCCGCATCGGTGGTTGTTGGGCCCGCCTGTGGGTCCGTCTGAAACGTGTGCTCGACTGCGTCCATTCCTTGTCCTCTCGTTGGTTGTGACCGAACGAGCACAAGGTATCGGCTAGGGACGGGGCTGGCCAGCAACAAGGGCTTGCACGGGGCATATTGACTGCTACGCTTCGTGGCATATGGCCCTGAGCTGGCAAGACACTGCGCCCTCGCACCCTACAGGCTTTGGGGTGCGAGGGCATCCGACCTATGTGGCGCCACATGGCGAGCAGGCCGGCGCGAGCGAGACAGATATTCCGCCAAGACGGACGGGACGAGCGGCAGCAGACGGGACACCTACAACGACTACTCGCCGTGCGCACTGATGAGCTCGGAGATCTTCCTCGAGAGTTCGTCTAGGTTCATGCCAGAGCGCTCCGCCATCATGCGGACGGTGGCCTTGGGAATCATCACCCGCGCGAGCGGGGAGTGGAGCAGCGCAAACTTCTCATTCACCTGCGGCAACGCGTCTTTGAGCCAAGGATGAGCCGCAAGGAGGTCGCGCAGGCGCGTGTCGCCATTGATCGGGCTCGTCGCCTGGGCGGATGAGACGGGTGCCGTATCTCCTTCAGGTGACGACTCCTTGGTGGAAGACGACTCCTCGGCGGGCGCCGCAGCCTGCTTGTCCGGACGAGCGGCAGATCCCTCCGCTTTCGAGTCCTGCGCCTGCTCACCATCGCCGTCTGCAGGCTCACCACCGTGCTCCTTCGCGCTCCACGTGAGTAGCGTCTGGGAGCCCTCAAGGCTGCGGATGTGGGTGCAGTCCTGCATCATCTCGAGGATGCCCCTAAAGGTGCCGTCCTCGTCGCGCACTGCCAGGTAGGTGATGTAGATGAACAGATCTGGCTTGTTGATCCAGAACTCGGCAGATTCCTGCTCGCCGCTGCGGAACTTGTCGATGATCTCGCGCACGATGTGGGCAGACTTGCGCGGGTGGCAGTTCATGATGTCGCGGCCGATCACATTCTTGCTTCTGGGGAAGACGCGATGCTTGGTGTCACTGTAGAAGCACACAAGCTCGTTCTCGTCCACATAGGAGAGATCGACCGGCAGATGCTTGTAGATGAGGTTGATCTGCTCCAGCGTGAGCGAGCCTTCGGCAACATGAAGCTTGGAGGAGGCGCTCACACCGCCCAGACCATGCTTGCCGAGCAGCTCCAGAAGGTCCTGCGAGAGATCGGACGTGGTGCCCTTCCCCTTGGCGCCATCGTCTTTCGCGGGCTTCTCTCCCGCATCAATCCACGCGAAGCCTATCTCGTGGTCGCCTGCAGCCATGTCTCGAAACTCGTCAGGTGTAAGCAGGATGAGCGAGGTGGGGTACAGGACGTTCTGCTCCTTCGAGATGAGGTCGCGAATGTCGGCGACGAGCGTCGGCTGCATGTCGATGAACCTCTCCTCGTCCGTATCGAGGAGCTTACGAGCCGTGCCGATCTCCTCCCAGATAAAGTCATCCAGGGTCCACATCGTCGTGGTGGGCCGGTCGAAGCCCTTCTTCTCGAGCATGGAATAGAGCTGATTCTGCTTCCTGGACAGGTGCTTTTTGTACTCCTTCAGCCTATCGTATATGCTGAGCCACTGGTTCTTGATGGGAGGATACTGGACGAGGTCCTCGATGGACAGGCAGATCTTCTCTAGCTCGTCGTTCTCTGCGTAGTAGCGCGCGATGGGGTGGTCAGCCGGAAGCTCTGGGCGCGAGCGATCGATGAGGCCCTCGAAGAGGGCGAGCATGCTTTGGATGTCCTCCTTCTGGCACTGCCCCTCCTCGAACTCCTCGAGCTCCTGCTCCGCCAAGGCGACCTCATACGGCTTGATGGAGTCCACCCGCTCGCGTAGGCGCCTTCGGCCCTCCTCGAGGGTGATCGAGCCGCTATTGTAGGCATCCTTCACCTCAAGGATGAACTTGAGCTTATCCATGTCATGCTCGGGAACGTGATCCATCATGCTCTCGGTCTTGCGCTTCATCTGCGACTCCTTCTCTTGAGGCAAACCTGTCCCTCGGGATATGTTGCCACATCAACAATTGTCAAGGCGTACTGTAACAGAGATGCTGCACCCCCATCAGAGGGTGCAGTTAATCCCTACTAATTATATAGCAATTACGCGCCAGAGATCTTCCCAAAAAGTCGGTAAGCCCACAAGGCTCTGCACCCCAAGGCCTCATGCCGCCTACCTGCCATACTCCTCCTCGACACGTAGTTACGCGTCGGACTCAGGATGACGCTCTTCTCACTGCCGAGAAAGACCTAAAGAACCGGGCTCTATGTATCAGAACCAATCTTTTTGAGATTGCACGTAGATTCGCTGGAACTCTTCATCGCTTTTCGTGAGATACATAACGCCTTCAATGATGCTCACGAGAAACATGGCGAGAGGCACCACAATGGTCCACCAAAGAAAGAAGGTCAGCAAAAACATGATGATACCCGCACTTATGTATCCTAAATAAAACTTGTGAAAACCGAGTATCCCGCAGAATATCGCTAGCAATCCTGCCGCCACTCTGCTCTTGCGAGATACTGGCCGAGTGGGATATGGGGGCTGCGTGAACACCTGCACCTGCGTATATGATGTTGGTTGCTGCGGGTATGCCTGCGTAGCCGACGCTCCGGGCTGATTATATGTCTGCCCCTGCGGCTGGGCGTAGGTGGCGTAGGGTCCCTGCTGCGCGTCCTGCCCCCGAGGATGTGGTCCCTGTGACTGTGGATTTGACTGTGCCTGGTAGTCATCCTCCTGAGATTGGGAAAAGGCCACCTCATGTGTCGTGTTGAAACGCGTTTCCTGAGTAACCGCCTCTGAGAGCGGTGGCCCCTCATCCTCCTGCCCCTCACCCAAGCTCTCGTTCGTCCCTTTGCCTATGGACTTAGAGTCATCGGGCACAAAGAACGACGTACCACGCGAATCTGCCCGATCCGTGGGCGACTCCACCTCCCTGGCAACTCCCTCATCCACTGAGCTGATGACATCGCCTGTCGTAACGTCCTGGACGCCCCCCTCTTCTGTATCCCCCTGTGGGTCTTGCGTCACCACGGTAGCCGTCTCTGTGAGTGCGGGCGTGGTGTCTGTTGCGGAGGATGTGTTCGTAGGTGTCGCGATCCCCACAGCAGGCTGTGCAGTAGGGATGGGGCTGCCGCATTCTGGGCAGATTCGCACCGCATTCGGAACAGAACCTCCATCGTGTGTATGGGTTGACATACTTCCCTCCTTGTCTCGACTTTTATGGTTGAACTGGTTGTAGCCATATGGAGAACAGATAATGGAGACCCGTGTAGAACTATCTTGAGGCAGTGTACCCACCCAGAAAGAGATCAAAGCTCTGAATCGCAGTCCCGAAAGACAGCGATGAAGTCCTCAACGAGCGACTCATGAGCAGACGACTACAAGCCCACATACCAGATGTCGAGAAACCCGGTAAGGGCACAGGAGAGACATCTAAGGGGGCACGCCGTCATGACTGACCATACAACCACGGCCGCATCACCGACAAGGAAGGGCAAGGGACTATGATGAGCCGAGCCACAGGCCGCGCAAACGACGAGGCCATAGACCCTAGATAAGCTGCAGCAAGGCGGCACGACACCCCTGTCCGCCTGCCCCGATCCCGGGCTACAGCGCCGTGTACGTCTTGTCACTCACCGGCTCGCACCACTCGTTCGAGAGGCCCTCTCCGGGAATCCCAAACGCAAGATGACTGAACCAGCTGTCAACCTTCGCTCCGTGCCAGTGCTTGACCTCGGCAGGAATCTCGATGACGTCACCCGGCCTCAGGCCCTGGGCGGGCTTGCCCCACTCCTGGTACCAACCCTCGCCGTCAACGCAGATGAGCACCTGCCCGCCCCCTGTGGTGGCGTGGTGGATGTGCCAGTTGTTGCGGCAACCCGGTTCGAAGGTCACGTTGTGGATGGCAATGGGATCATCTGGCGTCGTGAGCGCCTTTAGGTAGGAGTTCCCTATGAAGTACTGCGCGTAGGCGTCGTTTGGCTCGCCCAGACCAAAGAAGCCTCCATGTCCCTCGACGCCCCCTCCCCCAAGTACCGCGTCGGTGTAGACCTCCTTCGCTAGCTTGAACACCGCCCAGGCGTTTGGCCAGCCCGCATAGAAGGCCACATGCGTCAGGAGCTCGGCCATCTCCGTCTTGCTGACCCCGTTTTCGCGCGCCGACTGTAGGTGATACCTGAGCGAATCGTCGACGATCCCCTTTCCTATGAGCGCACTGACCGTGACGATGGAGCGGAGTTTGAGGGGAAGCTCACTCTCTCGCGACCACACCTGCCCAAAGAGCACGTCATCGTTGAGCTCTGCGAACTTTGGGGCAAAGTCTCCGAGCGCGTCGTGTCCTGCCGTCTGCGTAACCATGCCTGGCTTCCTTCCCACGGTACCATCCCTGCCTGGCATGATATCGCTACAGCCTACCCCCATACACCGGGAAGAGAGAACTGGCCCCGTAGTCCTTGATGCGCTCCATGGACTTCAGGCTCTGCATGTCGCCATCAGAGATGGTGAAATCGACGTCCGCGTTATCCCTCAGATGCTCCACGCTCGTCGTCTTGGGAAGGGCCACCAGGCCCAGTTGGATGTCATAGCGCACGCAGAGCTGTGCGACTGACACGTGATACTTCTTGGCCACCTTCGCTATCTGTGGGTTCTTGAGCACCATGCCGTGGGCGATCGGTGAGTATGCCTCGACCTGGATGCCATGGTCCTGGCAGAAGCGGATGAGCTCGAAGGGTGTGTTGCTCACGTGCGCCAGCACCTGGTTGACCTGGGGTGTGGCATCAGAGTTATCGAGGATGTTTCTAAGGTCATGCTCGTTGAAGTTCGAGACACCGATGACGCGTACCTTGCCCGCCTGCCTCGCGTCGACCAGCGCTCTCCACACCTCCAGGTTTTCCGCCTCGTAGCGGTTGTCAGACTGGTTCACCTCGATCCAGGGCTGGGGACTGTGAATGATCATCTGGTCGAGATAGTCGAGCCCCATCATGGTCAAGGAGCGGTCTATGGACCTCAGTACGGTGTCATAGTCCTTTCGCTCCGCCGCAACCTTGGACGCGACGAAGAGCTCCTCACGTGTGATCCCGCAGTTGCGCACACCCTCGCCCACGCCCCTCTCGTTCCCATAGGACTGGGCCGTGTCGATCATGCGGTAGCCCACCCCCGTCGCGTTCACGACGGCCTGGTACGCCTTGTCATCGCCCAGCAGCCACGTCCCCAGCCCAAGCTTGGGAATAGCCGTCCCGTCGGCGAGCGTGTACCTCTCACTCAGCAACATGCTTCTCCTCATCACCTTGCCAAACGATGCGGGCGCGATGCCAGCTCAGGAGGCCACGCCCGTCACGACCCCTCTGCACCCGGCACCCGCCGGAAGCTCCTAGATGGCACGCTGACCGTGGCATGACGTCCCCTGTCTGACCTCGCGTCTTTTGACATGGTCCCCCATCGTTATCCGTTTGTCAGAACTATCCTAATGGGTGTACGCCTAGAAATGAGCCGAAATGTAAAATGTCTATATTAGATATATAGAAATAGCTGATTGCAATACCAACGGAGAGATACACTTTTACTGGTTGTCTTGGTTGTATCGAAGACAGAAGGCTCGAACGAGGAAGGCGCAGTATGGAACTCAGGGCCCTCAGGTACTTTCTGGCCGTAGCCAGAAAGAGGAACATGACCGAGGCGGCGATCGCCCTGCATGTCACGCAGCCGACCCTCTCCAGGCAAATCTCCGAGCTAGAAGAGGAGCTTGGCACGAGGCTCTTCACGCGCACGAACCGAAGTACCATCCCAACCGAGGTGGGCCTGCGCCTGCGCCAGCGGGCAGAGGAGATCCTCTCCCTCGTGACTCGGATGGAGGACGAGGCGAAGGGCGGTGAGGCCGAGCTCTCTGGCTGCATTCGCATCGGTACCGTCGAGACCTGTGCCACGGGAATGATCGCCGAGGCCTTCGCATCGCTGCTACAGAGCCATCCCAAGGTGACCTGCGAACTCCTCAGTAGAAATGCTGACACGGTTGAGGAGAGACTCGAGCACGGCCTGCTTGATTTCGGGCTCTTACTCGGACCCGTCAAGTTCGAGCGCTACGAGTGCCTGCGCCTGCCCACGACAGAGCTGGTCGGGATTATCACCCGAAGCGACAGCGACTGGGCAGAAAGGTCGTGCGTCACCCCTCGAGACCTGCAGGACATGCCACTGCTACGCTCGTCTCACATCAGCAGGCAGCTTCTTGACCTCACAACGTGGTCGGGTGGAACCCTAGACGTTGGGAGGATGAGGCTCGTAGGTCACTTTGACCTCATCGCAAACGCGACGCCCATCGTGAAAAGCGGCGTAGCAAATGCGCTTTGCATAGACAGCCTGCCGTCCCTCACCTCGGAAGACCTTGCGTTTGTGCCCTTGGAGCCCACAGTGCGCGTCGGCGCCTCCGTCATCTGGAAGCGGCATCGCAGCCTCTCGCGAGCCTCTGCGGCCCTTCTCGAGAAGCTGCGATCAATGGTGGCGCAGGATACGTGAGACACTCATGGCACTCACGGCAGTCGGATCATAGCGGCACCCAGACGTGCCGTTGAGGACACGCCCAGTGCCGGATCTAGACGATACATGCCGTTGCGAGCAGATTGACACCAGCGAAGAAGATACCGACGCCGACCATGGTACCGATCGCGACAGCTGCGATGGCGGGATTCATGAAGCTCATGACGCCGACGATGACCATCAGTATGCCTGTGAGCATAACGACCCACCAATTCCTCGCCATCACCCGCGTATCGAACTCCTTATGGATGCGATGCAGGTGTGAGGAGCGCACGATGCGGAAAAGGCCGATCAAGAGAAGCCACAGGGCAGCCGTGTATGCGACGAAGAGCTCGATTGTGAGCTGCATCGTCTCGCTGACGATAAGGATGATGCCAAAGCACAGCGAGGCAATGGCACCTGCCAAGGTCCAGCCATCCGCGAGTCCAAGCTCCCGACGGCCACCCCATGTGCAGATGTTACCGACTGCATCCAAGATCATGTTGAACCCGATGACCCACCCAAGGGCACGGAACGTCAGCCCTGGGACTGCGATACAGTACACACCCGAGGCAACCATCAGGACGCCCATCACTATCACTATGACCTTACTTGACGTCTTCATCACCACATCACCTTCCAAAACGGGCCGCATCATCAATCGGCTGGTGCCAAAGGCCGCAAACCCAAGAGCTAAGACGTCACGTGAGTATCTAGGACTATACCCCATCCGCACACGACATAGACGAGCTCTTTGATGCGACTGACCACTTCTGCTATCAGCACCAAGGCAGATACGTTACCTATAGGAGACATGGGCTTCATTGGATGATGTACTATAGTCCACCAGGAACGGAACCTATGGCAGTAACAAAATTTGTTGATGAGATGTGAGTCATGCTTCATCTAGAGAAGATAACCGCAAAGAACGTCTGGGACATCCTCAAATTGAAAGTATCGGAGTCACAAAGAGACTTTGTCGCAGCGAATGACGTCAGCATCATCGAGGCATACATCGCCATTACGGCAAACGGGCATGCGTTTTCATTTGGCATATATGACGGAGAGACCCCAGTAGGTTTCTTGATGATTGGTTTTGATGTTGACGATTGCTGGGACGGTACACCGAGGATAGCCAAAGGAAACTATAGCCTTTGGCGCTTAATGATCGATCAAAAGTATCAGAAAAGGGGTTTCGGTAAGAAGGCTATCGCCCTTGGTTTGGATTTTGTTAGATCGTTCCCCTGTGGCAAAGCGAAGTACTGTTGGCTGTCCTATGAGCCAGAAAATGTTGTCGCCCGTCACTTGTATAGCTCATTTCGCTTTACTGAAACTGGTGATATGGATGGGGACGAAATCATTGCCGTATTAGAGCTTTGAGATAACTTAATGTGAAACGTTCGAATGTTCGCTTGGCATACCAGTCCGTCCTTTGGAAGTCTCGCCCTCACGGAAAAGCGCATTCTGTGCCGGCGATGTGACGGAAAAGCGCATTCTGCCTGCGCACCTCACCAAAAGGCGCACTCTGCATGTGGGCGGTCACGCACACTGCGCCTTTCCGTGACGTCTCGGCCGCAGAGTGCGTCTTTCCGTGAGGGTCCGCAACTAGAATGCGCCTTTCCGTAGAATGCGCCTTTCCTCACCTGCGCAAACGTCGAGCCACCTCACGGAAAAGCGCACTCTGGCTCCGGCACCTCACGGAAAAGCGCATTTTGGACAGGGATAGGTCCGCGAGTCTACGTCGAGCTCCCTCGCAGAGGATACCGGCCTTCCTCCTCTCTGGCGCCGCCTGCCACCCGAGCGAGGTTCTGCAGGTTTCAGGCTCACGCGGCTGGACCCATAGCGCACGCCGGCGTCTCCAGACGCGAGGACCGCATGCCTCTTTTCAGTCGTTATCGATCGTACAGCCACAGGTAGGATCGTCACCACAGAGACCAGCAGACCTATCCCCTAGACATGAGACTTCTCAGGATAATCCCTAGATGACGCTAATTGTAGAACTACAGCTCCAGGCCGAGGACGTCACGGTCGAATTCCCTGACGTCGATTGACGAGGGCACCTTCACCCCGAGCGCCTTGTAGTACTCGCGGACCTGCCTCGACGGCGTCTCGACCACGACCCTGCCGTCGGCGTTGGTGTAGCAGGACAGCGACCTGGCCTTGCCCCATACCTCGGTGAGGGAGACGTCGGCCCCGGCGAGCGCCTTGCGCATCCTGAGCACCACGATGGTGCCGATGATGTCGGCGAGGATCTTGCCGCGCACGGTGAGGTCGCTCCACTTGCGCAGCGGCAGCAGGCCCAGGTAGTCCTTGCTGGTCTTGAAGACGCCCTCGATCTCGGTGCGGCAGAAGTACTCGTCCAGGATCTCGCGGGGCGTCGCGACCTTGGTGGACATCAGCACGAAGTAGCCCTGCCGCACGGTCTCCCAGTCCTTCTCGGCGAGCGACATCCCGTCGAACCTCTCCTGGTTCTTGTCCAGCCACCTGGCGAAGCGCGGCGTGGCGTTGGTCTGGTCCACGTAGACGTAGCAGTGCAGCCTCACGCCCTGCACCTCGACGTCGCGCCTCCTGGCGAAGTAGAGGTGGCCGGAGCGCGTGATCGCGTACTTGCCCTTGCCGATCAGAGAGCGGACGCCCCGCCAGAGCTCGCGGTACGGGTACCCCCTCCTCGCCGGCATCCTGACCAGCACGTCCCTCTCGCCCTCGGAGAAGGCCTCGAGCAGCTCGCGCGACGCGTAGCCCGCGTCGAGGACCGCGGTTACGACCTCGATGCCGAGCGTGGCGAGGACGTCGCCCATCACGGTCTTTATGGTCGAGAGGTCAAGTACGTTGCCGGGCACGACCTCGTACCAGACGGGCAGCCCCGTCGTCTCGTCGAGCACGAGCGCGAGGCGCATCTGGACCGCCGCGCCCCTCAGCCCGTGGCTGCAGAGGGCGTTGAGCGGGTTGTCGACCGCGTCGTTCGGGAGCGGGGTGGAGTCCACGTAGCATGCGCGGCCGAAGCCGGGCTTCGTCCTCCTCATGAGCCTGGCGAACGCCCTGAAGAACGCGACCTTCGCCCCGTCGGCGCCCATCGCCGAGAAGAACGCCGTGTCCGATCTCAGCGACGCGGGCGGCACGCCCGGCAGCGCCAGAGCCGCGAAGGACCTGGCCACCATGTTGTCGCAGGTCTCGCGGCTCCCGTCCCGCACCACGCCGTGCGTGACGTGGGCGAGGGCGCGCTGGTAGGACCGGTCGTCGGGGAGCGCCTCCCTGAGGCACCCCGCGACCCCATCGGCGCCCAGGAACGACAGCAGCAGGTGCTCGGGGCCGAGCTCCAGGTGCCGCGGCGGCTCGGGGAACGCGCCCGTGTTCGCCAGCCGCTCGTCGCCCTTGGCCACCGGCGCGAATCCGTCGGCGTCCGCGTCGTACTCCACCAGGCCGCGCGTCGGTGACGCGAACACGCCCGAGCGCCTGTCGTCCGCGAGCCAGACGACCTTGCCCAGCCTCTCGCGCACCGCCTGCGCCGAGTGGTACTTGGCGCCGCGCACGTACGACGTGTCGACCACGGCGGCGGACCCGCTCCTGATTGCGCCGGACTCGTCCCTGACCAGCTTCTGCACCTTTATGAACGGCATCCCGGTCGCCTCCCGTGCCACACAGGAAGTAGTAAGTAGCACTACATATAATATAGCACAAGAGAGGCCCCTTGGGGCCTCGACCTGCGATTTTCTTTGGTTTGATCAGGCGGTAGTTCTACAATCAGAAAGAACTAGGGATAATTAAGCTCTAAGAGGGAATACAATGACATGGTTTACGGGATAATGTATAGTATATCGGTTTCGTAGGTTATGGGGCACCTCAGAAGGAGTGTTCTTGAGCTATTCTGCTAATGCTGACAAGGGTGAGATGACTGCTGCCCAGAAGGGTCTCATGATCATCGCGATCGTCTACCTGATGGCAGGGATCCTTCTGCTTCTGGCATCTCTGTTTCTCCTTAACCCTTCCTCGCAGCCTGGGGTCATAAGCCAGCAAATTACGGCACTCACGCTCCTTGACCTCCCCCCTGAGCCGGATGCGAGCGTATACCAGTCTGGCATACATCAAACATCTCAGGTGACGTCAACCTTTGTGCTCTGCCTTGACCTCGGTCTGTTCACACTACTTGCAGGCATCTGTGGCATCCGGGCCTCGACTGATGTCGAGAGGATCGTTCCGTACCTGGTGCTCTCAAGCACCCTGTTCCTGTGCAAGGCGGTAATAACGGTGACTTTGCTCCTCAGGGGCAACTTTGTTCCCAGTACATCGGACCTGGTTATCTTGATCTTAACGGCAGCTGCGGTCCTGCTCGGCATATCCGTCAACCAACAGAGAGAGAAGCCTGACTCGTCCGACCCTCACTCACTTGGAAGCTGAGGGAAGGGCCCCGCAAGACCCTACTCGAGCGGACCCGTGTAGTCCTTGATACCTCCTATGTCGCGCACGTTCGTGTACCCCCTGCGCCTGAGTCTGTCCGCTGCGCGGGCGGACCTCACGCCGCTCGCGCAATAGAGGAAGATGGGTGCCGACCTGTCCTCGACGAGCTCGCCAACACGTTCCAGTTCGGAGAGGGGCAGGCTGGTGGCACCCGCGACGTGACCCGACGCGAACTCGTTAGGCTCGCGCACGTCAATGAGAAAGGCCCCCTCGGTGCTGCGTGCCTCAGCCACGCCATCATCCATGCCCTTGGCCTTGCCAAAGAGAGAGAGAACAGACCCACAAAGACACACCTCCATCGCCTGCGGACACCCAAGACACGAGCCGTAGCCGTACGCGCGCGGACGCCACTGACTGTTCACGAACGCCTCCTTACGTGCCGCACGCAGACCCGCGCACGAGCGCGACCGCACGAAAGATCACGCCAAGGGCGCTCCGCCCGCGCCCTGGATGCCTGGAACAGCGGGAATGGTGGCAAACCCCCGCTCGAGGTCCTCGTCGGTGGGGACGGAGTCGACCATCGTCTTGTTGTTGTAGGACTCGTACGCGGTCATGTCAAAGTACCCGGTACCAGTAAGGCCAAAGAGGATGACCTCCTCCTTGCCGGTCTTCTTGCACCTGAGCGCCTCGTCGATGGCGACGCGAATGGCATGGCCGCTCTCGGGCGCGGGAAGGATGGTCTCGAGGGTTGCAAACTGCGTGGCCGCCGCAAAGACGTCCGTCTGCCTAACGGCTACGGCGTCGAGCAGGCCATCATGGCGCAGCCTCGAGACGATGGGGCTCATCCCGTGGTAGCGAAGCCCCCCTGCGTGGTCGGGGCTGGGTATGAAGCCGTTGCCAAGGGTGTACATCTTCACGAGTGGGCAGGTCTGGCCCGTATCCGCGAAGTCATAGGCGTAGCGCCCCCGCGTAAGCGAGGGACAGCTCACAGGCTCGACGGCAACGAAGCGCGTATTGGGGTGCGTGCCTTGGATCTTGTCACGCATGAAGGGGGCGATGAGGCCACCAAGATTTGACCCGCCACCCGCGCAACCGATGACGACGTCGGGATAGTCACCCAGCTCTGCGAGGGCATCGTAGCTCTCGAGGCCGATGACGGACTGGTGGAGCACCACCTGGTTGAGGACGGAGCCGAGCTGGTAGCGACCGCGATTCTCGGGCACGTGGAGCGCGCGCTCGACGGCCTCCGAGATGGCAGTGCCCAAAGAACCCGAACGGTTAGCCTCGTCAGCATACATCCGCCTTCCCACCTCGGTCGTCTCGGAGGGGGAAGGCGTCACGTTGGCGCCAAAGGTCTGCATCACGCTGCGGCGGAAGGGCTTCTGCTCGAAGGACGCCCTCACCATGAACACGTCGCAGTCAAGGCCAAAGTGCGCGGCTGCCTCAGAGAGCGCGGTTCCCCACTGACCGGCGCCCGTCTCGGTGGTGATAGTCGAAAGACCCTGCTCACAGGCGTAGTACGCCTGGGCAAGAGCCGAGTTGAGCTTGTGGGAACCGGAGGTGTTGTTACCCTCGAACTTGAAGTATATTCTCGCGGGCGTGTCGAGGGCCCTCTCGAGGTTGTAGGCCCGACATAAAGGAGAGGGCCGATATACCCTATACATCTCCCGCACGCCTTCTGGGATGTCGAAATACGTCGTGGTGTCGTCGAGCTCCTGGCGACAGAGCTCGTCGGCAAAGACAGGGCGTATGTCATCGAACGTGACGGCCTTGCCGTCAGGCAGACGCATGGGATCGAGCCTTTCGTGCATGTCGGCACGCAGGTTGTACCACTGGGTGGGGATCCTGTCCTCAGGGAGGTAGAGACGGTAGGGATTGTCTGCTGCCATCGGCATTCCTTTCTGTCGGCAGCGCTCTGTCGCGCAAAGGTCTCTTATTATGGCACCCAAGCCCGCCCCTGTAGGGCTGCGCAATGTGCGATGTCACAGTAACGCAACAGCCGCCGAGCGCAAGGTACTCGAGGCGCGTTCGAGACCCCACCTGCCGCTGCCGGACAGAGCGCGTCACCTTTATGCCTCAGGCAGGATCCTTGGACGCAGAGGAAAGATCCAAGGACTCGTCCCACGTATGCCTTCCCGTGTCGTACTCGCTCCCAAAGTAGACGCTCGCCACGGGCGTGGGACCATCCGCGTTCTCCTCACCCTCGAAGTAGTAGACCGTGACATTGGGATGGTCCTTCCACCTCTCGAGGATGAAGGGCCACGAATACCGCTCGTGGACGCATCGAAACCAGCGTGTCACGTCATCGGACTCGCCCTCCGAGCGCCCCTCGAGGGCAAACGTCCTGTCCTGCTCGTTGACGCTCACCAGCACGCCGCTGAACTTGGGAGCAAAAGGAAGGTCCAAGACCTCCTCCAACGTATGCATCCCTGAGTCGTGCTCGCCCTCAAAATAGACGCTCATGACGAGCGTAATGCCCTCGGGCTTGTCCTCGCTCTCGAAGTAGCTGACCGTGACGTTGGGGTGACTCTCCCACCTCTTGAGGATGAGGGGCCAAGACTGCCGCTCGTGGATACACTGGAACCATCGTGTCACCTTGATGGGCCCATCCCCCGCGCTCCCCTCAAGGGCGAACGTCTTTTCCTGCTCGTTGACGCTCACCAGTACGCCGCTGAACTCAGGCGGTGGCTTCGCATCGCTCACGCCACCAGAGAGGTCCGCTGTGGTGGGAGACCCCCCCTCCTCACGGCCACAGGCCACAAGGCATACCCCCACGCCGATCAGCAGCGCAAGCACGACGACGCACCTTCTCATTGGAAATCACTTCCAAAAGAATATCCCATGGGTGTCAGTAAACTTCGTGAAGTCGAAGTTCACGAACGCAGCACCACTATTCCAGCCATCATAGACGAGCAGCGTACGCAACACCTTGCCGCTTGATTTTTCTCTTATACTAGTAGAAATAAGGGTAACGCTATCGGATATAGAAAAAACATATGCTTTATCGCTTTGTTAGTGTACTTCACGATAATCCCCTCACTATACAGACAAACTCCCAATACCTTTATATTATTTGATAACACATGTTAGCTCAGATATTAGAGTATATCTATGAGGTCTATGGACCTATCTATTCGGCCAATGGTATGACACAGCCTCGGTTATGTCGTCACAAGATACGGAGCCAGAGTGAAGTGCAGCGGATCTGGACTGCCACGACGAGGGACGAGAGCCGCTCGCGGTAGCGCGTGGCGAGGCCGCGCCACCTCCTGACCCTCTCGAAGGCGTTCTCCACCAGATGCCTCTGCTCGTATGGGTGCGGGCCGATCGCCCTCTTCTCCCTCCTGTCGGACTTCGGCGGACGTGCGCCCCCGTGCCGCGCCCGCTCGCCTCGGCCAGGGCCTCGTCGGTGTCGCAGACGCGCCTCGGCGAGCAGCGCGTCGGCGTCGAACCCCCTGATCAGCTCGACAGCAGACCCGCGATCCGCCGAAGTACCAGGCGTGACAAGGAATCCGGCTGGCATACCAGGCGCACGAATATCATGTTACAGTACAATAAACTGAAAGTTAATAAACACTATCCAGAAAGCGGGCCGCAAGGGCCGGGCAAAGGGACGAGGAGTAGCATGTCGGACATCAAGGTCGTGGCCGTGGACATGGACGGCACGCTCTGTCGAAGTGACACCACGATCAACGAGGAACGCCTCAGGCCCATCCTCGCTCGCCTGCGGGCAGCGGGCTGCCACTTCGTAGTGGCGAGCGGCAACCAGTACTGGCAGCTGCGGGACTTCTTCCCCAGCTACGACGAGCAGCTGGCCTTTGTGGCGGAGAACGGCTCCTTCGTCAAGGACGGTCCCGAGGTCGTCTTCGTGGGACAGGCACAGCCCAAGGCAGTTAAGGTGACCATCGGTTGGATACACGGCCATAGCGAGGTCAGGGGAGTCATGTGCGGCGTCGAGAGCGCCTACGTGGAGCGCGGTACCGTGACGCAGGCATGGTGCGACCGCATCCGGACGTGGTACCACCGCCTGAGGTGGGTCGATGACTTTAGCGACGCGGACGACGCCATCATCAAGTTCTTCGTCGAGGTACCCCGCGAGAGGACCAGTGGCTACCTTGGTCAGCTCAGCGAGGGACTTGCGGGCCTGATGGTACCCACCACCTCTGGCCACGGCTCCATCGACATCATCATTCCCGGCTGTCATAAGGCCTCGGGCATAGAGCGCCTCGCCAAGCGCTGGGATGTCTCTGCCGACCAGGTCATCGCCTTCGGTGACGGCAGTAACGACGTGGAGATGCTTCGCTACGCAGGGGTGGGCTATGCCATGGAGAACGCCTCCGGCGACGCGAAGGCCGCAGCCGATGCCATCTGCCCCTCGAACGACGACGAGGGCGTGCTGCAGGTGCTCGAGAGGCTCTTCCCCGCATAAAGGCGCGTGGCACGGCGGCGCTCGACGGACGTTGCGGGGGGCGATCGGCGATCGGGGGCGCCTGGCGGCGCCGCGGCACTGCCACGTTGCGCTGAACGTGCGGGGAGGTACGTTCACGCCCGAGTGGCAGTGCGCCGTACACTGCCACTCGGTGTCGATCGTACCGCAGCGGTACGCTCGGGGCCGAGTGGCAGTGCGATCGGTACGCTCAGGGCCGAGTGGCAGTGCAGCACACACTGCCACTCGGTGGCGAACGTGCGGGGAGGTACGTCTCACACTGCCACTCGGTGGTGAACGTGCGGGGCGGTACGTTCACGCACGGGTGGCAGTGCGCGTCGGACCGGCCCGCCAAGAGCGGCGAGGCGTCTCCTCGCGGGCGGGGCGCGGGCCCAACGCGGGCCGGCGTGCGGCCCGGCCCGAAGCGCCGACGCGCCGCCCGCAGGTCCCCCGGTGGATGAAATCAACCCATCGGCCTATATAATCAGTGCTTCCTTAGCCCTATTCTGATACGGTTGCCTCTTTTGACTTACGTCGGTGCACGAAGCCTGCCGCTCCGACGACCCGATCGAGCCGCTCGCCAAGCTGCCCCCATGTTCCCCGTATTGGTTGACGTGGGAATAAAGTGTTGCCGCGCCGTGTCAGAATAGGGTTAACCACAGCCTTAGCCCGTTATATCCCTACGGCATCCATCTCGCCCACATGGGGCACGTCTCCCAACCCTTACAGAAGCCCATGCGGCAAAGATCCTCCTCGCTCCTGGTCTGGATCAGGCGCACCGCCTTGTCATGCCACGACGAAACCGGCGCAATGCGCTCGAGCAGGTAGCCAAGTATGGTCAGCAGCGCGAACGTACTTCTGTTGTTGACCTTGTGAGGGCGATGCCACTCGGGACACCTGTGGCTACGAGGTATCTTCGTCTTGTTGCCGAGGCGCTTGTTCCACAAGCGGTCGTGGTGCGCGCAGGCATTGCGGACGGTGTTCAAGGTGAGCAGCCACGATTCGAGCACCTCAGCCGGCACCCCCATCTCGTCTGCGATACCCTTCCTCACGTCGTCAAGAGAGCCCTTGAAAAGCGTGAGCATCATACCGAAGTCCATAATGTTGACGAGCATCCAGTAGGACGGGAGTCTGTGCAAGTCTCCGTACTTCTGCTTGAAGTGCTCTATAAAGAGCGCTTTGGACCGGCCGTAAGCAGCGGAGCACCTAGACATGAAATGCCCATAGGCACTCTGCTCCATGTTTGGCAGCGTTGACCGGTCCAGGTATCCGAACGGACCGGCCGTCTTTGCTAGCCTATAGGCGAGCTGGGTCCGCATATAGACCTCCACCCGCTCAATGGCGTCGAGCGTAACGAGCCTGAGCTGGCGGTCGAAGGTATACAAATCCCAGATCTTCTCGAAGCTCGTTCCCTCGACGAATGACTCGTCTCCGCTTCCCGGGTTCTGCTTGTAGATGTACCAGTATCCGCTCAGGCGGTAGTAGCCGACGTCGGCGAGATGGGAGATCAGATCGTTCCTGTCGAACTCGAGTCCGCGTTCCTCCAGCCGGTCCGCTTGCTCCTCATATGAAAGCCACGGCTTCTGGTACCTCATGTATCCCCTGGATAAGAAAACACCCGCCAAAGTTTGCATCATCTCGACTGACGCCGAGAGATAGGCATGGCGGGTCCTCCTATGCGCATTTTACCACACGTGGCGGTACCTTAGTCGACTTTACACGGGAAAGCGTGATGATGGGGTTTAGGCGACATGACCCGAGCCGAGGGAACGAAGACTCGTTTCCGACCGGGACCCTGGGGACCTCCCAGGAGCTGGGATGGTTCCGTCGCCGCAGGATGGCGCCAAGGGCGTGCTGCAGGTGCTCGAGAGGCTCTTCCCCGCATAAAGGCGCGTGGCACGGCGGCGCTCGACGGACGTTGCGGGGGGCGATCGGGGGCGCCTGGCGGCGCCGCGGCACTGCCACGTTGCGCTGAACGTGCGGGGAGGTACGTTCACGCCCGAGTGGCAGTGCGCCGTACACTGCCACTCGGTGTCGATCGTACCGCAGCGGTACGCTCAGGGCCGAGTGGCAGTGCGATCGGTACGCTCAGGGCCGAGTGACAGTGCAGCACACACTGCCACTCGGTGGCGAACGTGCGGGGCGGTACGTCTCACACTGCCACTCGGTGGTGAACGTGCGAGGCGGTACGTTCACGCACGGGTGGCAGTGCGCGTCGGACCGACCCGCCAAGAGCGGCGAGGCGTCTCCTCGCGGGCGGGAGGATTTCTCGGCCGATCAAGCTGGCTTGTTCCGTACCCCACTAAGGCTTGGCGCCTGGCCTCGCCGTCCACCAGCCGTCCGCTGCGGCGGCAACGTCCTTGTATGAGATGAGCTGCCCCTGTCTCGTGCCCAGGCTGAGATCCCCACCGTATACGACCGCCTGAGACTCTATCGGCAGGCCAAGCTCATCTGCGGCGACCTGGTTCAAGACCGTGAAGAGGCGGGGTGCATACGTCGCCGAAGACTTGATCTCTATGGCATAACAGGGCCTAAGCCCACGTTGCACCACAAGGTCGACCTCGTGTTGCGCGACATCGCGCCAAAAGGAGAGGTGTGGGACACGCGCCTTGGCATAGCCGCTCTTCAGTATCTCCGAGATGATGGCTGACTCGAATATCGGCCCCCTGTGCTCGCTCACGAGCAGCTCTTGCGGGGACTGGATCCCGATGAGGCTGCACGCCAGCCCCGCGTCGAGAAAATGCAGCTTCTTGGTCTTCACCAAGCTCTTACCGCGATTCGAGAAGTATGGCTCGAGAAAGCAGATGATGTGACTGGCCTCCAAGACCGAGAGCCAACTCTTTGCCGTATTGAGCGCCACTCCGCTGTCCGAGGCCAAGCTGCTGACATTGAGCCGCTGGCCCGTACGCAGCGCGCATAGCTGTATAAATATCGAAAACTCTCTAAGCCTCCTGACGCCCAGCTCCCGGCGGACGTCCCGCTCAAGGTACGTCTGCACGTAGCTTGGGAAGAAGGTCTCAGGATCAATGTCGGCATCGTACAGCCGTGGATAGCCACCTTGAAAGAGCCACTGTTCCATGGACTGTGGGGCAATCCCTGCCTGGCTCAGCTCCTCATAAGACAGCGGGAGAAGCGTCAGGAGCGCGACGCGACCAGCCAAGGATTGGCTCACCGCATCCATAAGGAGGAAGTTCTGGGAGCCGGTCAGGATAAAGCGACCAGCCGCCCCACTCTCGTCCACAACACCCTGCAGGTACGAGAAGAGGTCAGGAACACGTTGCGCCTCGTCGAAGATCACCTGGGAGTCATAGCGTAAAAGGAAGCTTTTGGGATCTTCGTCAAAGCTTCTGTGCACATCTGGGTTCTCGAAGCTCAGATACTCGTAGTCAGGAAACGCATCCCTCACGAGAGTGGTCTTGCCGCTCTGGCGCGGACCGGTAACGGACACGATGGGATACTTCCCCGCCAGCTCGAGCAGCCTCCCCTTGATCAGGCGCTCTATCATGGGCTTGGCATCCTTCTCTCCTAATCTACTGATTGGATTCTAACATCTCTACTGATAAAATTAACATAGCCCTACTGATAGAATTCTGCGATCCACCTATCCACGACCCCAGCAAGAGCCTGTGACACAGGCTACCCGGCACAGGCACCCCCCTCGCGCGGCGATCCGGGCCCCGACCGTCCACGCGTCACTACCCCTAGATCGCCCAGCCGGCTGAGTGCTGCTGCAGCTCGGCCATGTGACGGAAGATACCACCCTCCCTCGCGCGCAGCTCGTCGGGCATACCCTCCTCGACCACCCTGCCGTCCTTGAGCACCACGATCTTATCGGCGTTCTCGACCGTGCGCATGCGGTGGGCAATGACCAGGACCGTCTTGCCCGCAAGCAGGCGCGTGAGGGCCTCCTGCACCTTGGTCTCGCTCTCCACGTCGAGCGAGGCCGTCGCCTCGTCCATGAGGACGATGGGGGCGTCCTTGAGCAGCGCCCGTGCAATCGAGATGCGCTGGCGCTCCCCTCCCGAGAGCCTGCTGCCGTTCTCGCCTATCATGGTCTGGTAGCCATCGGCGAGCTTGTCCACGAACTCGTCACAGTTGGCTGCCTTGGCCGCAGCGAGCACCTCCTCGTCGGTGGCGTCCTTACGGCCAAGGCGGATGTTGGCCAAGACACTGTCATCGAAGAGGGTCACGTCCTGAAACACCATCGCGTAGTCGGCAAGAAGCCGCTCGGGATCAACGCTCGTGACGTCCACGCCACCCACGCGGATGGTCCCGAAGGAGGCGTCCCACAGGCGCGCCGCCAGCCGCGCGCAGGTCGACTTGCCCGAGCCAGACGGCCCGACCAAGGCTGTGACCTCTCCCTCCTTTGCCGTGAAACTCACGTTTTCGAGCACGGGCTCATCTTTGTAGGAGAAGCTGACGTTATCGAACACGATATCGTGGCCGACGGGGTCGAAGCTGTCCGCACCTGTGGCGACAGGCTCGTCGTAGATCACCTGCAGGCGACCGGCAGAGAGCTCAGAGAGGAACAGCTCAGCTATGAGGGCCAGCGCCTGGTCAAAGGGGGCGTAGATGCGGCTCACGGTGAGAAGGTACATGAAGAAGACCATGAAGTCTACCTGTCCCGCCAGCAGGAGGCTGACACCTATGACAACCGTCGTCGCCACGCCCAGGCGCATGATGACGGACGCCGCGTTCACCACAAGACCAACCCGAAGCTCGGAGGCAGCCATGCTCCTCTCCGCCGCGTCGATCTTGTCCTCAAGCTCGCCAAGATGGCGCTCGACTTGGTTGGTGGCACGGATCTCGCGAGCGTTGTCCAACATCTCCTGGATGCCGTCGGACACCACCAAGGCATCGGCGCGTGCCCTCGCCATACTTTTGGTATTGTACCTGCGCAGGCCAAAGAGCAGACCAAACGCAACGGGCACACCCCACATGACGGCAATCCCCAATCTCCAGTCGAAGGCGATGAGGGCAACGGCCACCACGGCGGTCGAGATGTACGACCCGTACAGGTAGCCAAGCACATGGGACCACACATGCTCCAGGCGGTCGGCATCGCTCATGATGGTCTCGGAGAGGTCAGCCAGGTCACGACCACCGAAGAAGGAGAGCGGTAGCTTGCGCAGGCGCTCGGCCAAGCTCACGCGAAGCCTGCCCACCTCGCCGTACACGGTACCGTAGGTGTTCTTGTACTGCATCTTGTGGGCGGCAAACGACACGATCAGAAACACGATCACAGCGCCGACACCATAGCCAAGGGTCGGTGCGGGTGCGCCATCAAGCAGCATCGCCATGAGCTGTCTTGTGAGCACGAACAGAAGACCTATGCCCGCGAAGTCAACGAAGTTGACGATAACCGTCCAGAACGTACCTTTCTTGACGTTTGCGACACCCCGGTCGGTGAGGGCGAACCTGCGCTTGAAAGCCTTGCCGAACATCTAGGCCACCTCCTTCGAGATCCTCCACGAGACGGCCTTCTGGTAGTCGGCCCACATGCGTGCGTACAGCCCGCCTGCGGCCGCAAGCTCTGCGTGCGTCCCCTGCTCGACCACCCTGCCCTCGTCGAGCACCACGATATTATCGGCGTTAACGACGGTAGAGAGCCTGTGCGCGATCATCACGACCGTACGCCCCTGCGCGAGGCGGGCGAACGCCTTCTGGATGAGGACCTCGTTCTCTGGGTCGGCAAACGCCGTCGCCTCGTCCAAGACGACGATAGGGGCGTCCTTGAGGATGGCACGAGCGAGGGCGATGCGCTGCTGCTCGCCGCCCGAGAGATACGTACCGTGCGTTCCGATGACGGTGTCTGCGCCCTCGGGCAGCTTCTCGATGATGTCGCTGCATTGGGCTGCAAAGAGGGCCTCCATAGCCTCCTCGCGCGTGGCCTCAGGACGCGCGGCGCGAACGTTTTCCAGGATGGTAGTCTTGAACAGGCGGTTGTTCTGGAAGACGAACGCGACCTGGTCCATGAGGAGCCTCGGATCGACCTTGCGCACGTCGACACCGCCGACGAGCACGGATCCCACGTCAGCATCCCAGAAGCGCGGAATAAGGCTCGCGGCGGTCGTCTTGCCACCGCCCGAAGGTCCCACCAAGGCGACGGTCGAGCCTGCGGGAACCGTGAACGACACCTGGTCGAGTGCGTCTCGTATCGCGCCTTCATAGGCAAAGCCAACGTTCCTGAACTCGATGCTGTTGTCTGCGGGGACCTGGGGATCTTGCGGAACGCTGATCTGCGGAGCGGAGAGGATCTCGTCGATGCGTCCCATGGCATCTGAGGCCTGCATCATGCCACCTGCCGCGAACATGATCTTCGAGAGGGCGGTGGAGATGAGTGCCGAGAATATCGCGTAGAACGCAAAGTCGCTCACAAGGCCCGCGAGGTCACCCGAGGCGATCGCTCCGGGAACCAAAAGGATCGTCACCGGGATCAGAAAGACGAAGGCAGCCTTGATGAAGCTGAGGTTGACGCTCTGCGGGACCGCGCAGACCTCGCCCTGATACTGCTCGGCCCTCGCGCTATACTCGTCGATTGCCCTCTTGAGCGTCGTGAAGCTGTACACCGTCTGCTGGAATACCTTCACAACGGGAATGCCGCGCACGTATTCGGTGCTGGCCTTGCTCATCCTATCAAGCGCCGATTGGTATTCGGCCATGAACTTTTTGCCCTTGCCGGACATCATCTGCATGATGCAGACCACCGAGATGATCACCGTCGCGAAGCACGCAAGGCCCATACGCCAATCGAACACGAAGAGCAGGATCACCAGCGAGACGAACATGGCGACGGTGCCCGAGATGTCAGCGAGGTTATGAGCGAAGAGCTGCTCGATGTTGAGGGTGGCCGCATCCATGCGACGGCGCAAGATGCCCGACGCATGGATGTCGTAGTAGCCAAGAGGCGCCGCTATGAGGCGCTTCGCGCAGGCCTTGCGCATATTCGACTCGATGCGAAAGGCCGCGAGATGAGTGCACATAAGCCCAAGGAAGTAGACCACGATGCCCGCGACGGCAAAGCCGAACGCCGCCCATCCGTAACCGACGACGCTGGCCGCCTCCCCCCACCTGGGGGCGACAGCGATGAGCTCGCGGACGACAAGCCAGATGAACACGTAGGGCATCATGGTGAGCACCATCGAGATTGCCACGAGCGCACAGCCGACGGCGGTGAGCGGCCGCCTTGTTCCAGCGAAGTCCATGATGCGCGCTATCGTCGCGCGCCCCTTCTTCTCTGCCATAAGCGCTTCCCTTCCACTCGACCCAAAGTCACCACGACACGTAGGACAAACGACACGTAGGACAAACGGCGCCCTGCGGAGCTTTGTTATGAAAGGATAACTTTAGAGGGCAGACAAGGCAAGTGTGGGGGATGAGGACGACACTGGTGGAAGACATGAGAGACGCAGCAAGAAGACAGGGCGACAAAAACGGCAGGTCCTAGCCTGCGGGAAACGTCACCGTGAACACGGAGCCATGGGGCTGGTTCTCGCCCACCTCTATGCCCGCACCATGACGAGCAAGAATGGTTTTGACAAGGGAGAGACCTATGCCTGCCCCACCAAACTCACGCGAGCGAGACTTGTTGACGCGGAAGAAGGGCTCAAACACCAGCTCCCTCGCATCCGGCTCGATGCCCATCCCCGTATCCGAGACGGTGACCACAATGTCTTCTCCTCGCGAGATGAGGCGGACCTCGACCCGACCGCCCTCGAAGTTGTATCGGATGGCGTTCTCGACAAGGTTGTAGATGGCGCGATAGAGCAGGTCGGTATTACCCCTGACCTCGAGAGGGGTCGCGTCGCACGAAAGCAACACCCCACCCTCGCGTGCCAGCGGCCCAAGGTCCGCGACCACACGCTCGAGGACCGAGCCAAGGGACACCTGACGCACATCGGGCAGCTCACCCGTGTCCGTAAGCTCCAAGAGGTCGGCGACGATGGAGGAGAGCCTGCCGACGTAGGTCTCCACCGTACCGAGAAGCTCATCGTACTCGACCTGCGACCTCTGCCTCTTTTTGAACACGTCAATCTTCGTGCGCAATACGGCAAGCGGCGTTCTCAGCTCGTGGGCCGCACTGGCCGAGAAGCGTCTCTGCATCGCGAACGCCTCGCTCAACTGACGGGTCATCTGATTGAACGACCTCACGAGCTCCTGGATCTCTCCCCCACCCCCCTCGACCTCGATGGGTTGTGAGAGGGTAGCCAGCTCCATCTCGCGCATCCTTGCAGAGAGTTGCTGTATGGGCTTGGTGTAGCGCCCTGCCACGAGGTATGCCGCACCACTGCCGACGATGACCACGAGGGCCAGGACGATGAGGGCGTCAGACAGTATCGTCCGCTTGATGCCGTCTGCGTCAAGCTGGATGGAAAGCCCCCCTTGCTGCGCGGGCTGCAGGGCGGCAACCTCGAGCACGACCGTAGTCGAGTGGTAGACGAGCAGGGTGAGCGCGACGCAGCAGCAGACGAGAAGGCCAACCATGAGGAGGGTGAGCCGCGCTCGCAGTGACCCTACGGCCCTCGACAGACCCTTAGGTATTGCCATGACCAGCACTCCCTCCTCTAGACAGCGGCCCCACGGCTCGGTGGGACACCCCAAATCAGAGGTCGTCCCACCAAGACAGAGGGGCCGCTTATGTCCTGCCTCTTGGTGTCGGCACCGCTCGAGCCACTCAAGCCCCAGATAGGGGTCGCACCAACACCCCCGCAGGTGCGGCCCCCAGGGGCGTGGCCCAAAACAACCCTAACCACTCAGCCCCAGGCCTTAGCTTTTAGCTCTTGGCCAACGCCTCATCGATACGCTTGACGAGATCGCTCCCATCGAGCTTGTCGCCGATGGCGCCCGTGGTCGGGTTACCGATGAGCTTGCCGTCCTGGTCGACGAGCATCGTCGTCGGGAAGGCGGTGATACCCTCGATCACCTGGCCGCCGTTCTTGGGATCCAGGGCGATGTTGTCGTACTTGACACCCTGCTTCGAGAGGATCTCCTGGGCATCCTTCTTCCCGTCGGTGGTGTAGGCGGCCTCCGCGTTGACCCCAATGACGCCGACCCCCTTGTCCTTGTACTTCTCGCTAAGCTCCTGGAGAAGCGGCATCTCACCCACACAGGCGGTGCAGCCGTTGAACCAGAACGACAGGACGGTGACCTTATTCTTCTTGAACACGTCGTTTGTGACGGTCTCATCGTTGGAGATGTTCGTGGCCTTGAAGGTCGGGAAGGTGTCACCGTCCTTGAGGTGCAGCTTGGACGCGGCCTCGGGCGGAACATTCGAGGTCTCGGCCATCTCCGACGACTGCTGGGAGGAGCCTCCGGTACTTGATGCCGTCCCCTGCGTGCCCTGGGTGTTTGTCGTACTCGCCCCACAGCCCGACAAGGCGAACACAACGAGGGCCGTTGCTACAGATGCCAGTGCGTTTTTCATAATCTTCATAGCTCTTTCCTTTCTGACTTTCTGACACTTCTTCCATCGTGCATATGACTGCCGACCCGCCTCTCCCTCTGGCCTTGCCAGTCGGCGCATAGCCAATCTCATCGCCGCAGGCCTGCGCCACCTGCTGCGCCCCCTTCCGTTCCCGCCGCCATCCTACCTCGTATCCCCACGTCCCGCGCACGACCTCGCCTTGGCACCTGCGGTGGCGGGAGCCGTCGCCGCGAGCTTTGCGTCAAGAAGGGACAGCTTCGTGCTGATCGCATGGACGGGGCACGCCTTCACGCACTCCCCACAGCGTATGCACTCGAGGTGGGAGGAGTTCTTGGTTATGTCCACGTCCATCTTGCAGACGCGAGCACATTTCCCACAGCTGATGCAGGTGTTCTTGTCAACACGGTACTGCAGGAAGGACACCTTGTTGAACAGCGAGTAGAAGGCCCCAAGGGGACAAATCCACTTGCAGAACGGCCGGTAGAACATGATGCTCAGAAGCACGACCGTCATCAGGACGCTGAGCTTCATGGCGAAGAGCTTCCCCAGCGCGGCCCTAATGCCCTCATCGGCGAGTGAGAGCGGGATGGCTCCCTCGAGTATGCCCTGGGGACACACGTACTTGCAAAAGTACGGATCTCCCATTCCTGCCGCATTGTTGATGAGGGCGGGGAGCACCCACACCATCACGATCAGGATGGCGTACTTGAGGTAACGCAGGGCCTTTAGCCTCTTGGTACTGAACTTCTTCGGAAACGGTATCTTGTGGAGAAGGTCCTGCACCCAACCAAAGGGACAAAGAAAACCGCAGACGAACCTACCCAAGAGCGTCCCTATGAGTATCAGTATCCCGGTGATGTAGTAGGAGAAACTGAACTTGGACGACCCGACGACGGCCTGGAACGCCCCGATGGGGCAGGCTCCCGTGGCAGCTGGGCAAGAATAGCAGTTAAGCCCCGGGACACAGACCCTCTTTGCCGGACCGGTGTAAAGCGTCCCCGTCAGGAAGTTGGGTATGTGTGGATTGGTCAGGAAGGCGGCAATCGCCTGCACCGTCCCCCGCCTTCGCAAGAAGGATCCAACCCGTGTAAGCGCCTTTTTCATCGCACTCACCTACCCGATACCCACACACTCAAGACAAAGCCGTACCGCCTTCGCGAAGACCGTGTTCGTCTCGCCCCTCCAAGCTCCGAAGGCAACAAACGCGGTGCCAAGACACAGCAGCAGAAGGGGGGCCGCCCGTATGCGGAGGCGAGTCAGACCCAAGCTCAAATCCGTTTTCATGCGTAGCTCCTTTCTCTTGCGCCGCTTGCTCTTGTGATAAGCAGTACACCATACGAGGTGTTAAGTCCTCGTTAAGAGCGACCGGGACTGCTATGCTTTCTCCATAAACGGGTGGACTAAAAGGGTGAGCGTCGAGGCCACATGCGCCAAGACCAGCGAAAAGGAGGTTATGCCGCCGATGAAGATCCTGGTCGTCGAAGACGAGCGCGAGCTGCTCGAGTCCATCGGGGAGGGACTCGAGCTTGATGGGTACTACGTGGATCTGTGCGACAACGGTCCCGAGGCGCTCGCGATGGCAGAGGTCGAGTCCTACGACCTCATCCTGCTCGACCTCAACCTCCCTGGCATGGACGGCCTCGATATCCTGCGCTCCCTGCGCGAGGGACGCTCAAAGAGCAGGGTGCTCATCCTCTCGGCGCGCTCGGGGGTACCGGACAGGGTGGTGGGCCTCGACGCGGGCGCGGACGACTACCTGATCAAGCCCTTCGCCTTCGAGGAGCTTGAGGCGCGCATCAGGGGGCTGTTCAGGCGAGAGTACACGCAGCAGAGCAGCGAGCTGAGCTATGGAGAGCTGAGCTTCGACACCGTGTCACGCACCATGTACGCCAAGGGCGCGGCCGTGAGCCTCACAAAGAAGGAGACCGCCATCGCCGAATACCTGCTACGTCACAGCGGGAGACCTGTCAGCAGCGAGGAGCTGCTCGCCCACGCCTGGGACAGCAACGTAGATCTGTTCAGCAATGCGGTGCGGGTGCACATCCATACGTTGAGAAAGAAGCTTGGTTCCAAACTTGGCTACGACCCCATAGGCAACAGAGTCGGAGAAGGATACTACCTGCGCAACGGCACAGACGCCTGATCCGTGATGTGGCGGGTCCGCTGGGGTGGGGGGCGGGCCGGGGCGGGCCGCAGAATGCGCTTTTCCGTGAGGCGCTGGGGGCAGAGTGCGCTTTTCCGTGAGGTGGCTCGACGTTTGCCCAGGTAAGGAAAAGCGCATTCTACGGAAAGGCGCATTCTGTGCCGGTACCCTCACGGAAAAGCGCATTCTGCGGTCGCGTCGTGACGGAAAAGCGCATTCTGGGAGGTTGGGGTCACGGAAAAGCGCATTCTGAACCCCACCGGTTGGCAGAATGCGCTTTTCCGTGAGGTCAAACTCAAACCGAGATTTGCGGACCCTCGCGCAAGCCGCCCCGCAGGCTGGCGGGGGGTTGCTCGAGCGCATTTGCCCAGTTGAGCCATTTTCCATAGTGCCCCGCAGGCTGGCGGGGGGTTGCTCCACGCTTCCCGGGCGCCGCAACGTAACGGAAAGGCGCAGTCTGCGCGATCCACATCACCGGCACAGAGTGCGGTTTTCCGTGAGGCGCTGGGGCCAGAATGCGGTTTTCCGTGAGGTGGCTCGACGTTTGCGCAGGTGAGGAAAAGCGCATTCTACGGAAAGGCGCATTCTAGCTGCGGACCCTCACGGAAAGACGCACTCTGCGTGCGTGCCCTCACGGAAAGACGCAGTGTGCGTGACCGCCCGCATGCAGAGTGCGCCTTTTGGTGAGGCGCGGTACCGAGAGCCAGTCTTGGTCAATCCCAACGATGGCAGCTCAAACGCACGCCCCACTCCCATATCCGTCCGGGCGCCCCTCGGCACGTCCTGCCGAGCGCCCACTGCGGACGCTTCCGCCGCAGGGAGAGGATACACGCTCCCCTTGGGCTCTGAAGTATGCTGGGGCATGGCACTGGGGCATGGCGACCGGACGCGTCCGAACACAGGCCCGACCTGCCGTCACTTCAGGCGCGTGTCATAGCCGGGATTCTCGCTTGGCCTGTACGCATTGGGAAACTGCTGGTCTGTGGATACATCCAGCGAGACCCGCTTTATGAGGTTGTACGTGTTGTATGGATCCTTGATATGCCTGAGCCGATAGCCCGAGACGGTCCGGGCGTTGTCACCCGAGCCCACGCTCACGTCTGGCGTCAGACGGATGGTCCCCAGACCCAGAGCGTTCTCGATGGGGTTGACGTTGACGCTTAGATGGCTTACCTCCCTCAACTCCAGCGTACTGACATCGGTTCCCAAGAGACCCGAGCTTTGGTATATTCGCCTGTCGGTCAGAATGTACTGGATCTTGTGCCACGCACACGCCCGGTAAATAAGGCCACCTATCGCTAACCACACTGGCGCGAGGTGAAGGAGAAAGAACGGCGTGAGCATCGAGGCCATGGAACCGGATCCCGACATATCAGTACGATGAAAGGACCCGAAAAGCCTGAGATCAAAGAGGAGCCACAGCGCTGCAAACACATAGAAGAGGGGGTTTCCTATGATATAGAGCGCCGCGTTTGGCCTGCCAGACCAGAGCTCGCGCTCGTTGTCATCCAACAGCTGCATTTGTCGTGCCATCGTATTGCCCCTTATCCTTGCCCTCGTTCCTCTCGTATCCTTCGTATGTATTCTACTATACGGGCGAGAGGCTCGTGCTAAGTGCATTCGTCATGCGACGCCGAGCGTGGGGAGCCATCGCGCCAAGACCCTTGGCAGAGCCGTCGGCTGACTATCGACACTACCGGTCGTGGGCATCGTGCGCGTTGTCATGACCATCACGCGGATGGTCATGGACGATCTCCGCACGATCGCGCCAGAGGGCGGGAACGAAGGCCTCCCTCAGCCACAGGCGCCTTAGCTGCGTGCCTATGAACACGCAGGCGGGATTCTCGATCTCGTCGCAGCCCGTCATGGCCCACGCCCGCTCGACCATGTCAAAGCGCACCCACTGCCCACCACACGCAAGGGTACCCTTGGCCCGCGCGATGTGACCGAAGACACCCGAGCTCAGGGCATCAAGCAGCCAGATGAGCTGAGAGGGCGAGGGTAGCCTGGCGTGGGCGAGCGATAGGGTCTCGAACTCGGTAGCAGGGCCGTCCCCCTCGCTCACGATCCCACCGACGTCCCGTACGCGACCGGCATCGGCAGCCTTGGGATCCTCCAAAAGGGCATCCCACCACGCGCGCGGAATCTGAGCGTAGGGCCTGCGCTCGATGGTGGCCGTGGGGTTGAGCCTGGCGACAAGTGAGAGAAGCGCTGCCGCCTCGGTGTCCCTCTCATCCAAGCCTCGCTCCCCCACCTTGGAGATCACGACCGTCGCGGCACAGGACAGCTGGTCATCGAAGACGTCTCTGGCAGAGGCGCGCTGGGCCCGCCACGACAGGGCATCCACGATGCAGACGGGAGGAAGGAGTCCTATGCGTTCGTAGCCTATGCTCCCAACGTTTCCCTGCACGTTTGAGAGCCTCGCCACCCCGGTGGGCTCCACGATGAGGTAGTTGGGGTCGAGGGTATTCGAGATGGTGAGGACGGAGCTTGCGAAGTCCTGCCTGCCCGAGCAGCAGATGCACCTCTCCACAGACTCCCACACCTTGAGGTCGGGAGCGTCCGCGCGCAGAGCCTGGGCGTCGACGTCCGCCTCACCGTACTCGTTCTCGTAGATCACGACGTCCTTGCCCGTGCGCCGGACGAGTTCCTGGATGAAGGTGGTCTTGCCAGCGCCAAGAAACCCCGATATGACCAAAACCCGCATGGGAGCCTCCGCAAGAGAGAGGGGCCACCGCCCAAGCGATGGCCCCGAGAAGTCAGGCTGCAGGAGAGCCTAGTCGATGACGACAACCGGCTTGATGAGGTCCCTCGGCTTGTCCCTCATGAGGAAGAGGGCCTCCTCGATGTGATCCCAACCATGGAAGATGTGAGTGCATTCAGGATGCAAGTCGAGCTTGCCCGCCGTGACGAGACTCGAGAGCTTCTCCATGCGCAGGCGCCCGCCTGGCATGAGACCACCACGGATGTCCTTGTGACCCATGCCAACACCCCATTCGACACGCGGGATGTTGACGTAGTCGCCCGAGCCCAGGTAGTTGACGTTGCCAATCTTGCCACCAGGTTTGAGGCACTTGACGGCGGGCTCGAAGGTCTTGACGGTACCACCAGCGATGCAAATGCGGTCGACACCCTTGTCACCCACGAGCTTGAGGACCTGCTCGTCAATGGGGCCATCCTTATAGGAGACAAAATCGGTGGCACCGTAGCCCTTGGCAGCCTCGACGCAGACGGGACGAGTTCCCACGGCAATGATGCGGGAGGCACCGCGCAGGGCCGCGCCCGCGACGCACATCAGACCGACGGGCCCGATGCCGATAACAAGGACCGTGTCGCCGAACTGCACGTCTGCGAGCTCAACGGCGTGGAAGCCCGTTGGGACCATGTCGGACAGGATGCAGGCATCGGCCGGATCGATGCTGTCGGGCAACTTGGCAAGATTGCCGTCGGCGTCGTTGACGTGGAAGTACTCGGAGAAGACGCCGTCCTTGAAGTTGGAGAACTTCCAGCCCGCGAGCATGCCGCCAGAGTGCATCGAGTAGCCGGCCTGGGCCTCAAGCGAGTTCCAATCGGGCGTGATGGCGGGGATGAGGACGCGGTCTCCTGGCTTGAAGTCTTTGACCTCGGGACCAACCTCCACGATCTCGCCCGATGCCTCGTGGCCGAGGATCATGTTGTGGCGGTCACCGATGGCACCCTCCCACAGCGTGTGGACGTCCGACGTGCATATGGCAACCGCAAGCGGCTTGACGATGGCATCGAGCGGGCCGCACGTAGGCTTCTCCTTCTCGATCCAGCCAGACTCGCCAATTTTGAGCATTGCGTAGCCCTTCATGGAACCACCCTCTTCCTCTCTCTCGCGTATCACTTCGCATGGTCTGCCCCTGGCCAGGCCGTCTCGGAAACGCCGTAACGTCCGAGCCTCAGTGCCCGACAGGGACTCTTCTTGCTAGTGTAGCATCTAGCTCACGGCCACAACAAGCTGAGCGAGAATGTTTTGCGACTATCTCCCTCACAAAAGCACGTCCGCGCGCCAGCCCGCCACACCCCGACTGTCGCCCTCGCACACCCCGGCTGTCGCCCTCAAAAACGGCCCAACCGCACGGAGACTATGCCGTCTGCCTCCACGCTGACCCTTGCCATCGGTCATCCCATGGGATCTTGCGCCCTCAATACTCCCTCAAAGGATCACAGGTCGCAGGTCTAGTGTCATGGAAACCCAGCCGCATCATGCGCCCAGGGCTCGAATGGGGATGACGTAGATGCCGTCGCCGCGACGATAGGCTGCCTCACCCGTCCCGGTGATGACAGCCATGAACACGGGTTCGGGCGCTCTTGCCCTCTTGTTGGCGCATACCTTATCACGCATACGCATGAGGTTAGCAACACCCTCATCAACCTTGTCCAAACCCACCTTAACCTCGATGGCCGCCCAGCTACCATCGACGCGCTCGATGATGGCGTCAACCTCAAGACCAGAGTCGTCATGGTAGTAGCGTATGGGACTCGCCACCACAAGGTCCAGCGCGCGAGCGTACACATCCAGGTCGCGCATGACCAGGTTCTCGAACACCAGACCGAAGGTTTGCCAGTCCTGCAGCAGCGCGGCGGGCGAGAGGCCCAACAACGCCACGGGAAGCGACGGGTCGGCAAAGTAGCGCTTGGGCTTCACGCGCATGCGTTTGGGAGAGCGTGATGCGGGCACCCACCCAGGCACCTCATCCACGAGAAAGATGCGACGAAGGATGTCAAGGTGCGCCGAGATCCCCTTGCGCTGCGCCTCAAGAACCTTCTCATCGGACCTGCGCACGTAGACATCACGGGCAAGGGTGTCGACCTTGACAGACTGGCCGAGGTTTCGCGCAAGAGAAAGAGAGAGTCTGCGTGCGATGAGCTCGTTGCCACCGAGAAGAGGCACGCTCTGCACGAACACGGACTCCAGGTAGTCTCGTACCACGATCTGCGCATCGGCTGCCGTCTGCAAGCGCTCCTCCGGCCATCCGCCACGAACGGCCATATGGGCTAGTCCATCGATACCATAAGGACACTGGCAGGGAGCAAACTCACCGCAAAAGAGTCCCGCTAGGCTCACCTTGGAGACTGACTCCCCCGTTTCGGCGAGCGTCATGGGATGCATGCGGATGCGCCCTATGCGGCCGGCACCGCTGTGGGCAACCTCGGTCTTGTTGGGTGTGGACGAGCCAGTGAGTATCCACGCGCCCTTCTCACCCGCAAGCTCGTCAACGGCGTGACGAACCGCATCCCAAATGGCGGGCACGCGCTGCCACTCGTCGATAACGTGCGGACGCATACCTGCGAGCGGATAGCCTGGATCGGCAATAGATATCTGAAGATTGGAGCCACGGTCCACGTAGGTGACCGACGCAGCGTGAGCAAGCGATGACCATGTCTTGCCGCACCATTTTGTGCCTGACACCTCGATCGCGCCAAACAGCGTGAGGTACTTGTCAATCTGTGCGTCCACGATGCGAGGCACGTATGCAGCGGGCTTGGCCCCAAGACCCTGTACGTCATCAGTCATGAGACCTGCTTTCGATCGACTCCATGATCCTGTCACTATTCCGAGCTACGAGCAGGTGTAATACCAAAATCCTACCATCCATACTACCAAAATCCGAATTGGGCACATCCCAGAATACGAGTCTTGCTCCTTCGCCAAGACACAGGGCCATCGGCTGCCACAGGGGCAGGGGCAGCCTCCCCACGCATGGAGAAACGTGTCATATCGACACGGGACATGACATGCCCGTTGGTTATGCGTCGGGGAGCTGGGAGCTGCCGCTCAGGCCACCTCGGCACGATCAAGGTGCGAGCCTTATGGCTCCACGATCCTGCCATCCGCTCCTGCCGTCCGCATCTTTGCTGGCTCAGCGATTCAGGTACTCGAGAATAGATCGGGCGATAAGTGAGGGTGGTGCCCCAGGGAGCGACTGGTAAACCTTCCCGCTCCCATCCTGCCACACTATCAGCCCATCTATTCCGACGTTCTCGAGCACGTACAGCTCAGTCGGGACCTGTCGGTTGCAGGTCCTCTCCTGTGCAGTCATGCGAACCACATCCACGTGCTTGGCAGCAGAGATGCCGCTCAGCTCATGGCTCCCGACAATAGCGCTACCAAACGACCTGAGGTACGCACGGTACTCGTCAGCAAAGGTCACACCCAGCTCGCTCTCGGCAGTGGCTATCTGCCCATCCGTCGCGTGCTTTCCGTGAACCACATCCGATTGGGAGGCAAGCCAATCAACGAACTCCAACGCGGTACCACCTCCTACTTCTCCAGAGTCTCAGCGAGGCTTTTCCAGAACCCCTCACGCTCTTTCGCCCATTCAGAGCCGTGATCGACATCTGAGCCACGCATGAGATCGTGCAGCTTCGAGAAGGACCCCTCTCCACGGTGCTCTGCCTTGGTAAGAATAGCGAGGATGCCATCTTTCTCCTGGGCAACGTGATGAAGCTCGTATGGGTTCCCCTCCACATCAAGCGCAGCAAGGCCTCTCTTCATGCGCTCGATGTTTGTCAGTCCATTCCCATCCCTGATTGTAGGATCTATGGGTCTTACGAGCGCACTTTTCCCGTTAACGAGCTTTGCCTCGAGCCCCGCCTCCTTATATATGTTGTACTCGTCCATATTCTTGAATCGTCTGATGATCTCCAGAGGGTACTTCGCGTCTCTCTGTATGGTCGCCGCCTCGTTTATCGTCAGGCCATTTCTTGTGGCGCCACGAAGCGCAGAGAACTCTCCGACCCCACCCGTGACAGCACCGGCAATGGCTCCCCATTTGAAGCCCTCGCTCCCTCCAAGTGCCGCGGCGTCGATGGCCTTGCTCACATCACCCGTACGTATGGCCGTAGATATCCCAGCCATGGAGCCGCCGATGGCACCTCCCGACACGGCCAACTCCGCCGCAGTCTTGGCGGATACCGCGAAGACCATGCTTACCGTTGGTGCTACGCCACCGGTTACCGCCGAGACGGTGATGCATACGAGGATCACCCCCGTACCTATAGCGACATTTTGAACTACCCGGTCATACGTATCGTCGTAGTCCTCGAAGGCGTGGACGATCGTATGCCCGTCATCTCCCACCGTAAAGACGTACTTGGTGCCTTGGAATTGCTGCTCGAGCGCCGACAGGGTGTACCCAAAGTAGATGTTCTCCTTTGAGTTCGCAGCCAATTCCTTTAGATACTCCTTTGAGATGTATTTCGTGTCGACGTTCTCGACATAGTACTGATCGCTGTCCAGATCCTCAACGAGGGCGGTGTAGAGGGTGTCCCGTAGGTAGCGCTGAAGATTCTCGTCATCTAAGCCACTGAACTCGACGTCGGGTGCAGATGTCGTCCCTTTCGAGGCTTTTGAAGATGTGTCCTTTGCGCCAGGAGCCTCGGACTCCGTGGGTGCAGGATCAGAGCTGGTAGAACCCGGTTGGATGCCACCACATCCCTGAAGCGCCATGGCAAGCGTAAGCAGCAGCACAAGAGGAAGCTTCCTGCTCATAGGGCATCATCGCCCTCCGACTGGCTCTTCACACCGTCACGGGCAGCTCCGGCTCCGGCTCCGACAGCCAAGATGTTCGCCTGTTTCCGACGCACGATCACGAAGATCACAACGATCGCAAAAGCCATGAGACCACCTGCGATCAGTCCTACTGGAACCTGAGCGTCTGCTGCGTCAGTGCTCTGCTGAGAGCCACCGGTATCCGCAGGGGCTTCTGCGGACGCATCTTCTGAAGCCTGTGAGGTAGCCGGCCACACGATACTGCCGTCATCAGATACAGACGCCCCCTGGGCAATCTGATCCTTGATCTGGTCAATGGAGTAGCCCGTCGAGACATAGGCTTTCAGTACACCGTTATTGCCTACGTAGATCTTCTTTGAGGTTGTCTGGCCGGTCGTCGGATTAGCCGCCGTGATCGTATAGACGCCCTCATCCGTATACTGTTGGCCGTCTCGCGCCACCTCATTGGAGCGGGTATCCCACTCCCCACTGTCAGTGAGCACCTCTCGCTTGACGTACACATCAAGGTAGCGAGATTTTGCGAGATCGATATAGAATCCCTTGTCCGTGGTCGAGCTGTTAGTGAGCTCCGCGCCCGTCGAGATGTCAAAGGGGAAGATCATGGCATTACCGTTTCGGACAGAAAAGCTGAACCGAATGGTGTAGTTGTGGTACTCAGGAAAGATTGAGAGCCCCAACAGGTTACGAGGGTCTTTCTTTATCTCGTAGTCAAGGGCAACCTCATAGTCCCCCTCTTCAAAGAGCTGAACCTGCGTGTCTGCCCCACGCTCTATTCCCACAAGATAGTTTGTATAGTGCAGAGGTTTTCCCTGATCGTTCTCGTAGTTCGTCTGGCGAACAAAGAGGGCGCCACGACCGAACCCCTTCTTCTCCCTCTGCTGCTGCATTCGCTCGTCATAGCCGTTCTCGTCGTCGAAGATGGTGAGAATGGGATCTCCGTTCAGGGCATTGATATCTTGCTCAAGATTAAACCAGAGAGTTATCTGGTCGCCAGACGTCTTGAGAAATGTGGGATGATCGGCAGAGTCACGCTGGACGCTCGTAAAGCCCGTTACCGAGAAACGTCCCAGCCTCCACCCAAAGTGAGGGTCGCCATCCTTGATCGTGTTGTTTTCGGCATAGCCCGTATCAAGACCTGCATTGACGGCCTCACCCAAGCTATAACGCTGACTGCTCGAGTCGGCGCCCTCGGCACGTGCCGGATAGGCCACCCAACATGCGAGTAGCAGCAACAAAATGCCAGTAAGTAAGCTAGGTACTTTCAGTTTCATAAGACACCCCATCACTATCACGCATGCCAGATGGAACGGAGAAGGGAGCGCAGTGCGCTCGACCCACACCAACATTATATTCTCACAGCCTAAAACCTAAAGGTCAACTATAAATTATTAAGATTAATTGAATATAGCCTTTATCTTACGAGATCTGGATGTGTGGGTCCGTGTTTCGCGCGAGCTATTTGAGCCGACCAAAACGAACCCATGCTGCCGCTTTTCGGATGTGAGTGATCTACTCACTTCGCGATTACGATGTGAGTGATTTTTCTCGTGAAAATGACTCACTAAAATAGGCTGAAATTATATACACGCAGGTAGATCGCTTACTGATAGAAATCTCGATGTGAGTGAATCACTCACTTCGCGATTGTGATGTGAGTGAATCACTCACTTCGCGATTGTGACGTCTGCGGACCCGGTCACGCCGCCCACAATCATCCGACATCGCCTATAATCGATGCATCGAACAACACCCGAAGCCTTTGGCAAGCGGCGGGACGAGAAGGGACAGGTGCATGAGAGGCTAGCGATGCCCGTAACGGGCGCCCAAAGCAAGCAGACCGAAACCGGCTGCGCTCCAGGCGCCGCATCGCTGGCTGATCCGCATCGCTGGCTGGTCCATATAGCCCACGCAGACTGACCTTTCGACCTCCATACCGCTGTTTCACGGCTCACGTCGACAGCGGCACGCAGCCTAACGCCTACTCGGAGCGCGGCCTTCCAAGACGAGAGACTCACGGGAGACCGCTCATGCAGCTCATCCTGAACGGAATCGAATACACCTATCCCGGCGCCGCAGACCCCGCAGTCTTAGGCGTCTCTGCCACCCTGCCGCAGGGATGGACGGGGCTTGTCGGGGACAACGGATGCGGAAAGACGACGCTCGCCCGCATCGCCTGCGGCCTCATCAAGCCCGACGCGGGAAGCGTGTCCCCGAGGCTCCTCTCGGCGTACTGTCCCCAGAGTGTCATGGTCAGGCCGGAGGGACTGGAGGACTTTGCCGCCGCCTACGATCGAGACGCGCTGCGCCTCAGGCAGAACCTCGGCATCGACGATGGGTGGCCCTGGCGCTACGGAGAGCTGTCTGGAGGACAGCGAAAGCTCGTGCAGCTTGCCTGCACGCTATGGGCGCGTCCCGACCTACTCGTGATCGACGAGCCGACCAACCACGTGGATGCACCGACACGCGAGGCCATACGGAAGGCCCTCTCCTCCTTCAGGGGCGTGGGCATCCTCATATCGCACGACCGCGCGCTGCTCGACGCCCTCTGCTCCCAGTGTCTCTTCATGCGCCCGAGGGAGACAATCCTAAGACCCGGGAGCTACTCGGAGGGAGCCAGCCAGGAGGCGCTCGAGCGCGAGACCAGCTCCCGCAAGCGCGACAGGGCGGTGCGCGATCGCAAGCGACTGGCGACGGAGGCCCAGCGCCTCCGTCAGAGGGCCGCACTCGCCGATTCCCGCAGAAGTGCGCGTAAGTTGGGAAAACACGACAGCGATGCCCGTGCGAAGATACATCGTGCGATCCTCACCGGGCAGGACGGCAAGGTTCCGGCACTGAGCGCTCGGATGGAGGGCAGGCTCGCGAGGGCCGAGGCGATCGTCGGATCGATCGTTGTCGAGAAGACCTACGAGGGAGACGTCTGGGCGGATGCGATGCCCTGCAAAAGGAGGGTGCTCATGCACCTGGCCGCCCAGGCGCTTCCCCTCAAGGACGGGCGTCTCCTGAGAATCCCCAAGCTCTACCTGGGGAACACCGACCACATCGCACTCGTCGGGCGCAACGGGACGGGCAAGACCACGCTCGTAGGCGCCCTGCTCGAATCGTTTCCCAGAGACATTGGCCTGACCTACATCCCGCAGGAGCTGGACCGATGTCAGGAGGACGAGCTGCTCACGCGTGTCGCGTCACGTTCGCCTGCGGATCGGGGCTTCGTGTTGTCAATCGTCGCCCGACTCAACTCAGATCCGTCCAGAGCGCTGGAGGGAGGCGCCTCGAGCCCCGGCGAACTGCGAAAGCTGATGCTGGCACTCGGCATCCTCGACCGCACGCCCGTAATCGTCATGGACGAGCCGACCAACCACCTCGACCTGCGCTCGGCCGAGGCGCTGGGCAAGATGCTCAAGGGATTCCCCGGGGCCCTGCTGCTCGTCTCCCATGACGAGAGGCTAGTCGCATCAACGACGACCACGCGCTGGGAGATCATGGAAGGCGACGAGGGAGAGCTGCGACTGAGGATTCGGTGATGGGTCCCGGCGCGGGCCACGCACCTACCCACCAATCGTCCAGCCGGCCGCCGCCCGTCTGAGCTCGATGAAGCTGCGGTACAACCCCTCCTCTTCCATCAGCTGCCCGTGGCGGCCCCGCTGCACGATGCGGCCAGCGTCCAAGACGAGTATCTGGTCGGCCGTCGCCACGGTGTTCAGGCGATGCGCGATGGAGATGACCGTCTTGCCGGCGGTCAGCCGTGACAGGGCGGCGATGAGGTCGTGCTCGTTCTCGGGATCGACCGAGCTCGTTGCCTCGTCGAGGATGACGATGGGCGCGTCCTTGAGGATCGCCCGGGCGATGGAGATCCTCTGACGCTCACCGCCCGAGAGGCTCGCCCCGCCCTCCTCCAGAACCGTGTCGTACCCCTGCGGCAGGGCGCTGATGAAGCCGTGGCAGCGCGCCGCCTCTGCCGCGGCGACCACCTGCTCGTGGGTGGCCTCGGGCACGCCGAAGCGTATGTTGCTCTCGATCGTGTCGTTGAACAGGTAGACGTCCTGAAAGACCATGGAGATCCGCGCCAGCAGGCTCTCGGCGGTGCCACCTCGCACGTCAGCGCCGCCGATCGATATCCGCCCCGCATCGACGTCCCAGAACCGGGCGATGAGGTTCACCAGCGTCGTCTTGCCCGAGCCGCTCGGCCCCACGATCGCGCACGAGCTGCCCTCAGGGATACGCAGACTCACGTCGCGGATCACCTCGCGGCCGTCCCCATAGCCAAAACTCACGTGGTCGAACTCGACGCCGTAGCCCACCATCGCAAGGGGCTCGTCCGTGCTGTCCTGTTTGGGGATGTCACACACCTCGTCGACGCGGTCCAGCTCGTTGCCGATCTTCTTGGAGAGAAACGCCCCGTTATTCGCGGCGATCAGCTCGCCGTAGATCATGAAGGAGGCCACGAGGAGCGTGAGGGCCCACGGCAGGGACAAGGCACTGGTCAGGCACAGGGCGCAGGCGGCAAAGAGCACGCCGCAGCTGGCCAGGTTGAACACAAGCGCATAGAGCTTCAGCAGTCCCTGTGCGGCAGCCTCCTGAGCGTAGTCCGCCGCGCGTTTCTCCTCGAAGCTCCTCTCTGCTGCCGCCAAGGCATCGGCTGGCGTACCAAACGAGCGCAGCACCGCCATGCCGCGCGCATACTCCATCACCGCGTCGCTCATCGCCTCCTGGGCCTTGAGCACCCGCTTCGTCACCGCACCCGAGCGCCTCAGCAGCACGCGCAGAACGAACAGGCCCGCCACGATGCCCATAAACGTAATCGCGGCGACAGGCGGCGCCATGAGCAAGAACCCGATGCCCATGATGGCAGCTGTCGCAAGACCACCCGAGAGCCCAGTAAGGCAGATGGTCATGAACTCCTCGAGCTGATGGAGCGTGGTGGTGAGCGTCGTGGCGATCGCACCAAGGCGCTGCTCGCTGAAGTAGCCCATCGCCGCGCCCTTCAGGCGGTCGCCCACGCGCAGACGCAGATCCCTGAAGATGTCGAAGCCACGGGCGTCCATGGTGATGTCGATCGCGTACTGCATCGCGTACTGCCCCGCCACGCTCACCAGCAGCAGGGCAAGGCACTGCCAGATGACATCTGGCCCAAGGGCGTCGCGATGCTCCAGGGCCCAGAACACCGCGACGATGGTCGGTGCCATGAAGAGCGCCTTGAGCACGTTGCAGACCATACCGACGATGAGGCTGCGCCGCGCTGCCACAGAGAAGCTGCCGGCCAGGTCGAGTACCCGCCTTGCCAATGCATACACAGTTATACCTCCTCGATCGTGCTCATGTGCTGGCTCCACATGCGCGCGTACAGCCCACCTGTCGCCAACAGCTCCCCGTGCGTACCGCGTGCGACGATTCTTCCGCCGTCAACCACGAGGATCTGCTGCGCATGACGGATGGTGGAGAGGCGGTGGGCGATCACCACGAGCGTCTTGCCCTCGACCAGGCGGCCGACCGCCCGCTCGACGAGGGTCTCGTTCTCTGGGTCGGCATAGGCGGTCGCCTCGTCTAGGACCACGATGGGGGCATCCTTCAGGATCGCGCGGGCGATGGTCACCCGCTGTCGCTCCCCACCCGAAAGCCTGCCGCCCGCCGCACCGGCCAGCGTCTCGTAGCCCTGCGGCAGCGCCTCGATGAAGTCGTGGCAACCCGCCGCCCTCGCGGCGGCCATCACCTCCTCGTCACTCGCATCCTTTCTCCCCATGCGGATGTTGTCGGCAAGCGAGCGGTCGAAGAGGAAGGTGTCCTGCGCGACATAGGAGACGTTTTCCATGAGCTGCGCGAACGGGATGTCTCGCACGTCCACGCCACCGAAGCGTATCGCGCCCTCGGTGACGTCCCAGAAGCCGGCCATCAGCTTGGCGATGGTGCTCTTTCCCGACCCGGAGGGTCCGACGATCGCGGTGATCGTACCCGGGACGACGGTGAAGCTCAAATCATGCAGCACCCTCGTCCCCTCGTGGTAGGAGAAGGATACCCTATCGAACTCGAGCGACCGGCCGTTCAACTTTACCCGCTTTTGCGGGCGTACCAGCTCCGGCTCGCCGAGAAAGTCCCAGATCGTATTCAAGCATACGTCCATGCGCGATACCATTCCGGCGGCCTGGGCGAATTTCATCAGGGGCCCAATGAAGCCGAGCGGGATGGCGATGCAGCACATGAACGCCGGGAGCGCGAGCTCTCCTGTCGACATGAGCCAGATACCGACGGGGAGCGAGGCCAGAAGCGTGCAGGGCACCACCGACTTGATCGCCGCCATCCATACCCAGCTCTGCCTGAACCAGTCAAGCGTCGAGTCGTGATAGGCGGCCACGGCCTTCGAGAACGCCCCATACGAGGAGGCCGACCGCCCGAACGCCTTGATGACCTTGATGCCGTTCACATACTCGACAAGCGTCGAGTTCATGTGGTTCTCCGTAGCGATGTAGCGCGCCATCTTCTCCTGGTAACCGCGCATCATGAGCAGGAAGAACAGCGCGCCAAGGGGAAGCGTCGCGAGTCCCGCAAGTCCCATGCGCCAGTCAATGGAAAAGACGATCGCCATCGCCAGCAGGGGGCCGAACACGTTGGAGGGAAGCTCGGGCATGAAGTGGGCGATCGCGTCCTCGAGCATGTTGACGTTATCGACGAAGCGATTACGAAAGACGCCCGTCGGCGTGTCGACGATCGTGCCCAAGGGAACGCGCGACATCTTGGCCGCCATCTGCTCGCGCATGCTGCGCAGGGCCTTGAAGGCGATCCTGTGAGATATCATCGAGCTGCGCCAGGTGAGGACAAAGCGCACGACATGGGCGAGGGCGGCCGCCAGGGCGAGAAGCCCGGCATGCCCAAGCGTGAGGGTATTGTCGATGAGGCCGGCGGCGAGCAGGGCCACGACCAAGTACGGCACCATGCCGCAGACCTCGCCGAGACAGGCGAGGGCAAGAGAGGCCAGCATGAGGGCGCGGTCGGGCCTCATGAAGTAGTACAGCTTCGCGAAGGCACTCGGCCGCGCGCCACGATCCATCGGCGACGGTGCCAACCGCGCGCCACGGTCCGGCGGCGACGGCGTGCTTCGACTCGTTGACGCCGATGGCGGCTGTGCGCCTGCAACTCTCCCTTTCATGCTCACGCCCTCCCCAACTCGATTGCCACATCGGCCGCAAGGTCCACGAGCAGCCGGTCATGGGTGATGATGACGACGCTTTTCCCGGCGTCAGCCAACGTCCGGCACCAGTCACAAACCTGCCTGAGGCCCGTGCCGTCAAGTCCGCTCGTGGGCTCGTCGAGAACCACGAGATTCGCGTCAGAGCAGTAGGCGGCGGCAAGGATCACCCGCTGCTTCTGCCCGCCCGAAAGGGCAAGGGGATGGCAGGAGGCCAGGTCGCGCAGGCCAAAGGCATCGAGCGCCGCCCAGGCACGGGACCTCAGCGCGTCGTCGACCCGCCTCCCCAAGACCAGCTCGTCGGCGACGCTTCCCGCATACAGCTGGTAGTCAACATCTTGCATGACAAAGCAGCTGGAACGGCGGCGGTCCCTGCACGAGACGGGCCGCCCGTCGCGCAGCACGTGGCCCGCCCGCTCGCGCAACGCCCCGCAGAGCACGCGAGCGAGCGTCGTCTTGCCGACTCCGTTCGGACCGCAGAGTGCCGTCACGGCTCCCGCCGCAAAGTGGGCACTCGCCCCGTGCACGCCCCTTCCCGTCGACGGATACTCGTAGCTCAGGTCCACGACCGTCCACCCCCTCTCCCCTGTCGTGACGTCCTGTGTCGGGCAGGCGTGACGACGGGTCATGCCGGGGTGGCGCAGCCCCAAGGCGGCTGCCTCAGAGGCACTCAGACTCCTGAACTCCTTCGAACTCCACCGGGCTACAACACGCCCGCCGCGAAGGCAGACGTAAGAGTCGGCTATCTGCACGAACGGCTGCAGGCGGTGCTCCGACACGACCAAGGCAATGCCTTTCTGCTTCAAGTCGGTGAGGATGTCCACGAGGACGCGCGCGCCCTCCTCGTCCAAATTCGACGTCGGCTCGTCGAGCACCAGCAGCCTCGGGACCTTGGCGATCGCGGCCGCCAGCGCAACCCGCTGCTTCTGCCCGCTCGAGAGTTGGGTAAGCTCCTCGCCCAGCAGGGCGTCCACCCGACAGAGGGCTGCCGCGCCCCTCACCCGCTCGACCGTCTTGTCAGGAGAAACGCCGAGGTTCTCTGAGGTGAACGCGATCTCGTCGAAGACCGTTCCCATGAAGAACTGGCTTCGAGGATCCTGCATCACCACGCCCATGCTCTCGGCGCGCGCACGAGCGTCCCAGCTCTGGACGTCGCATCCGCAGGCCATGACCCGACCGGAAAGCGCTCCGGGAAAGAAGGAGCCCGCAAGTCCCTCTATCATACGCAGCACGGTCGACTTGCCGCTTCCGGAGGCACCGCAAAGAACCAGGCACGATCCCAGCTCCACGTGCAGGGAGACGCCATCGACCGCCCTTTGGGCCACATCGCCAGCAGGGCTCTCCTTGCCGCCGAGCTCGTCTCTCTCCTCGTCCAGGCCATACGAAAAGGAGGCGTCGAGCATCTGAACGGTAGCATCTAGGCCACACACTCCCACCGCGCCCTGTGTCGTTCCCGTCACGCCTTGGGCCATCCTCACCGCACCTTGGGTCGTCCCTGTCGCGCCTTGGGCCGCCCCCATCATGGCAGCGCCCTCGGAACAAGCATAAGCGAGGCGCACAGGGCGCCCAGACAGAGCAGCGTCACGCCGTCGCGCCAACAAAAGCCCACGTGATGCACGGATGACCGGACTCCCCGCACCTGTATGCCACGCAGTTCGGCAGCGGCGGCCAGCTCTGACGAGAGGCGCAGGCAACGCATCACCAGAGGGGCATAGAGGCACTCGTAGGCCAAGGCTGGATGAAAGATGACGTCTGTCCACCGGGCGAACACACCCCGCATGCGTATGCCGCGCAGCACCTGTTCTCCCTCGAAACCAAGAAGGGACACGAAGCGGACCATCATGCATACCCCCACCTGCACAAACAAGGGTACGTGCCAGCGGGAGAGGGCGCACATCACGGCCGAGGGCGAAAGGGTGAACAGCGCGCAGGCGACCGTGAACGGAGGTGTCAGGTGGATGAGGCTCACGAAGAGGACGCCGTAGAGCCCGGGAAGCGGCACGAGACACAGCAACGCGGAGGCAGAAAAACTCAGACAACAGCTCACCGCAAGCTTGATGCGGCCGTTAAGGGCCAGGTAGACGGCTGCGATCAGCTGAAGGAGGATCAGGGGCAGGATCGCCACGAGGGCGATCGACGCACATCCGACGATGACGATCGACGCCAGGTGCACTCGCGGATCCAGTCCCAGCACGCCCTCTCTGCAGTCGGGGGTGATCATGGGCCCCTCAGGCTATCTTGGCCTTGCGGACATGCTTTTTCAGGAGCCTCGTCCCTATGAGCCCTCCGACAGCCGTCCCCACCGCAAACTGGGCCAGCATGAGCGCTATCCAGGGAGGCTCGGTGTACTGGGCGACCATGGCGAGCACATCCTCCATGCGATACATACCGCTCAGCTGGGCGATGTAGGCATCCCGGAACAGGAGGTACGGGACGACCCCGTAGAAGCCAAACGTCACCCAATAGACGTAGAAGCCGAGAGTGGCCCGCACTGGCCTGCGATAGGAGCCGTCGCCCACCATGGACAGCTCGCCGACGGCCGCCCCAATGAGGGCGACGGGAAGACAGTAGAAACTCCCCATGAGGGTGTACAGCAAGCCAAACACCAGCGTGGTCGCGGCCAGCACGCCGCGCTTGCCAATGCGGTCTGCCATCACCAGGTAGAACGGGGTGGCAGCCAGCGGGAACAGCCACGACCCTATGAAGAACTCGACCTGCGGGGAGAAGAGCAGGTCCTCCCCCAGCTTGAGCACAAAGGTGACCGCGATGATGATCAGGTTGAACGCGACGAGGGTCACCACATCCCGCACGGTCCACCCTCGCGCCTGGCCATGTCCCTCTTGGCCCTCTCTACGCTCTGTCTTTGTTGACGCCTTTGACGCCCGTCCCAGCTCTGCCACCAGATACCTCCTCAAGGCAGTTAGGTATAACTAACCTCTTCTGCTACACTAGCGAAGAGGTACGGGGTCGGGGCAATCACGGCCAAATGTCGTCGCCTTGGGGTAGCGATTCGGCCGTTTTGGGTAGGAGGCATCCGATACAAGACATCAAACGAGACCTCTATGACATGGCGTTCAGACAGTGGGAGATGGTCCCGTCACGATCCGCCACCGGATATGGTCCTGCGGGGACTCTGTACCGCTTTCGAGGCGAGTGCGGCTCAGGCGAGTACTGGGCGTACTTTCACGGCAAGCTCTTTGCCATCAACGCCTTCGACCTCCGGTTTAGCGCACGCGGCGTTTTTCGCTACCGTCACGCCGAGCACCTCAGCATCGCGTACTACGACAGGACGGACCTGGACGTGCGCAGCTCCTTCTGCCCCACGGGCAGCCATGTCATCGGCACATACATCGCCGACGAGGGGGCAGAGTACGTCGCCCGCTGCGAGAGGGGCGCGGTGAGTCGCGCCACGAGCATCACCATCTCGCCCGACTACTACCGGCTCTACCTTCAAGAGCGCTTTGGTGACATTCCCAACGTCAGGAGGGCCTTCAAGCTCGTAAACGGCAGCAGGGACTTTCCTGCACTGGCAGCGCTGTTCAGGCAGATACGGGCCTACCGCGGGCGCGGCATCGGCGCAACCCTGTTCTACGAGGGGGCGGTCGCCGAGACGGTCGCCTTGGTCCTCGACCGCGCCGGGGAGATCGAAAGACGAGAGAAGCGAGGCACCCTTGGTGAGGACCTCGCGGGCACACGCCCACCCGGACTGCGCGTGCCCCCACGGAGGCTGGCCGCAGAGGATGCCCGCTCGCTCAACGAGGTCGAGACGTTCATCCGTCACAACCTCGACGCATGCCTCGACTGCCAGACCCTTTCGTGCCTAGCCTGCATGGGGAGAACCAAGTTCAAGACGCTGTTCAGGCAGCGGTACGGATGCACGCCCGCAGCCTTCGTCAAGCGCATCCGCATGGAGCGCGCGATGGAGCTACTCTCCGACACTGACCTCCCCATACGACAGATATCGAGACGTGTCGGCTACGCCAAGCCAAGCGCATTCACAAAGGCCTTCAGTGGGGTGACCGGGGTACTTCCGAGCGCGATGAGGGGCTGAGGCCTCGGGGTGGGAGCCGTGCGGAACTGCGCACGCTTGTCTAAACGACACGAGCGCAGCGATATCCCGTGGGCTTGACAAGCGCTGTACCTCGATTCTTCTTATTTTCATCATATACATTTAATCTTGGCCATATATATTAAAGTTCTTTTAAATAGTTGCCCATGCTTACCATCTCTGCAGTCCCGCAGCGCTACCATCTTAAGTCCCACAGGAAAGGAGATTAGCGCATGAGACGAACGGCCGAGGACGCAGCAAAGACCCGCATTGCGCTGCTTAAGGCAGCGTTGTTGTCATTTGAGGAGAAAGGATGGAGGGAGGCGACGCTCAAGCACATCGCCGAAAGGGCCGGCGTGACGCGAGGCGGCTTGCAGCATCACTTCCACGACAAGCAGACTCTGTTGGACGCAGCACTCCAATGGGGCTGGTCCGACTACGGGCGGCGCCTGTTTGAAGACCTCAATGCGGACCCCGACGGCAACGCCTCAAATCACCCACGCGAGGCCATCGAGGAGCTGCTGTCACGCTTCGTGCGACTGGTGACGGGTGATACGATGTTCAGGGCGTTGGCCTCGACGACAATGCAAGTTGCGCCACAGGCGCTCGAGCACTCCAAAAGAAACGGTATTCTCGATGATTGGCACCGACGCATCGAGGAAGTCATCGTAAACTCAACAGGACAGCTGTCACTGCTCACGCCCACAGAGGCCGCTGGTCTCGTCCTCACCCTGATCCAAGGGTTCACCGTCACCGCAGTGACCCGTCCCACCGACCTTCCGCAACCCGACAAGCTTGACACTGCCGTCAAGGCGCTGGTGAGGGGGCTGCTCGACAGCTAGATGATAGGAGCCAATCGGCGATGCAAGGCCGCATCCCATGTTCCGTAAGCATGAGGTTCGTAGGTAGGATCGCCAGGCCTCGACGCCGACCTCGCCCGCCTACCCGGCACGGACAGTCAAGTAAGGAGAACGCACATGCATGATGAAGCGGAGCTCAGGCGCATCCTCGCCCGTATGGACGGGAAGGGGTACGCCTCGTACAAACAGCTGAAAGGAAGCTACCGTCTTGGAGCCTTCGTACTCTCCGTCGACCACGTCCAGGTCGATCCCTATGCGCCACCCTCGCGGATACGTATCGGCGTCAATATGGACACAGCGTGCATCCCCGCCGATCTCATCTGCGACGCAGTGGGGAAGATAGCCGTGAGCGACTTTATGACACGCGGCTTCGATCGCGTCGCACACAGGCTCGTCCCAAAGCCTACGGGGACGGGTGGCAGTGGACTCGTGAGCATCGGGCATCCTGGTCAGGAGGTGCTCGAGCGCACGAGCGTCCTCATAACCGCAGACCTGGTCGAGGCGCGCATCGATGTGGGCCTTCCCGCCCGAGGCCGCAGGGTCCAAGGACGCCAGGCCGCCACGCTCCTCGCCGAGCTTTTGCCGCGCATTGCCGAGGCCTCCCTGCTCTTTGGGAGGATCGACCAGCAGGCCCTGCGCGATCAGGTCCTGTTCCTACGCGACCAGGAGCATCTCCGCGGCGCCTTGGCTGAGCGAGGACTGGTCGCATTTGTCGGCGACGGAGCGATCCTGCCCCGTCGCGCCGGTAACTCAGATCTTCCCCTTCAGGGAGATTCGGTCGTACCGTTCGTGAGCCCGCAGAACCTTCGGGTCTCCTTCGATCTGCCCAGCGGCCGCCAGGTTACGGGCATGGGCATCCCCGAGGGCGTGACCGTGATCGTAGGAGGAGGGTACCACGGAAAGTCCACCCTGCTTCGCGCGATCGAACGCGGCGTCTATCCCCACATTGCTACAGATGGTCGCGAATGGGTCATCACCCGACCTGACGTCGTGAGCGTGCGGGCGGAGGACGGCCGCGCGGTGACGGGGGCGGACATCTCCCCTTTCATCACCAACCTGCCCTCTGGCGTCGACACGAGCGCGTTTTGCACAGCTAACGCCAGCGGCTCCACCTCGCAGGCCGCAAACCTCGTCGAAGCCGTCGGAGCCGGTGCGTCGGCGCTGCTGATGGACGAGGACACGTCGGCCGCGAACTTCATGATCCGAGATGAGCTCATGCGTTCTCTGATCCCCGCCGACCAGGAACCCATCACACCCTTTGTCGACCGCGTCCGAGCCCTCTTCGATGAGCTTGGGGTGTCGACGGTGCTCGTTGCAGGCGGATCGGGAGCGTTCTTTGGTGTCGCCGACCTCGTTATCGCCGTCAATCGCTACGTCCCGCGCGACGTCACGCAACAGGCGCGCACGCTCGTTGGCACGCAGGCAACCCAGCCACAGAAACTCGTGTTCAACGCACTGCAGGCACGAAAGCCCACGAGCGTGACCCTTGGACCACCCAAGGATGACAGACCTGCCAAGGCACTCGGGAGGGCGACAATACGCTATGGCGGCGACACCATAGACCTCTCTGCAGTCTCGCAGCTGGTCGATGCAGAGCAGACACAGGCCATCGCCCGCGCCCTCGACCGTCTGAGCGACACGCTCGACGATCGGGCGAGCGTGTCCGACAGGCTCGACGAGCTGCTGCGCCGCATAGACCAGGAGGGGCTCGACTGGCTCTGGCCCCACCCCGGCCACCCGGGACACCTTGCCCGGCCACGCCCGTACGAGCTACAAGCCGCGATCAGGCGTTGCCGCAGGCTGAGAATCCAGACCTGACACCTACGTCCTGCCCGCCATGGCATCCGCTGTCCCCTTCTTCGAAGCCCAGCAGAAGACGGTGCCGATGCCGTCGGCCGCACGGTGGTCGTCGTGCGGGCCGAGGGTCATCGGCAAACCGAAGTCAACGTCAGGCCGGCGTCCCAAGGGCGACGTCCTCCGCCCGAGGGCATCCCCCGGCGCTCCTGGTACTCTCCCGCTCGCCCGTGTCCTGGGTTGGGCCCCAGTCGTGCCACGTCGTGTCCTCCTCGCGGGACTCGGGCGGTCTTGACGGGTCCAGGTACTGGCCGATCACGCACTTCTCGCCCCTCGTCCCGTCCCGGAGGACCTCCCATATGTCGATCTCGGAGACGCCTTCCAGGTCCTCGTGACCGACGTACGTCTCGTAATAGTAGATATGTATCTCGTACCTCTTCCCCGCGTCGGTACGGATGTTCTCGATCCAGGGATTGACCGAACGTCTCAGCGTTTTTCCATGCTCGACGTACTCATCCCCGCTCGAGCTGGTACTCCAGCCGCTCTCGCCCGTCTCCACCCTGCCCTCGAAGAAGGCCATACCCCGCTCTATCTCCCCCCTGAGCTCCGGCCTCGCGCGGCTCGTCTTGCAGAACATCGCCTCCACGCCCGCGGCGTCGTCCTCGTTCAGGCGGCGCAGGAGCTCCGATGACAGCTCGTGCTCGATGGCGGAGTCCGTCCTCGGGAGGGAGCAGCCCCCCTGCAGCAGGGCGCACGCGAGGGAGAGCGTGGCCGCGATGAACGAGCGCCTCACCACAGCTGGTCCTCCTTGCCCCTCCACGCGAGCCACGCCTTCCTGGATTTGTCGTCGAAGACCATGAGGTCCCTCTTCTCAGGGTCGCCGTTCACCCATCGCTCCCCATCTCCTCTGGGATAGTCCAAGTATAGAAGATCGGTGATTATATGGTATGGTAAATTTGCACTAAGTAACTATGGGTAAACATATATGAAGTAGCTACGGGTGAAGCGAGGCGTGCACCGCAGGCGGGCGCATGCTCCCCTATTGGCCCGCAACGAGCGCGGGGATTTGACGACATGGCCGCGCGGGCCACTGTAGGTATACGCGAGACCTCAAGGGCTGCTGACGGGCCAATCACCTGTTTTACCGAGGAAGAAGACCATGGCTGTATATGAAATGCCCCAAACATCCGCGCGATGGATCAAGGGGAAGCTAGGCGAGAGGTTCTCCCCCGTCGAGGCCGAAAGGGTGTATCAAAGGATACTACGAACATATGAGCGTTTTGCGCGTGAGGCGCCAAGCATCGGCGGAAGGAAAAACCCGATGTCGAAAAACTTCTACGGGGCGCTCTCGGCCTTTGCCTACTACGAGTGCATGAACCGTGACATGCCACCAGATGAGATCACGACCATGTGCTGCGAGATGACGATCATGGGCAGAAGGGGTGGCCAGCTCTCCCGACTCGACCTCAACAACGCCCTGGTACGAAGGATCCTCCATACACTTTTGGGACTCAGGGCAAGGAGGCTGAACAGGCATAGGGAGGACGGATCTTGGAACAACAGCTGGGGGATGAGGATAAATCCGCTGCACCACAAGGAGGGAATCAGTGTTCATCTGGTGGGCTGCCCCATTGCCGACTTTGCGAAAAGAAACGGGTATGGCGAGCTGATACCGTACTTCTGCGAGGCGGACAAGGCGATCATAGAGCATCTCGGAGGCACGCTTCACCGGGAGCACACCGTTGCTGATGGGTACGAGGACTGTGACTACTGGATCAAGAACAAGAGCGAGTAGGCAATTCCTGATGGATGTCACGACCCGGCGGACACTGGGACCCATCATCTCGCCTCCGGTCAAATGTGAGGGCCATCAGCTAAGATCTGATCAGACTTCGTATCGATCATGCGTCATTTTGAACGGATCCAAGATGACGCCTCAGTTGGTCTTTCTTTACGGTGATGAAAACGTGCACTCTGCGGAGACCGGACGAGTATCAGGACCCACCCGAGGGGACCTGTGGGCGCCTCAGGCTCATGATCCTGCACGGTCCGGATGGAGCCGTGAATAGGCATACGTCGTCCTCCACGCGATTCCCGATCTTCCCTGCATATACGCCGGCATTCTACCGATGCTAAGATAGCAGCTTGTCAAGCGGTAACATTCCACTCAGGATAGCGAACACCCTCTCGGACGGCGAGCTACCCATACAGAAAGGACAACGATGGGCAGGCGACTGGAAGAGATGAGCCTGGAGGAGCTATGGCAACTCTTCCCAATATTTTTGGTGAAGCACAACGACGACTGGGAGCGTTGGTATGAGGAAGAGAGGGCAAGCCTGTTAGCCCTGCTGCCAGATGCGGCAGTGAGGCGACTGTCCCACATCGGGAGCACCGCAGTTCCGGGCATATGGGCAAAGAACATCATCGACATGCTGCTCGAGCTAAGAGATGAGAGCTCCATGAAGGAAATCCAAGGCATCCTCCAGAAAAGCGGCTGGCTGTGCATGAGCCAAGAGGAGCACAGGATATCGATGAACAAGGGCTACACGCCTGACGGCTTTGCAGAGAGGGTCTTCCACCTCCACATCCGCGTGACCGGCGACAATGACGAACTCTACTTCAGGGACTTCCTAAGAGAGCACGCTGATACTGCCAAAGACTATGAGACGCTGAAACTGTCGTTATGGAGGGTATACGAACACGATAGAGACGGCTACACAGAAGCGAAGGGTAACTTCGTAAGGAAGTACACCAAAAAGGCAAGAGATGAGTATGGGGCAAGGTACTGATGCGGGCGACATTTGCACGCCGCGCACCATCCTCTCCCGAGAGCCCCCTACGCCTTCGCTTGGATAGACTGGAGAAGGGAACGGCTGTCTGCTTGCGGACATCTCACGAGCGACCACCTTGCCCGACCAACGGTGGGACTATCTCTCACGGCTAGCGAACTGAGTTGTTCCGCGCCCCCCAGCCCATGAAGACCCAAGCGTGAGGCCCCCGAGTCTAGCCTCATGGCAGCGTCTTTGCGGCAAAGGACACAGGATTGTGCACGAGAAGAACTACGCGAGCATGCGCTCGACCTCCTCGGGATCTATTTCCAGCAAGGCTGCAGCGGCGTGCGCGTCCACGAGGCCGGCGCGCACAAGCCTGTCGAACGCCTCGAGCCCCCCGGCCCTGCCCTCCACGTGGATCTCCTCTATGACGCTGCCCATGTCCTTTCGCCCCTCCTCCGTCTCCCTGAGCCTTCTCTTCACCCTCGACGTCTCCGGGAAGCGCGCCTCGTCGTACGCCTCCACCTCCGTGAACACCCTCATGAGGGCGGAGACCTCGCCGCCGTCCCTCGCCAGGGCGTTCACGTACACCTCCGAGAGGCCGTTCTCGAGCGTCCGCCCGCTCTCCCTCACGACCCTGTCCACATGACACGGCGAGCAGCCCTCCCCGAGGGGGTCGAACTCGCAGACGAACGCCACGCAGACGTCCGGGACGTCGGCGAAGCGCCCGCCCGGCCTCGTCCTGTCCGCCGTCACGAGCGAGGCGTGGTAGCGCGCCCTCCTCTGGAGGTCGTCCCTGTCGGTGCGCTGCGCCTCCACGTCCACGAACCTGCCGCCCGAGAGCTCGCAGAGGGCGTCGAGGACCACGGAGCGCCCCTGCGGGTTCGTGACGGCGGACTGCGGCTCGCACTCCACGACCTCGAGCTTTGGGTCCTGGAGCAGCACCCCCAGGAGCTCCCCGCAGAAGGCCTCGTCCCTCGCCATCACCCGAAACATCAGGTCGTCTATGGGCCTCAGCTCGCCCATGTCCCGCCTCGCCGCGACATATGCCTCTCCCCTCGCCATCGCCTTCTCCTGCCCTCATCATAGCACAGGACGGCATTTATTAGAACGTATGTTTTTCTTATTTCGGAATCTTCGGTCGGGGAGGCGCAGAAAGACCCATCCCACAACCCGTGGGCAATGCCTATACCGACCGGACCACGCAGCCATTCGAGGACTCCCACAACCGGGCTGCCGCTCCTGAAGAATGACAGATGTGCCGCGAGGGTACACACAGGAAGTGTTTCGTCATGTACCGGGAAGACCTCGTTCAGGCCAGGTGGAGCCACAGGCCAAGGGAGCCCCACAATGGCTTGAGAACCGAATTTCAACAAGTCATTGGTTGGTTCCGCGTCTCTAATGGCCAATTTGCACCATTAGAGACCATACACATGCTGTAACGACTACTTTTTGACTTAAAAAGTTGCTAGAGTATATTCCAGTGTTCTGATCATTGGAAGGCACGTAAGGAAAAGCCATGAGGTGGAAAGACAATGGGCAGGGGTTTCTGAGGAAGAACCTCAGGGGTAAGCTCGCATACGAGTCTTTCGTGCCAAGTCCACTTGACACGATCATCCCACTCAAACTTGACGACGAGACTATCCGCAACCTTACCGCCTGCTCAAGAATGCTCGGCAAGCTTGAGGGCATGTTGCGCTTCATACCGAACGCACCCATGTACTTGGCCATGTACGTGCGAAAAGAGGCGCTGCTTTCTGCACAGATAGAAGGTACGCAGTGCACCTTTGACGACATCCTGGATCCCGATAACGTCCCTCTCGCCAAGAGTGAGGTCGCCGACGTCGTCAGCTACGTACGGGCCACCAAGCTAGCTGTCGAGGAAATGCGAAACATGCCCCTGTGTTTGCGCCTGCTCCGCAAAGTCCATGCAACCCTGCTTGAGGGAACACGCGGGGCGGAGAGGGACCCCGGGATGGTAAGATCATCCCAGAATTGGATAGGCCCTGCGGACTGCATCCTCAGAGAGGCCGCCTACATCCCCCCAAATGTCGATGACATGAACGTCGCGCTCGGAGGGTTGGATCGGTTTCTTAACGAGAGTCACAACGTCGACCCCATCGTGAAGGCTGCCCTCGCACATTACCAGTTCGAGACGATTCACCCGTTCCTCGACGGAAACGGGCGACTTGGCAGGCTCCTCATCACGCTGTCGCTCCTCAATGACAACGTGATGAGCGGAGCCGTCTTCTACCCCTCATACCAACTCAAACTACGCAGATCAGAGTATTATGAGCGACTCATGGACGTGAGGCAGAACGGCAGCTATGCTAAGTGGGTCGCATTCTTCTGCGAGTGCCTGCTTGCAAGCGCCACTGTTGCCGATGACGCCCTCACTCACATCGTCATGCTGCATAACGACAACGCTAATCTGGTCAACGATCGGCTTGGTAGATCAGCCTCAAATGGCCAGCGCCTACTCGAGCTGCTCGAAGGCAATCCCATCGTTAACATTGGCTTCGTATGTGAACATCTTGGCATTTCAAGAACCACTGCAGCTCGGCTTGTACATGACTTCGAGAGACTTGGCATTCTGCAAAGGAGAGATGCTGGTAAGCAGCGCTATCGCGTATATCTGTACGAGGCATACCTGACCATCCTTCGCCAAGGTAGCGACCCACTGTAGGGATACACAACGACAAGGAGCCATGGGCCATCGGTAGTCCCCTTCAAATCTTGGAGGAAGAGACCCCAAGCAGACTCCTCTTGGATAGTGCCCCTCAGATTCTGGGGCACGCTGATTAGTTCCTCAGCGCTTGCGCCAGGCATCGAGGTGTCTTCCGCCCTAGCATGACCATCTCTTAAGCCGGGGCAGAAGCCCCTCCATGTAGTCACGTGCCTCGGTCTCCGTGAAGCCTGAGCCCGGGGCGGCCAGGTGGCTCACGCAGACGTCGGCCATCTCCTCCATCGTGATGTCGGGGGCGGTGTAGCCACCACCCTCGTAGCACCACTTGCAGTAGCGCGTGGCAGGCGAGCCGTCCGCCTCGGTGCCGAGAAGGCTTGGATCCGCGAGGGGCATGCCGCAGCTCTCACAACGATTGTCCCCCGGAAGCTCGAGGATTTGGTCGACTCGCACGTCAAACGCCTCGGCGATCAGCCTGAGCGTGTCGATCCCCGGCACGGTCTCGCCCCTCTCCCAGCGGGAAACCGCCTGACGGGTGACAAAGAGCCTATCCGCCATCTCCTGCTGCGTCAGTCCCGCCCTCGAGCGTATCTCCAGGATCCTCTCATCGATCGACATGGTCGCCTCCCTTGCCGACGCCTCCCTTGCCTTCCTCCGTTTTCTCATTGTATGGACAGACAAGGCTTATGTCACGCAACCCTCTGTTGCCCAGCGCGGGGGAGACATCCCAGCACCAGAGGGCGTCCGGGACACCCGACGGCTTCACCGATCAGCGGCAGTCGATGTCACGTGCGGCCTCGTGAGCATCTGGGCATGATGTGCCCAGACCTCCAGGTACTCGCTCGTCTCCCCTGACTCCCGATGGTCAAAGAAGGTCACAAAGACGAACCCGAACACCCCCGGATAGGCTTGGGTGCGGGTAAGCTTGCAGCGATGGTCATCGATCCTCTCGACGGAGCAGGTCAGCAGCGACTTGAGGATAGAGTGACTCGCGTGGATCTCTACCTTCTTTTCCGCCTCATCTACAAGGTAGATCTCGCTATCCATCGTGACGCCCTCCCTGGTCACGACCTCATACGTTCTGCCCTGGTAAAAGAAGCCGCCAGACCTATCGTAATTGACTGCCCGGTTGGTTGACAGCGTGGGCAACCATAGGTTCATCTCCTTGAGCGCCGCCCATGCCTGGCTAACACTTGTGGGACAGGTCAATGTCTCAACATACGTCTTCATATGGGGCTCCTATCGCCTGACGGCCGGCCGAAACGTCAGCACATCAAAGTTTACCCAGTGATTCGATATCTACGACATACTATATATGTATGCGCAGGACTACCGTTAGGAGTGGTGTTAAGGGCAGCTGACTCATGATACGGGTGAGCGACGAGCATACATGACACACTGTTGTCATGTATGCTCGCGTATGATGCCCTCAGTCGCAACACTCCAAGCCGAAGGGAAGCAACCATGGCACTCGACTTCAAGAAAGAATACAAGGGTCTTTACCTTCCACCTCGAAAGCCGGGCATCGTCACGGTGCCGCCGGCGAGCTACCTGGCAGTGCGCGGGCATGGTGACCCCAACGCCGAGGACGGCGCGTACCACCGGGCCATCGAGCTGCTCTATGGGGTCGCGTACACCATCAAGATGTCCAAGAAGGGAAACCACCGCATTGACGGCTACTTCGACTTCGTGGTGCCGCCCCTGGAAGGTCTCTGGTGGCAGGAGGGCTTACACGGCGTGGACTACACCCGCAAGGAGGACTTCGACTGGATCTCCCTCATCCGTCTGCCCGACTTCGCGGGGCCAGACGAGGTGGAGTGGGCGAAGGGCGAGGCATCCGCCAAGAAGGGGCGCGACTTTGGCGAGGTGGAGTTCCTTGCGTATGACGAGGGTCTCTGCGTGCAATGCATGCACGTGGGCCCATACGACGACGAGCCCGCGACGATTGAGGCCATGCACGCCCACATGGAGGCCCAGGGCTACGCGCTCGACATCACCGACGAGCGCCACCACCACGAGATATACCTCTCTGACACCCGCAGGGTCGCGCCCGAGAGGCTCAGGACCGTCGTGCGCCACCCGATCCGCGTCGCCTGAGGATCCGCATCGCCTAAGCCATACAGAGTCCTTTATACTCGGCAAGTCCCGTCAAAGTGTACGTTTTCGTCATATCGCTTGAACCCACCCAGCGCGACGTCCTTCTCTACAAGGACACCGCCACATCGGCAAAAGCGAACTCATCAAGCAAGCGCTTGTCAGGCGGGGCGGATCCTCGATCTACTACGAGTGCCACCAGATCCCCAAGTGCCACCAGATCCCCAAGGCCGACAACATGGCGAGCCTCTCGGCGCTCGTCTTCGAGGAGCTCGGCTTCCCCGCTCGCCTTCTCGGAGATCCGCGAGGTCATCGAGCTCCTGTTTACCCAGGCAGAGAGGTGCAGTATCGTGCTCGTCTTAGATGGAAGTATAAGCTGGAGGTGTAAGTGGCAGGAACGTGGCCGAAGCCGTCGTCGGTCGTGTGACGAGGCGGCGATGCGGCGATGCGGCGATGCGGCGCACAATATGCGTAGGAGTCATGCAGGGTTTCCAGCGGAGTCGAGAATGACGCGCGATGCGATAAAATACTCATAAATTTTATTACAGCACCTCGTGCGAGAAGGGCACCCTCCAATGGATGGCCAGAAGCTGAAAAAACACGTGCTTGGGTCAAAGAAGACCGAGCGGATCATATTCGCCGCCACGCCAGAGATGAAAGAAGCGTTGGAGACGATAGCGCAGGAGCAGTGCGTGAGCCTCTCCGCCCTCCTCACGTCGCTCGCCGTGGAGGAGATCCTAGCAAACAAGGGGCTATTCGCACACATCGCCACCGCGAAGTGAGCGATTGTCTCGCCCAATTTGGCGTATGGGCAATGATCGAAATCTTACATGCGTAGGTGATGGTAGAGAGCTGCCCCCGTGGCGACACGCCGGCTACAAACACCAGCCCATGTAGAGCGGGAGGCGCACGCGATCTCCCTCAACCTGCATCTGCTTGGGGTGTGCAGCACGTACTGCGTGCCGACGCGCCTCCCAAACGTTTCCTTGAACCTGTCAAGCGACGTCGTGCCGTACTGCCTCGGAGACTTCACCTCGATCGGACTCACTCGAGGCTTGCACGCCGCATTCGCGTAGGGACGCGTGACGAGGAAGTCGATCTCCATGCGCTTCTCCTTCTGCGCCTTGCCCGACTGCGAGTAGAAAAAGAGCCGATGCCCGGCGGCCACAAGCATCTGGGCAACGACGTTCTCTACCAGCATGCCCTCGTTGACCCCAATATTCCCGCGCAAGATCGACCGATACACGCCCTCATCCGTAACGTCCCCGTCCGCGAACGCAAGTGTCACGAGAAGACCGGTGTCTGCCATGTAGCACTTCAGTGACGAGCACTCCATGTTCAGCGAGAGTCCCACACCAGGGTCGTTAGGGGCATAGCAGACGTTCGCGATGCGAGCGTCAGAGAGCCAGAAGAATGCCTCCTCGTACCCCCGCATGCGTGCGTTCTTCCCCATCGACGCCAATGTGAACTTCTTCTCGCGCTTGGACAGCTGTCCCGCGACGTTATCAAGCACCGAGACAACCTTATACTCACAACCCTTGGCAAATCTGGCGACATCGTTGCGGTAGAGTTCGAGTATCCGCCTCTTCTCCTCGTCTACGGGCGCGAACTTTCGGTGCTCGACGTACGTGGCAGCAGGTCGTGGCATACCACCGACCAACAGATACTCTCGCAGGAGCCCTGCCGCCCGACGGTGCAGACCGTCGGGAAGCGGTTGCAGGGCCTCAAATTGCCTGCGGATGAGGGTCGCGAGCTTCTCCTCACCCATGGCCCAGAGAAATTCCTCGAAGTCAAGGGGACCAAGACTAACCGCCTCCTCCTCCGAGGGGATGATAATGCCCTCGACGTTCTGCCGTATCGAGAGCAAAGAGCCAGTCTCTATGTAGTCGTAGCGACCATCGGCAACCAGATACTTGATAAGGCCGCGCGCTTGGGGAAACATCTGGACCTCATCAAACACCACGAGTGACTTGCGCTTCACCAGATCGACCCCATAGAATGCCTGAAGGTACAAAAAGAGGGTGTCAAAGTCCGTGCGATAGTCTTCGAAGTAGGCCTTTACCTCGGCTGAAGCTTGAAAAAGTCTATAATGAGGCAGGAATCGTACTCGTTTTTCCAAAGGCCTCGACGAGGGTACTCTTACCCACACGACGAGCCCCCTTCAGAAGCACGGCCGTCTTACCTTGCCTCTCGCTCTTCCACCTGAGCAGTCGGTCATACACCTTCCGCCTGAGCATGATGAACTCCTCCCTCTGCACGTTCACCACTACTTCGTAGCCCTCACAACGCACGTTGCGCAAATCTATGATGGCATAGAATTGCACGATACGCAAAACCCTACCACCGCGCCTCTTACCTCGACGCTAAGGGACACAGGGAGCATGGCACGGAGGCAAGAAGGCGGCGATGAGAGGGACGTATGTAGCTGCCCGCCGCCACACCACGTCAGCAGGCAACGGGCTTTGCTACACCCCTGATTATGTGGGACTCGACGATCTCAACGATCCTACTGAGGTGCGGGTGTATCTTTCCGCACGTCCAAGGAGTGCAAGGAGTACCGAAGATTCAAGATGTCCGTATCTTGGTGTTGTCGCTCCATTAGCGTAAGGTGGAGTAACCGACGACTGCGGCAAACGCCTCGCCAGAGTGCGTCTTTCCGTGAGACATCGGGCCAGAGTAGGTAAGGAGGTGACCCAGAATGCGCTTTTCCGTGAGGTCATCTACACAGAATGCGCTTTTGCGTGAGGCATCTCGACATTTGCCCAGGTGAGAAAAGACGCATTCTACGGAAAAGTGCACTCTGGCTGCAGACCCTCACGGAAAAGCGCACTCTGGGTGGCTGCCCGCACGCGGAATGCGCTTTTGCGTGAGGGCCAACGGACAGAGTGCCCCTTCCATCGCGTCGCCCACACAGAGTGCACTTTTCCGTGAGTGGCCAGCGCCAAAATGTGCTTTTCCGTGAGGTCATCTACACAGAATGTGCTTTTCCGTGAGGCGGCGGGCTCAGACTGCGCTTTTGCGTGAGGCCGTCTGCGCAGAATGCGCTTTTCCGTGAGTCCAGACTCCAAACCGAGATCTGCGGACCCTCGCGCAACCCGCCCCGCAGGCTGGCGGGTGGTTGCTCGAGCGCATTTGCCCAGTTGAACCTCTTTCCATAGTGCCCCGCAGCCTGGCGGGCGGTTGCCTCGCACATCCCGGGCGCCGCAACGTGACGGAAAAGCGCATTCTGCCCAACCCGCAGACTGCAGACTGCGCCTTTTGGTGACGCCGCAACCACAGACTGCGCTTTTCCGTTATGTTCCACATGCAGACTGCGCTTTTTCGTGAGGCGGCGCCACGTTTGCCCAGGTGAGGAAAAGCGCATTCTACGGAAAGACGCATTCTGGCGTTGGGCCCTCACGGAAAAGCGCACTCTGAGCTCGGTCTCTCACGGAAAAGCACATTCTGCATACGAACCGGTGACCAAAGTCCCCCAATCACCCTCCCCCACGTGCACAAGATTTACCACCACCTGACATAAGCTGGCATAAGCTAACATGAGCTGAGGCACCAGCCCCGTCTCTGCGATAGGATAGGCCCTTGGAAGCACAGCAAGGGAACGAGAGGGAACGTCAAAGGCATGCCTGCGCACGACATCACACCGAGCACCATCAAGCCAGGGGTCCCCACCATCTTCAGGACCTCGTGGGGAACCCTGCTGCTGAGCGTCGTCTGCTGTCTGCTTTGGGGCAGTGCCTTTCCTTGCATCAAGCTTGGCTACCAGCTGTTCTCCATCAGCGCATCTGACACGGGCTCCAAGCTCCTCTTTGCCGGCGTGAGGTTCTTCCTTGCCGGCGCCATGGTCGTGGCCTTTGCCAGCCTGCGCGCCCATCGCCTCGTGCGCCCGCATAGGGATGAGTTGGCAGCGGTCGCGCTACTTTCGACCTTCCAGACTGTGCTGCAGTACCTCTTCTTCTACCTGGGACTCTCTCATGCACTCGGCACCACGAGCTCTGTCATCAACGCGAGCTCAACCTTTCTCTCCATCCTCTTGGCGGCGCGCGTGTTCAGGCAGGAGAGGCTCGGCGCACGCAAGGTCCTAGGCTGCGCGCTAGGCTTCGGAGGGGTCGCACTCATCAACCTCAGCTCCCTCGCTGCGGGAACGGGCCTCGCGCTCAACGGCGAGGGGCTCATCTTCCTCTCGGCGCTCTGCGGCGCCATCGTGACCTGCCTCTTGCGCGTCCTCACGCAACGCCATGACCCCGTGATGCTCAGCGGCTGGCAGTTCATGCTGGGTGGCGTGACGCTCGCCTGCGTGGGCGTGGCTCTGGGCGGAAGACTTTGGGCCACGGGGCCGCAGGGAGCCGCTCTCATCACGTACATGGGCCTCATCTCGGCGGTAGCCTACTCGCTCTCGAGCGTCCTGCTCTCGGTAAACCCCGTCTCGCGCATCGCGATATACCGCTTCATGACGCCGGTCTTCGGCTTTCTGCTCTCGGCGCTGCTGCTGGGAGAGACACAGAGCATCGAACCCATCCGCGCAACGCTGGCGCTCGCGTTGGTCGCGGCAGGCATCATCACCGTGAACTGGAGCACCCCAGATCCGCCCCAGGCAGCGCATGACGCACGGCCATGGGGCAAGATCCAGACAGCGACCCCAAGAACATCTGCGGCCTGCCCGCCAGATAACACCGACCCCGGACAGGGCAAGGCTAGGCGCTAAACTTAACCACCACTTCCCCCGCCCTCACGTCGCCCTCGTGAACAAGCTCGACGGAGGCGAGGTCATCGGTGTTGGTAAGCGCCATGATGACGACGGTGTCGTGACCCGCAGCGGCAATCTTCTGCTTGGAGAAGGAAAGCAGCGGCTCGCCGGCGCTCACGTGCGCTCCCTTGGTCGCATACACGGTGAATCCCTCACCTGCCATCTCGACCGTATCGACACCAACGTGAATGAGGACCTCCGCGCCATCATCGCCCGTGATGCCGACGGCATGGTAGTTGGGAGCACCAGCCGCCGTCAGCGTACCCGAGACGGGCGCGTAGACGACCTCCTCAGATGGCTCGATGCCGCATCCCTTGCCCATCGCCCCGCTGTTGAAGACCATGTCGCTGACCTTCTCCAGGGCGATGGCCTTTCCCGCAACCGGCGCGAGAATGCTGCCGGCCGGGCAGCTGACCGAAAGTGCCTCGGGCTTCTGGGGCGCGGCGGCCTTCTTGAATATGTCGAACAGACCCATTCCCCCATCCTTTCTGGGCGCTGGCACGCCCGCTCTCACTGGACGCTGGTGCGCCCATCTACCACTTCCTTACATACCTACTCATATCATGGACACCATTGTAGACCAAAGGGATGGCGCCGCCATGGGACAGATACGGAGTCCGAGCACGCAGGGTTCCAGAAGACTCCCGCGAAGGTTGGTTGCTGCAAGCCTCACGAGAAAGTCCACACTCCTGGGACGATCTGAGCAGGGGCTCGCAGTGGAGGACGAAAACCAGACCAGTACGCACAGCCGCGGGCGCTGACCACAGAATGTGCGCAGCCAGAATGCGCTTTTCCGCCGTCCTCCGCGCGCAGAATGCGCTTTTTCGTGAGGGTCTGCAGCCAGAATGCGCCTTTCCTTCCGTAGAATGCGTCTTTTCTTACCTGGGCAAACGTGGCGCCGCCTCACGGAAAAGCACATTCTGTATTCATCGTCTCACAGAAAAGCGCATTCTAGCCCCGGCGGCGTCACCAAAAACCACATTCTGGACGAGCTGCACGAGAAGCATGACCTGCATATGCGCGTGCACCGCTACGCCGATCTCGAAAAGACCGAAGGCGACAAGAGCTTCATCCGCCGATAGGGTAGGCTGAGGCAGCCGGAAGACAATCCGCACGGTCCGCTGCCGCTCACCAAGGCGCCGCCCTCACCCCCTCTCGTCCCTCATTCTCTCCACGTAGTCTCTCAGGTACGGCAGCTCGAAGCACAGCCTGCCAGCACCGTGCTCGCCTATCATCCCCCGCCCGAGAAGACGGGACTTGTAAGTCGAGGCATAGTTGGAGCCAACTCCCATGCGCCTCGCGATGTCAGCCAGGCGAGAGGGACCACGATCGGGAAGCATGGACTCAAGAAAGCGGATATCCTTCTCGGAGAAGTCCCGATAGGTCGCGGCAAGCACCTGACGCTCAAAGTCCATGCGAGCGAGGCGGACCCCATCCTCTGCGTCATGTTTGGATATCTCGCCCGAGCGTACATCGACTGCCCACATGCGAAAGCCGATGAGCTGCATGAGGTAGGGATAGCCGCCGCTGCACCGTGCGGCAAGTCTCAAGGCCTCCTTGCTGATGCTCCTACCGGCATCCTCCACCGTGCGTCGCAAGGCCAGCTCTGCATCGGCAAGAGAGACGTTTGTAAGCACATGCTGTACCGATCTGCGCAGAAAGGACACGTCATCATTACCAAGAAGGGCCGAGACGTCATAGGGAAGTCCCGCCATCAGAAGACCGACCCTGCGATTCTCCCCGACGAAATGCTGGTAGGTACTTGCAAGCTGCACCATGTCAGGAAGCGTCGCCTTCACCTTATCGACGGTAATGAGTAGCCCGAGTTCTCGCTCAGACAGCTGATCCAACAGCCTGTTCATTCTCGTACGCCAGTTGGGCTCGAACCCAGGGGTGTAGTTCCAGCTCACGTTCATGGGGCCAAGGCCGAGAGAGCTAAGCCTTATTGCCGACAAGCTTAGATCCGCGCTCTCCAATGCCCTCTGGAAGAGATCCTCAAGCATGCCAGGAACCGCAGAGACGCTCGAGGAGACCCACCCATAGCCCACAGCCTCACTCGCAACGTAGTTCATAAGAGCCGTCTTCCCCGTTCCCCGCGCACCAGAGATGAGCGTGGAGAGGTTGGGGTCACCCGGACCGTTCGCAAGAGCACCAAAGAGATCGCTCAGAAGTAGGTCGCGGCCGACGAGCTGAGCCGGAATCCTCCCGAAAGTTGGCGTAAAGGGGTTCTTTGCTGATGCGTACATGAGCCTCCTTTCCTCATCGATATGCTACGTCACCTTTTGCATGCTTTGCGAGATTTGCATGTTTTGCACGCTTTGCGAGATTTGCAGCAGGTAGTCTGCGAAAGGGGGTCGTATGAAGCCCATGACACTCCTGTTGCCGCTCCTATCAGAGAGAGCATCGCTGAGAAGCATGCGTGCCTTCGAGACGTCCGCATCGCTGAACAGTGTGTCAAAGCTGAGGCCCACCGCACCCACCGCAGTCCCAGATGGTTACGCCAGCCTTGGCCCTAACGGCGAGAGTCCGGCAACGACACGCCCACACGAGCCAGTGACCGAATTCCCCGATAGCGTTTCCTGAGTGGACATCGCCTGGAACACCGCGCACAGTCCCTTCTGAGGCAGATGGCCACCCCAAGACCCATGACTCTATCGCGGAGACGATAGATGTCTACGAAGCCTCTCTTGGAAGAGCAGCCCTGCCCAACGTTGCCTTCCATTCGGAGCTGTTGCCCAGCAGAGCGCCCAGTGGTACGCAGCTTGATGGCGCCACCCTCGCCGCCTCAGCCGCACGCCCCTTGACCCCCAGGACACGACGGGGACGCGCACCCACATCAACCTGGACACTATACGCCAGGAGCGGACGTGCCAGCAGCGCACTCGCATAACGAGAGACCGTGGCATCCCTCGCTGCGCGATTCGCACCACTTCGTGCCACCTTCGTGCCAGCTGGCTGATACCACGGCCCCAAGCCTCACGTTTCAGCGTGGGTCGAAAATCCTAGTCCAGGTCCTCCCCGTTACTGGCGATGACCCTCTGGTAGTAGAAGAAGGAGTCCTTGCGAGCACGGTGCAGGTCGCCCGTGCCGTCATCGTGCTTGTCCACATAGATGAAGCCATAGCGCTTGCGCATCTCACCGGTACCGGCAGAAACCACGTCGATGGGTCCCCACCAGGTGTAGCCCATGAGGTCAACGCCGTCGGCCACGGCCTCGCGCATGGCCTTGACGTGAGCGCGCAGGTAGTCGATGCGATAGGGGTCGTGGATGGAGCCGTCAGGCTCCACCTCGTCATGGGCTCCCATGCCGTTCTCGACCACCATCAAGGGGATCTGATAGCGGTCGTAGATCTCGTTCAGCGAGAAGCGCAGACCGTCCGGGTCAATCTGCCAGCCCCAATCGGTCTCCTTGAGGTAGGGGTTCCTGCCGCCAAAGCTCATGTTGCTGGAGCCCTGTTTCACGTCTCCGTGTGTGCCGATGATGTTGCTCATGTAGTAGGAGAAGGTATAGAAGTCCACCGTGCCCTCGCGCAGCAGCTCCTCGTCGCCTGGCTCCATCCTGATGTCGATGTTGTGCTCGTCCCAGAAGCGCCTCGCATAGCTGGGGTAGCGGCCACGCACCTGAACGTCTGAGCAGTACCAGTTCATGCGGCGCATCTCGGCCTGGTTGGCAAGCTCGTCCTTCGGGTCGCAGGTCGCGGGATAGGTCAGGATGAAGCAGTCCATGTTGCCCATCTTGATCTCGGGGTAGTTCTCGTGCGCATACTTGACAAGCCCGGCCGAGGCCACGAACTGGTGGTGCAGGGCGTTGTAGCGCTCGTTGATGTCATCCTTGACCTTGTCCATGGTGCCCGTGAAGCCCTTGAGCGTGCCGAGCGAGAGCGTCACGCCCATCGTCATGGTGCCTGCGTTTATCTCATTGAAGGTGAGCCAGTACTTGACCTTGTCATGCCAACGGTCGAGGATACACCTCCCATACCTGAGGAAGAGGTCAACGAGCCTGCGGTCAGCCCAGCCGTTATACGTGGCCGCCAGGTTATAGGGCAGCTCGTAGTGGCTGATGGTCACAAGCGGCTCGATGCCGTGGGAGCGCAGGCAGTCGAAGACCCTATCGTAGAACTCGAGACCAGCCTGGTTGGGCCTCTCTTCCTCACCCGTCGGAAAGAGGCGCGACCAGTTTATGGACAGGCGATACACATTCCAGCCCATCTCAGCAAAGAGCGCGATGTCCTCCTCGTAGTGGTGGTAGAAATCCGTAGCCTCCCAGCTGGGATAGAGCGCGTTCGGGTCAAACGTCACGTCAATCTGCCGCGGGGTATTGACGTCTCCGCCGCGCATGTGATCGGGTACCGAGTCTCCCTTGCCGTCCACGTCCCAAGCGCCCTCATACTGGTTCGCGGCCGTGGCCCCACCCCACAGGAAGCCTTCCCTCATCTTCATGCTACTCCCCCTCTTTGATCGCTTGCCTACCGTCAGTGTCATTCTAGGCGAGAGCCACAGGCGTTGGGGCAGGCGCATCGTCCGACCGGCGCGCGAGACGGCATGCCGACGCGTGGTACGCGAGACGGCGTGTCGGCCAACCGGCGCGCGCGGCCATCAAAAACCCGTGCGCCTCCTCCTAAAGCCCGGCCTCCCCTATCGCCGCCACGGCCTCACGAATCCTCTCGACATCCATGACCAGGGCAAAGCGCACGTAGCCCTCACCATGGGGTCCAAAGCTCACGCCTGGGGTCACGATGACGCCGCTCTTCTCCATCAGCTCCATCGCGAAGGCAGCGGAGTCACGACGCCCATGCGGCAGCTTGGCCCACACAAAGAGCGTACCGTGGCAGTTGGGGCGCTGCCAGCCCAAGGCCTCGAGTCCGTCGCAGAGGGCGTCCCTACGCTCTTGGTAGGCGAGCCTCTGGCGCTCAACGCCATCGAGGGAGCCCGTCAGGCAGGCGATGGCCACGTCCTGCTCGACGAAGAACTTGCCAAAGTCGACCTGGCCCCTGAGCTTGCGGGTGGCCGCCACGATATCGGGATGCCCCACGACGAAGGACAGGCGCACGCCCGTCACGTCAAAGGACTTCGAGAGCGAGAGGAACTCCACGCCCACGTCGAGGGCGCCCGGGTAGTCAAGGAAGGAGCCGCCACGCGGGCCGTCGAAGACGACGTCTGAGTAGGCGTTGTCATGGATGACCACGATGTCATGGGCCTTGGCGAAGGCGATGATCTCGCTGTAGACCTTGGGAGTGCCCACCGATCCCACCGGGTTCGCAGGCAGCGAGACGATCATGTACTTCGCGCGATCCGCGACGTCATCGGGGATGTCCGCCACGTGTGGGAGAAAGTAGTGATCTTCCGTAAGCGGATAGTAGTGGGGAGTTGCGCCCGCAAGCAGCGTGCTTGCCCTGAAGACCGGGTAGCAGGGATCGGGTATGAGCGCGACGTCGCCCGGGTCGGCGATGGCGGCACACACGTACTGCATGCCCTCCTGGGTGCCGGCGCAGCTCATGACCATGCCCGGCGTGATGCCCAAGACGCCGTAGCGACGCTGGTAGTAGTCGCAGACAGCCTGAAGGAGCTCGTCCTTGTCGTGCAGGGAGTACTTCCAGTTGGCGTCATCTGCCGCAGAGTCCACGAGCGCCCGCTTGATGTAGTCGGGCGTCGCGAAGTCGGGCGTGCCGACGGAGAGGTCAAACACCCGCCGCCCCTCGGACTCCAGCTCACGGCGCTTCTGATTGAAGTAGGCAAAGACCTCGTCGCCGAACAGGTCGAGTCTCTTCGAGAGCTGCATGGTATCGTCTCCTCTCACAGGGCCGCAGGCGCTTGCGCGCCGGGCGCGGGTCGTGTCATCTTTCGTATTCTGGATCATCCCCGGGCGACATTGTGCCACGCAAGTTTTTCTGACGTGTGACAAAGAGTGGTAAGACTGCGTTTTGCCATGGCATCCGGACAGATGCCCTGGGCGGGGCATAGGCTGTACGGGGGTCCGCAACGGCCCGGTGTGGGAACCCGCAACGGCCCCGCAGGGGGACCCGCAACGGCCCCTCAGCCTGGCGGGTACCGACTTTAATCCGCCAACTGGGCAAACGTCTCTGGGAAGGTACCCGCCAGATTGGCGGGCACTAAGCGCCGGGCAGTGGGCACTGCGGCAGGTCCTGGGGGGCACTGCGGCAGGTCCTGGGAGCGAGACGGTGGGTCTTGGAGGCGAGGGGCGGGACGACCAGCTGGGTACGCTCGTCTGGTGGACAGCCAACCAGCAAAGTCCTATGCTGGCGTGGAGGCCAGGCGATGCCTGCGATCACTCGCCCCACCCGCCCGAGTCGGCGCATCGCACGTATCAGAGAGACCCCGGAGAAGACCCTGAGGCAAGGAGGGCGTGACATGGCAACTATAGACGTGGACGCGCTGCGAGACTACATGAGGGACTACCTGGGAACGGCCATGTCCAACGGGCTTCCCGCTGCGATGGCCGAGTTGCCAGAGATCGACGGCATGGGTCCTCGCGAGCTGTGCGAGAGGGCCAAGAGGATGGGAGTCGATCTGGGAAGGTTCGCGACTCGGGAAGACGTGGGGTGACTCAACACCTTGCAGCCTTGTGCCGCGAGGTGTTGCTCCGTTGACGTGGCCCACCGACCAGACCGGGCGCCGGTCGCAAGGCTCCTCATACGGTTGGTGCCCAACTACCCATCCCCTCGTTTGCCCCTCGCCTCATGGCCACGTCATCGGCCAGACATCCCACCGCGTAGAGCGGAATGCTCTCCACATCTCCCGTACCGAAGTTACGCGCAGAAACGCGCACCACACGGTCGGGCTCGTACTTGTCCCTATACACGCCGAGACTCCTGGAACGCACATTTTTGGTGGACTTGATCTCGATGGGCACGGCCTTGGCGGAGCCGTCTTCGACGACAAGATCAATCTCTGCCCTATTGCCGCTCGTCCAATAGCGCGGCTCGATGCCTCGGGCAACCATCTGCTGCACCACATAGTTCTCTGTAAGCCCACCTGTGTCGAGCAGCGAACGCCCGCGCTCGTCGAAGAGTGCGCTAGCCGGTATGCCTGACATCGTGGAAAGCAGGCCGACGTCGTTCGCGTAAATCTTGAAGGAACCTCTATCCTCATGAAGTCGCAGAGGCACCTGACCGGAAGACACTCGCATACACTTGTCGATGAGCCCTGCCGAGAGAAGCCACGAAATGGCACCCTCGTACTCGCTCGACCTGCCCCCGCTGCGCACCTGCCTGTACTGAAACTTGTGATTCTCCTTAGCAAGCTGCCCGGGCACGCTGTTCCACACGTCGCGAGCACGTGCGACGTCAGTGGGGCTTGGCGCGTACTTGACCATATCCGCCAGGTAGAGATTGAGGATGTCACGATGCACCCGCACGGCATCGCGGACGTCACCAGTGCGCGCATAGGCTGCCACGGCCTCTGGCATGCCACCCACGAGAAGGTAGGTGCGGTAGAGACCCATCGCCTGATCGTGGAGCTGGTAGGCGCGTCTATCGAAGTATGCCTCGCGTATGCCCTCAAGCATGAGGGCATGCCCTGTCGCCCCCATAAACTCGTCGAAGGTCATGGGATGTAACACCATGGTGTTGACCCTGCCCACTGGCAAGGAGTAATACCTCTGGTTGACCGCGACGCCAAGCAGGCTACCCGCCGCGATGATGGGATGCGAAAAGTTCGCCTCTTGGAAGTACTTGAGCGCAGTTAGCGCTCGATTGGATACCTGTGCCTCGTCGAAGACATAGAGCATGTTTTCTGTATCGAGGGTGTGACCTGTGATCTGACTAAGGTTCGATATGACAGTGCAGGGATCGAGGTTGCCATCGAAGGCCCGTGTGAGCCTCGGATCCTCTTCCAGGTTGAACAGGGCGTACTTCTCGTAGTTCTCCCTCGCAAATTGCTCGATGAGGTAGCTTTTACCAACCTGACGAGCACCAAAGAGGAGGAGCGGCTTACGCTGGGGGCTACTCTTCCAATCGAGGAGCCGTCGCATCTCGGCACGTTCCATGTGCTACTCCAATCTATCGATAAATGGAGAGTATCACATTTTTACGCGCTTAAAAATGTCGTTTTCCACATGTAGGGAGTTGGGAAAACCATTCCGAGGGCACGGTTGTCGCTCAGGCACACAGACGTGCTTAAGCGTACGCTCACTGCCCCACGTTGATGATCCCACGGCAGTAGGGATACTCGCTGCACCCCCAGAACTTCTTGCCCGCCCGCACACCCCTCTTGGCTGTGCGCAGCACCATCGTGGAGCCGCATACAGGACAGCGCGGGGCATCGAGATCCGTGCCGTCACCAATCGCCTGGCTCTTTGCGCGGGCAGGCGTCGTGGAGACTTGGCTCGCCGCGCTGGCGGGAGCCGCAGGACCCTGGGTCGCAGCGGGCCACTGGGCCGACACGCCGGCGGGCATCGAGCCAGCGGCTGACTCGAACCTCGCAGCATCAACGCCAACATCCTCCGCATCCGTGAGCTTAGCCACAAGGGCGTCCCAGCTCGAATCGCCATCAGGAAACGCGCTCACCTGATCGGTGCCCGAGGCGCCTGCGGGTCTGGCCTCCATAGACCCGACGCCCCCTTGGGCCTGTGATGGCGAATCTGGCCCACCGGCCGCCACGCCGATCCCGCCGACCAGCGAGCCTGCCCTACCAGCCGATGAGCTCTCTCCCTCAAAGTATCTGGCAGTATAGTCGGTCCTCACGGGCGTATCCATGGAGAGCCACCGCTCGGCCCTCTCCATCACGTCCTTGAAGGGGATCTTCCCATCTGCGGGCCCCCGCATCGAGTTGATCGACTCGATGGTGGCCACAAGCTGATCGCCACGCACCAACTGCTGCTTGACCTCCTTCTTGGCGTTGCGGTCATGCAGGATGGTCTTTGGGTTGGCAAGGACGACAAGCCCCCTATACAGGTCATCGAAGCGCGGAGAGAGAAGGGCGCTCATGATCGTCCCTTTCGTGCTCAGGTTGATCCGCTTCATCAGGCCAAGGTGTCGTTGGTTCTGCGTGATGGGCGAGTAGATCCCCTCTCGTCTCCTTCCCCCAAAGGAGCGCACGAAGTCCCCGCGCGCGTTGACAGAGATGTCACCATAGAGGTTCTTGCACTCGAGCACAAAGTTGCGTCGTCTCGTAAGCACCAGAAAGTCAATCTGGGCGGTGAGCCCCTCGAATTCCAGGTGGAGATCATGAATCACCACAAAGGGCAGGTGGCTGTTTCTCAGCTCAAAGAGAATGCGATCCTCCCCGACGATGCCTGCCTTGAGGGCACGGATGTCGGAGTCAAGCCCCCTCCTCTGGCTGCGAGGTACTGTCTCGCGCAGTGACTCGAGCGTGGCAAGCTGCTCCTTCGCATCGCTACCCTCCTTGAGGATCACCGGTTCCTGCGCACGGAAGAACGCCATGGTCACACCCCTTAGACATCGACCTCACTCGTTTGGTCCATAAAGGGCGAGCTGTCCGGAGACCGCCCCCTGCCCACCCCCGTCTGCCCAAGGGACAGCAGGCCGGGCGAGGCCACCGCCCACCCGAGCCCTCGTGTCAGCCCGCATGCACTGGAGTTGCCTGATATATTAGATATCCAGCACTTCCACTATTTCTCCATTTTCCTCTTTTAGCATGATCTTCTTGATAATCTCTTCACCTAAGTATTTTGTAAACCCTTTCAATTCTGTTGATACTTCAAATACTATATTATGCTTTATATCGTTTGAATCAAAGCCTGAGTCATATTTTGATTTGTCTGACCAGTAGTTCCAATTTACATCTGTTCGTTCATAGTATACATAGTTATGCTTTCTTGTAACAAACACTCTTTTGTTTGTTAATTTCTTACCGTCTTTTGATTTAGTTATTTCAGAATATAGCTTCATTCCTTCAAATATTTTGTAATCGCTGATGCTATCATTCGATATGTTTACCTTAATCTCTTCATATTTCATGAGATACCTTCACCTTCATAACGCATAATTTCAAGGTGCCGTCCATGCGCCCCGGACAAAAACATCCAGCACAGGACGGCACCGCCTTCTTCGGGCACGCGGATGCCCCACGGCCCAACGACTCTGCAGGGGATCCATCATCCGGCGGGTCGTGACCCCGGCGGGGCAGCACCCCGCCGGGTGACGGTTATGGCCCCGCCGGGTGACCTCAGAGGAGGCCGTCGAGGATGGACCCACCGCCGGTGCCATGCAGGTTCGTGTTATTGGCGCCCTCGATGCGCGAGTTGCGCAGGCCTTTCCTGTGCTCGATGAACTCGTCTGCGGCGAGCACGTTGGACAGGCTCCGCTGCGTCTCGTTCTCGTAGGTATGCCGTGCCCCGCTGTTTCGATACCGCATGTACATGATCGCAAAGAACACGACTCCGAGAAGGAGGAGCAGCCATCTTTCCTTCTTATCCCAACCAACCAGACTGCTGCCCAAGACCAGCGCCAGAATCAAGCCAAAGAACTCGATGGCGATCGAAACGATCCAGAGCTTGGTCATGTCGATGGGGACGCTGCCCATCGTCTCTTTGGTCCGGGCATTCACTGCCACGTAGTGCAGCAGCTTCTTGTTTCCCTTGACCTGTAGGTAGCTGTACAGCCAAACGGGGAGGTACGCCGCCAGCCAAGACTCCCCCTTTATGTCGAAGGCCTCGCCTGACCACGCGATCCCGCGATCGTACTTCGCGAGCGTCTCGTTTGCAGCGATCCTGGCAATGTCCTGTGCCTGGGTCGCGACCAAGGGACGCACGTTGTTGACGTCAACGTCGCGCTTTTCCGAGGTATAGCCTCTCAGGTAGTTTGCGTTGTACCTCACGCAGTTCTTCGTGTCAAAGGGCATGATGGAGTTGATGATGTTGGTGGTCTTCTCGCTTGAGCTGACGTTAAGCTTGTCGACGCTCGCCTCCACGGTCAGGTCGTTGATGGCGATGTCAAAGTCACGCTCGACATGGTAGGCATCCGCATCGTAGCGAGTCTCGCTGCTGTCTCCCCTCTTGACGCTGTAGCTCCTGATGAGCACCTCCCCCGTGCCAGAGAGGTGATCGTGTGCGTTTATGTCCACGATCATGTAGGGGAAATACACGCCGCAGATGTTCTTGGTCGTGAACTCCCTGGTGAAGGTAGGATGTGCAAAGAACTTGCGCTTCCCGACAAAGCGCTCTATCTCTGCCCGCGCGTCATCCTTGGACACGCCGAAGGGCAGGACGGCGTCAGGGACGGCCCCGTTGGGCACCTGATGGTTGATGGACAGCATGTTCCTGCACCAGTGGCAGCGGGCCTGGTTGGCAGAGGCCGTGTCGATCACCACCTCTGCGCCGCAGCTCTCGCACTTGAGCGTGATGACGTCATCGGCATCTGCGGCCCTGTCCTGCGCGCCGGAGCCCATCCTGACCCCCTCGAGGGAGGAGACATCCTCCTCGGTCTCCAGCAGCTGGGGCTCGAACTCATGCCGGCAGAAGCTACAGCGTAGCTTGCCGGTCCTGCTGTTGGTTTGGATGTCTGTAGACCCGCACTTGGGACATTTTATCTGGCCGTCCTTGGCGTCGGTGTCGGTCTGGACCACCGTGACGTCCGCTCCGGTCCACTGGCCCTCTCCCCCACCCATGGCTAGAACCCCAAAAGGTCATGCTTGAGCCTATCAAACTCCTCCTGCGTGACCACGCCGGCATCCAGGAGCTTCTTCATGTTCAGGAGCTTGGTGGTCGGATCCTCCGCACCCTGTCCCTGGGGGGCGGGCTGCTGCTGCGGCATCGCTCCCATCGTCTGCCCCTGGGGGGCGGGTTGCTGCTGCGGCTGAGGCTGCTGTTGCTGGCCATAGTTGGACTGGTAGGAGCCCTGCGTGTAGGGTTGCTGCTGCGGTGCCCCTCCCATCGTCTGTCCCTGCGCGTAGGGTTGTTGCTGCTGAGGCTGCTGGCCAAAGTTGGGCTGGTAGGAGCCCTGCGTGTAGGGTTGCTGCATGCCCTGCGACATGCCCCCAACCGCTCCCATGCCCATGCCCATGAAGGCAAGGCCGCTACCTCCGCCGGACTCGCCCGCCGCCTGGATACCACGTGCGGCAGACTGCTGGAAGAACGAGTTGCCCCTTGCTCCCGCCAGGGCGTCTGCCTTCTTGACGTCCTCCAGCAACGCCTTGGTACCCTCGTCGTACTCGATCGCCAGGATGGCAGTCTTGACTATTTCCAAGCCCCGCGAACTGCGCCATTGGTATGCGGACTCCACCGCTTCCGACATGGACGTCGCAAAGCCGATCTGGTCGCCCTGGATGCGCGCCATGCGGTTGCCCTTGCTCGGGTCATTGGTGTAGTTGGAGAAGGCCGCAGACAGACTGCCGACAACCTCATTAAACAGCTGCTCGCCAGCGGGGTTGTCCATGTCGGCAAAGTCGAACTCGGGCGCTCCGGCGACCAGGTACGACACCGGGACGAAGTTCTTGATGAACAGGACGGGGTCAACGATACGCAGCGTATACGTGCCGCGCGTGACTGCCCCGACCTGAGTGCCAAGATAGGCGTCATCCCAGTATATCTCCGACTGGGTGCCAAACCTGTTGTTTGGTATCTCTCTGGTGTTCACATAGAAGAGGAGCTGCTGGCTCCCCGGGATGCCACCGAACTTGAATCGCTCCCACGACTGCTTGATCAGGGAATCCATGGGGCCGTCGCCCGAGAAGATGGACTTTGCGTTGGGGTCGTCACTGGTGTACTGGTATCCGCCCACCTCGGTGATAAGGCCCGTGATGGCGCCGTCCTGCATGGTGACGAGGACCGTACCCTCTGGCACTATCACCTTGCTCCCGTTGGTGATGATGTTGGCGCTGCCCCTCGTGTTGGACCCGCGCCCGTTATTTGTTCCCATGGGGACCCCGGGAAAGACACCTGCCGTGGGAGACACATCCTGCCCAGGACCGTAGAAGTCTCTCCACTGGTCGCCCAACGTAGACCCCACAGCCCCCTTGAATGCTTGGATGAAACCCATAGGACACCTCCATTTGATTTGGATGTTTGACTTGAACGCCAAACACAACGATGTTCAGATTTTACCATAGGCCCCCCATAAGAAAACTGGATATGTGCTGGGCGTGAGGGGCGGAGACAGGGCTTGAGCATGGAGGGGTGTCGTCGTGGGCGTGCGGATCGAGAGCTGCTCCATGCCCCGAGAGTGGGGCATGAGCCCGCTTTCGTCCCCTCGCGGGGTTGAGCTGCATAAACCTGCTATACCTCTTTATACCTTAACGCAAATCGAGCTTAAAAGTTTCCGTGAGCGGTTGGGATGGGGACGACAAGTCGAATGCGATGGTTACGCTGGGCGCGAAGGGGTGCACCTTGAGAGCGTCGCACGTGCGCCGCGCGGGCCCAGGTCATCACCAGAGCCCTGATACTGTTGCCGCATGACTCCGACAAGACACCGGGCTCCATCGGCGGGAAGACGGGGCTATCAGCCGGCGGCATGCGCCTGTGCGTGACGAGGCGCCTCAAGAGCATTCTGGTCCAAGATTCCCACCACAGTCCCTTGCGCACAGTCGGCGAAACGAACGATTTCGGCGACCACAAACGGCTACGAGCTAGATTTGTTTGAGGATTGTCTAGGCCGTGAAAAGATTTCGACTTTATGCATCACCGTTGATGGACCAGCGGAAATACATGACAGAAGGCGCATTACATCGACCGGAAAAGGAACGTTTGAAAAGATTATTTCAAACATTGGCATGGCGCTAGAAAAAGGCGTTGACGTGCGCCTCAGGAGCAATGTCGATGCCACTAATATCGACTCGTATTTACCCTTGCTAAGAAGTTTTGGTGAGCTTGGATTTCTGGATAACGAGCATTTCTCGGTTGCTTACGGCCTCGTGAAGAGTTTGCCAGGGGTAAAGCTAGCAAACGGGATTAGCGAAGTTGATTTCTTTGCATATCTACAGGAACAAACCGATAACAAGAAATTGCTTTCGATCGCCATACAAGCGGGCGAGGATGGAATGCTAACCGACCTGATCAATAATCCCGTGGCTGCGACGAAAACTAGATTCTGCGGGGCAGTGGGATCGAGCTACTTCTTCTCGCCGGATAACAGAATCTACGTATGCAGCGAGGTCATTGGTCAAGAGATGTATTCAGTTGGTTGGTATGACGCTGAGCTGCATATAGATGAGGCGGCGATTTCTCGTTGGAGAAAAAGAAAGATGCCGCATATAAAGGAATGCCTGGATTGTCCTCTGATTTTCATTTGCTCTGGTGGCTGTGCTTTTAGGGCCATAGCCAGCGGAATACCTGAAGGTCCGTATTGCGATGCAGTCAAAGAGTCATTTGACGCACGCTTGAAATTGGAACTTCGCCTAAAGGGAATTCTCTCTTGGTGAGGCATCAAATTCATGCGGAACAAATGTAGGGAACGAGTAAAAGGGAAGGAGGCAGATCATGGAGACCAAGAAGCAGGAGAACGTCGTTTCTCTGAATGCGCCGAAATTGGAGATTCACGGCATCGAGGAATTCGAGAACAGGCTTGAGATGAAGAAGTTCAAGTGGCCGACCTCGAACATGTGCAGCTCCAGCTGGTACGGCAATTGCTAGCAAGCATGTAGTGCAAGTGCTAGCAAGCATGTGGTTTTGGAGCGAGGGCCAAAGAGTACCGGGCCCTCGCTCCTTTTTATCGGGAGAAAAATGCCTGACGGTTGTAAATATATCATTAATCCTGGCATCACCTTTGTCGATGCCCAAGAAAGGAATTCGCTGTTAAGGGTCTCGATCGGGCAGAAGCAACTTCTGATTGATCCTTGGGTATACGAGCTAATAAATGCGCTCACAAAAAACAATGTAAGTGATCGCTTGTTCAACATGAATGATTTCGCTTACAAGCACGGCAAGAATCCTGTTGACATTGAAAGCACGATTGAATACCTCGTTGCCTATGACATCCTTATCCCCAAGGATGAGTCATCAAATAATGGAGAGCGTACATTTACTATCGAATCTGACAGACACGTGCTGAATCAGATGGTTGCGTTGACCGCAAAGAAAGCCGTTCTCGATTCAGAAAAAGCTAGTACGCTGGGAAGAGCTTTTGCGTGGATATTCAGAGTGCCGCTCATAATTGCGATTAACGTGCTTTTCTTTCCCCTGCTTATTATTGCAATATTTAATTCAGTTGCACATTTCAAACTCCTGATAGATCCCTACACTACAATTTATTATTCCGCGATTTGTATGCCAATACTCGTTTGCGTAAGTGTTGCAATCGGATTGTTGCATGAATGCGGCCACCTTGGAGCGGCAGTTTCTTGCGGGTGCAAGGTGGGCGAAGTGGGAATCGGAATTTATATTACATCAATTGCTCTATACACGAACATGAACGATTCCAACATATCAAACAAGATTGATAGGTTGAAGATTGACCTCGGCGGCATAACCGTGGAATGTTTAATACTCGACATTCTGATTATCGTAGCTTTTTTGCCAATAACGTATACCTATATATCGCTGTGATTACTCTTGGCATGCATAACCTCGATAATCTGAACCCATTTGAAGAGTCTGATGGCTATTGGGTTTACTCGGATTACTTTGAGATACCCAACTTGCATATCAGATTGGAGGAAATGGTAAAAAGCATTCTCGCTCGAAGGACGGATTTCCAAGATCGTAATACTTATAGTAAAAACGTAGCAATCTACACTACGTTATGCATCCTGTTCTTTCTCATTGCAGCTATTACAGCGATTCTTCTTGCGCCGCAGTACATAACGCAGTATCCATCAATTCTAACTGGCTTCATTGAAAGCGCGGTCGCAAGCGTAAACTCGCTCGATATAGGAAGTACTGCCTTCAACTCATACCTACTATGTGCTGCGATTGTCCCCATAGTTGGAATAGTCTTTATGACGAAGAAAGCATTCGTCCTATTGCGTAAGAACGGTGGTGCCAAAAATGCCTGAAATTGAATGGAACGACAACAGGATTGAAGCGGTGCTGTCACTCAGAAAATTACTAAAGGAAAAGAAAGTCGCATATAAAAGGCTTGCGATTCCACAGCCGGGAGGAAAACTCGAAGGAAGGGTTGCGCGAATTGCCGCAGCCAATGTTTGCGAACTCACTTCATATGATGCGCTACTTACAGTGTTTTGGGGAAGTCCACAGTTCGGCGGGATTCGCGATAGCTTAAATTTCCCGTTGTTCGTAGTAGCAATTGACTTGCTTAGAGTTGCCGAGCACCTAGAAGCACGGGTGACGGTTAGTGATGATGCTTCGCGATTGCGAGCGGCCACCGTCTCGCAAATTGAAGTTTTCCACAATGCCGGAATTGATGTATTGCGCAATTTTCTGAATGAAAAAGATGTTGAGAAACATTGGTCAGAAACCATAGCGAAAATCAAAGAGCACGGAACTTTTATTGAAGCAGTGAATGAGCGTCCTCACGCCTGGACACGGAGCGAGTGGGATACGTTCGTATCGACATACCCAGATGCAGCAATACTTGACTTCGCCGTTCAAATGCTTTGGTCAATGATTGCAACGCAGTACCTTGAAGTTGGCAAATCTCAGATAGCAAGAATTACACGGCTATATTCGGAGGCATTTCTCGCTGAGATGGAATTGGAAAACTGGAAATCGAATCTTTTGGACGGAAAAGCTAGCATCATTAACTCGATGGTGCATGAAATATTTTGCGGCGAAGCAGACTACGAGACAATATTTTGCTACGTGTACGAGAGCGGCGTGACAGGAGAGCTCATACGTCTAGTTGAAGATGATGTGCAGGAGTTAGCCGTTATGTTGAAGGAAGAATTATCGATTGACGAAGCAGCGATTGAGCTCTTCAGCTTACCCGCCATCGAAATCGTGAATCGCGCAAAAGAGTATCAACGATACGTGCGAAATCGAGATGAATGACGCTCAAGAATCGCGATTCTTGATCAAAGTGATGAGTAGTAGCCCCTCGCGGTACCAGCAGTCATCCCGACTGGTACCGCGAGTAGGATAAAGGTGGTACCGGCCGTAAGCCTTGATCGGTACCGCTAGCCCCTTGCCCGCTGCCCGGCCATGTACTCTCGCATGTTGGGGCCGTCAAGGTCGACGTAGCGTGCCCCGGTGGCGATGCGGTTCAGGATCGAGTCGGCCATGAGCTCGCCCTCGATGCGCAGGTACCACTCGTTGGGCTCAAGCTGGGAGGCGACGATCGTGGCTCTCCTGCCCTCACGCGACCCCGTCACCTCGAGGAGCTCCACGGCGCTCTGCGTCGCGATCGAGGTGGTCATGAAGTCGTCATATGCGAAGCGCGAGTTTATGCGAAGCCGACGGAGTTAATCCAGATAGACCGGGATTGCGGGCACATCGACTTCGCATAAACGATTAGGGTGAGTATTGCGCGCTCTCAGTAGCACCCGTTTCGCGCTGTCCGTATCACCTCTCGGTCTGACCGTTTCGCCGCACCCGTACCGCCCATTTCGCGCTTTTCGTATCGCCCAGTAGCCTAGATCTCGCCATGTCATCTAGACGAAAGGAGCGAACAACATGGCGAGGAAGATCAAGGCGAAGCTGATAACGCGGCTCCGCGAACAGGGCATGTCGAGGAGGCAGATAGCCAAGACGCGCCGCATGTCGATGGGCTCGGTCTGTGAGGTGTTCCCGGTCGCGGACGAGCGCGGCATCGGGTGGAAGGACATCGAGGGCAAATCCGACGAGGGCGCCTGCGTCCTCCTCTGTCCCGACAGGCACGTGAGGGGAAGCGTTTTCGAGGAGCCCGACTGGGGCTACGCGCACAAGGAGATGGCCAGGGTTGGCGCGAGCCTGCGCCTACCGCGCGACGGGCACGAGGACGGGCGCGGACGCACCGGCAAGGTGGCGATGGGCCACGCGAGGTTCTGTGAGAGGCGCGGCAAGCACGTCGCCGCCAACAACCTCACCAAGCGCATCGAGCACAAGGCCGGGCAGTCCTGCGAGGTCGATTGGTCCGGGCCGACTCTCGGGAGGGGCCTTGTCGATCCCACCACGGGCGAGGTCTCCAAGATCCACCTCTTCGTGGGCGTGCTGCCCTTCAGCCAGAGGGCCTACCTCGGGCCGACGCTAGACATGAGGGAGCGCACCTGGCTCAGGTGTCACGTCCACACGTGCGAGTACTGGGGAGGCGTCCCCGAGCGCACGGTCTGCGACAACCTCAAGACTGGCGTCGTGAGGCACCCACGCGAGGGCGAGGTCGTGCCCGACGACGCCTACGAGGCGCCCGGAGAGCACCACGTGACCGCGATCATGCCCGCACAGGTGAGGAAGCCCAAGCAGAAGGCGTCTGCCGAGGGCACGGTGAGAGACGCGGCCACCTGGGTAATAGCGCAGCCGCACGACGCGACGCTCGCCGACTTCGGGCAAGCCAAGGCAGCGGTTCGCGAAAAGCTCGACGAGCGCGACGCCCACCCGTTCCAGAAGAGGCAGGGCAGCCGCGACCCGGTCTTCGCCGAGGCCGAGGCCGCCGAGCTCAGTCCCCTTCCCGACGTCCGCTACGATGTCGCCGAATGGGTCCACGGCCGCTCGGTCGCCCTCGACTCCCGCGTCGCCCACGAGCGCAACCGCTACTCCGTTCCCCACCGCTACGTCGGTCGGAAGGTGGACCTGCGCGTAGGCGAGTCGACAGTCTCAATCTACCACGCCGGAGAGCGCATAGCGACGCACAGCCTCCTGCCCGAGTACGCGGGGAACGGATACTCCACCGACAGGTCCCACATGCCGGAGGCCTTTCTGAAACCGGAATGGGACGACGCGCGCATCAGGGGCTGGGCCAAGAGGATCGGACCCTCCTGCTTCGAGGTCATCGGCAGGATCTTCGCGCGCGTCAAGGTCAAGGAGCAGGCCTACAACCCGGCGCTCTCCGTCCCCGACCTGTCGAAGAAGTATGGAGACGAGAGGCTCGAGGTCGCCTGCGCCTACGCGCTGCCTAAGCTCACCTCGCCCAGGTACAAGCACCTGAAGGCGATCCTGGACGCGAACCTCGACCAGGAGGGGCCGGCCGAGGACGGCCCCGGCGAGACGCGGGACGCGCCCAAGGGCCACGTGCGCGGCGCGGACTACTACAGAGACTAGTGAGGAAGCCATGATAGACGACGAGACCAGGCGCAAGCTCCGCGAGACGAGCATGTCCGAGATGGTCGACGCCCTCGACCTGCAGGAAGGGGATCGCACCATCATGTCGGTGCCCTTCGACGAGCGCGTGAGGATGGTGGTGGACCACGCCTGGGAGGCCAAGCGCGCCTCGAGCGCGAGGCGGCTCACTCAGAGGGCCAGGCTGCGCTTCCCGGACGCCGAGCCCGGCGAGATGATCTACGACGGCCGCGGCATCGACGGCGTGCTCATACGCGAGGCGATGGCCTGCCAGTTCATGTCGCGGGCCGCCAACGTGGTGATCGAGGGCTGCACTGGAACGGGCAATTATGCTGAGAAACGGATTATGTCGGGGAACGGGCTGCCGCCGCAGGTCATTTGCTCGCGGCGGCCGCGTCCCCTTGCATAGTCGAAGAGTCCCCCTGGCGTCGCGTCACCTGCTTTTTCGACAATGATAGGAGGACTTATGGCAGATCACACCAACTTGGAGGCCCTGATCTCCGATACCCTGGTCGAGATGGGGAGGCTCGGCTATTCCGAGAACACCATGACCGGGCTCGGGAGGATGTTCGCGGCGCTCTCGAGGTACGCCGTCTCGCAGGGACGCAAAGAGTCCGGCGAAGAGCTCGCGATTCGGTTCCCCGATGCGAAGTTCGGCGTCGAACTCACCCAGCCCTGCCAGGCAAACCCCGGCGGGGGCCACCCCAGGGCCTGGCTACGGGCGATGCGCGTTCTGCTCGAGATGGGAGAATGCGGCCGCGTCTGCAAGCGCATGCCCGGCGATCTCGCCTGAGCCGAGCTGCCTGCGGAATCGCGGTCGCTGCCGGGCCCGTCCGACGATGCCAGCCGGCGGGCTGGGCACCCCGGGTCGACCGCCTGCTCGCGCAACGGCCGCATCAAGCACTTCTTGATCTTTCTGGCAGGCAACGGCGGGACCGACGCCTCGTGCATTACCGAGAGCTCGGCGCACGACTACATCCTCACGAAGTCGTCTAACCACGCCAAGTCGGTGAGGGCGATCCCCGCCGCGCCCCGGTGCCTCCCGCGCCACCCGCGCCCGGGGGCATGGCGGGACGCGACCTCTCGCCGAGCGTGCCGAATCCCAAGCCCTGCTATGCCCCCGAGCTTCCCTCCACCTGGACGGCGGACGAGGTGTCGAGGCTGATGAACGGCATCGATCGCGGCAATCCCACGGGGAAGCGCGACTACGCCATGCCGCTCATGGTCGCGAGGCTGGGGCCTCGGGCCTCAGACATAAAGTCGACGCCCGTCTCCGACGTCGGCTGGTCGGCGAGGACGATATCGATCACACGGCACAAGACTGGCGTGGCGCCGGGGCTACCGCCGCCCGGCGACATCGGCTGGGCGGTGATCGACTACCTGCGGGAAGGGCGCCCGAAGGCTGCCACGTGCCCGCGGCCGCTCGTTCGCCAGGTGGCGCCCTTCGACGCGTTCGGCGCAACCGCCAACCTCACCGACATACCCATAGGGCGTGCGCGCGGCGCCGGCATCAGGGCCCCGCGCGACCACAAGACGCCCCGCCCCCTGCGCCATGCGTTGGCCAGGCGGCTCCCGGGGCAGGAGGTCCCGACAGGGGACATATCCCGCACGCTCGGGCACGTCGACAGGCGCACCACCAGCACCTGCCCCCGCACGGGCGTCGACTCCCCGTCCGCATGCGCGCCCGGCCCGGCGCCGGTCGCATGGCCTTCGCCAAGATCACGTCCGCCTATGTCGCGGAGAGGAGGGCGGTGGGCCCCAGGTGCGAGAGGGACGACAGGGTCATGGCGAGGATCGCCGCCTCGCGCGGCGAGCTCGGCTGCCCCGAGGACGAGTTGCCGAGGGCGCTCGTCGAGGCCCGGGCCGCGAGGCGCCCCGGGGAGTCGGAGACGACCGGGCCGTGCCGGGCCGGACGGGCGCGCGGGCCCGCCGACCGCATGATGCGCGCAGGCTACGACGCCTACGTCGCACCCGGGAGGCGGGGCCGTGCCGACCGCGGCGCCCACGGGCCGCACATCTTCACAGACGCCGAGCTCGCATCGCCGTCCCCCGCAGCCGGGGCTATCGCGGGCGGCGATCCGGCCAGCCGGCGCGCGCAGGCCGCGAGGCCGCCCGGACTGCCCTGTTCCTCCGGCCTCCGATGCGGGGAGGCATGCTCGCTGGCCAAGGGCGACGTCGCCCCGGAGGCGGGCATCCCGGCGATCCGCCACGCCAAGAACGGCAAGGGCCGGCTCGTCCCACCGCGTCCCTCCATGACCCATATGCTTCGCATATTCCACGACACGGCCGCTTTGCGGCATCCCCAATACGGGGGTCATGGGCTGTTCTGGTCCCTGCCCGAGGGCAGGCCGACGGCCACGGGCTTCGCGTGCCGTTTCTTCAGGAAGGCGCTGTGGGCGGCGGGCATATCGCATGGTGGCCGGGGCAGGGGGCCGCGCGTCCGTGACCTCCGCCTCGCGTTCGCTTGCCATAGGCTGAGGAACTGGGTCAGGGAAGGGGCCGACGCCGATGCCATGATGCCGCCGCTCGCCGCCCACGTGGGCCACGCCGACATCCGCCGCGCAGAATACTACCTCCGCCCCGCCGCGGGGACCTGTCCGGGCATGGTCGCGCGGGCCGGGCGCGAGTGCGGATGGGTGGTGCCGTCATGACCGACGCCGACCTCGCATGCCACGCCACCGACTGTCTGGGACGCCACCCGGCCGGCGCGACCCCGGTCCCAACACGATAGCCTCGTACCGCGACGCGTCCGGGCCGCCCGTCGACTACTTCGGCGATCATGGCAAGGAGCCGGAGTCGATGTCGACGCCCGATCCGGGCGGACACGCGGTCAGGGGGTCCCCGGGTGGCCTGCGGCGCGCGGAAATTCCGACAGCACGGCCGACCGGCGCCTTTGCGCGACAGAGGCGTTCGTAGGATACGTGAAGGGAGAGGACCCCGCCCGGCTCCCGCAGTACCAGCAGGTCCTCGCCATGAGGCAGCGGAAGGGGAAGCCTGGCGCGATGGCCGCGCCCGGCAGGGACGGGCTTGCCGCCATCCTCAGGGACCCTGGGATGTCGACCCCCGGGGGACGCCGCGACACGGCGCCGCCCGCCGTGCCGTGCGACGGCGCCGCGCGCGTGTCCGAGCTCTGCGGGATCACCCCTCGAGACCTGAGGTCAGGCGACCCCGCCGTCGTGACGCCGCGCGGCAGGGGCCGCAAGGCCGGGACCGTGCCGCTGATGCATGCGACTGCCGGCTTGCCAAGGGGATGCGTATCGGAGGCCTATCCCGGCCTCGGTCCCAGGGACCTCGACAAACCGCTCTTCCCGAACCCAAGAGGCGACCATCCGGCCAGGGCCGGTGTCGCCGACATCCTAGCCAGGCATGCGGACGGGGCGAGGAAGTCCGGTGCCGACATCCCCGAGGGTGTGTCGCCCCACTCGTTCCGGCATCAGAGGGCGACCGGCCTGCCGGGGTCGGGGCGCGAGCCTCGTCCACATGAGGGATCTTCTCGGCCACAGGAGCGTCACGACCACCGAGATCTACGCGACCGCGGGCACGGCGAGGAAGCGCGAACTGCCGGGGAGGGCCGCAACGGCACCCAGGGTCGGGGAATACCCCGACCGGACAGCCGACAAAGACCTCATGGCCTGGCCCAAGGCCCTCTGCTGATATGGGGTTATGCAAAGGGACGCGGCTGCCGCGAGCGAATGACCTGCGGCGGCAGCCCGTTCCCCGACATAATCCGTTTCTCAGCATAATTCCCGTTATGGAAAACTTTCCATAACGGGAAGACCCACCTGGCCCAGGCGTACGGTCGCGAGTGCTGTGTGAGAGGACCGAGGACGTACTACATGAAGGCCAGCGAGCCCGGGGACAGGTTCCAGAGGGCGGCGGAGCGCGGGAGCGCCCAGCGCGCGGTGGCGACGCTGGCGAGGCCGTCCTGCCTGATCGTGGACGAGGTCGGGAGGTGCGTGTTCGACAGGGCGTGCACCGACCTCTTCTTCGACGCGGTCGACCGTCGCTACGAGAAGGAGGGGCCCAACACCATGATCCTCACGAGCAACATGGCGCCGAGCTCCTGGGACGAGTTCCTCGCGGGGGACGAGGCCCTGCTCTGTGCGCTCGACAGGGCATTCGACAAGGCATCGGTCTTCATGATGCGCGGCCCGAGCTACCGCGGCCGCGGGCTCGACACCTACTCGGTCGAGGCGGTGCCGCAGGCGACGAAGGTCAGGAGGATGCAGCCCAAGGGAGTGTAGCCACTACATAAGTTAGGCAACCGGCTGCCGGCGCATTGGCCAGAATCGGCTGACTGGGATTGGCGATTGTCGCCTGACTGGATGTGGCTAAACTCTTCCGGCGCTAACAAGGGTCATCGTCACGCCCCTGCGGCCCATCTCCCTCCGGGCCCACTCGTGGTCGATCTCCGCCTTGCTGGCGTCGGAGCGGTCCTGAGGCGGGCAGGGCCTGGCACGGATGGCCTCGTCCCCCATCTCGTCGGACAGCGGCCACTCGAGGCGCCGCGTCGCCGCCTTACGCTGCACCTCCTGCACCGTCGTCTTCGAGCATCCCACGGAGCCGGCTATGCTCCGCTGGCTTATCCCCAGGGCCGTGAGCCTGAGGATCTCCCCGTGCCTGATCATGTCTTCCCCTCTCTCGGGAGACGGGGCGACCCAGTGCGCCCCACTGGGTCAATCATGGTCGGTGATGCGTGCAGCGGCGGTCGGCGGAGCCTGGAACTGCGGTCAGTGGGAGATGGAATGCCGGTCGCTAGGGCCTGCTGTACGCAGACGAGGAGGGGCTCATCCTTATTGCCACACGCACGGGAAGCCACAGCGAGCTGCTGGGGCCATGAACGTCGCCAGCGTTCATAACGAGGCCTCGTTATGCCCTACCGTCACAGGACGTAGCGCCGAGGCGCAGCGCAACGAGCCCGAGCGGTCGCGACGAAGAGCGAGGTCTACTCGCATCCCCGTGGAGTAGCGCACCGGTGATGCGTGGAATCAATCATGCACCGATTGGCGCATAATATTCATTACTTGGGCGCGAGTCGGTCGAGCCGGGAGGCTTCGAGGAGGCCACGGGTCCCGCCGACGCGTCGCCACGCGCCGGCGTCCGTGCCGGCACGAATCCCGCGCGGCCGCCCTCGCACGCGCCGTGGAGCGGCTGCGGGAAGTCGGCCGCCCGCTCGGCCATCTCGCCGTGGTCGCTTCCCCCAGGCATGCAAGTCCCCGGCTCACCGTCCTTGGGCGCCGGCGCGCATGTCGTCGTGGCTCACGAGTGGCTGTCGGTTCCGAAATATGCACGATAAATGGCTATGGGGCTATAATCACCCGACGCTAACACCTCCCGTTGATCGTGGCACCCCGGTGCCGTCCTGCTGCGACGAAACCATTCCGGCTCACTCACTTCACGGGAGGTCCTCTTGGGACCCCGGCCCAGAAATAAGTTCCGCTCCCTCAGCTCGGGTCATATCGTCTAGAGAGTGTCATACGCAGTCGTCTACGAATTAAGCAGTTGGGAAACTTGGTCCATGCCACAGCACCTATGGTGAGCCAAGTGGTTGCGACACTTCCGGAGGAGAAATATCCTATCCCGCAGGCCCTTCTCCTTCACATCAAGTACCCGTACCCCATCTTGGTCACAGTTCATGAGGTAGACGAGTGTTCCTAGTTCGACATCCTCCAAGGAGGTCAGCTTATCCCCATGTTGCTCAATTCGACCTCCGTCTATTAGAGGCGAGATGGAATCACTGAGCTTCTCGACAATCAGCAGCCTTTCCCTCTCAATCATCGGAAAAAGAACCTCCAGTTGGGCGGCCCAGATCCTCTCGTCGATTGTTGCCTTGTCGCCTCGTCTTGCTACGTTCAAAACATGTCCGAAGCTTCCATGTCCGCGTGAATCAAATATGCCTGAATCAACCATCGTCGTTATCGCAACGTAGGCATCTTCTTTCCTTAGATCATGGCTCCAGACAAGCTCATGTGCGACCTCCACATCAGACCCGCAAAGGCTTGTCATCAACGCAGCAACATAACGCTTCCATACCATCTTATAGGAGTCGAATTCCTGAGAATTAAGAGTAAGACCATTGAACAACTGGACACTGTACTCATCCACACACTCTGCATAGTCTATGATTGTGAGGTTTTGTGGAACACTGGTCTCACTGGTTCGGTCCTCAATCACGAACAATCCCTCATCAAGTGTAGAGATGTTCCATCCAGCACAGAATCGTTCCCACACCTGGGCGTCATCCACTCCCAAGCCCTTTATCCAAACAATTTTGTTGCGGAGAACACCTCTTCTGAGGAGATACCCCTGTCCCGACCCTCTGCTAGAGCGATAGTGTAGCGAGTCATCGCGCAAACCGAACTTATCTACCAGATACTTTCCTGGTTCATATTCACCTGGCAGATCTTCCTCAGCATCCAAAAAGGTGATAGCAAGACTCTCGGTCCCAGACGTCGACTGCAGCTCCTCGCGCAGCATGTCTCTCATCTTGTGTCGCCAAGGAAGGTCCTGCGGTACCTTCAAGACGACGGACCGCTTGCCTTGAAGCGACGATACGGTCTTCTTGACAACTTCGTATGGTCCGACAACACGCTGCCACCAGAATTCTGGCCAATCCTCTTCTGTGGGACTATCCCTCCTAGGCATCATTGTTAGCGATGTCATCGAGGATCATATCTGCATCCTTGCCAATGATACTGAGAAAAGCATGTCTACGGAGTCTGTACCTCTGTGTGTCTTGATCAGGCTTGGCAAGTATGTACATGTCTACCATCTCGTCCATCAGGTTTCCGAAGGAGGAAGCGCTCTCATCTGCAAGTGTCTTGATATCCCACTCATCTGCGGTGTGTTTGACCTCAGTGGGCGAGTATCCGGCCAATGTGCCTTCCCCACCGCTCTCTTCCGCCTCATAATATAGAAGCGCGATGCAGCGCGCGATCATAAAATATCGGGGGTCAAGTTCGAGGGATAGCCTGAATTTTTCCTTAATACTGTTATTAAGGTCGGTCCTGCTCATGATTGCCCCGAGCTGTTCTTTCGTAAGTGAATAAGGAGGATTTCCATCTTGGGCACGATAGTATTCGGAGTACTGACTGGACATTGTCTCCACAAGAATGTTCCCGAAGAACTGGAGAATGCCGGGGTAATAGTTCGTGCTCGTAAGGATGGTCTCCAAGTGTGGATACCTGTCCACCTGGAACCCAAGGAACATAAGTGGACGGGAGATTAACCTCAGCGCCTCTGCGGGAGAAAGAGGCCTGATACACAAAGGTGATCCGAGCTGACCAAAAATACCATTCTTGGTAGTGGCGTTCTTCGCTCGGGAGACGTTATGGAGGCCAGCTAAGACAAATTTGAACTTGTTTTCCGACTCGCGTCGTAGCTCGACAAGCGGTTGCAAGGGTAGATAGCCTTCGGAGCTGATAGAAGCAAGATAATTGTCTGCCTCGTCAATTAGAAGGAGGACTTTAGATACGGCTCTATCCGCCAAGATCTCTCTTATTCGGTCGCACAAATCTACGATTGAATGAACGCCGTTGAAGTCAAGCCCCGCTCTGGATGCGGCAGAGGCAAGGGTGCTGATAAGATCTTGTTCAGTGTCGCACTGAAGAATACTCACGTACACCGCATACTCACCCTTATCGGGCTTGTTACAGAGGCTTCGCGCTCTCTGGAGGAGCGCCGTCTTACCGAGCTGTCTACCGCCGTAGACCACTCCCGCACCACTAGGATTCGTTATTGCCCTGAGCTCCTCCTCCCTACCACAGAACATCTCGTCCGCTGTGGCGCCGCCATCCCGAACAAATGGTTGATAACTAGTGAAGGGCAGGGTACACTTGAGCATCACCGAAAGTCTTGTCGCACTTTCATTCAAAGCGAGAAAAAGAATCAAGACCTGATCGATTACGAGAAAGGAAGGCATTGATGCCTGCCGCTTGTGATACAGCTCCGCAAGGGTACGCCTATCCGAGAGACTGATCGAATAATTTACGAGAACAAAGGAGCAATTGCTGAGACCCGAATCAACGACAGCCCTAATGATATCCTGCGGCGTCTGGTTACCATAAAGTACTAGAACTTCGATCTTCTTGTTCATCTGAGTACCAAACGCCGAAATCGGGTGATCGTATGACTCACGATCACGCGAAACGGGCCGGACTTCGAGCCTATATATCTCGCGACCGATAGAATCAGGCTTAGCAACGCCTTTGATGCTAAATCCCAATCCCTTGAATAGCTCACCGATGTTCTGGGACCAATCCTTCACCTGCCGTTTCTGACTCACGGGCCAATTCTGCACCAGTGACTCACTGTTCTTCTTCTGCCGCTCGGTCCAACTCTTTGGATACCGCTTTCTGGTAAAGTCGATGCCGTAACTAGCGAGGGGGCGGCCCTTGTACTTTCGGCAAACGTCAAATATTGTCTGATAGAACTCGCCCGAAATGAAACGGGCAAAGTCATCCTGCTCACTCATCCCAGATCTGAGCTTTTCTGTAAGTTGACGCTCACCCGATTCAAACCGGTTGAGATACTCCTCGACAACGGTGAGGTTCTTGTCTTCTCTCAGTAGCTTTTCCGCCTCATCGAGCAAGGTGGAATCGCCCCCAGATATTGAGCCCCTGCACGACGCGAGCCTTTCTTCGAGCAAAAAAGAGTGATCTGCAGAGAGGTCATCAACCTGCTTAAAAAGAGCCCTGAGAAACTCCCTCCAACAGCCATACTCCTTGACCGAGTAAAAGAGATTCTTGAATTCTCTCGCGTAAGAGGCAAGGTCCTCCTTCTGCACCTCATTGATTCGGTTGTACGTGAAGGCAATCTCTAATTGGTCGTTGAACTTCGCCAGCTCTGCCTCTGCAGACTGTAATGCAATTGTCTTTATGTCCTTGCTCGGCTCGACAGCTTCAGCCTTATCAACCATCTTACTAATTGCAAAAAGTTGACTTAGATTGTCGAACATCGGGGAATCATCGTCACCAATTTGGTTTTTCACGTCAGTAAAGGATGGTTTATCGGCTATGTAGTGCCTCAGAACCGCTTTCCACGGCTCGCAATGGCTCACATTGCAAAGAGATCCCTCGACGACAGGCAACCCATCAACACCGGTTGGCAACAGGCCCGTTCGTAGGAAATCGCTGAAGGTTAGAACTCGACCGCAGCTACCGCTAAGTCTAGTTTTTATTTCACGGACCGCTGTGTGTAGTGCAGTACCGCCACCTTGCTGACCGATAAACAAGTTCATGGATATGATTTCGTCGGATAGGGTGAGAAGGCTGTCCCTTATTTCACGGATCTCCTCGATTTCACTCTCATTAACACTGCCTCTTACATGCTCAAGCCATTCTTCCATCAGCCCAAGTCGGTCATAGATTTCGTCGGAGGCTTTGCGTCGAGACTCCATGGCCAGTCTTCGAGGACCCTTGTTCCCTTTGGCGTTTATCGCCTTGCTCCATGCGTTATCAATCAGGCTCTCGATTAATCTGTCAGAAAGCTTTCCATCCACGCAGTACGCTTCAAAAACCTTTTCGACAAGAAAAGCTTTATCCTCACGTCCACGAACGATTATATCCAAACAGGGAGACAGATCACTATTACTACCAAAGCATATCTGAGAGAACACTGGCAGATGACTCATCTTGGCGTTAAATTTCGGAGGCCTAAGCAGCGTTTTCGCCTTAGCCCTGATTCTATCCATAGCTCTGCGCCTCTCAACGTCACCACCAATCCCAGCAAGGACGCTGGACGTAAAGCCACCCTCTGGAAGAATGTCACAAACATTTATTAGCTCACTAAACAGAGGCTTTGCCCTCGAAAACGAGGGAAAAACCGTATCAAATGAGTTGAGGTAACTCTCACAGGTCTTGTACAGTTCATGGTCATAGCTGTGCTTTGGAGCAAGCAATGCCAAGCAATACGCGGCTAGCACAAACCCTTCATTTTCCTTGCTATACGTTGGAAAAGTAGATTTTATGTTAGCTCCTGTGTATTCTTCGCATTCCAAAGGCGAGTTGACTGCCAGAGAGACTTGCTCATAGAGCGCTGAGGAGTGGCCGAATTTTACCTGTCCATGTACGCTTTTTAGAAGCGTCAAAGCAGTTTCAAGGTTAACAAGGCTATCAGCACCATCATCTGATGGAATTTCTTCCATTAACCTCGTGGCGAATTTGGTAACGATTTCGTCGCTAATTTCCAAGTTTCCTCTAAGGATGCTTTCTGCCATTGCACTTAGAGATATCCTCTCCGTAGAAGGATCAGAACTGTTGTCCCTCCGACTGCCATCGGAGTCGTCGGCACGTTGCTCGATCTGCGCAACACCCGCAGACAGCTGTTCATTCCCATGAGCCTCTTTGGCAGAAATTGTCTGATCAGTTTCTGAATTGATACTTCCACTTTCTTCGACAGACAAGTTCGGAGTACCTTTATCGTTCGATAACAACCTCTCTTGAGAACTTGCTGACTCGTTCTTTGCAACCTCCTGAATTCCGCTGTCCGTAATTACAAACAGATGAGTGACTCCACAAGCAAAGCGCTCTTCGTCTGATGGAACATCGAGAACAAAGGCATTTGTTGCACCCTCGGGAACAGAGGCTGTCCTCCTCGCAAGAATTCCCTCTACCCTAGAACCCCCAACCTCACACTGTATGACATAGTGATTGCCATCCCAGTAGCATCCTTGAAGCCGCCTGTACAGCATCAACTTGTGTCCGGAACCCATAGATGACTCCAGAAATGAGAGAAGTACATCATTCTGCGCCAACATCTCCATGGAAGACGCCGAGGGATCACAGCCAGGTATGTTTCTCTTCGCATCTACATAGGGAAAAAACCAAGTCGACCGTGAGTGGCTGTTCATCATATTGATAACAGAGTCTTTCCTTGCAAGCTGACAGCCATCTTCACTCAGAACAAAAGCATCCGAGTTCTCAAATTCGAAGCCTGCCTTCTCAATGATTCCTTTTTGGGCTAGGTACGACGCAGAAAGTGTGACCGCATCGGGCGACAGCGATTCGTCTTTTCCGAAAACTACAACTGCAAGCCTCTGCAATGCCTCTATGGTCATACAGCGAAAGCGCGCCAGCGCGGCAAATGTAAGAGCAACGACAAGATTGGGCGATTTCAAAAGAAGTTTCTTGAAAGAACTCGAGCCAGTCCGCTTCGGTCGATTCAGATGGGGATAGGGCGCATGGAACTCTTCCTTTACAGTGGAGACCGCGTCTTGCTCTGCATGCCCATTTGTCTCAGTAGGCACTACACTTGCACCGTCTCGTATGTTTCCTTTTTTCCCCTCAAGCCCCGCGTCACAATACTCACCGAACCGGTATATTCTTAGCGCTACTCCTTGCTGCACTCTCGTCGGATAGCTCTGCGTAATCATGTCAAGCAAATCGATCCCCACAGTAGTCGACAAGTTATCGCACTCCAGTGCTTGGACAAATACTCTCTGCGGCTTGTATTGATCATCAATATCACCAAGGTCTTCAAGTTCCCCTGCGCTCAATGATCCCTAGTTCTTTCTGATTGTAGAACTACCGCCTGATCAAACCAAAGAAAATCGAGAAAATCGCAGGTCGAGGCCCCAAGGGGCCTCTCTTGTGCTATATTATATGTAGTGCTACTTACTACTTCCTGTGTGGCACGGGAGGCGACCGGGATGCCGTTCATAAAGGTGCAGAAGCTGGTCAGGGACGAGTCCGGCGCAATCAGGAGCGGGTCCGCCGCCGTGGTCGACACGTCGTACGTGCGCGGCGCCAAGTACCACTCGGCGCAGGCGGTGCGCGAGAGGCTGGGCAAGGTCGTCTGGCTCGCGGACGACAGGCGCTCGGGCGTGTTCGCGTCACCGACGCGCGGCCTGGTGGAGTACGACGCGGACGCCGACGGATTCGCGCCGGTGGCCAAGGGCGACGAGCGGCTGGCGAACACGGGCGCGTTCCCCGAGCCGCCGCGGCACCTGGAGCTCGGCCCCGAGCACCTGCTGCTGTCGTTCCTGGGCGCCGATGGGGTCGCGGGGTGCCTCAGGGAGGCGCTCCCCGACGACCGGTCCTACCAGCGCGCCCTCGCCCACGTCACGCACGGCGTGGTGCGGGACGGGAGCCGCGAGACCTGCGACAACATGGTGGCCAGGTCCTTCGCGGCTCTGGCGCTGCCGGGCGTGCCGCCCGCGTCGCTGAGATCGGACACGGCGTTCTTCTCGGCGATGGGCGCCGACGGGGCGAAGGTCGCGTTCTTCAGGGCGTTCGCCAGGCTCATGAGGAGGACGAAGCCCGGCTTCGGCCGCGCATGCTACGTGGACTCCACCCCGCTCCCGAACGACGCGGTCGACAACCCGCTCAACGCCCTCTGCAGCCACGGGCTGAGGGGCGCGGCGGTCCAGATGCGCCTCGCGCTCGTGCTCGACGAGACGACGGGGCTGCCCGTCTGGTACGAGGTCGTGCCCGGCAACGTACTTGACCTCTCGACCATAAAGACCGTGATGGGCGACGTCCTCGCCACGCTCGGCATCGAGGTCGTAACCGCGGTCCTCGACGCGGGCTACGCGTCGCGCGAGCTGCTCGAGGCCTTCTCCGAGGGCGAGAGGGACGTGCTGGTCAGGATGCCGGCGAGGAGGGGGTACCCGTACCGCGAGCTCTGGCGGGGCGTCCGCTCTCTGATCGGCAAGGGCAAGTACGCGATCACGCGCTCCGGCCACCTCTACTTCGCCAGGAGGCGCGACGTCGAGGTGCAGGGCGTGAGGCTGCACTGCTACGTCTACGTGGACCAGACCAACGCCACGCCGCGCTTCGCCAGGTGGCTGGACAAGAACCAGGAGAGGTTCGACGGGATGTCGCTCGCCGAGAAGGACTGGGAGACCGTGCGGCAGGGCTACTTCGTGCTGATGTCCACCAAGGTCGCGACGCCCCGCGAGATCCTGGACGAGTACTTCTGCCGCACCGAGATCGAGGGCGTCTTCAAGACCAGCAAGGACTACCTGGGCCTGCTGCCGCTGCGCAAGTGGAGCGACCTCACCGTGCGCGGCAAGATCCTCGCCGACATCATCGGCACCATCGTGGTGCTCAGGATGCGCAAGGCGCTCGCCGGGGCCGACGTCTCCCTCACCGAGGTATGGGGCAAGGCCAGGTCGCTGTCCTGCTACACCAACGCCGACGGCAGGGTCGTGGTCGAGACGCCGTCGAGGCAGGTCCGCGAGTACTACAAGGCGCTCGGGGTGAAGGTGCCCTCGTCAATCGACGTCAGGGAATTCGACCGTGACGTCCTCGGCCTGGAGCTGTAGTTCTACAATTAGCGTCATCTAGGGATGATCTAAGCGCCTGAAGCGATTCCGACGCTGTCTTCTTGAAGGGCTTAAGGGCCTCCTCGAATGCTTCGGTGTCGGATGTAACCGAGCAGAACTTGCGTAGCATTTCAATTATCGGAGCAATTCGCTCGAAAAGCCTCTCCCTCTCAATCGTGACCGCAGCATCTCTGTACACCTGAATTGGAAGGCCATCTTCCATAATGCCATCTGGACTAGCATCAGAAATCGCAAAAGAGCGTGCCTCGTCATAAGCAATTCTCAGCTCTTGCATGTCGGAATACAGATTATCGATATCCTCGCTCATCGGAGCGATTCCGGAACCGACCATTCGCATCGCTGTCTCAAGGGCGTCTTTAATGGACGTGGCAAGAGCCTCGAAGCGTGCGAACGTTTTGTCGTAATCAGCCATCAATATCCCCCAAGAACAATCAAATAAACCTATTTTAAGTATATCGTAATTATTTTGCAACAACAGCCACACCGTTCCATAGACCACTGCCACGCAGCTCCACATAGCACTGCCACACCATTGCAGCCACAGCAAGCAGTTACTTCAAGGCGCTCCAGCGAAGGGAAAGCCTTCCCGAGGTGGCGCGCGACCATTCCCTGGGCGGAGCGTATCGAGGACATCGCGAATGCCATATCGAACCCGATTGGCTCCTCATTTATCGTATCGACGAGGAGGGGCTCATCCTTATTGCCACACGCACGGGAAGCCACAGCGAGCTGCTGGGGCTATGAACGTCGCCAGCGTTCATGGCGAGGCCTCGTTATGCCCTACTGTCACAGGTCGTAGCGCCGAGGCGCAGCGCAACGAGCCCGAGCGGTCGCGACGAAGAGCGAGGTCTACTCGCATCCCCACCGGGTGCGCCCGTGTATGTTGATGTACAGCGGTCCAGCTGCCAGTGCCACCCACCCTCGTCAGGTCGCAACGCCTCACGAAGAGCCACAGCCACTCGCACAACCCACAGGCTCATCAGGCGAGGAGGGACACTGTCTGACACCCCGGCCACAAGGTGCATACCGACGCCAACGCAAGGACAGAGCTCACGCGAGGGATCAGCTCAATGTGCTAGACGGTATGCAGCATATTGAGCTGGGCGAGTAGATACCACGGACTCGGTTCGCCAAGCGTGCCGGCGCCTTACCGTCAAGTACCTTGGAACCTCACCCTCCGTCCTGGGTTTTCTCCTTCCCATGATACAGCCCAGCCTCTGGCACTGCATCTTGCGATGATCTGTCACGCCTGGGGTCGGAAGCCTCACATGTTGTTGCCTCGCACATCGCCATGGGTCATAACATCGGGGTGCGTCACTCGACCGGCAGGTGCCTCTCTACCTATGACGCTCGCCCGATGCGGTTGCCAGCTGGCTCCAGGGCCTTATCTTGTCGAGCTCTTCGCTCATCCTCATACGCGCGAGGTCGGTGTCATACGCGGCCTGGACACGTAGCCAGTAGCCATCGCTGAGTCCGAAGAACCTGCAGAGCCTGAGGTCCGTGTCCGCAGTCACGGAGCGCTTGCCCGACACGATCTCGCCGATGCGCGTCGCCGGTACGCCGATTTCCTTCGCCAGACGGTACTTCGTTATGCCCATCGGCTCAAGGAACTCCTCCTCGAGCAGTTCACCGGGCGCCACGGGATCGATCGCCTCGTCCATTCCCCCTCACCTCCCGTTTAGTGGTAATCCACGATCTCTACGTCTTTCGGACCCGCATCGCTCCACACGAAGCAGATGCGGCATTGGTCGCTTATCCGGATGCTGTGCCGCCCTTTCCTGTCGCCTCTCAGAGCCTCGAGTCGGTTCCCCGGAGGAACTCTCAGATCGTTGATAGTTCCGGCGGCCTGAAGTTGGCGGAGCCTCCTCAGGGCGATACGCTCGAACGCCTCGAAGCGCTTTACGCGCGTGTTGGAGGCGAGCCGCTCCGTATCCGAATCTTTGAACGAAACTATCATGAACATATGATATCGTATCGCGTTATTAACGTCAAGCGTTATTAGTGCTAGGGCATGCGTGTATCTGCCTGGATACAGAGCGAATACCTTCTCGCTGGCTACGTACGTCTCCCGATTCCAGTGAGGGCCCGCTGTCCCTCAACCTGACATCCCGACGCTTCCTTAGCCCGCTGGACACAGGCCCGATCCGTCGCCTGCCCGAGGGCCTGCGCCCGGCTGCGGGGACCCATGGGCCGCCGCCCGCGCGCGGCGGCCGTCTCCGGCGACATGCGGCATGATGCCCTCACCCACGGGGGCGGGGACGCGCGTCAGCCGCGACGTCGCGGTCGCCAGGCCCGCAGGGGACGGCGCCGGGACCGCGAGGAGGACGCGCGTACGGCCCCACGGAGGGGCGTAGCCTGACCCGACGCCTCACGGAAAGGCGCAGTCTGCGGCCCCCGCGTCGCGCAGAATGCGCTTTTCCGTCACATCACCGCCCGGGAGACGTAGGACCAAACCGCCCGCCAGCCTGCGGGGCACTATGGAAAATGGCCCAACTGGGCAAACGCGCTCGAGCAACCCCCCGCCAGGCTGCGGGGGGGGTTGCGCCAGGGACACGCAGGCCTTGGCCTGGGGCCTAGCCGCACGGAAAGGCGCAGTCTGGGCAGAGGGCCTCGCTGAGGGCGCTCCCTGGGCCAAACCGGGACACCATCAGGCTGCCAGTCGTAGCTAAGGAGGTGCCGGGAACTCAGACTCAATCAACTTGTAGATTGACGATGGCGAAGTGCGCAAGCACCCCGCAACCTGCAATACATCGAGCGGGATATCCTCCTAGGCGCTCGCTCCTAGGGTTGAGGAGGTTGTAAATCCCTATTTCCCCGCCCCGGAATCCTTGCGGTTTATCACCCCAAATGCCCCCAATGTACCTCATAGTCGCAGTTGGCATCTGCCCTGAAGCCCAACCGTTCGCGGCAGATTTCACATATTCCAGGACTTCTGACAAAGGGCCCTTGTCTCTCGTGTAAGATAAGCGTGTGCAAGGCAGATAATATGTAGACGCGCACGTTCGGAGGTGTCATGCTTCCCTTTGGCCGCAAGCCCCATCAGAATGACGCCGGCACGTCGCCCGATGACAATGAGTCGGCGCGCAACGGACGGCACATGGCCCCTGTCCCCGGGACTCCTGCGACCCCCGACAAGACGGAGGTCTTCGAGTCGCGCATAGGGGTCATAGGCCCGGCCGATGCCGACGAGGACGCCGAGGCCCGCGAGGCCTATGAGAGCCTCATGCGCCACCGCAGGGTCCGCAGAAGAAAGAAGCGCATAAAGGTGGGCGTCATCCTTGGCGTCGTGGCGATCATCGGCATCACCATCGCCCAAGTCATCCAGGGCGGCGCGCAATCCGAGAGCCCCGCCATAAGCACCGCGTTCGTCACGCGCGGGGAGTTCAGCGACTCCGTGTCCGCCTCGGGCTCCATCAAGCCCGTCTCCTCGACGGTGGTGACGCCCGAGGTCGACGGCATCATCCAGGACGTGCGGGTCGCGGAGGGCTCCGCCGTCGACAAGGGCGACAGGCTCTTCAGCGTCAAGAACGATGAGCTTGACAAGGCCGTCCGCAAGGCGGCCCAGCAGGTCAAGACGGCAAAGAACGAGGTCGGCAAGGCCCAGGCCGCCCTGGAGACCGCCCGCAAAGGTGCCGCAGCCGTTGCCGAGGGCGGCCAGAGGGGCGACACCTCGTCGGTCGAGATGGCAAAGACGGATCTCGAGAGCGCCAAGATCTCCCTCGAGGAGGCCCGCTCGGCCTATGACGACGCGGTCGCCCAGGCGGACAAGCGCACTGTCACCGCCCCGTGCGACGGCACGGTCATCGTCATGAACGCCGTGAACGGCGCGTCGGTCGGCTCGCCTGGGGGCGCGGGCGCAGGCGCAGGCTCGAGTGCGGGCGCGGGCTCGGCCGGGGCGCTGATGACCATCGCCGACCTCTCGAGGATGAAGGTGACCGTGCAGATAAACGAGGTGGACGTCTCTCGGGTCGCCGTCGGCCAGAGGGCGAGGGTGACGTTTTCCGCCCTCCGCCAGCTCGTCTGCGAGGCGCAGGTCACGCACGTCTCCACGGTCTCCTCCTCGGAGGCGGGAGGCTCGGGCGCGGGCAGCGGCGGCCCGGGCGCGGGCTATGACGGCGGGGGGCGCGCCATCGTCACCTACGCCGTCGAGCTCCTCATCGACAGCCCCGACGCCTCCATCAAGCCCGGCATGACCGCCAACGCGGACATCATGATCCAGCAGATAGGCAACGCGCTCAACGTGCCCCTCTCCGCGCTCACGGAGGACGGCGCGCAGGCATACGTGAGCGTCGTCACCGCGCGTGACGAGAGCGGCGACCCCCAGACCAGCCGGGTGCCCGTCACAGTCAGGGCAAGGAGCTCCACCACCGCAGCCATCGAGGGCGACGGCATCGAGGAGGGCACCGAGGTGCTCCTTGCCGGCGGGACGGGAGGCTCGGGTAACGGCGGCGGCCCGGGCGGCGGCCCTGACGGCTCTGGCGACGGGGCGACGGCGTATGGCGGGGGCGGTGTGTGAGATGCCCAACGTGATCGAGGCGCATGGGCTGCATCGCATATATGAGACGGCGGCGGGCCTCACGCATGCCCTGCGCGGCGTCTCCCTGAGCGTCGGGAAGGGCGAGTTCCTCTGCATCATGGGGCCCTCAGGCTCGGGGAAGTCTACCCTCATGAACATACTGGGCTGCCTGGACACGCCTACCACGGGCTCCTACAAGCTCGAGGGGCTCGAGGTCGCCGACCTCTTTGACGACGATCTTGCCGAGATCCGCGCCACGCGCCTCGGCTTCGTCTTCCAGTCGTTCAACCTGCTGCCCCGCACCACGGTGCTGCGCAACGTCATGCTGCCGCTCGTCTACTCCGACATCCCCGTCTCCGAGCGCGAGCTGCGCGCCTGGAGGGCGCTGAGGTCGGTGGGCCTGCCCGAGGACTACTACGACCACCGGTCAAACGAGCTCTCCGGCGGGCAGATCCAGCGCGTGGCCATAGCGCGGGCGCTGGTCAACGACCCGGCCGTGATCCTGGCCGACGAGCCGACGGGCAACCTCGACTCCGCGACGGGCGAGATGGTGCTCAGGACGTTTCGCGCCATGCAGGATCGCGGCAAGACCATCGTGCTCATCACCCATGACCCCGAGATCGCCGCGTGGGCGGACCGCACCGTGCACATACGTGACGGCCGCCTGCTCACGGACGAGCAGGAGCGCGCGTTTGTCCTGCAGCATGGCGCGCAGGAGGCCGCGGGGGGTGGGGGCGCATGAGGCTTCGCGACCTGTTTCTGGAGACCCTCTCGGCGTTTAACGCCAACCGCGGCCGCAGCCTCCTGACGATACTGGGCATCGTCATCGGCATCAGCGCCGTCATCGCCATGACCTCCCTCATCGACGGGATCAAGTACTCCCTGCTGGGTTCCCTGGGCCTCAACCAGTCCCGCATGGTCACCATATATGCGGCGCCCGATCGCGGGGTGACCGAGCAGGACCTGGAGCAGCTGGCGATGGGCATCCCCGACTACGAGTTCGTCACCGGCATCGACTCGGCCTCGGAGCGCCTCGGCTCGGCTGAGAAGCAGTTTGACGCGCGCATCACCGGGTGCAGGCCTGAGTACTTTACCGTCATGGGGTTTGCGGCCTCAACGGGATCGCTCCTCTCGCAATCCGACGTGAGCGGCGAGGCAAGGAACGTCGTGCTCGACCGCGTGGCCGCCGAGAAGGTCTTCGGGAGCGAGAGGGACGCCGTGGGCAAGACGGTGCGCATCAACAACGGCGACTATACCGTGGTCGGCACCTGTGACAGCGGCCAGGGGGCGAGTGGGGGCGAGAGGTCCCTCCTGTCGTGCTACATGCCCTACTCGACATTCACGACGCGCGTCTCGGGCAGCAAGGCCATCAGCGAGATCTATGGGTACGCGCGCGAGGGCGCCAACATGAAAACCCTTGCCGAGCGGACGAAGGCCTGGCTCATCGACTGGTTCTCGATCCCCGAGAGCGAGGCGGAGGGCCGGATCAGCGTCATGACACTCTCCTCCATCATCGAGCGGCTCGATGCCACCATGGCGTCGTTCCAGGTGCTTGTGACGGCCATCGCGGGCATCTCGCTTCTGGTCGGCGGCATCGGCATCATGAACATGATGCTCACCAACGTGACGGAGCGCATCCGGGAGATCGGCCTTCGCAAGGCCCTGGGCGCACGGGCCGCCGACATCACGAGGCAGTTCCTGTTCGAGTCGATACTGCTGTGCGTCACGGGTGGCGTCATCGGGGTCGCCCTCGGGTATGCCGCTGCGTGGGGCCTGGCAGGCTCGGCCTCGGCCTTCCTGCACATGGAGACGTCGGTCACGCCCATCATCACCCCGTCGGTCGTGCTGATGACCTCGGGGACCTGCATTGGGATCGGGCTCGTGTTTGGCTACTGGCCCGCGCGCCGGGCGGCGAGGCTCAACCCCGTGGAGTCGCTCCGCTACCAGTAGGTGGTGGGTCCGGCAGAGGGCGTGCCCCGCTGAGGATGTGCCCACAGGGGGCGACTCCCTCTGAGGGCGACCGCCTGTCGAAGGGCGTCAGGTTGGGGGATGCTCGATACCCCACGGTAGACCGGGAGATGGAGCCCAGGTGTTAACGGCAAGCGAAATCAACCCTGAGTTCCCGGCACCTCCTTAGCCCACGACTGGCAGTCTGATGGCGTCCCGGTCTGACCCAGGGTGTGCCATCAGCGAGGCCCTCTGCCCAGACTGCGTCTTTCCGTGAGGTCAGACTCCAAACCGAGATCTGCGGGTCTTGGCGCAACCCCCCCGCAGCCTGGCGGGGGGTTGCTTGGACGCATTTGCCCAGTTGAGCCACTTCCCATAGTGCCCCGCAGCCTGGCGGGGGGTTTGGTCCCACGCCTCCACGGGCGCCGCGACGTGACGGAAAAGCGCATTCTGGGCCGCCGCCTTACACACTCTGCCCCGCCGCCTCACGGAAAGGCGCAGTCTGCAGCCCGCAGGTTGGGCAGAGTGCGTCTTTCCGTGAGATCAGACTCCAAACCGAGATCTGCGGGTCCCGGTACAACCCCCCCCGCAGCCTGGCGGGGGGTTGCTCGAACGCATTTGCCCAGTTGAGCCATTTTCCATAGTGCCCCGCAGGCTGGCGGGGGGTTGCGCCCCGCGTCTCCCGGGCGGCAACGTGACGGAAAAGCGCACTCTGCGCGACGTGGGAGTCGCAGACTGCGCCTTTCCGTGAGGCGCCGAGCCGGGATGCGCCTCGCCGTGAGGCCGCACGCGTGTTCCCCCTCGCGGTCCCGGCGCCGTCCCCTGCGGGTCTGGCGGCCGCCACGCGCCCGTCGCCGGACGCGGGTCCTCAGGGCAGGCGACGGCTCGGGCCTGTGTCCAGCGAACTAAGGATGTGTTGGGAAGTCAGGGTAACCACATGGGGGCTGCGGTGGGGATCCTGGTCCTCCTGATCCTGCCTCGGTCCCAAGATTCCCACGCAGTCCCCCATGGTCACATCAGCCTAGCTTGAGCAGCTCCTCGCCTCTCTCCTCTCACGTCCCTCCTGAAATTAGGAACGGGAGATCGAGCCGCCGTTTTGCCCGTCTGACACCTTATCCCAGGGGTTCTCGGCCTTTGGCGGGTACTTGGTGTAAGACCAGTTGTCCGGGTTGTGCGTCGTATGAACAAACTTGATCGTATACTGAGGAACCTTCAGGATAACGATTCTCTCGTTTTCAGGATCAATGGAGATGGTCCCCTCGTCGGAAAGCTTGCCGTTGGTTCCTTGAATATAGACTGGGTAGGTTCTGCCATCTGCAGAGGGGTTTTCGACAGCAACCTGCATGCCATACACGTACTCGAGCGCAAAGAGCGCGGAGTCCCCATTGGTGCGGATGGACATGTTATAGCTGAGGCCAGAGTCAGCGCCCGCTGCAGCGACGCCCTTCTCATCCAGATCGGTTTGGCTTGGATCGCTGTAGTCGATGCTGACAATGGCGTAGCTGCCAGGAAGCCAGACTCCAACGTTATTGAGCTTCCCCTTGACGTAGGTCAGGTTAGAGAGGTCGGACGGATCGTCTGAGACCTTCCTCATGTGAGTCGTGACCTCGTCCGCGAGGGACAGCAGGTGGGTGGCCCTGTCATAGCTGTACTCATGCTCGTTGCCGTCCGCGCCGACAAACGAGATGGTATTCTCGTCCTTGGCTTTCCACTTGAAACTGGTTTGTTTCCCAAAGTTATCAATCTCAAGCGTGCCATCATCCTTGAAAGTCCATGTCAGAGTGCCTGTCTTGTTTTCGGTAAGATCAAGATAATCTCCGCGCGTCATGGTTTTTGACCCACTCGCGCTGTCCATGTCCCAGACACCGACAACGACGCGAGAGAGGTCCCCATCAAGGGTAACCGCTTTGGTTGGGGCGTCGAGCATCGCCTTCTTCGAGCCCTGACCACCCTTCTGGTCCTGGCTCTCAGTGGTCTGAGATTGACCAAGTTTGGGCAAACGGCTACTATCGCAGCCAGACAGCGAGATAGTAAGTGCCAGCGCCACAAGGCCGGCGAACGCGCATGCAAAGAACTTGTGGTTCCTCATAAGCTCCTCTTTCTCCGTGGACTCTTTTCTCTCGAACGTCCCTTGAACGTGTCTCGAACGTATGCAATTACGATAACAATACCGTATTTTTCGGGCGATGTCGTCACAGGCAGGCAACGTCGTCACGGAACGTGGAGCCAAGGTGGAGCGCAACGGGAGCAAACCTGAAATCGGTCGCATCGTCTTTTTTCTTTCGGCCAGCTCAGCGAGGCAAAACGGCATGTATAGGGGTAGGTACGTGAGCCTCCCGTCCCTCGAGACGTTTTTGCGCGAGAGCACGAACGCCTCAAAGATCGCGCTTCCACTTATCGACAGTAAAGATCCCCCGGCGTAGCCGGGGGCTTTAGTAACGCCCCATAGGGGCCCGTCACGACAGCGGCATCGCCGCGACGGGCCGGTGGCCGCTGCCGTCAGGCCCCCGTCGGGGGCATTCCCGCTACCCTGTGCGACTCCCGTCAGACTGCCGCTGGACGTGCCTCCTGATGACCGACTTGTCAGGGCCGACGGTGCCCGCGCGGTAGCCCCTCGCCCACATCGTCCGGTCCCTGCCCGTAAGGGCCCCCCGCTCATGGTGCCGCTCGCGCGGTATGATCGCGCTCTTACCCCTCGACCTACCCACCACGTCGCCCGCGCCGCGCCTGGGTGCGATCCGGAGGCAGATGCGCGTGTGGTCGGGGCGGGCGCTCCCCTCCACCATCCCGGCGCCGCCCGTCCTGCCGGCCAGCATCCCGGGCGTCTCGCCGACCTCCCTTTCGGTCTCGCCGCACGGCACCTTCCTGCGACGCCTCGGTACCCGCGCCACGTGGCACGCGCGATACCGGCTCGTGTGCGATGGGCTATCCTTGTCCATAGTTCCCGCCCCTCCCGGACGGCGCAGCCGCCCCTCCGCGCCTCCATGGTAGGGCGGGAGCTGCTATTACGGAAAGACGATAGGGGTGGAACCACCGCTGGCACCACTGGCATAGCCAGTGGTTTTCTCACCAGAATAAGTTGTCGAAGACGGCATGGGAACGTACCTTCATCCCCAACTTGACCTCGACACGCCGATAGCCCAGCAATACTCCTCGAAATCCATGAGCCGCATGATGATTCGCTCGATGAAGCCCACAGGAAACGATGAGATGCCCTTGAACCCGGTCCCCAGCACGGAACTCACAAGACGAACGAGAAACGACCGTCCTCCACAAGGCCTTTCACGAGAGTGACGATCTCCGGATATTCTTGGACCTCGTCTACAAAAATGAGTGTGTAGCCCTCGACCAAGGTGCGCTCCGAGAGCATGGTAACACGCAAGATGAAGTCCCCCGCATTCCGTGCCCCTGTAAAAGTCTCGCGCGCATCTACATCAAGCAGTAAGTTGGTCTCATGATAGACGGTATAGTTCGCTTTACTAAACTCACGGATGGCATAGCTCTTGTCAGCCTAGCGGGCACCTGTCACAAGAAGGGCCTGCGTTGAAGTCCATCTCCAACGCAGCAGGCGCTCAGTGAGCTTTCTTCTCAGAACATCGTCTCTCTGTACGCATTAAAAGATCGATACGTACAGATAGTACATGAATTGGAAGATAGAACGCAGCTGTAGCTACATTAACTCAGGAATAGCTGTAAGGTGCCTTGCACCGGCGTCCCCGTGATCAAAGGCGAGAGGACCGCTGCGCGGACTGGGCGGCCGTAGGGCCTTTCGGACCTTTTGGGGCGGCTCCCTGCCTCGCCGGGCGTGACCCATCCGGCGCTTTCCGAAGCGCATGACCTACGAGAGGGTCGGCGAGGGGCGTATCTCCATGAACTTGTAAGAACGCTTGTTCTTACACCGTGCTATACTATTTAGTGGGACAGGGTAGTTGGAAGAGAGGCGGTGGCCGGATGGCACAGGCGAGGTGGGACATGGGCGCGCTGAGGCCCATAGACGACCTGATGTTTCGGGTGATGGCGAGGGACAAGGCCTTCTGCGGGGAGCTCCTGGGGGTGCTGCTCCAGGACAGGGGGCTCGAAGTGGTGGAGTGCAAGCCGCAGTCCGCCGTCACGAATCCGCAGGGGCGCTCGGCGGTCCTCGACGCCCTCTGCGAGCTCTCCGACGGCAGGTTCGTGGACGTGGAGGTGCAGCGCGCCGACGATGACGACCTCCAGAGGAGGGTGCGCTACTACGCCTCGCTCGTGACGGCGGACAGGACGCGTCCGGGAGGGCGCTTCGCCGACGTCCCGGACGTCTGCGTGGCGCTCGTCTGCGAGTTCGACCCCCTCGGGGAGGGCTGCTCGCTGTATCATGTGGACAGGGTCGTGAGGGAGAGCGGGCGGACCTTGGAGAACGGCCTCTCGGAGCTCTACGTGAACGCCCTGGCGAGGGACGGCGGCGAGGTCTCGGCCCTCATGAGGGTGTTCACGGAGGCCGAGGCGTACGATGAGGAGCGCTTTCCGGAGACCTCGAGGGTGAAGAGAAGGCTCAGGGAGACGGAGGAGGGGCGAAAGGACATGGGCAGCGTCATAGAGGAGATTCGAGAGGAGATCCGCGCGGAGTGCATCGCGGAGGGCATCGCGGAGGGCATCGAGACGGGCAGGGCCGAGGGCATCGCCGAGGGCGAGGCGAGAGGCGAGGCGAGAGGCGAGGTCAGGGGGACGCTCAAGACGCTCGTCCGGCTCGTGCGTGACGGGCTCGTGAGCGTGCAGGACGCCGCCGCATCGGCGGGGGTGGACGCCGACGAGATCAGGCGCACGCTCGCTGCGGAGGGGTGAGGCCGGCCGCAGGGGGTGACGTGTCCCGCCCGTCGGTGGCCGGAGGCTGTCGGGGCCTCGGCAAGGCCCGTCCGCACGAGCGCGCGGACGCTCGACAACGGCCTCGAGGAGCTCTACGTGAACGCCCTGGCGAGGGACGGCGGCGAGGTCTCGGCCCTCATGAGGGTGTTCACGGAGGCCGAGGCGTACGATGAGGAGCGCTTTCCGGAGACCTCGAGGGTGAAGAGAAGGCTCAGGGAGACGGAGGAGGGGCGAAAGGACATGGGCAGCGTCATAGAGGAGATCCGAGAGGAGATCCGCGCGGAGTGCATCGCGGAGGGCATCGCGGAGGGCATCGAGACGGGCAGGGCCGAGGGCATCGCCGAGGGCGAGGCGAGAGGCGAGGCGAGAGGCGAGGTCAGGGGGACGCTCAAGACGCTCGTCCGGCTCGTGCGTGACGGGCTCGTGAGCGTGCAGGACGCCGCCGCATCGGCGGGGGTGGACGCCGACGAGATCAGGCGCACGCTCGCTGCGGGAGACGGCACACAGACCAGTTCGGGTGCCTCCTTGCGGCGGTAGTCGCCCGGCACTTGGCAGGGTCCGACCTGAAAAGAGGCGCCCCTGCGCCGAGGTCGCGCAGGCACTTTGCAACGTCCGGCAAGACGCCGCATGGACGCCAGCGCCTGCTTGGCTTTCGCGCCATTCTCGCCGACAGGACGGGCGACGCGGCCAGGATGATCCTGCCGCCTCAGTCACCCAGGTCCTCGCCGTTGCTGGCGATGACCCTCTGGTAATAGTAGAAGCTGTCCTTGCGACTGCGCGCGAGCGTTCCCGTGCCATCATCGTGCTTGTCGACGAAGATGAATCCGTAACGCTTGCGCATCTCGCCGGTTCCGTTGGAGACGAGGTCAAGGGGACCCCACCAGGTATAACCCATGAGGTCCACGCCATCGGCAACGGCCTCACGCATCGCCGTGACATGTCTTCTCAGATAGTCAATGCGGTACGTGTCATGAACGGACCCATCGTCCTCGACCACGTCCTGCGCACCAAGCCCGTTCTCGACAACCATCAGAGGAATCTGATAGCGGTCATAAATCTCGTTCAGAGAGAAGCGCAGACCGTCGGGGTCAATCTGCCAGCCCCACTCCGAGGCGGCCAGATAGGGATTCCTGCCGCCTCCGGCAACATTGCTGCCACCCACCTCCTCCAGGTCATCATGCGTCCCGACGAGATTGGTCATGTAGTAGGAGAGGCCGAAGAAGTCTACTGTGCCCTCGCGCAGGACCTCCTCGTCACCAGGCTCCATCTTGAGGTGGACGTCACTCTGGGCCCACAGCCGCTTGGCATAGCTTGGGTAGCAGCCTCTCACCTGCACGTCTGAGGTATACCACACGTGCTGTCGCATGTTGTGCTGGTTCTTCAGCTCGTCAGCAGGATCGCAGGTCGCGGCATAGGTCTGGAGGAAGACGGTCATGCAACCCATCTTGAACTGCGGATAGCGCTCGTGCGCATACCTCACCACCCTCGCAGAGGCAACAAGCTGGTGGTGCAGGGCCTGCAACCGGTCATTTGGCGAGACCTCAAGCTTGTCGCGCGAACCCTCGAAACCACGGAGGATGGAGGTGCCAAACATGGCACCAAAGCCCAGGGTCGAGCAGTTGATCTCGTTAAAGGTAAGCCAGTACCTCACCTTATCCTTGTAGCGCTCGAACAGAACATGGCACAGCTTCTCGTAACAGGCAATCAGCTCGTGCCCAAGCCAGCCGTTAAAGCGCCTGACGAGGGCGTAGGGGGTCTCATAATGCGAGAGCGTTACCAAGGGCTCGATCCCATGCCTCAGGCACTCATCGAAGATGGCATCGTAGAACCTGAGGCCGGCCTCGTTCGGCTCGGTCTCGAGGCCGGTGGGAAAGATGCGACACCAGTTGATGGAGGTACGAAAGACGTTAAAGCCCATCTCGGCAAAGAGGGCTATGTCCTCCTTGTAGTGATGATAGAAGTCTATGGCCTCATGACTCGGATAGAGTTGCCGAGGATCGATGTCGACCGTGATGACCTTCTGCTTGTTGAACACCCCTCCCTTGCAGTGATCGGGTACCGAGTCACCCTTGCCATCAAGGTCCCACGCACCCTCGAACTGGTTCGCGGCGCAGGCGCCGCCCCACAGGAACCCCTTCTTGAAACCCATGACCAACCCCTCTCCATAGAGACGTAACAGAGCAAGACGGCAAAGCAAACGAAACCTACGAGAGCACCATCATGCCCAGCCCGAGCATCAGAGGCATGGTCGCGAGCGAAAGCAACGTCGAGAGCGAGACGAGTCCTGCCCCATATTCGTAGTTACCCTTATACTTCTGACTGAGCATGGCACACATCGCCCCCACTGGCGTGGCAAAGGTAATGAGCACGACCATTTTGATGTCAGCGGATATGAGCTGCGCAGGCAGCAGCCAGAGCAGTGCGCAACAAAGAAGCGGAGACACCACGAGCCTCAGGAGGCTCACCTTGTAGATGCGCAGGTCGCGTATCATGTGTCCAAGCCTCGTCTGTGCCAGGTAACAGCCCAAGACAATCATGGCGCCCCCCGTGTTTATCGAGCCTAGCGTCGAGCAGGCGACACTCAGAAAGTCTGGCAGCCGCACGCTCAGCAGAAAGAGAGCGAAGCCCAAAAACAGGGTGGTGACCGCAGGATTCGTGAGCACCTTGGCAAGCGAGACCTCCTGAAAAGACCCCGTAACAAGATAGACTCCGTAGGTCCATACGAAGAAGATCGAGACTGCGATGCATACCGTGACGTAGAGCACATACTCCTGGCCAAGGATGCTCTGGACGAGCGGAATGCCCACAAAGCCCGTGTTCGAGAAGATGACGCCAAAGCGAGAGATCCTGCCCTCGCCGCCACAGAAGATCCTAGCAACGAGGGCGCACATAAGCAGGATGACGATGGTGAGAAGCGCACAGGCTCCTGCGTTCACGAGCTTCTCCATGCGAAAGGCCCCCAAAAAGGAGGTGACCATGACCGCAGGCGAGGCGACATACATGACGACATTCGCCAGGTCCCCCACGCCCGCGTCACTGAGAAGATGCGCACGGTAGGACACATATCCTACGGACAACATCACGAGCATGGCCAGGACCTGCGTGATGAGTATCGTGAACGGCACGTCCATGACCCTACTACAGGACCTCTCCGTTCGACGCAATGACCCCTTGGTACCACCAGAAGCTCTTCTTACGGCTACGGGCATAGCTGCCGTTGCCGTCATCATCAAGGTCCACGTATATGAAGCCATACCGCTTGCTCATCTCGCAGGTGGAGAGCGAGACCAGATCGATGCAGCCCCAGGGGGTGTAACCCATGACCTCCACGCCATCGGCGATGGCGGCGGCAATGGCCTTGATGTGGCTGCGGAAGTAGTCGATGCGGTAGTCATCGTCGATCGAACCGTCCTCGTTCATGACGTCATGGGCGCCCAAGCCATTCTCGACGATGAAGAGGGGCCTCTGATAGCGATCCCACAGGTCGATGAGGGCATACCGCAGGCCCTGAGGGTCAACCTGCCAGCCCCAGTCCGAGGTCTCGAGGTAGGGGTTCCTGACCCCTGTGGCAAGGTTACCCCCAACCTTCTCGCGCCTGTCGGCATCCGTGGAGTCTACCAGCGACATGTAGTACGAGAACGAGACGAAGTCAACCGGGTACTGCGCGAGAATCGCCTCGTCGTCGAGGCCAAAGTCCACGCGAATACCCCTGTCCTGCCAGTAGCGCCATACCCAGGAGGGATACGCGCCACGCACCTGCACGTCGGCATAGAGGTAGTTCTCTCGGTTGTCACGCTGGGCAAGCAGCATGTTCTGGGGATCACAGTTCAGGGGATAGGTGAGCGTGCGCGTGAGCATGCAGCCCATCTGTGCGCCCGGCACCAGCTGGTGCAGGAGCTTGGTCGCGAGTGCAGAGGCGACGAACTGGTTGTGAACGCACTGGTAGATGATCTGTTCGAGCTCATCTGCAGGATAGCGGTCCTCGCAGATGCCTATCGTGGTCCAAGGGTGGCGAAAGACGGAGTCAATCTCGTTGAAGCTGAGCCAGTACCTGACGAGATGCCCAAAGCGCTCGAAGCACACCCTGGCGTAACGCACGAAGAGGTCGATGACCTTACGATCACGCCATCCGTCATAGTGGTTCGCAAGATAGAGGGGCTGCTCGTAGTGATGCAGGGTGACAAGCGGCTCAATGCCCCTCTCCCGGAGGTAGGAGAGCAGACCCTCATAGAACGCGACACCCTCCTCGTTGGGTTTTTCCTCCGTGCCCGTGGGGAACAGGCGTGCCCACTGAATCGAGAGGCGCAACGTCTTAAATCCCATCTCGGCAAAGAGGTCGATGTCCTCCTTGTAGCGGTGATAGAAGTCGATGCCATGGCGACGAGGATACTCGTGTAGGTCATCAGAGGCCATGGCGGCCTCGATCTGCGCGGAGGTGATGCCATGGAGCGCCTTGTAGTCACGTTTGTCGACGTGAGGCTTATACGCTACGACATCGGCGACCGTAAGGCCCTTGCCCCCAACGTCCCAGGCCCCCTCGCACTGGTTCGCCGCCGTGGCTCCACCCCACAAGAAGCCATCTGGAAATGCCTTGCCCATATCTTGTCTCCTTTCGCTTGATGCGATCTGTCTCCAAGTCAGGCGTGCTCGACCCATGCCGACCACGACGTCTAGGCCTCTTCACCTATGACTGCGCCGCCTGAGCTTCCTTGGCCGATTCGTTCTTAGCCTCGCGGTTTGCAATGAGGACAAAGGGCACTCACACGGCCGTGCATATCACAAGGGTGACCAGCTGAACGACGATACCTTGCCAGCCGAAGCTCATGAACGCATTGAGCAGCACGGGCACACCAAAGGGCACGTCGAAGGTATTGCAGGACAAGAAGCCAACATTCATGGCGACCATTGCTATGGCAGCCGATATCGACGAGTTGAGGATGAAGGGAATCGCGAACGTGGGGTTAAGCACCAAAGGGTAACCAAAGACGACTGGCTCCGAGATGCCCATGATCCCGGGGAAGAGGGCAAGCTTTGCCACGCCACGGTGGTCATCGCGCTTGGAGAACAGAAAGGTGGCAAACAGCAGGCAGAGCGTCATGCCGGCACCTCCCTGGACGACGAAGCACATCCAGAACCCCTGGGTAAAGATGCGGTCGGGCGCACCTCCGGCCGCAAGGGCAGCGGTGTTGGCGGCTATGGCCGTTGCCCAGATGGCATTGCGCACGGGACTTACGACAAGACCGCCATGGATGCCCAAGAACCAGAAGAGCTGAGAGAGCATGATGGCAACGAGAATGCCGGGCATCGTCTGGAAGAGGCCTTCCATGGGTGCCTGCAAGATGGCATACACGAGCTCGTTGATGTACTGACCAGAGACAAGCTTGACAAGCAGGCCCACGATGCATGTCACGAGTAGGGTAACGGCAACGGGAAGCATGACGTTGAAGGACTTGGTGATGCCCGCAGGCACCGAGGGAGGCATCTTGATCTTGATGGCCTCAACCGTGCAGAGCCAGTCAAAGAACTCTGCCACGAAGATAGCCGTCAACATGCCCACAAAGAGTCCCTGCGCGCCAAAGATCGTCTGACCCATGGCAGCAAGACCGGTTGCCTTGGTGGTCCCGTCAGCCAGGGTCTGTCCCGCACCAAGAAGCTTCGTGAGGTCCGCCGTGAACGTCGAGGGAACCATCGAGACGTAGGCGGCAATACAGATGACGCCGGTCACAACAGGGTCGGCATCATTGTGCTTGGCTATGTTATGAGCAATGAGATACATGACGGGAATCGTCATGAACGACAGGCAGCAGAAGTTGAGGGCCGAAAACGCGGGACCCAGCTGAGCCGCTGCGGGGACGACCTGCGCGAGACCGGTTGTCTTGGATGCGATAAGCGAGTTGAGCAGCGAGCCAAACGAGCCGACGATGACGAAGGGCATGAACACCGTGAAGGCGTCCTTGATAGAGTTGAGGTACTTGTTACTGTCAACCCATTCCGCGATGTCGAGAAGCTTGTCCTCGAAACCTTGGCTAAATGCCATGAAAGCCTCCTATCCCTATATGTGTAGTATGGGTTCAATACGATGATGGGCTGAGGGAAGCCGGCGCACGACCGCAGTCGGGCGCCGATGCTTAAGCGACCCCCCTTGCGCAGATGCTACTTCTTGAATCCGGCAGCCAGCTTGTCTGCCTGCGCCAAAACGGCAGCACCATCTCCGCGCCCATATGCGGTGGCCTCGATGACATCCACCGGTGCGGCACCATTGACGATCTTGTCGACCTTGCGCCTGATGTGGCGAACCTGCGGACCCAGAAGGAGGACGTCGAAGTTACCGATCTCGGACTCGATGGATCCCTGCTCGACCGCCCAGATCCTGTCATCGCGACCAGCAGCCTTCGAGGCCTCCTCCATCTTTGCGACCAAGATCGAGGTGGACATTCCGGCGGCGCAGGCAAGCATGATTCTCATGATTCCCTACCTTTCCGCAGGCATGATAGCCTGCAACCATGCGGGGTCCCTCTGACCCCGACATCCTTACGTCAGCTGACGGGCACCCTCCGTGTCAGTGGAGGCAAACTGGCCTTTCCTTGAGCAAGGACCAACCTTTATGGCGCGTCGCCTCGTCTTGATGCAAGACGAGGCCTCCCCCATCGATGGCACCTAGCCCTTCTCGGCGAGCCGCCGATAGAGGTTTATGAAGCGCTCGGCAAGGTCGATGCACATGATGGCCATCGTGAGGTGGTCCTCGGCGTGAAGCAGGATGAGATGCACCTCGACAGGCTTGCCCTGTGCCTCTTGCTGAATCATCGAGAACTGGACGTCATGCGACCCCTTCATCTCATGACGAGCCTCTGCGAGGCTGCGCTCGGCACCCTCGAAGTCACCCTCATCCGCCAGATCAATGGCCTCCAGCGCGCAAGACTTCGCGATGCCTGCATGCGAGATGATCTCCATGGCCAGTTCGTACTTGTCTTCCTCCATTACCGCTCCTATCTACGTGGGGTTTTTGCACTCAATGAGGGACACGAAACCATCGTGCCTCTGCTCCCGTATAACCTGCGCAACCCTCGTGGCATCTGTGACGAAGCGAGCCGTAGCACGGTAGAATCCCTGCAGCTCCCTACCCTTCTCTCGCGCGACCGATGTCAACAGCACCAAACGCACGGGCTTACCTCCCCAATCAACAGGCCATTCATTGATGCCCACACAGACGACGGTCTCGTTACCCATGGCCTCCATGGGGTGGGGGATCGCGACCTGATTTCCAAACGACGTCTGCGCGACCTCCTCGCGACGCCAGACGAGATCGCGAAAGCCCGTTGGAAGCCTTCTCCTCTCGCACAGCTGGTCAATGAGGTAGTCGAGCAGCGACTCCTTGCTATCGAACTCGAGGTGCGCGAGAAACAGGTCTGGGGGGAAGCAGGCTGACACATCATCTGCCTGACCCCTACCAAGAAGGCTTCGCACGTTAGAGATATCCACGTCCTCCAGAAAGTTGCTCACTACGAGCGTGGGTCGGGAAAGCCTCTTGCCCAAAGGGACCGTGGAAATCACGTAGTCAATGCCCGTGAGGTCGATGTCTTTGATGCACGAGGCATCACAGGTGACAATCCTATCGATGTACGTCCCAAACTCCTGGCGAAGCCGACACTCGAGCAACCGGGCGCTCCCCTCGCCAGTCGCGCAGACGACGAGCAAACTTTTCTTGTCGAGGGCGGTCCGCGCGCGCTCAAGGGCCAAGGCGAAGGACAGGGCAATGTAGCCCACCTCGTCCTCGGTCAGATCAAACCCCCATGCATCGACCAGCAATGGTGCGCAGTCCAGCGCCATGTGATAGGCAAGCGGATAGTGCTGCTTGATGTCCTGCAGGATAGGGTTCGCGACGGACATGTGATGCCTCATCCTCACGGACAAGGGGACAATGTGACGAGCGAGGTTCATCCTCAGCTCAAGATCGCCACCAAGGTCAAAACGGAAGTCCAGCCGCACGAGCTCGATCATGCGCGCGACAAGTTCCCATACCTCATCGGAGATGACTGGTTGCCCGTCCTCATCCTCACCATCAATCATCTGCTTACCTCCCAGGTGGATGGCAATGTAGGCCACTTCCTCCTCTGGGAGCTCGATGTCGAAGCACTTCTCGATGGAACGAGCGACGCTCTGGGCGACATCGTAACTTCGCTCTGACCGCAGCCGCTCCATCTCGACGGCATCCATGGGCACATAGCAGTGCTTCCTGATACGCATGATCGCTATGGCTATGTGGACGAGGAGATTGCGGTACACAAAGTCCTGCATCCCAGAGGCGACCGAAGAGATGCACTGGTCTATCTGGCCAAGCATCAGGGAACTACCGCTTGCTTCGATGAGATCAGATGCCTCGGAATCAACCACGAGGGAGGCAAGGCAGAGCCTGCGGTCAACCTCTGATCCCACAACCCGTATCCCATGGTGAGGACGCCTCTCGAGTGAGAGATCGAACTTCTTTAGGGCGGACTCCACGTGACGCAGGTCTCCCGAGATGGTAGTGCGCGACACATAGAGCAACTCGGACAGCTCATCCAAGGTTATCCAGTCGCTGCGGGAAAGGAGGTCATCGGCCAGGTAGGCAACGCGCTCCCTAGGCATGGAGGGCAGCCTGACACGGCCGGACCCCTCTACGAGGCGATCGAGGGCAGTCCCGTCCTCCACCACCAGGCGATAGCCCCTGCCGCGCTCCGCCTTGACGTGCGCAACACCCCTCAGCGCCATGTTAGCCCTCTTCACATACGTGCGCACGGTTCGCGTACTCACCGAGAACGACTCGGCGAGCTCCTCCGCAGGTGTGGTCTCCCTCTTACGAAGCCGGTCTATGAGTTCACGCAGCCTTGCCTCCACGACGCCTCTCCCCATACGCAGAATCTAGGCGAATCGAGAGCGCGACTCCATAGCAAAAACTTCCAACGGTACAGGAAGAGGACTTGTGCAATGCCAGGGCACCCCCACACAGAGCCCTTTCACCCGGGTTATTTCCTCTCCTCCAGCAAGACAATCCTCCAGCGAGACAAGCTGCCCTGTACCGCATCGCGGTAAACAGCCGTGGGGCGCTTGCTCTGGAAGAAAACCGTACATTATGTGTGAACTGGGGACGCAGGAGTGTACACAGATTGGTCGCGAGGGCCTCTCGGCATCGTTTTGGGCCATTTGTGTACACTGTTGTGGCGCGAGGGTGGTGGGCAGCCTCGGGCCGCAATAGTGTACACAAATCAGTTGTGAGGACCTCTTGGCATCGTTTTGGGCCATTTGTGTACACTGTTGCGGCGACCAGCAACCGTGGGGACGCAATAGTGTACACAGATTGGTGATAAGAGCCGTGGGGCGCCGGTTTGGGGCATTTGTGTACACTATCGCGCTGTCGTAATGGCCGCAGAGACGCAATAGTGTACACAAATTGGTCGCGAAGGCCTCTCGGCGCCGAATTGGGCCATTTGTGTACACTGTTTAGATACGAGTTACAGCGAGTGATACGAGTGACTCAACCACCCATGATCTGCCCGTGGCGCCGATGAGACCTGCGCTAGCAGGGCACCCACAGCGCACGGGAGAGTAGACCAGCTATACGTAGATGCGCTCACCCGGCGTAGCATGCGCCTACCCAGCCCCCTTACGCGGGGACAATGCTCCTTCAGGCGCATGCTCTCTCGTGCAACAGAGTGCCAGCTCAGGATAGAATAGAAAAGAAAGGAAAACTTAGGAAAAAAAGGAAAGGACACGACTCGCGTCATGAGAGACACGGTATTCTCCCCCTCCTTTGGCAACCGTCCCAGCCAGCTGGTCGGGCGGGACCAAGTGCTCACGGCCCTCCTCGACGGCCTGCTCACGAAGCCGGGAAGCCGAGAGCGGGCAAGCCTCCTCTTGGGCCAAAGAGGGTCTGGGAAGACGGTCCTCCTCCTTGAACTTGGTGACTGTGCTCGAAAGCGGGGCCTTGCCGTGGCAACGCCGACCATCGTCTCGTCCGACATGCTGGAGCGCATCCTCGAGAAGCTGTGGGTCGAATGCGACCGCATGCTCGGCACACGGGGACCGCACGTCATAGGTGGGGGCATCTCTGCGCTGGGGTTCTCTGCCAACCTGCAGTTTGCTGCGCAACAAGAGGCGACGGGAAGCTTTTAGAGGCAGCTCGCAGGACTTGTCGACAGGTTCAACCAGCACGGCATACCCGTGCTCATCCTCACTGACGAGGTGCAGGCGAACAGCGAGCACATACGACAGCTTGTCATTGCCTATCAGGAGCTGATCGGGCAGGGGGCAGACCTTGCACTGTCCATGGCAGGACTTCCGGGTGCCATCTCCGCCACCCTCAACGATCACGTGCTCACGTTTCTCAACAGGGCCACGAAGGTCAGACTGGCCCCATCCCCATCGGGGAGATAGACGCCTTCTTTGAGGACTCCTTTCGCAAGCTGGGACTCAGCATATCTCCCGCCCTCAGGAGAGTGGCTGCCGAGAGTACCCTGGGATCTCCCTACCTGCTGCAGCTGGTTGGCCATTACCTCTGCCTGAGGGGTCAGCCTGGCACAGAGCTTGGGAGGGTGGAAGTCGATGCCGCACTTGCCTTATCACGAAGCGACTTCGAGACGGACGTATGCAGGACGACGCTCAACGCGCTCTCGGAGGTGGACGTCAACTTCTTGGTATCCATGTCCGAGGATCAGGGCAGCAGCAGGATCTCTGACATCGCCGCACGGCTCGGCGTCAGCCGGGACTACGCACAGAAGTACCGCAAGCGGCTCATTGACGCGGGCGTCATCCAGCCTGCAGGACGTGGTCGCCTGAGTTTCTCGGTGCCCTACCTCGCACACTACCTGCGAACCTCCCGGTAACGCGCCCGTCGGCCCGCACGAACGAGTGCCTGACCTACCGATTGCTGTAGGCAGACCCATGCCCACGTCCCCCTAAAGACCGAGCGCCTCAGCCCACGTCCCTTCCCTGAAGCCGGGGATGGCAAAGTCCTCACCCACGAGCAGCGGGCGCTTGACGAGCATGCCATCGGTGGCGAGCAGGTCATAGCACTCGGCATCGGTCATTCCGGCATCGAGCTTGGTCTTGACGTCCAGCTCACGGTACCGCATGCATGAGGTGTTGAACAGGCGGCGCACGGGTAGGCCCGAGCGCTCGTGCCAAAGGGCGAGCTCCTTTGCCGTGGGGTTGTCGGCCACTATGTCGCGGTCGACATAGCCAACACCGTGCGCATCCAGCCATTTCTTGGCCTTCCTACAGGTAGAGCACGTAGGGTATTCCAGAAGCAGTACGCTCATTGCATCTCCTATCCACGAACGGGGCTGAGTGACCCGTCGATGGGCATCCACTCCCCCTCATATGAGGAAGAGCGAACGATGATCCTGTTCGCACGAATCGATCCTCGACTTTGACCAACCTCATCATCGCAGCCTACCTCACACGCAAGCTCGACATCGTGAGAGAGCTGCGAAAGAGCACACCCCTGCCTGACTCGTGTGACCGAAGCGCCGAAACGTCCCGAGACCTGGATGCTCGAGTAGGATCACTACGCGTCTGTCTCGACTGACCACCCTGGATCCGTTCGATCGTGGCCACCATCATGACCTGCCATCTGCCGCCATAGGCTTTTGCTCCTTGTCAAAGCAGCTAGCGACACACACTGCCACTCGGCAGTGAACGTACGGGTGCTTCACGTTCAGGGGCGAGTGGCAGTGTATCCTACACTGCCACTCGACGGTGAGCGTACCGCATCGGTACGATCGAGGCCGAGTGGCAGTGCGGAGGGTACGATCGAGGGCGAGTGGCAGTGCGACTCTTACTGCCACTTGGCGGTGAACGTACCGAGCAGCACGTTCAGAGCCGAGTGGCAGTGCGGAGGGTACGTTCAGGGGCGAGTGGCAGTGCGGTTCATACCACCAAGTCCAATCCGCCACCGCGCCCGACCTCGCCAAGGCCCTGGCATCTCTCCAATGGTTGTGTCTGGCCATTCTCTGGTGAGAAGCACGCTCGCCCACCCCGTCCCCAGGCGTCAGGCCGCCCCGCCCGCCGCCTCGGGTCCCGCCCCGCCGGCCGTCGCAGGCGCCAGCCATCCCAGGACACTGCGCTTGCAGCCACGATAGGTCACAAGCAGGTAGGCGACAAACACCACCATTACCACTGCGAGGACGAGCGTGAAGTTGACGTTCTCGACGGGTATGCCCAGCATATCTAACATCCCCGCGGCCACCATGAAGCCAAATGCGTCGTGCACGACAGCCATCGTCCCCGGGAACAGGAAGTAGACGGCCACCTGCGCCAGAAGCGCCCGCGAGAGGGCGTCCCTCTCGGCCCCAAGCTGCGTCAGCTCAACGAAGCGCTCACGGCTCTCGGAGGCCTCGCTCATCTGCTGCAGGGCAAGCACCGCCGCAGCAGAGACCATGAACGTCACGCCAAAGAACAGTACGATGTAGACGAGGGTCCCCGTTCCCGCCAGCATCTCAAGATCACCACCTGCCTGCTCGACGTCCACGACAGAGCGTATGCCAACGGCAAGCGAGAGGGCGCACACACCCACCGAGAGAAGCGCACTCGCGCAGGTGAGGGCGGCGCAACTGCTTTCCACGTGGGCCTCGACCTGACGGGTCACGAAGCAGGTGAGACCCTTGAGGTACACGCCGCGACGGCTCCTGACCACTGCGGGGATGAGGGCGGCAAGTGCGCGAAGCAACCAGAACGTCCCCATGCAGGCGAGGATGGACGCAGGTATCATGAGCCCCAGGAACCCGACCACGGTCCAGCAGAGGAAGTACACGATAGAAAGACAGACAAGACCCTTGACCACGTCGCGCCCAATCGAGTGATGCCGTCGCGCACGAGCCACCTCAGGCACATGGCGCGCTTGCATGAGATCGAGCAGCGACGTCCTCCCAAGCTCACGGAGAGCCCCGATCGCCGAGGCGACCAGGACTGCGGCAAAGCCCGCAGCCGTAAAGGTCATGCCGACCGTCGACACCACCACGACCGGCCGCCACGTGAGCCTGAAGGCCCATGCGGCAAGCATCGCGAAGACGGGAGAGAGCACGATACCGACAGCGATGCCACCCGCCAGGGCAGCGAGGGCGACCGCTCCGCACTCCATGAGCAGCACGCGCGCCACGGCCGCCTTGCCCATGCCCGCAAGCTGGAGCGTGGCAAGCTCCGCCTTGCGACGACGCACCAAAAAGCGGTTGGCGTAGCGGGCCAAAAAGCAGAACACCACGATCGAAAAGACCCCCACAGGGATGATATACTCCATCACCCGGGCGAAGACGTCAAGCGAGAACTGGCCCGTGTCCAGTACAAGCAGGTAGTCTCGGCAGGATGCAAAGGTGTAGAGCAGACAGGCGCAGAAGGCGAAGGTGGCAAAGTAGACCGAGTAGTCTCCCACGCTCCTGCGGATGCTCCCCACCGCGAGCTTTCTCTCCAACGACATGATCTCCCCCTATCCTCGTGCCTTGGACGTACGGTAAGACACGATGCCACGCGCCATGAAGTAGGTCACCATGAGGTACGTGCCATAGACGGCCACGAAGGCAACGGCCGTGATGAGGATGGGAATGGCCCAGTTGCTGCCTTGACCGATGAGGCTCACGACCGTCATCACCTGGGAGAGCGCAACCGCGCTGTGCGCCAAGGCCACCACAAGCGGCAGCAGGAAGAAGGTGAGGGTCTGCGCGAGGAGCGATCCCATGGACATCTTTGTGGGGCAGCCGAGCTCGGACAGGAGCAGGTAGCTGGGTGCCGCGTCCGAGGCGCTGGAGAGCTGCTGGATGGCGAGGATGGCCGCGCAGGCGATCACGAGCACGAATCCGATGTAGATGGCAAGATAGGAGATGATGGCGCTCGAGCCCCGGGAGGTGGTCTCGGCCTCAGTACGCGTAGTGCCCAGGACTATCCCCACATCATCCTTTGCGCTACTGAGGGTTTCCAGGGCTTGCGACATGAACCTATCGCCCTCGGCCTTGGGCACGGAGTAGTTGAGATTCACGTAGATGATGGTAGGCTTGATATCCGCGAGTAGGTCATCGGGCACGACAAAGACGCCTGAGGAACTATACGAGTTTGAGAGCGTGGACGCCGAACTCTCGTCCACCACGTTCGAGACAGGCTTGAGCGCGCGCCCTCTCAGGCTGACGGTGGGACGTGCAGCCAGCAGGTCGTTGTATACCCTCACGAGCGCACCGCCGGCGTTGCTGGCAACCATGTAGCCGTCACTGCCCATGTCCACTGCATCGAGCCCACCCATCCTGCGTAAGCTGTTGTAGTCCGATGCCGAGATCAGTGACAGGGGGATGTCACGGTAGGTGTTAGTAAGGGGACTATCCGGAAGGCTCACCCCCGCCCTCCTGGACAGGGTGTCGATGGTGAGAGGGTCGCTATCATCGACGTCGTTCGCATAGTGGCTTGACACCTTCACCACCTGACTGGAGATGGCAGAGAGATCGATGCCGTGGGCCGCAAGCAACGCATCGGCGTCATACTGGTACGTCACGCCCCTGCCCCCCTTGTCGTCCGCATGCCCGTAGCGCAGCGAGAGCGAGGCGTCATAGGGCGTCTGGCGCCGTATGCTATCGCTGATTCCCGCGCAGATGCCCAGACCACTCGAGACGCTCGTGATGGCCAAGAAGAGGATGAGCGAGATGACGCCCATCGAGAGGGAGACCGTGTTTATCCTCGAGGAGAGCTGGCGCACCGTGAACATGTTGAGGCCTCGGTAGTAGCTGCCCTTGAACGCGTGCGCGACATGCAGCAGGACACCCGAAAGCGCATAGAAGAGCACGAGCGTCCCCACAGTGACGATGCCCGTGGTGAGGAAGAACCCGCCGAACTGCTCAGCCGAGTTGATGGGCAGGCCGTCTTTGAGCAAGCGGGCGTAGGACCAGATGATGAGCGCAAGCCCCAGCATGATGCCCACCACACTGACGGGGAGGCTGCGCACGCGCGTACGCTCGTTGACGCGCGACGCCCCCATGAGCTCGACAAGCCTGACCTTGTGCAACGTGCGCAGGTTAAAGACGAGCATCACGACGAACACAAGCGAGAAGCAGATGAGGGTGAAGAGGGCCGCCTCGGGCGAGAAGCGAAAGCTGAAGTTGGTGACCGTCTCGTTGAAGAGGGCCGCCGTCACAAACACCAGGATCTGAGAGAAGAGCACACCCATGGCGAGCCCCACCAGAAGCGAGGCAATGGACGCAAGGAGCGTCTCGAGCACGAGGATCAGCGAGACCTGACCCTGCCTCATACCCAGCAGCTGGTAGAGGCCAAACTCCCTCTTGCGACGCTTGACCAGGTAGTTGTTGGCATAGACCATGAGGAAGCCCAACACGAAGGCTAAAAACACCGTGACGAAGCCCATGAGCATCGCGACGGTCTTCACCATCTGACGCGTGTCCTCAGAGAGGAAGTCCGCCTGTCCGGAAATGGTATTGAACGCGTAGAACACCGTCACGCCCAGCACGAGCGTGACAAAGTAGACCGTGTAGTCGCGCAAGGACTTGCGCACATTGCCCAAGGCCAGCCTAAAGAACATCGGACTGCCCACCCCCCATCGTCGCGACGACCTCCATGATGCGATCGAAGAAGGTGCGCCGAGGCAGGTCGCCACGGTGGAGCTCCGTGAAGATCTTCCCGTCGCGGATGAAGAGCACACGCCTGCAGTAGCTTGCCGCGAACGTGTCGTGCGTAACCATGAGGATCGTGGCCCTGAACTGCGTGTTCAGGGCATCGAAACGCTCAAGGAGGAGCTTGGAGTTCTTGGAGTCAAGGGCGCCCGTCGGCTCATCGGCGAGCACGAGCGTGGGGTCGTTGATCATGGCCCTACAGGCTGCCACGCGTTGGCGCTGGCCACCTGAGGCCTGGTAGGGAAACTTGTCGAGCACCTCACGGACCCCCAGGGTCGCAGAGATACGCTCTACGCGCTCGTCTATCTGGGCCGGCGCGACGCGGGCGATGGTGAGGGGCAGCGCCACGTTCTCGCGACAGGTCAGCGTGTCGAGGAGGTTGGAGTCCTGGAAGATGAAGCCCAGCTGCTCACGCCTGAACGTGGACAGCTGCTTGGCGCGCATGTGCGTCACGTTCGTGCCGTCGATGAGGACGCTGCCCGCCGTAGGACGATCGATGGTGGCAATGCAGTTGAGCAGCGTCGTCTTGCCAGAACCCGAGGGTCCCATGATAGCGACGTACTCACCGCGATCGATGGAGAAGGACACGCCATCGAGCGCACGGGTGGCGTTGCCAAACATCCCGCCATAGACCTTCTCGACGTTCGTAACCTCTAGTGCCTTGCTCATATTAAGTCCCTTTCCTTTGTTGCGAAGACTAGCGAGGTGATACCCAGAGGAGCACCACGATGCCGACGCATATGCCAACGTAGCAGATGGACCAGGCGATCCACTCGAAGGGTGACAGGTTGCCCGCAAGCAGGCGCTCGTTGGCCTCCCAGAGCCTCTGTGCCTTGGGGTTCATTCGCCTCATGATGTCCTCCTTGTCTTGTGTGCCAAGCTATACCATCATCTTGGCGCGAGACGGGTTGGCATGCCATCGAAGCCGCTTACGAAAGGGTGACACTTTCGTAAGCTTGCACGGCGTCGTGGGCAGGAGGCGGGGTGAGGTCGCGGGGCGGCGTAGACGGAAGGCGAAGCTCGGGCGGGGCGGGTGGCGACGGGTCGGGGCGGGTGGCATGGCGGGCCAAGTGACGGCGGGGCGGGTGGCGACGGGTCGGGGCGGGTGGCGACGGGGCGAAGCTAGTCTAGGCGGTCCACATAGTGCATGCGGTTGGTGGGAAACGTGATGCTCACGCGCGTCCAGCTCCCCTCAACGGACTCCATGCCCACGGAGAGGCCCATCTTGTCGCAGAGCCGCTTGACCAAAAACAGCCCGATGCCCGTAGACTTGCCCAGGCTCGTTAGCCTGCCGTTCTCCCCCACGAAGCCTTTGTCGAAGACGCGAGGCAGGTCCGAGGCCGGGATACCCCGGCCGTTGTCCGTCACCTTGAGCACGACGCGCTCGTTTGCGAGACCCTCGTCATAGCGCACTGCGGCAAAGCACAGAAGCGCCTCGTCGCGACCCCACTCCCTGGGCGCACGGTACTTTGCCGCGTTCTCTATGAGCTGACCCAGCACGAAAGCGACCCACTTCACGTCGGCGAAGACCATCATGTCCAGACCGTCTGTCCTGACGCTCACCTGCTGGTCGATGAGGGAGCGCGCGTGCGCCCTTACCGCACCATGCACGAGGGCCGAGACCTCCACCCTCCGGATCACGTAGTCGCGGTCGAGGCTGCCGGAGCGGGCATAGTAGAGGGCCTGCTCCACGTAGCCGTCTATGCGCCCCAGCTCTCGCGAGACTGTGGAGGAGGCCTGACCCGGGTTGTTATCGCACACCAGACGTGCGGCAGCGATGGGGGTCTTCACCTCGTGCACCCACGCCTCGACGAAGTCGCGGTAGTCAGCGCCCTCCGCGCGTATGGCATCGACCCGTGCACGATAGTCCTGCGCGAGGGCATCCATGACCTCCCACGCGAGCTGGCCCTCGAGGAAGCGCGGCTCATCGACGAGGTCGGCCACGGCAAGGGGACTCGCCTCGTGCGGGACCAAGGCAGAGGCCACCAAAAGATTCCAGAACTCGCTCCGGGGCACGTAGCCCACGAGCAGCCTCAGGACGGCGGCCACAAGCAGGATGCCCGAGACGAGCGCGACGATGGAGTCTTCCGTACCCACACCGCGTAGCACCAAGACCACAATAAGCAGCGAGAGCGCGGTGATGTAGATGGCGACGGCACGGTCCCTGAGGTAGCGAAAAAAGCTCATGCCCACGGCCTATACCGAGTACCCCTGCCCGCGTCGCGTCACGAGCAGATCGCCCTTGCCAATCTTGGCGAGCGTCTGGCGCAGGCGGTTCACATTCACGGTAAGTGTGTTGTCGTCCACGAACGCGTCGGAATCCCACAGCTCGCACATGATGGTCTCGCGCGGGACGATGGTACCCGCATTGCGCATGAGAAGCGACAGTATGCGAAGCTCGTTCTTGGTGAGCTCGACCGTCTTCCCATCGGCAGAGGCGACGGAGCGCGACGCGTCCAAGCTGAGGCCCTTGTGCGTGAGAATGGCGCTGGTGGCGCCCCCGACGCGTCGGAGCAGCGCCTCCACGTGGGCGAGCAGGACATAGCTGCTGTAGGGCTTTGGCACGAAGTCGTCGGCACCAAGCGTCATGCACATGACCTCGTCCATCTCTGTCGAGCGACTCGTAACGACAATTATGGGCACGCTCGCCCGCGAGCGCAGCTCTCGGCAGACAGCCGTGCCGTCAAGGCCCGGAAGGCCAAGGTCGAGCAGGACCAGATCGGGAGAGCTTGCGAGCACGTCCTCGACCACGTTGCCAAACGAGTGAAGCACAAGGGGCTCGTGTCCGTTCTTGCTGAGCAGCTCAGAAAGGGAGCTGCGGATGGCCTCGTCGTCCTCGATGACCGCTATCCTTGCCATACGTCTTGCCTCACCTGTCCTGCGACACCTTCGCCGCCCCCGTCTGCCTCGTCCACCCGTGCGCGCTCGTGCAGCCCCACGCCTTGTTACGCTAGCGTGTGGCCTCTCACTATAGCCGATTTCGCCATCTGTTAGGTAAGTGGGCAGGGGGTGTAAGTGGCGGAGGACGGCGGGGGCGGAAAGTGCCCCGCAGACTGGCGGGTACCGAAAAAAATTTGCCAACTGGGCAAACGTCTTGGGGAAGGTACCCGCCAGATTGGCGGGTGGTTCTGCCTCGATGGGCGGGTCGCCCTCGCCGGGTGGGGTTGCTGGCAGGCGGGTCACCCTCGCCGGGGTGTGGCCGCCGGCGAGGGCACCAGTGCTCGCCCTGCTCGCCTGCCTACGCCTTGGCGAGCTTCCAGCCTATGGAGCGCTCGCGCATGTCCACGAAGCTGCGGTAGAGTCCATCTTTTGCCATGAGCTGCTCGTGAGTCCCCTGCTGGACGATGCTCCCACCATCGAGCACGACTATCTGGTCCGCGTCGCGTACGGTCTTGAGGCGGTGCGCGATCATGATGACCGTCTTGCCTCGCTCCAGCTCGGCGATGGCCCCCTGCAGATCCTGCTCGTTCTCGGGATCGACGTTGGCCGTGGCCTCATCCAGGATCACGATGGGCGCGTCCTTGAGGATGGCCCGAGCGATGGAGAGCCGCTGCCGCTCGCCACCAGAGAGCATGTCTCCCCCCTCGCCGATGACGGTGTCATAGCCCTTCTCCAGAGAATCGATGAAGTCCGCGCAGCAGGCACGGCGTGCCGCCGCGACCACCTCCTCGTGCGTGGCGTCAGGATGGCCGAACTTGATGTTGTTCTCGATGGTGTCGTCGAAGAGGTAGACCCCCTGAAACACCATGGAGAAGTTCGAGAGCAGGGCGTCGACCTTCCAGTCGCGCACGTCGCGTCCGCCCACGCTCACCCTGCCCTCGCTGACGTCCCAGAACCTCGCCATGAGGTGCGCGAGGGTCGTCTTGCCGCCACCGCTCGGGCCGACGATGGCACAGGAGCTTCCCTGGGGTATCGAGAGCGACACGTGCCTGATGACGTCCCTCTCGCCGTACGAGAAGGACACATCGTCCAGCTCGATGTCGAAGCTTCCGGTGCCCTCGATGCCCGCCCCCTCGCCCATCTTTGGGGTCGCGATCAGGTCGTTGACCTTGTCCATGCAGATGTCTATCTGACGCAGGAGACTCGCATAGGACCCGGCAAGCTCGAGCTTCGTGTAGACCATGAACGCAGCGACTATCATCAACAGGCAGGTGCCCGTCTCCATGGTCTGGCTGACCCAGCTGAAGACGGCGAGCAGGCAGAGGGCAATCGAGGCGAACTTGGTCACGAGCGTCTCGACGATCATGTAGCCGATGAAGTGCAGCTCCATCGACAGGTTCATGCGCTCACATTCGTCGATGGCCCGCGAGAGCCTGCCCTCAGCGCTGTCCACGAGGTTGAAGGCGCGCACGACGGCGATGCCCTGCACGTACTCGAGGATCGCCCCCACGATGGCGCGCTGTGCGGCAACACGATGGCTCGAGATGGCATGGGAGCTGTGCTGCATGAGGGCGTTGATGGCGAGCACGCAGACAATGGCCGCCACGACGACGAGACCGCAGCGCCAGTCCATCACGCTGAGCATGACGGCGACGATGGCGGAGAAGACCAGGCCCGAGATGACGTTGGAGTACACGAGGCCTCCGACGTTCTGCACGTCATCGAGAGTATTGGTCATGGTGCTCGATATCTCGCCCAGGCTGTTCTTGTTAAAGTAGCCCATGGGCAGGTAGCGCATGTTGTCACCGATGCGCGTGCGCTTCTCGGCGGTCATGGAGAAGTTGCCGTCGCAGAAACATGCACTCCTAAAGTGGGACGCCACGAAGGTTCCTGCGATGGAGACAAGCATGATGACCAGGGCGGGAAGCGCCGTCTGGCCCATGTCCGCATTTCCGGCGGGGCCTGCGCTTACGTTCGCGGCGAGCGACGAGAGCACGACGGCCAACGCCATCATCTGCCATGACTCGAAGAAGGAGGTGAGCAGGGTCCAGCCCATGCCACGCATGAGCTTGGGTGCATTCGTGCCGCCAAAGCGAAAGTACTTGATGATGGTGGAGATCATGGCTACTCCTCACCGCTCGTCGAGTTGGGGTCAGATGAGAGAACACGGGCGTCGGAAGCGTCACGGGCGCGGGCCTCGTCGGCCCCGTCGCGGACGCCGGACTCGTCGCGGGTGCCGGACCTGTCGGCCGTGTCGACCGCATCGCGAGCACCTATGTGAGCCAGGTACATCGCGCGATAGAGCCCACAGCCCTCCATGAGCTCGCCGTGGGTCCCCGCTGCCTCGATGCGACCGTCGCTGACCACGACTATCCTGTCGGCGTCCGTCACGGTGGAGAGGCGGTGTGCGATCACGATGAGGGTCCTGCCTGCCACCAGCTTCGAGACGGCAGCTTCTACCTGCGCCTCGCTCTCGGGGTCCGTATAGGCCGTGGCCTCGTCCAGGATCACGATGGGTGCGTCGTGCAGCATGGCGCGCGCGATGGCGATACGCTGGCGCTCGCCGCCAGAGAGGTGACCGCCGCCTCCCCCGACCACCGTCTGGTACCCATGATCAAGCCCCTCGATGAACTCGTGACAGCCGCTCTGACGCGCGGCCTCGATGACCTCCTCGTCGCTCGCCTGGGGACGTCCCATGCGGATGTTCTCCATAACCGTCTCGTCAAAGAGGTAGTTGTCTTGGGACACGTAGGCAACAAGATCGCTCAGCTGCCCGGCAGACATGCGTTTGAGCGGCACGCCACCTAAGCGGACCTCTCCCTCATCGGGGTCCCAGAAGCCCGCCATGAGCCTGGCCAAAGTTGACTTGCCTGAGCCAGAGGGTCCCACGAGCGCGGTCACCGTCCCCGGCCTCACAGAGAGGTCGATGCCGTGGATGACCTCGCCGTGCCCGTAGGAGAAGTGCACGCCCGCAAGCTCGATGCCCGGGACCTCTCCCTCTGGTGCAGCTAGGGTCGTGGCACCCTCGGCGCGCGTCTGCTCCCTCTGGTCGAGCACCTCGGAGATCTGGTCAACGGTGGTGCCCACCTGAGCGAGCGCATCAAGGAAACTGATGGCAGCGTACAACGGCGGGAACACGCCTACCGAGAGTATGGACACGAGCACGAAGGTCGCAGGGTCTATCCAACCCTGGGCAAGCATGAGGCAGCCCACGGGAAGCACCGCGACAAGGGTTGCCGGCGCGACGGAGAGCGCAAGGTCCTGCCAGACCTGGCAATGAGCCATCCAGTCGATGAAGGAGTGGGCGTAGTTGTCAACCGCGCGGGCGAATCTCTCGTAGGAGCTCGCCGAGCGACCGAAGGCCTTGATGACCTCGATGCCGTTCACGTATTCGACCGAGGTCTGCGCCATGTCGTTGGAGGACGTGATCGTGCGGCCGTACCACTGCTCAAAGTCCCTCATCATCTGGCTGTAGGCGAGCACCGCGACCGGGATGGTAACGAGGGAGACGAGCGTGAGTGCCCAGTTGAGCGTCAGCATGTACACGACGACGACCACGGGCACGAGCAGATCGCTCGTCATCTCGGGAACGACATGAGCCAGGGTCGTCTCGATGCTGTCGGCCTTCTCGACCATGATGTTCTTGAGCGTGCCCGACGGCGTGTCGAGCACGTAGCCCATGGGCACGCGGGTGAGCTTGCGCGCCAAGAGGCGACGTATCTCGGAGATGGTCCTGAACGTTGCTATGTGCGAGATGGACGTGGACACGTAGTGAAAGACGATGTAGACGGCATAGCACGCCGCGGCAAAGGAACACCAGCCCACATAGAACGAGAAGTCGCGGTTGTTAGAGAGCACGCCCACGACCATCTGCCCGGCCGCGTAATAGGGCAGGACGTTTCCCGCGACACCGATGACGGCACATATGACCGAGACGACGTAGAGCCCCCTACTCGGACCAGCCCACTCGAAGAGGCGTCCTGCGGGGTTCCTCCGCTTGGCCTTTTGCGACCCATTCGGCGCATTCGTGTTGACAGACGCTTCCATGAAGCCTCCCATAAGTTAGTTACGGGTAATATCACTTAGCAATATAACAGTGTTACACCAGAAGGCAAGGGTGCGTGGGGATGTTTTTTTGCGCTCGCGATATTTTCGGTCTTGGGTGGGTGGCGCAAAGAGGCACGTGGGGGCCGCACGTGGACAGCGAGGCGCTGCAAAAGTGGCTTGTGGCGAGGGGTAGCAACTGGACGGATGCGGCCGCGCCTACCGCAGGGGCAAAAAGAGACTCTCACGAGTCTTGTGACGCCCATCCGACATTACCTGTCAGACGAGTGGCGCAAAGGCCAAAAAATCAGGGGCACCCCCTCTCGAAGGCGTCCCTGCAAAACGGAGACCGTTTTTCGTAGCAAGGTTATTCTCGCCCGATCAAACGTCATCGGTCAACAACTCCTAAGACAAATCATACGTAATCCTCAAAGAACCGCTTGGGCCTCCTTCGGATACCACGCTCTAATGAGCTGGATAACGTAGGTCAACCCCGTCCTTATCTGGTCACACTTCTTATAATACTCAGAGTGGCGCATGATTCGCTCTGCCAGCTGATTCATTTCGCATGCCCTCAGACAGTGAATCTCCGATGAGGCAACACAATGATGAAGGTAAAGCGCCGTCGTCAGCTGAATAAGACGGTCGTTACTGAGCTTCGACTTTGCTGTTTGCCGCGAAGTCAAGATTGACGTACCTGCCCTTGCTTGGCCCGTCAGAGACGCGTTCGAACCCATGTCGGTAGGACCGCAGCCGGTAATAGTTGTTATTCCGGCGCAAGTAGTCAGCTGCCTCATCGGCATGCATGATCTCGAATTGCACGCCATTGTTGCGCATATGTTCGATCTGTTCCTCAACTTTGAGCAGCGGATGGCTTTTCATGACCGTAATATCTCCTTCATGATTATGCCTCGGGATTGTACCGATGGACGAGGCAAAAGAGGCTCTCACGAGTCTTGCGACGCCTGCACGCCACCAGCTGCCGATCCCTGCGGCTCCATCAGCGCACGAGCCCCCTCATAGTAGAAGCGACCGTACTCCATAATGAAGGCGCGCGCCTCCTCTCGCCCCACACCCCGCACGATAGGTTGGAGGAGCGCTTGAAAAAACTGACGCGCAATGACCTCCAGCACGAGGGGGTTTGGATCTCGTACGTCCCAGCCCGCCGCGCGCAGCTCAGATCCGTATGCCCGCGTACTCCTTACCTCAAGCTCGACAAGGCAATCGAGGTCGCGCTCCCACCTGGTCGCGACGGGATGTTGGGCTATGAGGGAGAACTCGTCGTGATGGTCATAAATGTAATCGATGATACGCAGCTGGACGTGTTCCTCGTAGGCACCCATGTTGGAAAAGCTGCGCTCCTCTATGGAGCGTGACTCGAACTCGACGAAGGCCCGCTGGCACAGCTTGCAAAGTCCCTCGCCCACGTTGCCGACCGCCGCGCCAAGAAGGGCCTCCTTACTGGAGAAGTACCCGTAGATGGCGCCGGTCGTGACACCCGCCTCTGAGGCGATGGACCTCAGCGACGCCTCATGGAATCCCTTGGAGAGAAACTCTCGCCGCGCGGCGGCGACGATGGCATCTCGCGTGTTCGCGACGCCCCGTCCGCCACCCCCTATGCCGACCATCCGCTCCTCCGCACCTCCCATGCGACACCGATCTCGCAGCCAGCCCTGCTGGCAGTCTACCATGCCGTTAGTGCCCCGCAGGCTGCGAGGCACTAACGGCATGGGCTCAACTGGGCAAACGTCCAAAGGATAGTGCCCCGCAGATTGCGGGGCACTTAGCGCCAAGTCCGCGCACAACGCTACTCCGCCACCCGGCAACGTCAGGTGGCGGGACGACGTATGACCAGGCAGAGGGGCGGGGCCAGGGCATCCTCAGCGCGGGTGCGCGATGTCCAGCACCTCGTCACAGCGCCGCGCTATCTCCAGGTCATGGGTCACGACCACGATGGACTTCCCCAGGTGCTCGCGCATCGAGAGGATGAGGCCAAACACCTCATGGGCGAGCCTCCTGTCAAGGGAGCCGGTCGGCTCGTCGGCAAGGACGACGTTTCCCGGCTTGAGCATGCAGCGGGCAATGGCGACACGCTGCTGCTCACCCCCAGAGAGGACGTTGACCCTGGTCCTCTCGCTGCCCTTGAGACCCACCGCCTGAAGCGCACGGCGAATCTGCTCTGCCTGCTCGGCGCGGCTCGCCTTGGCATAGTGCATGCCAATCAGGAGGTTGTCGGCAACGCTGCGGTTGGTGACGAGCGCGTTGGTCTGGAACAGGTAGTTGATGTAATCCCTTCGCATGTGCGTGGCGCGACCCGAGTTGATGCGCGGCGCGGGCTCCCCGTTGATGGTCAGCGTGCCGGACGTGGGCTCCTCGAGCAGGCCGAGGATGTTCAGCAGCGTAGACTTGCCCGAGCCCGAGGGACCCATGACGGCCATGACCGCCGCCTGGGCGAGCGTAAGGTCGAGGTCGCTGAGCACAATGCGAGAGCCGAAGCTCTTCCCCAGCTTCCTTGCGACAAGCGGGGCCACCTTGGTGGCGTTGGTGGCGGCAGCAGTCCCGCCTCGGGCGGTAGCGGCGGTGCTGGCAGCGGCGGCGAGGGTGGTAGCGGTGGTAGCCATACTCTACTCCTTTAGCATGAGGTTGAGCTGCTTCAGGCTGTTCGCGCGCACGTAGATGGCAAGGGCGAGCAGCTGCGTCACGAGCATGAACGACACGTAGACCACGCCGAGTGTCGAGCGCTGGACGAGCATGACGGCAAAGCCACAGGCAGACGCCAGGCACACCAGCAAAAACGGCAGCGGGTAGATGCGTAGCACCGGGTAGCCCATAAGGCGCTTGACGGCGACATCCTCCCCGTAGATGTACTGGTAGGCAGCTATGAGCCCCAGCACGAGAGCCACGAGCAGCACAGAGGTAAGGAGGCAGACACCCCCGAACAGCCTGAACGTGAGCCACAGTGTCTTGGTGAGGCCCTTGACGAACTCCGCCGTGCTCACGAACTCAGGCTCGTTGTCCTTGAGGTCAAAGCGCTCAAGCGTCTCCTCGGAAAGCGCGGTGGACAGCCTGTCCTGCCTCAGCTTGACCCAGCTGTTGTTCAGGTCGCCGGCACCAAGGCTCAAGCTCTCCACGAACGTCATGTTCTCGGGCGTGCAGATGAGGATGACGGAGTCGTTGGAACTCTGGGGCGCGGTGGGGTCGGTGTCCCAGTTGAAGAGGCTGACGGAGGGGTCGTAGCGCACGAACTTGCACTGCCCGACGTCATCGAACTTCGTGTGGATGTCGCTCTTGCCCCTAATCTCCACCGAGAGCCTGGTCTCGAACGACTCGATCTCCCCCGCAAGCCGCTCGTCAAGCGTACTCGGCACAAGGTAGACGCGCACCCCGGCATGCGCCTCGCGCACCAGCTCGTCATCTAAGGCAAACCCCTGGCTTTTCAGGTAATTGGGCGACGCCGTATACATGCGGAATGGCGCAGAAGGCGCGTTCTCGTATGAGCCCGCCCCCCGGAGGTTGTCCAGCATCTCCTGGGTCCAGAGCGTCGTGCTTACCGCATAGACGCCATCCTCGTCTGCCTGGGAGGCGTACCAGTTATAGAAACACTGACTCAAGTAGCTCGACTGTCCCGTGACGCTGCTGGCGTCGTTCCCTACCTTCCTCGTCTTAAGAATATACAGGTCTGACACCTGTGCCCACTGGGTGGCAATCTGGGCGTTCTTCTCGATGCCGCCCATCACGCCGTCCAGGTAGTTGCCGCTCCAGTCGGCCACACAGGTGCACGCAAGGTAGAACAGCAGCAGCACGACGATGGCCACCCGCCGGGAGACCTGGTTTCGTATCGCCGCAACCGGGGCCGCACACAGCGTGATGAGTCCCGCCACAGCGGAGAGCAGGAGCACGGCGAGCAGCACGAGCAGCCCCGCGCTCGCCATGAAGGAGAGGTACGCGGGCGAGCCGAGCGTGCCCTCGCTGGCGACAAGCCCACCGGCTACCCCCAGGGGGGCCGCGACGCAGGCAAGCAGCAGCCAGCCAAGGCTCTCCTGCACCCAGAACTCCAAGCGAGACCATCCGCAGAGGAGGTGAGTGCCCATGGCGCGCAGGCCCATGAGGTCCGAGACCACAAAGAGGGCAAACAGCAGCGCCAAACTCGCCACGGCAAGGCCGAGGGCAAGGATGGGAGCCAACCCAAGATCCACCCTTTCCCCGTGCAGCGGGCTTGACATCGACTCCATCGAGATGCCGGATGCCTCCGCCACAGCCGCGCTCAGCTCGCGAAACTCCCCGGGGCTCAGCCCCAGCACGCGGTAGCTACCGTTTACGGTGCCCGTCTGCTCGATGAGGTTATCGAGCCTCGTGACGACGACCTTAACGCCCATGATGGTGGGCAGCCCCTCCACCTCGTCCACCTGCGAGACATCGAGCCCCAAGGTAGCGGTGGGTGAGGGGCTCCCAAGCAGCCTCCCGAGCCGTTCGGCATCCAAGACGCGCTCCCCCATGAAGGAGAGCGTAAGACCGTCGGACTGCGCGGCCACGTCACCATAGATGCCTATCTTGACATAGCCGAACGACAGCGTATCCGCGTCCGCCCCACGATTCCCGATGCCCCTGTCAACCCTCACGATGACCGCATGCCTCGTGCCGATGTAGTCCGAAAGCGTCTGCCAAGTCTGGTCCTGCACGTCACGTTTGACGCCAGAGAGGTCTAGGCTCACGCCCTCTTCGGGGTAGCTGGAGGCCGCATCAAGATATGCGTCGGAACAGCGAAAAATGAGCAGTGCTGACACCGAGAGGGAGAGCAGAAGGATCACGACTGTCTTGGCGCACGCAACGAGCTTGGTCATAGGTCATGGACCCCTTCGTTTACTACTTGGCAAATGGTTAGCCACACCTTGGTCTGTAGTATCTAACTTGAAATTCAAGCTGTCAACGTCTTTCGGCCTTCCCATGCTTGCAAAAGCGTAAGGCAAGGGTAAGCCATATCGATGGCAGCCCCACCCCACAAGATGGAACATGGTATGCAACGAACGCGCGCCAGGGCACCAGCGACCTTGGGACCTGTGGCGCACTGCTTGCCCACCTCGACATCGTAAGGATGTGCAACCATGCGTTTCCTCATGAGCTACTCGAGCAGCTTCGCGACCGCGCTGAGCCTCTGGCCCCTCGCCTCTCTCGTCCTGACCGTGCCTATCCTAGCCTTCCTGTATCACCGCGACGGTCGCCTGCACCTTCGGGCGACGGCGGGGGCCTACCTCTCGGTCCTCTACGCGCTGTCGCTCGTGTGCTTCACGCTTCTCCCCCTTCCTACGGGAAACTCCGGACTGGGCATCAGCTACGGCATCGCGCCGCAGCTGAACCCCCTGGGGTTTGTGGGTGACCTGCAGAAGGACGGGGCCTCGGCCATCCCGCAGATAGTGGCGAACATAGGCTTCTTCGTGCCTCTTGGCCTCGTCTTTGGCCGTGGGTTTGGCTGGAGCCTGAAAAGGTCCATGGCACTTGGGCTCCTCGTCTCACTGCTTATAGAGACGGCGCAGCTCACGGGACTCTTCTTCCTGTATCCACACGCATACCGCACCTTCGATGTGGACGATCTGCTCTGGAACGTCTCGGGCACGGCCATCGGCTGGAGCTGCGCGCAAGCCCTGGAGCGTGCGCTGCCCTCCCGCAGGGTCGAGTTTGCCAACGTCACGCACATGCCCAGCCTGCTTCGCCGCACCGTGGCCTTCTGCCTGGACATGGCGCTCGTGGGCGTCGCGACTGTGGGTACGTATATAGCCGCTCGGGCAGCCCTGTCTTTGGTGGGGGCAAGGCCGGTCGCCGCCGATCTCGCTGCGATCGCGGCCGCCGGCCTCGCCTTTCTCGCCGTCGAGGGTATCGTGCCGTGGCTGCACGACGGATCGACCCCCGCAGGCGCCGTGGTGCGCATGAGCTGCCAGACGACGGACCGCACGCCTGGGCGCCGCCTCGCGTTCTACGCGGCGCGCCTGATCACCCTGACATCGGCGCTCGCCTTCGCCCCCGTCGTCATCCCCATCATGGCCATCAGCTGGCTTCTCTGCCGGCAGATGCCCTACGACTTCATCTAAGGCGCTGCGAGTGCGCTGCGAGCACAGCATGGGACAAGTCCGACGTGGGCGCGGCGCGGGCAGTGGGCACGGCGCGGGCAGCGGGCACGGTGCGGGCGGCGGGCGCGGCGTGCCCATCGCGAAGTGAGTGAATCACTCACATCACGTTGACGAAGTGAGTGATTCACTCACATCGAGAGTATGTTCAGCAACTCTCTGAACAGCGGATATGTAATTTGTTACCTATGGCATACACCGTCTGAGGGCGCAAAAATCACTCACATCGCGTTGACGAAGTGAGTGATTCACTCACAACGCGCAGTCGTATGCTCCAGATAACAGGGTAAGTTCAGTTACGATGTTCAGCTCTGATGCATTCTGACTCAGCCACGCTGGCGTATACCGCAATGTCACGAGCCCCGCAGCAGGACAAACCCGCATACCGCTATCGATCGCGCCATGGGGAGCCACAAGCTCGTAACGCTTAACGAACCCTCAATCCCTGTGCATACTGCGGGCGAGTCGGGGTATCAGGATTACGTCATAGCTACGGCACGCTGAATCGGGGGGTCCCCATGGGTGGTCTCAAGTTGCTGAAGAGCAAGGTGTTTATCGGCCTCATTTGTCTGGTGATTGGCGGCGCAGGAGTTCTCGCCATCCAGAACCTCAGCCCAAAAAACACGTCAGACGGACCGAAGATAGTGGAGGCATCCACCATCTTCGAGCGGATCCAAGCGCAAAACGAGATGGTCGGCGCCTCTCAGCGCTACAACATCACGGAGAAGGCGAGCAACGACAACACGATGGACACGTTCCTCGGACGCATCCATGTGCCTTTCACCGAGAACAGCTTCTGGTATCGCTACGTGGGCACCATCAAGGCTGGCGTAAACTTGGCAGATGCGAATTTTAGCAAGAAGGATGACGGCACGATCGTTGCGTCCCTGCCTGCTCCCTACATCATCTCGAACACACCCGACAAGGACGCGTCGGGGGTACTTGAGGAGAATAACAACATCCTCAACCCCATTCACATCGAGGACATCGATGCCTTCATGAAGCAGTGCGTGGAGAAGAGTGAGTCCGAGTCGATCAGCAACGGACTGTACGACGAGGCGAAGAAAAACATCGAGAAGAACATAGAGGGCATGTTCCAGGCGGCCCTCGGCCCCGACACCAAGGTCACCTTCGAATGGAGGTAGCGCCATGAAGAAGCGTATCACCATCATCGTGGTAGTCATCCTGCTCCTGCTCGTGGCGTTCGTCGTCTTCAATAACGCAGTCCTCTCCTGGAGCTCGAACGAGGGCGCTACGCGACGGGATGCGACGGGTCTCATACACCTCATACATGAATGAGAGGTCCCCATCGATCCCAGCTATAGCCAGTCACCTAAAACATGTGGGACATGTCAGGTTGACCTCAGAGATAGGGTGCCGCTACACTTAGCCCCATGTTTGACGTAAGGGAACATACCACGCGTTTGATGGCTGCGAGAGCCGTGCAGATGCCCAAGCCCGGGCACCTCCTTTTGGCTTACGCCGAAGGGGGACCGGGCGCCTCTTTGAGTTAGCCCTCGGCAGAGGGCGACCTCCCTGTCCGGGGCAGGAACGAAGCACTGACGAAGCGCTTTTGCCAGCGATGCGAGTTCCTCCCGTCAAGCGCAGTCGGCATTGAGCGGAGCCAGGCACGTCATGATTTCCTTGCAGCACCTCACAAAAACCTACGACGCGAGCGCGAGTGGTGACCACGCCTTGAGGGACGTGTCCTTAGACATCCCCGATGGCGACGTCTTTGGCGTCATAGGCATCTCGGGCGCAGGGAAGTCGACACTCGTTCGCTGCATCAACCTGCTCGAACGCCCCACGTCAGGTCGCATCGTGGTCGATGGGAGCGACGTGACTGAGCTTGAGGGCGCCGAGCTTCGCCGCTATCGCCGCCGCGTGGCCATGATCTTCCAGGACTTTGGCCTGCTTGCCCAGAAGACCGCCCTCGAAAACGTCTGCTTTCCCTTCAAGGCGAGTACAGGACGCGTCACGGCCGACAACCGCAGGCGCGCGTTGGAGCTGCTCGATCAGGTGGGACTCGCCGACAAGGCGTCGTCGTGGCCTGCCCAGCTTTCCGGTGGCCAGCAACAGCGCGTCGCCATCGCCCGCGCGCTCGCCTGCGAACCCGAGTACATCCTCTGTGACGAGGCGACGAGCGCGTTGGATCCTGCGAGCACCGCGTCGGTCCTCTCGCTTCTCAAGCGGATCAACGATACGGCGGGTGTCACCATCGTAATCATCACGCACTCCATGGACGTCGTCCGCCAGGTGTGCAAGAGCGTCGCCGTGCTGTCGCACGGCAAGCTGGTCGAAAGGGGAAGCGTGGACGAGGTCTTCTCGAACCCCCAGAACGAGACCACAAAGGCACTGCTCGGAAGGGTGAGCTGGAATGACTGACGCCATCCTCTCATTCTTGCGAGACTTTGGGACGCTTTTGGGACAGGGCATCGCAGACACCCTGGCGATGCTCTTCGTCTCGACTGCCATTGCCTACGTGTTGGGCATCGCCCTGGGTGTTGTCCTCTACGTAAGCGCGCCGGGCAGCCTAAGGCCCATGCGCGCGCTGTACTCCGTGCTCGGGTGGATCGTCAACATGGCGCGCTCCATCCCGTTCATCATCCTGATCGTCTCGGTCATCCCCATGACCAAGGCCATCGCAGGAACCACGGTCGGCGTCCGGGGCGTCATCTTTCCGCTCGTGCTCTCTGCTGCGCCCTTCGTGGCACGCATGATCGAACAGTCCCTTGCCGAGGTGCCGCACAACTCCATCGAGGCAGCAGAGGCCTGCGGTGCGTCACTTCCGCGCGTCGTGTTCTCGGCACTTCTGCCCGAGGCGTTGCCCTCCATCGTACGCGGCGTGGCAGTCACGCTCATCTCGGTCTTGGGTTACACGGCCATCGCGGGCGCTGTCGGCGCAGGCGGCCTGGGAGACATCGCCATCCGCTATGGCTACTACCGCTACCAAGACGAAGTGATGCTCGTCACCATCGTCCTGCTTATCGCGTTGGTCCAGCTCATCCAGACAAGCTGCGACCTCATCGCCAGGCACATCGATCACAGGTAACCACAAGAATCCGTACAAGCGCATACCCAAATACCCAAGCGAATCATCACCACCATTCTATAGAAAGGAACTGTCATGCCAGACATCACCAGAAGGAGCTTCATCCTTACCGCCGCTGCCGCTTCCTCTGCCATCCTGCTCGGGAGCGCGCTCACGGGCTGTGACTCCACCGGCGCCAATGGCCCGGGGGCTGCTAAGAGGCTCACCGTCGCGGCATCACCCACGCCACATGCCAAGATCCTCAGCGAGTTCGCGGCACCCAAGCTCAAGGACCAGGGCATCGAGCTTACGGTCAAGGAGTACACCGACTATATCATCCCCAACCAGGTCACCAGCTCAGGAGAGGTGGACGTCAACTACTTCCAGCATATCAACTACCTCGATAATTACAACGAGAAGAACGGCACCGACCTCGTGGGCGTCGCCGCCATCCACTATGAGCCGTTCGGCATCTACGCCGGCACGTCATCTGACCTCTTGAGCATCGCAGACGGCGCTCAGATCGCCGTCCCCAACGACCCCACCAACGAGGGTCGCGCGCTGCTGCTCCTGCAGCAGGAGAAGATCATCCGCCTGAGTAATCCCAACGACCTTGAGGCCACGGCGACCAGCGTTGCCGACAACCCCCACAATGTACGGCTCGTCGAGGTCGAGGCAGCCGCCGTCCCACGTCAGCTGCAGGATGTCAACTTTGCCGTGATCAACGGCAACTACGCCATAGAGGCCGGCATGCACGCGTCTGACGCCTTGGCCGTCGAGTCCGCCCAGGGCGTCGCGGTGCAACAGTATGCCAACTACATCGTGACTACGCCCGACAAGAAGGACGACGAACGCATCGCCGCGCTCGTGAAGGTGCTCACCTCGGATGACTTCAAGAAGTATCTCTCAGACGCCTATGGGAAAGACGTGCTGCCGGTCTAAGGCGCAGGGTCGCGACGGAACGCAGGACCGCACGGCAGGCAAAGAAGAGATAGGACCGCAGGATCGCGCCTCGCGGCGTACGGCGTCGTGAGGTGCGATCCTCCATAGGCGCGGCACCCGAGTCGGATGGGCAACCCGACTCGGATGCCCAGGCAAGTGGCCCGCGCAGCGACGACGCCATTTACGTCACCGGCGGCAGGATTACAGGATGTCGATATACTCCCCGGCAAGCACCTTGTTCATGCTTCTCACGGCACAGAACTTCCCGCACATGGAGCAGGTCTCGCTGTGGTCGTCCTCGGGAGCGCGGCTGTCACGTATCGCCCTCGCAACCTTGGGGTCGAGGGCCTCCTTGAACTGTGCGTCCCAGTCAAGGACGCGGCGGGCGTCCGCCATGCGCTCATCGGGCTCCTGCGACCCCGGGATCCCCTTGGCGATGTCTGCCGCATGGGCGGCTATCCTGCTGGCGATGATGCCCTGGCGCACGTCATCCACGTTTGGCAGGGCGAGGTGCTCGGCTGGCGTCACGTAACACAGAAACGCCGCTCCTGCCCAGGCGGCGATGGCGCCCCCGATGGCCGCCGTAATGTGGTCGTAGCCTGGTGCGATGTCAGTCACGAGAGGTCCGAGCACGTAGAAGGGGGCACCCTTGCAGATGGTCTGCTGCACCTTCATATTGGCGGCTATCTGGTCCATCGGCACGTGTCCCGGACCCTCCACCATCACCTGGACGTCCCTGTCCCAGGCGCGCTGCGTCAACTCACCGAGCCTCAGGAGCTCCCCCATCTGGCAGCCGTCCGTGGCATCGGCGAGGCAGCCCGGTCGACACGCGTCGCCGAGGCTTATGGTCACGTCGTGCTCGTGGCAGATCGTAAGAATATCGTCGTAGCGCTCAAGGAAGGGGTTCTCCTCTCCGGTCATGGCCATCCACGCGAACACGAGGCTCCCTCCACGACTCACGACGTTCATCTTGCGCCCTCCCGCGCGAATCTCGTCGATGGTCTTCCTGGTGATGCCGCAGTGCAGGGTAACGAAGTCGACGCCATCCTCTGCGTGCAGGCGGACCACGTCAACGAAGTCGTCGGCGCTGAGCGTGGCGAGATCGCGCTGGTAGTGAATGACCGCGTCGTAGACGGGGACGGTGCCCACCATCGTGGGGCACTCGCGGCAGAGCTTGCGCCTGAAGGGTTGCGTGTCGCCGTGGCTGGAGAGGTCCATAATGGCTTGTGCGCCGAGCTTGACGGCACTTTTGACCTTTTCCATCTCGATGTCGTAGTCTTTGACGTCACGACTGACACCAAGGTTGACGTTGATCTTGGTCCTAAGCATGCTCCCAACGCCGTTTGGGTCCAGGCACGCGTGCGCGTGGTTGGCCGGGATGATCACCTTACCCTCGGCGACCCAGGCGCGAATCTCCTCGACTGTCCGGCGCTCCTTCTTTGCCACTACCTCCATCTGGGGCGTGATAGTGCCCTTGCGAGCCGCTCCCATCTGGGTGTCTAGCTCCTCCATAGCTCCCTTTCCTTTCCGTTATGAATCACGTAAGCGGACGTCAGCCGCCAACCGGTCCCTCGGCGTAGCCGCCCGTAAGGGCAAAGGCGTGGTTCATGGGACCACTTCCCTGCCCGAGGTCGAGCATCGCCAAGAGGGCGTCCGTGACGTAGGACTTGGCGCGGCGGGTGGCCTGCGTAAGGTCGAAGCCCTTGGCGAGGTTCGAGGCGATGGCGCTCGAGAGCGTGCAGCCAGTGCCATGCGTGTTTGGATTGTCGATGCGCCTAGCCCTGAGCCAGTGAGCGCTGCCGCACGACCAGAGCAGGTCGTCGGCATCGGTGTCGCTCAGGCCATGCCCACCCTTGCAGAGCACGGCGCAGCCGAAGCGCGTGGCGATGCCCTCGGCTGCGGCGAGCAGGTCTGCGGCGGTCTTGATACGAAGGCCCGAGAGGACCTCGGCCTCGGGGATATTGGGAGTGATAACGTCCGCGAGCGGGATGAGCCTCTCCTCAAGGACGGCAACGGCGGCATCATCGATGAGCCTCGCCCCGCTCGTCGCGACCATCACGGGGTCAAGGACCACGTTTCTCGCTTCATGACGGCGCAGGCGATCGGCGATGGTAAAGACGAGGGCAGGCGAGCTCACCATGCCAATCTTTACCGCGTCGGGCCTGATGTCCGCAAACACCGCGTCTATCTGCGCCGCCAGAAACTCGGGCGTGACATCCATGATGGCCGTCACGCCCATCGTGTTCTGGGCAGTTAGCGCCGTGATGGCGCTCATGGCAAAGACCCCGTTCAGGGTCATCGTCTTGATGTCCGCCTGGATGCCGGCTCCCCCACTGGAGTCGCTCCCGGCGATGGTCAGCGCTGTTTTCATCTGGTACCTCCCTTGCGTGGGCTCTTCCCGATCGCAGAGACGATGGCCGCACCCTCCTGAAAGCTGCCGAGATAGACGTCGACCGTCGCCCTGATGGCGTCCTGGTCCGCTGCGCTCGCCTCGTCTTGGACTGCACAGGTGGGAAAGCCCGCCTCGTGGGCGCAGCGCAGCGCCAAGAGCGTGTCCTCGACGACGAGCACGTCTTGGGCAGGAAGGCCCAGATGCTCGGCGGCCATGCGGTAGATCTTCGACTGCGCCTTGGTGGTCGCGTAGTCGTCGCAGGAGAGCAGACACTCGAAGCAATCCCAGACGCCCAGGCGCTCGAGGGCGAGACGCCCCAGCGCGGGGTCACCCGCGGTCGTGAGCAGCATGTGCACTTCCGCCTCCCGAAGGCCCAAGACGAACTCTCTTGCACCTAGCTTGAGGTGGACCTCCTCGCGGTAGAAGCCCTCCAAGATGGCAGAGATCCCCTGGCGCACCTGCTCGGGCGACTGAGAGAGGCCGTAGCGCTCCTTCATGTACGCAACTCCCTCGTCGAGGGTCAGCGTAAAGAGTCGCTCTGCAAGGTCTGGGCCAGCCCTCACGCCGATGGAGGCGAGGTAGCGCCCAGCAAGACCGTCCCAGATGCCCGTGGAGTCGAGCAGCGTGCCGTCGATGTCAAAGGCGACCCCGCGAACCTTGCGAACCCCAAAGGCCTCGTGGGCCCCGCGAACGGCGCATACCTCGCGAGCCTCGTGGATCATACGCCCAGCACCTCTCTGATTCTGGCCCTGAGCTCGCGCGTCGCCGCCTCGACGTCCGGCTGGGCAAAGATGGCCGATATGACGGCCACACCACAGATACCCGTTCCCGCAAGCTCCCCCACGTTGGCGGCCGTGATGCCTCCGATGGCGACGACGGGAATGCTGACCGCCTCGCAGATGGCTGAGAGCTCCTCGCGACTGATGACGTCGGCGTCCGCCTTGGAGCCGGTGGGAAAGACAGCTCCCACGCCGAGGTAGTCAGCTCCGGCTCGCTCGGCAGCGCGGGCCTCCCCCACCGTACCTGCCGAGACACCCAGGATCCTGCCCTCGCCGATGTGCCGCCTGACCGCAGCTGCCTCCATATCGCCCTGCCCTACGTGCACGCCGTCCGCCTCGCACGCGAGGGCGAGCGCCACGTCGTCGTCCACCACGAACGGCACGGCCTGGGAGCGGCAGAGTCCTCGCAGCTCACGGGCCTCGACAAGGTACTCATCATGGGGAAGGGCCATGTCGTCCTTCTCACGGACCTGTATGAAGGTCGCACCACCTCGCAGGGCCTCCCTCACACACGAGTCGAGCGTGCGCTCGCCCAGCCAGTGGCGATCCGTCACCGCATAGAGCGCGAGCGAGTGTGCGAGCTTCTCCCTGTCAAGGCGGCCAGCGGGCCCTCCTGCGGCTGCCGCCGTGCCCGAACGCCTATCGAAGCTCATAGCGCGCCTCCCTGTCAAGCTGCTCGCCGTCGATGTTGTAGATGGCGTCGATGATGCGGTTGCGGTAGGTGGCGTTGCCGTCGCCCTCCTGCATGCGAGACCAGCCGACCTCGCCGGCAAGACCCATCAGGCAGACGGCAGCCGCAGCTGCCTCGAGCTTGTCCTTGGGGTTGGCGATAAGATAGGCGCACAGGACTCCCGAGAGCATGCAGCCCGTACCCGTGACCCTGCCCATCTCGGCGCGTCCGTTGCGGATGACATAGCAGGTCTCCTCGTCTGCCACGAGGTCGATCGCCCCCGTGATCGCGACGATGCCTTCCACCTTACGGGCATAGCCCTTGGAGAAGGACACCATCTCGTCGAGCCTGGCGTCGGTCACGGCGTCGGCAGCGCTGGCGTCGACGCCCCGTGTCGTGGCACTGCCGAGGGCCAGAGCCTTGAGCTCGGAGACGTTGCCTCGGATAGCATCGAAGCCGATAGTGTCCACCAGCTCAGATGCGATGCGCGTGCGCAGCTTGCTCGCACCGGCTGCCACGGGGTCGAGCACCCTGACGTGACCGAGCTCGCGCGAGCGCCTGCCTGCGATGCGCATGGCCTCTATCGTCTGGCTGTTGAGGTTGCCTATGTTGATGTTGAGGCCACCGCAGATGGTGGTGATGTCCTCGACGTCCTCGGGCTCGTCGGCCATGATGGGACTCCCGCCGCAGGCGAGCACCGCATTTGCGACGTCGTTGATGGTGACGTAGTTGGTGATGTTATGCACGAGCGGCGTTGTCTTACGTACAGTGCGCAATCGATCAGAAAGCATGGCCTCAGGCTCCTCTCACAGAACAAGCGGACGCACCCTTTCCGGGTGTGCCCGCTCGGGCGAGAGCTCGCGTGGCCGTCTGAGGCCGCAGTCCCTACGCTGGCATTACCCAGATCAGGTTCTTGGGTCGGGACCGCACTGGGTCCCCTCTCAGCCGGCATGCGCCAGCTCCCCTAATCAGCTGCAATTGTAGCACAACAAGTGCAAAGTCAGCTCGGCACCCGTGACAAGAGGGACCGCGAGCTCCTTGTGAGCATGCGCCGAAAGAGCGAGGCCATTCCCGCATATCTCCACCGCGCCGTATATTGCGAGGCACTCCTGCACCTCAGCGTCGACGACGCGTGGCATGTACCCCTCGGGGCATATGCTCATGTCCACTTCCCTCTCGATGACTCTTGATGGGATGACAGCAGGACCCCCTGTCATAATCACCAGAATCCGATTATTACACCGCCATTTACCGAATATCTTACCACCAGAATACGACATACCGAACAGCGCTGAGAGACGCGAGCTACATCTGCTGGGCACAAACCCTTATCCTGAGTTCCCGGCACCTCCTTAGCCCACAACTGGCAGCCTGATGGTATCCCGACCTGGCCCGGGGCGCGCCCTTAGCGAGGCCCTCTGCCCAGACTGCGCCTTTCCGTGCGGTCAGGCCCCAGGTCGAGGCCTGCGGGCCCCGGCGCAACCCCCCCCGCAGGCTGGCGGGGGGTTGCTCGAGCGCGTTTGCCCAGTTGGGCCATTTTCCATAGTGCCCCGCAGGCTGGCGGGGGGTTGCGTCCCACGCCTCCCGGGCGGCGACGTGACGGAAAAGCGCAGTCTGCAGCCCCCCAAGCTAACAGAGTGCGCTTTTCCATAAGACGCAACTCCAAACTGCGTCTTTCCGATCGGTGACGATCGCAGAGTGCGCTTTTCCGTGAGTCCATCAGGACAGAGTGCGCTTTTCCGTGAGCCGGCGCCGCGTTTGCCCAGGTGAGGAAAAGCGCATTTTACGGAAAAGCGCATTCTGGGGTTTGACGTCACGGAAAGGCGCATTTTGCGAGCTCCAGAACCGCCAGAGTGTGTCTTTTCGTAAGACGCCTCACGGAAAAGCGCATTTTGTGAGCTCTAGAACCGCCAGAATGCGTCTTTTGGTGAGACGCGTCCCGGGGGCGCGGCCAAAGTGCGCCTTTCCGTGAGGCGCTGGGCAGCAGACAGCGGGATGTCCGGCTGTCCCAGAACCTCCCCCACCTCGCCTTTCGCCTTGATCACTTTTTGCCAGACACAGTGCCCTCGTCGCGCGCAAGCTCCTGCGGCAGCGGCTCATCGATGTTACCGCGATAGAACCCCCCAAAGAAGTTCTCGGTACGTAGCACGTTAATCACTGCATGTGGCTCGACGGCGCGCATCAGGCGGATGATATCATCCTGCTCGTAGGCCGACACCACGGTGTTAAGCAGCCACATCTTCTGGTGGCGGTAGCCGCCGAAGCCCTCGACGCAGGATACCCCATGGCGATAGCGCGCCTGGTACGCAGCCATGATCTCCATTGGACGCCTCGTCGTGACCTGCAGTGTCACACGCTCGTAGCGGTGGTAGAACATACTGATCGCATTGGTCGAGATGAACTGGAAGATGATCGACCACGCTGCGTTCTCCCAGCCGAACATCGCGCCGAAGACGAGCAACATCACGCAGTTTCCGGCAAATATCTGCCCCCAGATCGTCTTGCCCGTACGGTTGGACACCATGAGCGATATGAAGTCGCTGCCGGCCGTCGATGCCCCTCCCTTGAGCGCGAGCGCTATCGAGAAGCCGTAGAGAAAGCCCCCAAAGACCACGTCGAGAAACTTTGACTCGAAGGAGACCAGCCCTGTCAGGACGTCTGGAGGAAGCACGCGCAGGAAGAAGGCCGCAAGAAAGACCTGTGCCATGGAGAAGAGCACGAAGCGCCTCGATATGTGCCTCCAGCAGAGTATCGCGACCGGAATGTTGAGCGTGATCATGCCCACGAAGGTGGGAAATGAGATGCCAAGAAGCGAGGTGATCCTATCGAGCAAGATGGCAAGGCCCGTGAACCCGCTGGAGAGCAGGTCGGCGGGCCGTATGAAAACAATCAACGTGAAGGCCTGCAAGAAGGCGGAAACGACCACGGAGCAACCCGTGATGACGCGACGCACCCCAGCGTAACGACCAAGACCTAACGCCTTGTCAATGAGCTCGTCATCCATGCAGTGCCTCGCTCTCTTGGTCATGGCCACGTATGTGCTGTATGATACCATGCCTTGTTTTCAGTGACATGCGGCAGGAACACATCAACTTTAAGTCGGCCTCGGACGCGAGCCTAGCGCCCGGGCGCGACCCGACCCGCAGACGCGGCTTAGCCCTCGGGCGCAAGCTTGGCCTAGGCCTTTTCATCCCACAGCCTGAAGGCAGCGTCACCCATCTCGGCAAGCTGCTCGAGGGCACGACCCACCGCGTCGTCGGTACAGGGACCTATGTGGTGCACCGATACGTCACGCACGGCGTCGTTGGCGTTCGCCACCGCGACGGAATGCCCAGAGACCTTGAGCATCTGCAGGTCGTTGTCCGAGTCGCCGAAGGCGACTATCTGGTCGGCGTTAACGGCGAGCAGGATCTGCAGGACGCGGACCCCTGATGCCTTGCTCCAGCCGTGCGGAACGACATCGAACATGCGGCTGCCAGGCGAGAGCAGGTCGAGCTTGGGGCAGGCGGCACGGATGCGATCGGCCCACTGGTTGTTGTCAATGCCCTCAGAGCCCTCCTCGAAGTGGAGACCCGCCGTGATGATGGGCCAGGTCGGGATGTCGTCTGGATCCACGAGCTCGCTCGCGCGCCTGCCACCCCAGGTCGTCCCCATGAGACTCTCCATGTCGCGCGCGCACACGAAGCCTCCCGCGTCGCCGCGTCCACTCACATAGACGCCCGGTAAATCGTGCACAATCTTGGCCATGAGCACCATCGAGTCGCGGTCTACCGCCGTCTGGTTGGTGAGCACGCCTCCCACGTAGATCTTCTTGCCATTGGAGAGGAGCGCCGTCTGCATGCAAGCCTCGTCACCGCGAAACGACTCGAGCACACTCGCATAGTCGCGACCAGACGCGGGACCAAAGTAAACCCCCTGGTCCACCAGGGCATGGATGGCCGAAAGCGCCCGGTCGCTCGCCTGCCTCCCCGGCGCGAGCAGGGTGTTGTCCATATCGGTAAGAACGAGTTTGACCATGAGGGCCTCCAAGCACGTCGCTTCAATCCATCATCTGATGATAGGACATCGAGCGCCTACGGATGTCGGCACACCTCCCAACGGACGACAGGGAAACAGGCGAGATGACTCGCGTCGCAGCCCGTACGTCGCGGCACACCGCACCTCGGCTAGGCTCTGCCGTGGCGTGCCCTGATCTCCTCGATGGAGAGGGATGCGGCGAGCTCGGCCAGCTGGCCGGGGGTAAGCTCGGCCATATGGCGCATCTCGTCTGTAGAGTAGGGATCCTCGTCCAGAAAGGCCGCCTTGTACGCCGCATACTCACTAGCGTTCGTGGCACGGACATACGGAACCAGGATATTCACCACATCCCCACCTTGACTCACCTGTAATTTACCCGTACATGCCTGGTAGGTGAGGATGAACGCATAGAGCGCGTCGCAGAAGTTCCCTCCCGTCGCGCAATAGACGCTGCCGTCAGAGAGGTGCTCTCCCATATTGTCGAGGAAGTCTGTGGTCGCCACGGCAACCTTCCCCGTCAGCCCCATGTTCTTGAGCTGGCCGATCGCGCCCACGAGCGGCACTCCTCCTCCCCCGGAGACGATAAGTGCATCCATAGAGGGCACGTCGCCCTCGAAGCGCTGCACCGCGCTCGCCGACTCCGAGGCCGAGACGCCCACATATATGGGTTCGGAGAGCTCGATTCGATCTGCCTCGTGGGTGGCGTTCCACTGATCGCGGGCATTCCTATACCCCCGCCACCGCAACTCGAAGGTCGCGTCCTTCTCGGTCCAGCCCTCAAGACAGATGTGGCGCCGACCGCCATCGATGAGGAGGCCAGCGAGGGTCTCACCGTTTCTCACCTCATCCTCGTGAACCGCTCCCACGTAGTAGGGGGAGTCGAGGGCTGCCTGATAGACCTGGGGCGAATCTTCCTGTGAAATCGCGCGGTAGAACTGGGTGAGGTATACAGAATTCTTGTTGCAGGCTTTGATGAGGTGAGGCATCTCGCTATCGGCTGAGTTACAGACCATCACGCCCGTGCAGCCTTCTGAGATCAGCGTGCTCACCGAGGCGATGACCTGCTTCGAGACGTGCTTGGTCTCCACGATGGCAAGGCTGCAGCCAAGGGCGTCGGCCGCCCTCTGAATGATGTTGATGGTGAGGGAGCCGAGTGCGTCTGTAGCGCTCCAGATCGACACGCCTATCCTCATCCTGCCATCCGAGAATGCGGCACCGCCACCGGAAGGCGCGATCGAACACGCGGGCAAGAGGGCTGAGGCACCAAGGCCCGCAGCCACGGCACCTGCCCTTCGGACGAACCCTCTTCTCGAAAGCACTTGCGCCATCTCCCCTCGTGGGCATGCGTCGCATGCCTCGCCGCCTACCTGCCTCGCCAAGCCCGCACGCCCTACCAGCCGTGCGCCTCATGCTCCTGCATGCTCCCATCATCTCATACCTCACGGCTTTCGTGCTCACCTAACTTCATGCTCACCTAACTTCGTATTCACCCAAGCAATTTCTCCTTCTGCGGACCTGTGGGGCACGGGTAGACCCAACCCACGTATGATAGGGACAGCGGCAGGGTCCACGTATCTTTACCATATCGGTGCCTTGTGCCATCTCTACACCGAGGAAAGGGGTCATGATGTCCGTCCATATCAGAAACTTCGGTATGACCGCAGATAGCAAGGAGGTTCATCTCTACACGCTCGAGAGCGTGAGCGGCATGCGTGTCTCCGTCACTGACCTTGGCGGCATGCTACAGGAGGTCTCGGTTCCAGATGGCAAGGGCGGCTTCATCGACGTGGCCCTGGGCTACGACGGGGCGAGTGGCTACCTGCGCTTTGGGGGATCCCTTGGGGCCATCATCGGACGCAACGCGAACCGCATCGCCGGCGCCAGCTTCGACCTTGGGGGCACAACCCACCGCCTAGCCAATAACGACGGCGAGAACAACATCCACTCTGGCCCGCACGTGTGGCGAAAGCGCCTGTGGGACGTGACCGAAGATCCCAAGGACGATCCCGATGGTGGGGCTAGCATCACGTTCGGGCTCGTGAGTCGCGACGGTGACCAGGGCTTTCCCGGTGCAGCAGACGTGAGGGCGACCTACATCCTGCACCCGGACTGGCGTCTGGAACTCGCCCTTGAGGCGCAGGTCACCAAAACGACGATAGTCAACTTGACGAGTCACGCCTACTGGAACCTCAACGGCCATGCCTCGGGATCGGTGCTACGCCACAGCTTTAGCCTGGACGCCGACGCCTACACGCCCGTAGGTAAGGGCCTCATCCCCACCGGAGAGATCGCACCCGTGGAAGGCACGCCCTACGACCTGCGCGAGAGCACGAACTTCGAGAATCGCCTGTATGCGCTTCCCGATGGCCTTGACACCAACTTCGTGCTCAAGAACGACGAGCGCCTCGAGAAGGTCGCAACGCTTGTGGGAGACGAGACGGGCGTATCCATGGACCTCTACACGGATGCGCCGGGGCTGCAGGTCTACACGGGATGTGGCCTCAAGGCCCGGGGCAAGGGTGGGGCACACTACAAGGCTTTCGACGGCGTGGCGCTCGAGCCACAGTTCTTCCCCGATGCCATACACCACAAGAACTTCCCGCAGCCCATCTATGCGCCGGGCCACCCCTTCGTGTCGAGGATGGTGTTCGCATTCGGGCTGCGGTAGGAGCGCAAGGATCGGGGCCTGGGGGCGGCGGGTCCGGGCGCGGGGCGGCGGGGCGCGCTCAGTGCTCAGTGCCCCGCAATCTGGCGGGGGGACTTCGAGGGACGTTTGCCCAGTTGGCAAGAAAAACAAACCCCCCGCCAATCTGGCGGGGGGTCCGGGACGAGCATGGAGTCCGAAGCGAGAAGTTCGAAAGCATGGGAGCAGGTGCTTTCGACCACAGAGATGGGGCGTCTCGTCCTTGAGTGCAGGGTCCCCGTACCCACCCTCGCCTGTCAATCAGTGCCGTGGTAGTGACGATGCGCGCTCACGATACGTTCGTGCATGATTTGGACCTACGCGATCCTTAGGGGAGTTGAACCCCAGGTCGTCCATAACCTTACCGTATAGGCACATTCTCTGCCTTGGAGATGGCACTCGCCTCGATCAGGCTACCGACTCTCCCGCTTTCAAAGATTTGCCCCATCCTGCGACGTTCCTGCAGGTCATCATACTCAAAGGACAAGCTCTGTCTGCCAGTTCGCCTCCTGCAGACTGTTATCAAGCAGGCGCAATTCCTTGGCTAGGGCATCGGTCCTCTCCCGCAGGGCAGAGACGTCCACCGTGCGCATAAGCTTGATCTCCCTGCGCGTATAGCGGGTGACCGACGCGCTGGCCTTGCTAATGAGCTGCTCAAGCGTGTTGATTCTCAAGATGAGGCAATCCTTCCGCGCGATAGTCTCGGTAAGCGTCCTGCCGTTCACCTTCGTCACGTTGTTCGTCGCGTTGATCGCGGCGATGAGCAGCTCAAGGCGACTCACGGCGGCCTCAAGCTCGTCGAGCAGTCGAGCGGGTTCCTCCGCAGGCCTCTCGCCCTCCTGCACGAAGCAATTGTCGGCGAGACGCTCCCCTATCTGGCTGATCTTCTTGTTCAGGTCTGCCCGCTCCTGCAGGGCCTCCGCAAGCTTCATGGTAGCTTCCTCACTGTCGCCTCCATACGACGAGGTTTGTTTCGATTCTCCGTATGCTACATGTAGTTTTTTGCCATGACCTCTGGCACACCTTGTTCGCAACTCTTTCGCAACGTATGCCCCTGCCTCTATCTTCCGCTACGGGCGATGTCTCGAGATGTGAGTGAATCACTCACTTCGGGGGAGCGATGTGAGTGAATCACTCACATCGAGCTTTCTTTCAATAGGGCTCTGACCTGCTATTTCATGTTTCTGTATAGCTCCTAAATCTCAGTTTTATCGAAAAAATCACTCACTTCGCGAGAGTACTCACTTCGCGAGAGCTGAACAGAGTGAGGGGCGGAGTAAACGCGCGACCCGCACGAGAGGAAGCTGCGTCGTACCGACGCCTACACCGTTATATTCCACACCGATAACGCGGGATAGAAAACGCGTAGTTCCCAGGGAAGAATCCGCCCCCTATACTCTTTTCAGCGCATGCGACACATAAGATCGCGAGAGAATGGGAGACGTGACATGGCTACGCTACATGCCCCTTTCAGGTATGACTACGTGGGAAGCTTCCTGCGACCAGAAGCACTCAAGAAGGCCCGTGCCGACTTCGAGACGGACGCCATCTCGGCGACGGAGCTCGCAACGGTCGAGAACGACGCTATCGAAGACCTTGTCGCCAAGCAGAAGGCGGCGGGCTACCATGTCATCACTGACGGAGAGTTTCGCCGGAGCTACTGGCATCTTGACTTCATGTGGGGGCTCGGTGGTATCGAGCACATAGAGCTCGACCATGGCTATCAGTTTCACAGCGAGGAGACGACGCACGGCTCCGCGCGCGTAACGGGCAGGATAACAGGCGAAAACCATCCGTTTGTGCAGCACTATGCGTTTGTGAAGCAGTTCGAGGAGGAAGGTGTCATCGCCAAGCAGACCATACCCTCCCCCGCCCAGACGCTGGCCGAGCTGTTCCGTGAGGACAACGGGAACGAGACCACGCGGGTGTACCCAAAGCTCGACGAGCTTATCACGGACATCGCCACAGCGTATCGCCAGGTTATCAGCGACCTCTACGCTGCGGGGTGTCGTACCATACAGCTGGATGACTGCACCTGGGGCATGATCGCGGACAGCTCGTTCTGGAAGGCAATGGCTGGCTCAGGCTTCACCCTTGAGGACGAGGCGGAAAAATACCTGCGCATCAACAACCTCGCCATCGAGGGCAAGCCAGATGACCTGGTCATCAACACCCACATCTGCCGCGGAAACTACCACTCTGACTACGCGTGCACGGGTCCCTACGACGCCGTGGCGCCCTACGTGTTTGCCCAGGAGAATGTCGATGCGCTCTACCTCGAGTACGACGACGAGCGCTCAGGCGGATTTGAGCCTCTGGCCCAGGTGTCGCCAGGCAAGAAGGTCGTGCTTGGGCTTATCACCACCAAAAGTCCCACCCTTGAGGACAAAGACAGCGTGATCCGCCGCATCCGCGAGGCGGAGCAGTACGTTCCCCTCGATCGGCTCTATCTGAGCCCACAGTGTGGGTTTGCCTCTTGTGAGATAGGCAACAAGCTCACCGAAGACGAGCAGTGGGCCAAGCTCGCGCTCGTCAAGGAGATTGCCGAGGAGGTCTGGGGCTGCTAGCCTTAGCACGCGCTAAGAGATGGCTGTAAGAGCTTTGGTAGTGTGACACGAGGCGAGAGGCGAGCCTCTCCCTCTCAGGAGGCGGCTGCGCAGACGCGCAGGACTCGGCAGCATCGTTGGCACAGGCGATGTCGCGCCTGAGAGGGAGAGTCGCCCTTGGAAGTGGTTTTTGAGAGTCACCTGGTCCGTGTCGCCTTGTCCGCCTATTACGAGCCTGACGAGCCTGAGATTCACATCGCCCCTCGGAGATCCCGAGGGGCCTTTCATGAACGTCTGCGAACGTCGAGTGTCGCGCCACGCTCTATGCTGCACATGATGGCATTGCACGTCGTGCGTCGCCGCTAAGGGTATAGGCAGCTGCGGGGCCCTTTGGGAATTACGCACGCTCGCAACTCGGGGGCAGCGGTAGCCCTGCGGCTTCCTCGCAAAGTCCGCTTGGAAATCAGCTTTGCCTAGCACTCCTCGGCATGTATGACCTGCATCTCGAACTCCATGGCCGGCATGCACTCCGACAGGTCAGCCTGAATTCTCCCGAGCGCATCCAGGCGCATCTCGACGGAGGTGTTTGCGTTCCCCTGTATGATGAAGACTGCATTTTGTGTCTCATCAGCAAACTTGTAGTTCTCTCCGTCACGAACGTCCAGCCATGCCATGATTCCCTCTGTGTCACGGTAGACGTAATCCGTCTTGGCAACATGCTTTGCCTTGGACAAAATTGGAAGGAAGGTCCCCTCTTCCTTGTTGACGGTGAACTCTATCTGTCCGTGAACCTTATCGAGATCGTGCCCACCGATCGCCAGCAGTGAGCGCAGTGACTCGACGTTGTAGATGTCGATAACGCTGTTGATGCGCGGTAGGGAGCCGCGATGCTGGACGTTTCGGATAAGCGCCGGAACAGTGGGGGGATTTCTCTTCACACTGCGCCCCACGCGCTGCAGCAGGTTCTTGTAGCCCTGGATAACGGGATGGCTCGATACCTCGTCGACATCGCACCTCAGTGCCCAGTCCTCCATCTCCCTCTGTTTCTTCAAAAATGAGTCGGATAACGTTGCCCCTGGATCTACGTTGCGCGCAATCCCAACCACAACGTGTTGTATCCCAAGCGCCGCCATGCTCTTGTCGATATGGAATCTCATGGGAGACGTACCTCCATGACTGTGGGCAGAGCCCTCACGTTACGTTTGGGGAACGGCCGTCTGACCGCACACCCACCTACCATGGGCATCATAGCATCCTTGCTGGGCTCGGGTGGTGTTCGAGCAGATCGCATGTGCTAAAAGGTGGATTGAGCTTAGGGTGATAGAGCGCAGGGAACGGTACGGGTGACATCTGACGCCGCGATCGAGGAACGCCTCGAGTCGGGGCCGACCCACCGCTTTGCCTCGACGAACCAGAGGCGCTCGCGCGCCACGAAGCCGCAGCCCGCGACCCTGGCGCACGACGAGCAGGCAGCGCGACAAACGACCTTTCTTATGGCCTCCTGCCCCCAATTCAGGGTATACTGTCATTGACGTCGAGCTCCACCCGGGTTGGTTAGTGCCGGGGCAGAGAATCGGCGTCTTTGCTATTTGACGCGTTCCATATACCTATGGTGCAGGACGATCAGCCCCCTGACATCGCGAAGCCTCGAAACGAAGCCCACCAACGCCTTCTCGTCATCCTTTTCAAGCGTCTCCAGCGACAAATCAACGATGACCCTCTGGGACTGGCTCAAGCCTGACCCGACGCGCTTCTTTGCCTTGGCAAGGCTGCTTGTCTCGATGCGCTTCACTTCCCATAACTTCCCATCGATTGTCAGGTCAGGATTCTTTGATCCTGGCGCGCTCGACTCTCGATTGAATCTTACCGGATCACCGCCTGATGACAGCCAAACTGCAGCCTGGATCTCCTTCGCCTCCGGCTTGGCACGATACTCGGCGCTCACGCGACCATCGGAGATAGATGCCAGATAAGCGTTTACGGTCTCGTCGTAGCCCCTGCGGCTTTTCCCTGTGACCTTGTAGCTCCCCCACACCCTCTTGAAGTCGGACTCGATACCATCACACTCAGACCTGACGGCATCGGCCAATACCCTGCGCATATCGTCTTCCGTGGTATGCCGAATCACCAGCTCCGTCCTCCTACGGTTTACCTGGTCGCGCCCGCGCGCCCAGGTCATCCACGGCGGCGCCATCCGGCAGCGGCAGTCGGGATGTGGCGGCGGCAGGGTTACCCCACCCCGCACCATCGATTGAGAAGACCCAGCCGACGAGCGCGGAGCAGGCCTCGCGGGACCTCTCGTCGCCCACCAGCACCACACGGTACTTCCCGAAGCCCTCACGCGCAAGCTCGGCGAGCTCCTCTTGGAGTCGTTCGCGCCCGTACTTGACCTTCTGGGTGGCACCCATCTCCTCGAGCTTGGCAGCTTCGGTCACCTTGGCCTCCTGCCACTCCCACCGCTTTGTACACTTCCGGTTGATGGCCTCGTCCACGTTGGCATCAAAGTGCCTGAGGTGCTTGCCCCGGTCGGCCTGCTGTGCCTGCGCAGCGTCCCCGCTGCCGTCCACCCCTGCCCTGTTGCTGTCCCGACTGTTCTGCCATCTATTACGTCCCTGTCCTCCAGCCATCGCGGCTCGCCGGCTCAGCCTTCGCTATGGCGCCTTCAGCGCTGTCACGTCTCGGACGCGCGGGTGGGGCCTCCCTCCCGGACGACCTCTACCCGCAAAGCTCTGTGATGCGCTCGGTCGTCTTCTTCGTGGGGTGGCCACGGCAGCGCAAGAGCTTCTCGTCACCGTCATCCGCGATGATTGTAGACAGGTAGACTACGTGCTGGTCCCTGGCCGCGCACGGGCGCAGGTCCACGTCGGCGAGGGCGGGCGCTCCACGCCCTCCTCGCGCAGGTGCTGCACGATGCGCGCCCTGGATTCCCCGCACTCGCCGAAGGTGCAGCCGTCATCGGCGTCCACCCAACGGTCCAGCTCCGTGCACCAGAGGCGCTCGCGCGCTATAAAGCCGTAGCCCGCGACCCTGGCGTACGAGGAGCAGGCGGCGCGACGGACGACCTTTCTCATGCATCCTCCCCGCGTAATCGGGTATACTCAGTGCGAAGGGGTACACCCACCCAGCTAATTGGGAGGGCAAGGCCCCTTTCTCATTAGCGTCCGAGGAAGAGCGAGCTGGCACCGTCCCTGAAGATGTAAATAACGTTTGCGGCGTACCTCCTCATCCTGCGCCTAATCTCATCGACAATCTCCGACTCGCTCCGCATGCCACCGTACGAGGTCATGACCACCCTCGTCTCATTGGGGGCGTCAAGCCCGAGCCTCACCCACTTGTGGTAGGCGTTCCTCATGTTGTCCTCAATGGCATGCTTGCCGTCGCCGACGTTCTTCATCTCCCAGAGCTGCCCGGACTCACCGAGCCTCAGGTCGATGTTAGCGGGCTTCTCAAGGTCCTCGTCCAGCACTTCGACTTGATAGCCGAGTGATTCCAGATGGCTGACGCATGTTTGCTCGTTTCCCGTAAGCCTTTCCTTCGGCTTCCCATACCTGACGGAGCCCCTGCCCGGAACCGGGTGCAGCGGATTCACTGCCTCATCGCCTCCGACTCTCCTTCAGTCCACCTGATCGCGCACCCACGCGCCCCAGTCGTCCACGGCGGGTGCCATCTGACATGACAGCAGGGCCTCGAGTGTAGCGGCATCAGCATCGCCCCACCCTCGCGCCATCGATGGAAAAGGCCTTGCCGACGAGCGCCGAGCAGACCTCGCAGGTCCTCTCGTCGCCCACGGGCTCCACGCGGTACTCCTCGAAGCCCTCGCGCGCGAGCTCCGCGAGCTGGGCCTGCCTGGAGACGTAGGTGCCCTCGGTCACGACCAGGCGCATGACGTCGCGCTCCGAGACGTCCACGAACCTCCTCGACAGCTCGTCGCACAGGCGCCGCCAGGACTCGCCGCGCGCGAGCGCCTTGGCCATGTCGTCCTGGACCCAGGCGGCGACCCTCTCTGAGTCTCCCCATATGGCCTCGCTGTAGCTCTTCCCCGAGGCCCACCTGGTGCCGACGAAGCGGAGGATCGTGTCGTCGTCGAGCGCGTGGAAGCCCTTGCCATACCCCATCACATCAGCGACGGTGTTGGCGCCGCGCACGAGAAGCAGTTGAGAATGCCATGGCAAAGACGAGGGAGGCAATCGCGGATGGTCTCTTCGAGAGAGGTCGAATCTTGATTCTCGACTGGCATGGGGCCGAGCACATCGTCTAGAGACAGAAAAAGAGGGCGTACCTGCCCCTCAACCCGAACCTAATGCTCGGGCGGACAGCGCTGCACCCTTAGTTGCAGTATACCCGATTCCCGGGAAAATAGGAGGCAAGATAATCCTCTTCAAGGACGCCACGATTCCCGTGGACGTCGCCGATGGCGGCGGCGTCATGGGCTACGCGGCGACGTTCGACCGCGAGCCGGACTGCTACGGGGACGTGATCGCGCCCGGGGCCTTCGCCGACTCGCTCGAGAGATGGGGGAAGGTCGGAAAGCCGATACCGCTGCTCTACGGACATAACACCCAGGACCCCAGGTACAACATCGGGGCCGTCACCGAGTAGGAGTGGGACAGGGAGGCGCGGCGGCGCTTCGCCGCGAGCATGAAGTACCGCTTCTCCGGCGGCGAGGGCACGGACTCGGGCGGGATCCCCATCCTGGAGGACAGCATGAGGTTCGTGGACTCCGCGATCAACGATAAGGAGGCGGAGTGGGCGGAGTCCATGCGCCTCACGCGGGAGGACGTGGCGGCCGCCTACCACGTCAACCCGTCCATCGTGTGGAGCAACGATGGGCAGACGTACGCGAGTACGCGAGTGCGCGAGTGCGCCCGGTCCCTGTACGCGGACACGCTCGGGCCGCTGCTCAGGCTCGTGCAGGACGGCATCAGGTCCAAGCTGGTGCCCATGATCGGGGCCGACCCGAGGAGCTACGCCGAGTTCGACATCACGGCGAAGCTGGCGGGGAGCTTCGAGGGGCAGGCGTCGGTGCTCTCCACGAGCACCGGAGGGCCGTGGATGACGCGCAACGAGGCGAGGGCGAGGCAGAACCCGCCGGCCATCGAGGGCGGCGACGAGCTCATCGTGCCCATGAACGTCACCGAGGGGGCTCGCCTCCCCGACGGACACGGACCCGACTCAGGCGTACTCGGCGGGGCCCATGGCCAAGGCCCTCGCCGGCGCGCCTGGGAGACGGCACGGGGCTGGGTCACCCAGGCTGAGGGCACGCCCCGGGGAGGGTGACGTCGAGAGGGTCGAGGAGGCCCTAGAGGCCTTCTACAGGCGGCAGGGGGCGAGCCTGGCCGACGAGGCCCTGCGCATGGGCGCGGAGGACATCGTGCTCTCCGCCGACGCGGACTGGCTCGATGGGCCGCGATGGACCGACGAGCTCTGCGACGACCTCTTCGACGCCATGTCGGGGCTCGCGCCGGCGTGGGCGGCTGATGCGATGACCTCGCTGGGGGCCGATGCCGGCCACCTGGACGAGGACGCCGTCCTCGCGGAGGTCCGCAGGCTCAGCCGCTTCCGCGCGGCCGACATCGTCCGGTCCGCCTCGGAGAGGGTCGTCAGCGACCTGGGCGACCTCGACGAGCTCACACCCAGGGGCGCCATCGAGGCCACGACCAGGAGGCTCATGGCGTCGGGCGCAACGGCAGGTCCATCACGTCTGCCGCCGCCAACGGCGCGACGGTCACGGGCGCGAGGCAGTCCGGCGTCGAGTGCCAGAAGGAGTGGGTGGCGGGGCCCAACGCCAGGGCGACGCACGCGGCCATGAACGGTCAGCGTGTTCCCATCGGCGGAAGGTTCTCCAACCAGGCGAGGTGGCCGGGCGACACGAACCTCAGTGCCGCCGAGTCGTGCGACTGCAACTGCCGCATCGAGATCGTGAGCGGCGAGGGGCGCTCGAAGGACTCGCGCGGCAGCAAGGTGCGGAAGCGCGAGGCGGGCATCCAGAGGGAAACCGACAAGCGTTACAGGGAATACAAGAGCGGCATGAACGAGCTGAGCGAGAGGGACCGCGAGGCGAGGTACCGCAGGGCGATGGGTGAATACGTCGGCTCGTTCACCGTCGAGGGCAAGGTGTCGGCAAAGTACCAAGCCGAGCCGTGGGCCAAGGAGCTTCAGACCACGCAGACGCTTTCCGAACTCGGCCATTCGGTCGAGTTTCTTCCCTCAACGGGTGATGGGAGACATCCGGACGCGATGCTTGATGGTGTCATAACTGACTTTAAGCGTGTCGAGGCTTTTGACCCGGACAGGGTCTTCAAGCTGATACGAAAGGCTGGCTCCCAGGGCGCAGAAATTGTCGTGATAGATCTCTGCCTCGACACCGTTTCGCTTGACGCGGCGCTTGAGAAGGCCGCCAAGGCGGTGAGGCTCGGATTCGTCGAGGAGGGCCACGTCATCGTGCTCGACTGGAACAGCGAGGAGCACGTCATCTAAAGCAAAGGAGCCGGCATCCCTATACCCGGACCTAATGCCCGGGCGGATGCGATCGACTCCAAAGCAAGTATACCCGATTCCCGGGAAAATAGGAGGCAAGATGCCCTACTTCAAGGACGCCGCGACCCCTGCGGACGTCGCCGACGGCGGCGGCACCGTCACGGGCTACGCGGCGACGTTCGACCGCGAGCCGGACTGCTACGGGGACGTGATCGCGCCGAGCGCGGGATCATCCCCGTACGTGGGGAACAGCTCCCAGGCAGACGTCTTCAACGACTACTACGCCAGGCGCATCGCCAGTGAGATGGGCTCCCGCGACCGTCGATGACTCTATGATGACATGATACCAAGGTCATCGTTTGTACCAAGGATAAAAGGCCGTGCGCGAAGGAGACCCGTCTTTAGGATCTAGCACTAGGATTCTTTGACCCGACGACAACGAAACCGAAGCCGACGCCAGCCCCGAGCTGGCGTTTTTGCTGTCTCCGCGAGACTTGACAAGATTTCTCACATGGATCATGTTTCTAGTGCTATAGTGCTATATCAGAGCATGGGAACCGACGGGCGGAAGGGGGCCCGGGATGTCGTACTTCCTCAAGCAGACGAGGAACAAGAAGGGCACGTACCTGCAGATCTACGAGAGCACCTACGACCCCGGCCGCGGCTACGGCACGCACCGCTCGGTGAGGGCCGTCGGCTACGTCCACGAGCTGGAGCAGTCCGGCATCCCCGACCCGGTGGCGCGCCTCAGGGCCGAGGTGGCGGCGATGAACGAGGAGGCCAGGGCGTCGAGGGCGAGGGAGGGGGCGAGGCTCGTCGGCGACTCGACGCCCGAGCGCCACATGGGCCACTTCCCCGTCAAGGCCCTGTACAGGCGGCTCGGCATCCCGGCCGACATCGGGTACCTGCAGATGGCGTCGGGGTTCCGCTTCTCCCTCGACGGGCTCCTGGAGTCGCTCGTCTGCGCGCGCGTCGTCGCCCCGTGCTCGAAGTCGAGGACCTTCCACGACGTCCTGCCGCTGCTCGGGGAGGAGCCGTCCTTCTCGCTCGGCCAGCTCTACGACGGGATCTCCTACCTCGGCCACGAGTACAGGAAGGTCGTCGAGGCCGCGAACGCCCGCGTGGGCGAGCTGTTCGGCCGCGACACGTCACGCTCCTACTTCGACTGCACGAACTTCTACTTCGAGATAGACCGCGAGGACGGCCTGCGCAGGAAGGGGCCCTCCAAGGAGCGGAGGGCTGACCCCATAGTCGGCATGGGGCTCCTGCTCGACGCGAGGTGCGTGCCGATGGGGCTCGAGATATATCCCGGCAACGAGAGCGAGAGGCCGAGGATCCGGGAGGTCATCGGGGCGCTCAAGGAGCGCCACCACATGACCGGCAGGACCGTGCGAGTGGCAGACAAGGGCCTCAACTGCGCGGACAACGTCGCCGACGCCGTGCTGGCGGGCGACGGGTACCTGTTCTCCAAGAGCGTGAGGCGGCTGCCCGCGAGGGAGCTCGCCTGGGTGCTGTCGGAGGAGGGGTGGGAGGACCACCTGGGGAGGGACGGCAGGATCCACCATCGCACGAAGTCCGTGACCGGGGACTTCGAGTACAGGGTGTCGAGGGAGGGCGGCGGGAAGGGGACTGTCGAGCTGCGGGAGCGGAGGGTCGTCACCTTCAGCCCCAGGCTCCGCTCCAAGCAGCTCCGCGAGATCAACCGGCAGGTGGAGAAGGCGAGGAGGCTCAGGCTCGCGGAGGCGAGGAGGTCAGAGTACGGCGACAGCGCCAAGTACGTCACGTTCGTGGCCGTCGACTCCGAGGGCGAGGTCAGGGACGACGAGCGCGTCGTCGCCACGCTCAACCGCAAGGCCATAGGGAGGGCCCGCTCGCTCGCCGGCTACAACATGCTGGTCACGAGCGAGGCCGACATGCCCGAGGCCGAGGTGTACGACACCTACCACCGCCTGTGGCGGATCGAGGAGACGTTCCGGGTCATGAAGTCCGAGCTCGACGCGCGACCCGTCTACCTGCGGAGGCACGACTCGATAGTCGGGCACTTCCTCATCTGCTACGTCGCCGTGCTGCTCGTCCGCCTGCTGCAGGTGCACGTGCTCGGAGACGAGTTCGGCTCCGGACAGCTCTTCGGCTTCATGCGCGGGTTCAGGGCGGTGAGGGTGTCGGAGCGCAGGTACGTCAACATCTCGCGGTCCTCGCCCGTCATCGACAGGCTCAAGGAGGTCACGGGGCTCCCCCTTGACCACTACCACCTCACGAAGGGTGAGTACGACAGGATCCTCGGATACAGGTTCCCCTCCCTCAAGGCCACAGGCCAGGAGGAGTCGAAAGGGTCGATTTAGCACTAGAAATCAAGGTTGTACGCCAAAGTCAGGAAGTATACCCGATTCCCGGGAAAATAGGAGGCAAGATGCCCTACTTCAAGGACGCCGCGACCCCTGCGGACGTCGCCGACGGCGGCGGCACCGTCACGGGCTACGCGGCGACGTTCGACCGCGAGCCGGACTGCTACGGGGACGTGATCGCGCCGAGCGCGGGATCATCCCCGTACGTGGGGAACAGCTCCCAGGCAGACGTCTTCAACGACTACTACGCCAGGCGCATCGCCAGTGAGATGGGCTCCCGCGACCGTCGATGACTCTATGATGACATGATACCAAGGTCATCGTTTGTACCAAGGATAAAAGGCCGTGCGCGAAGGAGAGGGAGATGGAGCACTTACTGGGACAGAATGGGTTCAAGTCAGCCTTCGTAACCCTGCCAACAGAAACGGACGCCCGACGTATTCTTTGTATCCGACTGCGACGAGAAGCTTGTCAAGACGGGGTGAAAGTTCAAGTGCTCCGAAAGCGTCTACCAGAAAACCGTCAAGAACCAAACAAAGAAGGCCTCCGGGACAGGGAACATGCAACCCCAATGCGACAGGGTCCTCATCTCGAACGTGGAGAGCGGCCTGTCGTTCGATGAGATGTACTCGTGGCTCGAGGACCAAGGTGACGAGTTTCCGAAAGTCAGAGAGATGATCATCGTGTCTCGCGACGGCAGGATCAGACATTACGTAAGAGGGAAGCCAGCCGAGTAACCCTGAATTAACCGGGCCCCAGCTGACTTTACGAAGAGCATACCACAACCAGGGGAAGTCCAGGTCATTTCGACAGGGGCATTCCCCCGCTACGCCGCCACAGGCGGGGACCGTGGCGGCGTAGCGGGCAGAGACGGGTTGAAGCTGCCTCGGTTGAGGCACAATGAGCAATGAGACGAGTACACACTTGGGTGAGGAATCGAGGCCTGTGTCCGTCTCCTTCCTGCAGGTCCTGCATAACGTCGGAATCATCCCTGCGCGGGAGCAGTATAGGGACATAAACAAAGGCGTCGTCAGATCGGGATCTTCCCCACGCGCCCCGTGCGGGGCGCGACGGCCAGGTGGCGCCGCCTGTGAGCTACAGCTGAGGTTTCAATCCACGCGTCCCGCACGGGGCGCGACATGCCGAGATACCTGCGCTCCAGACGGATCCCGAGTTTCAATCCACGCGCCCCGCACGGGGCGCGACCTGGTACGAGGTAGTCATGTTGCAGTAGCTAGCTTCGTTTCAATCCACGCGCCCCGCACGGGGCGCGACCTCTCAGTATCGTCTATCTCGGGATGCGCGACCTCGTTTCAATCCACGCGCCCCGCACGGGGCGCGACTTGACCTGCCACTTGTTGGCCATTGGGAGTTGACTGTTTCAATCCACGCGCCCCGCACGGGGCGCGACCCGGATCGTCCGGCAGCACGCGCACCGCTAGCGCGAGTTTCAATCCACGCGCCCCGCACGGGGCGCGACCGCGATTAGCTCATCGCCCATCACGAGATCACTCGGTTTCAATCCACGCGCCCCGCACGGGGCGCGACGGCTGGAGGAGCTACCAGAGCTTTTATCGGTCAAGTTTCAATCCACGCGCCCCGCACGGGGCGCGACTTTGTAGTCTCCGTATCGTAGGAGCACACAATCTCGTTTCAATCCACGCGCCCCGCACGGGGCGCGACCCTCTGCGCTTGTCATGTTATGTATCCTAGCCGTGTTTCAATCCACGCGCCCCGCACGGGGTGCGTACAGCAGGCCCTAGCGACCGGCATTCCATCTCCCACTGACCGCAGTTCCAGGCTCCGCCGACCGCCGCTGCACGCATCACCGACCATGATTGACCCAGTGGGGCGCACTGGGTCGCCCCGTCTCCCGAGAGAGGGGAAGACATGATCAGGCACGGGGAGATCCTCAGGCTCACGGCCCTGGGGATAAGCCAGCGGAGCATAGCCGGCTCCGTGGGATGCTCGAAGACGACGGTGCAGGAGGTGCAGCGTAAGGCGGCGACGCGGCGCCTCGAGTGGCCGCTGTCCGACGAGATGGGGGACGAGGCCATCCGTGCCAGGCCCTGCCCGCCTCAGGACCGCTCCGACGCCAGCAAGGCGGAGATCGACCACGAGTGGGCCCGGAGGGAGATGGGCCGCAGGGGCGTGACGATGACCCTGCTGTGGAGCGAGTACGCCGAGCGCGCCGTCGCCGCCGGTAGGACACCCTACATGTACTCCTCGTTCTGCCACAGGCACCAGCGCTGGGTCGACGCCAACCCCGAGTGCGCGATGCACGTCGAGTGGGTGCCGGGCGAGTGGACGCAGGTCGACTGGGCGGGCGACACCATGAGGGTCTCAGACCCTGACGCCTCGTCTCCGTCGAGGGTTCACGTCTTCGTCGCCTGCCTGCCGTTCTCGGCCCACGTCTACGCGGAGGGCTTCTACCGCATGGACGAGAGGGCTTGGGTGGAGGGCCATGTGCGCGCCTTCGCCGACTTCGGGGGGTCGACCCCGCTCATCGCCCCGGACAACCTCAAGACCGGCGTCGTGAGGAACACCATCGACAAGCTGATAGTCAACGAGCAGTACCGCAGGATGCTCGAGTACCACGGCTCGGCGGCCGTCCCCACCCGCGTGAGGAGGCCACGTGACAAAGGCGGCGTCGAGGGCGCCGTGCTCATCGTCGAGCGAGAGGCGATCGCCGCTTTGAGGGACCGGACCTTCTTCTCGCTCGCCGAGCCCGACCAGGCCCTCCGCGAGCGCGTCGACGCGATCAACGCGAGGCCCTTCCAGAGGAGGGAGGGCAGCAGGGACGAGATGCTTCTCGGCCAGGAGAGGGCATGCCTGCAGCCCCTGCCGCAGGCCCCCTACGAGCTGGTGGAGCGCAAGTCGGCGACGGTGCAGTTCAACTACCACGTTGCCTTCGACGGCAGGTACTACTCGGTGCCGTTCACCCACATCAGGAGGTCCGTCGAGGTTGTCGCCACCCGCTCGACCGTAACCGTATCATCAGACGGCGAACGTCTGTGCCAACATCAGCGCAGCCACGGACCCAAGGGCACCTACGTGACCGACCCCGCGCACATGCCCAGGGCGCACCGCGACTTTGCCGAGTGGAGCGGCGAGCGCTTCCGTAGATGGGCGGCGGAGAAGGGGCCTTCCACGCTCGCCGTCACCGACGTGATACTGCGTTCGCGCCAGGTCGAGCAGCAGTCGTACCGCACCTGCCGCGCCCTGCTGTCGCTCGGTGCATATTGCAGTTTTTTCGGTGTGACGTTCCGCAGTCCGTCGGTGTACCGTTCCATAAGTCATCGGTGTGTGCTTGCATGTGGAACCGGTGCGGACGGGGCGCATGACCGCGTCCACACCGGCGATTTCGCTGTTCTGGGGCTGACTTAGCTGATGTCGCTCATGCGCTTGCGCATCGACTCGCTGCCCTCGACATGGATGACGTACGAGTTATGCACGATTCGGTCAAATGCTAAGTCGTACGTTATGCGAAGTCCGGGCAGGAGGGCCCGCCCGGGCAGGTCCAACGCTCCCGCCAACTTCGCATAACGTGACGATGGCTTCTATGCTGGCGATGTCGTAATCGCCAGCATAGAAGGGAAGTCATGATGCGCGATCTGGATGCGCTTGCCTCGCAAGCGCGAGGCTACCTGGTTGACAAAGGTTACGCCCGGTCGACCATCGCCCACTACGAGGCCGCATGGAAGAGGTTGATGTCGTGGTGCGAGGATGAGGGCATAGGAGGCTACGACCACGATGTCGAGCGACGATTCATAGAAGAGGTCGTCATGGCGAACGCAGACGCGACGAGGTACTTCAGGCTTGATAAAAGTCGCGTCCTGCTCCTCCTGTCCATTGACGAGACCGGCGAGCCCCCCGATAGGGAGGCAAGGCGGCGATTCGTCGTCCCGGCGGGCTTCGACGCCGCCTACATGGCCTATGCCGCAGAGCTCGAGGAGCGCGGACTCAGGGCTTCCACGCGGGAGGGCTACCTCTGCACCGCCCGCAACTTCTGCGAGGGCTGCGGCGCCACGCGCCCTGAACAGCTCGACGCCCGCTCCATCGGCGTCTTCGCGGAGGCGGTCTCGCACTGCGCGCCACAGACCCGCTCGGCCAAGCTCTACGTCGCACGCGACTTCACGCGCTTCCTGGCAAGAGTCGGGGCGTGCGGTCCCGAGGTTGCCGCGGCAGTCCCCCATATCCCAGGCCACAAGCACTCGACCGTGCCATCCGCGTACTCTACGGCCGAGGTGTCGACGATGTTGGAGAGCTTCCCGCGCTCGCTGCGCCCCAGGCGCGACCGGGCGATGATGCTGCTCGCATCCGTCCTCGGCATGCGGGCGGGCGACATCAAGGCCCTGAGGCTGTCAGACATTGACTGGCGCGCGAAGACGGTGTCGTTCGTGCAGCGCAAGACGCAGGTCACGAACACGCTTCACATGCCCGAGGAGGTCTGGCTCGCCGTCGCGGACTACATCAGATGCGAGCGGCCGGACGTCGACGGCGACCGTGTCTTCGTTACCGCATGCGCCCCGTACCACGCCATAGACTCGTCTCACACCTTCCACAGGACGGTCACCCGGGCGTTCGCCGACGCGGGCGTCGAGACCGCCGGCAAACACCACGGCATGCACAGCCTGCGCCACTCGGCAGCAAGCAACATGCTCTCCGGTGGAACGCCCTACCCGACGATATCGTCGGTGCTGGGCCACAGCTCGGCCAACGTTACCAAGCGCTACCTGTCAATCGACGTGGAGTCGCTGCGCCCGCTTGCCCTGGAGGTGCCGTCATGCCTATGAGGATCGAGTTCACGGGAGAGTACGCCGCGCTCATGGGAGGCTACGTCGCCTTCCGCCAGAACCTGGGCTTCGTAATGCCGGAAAGCTCGCAGAGATGGCTGCGGCACATGGCCGATCTCCTGTACACGATGCCCCTCATCTCCGAGGTCATCGACATGGAGAGGGCCGAGGCCATTGCCTCCAGGCGCGAGGGGGAATCCGACGTGACGCGCCAGAGCCGTTTCGTCGTGCTGCGCCAGTTCTGCCTCTACCTCAACCGCATCGGGGTCGGGGCATACGTACCGCCCGCGGGGCAGGTGAGAGCCAGGAGCGAATTCGTCCCGCGCATCGTCAGCGAGCGCGAGATGGCCCGCATAATCGAGGTCGCCGAGGGAAAGGCGCTGCGCTGGCCGCCGATGGTGCTGAAGATCCTCTGGTGCACGGGCATCAGGATCGGCGAGGCGGCGGCGCTGACCGTCGGCGACTTCCATCGCAAAGACCGCTCCCTCTACGTCGCCCACGCAAAGAGCGATCGGTCCCGCATCGTCCCCGTCAGCGAGAGCCTCGCCGTCGACCTAGGGGAATACGTCGACGCACGCGTTCCCGGCGGCGACTCGTGCCGATGGCTCTTCCCGGGGAGGGACCCGGGAAGCCACCGCAGCAAGGTCGCCATCGGCAACCGCCTCCGAGGCATCTACCGGGAGGCCCGGGTGCTCACCGACGAGGGCAGGCCGATCCGCACCCACGACATCCGCCATTCGTTCGCAATCGCGACGCTCGAGAAGATGGTGGAGCAGGGGCGCGACGTGTACGTGACGCTGCCGCTGCTCTCGGCGTTCATGGGCCATGCCAACATCTGCGACACCGAGTACTACTTGAGGTTCCTGCCATCGGCCCACCGGGCGCTGGTCGAGCAGGAGGCCCCGATATCTCACGCCGTGTTCGGGGACGGTGCGCTATGAGGGGATTCGCCCAGCTGCTGAGCGGCTTTCTGCTCGAGTACGTCCCGCGGCGCAGGAGCCTCAGCGAGAACACCGCGAAGAGCTACAGGGATTCGTTCGCCATCCTGCTCAGATGGCTGGCCGACGGGCGGGGAATAGCGCCCGACGACGTGCGGATCGAGGATCTGAGCAGGGAGAACGTCGAGTCGTTCTGCCTTTGGCTGTCGGATGTGAGGGGCGTTTGCGCGGCGACCGTCAACGTCCGGCTGTGCGCCCTCCGCTCGTTTGCCAGCTACGTGAGCTTCACCGAACCGGCCTACCTCGAGTGGGCGTCGGCCTTGCGGGCCGTCGAGTTCTCGAAGTCGCCGTCGGGGGAGGTCGAGTGGCTTCCCGTCGAGGCGGTCAACCTCATCATGGAGAGCGCCAGCTCGGATGCCCGCGAGCACGCCATGCTGGGCCTGCTGTACGACTCCGGCGCCCGTGTCTCCGAGATCGCCAACGCGCGTCGCTGCGACCTGCGCCTCGACGCCCCGGCCACAATAAGGCTCTCCGGGAAGGGGCGCAAGGTCAGGATCGTCCCGCTGTGCGACCAGGTCGCCGGGATGGCGTCGGCGTACCTGGCCGCGACTGCGGGCGCACCGGACTCCCCGCTATTCGTGAACCGCAGCGGGAAGGCCATAGGGCGCGCGGGCATAACGTATGTCCTGAAGAAACACGTCGCCGCAGCGCATGAGGCCGACCCCCTCGTCGTGCCGCCGACGACCCACCCGCACGCGCTGCGCCATTCGAAGGCCGTCCACCTCGTCGAGGCGGACGTCAACATCATATACATCAGGGACTTCATGGGCCATTCCTCTGTCAAGACGACCGAGATCTACGCCAAGATCAGCTCGAAGTCAAGGCAGAAGGCTGTGGAGAAAGCCGCCGCCAATCTGATAATGGGGAGCGCGTATGGGGAGGAGGATAAGTCCGCGATCATGGAATGGCTGAGGAACCTGCTGTAGACCGTCACGTTATGCGAAGTTGGCGGGAGCGTTGGACCTGCCCGGGCGGGCCCTCCTGCCCGGACTTCGCATAACGTACGACTTAGCATTTGACCGCGTCGTGTACAACTCCAGGATGATACACATCGAGGGGAGGGAGTCCATGCGCAAGCGCATGGCCGAAGAGGGCTGACCGTGGTCCTGAGCTAGCGATTGGCACGGTGCGCGGGTGGTCGGCGCACCGTGCATAACTGGTCGGTGGGGCTTGGAACGTGGTCGGCAGAAGGTGGAATCATGGTCCTTGTAGCCTGCTGTACGCACACGGGGCGCGACCATGTATCCCAGGTCTGTGCAGTCATTCAGCTCGTGGTTTCAATCCACGCGCCCCGCACGGGGCGCGACTTTGCATCCAGGATGTGTTCTCTGATAGTTCCATGGTTTCAATCCACGCGCCCCGCACGGGGCGCGACTGTAGCTTCGTGATGGCATTTTATCTCCTGATGGTTGTTTCAATCCACGCGCCCCGCACGGGGCGCGACCGTCTACCTCCCTATATCGTAATACCAGCAGAGCGTTTCAATCCACGCGCCCCGCACGGGGCGCGACGAATCGACCCTGAGAGCAAACCCAAGCTTAACCGTTTCAATCCACGCGCCCCGCACGGGGCGCGACGACCGACGTACCCTTAGGACGCGAGCGGACCCAAGTTTCAATCCACGCGCCCCGCACGGGGCGCGACGGTTAAAGGAGCTTCCCGAGCTGCTGTCGGTTAAGTTTCAATCCACGCGCCCCGCACGGGGCGCGACGTTCAGAAACTAATCGACCTCGTTACGCAGATGGGTTTCAATCCACGCGCCCCGCACGGGGCGCGACGCGTCAGGATTCGCGAGATGCGCGCCTTGGCTCGGTTTCAATCCACGCGCCCCGCACGGGGCGCGACCACCAATGCAAAGCGGGATAAGCTCATAGCTATTGTTTCAATCCACGCGCCCCGCACGGGGCGCGACTGCCGGCACGAAGTTATCGCGGGCTAAGGACAGGTTTCAATCCACGCGCCCCGCACGGGGCGCGACTAGCGATGGACGCAAAGTACGACCGGATGGGCAAGGTTTCAATCCACGCGCCCCGCACGGGGCGCGACCTCCCTTGCTCACACATAAATTGTACCACGGCACGTTTCAATCCACGCGCCCCGCACGGGGCGCGACGATGACGTACTCGGACCGGAGCCGTGCGTCGCGCGTTTCAATCCACGCGCCCCGCACGGGGCGCGACTATGGTTATGGCACCTGATGTTTTTACCAAGGCAGTTTCAATCCACGCGCCCCGCACGGGGCGCGACCTCAAGAGACTTACGAGAGAGGTAGGACAGTAGATGTTTCAATCCACGCGCCCCGCACGGGGCGCGACAGGGCTGGACCGTGCTGCTCCTCGTGCAGTCCCTGTTTCAATCCACGCGCCCCGCACGGGGCGCGACCCGTAGATGATATGTGCCTCGTCTATCGCGAGCAGTTTCAATCCACGCGCCCCGCACGGGGCGCGACCACCCCATCACCATACCGCTACCCCAGCCGAGCAGTTTCAATCCACGCGCCCCGCACGGGGCGCGACGCCGTGACCTCGGTCTTGTTGGCATGGACCAGTTGGTTTCAATCCACGCGCCCCGCACGGGGCGCGACGTCTTCAAGCAGTTGCGGAGTAAGCCTATCATTCGGTTTCAATCCACGCGCCCCGCACGGGGCGCGACAGCAGCTCTGGTACATCACGCTCACCCTCTCTCGGTTTCAATCCACGCGCCCCGCACGGGGCGCGACCAGCAAGATATGCGTATGTGGCTTCTTAGGATCAAGTTTCAATCCACGCGCCCCGCACGGGGCGCGACGATGCCCAAGCGCAAGACCACTGATGATAGGGCCAAGTTTCAATCCACGCGCCCCGCACGGGGCGCGACGCGTTGAGCATGAGCTGGGCTTCGTCGATGACAAGTTTCAATCCACGCGCCCCGCACGGGGCGCGACGCAAGCATCACGTCACCCCACAGTCAGACCAGCTGTTTCAATCCACGCGCCCCGCACGGGGCGCGACGGCCGGTCAAGAGCAACAAGGGCAAGGCCAAGCGGTTTCAATCCACGCGCCCCGCACGGGGCGCGACCCCATGGAATTAAGTACACCCATCAACGTAGTAAGTTTCAATCCACGCGCCCCGCACGGGGCGCGACGGTTGGCTCTATTTTAACAACTCTAATGGATACCCTGTTTCAATCCACGCGCCCCGCACGGGGCGCGACGCGCGCACAGCGCCAATCACTAGCGGGATTAACTGTTTCAATCCACGCGCCCCGCACGGGGCGCGACAGGGATACGCGACTGGTCCACCATGACACAGGCAGTTTCAATCCACGCGCCCCGCACGGGGCGCGACCATCTCAGCGCCCAGCACGAGCCGTAAACCTTTGTTTCAATCCACGCGCCCCGCACGGGGCGCGACGCGCCATAGATGATGTGTGCCTCATCTATCGCGAGTTTCAATCCACGCGCCCCGCACGGGGCGCGACTGACTAATCGGATCCGGAGGCCAGACTGATGCAAGTTTCAATCCACGCGCCCCGCACGGGGCGCGACATGGCCGGCGAGACTCAGAGCGCGCGCGTTCCCGTTTCAATCCACGCGCCCCGCACGGGGCGCGACAAGCTGCTGACGGCTGGATTCGGTGCGACGGGCCGGTTTCAATCCACGCGCCCCGCACGGGGCGCGACGGGTGACTCTTTTGTCCTTGTCGTTCTCAAGGCTGTTTCAATCCACGCGCCCCGCACGGGGCGCGACCGAAGCACCGGCGATTGCTTAACTTGACCCTCTGCGTTTCAATCCACGCGCCCCGCACGGGGCGCGACAAGCTGCTGACGGCTGGATTCGGTGCGACGGGCCGGTTTCAATCCACGCGCCCCGCACGGGGCGCGACCCCATCTACCTGCGCTTTTACCCTCACTGTCCTTCACGTTTCAATCCACGCGCCCCGCACGGGGCGCGACCGTCAATTCATACGTATCAATGAATTTATATAATTTTATATACACTATCGAAGAAAATGACGACAGAGGAACTTACCGATCCCAGAAAACCGCCACTTTTCGTGTCTCGTTTTGCGCGAACCTACAGGGTCTTAGCCACCGCTAAGGGTTCGCGCAGGCAAAAAGTCCTCTAGATGCATAACAGATCTTCCGGGTCATAGCTGTCTTTTGCACCAATATGCTCAACGCGGTTCTTCCAGTTTTTCCCTAAGTTATAGAAACGTAGACTATCCCGTCCCTCATCGATGATCCTAGCGAGCTCATGCTTCATACTTTCATACTGGCCAGGGTCCACCAGGCATTCAAATACCGAGTACTGCACTCGCTGACCATACTGCGTGCAGATCTTTGCAACCCGGCGAAGACGACGCGGACCTCCCACGTCTCCGCTTGCGACATCATATGTCACCAGAACATACACCGCTACCTCCAGAGAAACGCGGGGTAATCATTAAGATCCCCTCGCAGGTATCGAGCGAATAGTTGCGCTTGTATAAATGGGACAAGACCAAGAGGCATCCTCTCGCCCAAAAACGGATGAGTCAGCTGGTCCTGCTTCTTTTGTTGCCAATAGCCAAGTACCTTCTTGCGAGTTGAGTCCTTGAGTAGGAAGCCTTGAGACTCAGCAAGAAAGTCAGACGCAACCAGCTGCTTTCGATTAAACAGCGAGAGGACGAAACGATCGACCATAGGTGCGCGAAACTCTTCTATGAAGTCGAGCGCAAGGCTCGCTCTTCCAGGGCGACATGCGTGTAGGTATCCCATCTGTGGGTCAAGACCGACCGATTCGCACGCAGACATTAGCTCCCTGCTCAGCATAGTGTAAAAAAATGAGAGGGCAGAATTGACGGGGTCTTTGGGAGGTCTCCTTGTACGACCGGTAAAAGTGACCCCATCACAGCGCAATGCCCCCTGTATCGCAGAGTAATACACATGGGCGGCATTTCCCTCTATACCACGCAGCTCATCAAGGTTATTGCAACGCCGTATCTCCTCCCCGCTTTGCTTCAATTCTCTGATAGCATCCCCGGCTCCGATTCCTTCCATATCGGGGTAGTCACGCACATAGTGCTGAAGCACCACCCGCGAGTTGTGCACCTTTGCCGCAACGAATCGCCTTGCAGCCGAAAGGCACTCGATTACATCCATCGAGCGCCTATACTGCTCCCTTCTGAGTAACACATTACCCGATATGGGTCCGCGCACGGATGCTTGAAATCTACCTCCCTCATCCAGAATGGCTACAGATATGCCACGCGTTGCGCAAGCACCAAGCACAGCGGTGCTGCACCCGACATGCCCAAACAGCACAACCCCCTCAAGAAGGTGGAAAGGAACACTCATGACCTTTTTCTGCTCGACATACACGGCAAGCGCATCGTCTTTCTTTCGAAGGTATGCGTCTGGGTTTGTCAAATAGAGTGTATTCAAAAGCCTCTTCATGTCAGTTCCAGATCCTCGCCGTATCGTACCCAATAGCTTCGTGCATCGACGCAGCCAGCCTCAGGCATGCACTCATTTGCCAACGAACAGCGACGACACTTCGAATTACGCTCGGCAGGGGGTGTCACTCCCATTTCGAAGAGATCGTGCATACGCAACGAGAGCGAGTCCACCTTCCGCCTGAGTTTCTGCGTCACCTCAACCCGCTCCCGCCGCCGCGTCTCTCCATAGAAAAGGGCGCCCTCGGGAATTTTCAGACCATGCATCTCCTCAAGGCACAACGCCTGTGCTGTTATCTGAATGCGATCCCAATCCTCTAGCTTTGGTTTACCAACCTTATATTCAATGGGTCGTACAAAAGAGCCAACATCGCCGACACCGTACTCCACGATATCGGCGACGCCATAGATTCCCAGACTCCGGCTAACGAGACGAACCCTCCGCTCTGACCTCACGCCATCAGTGCAAGAATAGCCGACCGTATCCACGCGCTCATGGAAGTAGTCTCCACGAAGCGTATCGGCGCTGTCCTGCCAGATCTGCTCAAGGTGAATGAGCGCCCATTGGCGCTCGCAGTATGCCAGATGCTGGAGACCAGACAGGGCAAGCAGTTCGTCCTCATCATACATGGTCGTGCCCTACGCAGAGGGGGCAATATAATCGTAGGTTCTTATCTCGACGCCTTGAGGCAGTTTTCCTTCGTCAATAGTAATGGTGTAGTCACCGAACTCTCGTGCCACTTGATTCTTGGAATCAACTTTATCCACGTGCACCAAGTCGAAGAGCCTATGGGCAGGAGCGTTTCCAAACTTGCTCTCGTGCTTGAAGACGATAAGCTCACGAGAAGTCATGAGGCCACGAGCGGCACTGCGATCGTTCTCGAACATATTCATGAGCGCCTCCCACAAAAGATCGAGGTCGGCTTGGCAGAAGCCATTCTTCTCAGCCAAGGAGGCGGAGACGAACCCTTCGATGCGATAGAGACCATAGGGCACGTACTGCTTGCGTCCCATGGTCTTGTTGTCCTTATCCTCCTTGGCTTCAGTAGCAGCCATGCGCGTAATGCTCATCTCGAGCGGTACGACTGGGTCAATAGATTCGCCGAAGCACAACTGCACAGGTCCACGCACCTGGCCGCAATTGACACCTGTTGTCATGACCGCACCAAAAGTCCTAATGTCATAAAAGTTATCGCACATGAACTTAGTGACTTTTATCTGATCCTCCACTTTCTTTGGGAGTTTTTTTGCTTGTGGGATGAGCTTGTAATGTACGTACGCCTTGCGATTGCGCTCATTGAGAACGGCGCTTTCCTGCACGTAGATCTTGTAGCCCAACTCCCCCTCATTCACATCGGGATCATCTATGGCTTCGCCTTTAATAAGGTCAACGTAATTGCGAATCTTACGCTTGATGCACACGTCGGAAATGATTCCTTGCGAGGTGTCGGGATCGATACGTGGGAGATTTCCTGCATCGGGGTCACCGTTGGGATTGCCGTTCTTAACATCGCAGAAGAAAACGAAGTCATAGCGGTTTTGAATTGGCTCTGGCATAATACTCTCCTAATTCTCGCTGAGGTCGTTGCTTGCAGCTTCGTCGGGCGCAACGTCATCCCGTTTGCGTGAAGTCCAGAGGTCGACACGCTCTTGGTAATAGCCAATGAAAAATTCTCCTTGATCCTCCATAGAAAGAGTCCCAGGGTAGGGATTATCCGAGAGCTTCCTGCCCACTATTTCGTCAAGTTCCTTTTCAAGGATGACGTTCAGCCCGGGCTTCTTCTTGCGCAAGTCGCTCAGATGATTCTGGCAGCCATGCATGAGCGTCGGCATCACACGTGCCGGCGTAACCGATGCGGAACCAATGTATTTGTCACGGATGGTCGCATTGGTGGTGCCTAGCGCCTCCGACTGCGCCCTCTCCATCACGGCGAACAATCTACCAAGAAGGTATCCCACACAGTTGTTGTCTCTGTTCAATGCCACGTCAATCTCGCTTTCTCTCGTCGATTGTAGGTTTCGCACCAGGCATGCCTTGATAAGTGATGCTCGTTGACCCATATCCCAGCGGTTGTTTGACCCATGATCTGCTCGCATGCGCGAGAGGAGCGTACTGAGAAGAGACTGGGGAAACCTGCTGCCAGTAAGCATCGCCCGCATACACGGGTTCACGAGTGTGGATGGGAGATTCTCGTATTTCCCCTGAACTGCGCACTGCCTGATGAGTTGGAAAATCGAAGTCGTCGATACATCCACCATATCAATGTCTCGCAGATATTGACCGTAGCGTTCAGCCACCTCTCCGAGCGTGGAGGTCTCAAAGAAGCGAACAGAGAGTCGCGCGGCATTGGGAGAGATGCCCAATACGTAGTAGCGCACATCAGGGTTAAAGTTCGCCCTGAGAGGGTGCCCACTTTTGATACCTTTGATTGCATCGCGAACACGAGTAACGGTCGCCGAGTCCTCAGCAGTATCGTTCTTGTCGCCCCCACCAAAGAATCGTATAAAGAGGCTATCCTCGTCAGGTGAAGGCCTGTCACTCCAAAATGTAAAAGTGGTGGCGCCCAGGCGGATCTTACGCTCTGGGTCGGAAAGCAACATCTTGAGGGCTGTCCCCGCTCCAAAGGCAACCCATTGCGAAACTGAGGCGTTATACGCTTGGGTCCTTCCATAGGAATTGAACGAATCACAGTTAAACGAGATAAGGGATGCTCCGGACGATTGTGCACCAGCAAGGCCCGTTACCTGGGGAAACAAACGAGCTAAAGGTGCTACCTTCCCTGTTACCGAGCATTGGCCACGTATACACGGCTCATCTGCTAACGCTGATACATGAGAAGATTCCCAAGCAGCCATAATGGCTTTGCTCTCGTGAATAGGCACGATATTGCCATCGGAATCCTTCAGAGCAAAGATAAGATTGCCACTTTCAGCGATATCACGCAAGAGATCATCATTCTCTCTTTCTTTCAGAATATTGTGAGAGAAGAACCCCATTACCGCCTGGGCCGCAACGTCATCGCAACTGCTGAGAATACTCAAATGATAGTCTCGCGAGGCCTCCCACCTTTCTTGAGCCTTTCTTTGAGCCTTTACTACCTCACTCTCATCCTTAGCTTTTGAGATGTCGGCCATACCAAGAAGATAGGCAGCGGTATCACAGAGGAAAAAGGGGCTGACACCGCTCGTGCGCGTACGGTGTTCCGGAACAGTCATAACGCAATAACGGTTCGAACCCTTCCCATCACCATGCGACAGTGGGATGACATTCACCAGTGCACCGCTCTCGGAAAGCACGAGCTCCCATTCAACCTTTTCCCGACTCATACCCTTAGGAGGTACTTTGTCCTGCATCTGAGGGTCCGCAGCATAACGCTCATAGAGGTCATAAAGGTCTTTGACTATCATCCGACCACCTCCTGCAACGCTGCAGAAACATCGATGACACCGTTCTTCATAACGGCACGGAAGAACCTAGGCTCAGGCTTTCTCACATCCGTGAAGTCGAGGTCGTAGAGCATGAAGCCAAGATCCTTTTCTGAGATTCCCGCATAGAAAGAAGGCGATGCTTCCTCACCCTCCTCAAGCAGTGAGACCTCGGCAGCAAACTCCCTACACCCGAAGTAGGGCTGGTTGAAGCACTGCCCCTTGCGTAGACGGCGCAGAGCAATGTTGTAGTGCTTCTCAACTGTGTCGCCCTCACCCACACGATCGGTCAGGTCGAAGTGAGCATTGATGATGTAGGCAACATCACGTAACAGAAGTGTCGCACGTTGCTGACGGTCCTCCGATGCAACCTCGTAGAGCGGCAGGTTTTTGCCATCCGCAATCGACTTGGCACCCGACTTTCCGCTATAGGGAAGTTTGCTTTCCACCTCATTGCGCCGGAATGTCTCAAAGCGAATCTCATTGAGCACTTCGATGCTATCGATGCACCATGAAATCGCTGGCTTCCAGTAAACCGCCTCGAGGATCCCCCGCGCCGCAGATGGCGTTATCACGTCGTAACTGACACGCTCGGCTTTCATTTCTGGACGTGTAAAGCATGCGCGAGGACCCTTTACTAATATCCTTATGCCATAGCCCATGCACTCCCTCCTTTCTCTAAACACGTTTGCGTCAACCAAAACGCCTATTCTGTATCACATAGCAAGTATGTTGAGCACCTCCTCGTCTGGTGGGAGCAGGCCTGTCTCCTCGCTATAGACCTTGCGACAGTCATCCTCCATGCGAAGCACACTCACAAGGCCATAGTGCTCAATGAGTCCCTCTCGCTCCAAATCTTGCATGAGGTTTTTATACACGCTTACGCTATAGGGCTGCAGCGAGCGAATAAGAGATGCTTCTTGTCCGATCGAGTCCAGCAAATGTTTGAGCTGCCGTCTTCCCCCTTCATCCCAAGGGACAAAGACTGGCTCACCCTCATCGTCTATAACCTTGTAAGTGCGGGCATAAACCTCGAAGTCATAGCCGTAATCCATGTAACATGAGAGGAATCCCTTGCTGGATGAAAGGTGTCTCTGACAGTCAGAGATCTCCTCATAAAGGCCTCGAGAGCCACGTCTCTTGCGCCCCTTGTCGTCAATCTCTATGACACACTGAGCATCAAGTGACTCAGTCTGGTAGAGACGCCTAAAATATAGATCAATCGAGGTAGCATCAATACTCAAACCATCCACATTGAGAAGCTCAGAGGCAATCAAGCGCGTTTTCCCAAGAAACGTACGGGGCCCTGGACGCGAGAAAGCATCGTCTTGTTCGGTAAGCTCAAAGACGAAGACATCGCCCGGAATCTTTTCACCTACCTCATCGACACGCCTGCCATTGCGGTTGCAGCGACCTGCCGCTTGCACGATGGAATCCAAGCCAGCCATCTCACGCCAGACAATGGGAAAATCGACGTCCACGCCCGCCTCTATAAGTTGGGTGGATATGACCACGCAACGCTTACCCGCATCGAGTCGTTTTCTTATCTTGGCAATCATCTGCGACCTATGTAGCGGAATCATATGAGCACTTAGATGAAAGAAACCCGCATCATAAGATTTCTTGGTTTCATTGAATAGACCACTCTCCCGAGCACATGTAACGACGTCACGGTAAAGGTTAAGTGCCTCTGCTTTCTTGCCCACAACACAGAGCACCTGATGTTCATTCGCAAGCTTATCGGCCAACTCAGCTTCTGGGAGCTCGCCCACAACCTGATAGCGAACTCTACCGTCAAAAGCTATGGAGAACAGCTCTTGATGCGGACCGCACAGCTCATGCGGATGCGAGCCGAACGGCCACTCATCCTGTACGGCCGGCTGCGTAGCCGTGCAAAGCACAACACTCACGCCAAAGTCAATTGTCAGCTCCTCAAGGGCCGCAAGCGTCGGTCGCATAAGCTCAATCGGTATGGTTTGTGCCTCATCGAGCACGATGACACTATTCGCGATGTTATGCAGCTTGCGACACTTGCTTGGTTTATTAGCGAACAGCGATTCCAGCAGTTGGACATTGGTGGTTACCACAATGGGCGCATCCCAATTCTGCACAGCAAGCCGCTCATATTCGCGCCCCTCCCCTGCAGCGGCATCAAAGTCGTAATTCGAGTGATGTTCCAGGACGTTCTCCTCACCAAGGATGTCCCTGAAGACGGCTGCACTCTGCTCGACGATGGATGTGAACGGAATAGCATAGATAACACGCTCAAGGCCGTTCACTGTCGCATGGCGTAGGGCGAACTCCATAGAGGAGAGCGTCTTGCCCCCACCGGTCGGCACCGTGAGGGTAAAGAGACCGGGCTTGGATGCTGACCCCTCTTTGCAGTCGGTGAGAACAGCGTTGCGTGCCATATTGACGGGAGTCTCCCTGTTCCCGTGCGATAGCTTCTCAAGATGGCTTTCGAGCCTCTCGAGCAGCGTTGAGGTCGAGTCGTAATCGTGCCCTCGCTTCTTCGCTTCCTCGGGACTCATAAAACGTTCAGTGTCGAGCCAATCGGCATCGACAAGGCACGAGAACAGCATACGCGTCAACGCCTGCGCCGAGAAGGGCAAGAGTTGCTGCATGACATCCCGTCGAACTCCAAGAGGTGATTGCATGAGACGGGCCAACGACGTAGGCTCAAGGCTTGGCCGTCCCGGAGGGATGGAATCAGGAGACTCACTGAGCATATCTTGATAGGGACCATAGTCATCAGCAACTTGTCCATGATCAGGAGGCGAGTCGAGGCGTTCGATTCTCAACTCGGCATCAGGAATGGCGCTTTTCATGCCTCCGTGATGACCCAAAATCGCATAGGCCATAAGCTCACCCGCGTAAGCTCGCGTACCGGCCGCATCGTTCTTGTCGCCGCAGCCCCCGTAGAGCTCAAGCGCTCGTCGCGCCCCAAAGGCCGCATGGTCAACGCTCACGGGCCTGTTGAAGAGACGCTCATTCTGGAATCGATCACAAACCTTGCCCGCGTCATGTAGTAGCCCAAGCGCACGGCCCCACTGCCCATAACCAAAGGTAGCGGCAAATTGAGCGCTCAACTCTGCCACATTCTCCAAGTGTTCGGAGAGGGGCTGCCAGTCCGATTGATCCTCACCCTTCGAGTGCGCATATAGCATCGCGAACTCCCTACCAGTTACCGTATATGAGCGCCCAGCCTGCCGACTGACCGTTGCCTAACCCCTCAAAGTGTAGCAATATCTGATGACATAAATTAAGTCAAACTAGAAATATCTGTATATACTTTGGATACCTTCTGTGTCGCTTGCCTCAACGTGAGGTCACAAGAGGCCGGCGCCACCCGACCCTCGCTCACATGTCCTCCTTTGGAAACGTGATGGCACCATCGAGCAGGGGCCTCATGGACTGCCGCAGGTCCTCCTTCGGCTCCGCGTTGTAGGCCTCACCTAGGCGGGCATACAGCTCAGGCGAGAGCTCTGCCAGCGGTATCCTCTTGCTGCTCACCCAGGACCTCAGCACGCGATGCGCCTCGATCCTGTTTCTGACCACAGGCGACATGAGCGCCCTCTCGACGATGTCCGTGCCCTTCAGCACGTGCCCGCAAAGCGGCTGGAGCACGAAGCCAAGCGCCAGATAGGCAAAGTGCCCAGGCCCCAGACCGCTCTCGTCACGAGGCTCCTGCTCGATGGCGTCCAGGGGCATGCCCGTCCTTGCCAGCTCAAGCGCCTGGTCAATGTAGCGCTCATCGTCGATGAGGCAGCCGATGCGCGTAAACAGCCAACGGAAGTTAGTTCCCATGGCCCTGAGAAGCTCCTCATGGTACGGAATGCCAAGTTGCTCGGCAAGCATAAATGCCGTCACGTCGCCACGAGAGACGGCGTCTGCGACCTTCTGCCTGCTATCTGGTGAGTTGAGCAGGTCGTCACACGCCGATGCGACTTTACCCATCTTCTTGTCTTTTGCATAGCGACGAATCGCACTGATGACGGAGAGATCATCTGTTCCCACGTCCTGCGTGCGAGCCTGATCGACGTAGGCCCCCAGGATCCCTGCCGGGTCGTCGAGGACGGATATGCCCTCGACGGGACCCTCATCGACAAGAGCCTCCATCACGGCGCCCGCGCCCCTGAACTCCTTGGGGCTCAAACCCCTTGCAATCCGCTCTGCAAGCCCCGACTTGTTGAAGCAGGTGAGCGCCGAGTACGCGGGCATGATGTTGTTGTTGACCCCCTCAAAGAGGAACCAGTCGCGTATCTCGTCAGTGGATGGCTCAAGCCTCTCGATGGCGTGTATGCGACCCCAGCCATGGACCTTCTGCACAAGTCGGAATATCTCGTCGTTGCCATTCGTCCACTGCATCATCATGTCGAAGACGACAAAGGTCGTGAACTCGTCACTCAGGCCGAGCGTCCGCATCGCGTCCTTCAGCTGGTCATCCGGCTCCCGAAGCAGCTCGAAAAGCTCAAGACCGATCTTCAGGAGCTCCTTGTCGGTGGACGTGAGCACAAGGCGCTTCGCATAGTGATAGATCATGGCAGGATCGAGCTGGTCCCTGCGTGTACGCACACCATCGACCACCTGATCGATGATCCGGATGGAGCGAAACTTGTTAGCCAAGGAGGAAAAGGCCTCGTCCGCTGCCACAGGCTCGCCAGAGCTCGCGAGCATCAACGCAGACCCGATCTGGGCGTCAAGGTCGGCCGGGAGCTCGGGCCTCGCCATGTGATAGATACACATGCCGTCCATCGCGCCGTCCGCCATGAACAGCTCTTGGTCACCCCTGTCATAGGGACGCAGGCTGAAGTCATCGGGAAGCTCCCCATCCGTGACGGCCTCACGGATGTAGTGGTAGATCGGCGTCGTGATCTTTGGTGTTGTTGTCCCTGGCGTCGTGGCCTCTGGCATTGCAAGTCTCCTTTCGTCGTGGTCTCACGTGCTCCCGATTATCGACCATCCTGACGCAAGATGCGGGGGAAGCAGGTCATGTGACACTGATGGAGACAAGACGTGCGGGCCGGTAGGCCCCATGGCGGTGGACATCAGGCCCAAGGCACGCTACCATGAAAATGCAGGTCAGGCTCCCACAAGACCCTAGACCGAAGGACGAAGCATGGGCGAATCTGCAGTCCCCTGCGCGCGCCACGCCATCATCGGCGGCAGCGAGGCGTCGTTTGTCGAGCTTGTCTCCCACGCAGACGGCAGGTCTTCGATAGTCATATACACAGTCGATGGGGGCAGGCGGCTCTACGCGACAGAAGTTGAGTGGCAACAGGGCGCCACGCTCCTCGCGCAGCAAATCGAGGCCCAAGCCGCAGAGCGTCAGACCACCGGAGCTCAGGGGCTTGTCACGTCGAAAAGCTCTGCGAAAGACAAGTTGTCCCTCTTCCGGTCACTCTTCGTCGGGAGAGGCGACCTGTACGCCCACGGCTACCGCAAGAGGTCGGGAGGGATAGGCTATACGCCCGCCTGTGCCAACGAGTGGGTCGCAGGCATCTGTCCCAAGAGGGCCAACCCCCACGCCAGGTGTGCGGACTGCCCGCAGCGCTCCTTCATTCCACTCTCCAACCAAGCGCTCGTGAAACATTTCAACGGCAATCGATGTGACCTCAAGGACGTCGTTGGCCTCTACGTCGTACAAGCGGACTGCACGGTATCACTCCTCGTCGCCGACTTCGACGGCACAGGCTGGCAGAGGGAGTCTCTCGCATATGTTCATGCAGGCAGGTCCCTTGGGGTGGACGTGGCCCTTGAGCGCTCGAGGTCGGGGGACAGGGCGCACGCATGGGTATTCTTCGACGAGCCGCTGCCCTCCCCGCTCGCGAGGGACTTTGGCAGTCTCCTCATCACGAGAGCCATGGACAACGGTTTGATCAGGTACTTTGACGCCTACGACCGCTTCTATCCCGCGCAGGACACGATCGCCAAGGGTGGGTTCGGCAGCCTCATCGCGCTTCCCTTTCAGGGCCAGGCGCAGCGTCTCAGCAACAGCGTGTTCGTGGACGACCAGCTCAAGGCACATCCCGACCAGTGGCGCTACCTCTCCTCAGTCAGAAAAACGAGCAGGGACCTGGTGGAGCGGACACTCGCCGCCACGTGTGGCCAAGCCTTGGGTGAGCTGGCCTTCTTAAGGCCTCGGACAAAAGAAGCCGGGCAAGGCCGACCGCTTCCGACACAAACCCCTTCTGAGAGCCTCTGTCCTGACGGACGCACAGAAGTCCTCAAGGGCATAAGTCCCTTCCTGACGGTGGCGATAACGAAGTCCAACATGCTCTTTATCAACAGATGTGGCCTGCCCGCTACCGTGCAGGGCAGGATCCGGAGGCTCGCCGCGCTCAGCAACCCCGAATTTTACCGCGCACAAGCGATGCGCCAGAGCGTCTATGGGAAACCGCGCATCATCGACCAAGGCCTTATGGACGAGACGACCATCGCCATCCCCAGGGGCTGCGAGAAGGGGCTGCTCTGCCTCTTGGATGGACTGGGCATCAGCTACCACGTCGAGGACAGGCGCTTTGTAGGCACACCCATCCGCGCCTCCTTCACAGGAAACCTGCGCCCCTCTCAACAGACAGCGGCCGACGAGCTCCTGAGGCATGAGTGCGGCATCCTGTCGGCACCGACCGGCTTTGGAAAGACGGTCATCGCCGCATACCTCATAGGCGCGCTGAGGCTTCAGACCCTCGTCATCGTGCCAAGCACTCCCCTACTCGACCAGTGGCAGGAGCGCCTGGCCACCTTCCTCTCCATCGACGAGGAACTGCCGGAGCTGCTGACCAAAACCGGGCGCACAAGCAGAAGGAGACGCTCGCTGGTCGGGCGGATCGGAGGTGGGAGGAGCGTCCCGGGAGGGATCGTGGACATCGCCACCTACCAGTCCCTCCTCGAGGGGCGCGAGCTGAGCGGCGGGCGCAGGATCAAGGGGCTCGTACGCAGCTACGGCATGGTCATCTGCGACGAGTGCCAGCACGGCGCGGCGCCTCAGCTGGCACAGGTCCTCGCGACCACCACGGCATCCAGGGTCTATGGCCTCAGCGCCACCCCCAGGCGCTCCGACGGTCTGGAGGGCATACTCTATATGCAGTGCGGCGCCGTCGTACACAGGGTAGACCCAAGGCAGCAGGCTCAGGAGCAAGGCTTCGCCCGCCTTCTCGAGCCTCGGTTCACCCACATTCGCCTGGCTGGCATCGAGGCGGGAAGCAGCTTCAACCAGGTGCTCGACCGGCTCTGCGCCCATCCCGCGCGCAACCGGCTCATCGCCCAGGACACCGTCTTGGCACTGCGAGCCGGTCGCCGACCCCTTGTCATCACAAGACGGAGGGAGCATGCGGCCCTACTCGCCAAGCTCGTCCTGGAGCAGGGCTTCAAGGTCTTCCTGCTGAGCGGCGCTATGCCCGCGCGAGAAAGGAGAGAGCAGGTCCGCGAGATCGCCGAGGCCGCAGATGACGTCAGCTTTGCCGTCGTCGCGACTGGAAGCTACCTTGGCGAGGGTTTCGACGAGCCCAGACTCGACACGCTCGTCCTCGCGACCCCTGTCTCCTGGGAAGGGGTCGTCACGCAGTATTTGGGTAGGCTCCACCGAGAGCGCGAGGGCAAGAGCGAGGTGATCGTGTACGATTACGTGGACACCAGCGTCCCCATGCTCGACCGCATGTACAAGAAGCGCCTGAAAAGCTACGCGCGACTCGGCTACGAGCTCATACCAGCGAGCGACGATGTGGACAGGACGGCCGGATCGATCGTCGGCCCAAGCGACTGCGAGTCTCTCCTCTTTGCGGACCTCGACAGCTCAAAGAGGTCCGTCCACCTTGCCGTCCCCTACCTAAGCCACAGGTACGTCCTAACCTTGCGACCTCGCCTCTCGGCCGTCGTCGAGCGCGGCGTGCACGTCTCGATCGTCATCAACCAGCCAAAGGACCCACGCGGCATCGCCCGCGCGCAGCAAGGTGTCGAGCTGCTTCGCAGCATGGGTTGCCTCGCCGAGCTAAGGGAGTGGAGACGCTCGGCGCTCGCCATCTTCGACGAGTCAATTGTCTGGCATGGAAGCCTACCCCTGCTCGCACAACCCCACAAGGACGATTGCAGTCTGCGCCTTACGAGTAGCGAGGTCGCCTATGATCTGCTGAGGGACGAGGGGCTGGCCACAAGGCAAGGGGGCGCCTGACCAGAGGGTCGGGAGGTGCGAGCGCGTCGCACGGAGGGCGCATCGCCAACTGGCGCGTCATATGGAGGGCGCGTCGTGATGCCGGTGCGTCGTATGGAGGGCGCGTCGTGCGAAACACCAAGCTCAGAGGCGGTAAACGAAACGTCGATTGACTGTGGGCACCACTTGGGGCATGTTGGTCCCAGGAGGTGGTGAGGATGGAGGCAGAGCGATTCGGAAGCTTCGTGGCGCAGCGGCGCCGAGAGCGGGGCATGACCCAGGCCACCCTCGCGAGCGAGCTTCATGTAACTGACAAGGCCATCAGCCGCTGGGAACGAGGCGTGGGCTTTCCCGACATCGGAAACATCGAGCCTTTGGCGGATGCGCTGGGCGTGTCCATCGTCGAGCTGATGAGGGCCGAGAAGACGGAGGAGCAGACTATGACGACAGACGAGGCTGAGGACGCCTGCACGAAAGTCCTCGACATCACAAAGTCCCAGCAGGAGCGCGAGACCAAAGACGTCGTGGCGCTCATTGCATCCCTTGCGGTACTCACGCTGCTGGCCGAAATGATCGCCTCACTCAGGTGGGACGGGGCCAAGCTCTCCATAACCATGAACATCCCCGTCACCTATCCGCTGATCCCCGTAGCACTGATCGTGTACGCCATATGGCGCAAGGTCAAAGGTCAGACCTGCGAGCTGGCCGCCTCGGTCGGCATCACCCTGCTCGTGATCCCAGCTATAATCCTTCTCAGTTCGTTTCTCCTCAGTGCGATGACTACCTAAGAGGGCTGACATGGGCGCATCTCTTCCCACGGCACCGCGCATAGGGGATGGTCAGCCTTTTAGCGTTTCCACAAAAGGCAGGAGTCTACGCGTACCAGCGAGGTGGTCTCACACTATTCAGTGTTCTTAAAGAGAAGCTTAACGCTCTTCTGATCTACGCGGGTCAACGAAGGTATTTCACGCCAAGCCTGTCTGCTCCCTAAAAGGCATGCACGCGGAAAGGAGCGCCACATTGCTCATGATGCTGAATCCGTTGAGCAGGATGCAGACGAGATGCGAGACGCCCTGAGTACGCTTGGTGAGGTTGAGATTCCAGATGCAACCAAAGACCGGTCCGCCAAGAAGGGTGTTGAGAAGCGACACTAGCCTGGCATTGTCAAGCGCTGGTGCTGCGGTGAAGTATGACGGGTAGCAGTCATGCGCATAGGAGGCACCAAGCAGGGCGAAGAGGATCTTACCTAGCGTACCCCCGAACAGGCCAGCTTCGTAGAGTTTAAAGAGGAAAATCCATATCACGCCACCGAGGACTGCCGCAAACCAGTCGGTAGACCACCACGTAGGATGTGCGGGCGTAGGGTCCCAAGACGTCTGGCCCTGTGACGCAGGCAGCTGGTAACCATATCCCTCAAGCTCACTGAGCTCTTGGCTATCCATAGGCGGCTCCGATCGAGCAAGCTCACATGACAAATCCATGGTAGCCGTATCGGTACGTCCATGCGACGTGAACTTTAAGTATCCTCCGCCAGCTGGTCTACCCACACTCCCATACGAACGTCGCAAGGGTGGTGCAAGACGGGTCTGGAGACCAGAGCGGCCCTGTCAGCTTGCAGTCAGGACCGGATGACGAAGAGGACGGTGGCATTCGTCTCTCCCCCATGCCAAACGAAGCCAGATGTCTTCTTTCCAGTACCTTATAATACGCAGGAAGCCGGTCCTTTCATCCTTTCATAAAGAGGAGCTTTGCCATGAGGGACATGATCATTCACACAGTGTTCGCCTTTACGTTGATTCTCCTTTTACCCCCGGTCAATGACCTGTGTCGCGAGTACGTCGCAGGCCCGAGCGCATCTCGCGCAGACAGCGCCGCCGCATACCATGGAAGCTGCTACATCACAGGCCAATACTTAGATGGGTACAACTTCGTGCGCGTCGGAGAGTCCAATCAGGCGGGATGGGGAAAGGAGTACTACTACATGGTCCCGAACAACAACGCCCTGCGTTTCAAGGTCGTGAGCGTGTTTTACTGGAGCCCCGACATTACGGGGAGGGGCATGCTGCCGATCCCGCGCGTTCGCCTGGGCGCCACCTACCTCCTCGACCGCTGGGACTCATGATCGCCCGGCTAGCCAGGGGGACGGCGTAGCCGACTGCAGGCCGGCCATGGGGGTGCGTGGCAGAGGTTTTGGTTGACAGGCCCGCCCTCCACGTGCGTGGACACGACTGCAAGCTCGCAGATAGACGCGGACATTTCGAGGTCTCCCTCTAGGCGGGGCTCGGCCCATAGGCATCTCTCTCCTTATCGTGCGGCAGCACGACTCCGTACCATACGGCGGAACAGCTGGAAGCCACATTCACGCAGGGTGAAAGCACCATGGGTTGCCCGGTGACGTAGCAGCAACCACGGGAGCCGCAGGGCGTCACGACTCCCCGCAGTTCCGTGCTAGCCTGTGATCTACAAGCATCTACCACTCCATGCGGTCGAAGCGATGTCTGGGGTCCTCACGGGTATCACCCAGGTAGAGCATCGTAAGCAGGTGCGCGTCCTCATCCATCAGGAGGTAGATCACCTTCGTGGTCCTGGGCACGAAGTAGAATTGGCAGGATGCGGGAGGCCATGCCGCCTCGTAGGCCGGATCGTAGTCGCGCGCGAGGCCGGGGTTCCCAGCCAGTACGTCGATCGAGTCCTCCACGTGGCCGTATGTCGCGTCAGAGAGTCCCATCAGCTGCTCATGGAACTGTCGCGCGTAGCGGACCTTCCAAGGCGTCATGTCGTGGATCTTGCCATGGCTCTGCTCGATGAGCGCAGCGCCCGCGACCCCTCGCGGGTGAGCACATCACCTGCTGCTACGTCAGCGAGCCCCCGCCTGATGCCGTCAGACACTGCGAGGTCGTAGGTATGCGCTGCTCGCTCGGAGGCACTCACGGCAGAGAGCGCGAAGGGTATGGCGCGCTCGCGCACGACGGCCTTGGCAAAGATGCCGAAGGCGGTCGAGGGCGGCAGGCCGATCTCGCGGCAGACCTCGGAGAATTCCCGCTTGAGATCATCATCTATACTGATAGTCATGGACATGAAGCTTCCAATCACACGTATTGATAATGTATTAAATACGTATTATACACGTATCAACCACGAGTGTGTTCTACTGATACCCTATTCTCACTGGGATGCACATGCTGCCGATCCCGCATTTTCGCCTAGGCGCTACCTACCTCCTAGGCACAGGAGCCCACGATCGCCCGGCCCGCCAAGGGACGGCGCGTGGCAGAGGTTTTGGTTGGCAGGCCCGCCCTCCACATGCGTGGACACGACTGCAGGCTCGCAGATAGACGCGGACATTTCGAGGTCTCCCTCTAGACGGGGCTCGGCCCATAGGCGTCTCTCTCCTTCTTGTGCGGCAGAATAACTCCAAGTCGCGTCAGGCTGACCGAACAGGGCTTCAATACAAGGTATGTCTGTAACTGGATGCTATACCATGTTATTGAGTAACATGAAGATACGGGAGCTAATCGAGCAAGGCAAGTCTGTCGAGAGAAGGATGTACGGCAACGTGATGGCAATCATGGCCATCCTAGCGGGCATCTTCACCCTCGTGAGCGTCAACGTCAGGCAGCGTAGATAGACCTGCAAACTGTACTCACGCTCAATCTGACAACCGTGGGCAGCTTCTCCGTACTTGTCGCCCTTATAGGCATAGTGACAGGCCACGTAAAGGGAGAGGGCAAAAGATCCCATCTGCATCACCTGCGTCATCGCCGCGCTATGCTTTGGCGTTGCCATTGCTTGTGCCAAATTGTTGCCGTAGGTACGTGGAGTCTCTCTGACCGCCTCATGCAGAATGCGCTTTTCCGTGAGGCAGCGGACACAGAATGCGCTTTTCCGTGAGGCAGCGGACACAGAATGCGGTTTTCCGTGAGATGGCTCGACGTTTGCCCAGGTAAGGAAAAGCGCACTCTACGGAAAAGCGCATTCTGCGGTTGCGGTGTTACGGAAAAGCGCACTCTGCGGTTGCGGTGTTACGGAAAAGCGCATTCTGGCTGCAGTGTCTCACGGAAAGACGCACTCTGCGTGACTGCTTGCGCACAGAATGCGTCTTTTGGACTGGGACACACGTAGAATGCGCTTTTGCGTGAGATGACGGAGGGGTGACGGGGACAGAGTGCGGTTTTCCGTGAGCCGTCGGGGACAGAGTGCGGTTTTCCGTGAGGTGACACCACGTTTGCCCAGGTGAGAAAAAGCGCATTCTACGAAAAAGCGCACTCTGCACCCGTGGCCTCACCAAAAGACGCACTCTGCGCCCCGGATCTCACGGAAAGACGCAGTTTGAGTCGCGCGACGTTACGGAAAGGCGCACTCTGCGGTCGCGGTGCGACGGAAAAGCGCACTCTGCGCCACCACGCCTCTGCGCCACCGCATCTATGCGCCACCGCGTCTCTCTCTGCGCGTGGCTCATCTACAACTTGCTCGCCCTTGCGGCCCGTCCAAGCCCCTCAAGGATGTCATCAGCAGAGGTTCCTCCCTGGGAGGCAACCATGGCCTCGACGGCGCCCTCCACAAATGGGCAGTCAGCAAGGTGGACCCTGTCATCCTCCAGATCCTCGACGACCATGCGAGCGGTCATGACAGACGAACCCATGTCCATAATGAGGATCACGCCATCATCGCCCAAGACCTGCCCTATCGCTGCCTCTATGCGCTCGTAACTCGTCCCGAACCCTCCGTCTTCCAAGCCCCCCGCAGCAGCCACCCGTGCGTCGGGTGCCATCTGACGCCCCAGGGCTGCCGTCGCCTCTGCAAGCTCCCTTGAGTGGGACACCAAGACAATACCGACCATAGCCCCCTCCTCTCAGCAGTAGCAGGAAGCGACGGCTGACACCATATAGGCGAAGGAGGTGGCGCCAGGATCCTGGTGTCCAACGGAGCGCTCCCCCAGGTAACTCGCACGCCCCTTGGTCGCGCGCAGGGGAATGGTGGCGACTGCGGAGGCAAAGGCGACGTCTGCCGCCTTCGCGAAGGCCAGGCGGGCGCCCTCGCCCCTGGCAACCGACGACTTCAAGGACACCACGACAGGAGCCATGGCGTCGACCATGGTCTTCTCGCCCTCAGTTGCCTTGCCGAGCTGCATGACAGCACCAACCGCAGCATCCATCGCATCCACAAAGGAGGGGAGATCGATGGTCTCAAGGCCCTTGAGGCCCACCCCCAGCTTGCGGAAGAAGGTCCCATACAGGGGTCCCGAGGAGCCTCCCACCTTCGCGACGAGCGTCATGCCGCAGCGCTTGAGGATGTCTGCAGGCGGCATGCCGACCTCCCCCGGAAGCTCAGCGGCCACGGCCGAGAAGCCGCGTGACATATTGATGCCATGATCGGAGTCGCCAATGGGCCTGTCAAGCTCAGTGAGCTCATCCTTGTGGGCCTCGATCGCGTCCGCGACGGCACAAAGGACCGCGATTAGCCTCTCCCCATCGGTCTTGGTGGCCACTGTATCCTCACCCATCGCTATCCCCTCCAGGCAAAGGCTTTGGCAGGCGCATCAAGAAGCCCCTTGAGCTCGTCATCTAGGCGTAACAGGGTGAGCGAGAAGCCCTGCATCTCTATCGACGTCATGTAGTTGCCAACCAAGGTTCGGTACGTGGATATGCCCTTGTCCTCAAGCAGCCTCGCCACCCTACGGTTGGCGATGGCAAGCTCCATGAGAGGGGTGCCACCAGAGCCATTCACCAGAACCGCCACCTCTCGACCGACAAAGTCGAGGTCCGACAGAATGTGCTCGAGCAGCTCGTCGACGATCTCGTCTACGGGTCGCATTCTCTCGCGGCGAACGCCCGGCTCGCCGTGGATGCCGATGCCCATCTCCATCTCGTCTGGCGCGAGCTCAAAGCCCGGCGTACCCGCAGCCGGGACCGTGCAGGGGGCGATCGCCGCGCCCATGCTGCGGACGTTTGCAATGACCCGCTCGGCAATGGCTTTGACGTCGGTAAGGGAGGCGCCCGCCTCCGCCTTGGCACCTGCGATCTTGTGGACGAAGACGGTGCCCGCCACGCCACGCCGTCCCGCCGTGAAGGTCGAGTCCTCTACGGCAACGTCGTCGTTCACCACCACGCACTCGCAGTCAATGTCGTCATCGGACGCCATGTCGGCGGCCATTTGGAAGTTCAGCACGTCGCCCGTGTAATTCTTGGCGATGAGAAGCACGCCCTCGTCGGTCGCGACCTCGCATATCGCCTTGTAGACGGCATCTGCCGACGGGGAGGTAAAGACGGGACCGCCAACAGCGGCGTCGAGCATCCCTTTGCCCACGTAGCCGCAATGAGCGGGCTCGTGGCCCGACCCACCGCCGCTTACCAGCGCGACCTTCCCCACCTTCTGGTGCGTGCGGACGATGATGCCATCGCCCCTGTCCGCAATAATGTCGGGAAAGGCCCTGACCAAACCTTCGGCCATCTCGGCCTCGACGTTCTCCGCCCTGTTGATGAGCTTCTTCATGATGGCACCCCAAACCGTACATGGACACATGCCCGCTGACCCTCGTCATGAGCAGGGTCAAATCGATTATAGTCTAACGCTTGGCCAAGATGAGGACCTTGGGCTGTGCCACCTTGTGCCAGAAGGGCGCTCGGGCATAAGGAGCTGACTGGCCGTCGCAGATCGACGCCTCTCTCTCGGCGACTGGCGCAGCTCGGCGCCCGCCGATTGCGCGATGTGAGTGATTCACTCACTTCAGCATCATGAAGTGAGTGATTTTTTTGCCAAACCAGCTGCGACGCGAGAGAGCCGAATTACATATGAGCAGGTCAGAGCGCTACTGAAAGCATTCTCGATGTGAGTGAATCACTCACATCGCGTGGGCGGAGCGAGCGGATCACTCACATCGCGCAGGTGGAGTGAGCGAATCACTCACATCGCGCAGGCGCCTTGCCCACAAGCTCCATCACGGCTGTGGCACCACCAATCTCTGGGTCGGAGAAGTAGACCCTACCGCCGTGTCGCTCCACGATACCCTGGACCACGGCAAGGCCTAGGCCCGTGCCACCGGTGGCACGCCCGCGATCTTTGCCAAGCCTCACGAACCTCCCAAACACGCGCTCGCGATCCGCAGGAGCGATGCCAGGACCGTCGTCGCTCACGCTGATGCGGATGAGCCGACCCGTGCTGCCCAACACCTCGTGGCAGGTCACAGCCACATGCGAGTGCGCATAGCGCACCGCGTTCTCGAGAAGGTTGCGCAACGCCTGTCCTAGGAGCTGCGCGTCGCCTGCGCACACGAGTGGTTCCACGCCGCTCACGTCAAGGGATACGGCACTGCGCCTCTCAAGACTTGAGACCTCCTCATAGATGAGGTCACATAGGTCAAGGGGGACCAGATTGACCTGCAGGCGTCCCTCATCCTGACGGGCGAGGGCCAAGAGGTCGGCCACGATGCCCTGCAGCTGCTCGTTCTCGTTCGCAAGATCGCTCAGGAGAGTGGACGGGTCGACCGCCTCGGGATGGGCCCGTGCGGTCTCGAGCATGACCTTGGTCGCGGCAACAGGACCCTTGAGCTCGTGCGACGCATCCGAGACGAAACGACGTTGCGCGTCCATCGCCGCCTCGACTCGCGCAAGCAGATCGTTAAAGGTCCTGGCGAGGCGAGAGAGGTCCCTGTCGCCGTCTGGTACGCTCACGCGTCGCGAGAGATCACTCGCCGTGATCGCCTCGGCACTCTGGCGCATCCTTTCGACGGGCCGCAACGTCCTTTCGGTCATGTGCCAAGAGAACAGCGCCACCACGACCAGCAGGAGGGTGAACACTGCCGCCAGTAGAAGGGCAGCCCCTCGCCCCGTCGCGACCGCAGGCGCGATCGAGGTGAAAGCGACGATGGTGACGCTGCCGTGAGTAGGGCTTGTAGCCTCGCGCTCCATAGCGAGGAAGGGACCCTCGACGCCGAGGACCTCAGAGGCCCTCAGGGAGAGTGCTGGGGATGCCGAGGCCTTGGTGGTTCGCACCGCAGCCGCGATGAGGGAAAGCACGGGAGAGCCTGCGCGACTCCCCTCAGCAGTACGGTCCCCGTCCGCATCGTCGTGGTCCGCATCGTCGTGGTCCCCATCGTCGTGGTCCCGTACCCGCCCGTCACGCTCGCCTAGATCCTCGTCGTCGCGATCCCGCACCTGTCCGTCTGCGTCGTCGGACCTCTCACGGCCACCCTCATGGTCACCCTCGTGCTCGGTGGCCTCGCCCCTCTTTTCCTTGGCATCCTCGTCTTCCCCAGGCCGCAAATCGTCCTCGTCGTCGAGCTCAAGCTCGACATCGTCGTCGAGCTCCGCCTTTTCGCCGATCGCAAGCCCAGTCAGCGGTGCGAGGCCGCGTGCGTTCTCGCTCGCCACAATGACCCTACCGTCGGCTCCAACCACCTGCACGATGGTCGGGCCAGACGAGTCGACGGCCGAGGCAAGATCTCCCCTCTCCACAGCCGATCGGGCAAGGTCGAGCCTCTCGACGAGGTTGTCAGAAATAGCCTGCCGCACCACCTGCATCACGCCATAGGAGGCCACCGCAAGCAACAGGAGCATCACGGCGGTCGTGGCGCACAGCGTGGACAGCACCACCCTGCCCCGTATGGTCTTGGGTCCTGGCACCATGCAATCAGCCCATTCGGTACCCGACGCCACGCACGGTCTCGATGAGTGACGTTCGACCGCTCCCGTCGAGCTTCTTGCGCAGGTAGCCGATGTAGACCTCCACCACGTTCTCGCTTCCCATGAAGCGTGCGCCCCAGACGTGCTCGAGAAGCTGCGCCTTGGTGAGCGCGATGCCTCGTCTGAGCATGAGGTACTCGAGCAGGGCGTACTCGCGCGGCGTGAGCTCGATACGACTTCCTCCCCGCTCCACGCGCTTGGAAGCCATGTCGAGCCTGAGGTCTCCCACGCAGAGCACCTTGCCCGCCGCCGCACCACCGCGCCTGGCGAGCGCCCTGATGCGCGCAAGCAGCACGACCATCGAGAAGGGCTTACGCAGGAAGTCATCCGCCCCGACGTCGAGGGCGTCCGCCTCGTCGTACTCGCCATCCTTTGCCGTGAGCATGAGGATGGGGGTGGGAACGCCTGAGGAGCGCAGGTTCTGGCAGACCCGGTACCCGTTGAGCTCGGGAAGCATGATGTCAAGCGTAATCACGTCGTACGACTGCGCGAGCGCCTTGTCAAGCGCGACGTTGCCGTCAAAGGCCACGTCAACCGAGAGTCCCTCGGCCTCGAGGCTCTTCTTGAGGTAGGAGACGAGCCTCTGGTCGTCTTCGACAATGAGCACGCGCATGGGGCCATCCTGTTCGTCGTGACGTCGCGAGTGATGACGCAAGTGATGACTGACGGGTGATCTGTCTTTCCATGATACAGGAGTGATGGAATGGCGTGGGGTGCGCCCGTCGACGCAGCTGCGGGCGACTCGTCGTTTGCCGCCCGTTTGATGGAATGGCGTGGGGTGCGCCCGTCGACGCACCCCGCCTGTACCCCTGGCCGATGCCCCGATCGCCCTCAGTCGTCGTGGTCACCTTAGTCGTCCTCAACCGCCCCGGTCGCCCTCAGTCGTCATGGTCGTCGCAATCGAACGGATTGGGGTGCTGGGCCTCCCAGACGTCGTCTTCGACACCGGGATGGGCGGCCTTCCAGGCATCCTTTGCCGCCTCATACTCCTGCCTGGTTGCAAAGGTAGTGCCATCTTGGCCACCATCTGGGGCAGTGCCGCCAGATGGCGTGCCTCCACCCTGTGCGGCAGAGCATCGTGGCGCCTCGTAGGGATCAAGCACGTCATCGTCGACGCCGTAGGTTTGCTCGAACTCCCGCTCAGTCATACCGTAGTGCTCCCAGAGGAACTGGTCCGTGTCGTAGAACGTGGTCTTTTTCGCATCTTCGATGATCTCCTCCAAGGTCGCGGGCGCGGTCGTGGCTCCCTTGGAATCGCTCGTCGTGCTTGCAGCTGCGGATGCGATCTTTTGGGGATCGCCCGCCGTAGCCGCACGCGCGACACCAACCCCGATGACCACCAACACAGTCGTGACTACCACCGCGATGAGGACGCGTCCCTTCAAGGACGTCTGGGCGAACGTACTGGTCTTCATGTCCCGCTCCTCTCTCTTCTCTCTTGTACCTTGGCCACACGATACAGAACGCAACTGAGAGGACGCTGAGAGACAGGCACAGCACGTAGGGCCAAGCTCGACGAAGCTCCCGCAAGAACCTGCCGCGCAGGCGTCGGCGACAGACGCCTTCCGTACGCGGTATCCTAGGTACTCGACAGATAACCCGACGCCTTGGGGAGAGACCTATGGAATACCGATTCTATGGCTGGGAGCATGCGGACATGCCGCCCGCCAACCCGCGATACGCACGCGTCAAGACCCCTCGGGACCTCTATGACCTGCTCTCTGGACTCTGGTGTGCCAAGACCTGCGCTCCGAGGTTACGGGCACAGTGGTCGCCTGAGGACAGGACGCTCGGCCAGTGCTCCATCACGGCCTTTCTCGCCCAGGACATCTTTGGTGGGAAGGTGTTCGGCATCTTGCGCCCTGGTGGCAACTTCCACTGCTACAACGTGGTGAGTGGGCGTGCGTTCGATCTCACGAGCGAGCAGTTCTCGGACTGTACGCTCGACTATACAGAGAACCCCGAACAGTTTCGCGAGGTACACTTTGCCGCAGATGAGAAGCGCCTGCGCTACGAGCTCCTCAAGGCACGCCTGGATGCGGCCCTCGGGCTTGGGTGAGGGCGACGCGGTAGGGACTGCAGTCGAGGGGTCGCAAGGACGGGCTCCTCACCGTGAGCTGGGACGCTCGCTCGCGTTGCGTCACCGCATGATTGATTGGCGAGCGCCGACACCCTCGCCTACCGTACAATGACTAAGACGGCACGGGCACACAGGGAGCGGATGGCATGGCGCAGGTCAACTTTGGAAACACGCTCGTCGTAGCAAATCCCGCCGCCCACAGCGGGAAAAACGCGAACGCAGCGCGGGAAGTCGAGGAGCTTCTCGCCTCGACTGGCATGACTGCGGCTATAGGGCGTCATCTCACGGCAGGCCCCGGGGATGCGACGTCCCTCGCGGCGCACTCGACCGACGTCGACACGATCGTCGCCGTCGGCGGAGATGGCCTCATCCATGAGGTCGCAAACGGCCTCGTGGCGCTTCCTCGCGACAAGCGCCCCGTGCTCGCCGTCATCCCCATGGGGTCGGGCAACGACTTCGCACGCACCTTGGGCCTCAGAAGAAACGATGCCAAAGGCGCCCTGGAGCAGCTGCGTCAAGGCAGACGTAAAACCATCGACTTGGGACGCGTCTCGACAGACGCCGGTACAAGTGTCCACTTTGTCCAGACCCTCTCGTTTGGCCTCGATGCGGCCATCGCCCTCGACACGACCAGACGCCGCGCAGGCGGATCCCTCCAGAGGGGGTCGGGACTCTTCGTGAGCTCGGGGCTGCACATCATGGCGACGGCCCACAAGGGCTATCCCTGCACGATGACGCTGGGAGAGTCACCGCCTCGAGAGCTCAGGGAACTCATCCTTGCCGTACAGAATGGCCCGACCTACGGAGGGGGCTTCAGGGTCTGCCCCCACGCACGGCCTGACGACGGCCTTCTTGACATCTGCTTCAACGTGCGCAGGCCGCCGACCCCTGCGCTCCTGTGCCTCTTTGGCCTCGCGCGCCTAGGTAGGCACACGGCCTCGAGAGCCATCGAGTCCCAGCAGCTGACGCAGCTCGAACTCGACTTTGCCGAACGACAACCTCCCTGCCAGATAGACGGAGAGTGGCTTGGCGGACGTCACTTCTCGATAGAGGTCGAACCAGGGGCACTGGACGTCATCTTCCCTTAAGACCGTACGACCCCTGCGTCCACCCAAGAGCGGATCGCTGACACAGAGGGCGGACCCGCCGCTTTCCGACGAGCCCGCCCCTACGCCCCTACAGAAACAAGAGGGCGTACAGACCCCCTGCTTAGTAGGCCCCCTACTTCGCGGCGGCCTGGAGTGCGGCCTTGACCTCAGCGGCGGTCTTGAGGGTGAGGACCTTCTCCGTCAAGACGTCAGCCTCTTCCTTCGTCCACTGGCTGATGATGCGACGTGTGCGCAGGATGGAGGGGGCGCTTACGGAGAACTCGCCCAGACCGAAGGAGATGAGCACCGGGATGAGCAGCGGGTCAGCCGCAGCCTCGCCACACATGCCGACCATGATGCCCCGCTTGTTGCCCTCGGAGATGATGCGCTTGAGAGAGCGCAGGACAGCCGGCTGGTATACCTCATAGAGGTAGGCGACGCGATCATTGCCGCGATCGGCGCACATGGTGTAGCCAATGAGGTCGTTGGTGCCTATGGAGAAGAAGTCGCACACCTCGGCGAGGTTGTCGGCAATGAGCGACGCAGCAGGCGTCTCTATCATGGTGCCGACCTCGATGTCTGGGTCATAGGAGACGCCGCGCTCGTCGAGCTCCTTCTTGCACTCCTCGACAAGGGACCTGGCCTTACGGACCTCATCGAGGGCGGTCACGAGCGGTAGCATGATCTTGATGTCACCGAAGGCGGATGCGCGCAGAAGGGCCGTGAGCTGGACCTTGTACTGATCGGGATTGTTCAGGCAGTAACGGATGGCGCGGAAGCCCATGAAGGGGTTGTCCTCCTTCTGGAGGTTCATGTAGGGAATCTCCTTGTCACCGCCCACATCGAGCGTGCGGATGATGATGGGGCGGCCCTTCATGCGCAGCGCGACCTTCTGGTACGCGGCAAACTGCTCGTCCTCGCTCGGCAGCTCCTTGGCGTCCATGAAGAGGAACTCGGAGCGGAACAGGCCGATGCCCTCGGCGTCATGCTCGGCTGCCGCGTTCGCGTCGTCGGGGTTACCGATGTTGGCGACGAGCAGCTTCGTCTCGCCGTCGGCAGTGATGGTCTTCTTGCCACGGTAGGTCTCCAGAGCGGCCTTGTCGTCTGCGTAGGCCTTGGCCTTGGCACGGTACGCCTCGAGGTCCTCCTTGGAGGGCTGGACCAAGACGTCCCCCGCACTGCCATCGACGATGACCATGTCGCCGGTCTTGATGTGTTCGGTCGCGTCCTCCACGGAGAGAACCGCGGGGATCTCGAGCGCGCGGGCGATGATGGCCGAGTGCGAGGTGCGCCCGCCCGTCTCCGTGACGATACCGGCGACGTTCTCCTTGTCGATGTCGGCCGTCATCGAGGGGGTGAGCTCCTTGACGACGATGATCGAGTTCTCGGGCAGGGTCGAGAGGTCGACGACCTCCTTGCCCAACAGATCTGCAAGAAGGCCGGTCTTAACGTCGGCCACATCGGTCGCGCGCTCGCGGAAGAGCTCATCGTCCATCTGGGAGAACATCGTGTAGTAGGTGTTGTAGGCCTCGCTCACGGCCTGCTCGGCGCACATGCCGGCGTCAATGGAGCTGTTGACCGTGTCATGGATGCCCTCGTCCTCGGCAAACTCGATGTGGGCGCCCATGATGAGGGCAGCCTCCTCGCCAACACTTACCTTCATGCGCTCTATCTGAGCGTTGGTCTGGGCGACGAACTTCTCGAGGGCAGCCTCGTAGCGCTGCTTCTCCTTCTCGGGATCCTCCGGTGCAACCGGGGTGAACGAAACGTCGGGAGCCACAGCCACCTGCGCGACGCCAATACCAAAGCCATCCGATGCATTGACACCTTTGAACATTGAACCCTCCTATCGAAGAACCACCTAGACACCCGTGCTCAGAAAGCGACCCCGATAAGGACCGCGAGAAACCCGGCCGAACCTACTTGCCCTTGCCCTCTATGAGCTTCGTGAGGGCACCATAGACCTTGTCGATGGTCGAGCGCCTCGCGATGCCCTTACTGGCTGCGGTCGCGGTACCGCAGGCGGAGGCAAAGCGCAGTGCCGTCTCGTAGTCGGCACCCTCCTGGGTCTTGGCAACGAAGCCCGCCACCATGGAGTCACCGGCACCCGTGGCGTTGACCAGGCGAATCTTTGCCGTCGGAACCATGTGGGTCTCACCGTTCTCGTCGTAGAGCAGCGAGCCATGCCCGCCGCAGGAGACGATGACGTTCTGCGCACCACGCTTTTGCAGTTCCTGCGCAAAGGGGATACACTCCTCGGGCGTCTCGGGCCTTGCGTCAAAGATGCGCCCGACCTCATGGTTGTTTGGCTTGATGAGGAAGGGGTGTGCGGCCAAGGACTCCAGAAGCAGGTTGCCGGGGGCGTCAACGACGAAGCGCACGCCCCGATCCTCGAGGCGCTTCATGATGACGTCGTACATGCTCTCGGGAAGCGACTTGGGGATGGAGCCCGTGAGCACGAGCGTATCCCCCTTGCCGATGTAGTCGATGCGCTCAAGCAGCTCGTCGACCTTCTTCTCGGAGATCTTGGGCCCCATGCCGTTAACCATGGTCATGACGATGCCGTTGAGCTTGACGTTGATACGGGTGAAACCGCGGTCAAGCCGGACGAAGTTGGAGGCGACACCATTTTTCTGCATCGTCTTGACGAGATAGTCGCCCGTAAAGCCCGCGACGATGCCGAAGGCGATATTGGCGACCTTGAGCTCGTTGAGGAGGGTGGAGATGTTGATGCCGTTTCCACCACAGTAGAGTTCCTCACTCGATGATCGATTTGTGAAGCCCATGTCCAGTGTCAGGGGGTGCATGACGTAATCAATGGCTGGATTCAGCGTGACAGTGTAAATCAACGTAAGCTCCTTCCAAGGAACAACCTACTGAGTATTATGCCTCAGCGAATCCCGCTACGGAACAAGAAAGCAGGCGAATGACTCTGCAAACGTAGCGAACGGCAGGACCGTTGCCGCGGTACGAACCTGAGAGCACACGCTGTGAACCTCCTGCCGCAGGCCGAGAGGGCGAGAATGAGGGACCACGGGGGCAGGCCGGCGGGCCGAAGAGCCGAAAAAGGCCGCCGAGAAAACCTCGACGGCCTGGTACGCAGTGGTGCTCCCTAGGCGACTCGAACGCCTGACCTGCGGTTTAGAAGACCGATGCTCTATCCAGCTGAGCTAAGGGAGCCTAGGTTTTCCATGATAGCACGAAGACGCTCGGCAGAACAGTCACGGGGAAGGCCCGTCATGTGATGTTGAGCCTCCTTGCCGCATCGAGCGTCGCCACGATCGTCTTGGCGTCCTTGATGAGCCCTTGGGCTATCGCCTCCACGACGTCTGGGACGGGTAGCCAGACCACGTCCACGAACTCGCCCTCGTCGGGATGGGAGCTGCCCCTTCTGAGTCCTGTCGCCCTGAAGATCCTCGTCGCCTCGTTAGTGAAGCCAGGAGCGCCCGCCGAGTAGGCGATGAGCTCTAGGCCATCGGCGATGAGGCCCGTCTCCTCCGTGAGCTCACGCGCGGCACAGACGGCAGGGTCCTCCCCCTCCTCAAGCTTGCCTGCAGGGATCTCGAGCGTCATCTCGCCGAGCGCGACGCGCCACTGCCTGACCAGGCAGATTCTTCCATTCTCGACAGCGCAAACGCCCGCACCCCCGTGATGGCGGACTATCTCGCGCACGCCCCTGCCCCCATCGGGAAGCCGCACGTCAAGTGTCTCGACCGAGAAGATCCTGCCCTCCCACTGCGGGTGTACCCGCTCGACGTCCTCGCGCAGACGTCCATCGGGCGCAAGGAGAGACCTGATGCTCTCCACTGACTCTTGTCCCGACACCCCCAACGTCAATCCCCCCTTTTGACAGACAGCGTTGACAGGCACACGACGCACTGGGCAAAGCCTCGCCTCGCACGCCTCACGCACGAGCACCTCATTGAGGGCTGGCTTCCGTGAGCGGCGATGGCCTGCGCCTGAGCGCCTCCGCCCTCAGGCGCAGCTTACGCTCCTGCTCGGATGCGGGGCTCACGCTCACGCCATGTGCGGCGGGACGTCCCCTTTCATCCGTATGCACGAACGTGAGAAATCCCTCGGCACAGCGACGAGCGCCTACGAGAGCACGTGTGTAGATCGTCAGGCTCGAACTTCCGGCTAACACGGGCACGGACTCGAAGCAAACCGTCTCTCCTGGATGCACCGGCAAGGCAAAGTCCATGTCATGGAGCCTGACGAAGACCGTCTCGGGACCCAAAAGCTCTGCCGCGCACATGAACGAGGCCTCGACAAGCCACTGGGCCATACTGCCCGCAAAGAGCGTACCATGATGGTTGAGCTGCGCAGATACCACAAGGTGGTGTGTCACGAACGGACCGTGTGTCACAAGACCCCGTCCTTTCTGGGCTACCGCCCGCTCGCATCCGTAGGCATGCAGAGGCGCGACGGACCGCAGGTGAGCGTGGCGCCCAGACAATCCGTCCTGTCTGCCCCGACTAGAGGATAGTGCACGCGCCCCGCCCTCAGACGCACTAATTTGCTGCTGACTGGGGAACCATAATCATATGTATGCTGTGGCGCGGGAGGCGCCCCATCAACTTGTCGTGCCGTCGGTCCGAACACGATGGGTTGGCGGCGTGGCGCAGAGACGTGGCGGCTCAGAACATGCCGCACGAACGCGGCGCCTGCGCCTGGCCGACAGGTATGGCAGCCGGAGAACATGAGCAGAGAGGACGTGGCTGACGTGGCGTGGCACGAGAGGGACTCGGTACGCTTCCTTGGAAGGGCGCTCGAGGACGAGTTCAACGACATAGCCCGCAGTCTTGGCGGCGACGTGAACGGCAGAGAGGCCGGGGACGACTACCTTCTTACCACAAATGCGCTCTACCATGGCGGGCCGGTCTCCTGGGCGCTCACGCCAAAGATCTTCGACGAGGACCAGCTCGACATCCTCAAGGACGCGGCTGAGACCATGGGGCGCATCATGGACAAGGTGACCCGCCACTTCATGCGTGACGAGAGCTTTCGCAAGCTCTTTCGCCTGCCATTGGCACTCGAGGAGCTGTGCCGCACGCCCACGGGCTATAAGACGCCCATCCCCATCGCCCGCGTCGACCTGTTCTTCGACGAGGAAACGGGCGACTACACGTTCTGCGAGCTGAACACCGACGGATCGGCGGGCATGACGACGACCGTCGAGGTCACACGCACGGTTCAAAGGACAGAGACCTACCGGCAACTCCTACGCAAGCACCCGGAGCTTACGGCAAGGACCCTAGACCCAACGGGTGCGGTCATCGACGCCATCCTTGCGACCTACGATGAGTGGGTACGGGAGAGGACGGCCGACGTCGGCAGTACTGGTTTCGACCGTCCTGTGGTGGCAATAGTCGACTATAGCGAGAGTGCCTCCTTCGATGAGCTGAAAGACATCACCAAACAGCTCGCCGATCGAGACGTCCACGCGCGCTACTGTGACATACGTGACCTGCGCCTTGGACGCATGGCGGGCCGCGATACCCTCCTGACCCCGGATGGTCCTGTGAACTGCGTCTATCGACGCGCGGTCACCTCGGAGATCGCGGACAAGCCCTGCGTGGGCACGCGCGCGCTCGCACGAGCGGGAAGACTCAACCTGGCGTGCGTCGTGGGCGGCCTTAGCACCTGGCCCTGCGCAACCAAGACGGTCTTCGCCGTGCTGCACTCGCAGGCCATGCGCTCCATCCTCGGTGACGACGAGCGCGCCTTCATCGAGCGGCATGTTCCGCAGACCGAGCTCCTTGACACGACGAGCGACCTGCGACCGTACCAGGATAAGGACGGCTGGATCGTGAAGCCTGCAGGGGGGTTCAACGGCGCGGGCGTCATAGCGGGTCTCGACTGCACGAAGGACGAGTGGGGAGAGGCCCTCACACGCTGCGCAGCAGAAGGAGGCGTCGTGCAGGCATACGCCTCCCAGTATCGCACGCCCATGCTGCGTGGGGGCAGGCTCGAAGCAGGCGAGGATCCGCTCCTTGCCGAGCCCATGAGCAACATGGAGGGTCTCTACCTCTTTCGCGGGAGCTTCTCGGGCGTCTTCACGCGCTGCGGGAGGCAGGCCGTCATAGGCGAGCATACACATCGGCTCAACGTGAGCTGTCTTGTCGTGGGAAAGCGATGACGTATGCACATACGGCACCGACCTGCAGGACAGGCCCCGGACGCCCCGACTAAGGCATGAGCGGCATGAGCGCGAATCACCAAAAAGCCCCCGGCGTTACCTGGGCGAACTGTGGCTTCGCGCATACACGCGTGACGCCTGTATCCGCTATCCTGCCGCTACAAACGTGAAGAGCAACAGGTCATCCGTACCTGTGTTGACGATGGAGTGAGACGAACCCGTAGGACAGACGTGGCACACGCCCGGAACAAGGTTCTCCCTCGTGCCGTCGCAGACCGCGATGCCCGTACCGCTGATCACGTAGTTGATGTCATCGCTCGTCCTCTGCTCATGCACGCCGATACTCGAGCCTGACGGGATGCGTGTCAGCACGAAGCGTCCGCTGTCATTGACCTGCATCCGGGCACCGACCACACCCTCGCCGTCGTTCATGCCGGGAACGACGGTCTCCCTGATTGCATTGAAGTCGATGAGCATGACAGGTCTCCTCTCGTCTTTACACGGCAGGGCCAAGACAGATATAACTATTGCCATATATGATAGTATCATTATGTCTTTTTTGCAGACCAATCTTTTAGTCACGTCGCGGTTGCGTCGCTAGAGCAGACTGCGCTTTTCCGTAACGTCGCTGGGGCAGACTGCACTTTTCCGTAACGTCGCTGGGGCAGACTGCGCTTTTCCGTGAGGTGACTCGACGTTTGCCCAGGTGAGGAAAAGCGCACTCTACGGAAAGGCGCATTCTGGGTGCGGGCCCTCACGGAAAGGCGCATTCTGCGATCCCCAAGGCACCCAGACTGCGGTTTTCCGTAACGTCGCCCGCCCAGACTGCGCTTTTCCGTAACGTCGCTGGGGCAGACTGCGCTTTTCCGTAACGTCGCTGGGGCAGACTGCGCTTTTCCGTGAGGTGGGTCGACGTTTGCCCAGGTGAGGAAAAGCGCACTCTACGGAAAGACGCATTCTGCAACCCGTGCCGTACGGAAAGGCGCATTCTGTAACCGCAGAGTTACGGAAAGGCGCATTCTGGCGAGGTGCGTGCCGCAGACATCGATTACTCTTCTTTAAGCTAATTCTCTGCTCCTTACGCTAACCCTCTGCTCAGCCACTGTTGACATGGCCAGTCGCCTCGCCTCTCGCAGCGTCATGCCAACGGTGGTCCAACAGAGAGGTCGGCATTCATGGGACGCACACGACCTTTGTCCCACACCCTGGGCGGGGCGAGAGAAGCTGTACGTCGCGTCAACTGCGCGTCGCGTCAACTGCGCGTCGCGTCAACTGCGCGTCGCGTCAACTGCGCGTCGCGTCAACTGCGCGTCGCGTCAACTGCGCGTCGCGTCAATGCAGACCCATCACGTTGCCCTGAGTACCTACCGTGGCGAAAACTCCGGCAAACACGGTACCGAGACCCTGCCCTCGCGTACAATGTCGTTCGAGAGGCACAATCACAAGCTGGATTGGAGCGTCACATGATTGAGGCAGGAACCAAAGGACACATCGAGGCAATTGTCACGAGCGAGATGACCGCCCGCGCCATCGGCAGCGGCGAGCTGGAAGTTCTGGCTACGCCCAAGCTCGCGGCACTCATCGAGGAGGCCGCGTGGAGGAGCGTCTCGGGCGCACTCGACGAGGGTCAGACGACGGTGGGAACCAAGCTGGAGCTAAGCCACCTGGCACCGACCCCCACAGGCATGCAGCTGAGCTGCGACACGACCCTCGCCTCGGTGGACGGAAAGAGGCTCACCTTCTCGTTTGAGGCCCATGATGGGGAAGGGCGCGTGGCCGAAGGCACCCACGAGCGCTTCATCGTGGACAGCGATCGCTTCTTTGCCAAGGCAAGCGAGCGCGCAAAGGGATAGCCATAACCTCCTGGCCACCAAAGGAGGCTGCAGACACTGCGCCTTTCGGACAAGAGGTCGTGAGGAAAGAGGGCGTGAGGATTCCTCCCCTACCCCTCCTTCCCTACCCCATGAGCTTGCTCACGCGCGCCTTTAGCTCGGGCAGGACGTCTTGCTCGAACCAGGGATTCTTCTTCATCCAGATCTGATTTCTGGGCGAGGGGTGCACGAGTGGGAAGTACTTGGGCAGGTAGCTCCTATAGTCGCGCACGATATCCGTGAGCTTATCCTTGCTTCGCATTCCCAGGTAGTAGCGGTTGGCGTAGTTGCCCACCAGGACAGTGAGCTCGATCTTGGGCATGAGCTCCAACAGACGTGGGTGCCACTTCTCGGCAAAGCCCTTGCGCGGGGGCAAGTCACCCGACCTGCCCTTGCCGGGAAAGTAGAAGTCCATGGGCACGATGGCAAGCTTGCCCGAGTCATAGAAGGCGTCGCGGTCCACGCCGAGCCAATCGCGCAGGCGATCCCCACTCTTGTCGTTCCAGACGATATGCGTGTCCTGGGCGATGCGTCCAGGCGCCTGTCCCACGACCATGATGCGTGCGTCAGGGCCGGCAAAGTAGAGGGGGTCTATACCCGCCGCAGTGTACTCGGCGTTCTGTTCATCAGTCCTGATCTCTTCAAACACCTCGTCAAACCTGCTGGTAGCCACTGCCACTCCCCTCATCTGCCTACCTGTCTTACAGTGCGAGGCCAAGCCCTTGACGCCTTGCACTGCTACAGGAACCCACTCATAGCCATCTTTTGTGACGCCTCTGCAATCATAGCAGCCCAGCGGACTGCAGGCGCCACAATTTGCACAGCACGCCCGTCGTAGGGTACTTTGAGTCCTACCCAAGCCGATGGCTCCAAGCCAGCGACGGACAGCAGGACCTTTGCCGCGCGCGGCTCACACGCAAGCAATTATGAGAAGCTTTGGGAACCCTTTCCAGAGCGCGCGGAGGATGCTAGGCTTACCATGCGAAAAGCTAATGGAGACGTGAAGGGTGGAAGATGGCGGAGGAACGTAGCCAGCGGCCGCACAAGGCGGGCAGCCTTCAGCATGGCAGTAGATTCACACGCACCCGCAACGGCAACAGCGTCAGCCACAGGACCCATGCCCCCTCCATGCGCCGCACCCTCGAGCCGAATTCTCAGGCGGCTGCAGGCAAGGGTCCCTACGGCTACAATGACCCCCGACGCTACACGAGTGTCAGCGACGGCCAAAGCGCGGCCGAAGGGCTGGCGCAAGGCTTGGGGCGCAGGATCCAAAGCCAGGTCAGCAGCCTGCGTAGCCAGCGCGCACAACGACGCAGCAAGACCTCTCGCAGGTGGTCCGCAGCCACAGACCCCGACTACGGCTCGCCCGCCGTCAAGTCAAGACCTCGGAGGCATCACGTCGGACGCACCGTCCTCGTCGTGCTCATGGGGCTCCTCACTGCGGCAATCGTGGCCTATGTCATCGTTCTCTCGCCGGTGGACCGCAAGATAGCCTTCAGCGAGGGTGACCGACAGGCGCTCTCGGCTCACCTCACGCCCTGTACCCCCGTGACACCCTACTATGCGCTCCTGCTCGGCTCGGACAGCCGCAACGATGGCGAACCGGCGAGAACCGACACCATCATGCTCGCTCGCATCGATCCCCTCGCAGACAAGGTGACCTTGGTCTCGATTCCACGCGACACCAAAGTCGAGCTGGAGGGCCACGGCACTCAGAAGATCAACGCTGCCTATGCTTTCGGTGGCGTCGCTGGCATCACCTCGGCCGTCGGCAGTCTCACGAACGTCAACATAAGCCAGGTTGCCCTCATCGACTTTGATGGGCTTACGTCACTTATCGACGCCATCGGCGGCGTCACCGTGACCGTACCCGTTGATATCAATGATCCTGACTACACGGGCCTTGTCATGCCGGCAGGCGTCTACGAGATGGACGGTAACACGGCAATGCTCTTCTCGCGCGTGCGTCATGGCTTTGCCCTGGGGGATTACCAGCGCCAGGCAAACCAGCGTATCCTCATCCAGGCCATCGTTCAGAAGCTGCGTTCAAACCCCACACTCATGCCTGCGGCCGCAGACTCGCTCGGCAGTGTGCTTAAGACCACCTACCACTGCTACGACCTGATCCCCGTACTCGCGCGTATGGCCATGCAGCCACCCACGATCTACTCGGCATCGATCCCCTCGACCACCCAAAGGATACGGGGCGTGGACTATGTCATTGCCGACGGCCCCGCGACCGCAACCCTCATGCAGGTCGTCAATGCCGGTGAGGACCCCGCCACGGTCACGAACGGCCTGCAAGAAGTTGACAATACGGCAGCAAGGACTTCGACAGGCTCCGGATCCGGCTCAAGGTCGGGCAAGCGCAAATAGCCACAGCCCCACAATCATCTTGCACATTGGCCTTAAGACGTCGAGCGGGAGCCAGTCGAAGCGAGGTCCCGCATGGACGGACGCCCTACGGCTCGACGGTCCAGAGCACCCGCCCACCCGTAAGACCATCACCCTCGAAGCCTATGGCCCTGACCTCGCCCTTCGAAAATCCCCCATCAAGTCCGGCCAAGTAGTGGGCCACATGCCTCATGAAGGGGACATGCCCCACTGCCACGATGATCTCCTCGCTCGCCTGGGCAAGCTCGGCGAGAAACTCCTCCTGATCCTGCTCATAGAGGCTGTTGCGCACGTTGATGTCATCCTCGCCAAGGCCCAGCGCATCGGCGATGACAGCGGCGGTCTGCATCGCTCGAATCGCAGGACTTGCCCAGAGCGCCAAACTCGTGGCATCCCTGAGCGGCTTAAATGCCTCGGGGTAGGCAGCCTCGAGTGCTGAGCGCCCCTCATCGGTAAGCCTGCGACCGATGTCGCCCGCAGGACCCCTACCCTCGGCATCGCCATGGCGAACGAGCACGAGCATCTTTACCATAGTGCCTCCCAAGCCGTGTCATGTGATACGGCCTACGATAGCATGGTCGGGACCTGCAACACGCGAGCTTCGCGAAATCGACCCTGCGCGATCCTTCGAGCGTCACACGCTGGGCGGGACGCACATGGAAAGGCCCCAACTCCTTACGGAGCCGGGCCTTTCCTAACACGCTAGAAAACGAAGATCAGCCCTTCGACCTTAGAGCGCTTCCTCAACCATCTGAGATGTCCCTAGGCGGCAGCACCCGATGTGGAGGGCGTGTCGTCGGCAACGTCACCATGGCCGCTCCCACGATTGTGGGTCATGAGGTTCTGGTTCTGATTCTGGTTTTGCTGCCTGCGCTGCTCGTACATCTCCTCCAGGTACTTCCTGTAGGCATCTTCCTGACTACTCGAGCCGCCATTGCCAATGCCGCTGTCGTCTGAGCCCGAATTCCTCTGCGCCTGCTCCTTCTGGAGCTCCTCGTCAGAGCCAAGGGTCACGCTTGCCGTTTTCTCCTCGTTGCCACGCATGAACTTGACCGTGACCGTGTCACCGATGTTGTGCGAGCGAACCGCCAGGATCATACCGTCGGCAGAGGTGATCGCGGTGCTATCGAACCCCGTGATGATGTCGCCCTTCTCTATGCCAGCCGCAGCCGCCGGACTGCCCTCAGTGACGGAGACGACATAGGCGCCCTGACTCACCGAAAGCTTGTTCGTCGCAGCATTCTGGGCGTTGACCGTCTGCATGGTAAGACCGATGTAGGCGTGGGTGACAGGCTCCTTCGCGATGATCTTCTTGGCGATGTTCACCGCATAGTTGCCCGGAATGGCAAAACCAATGCCCGCGAAGGACTCGGTGTCAGACGAGAAGAGCGTGCAGATACCCACCAGCTTGCCCTCCTTGTTCACGAGCGCGCCACCCGAGTTGCCGGGGTTGATGGCCGCGTCGACCTGGATGAGGTTGGCATAGATAGTCTCACCGGCGGTGGACTTCATGAGCTGGTTGCGCGCAAGCGAGCTCACGATGCCGGCAGACACCGACTGGTCGAGTCCAAAGGGACTGCCGATGGTCATGACCCAATCACCCACGACAAGGGAGTCGGAGTCACCGATCTCCATCGGAGTCACCTGCTTGCCCTTCAGGTCCACGTGGAGGACCGCGATGTCGCTCGAGGAGTCGGACCCCACAACCGTCGCATCATAGCTGGTACCATCGATGCTCACCGAGATGGCCTGTGCACCCTCTATCACATGGTAGTTCGTGATGATGTTGCCATCGCGGTCAAGAACGACACCAGAGCCGAGTCCCTGTCCCTTTTGGGTCGTCACCGTGATCGACACGACCGAGGCAAGGTCCTTGGCGGCAACTGCCTGGGCGATCGTGGCATCCTCGCTGCTCGCCGTGATGTTGACGGTCGGTCCGGCAGCGCTCTCCGTCGTCCTGATGACCTGGGTCCCCCCGATCATGCCGGACGCCCTGAGCGCAAACACGAGGACGGCGGCACCGACAAGTCCCGCGATGATGCCGATAATGGCCGTTCTGAGGCCGCCATGGCGCTGCCCTGCCGCCCCGGAGCGGCCTGTGCCAACACTCGAAGAGGAGGAAGGCTGCTGTGGGCCTGTGGGTGCCCCCTGCGCACCGGGCCCTTGGCCTGACTGCGCCTGTGCACCATAGCCGTAATAGCCCTGCGCAGTGTTCTGCGCCTGTCCCTGCGCGTCGTACGATCCAGACGCTTCGCCAAGGCGCGCGGTCGTTGGCTGGGGCTGCGTGGGATTTTCCTGCAACGGTGCCTGGTCAAAGGACCCGGCACCGCCGCTTTGTGGACTCTGTTGCGTACGGTCATTACGGCCAATAAGGTCATTCTCGCCCATAAGCACTCACCTCTCGCTCAGGGGCGCAGCTGCGCCCGGGCAAATACGTATTTTGTCACCTTACCCCCCGCCTTTCCAACCGACGCCATATCCGTCGAAGAACCATCTGACACCCACCTGAGAGACACCACACTCTTAGTCTACTGAAAGCTACAGGCAGGAGACTCGGATCGCAGGGCACGAGACGGCAGGCTGGTACGCGTTGATTGACCAGGATGACTCTGCGCCCGACCAGCCTGATGTGATCGGCGCGTCACCCTAGATCCTGAAGAGGTAGCCCACGCCGCGTACCGTCACAATGTGAGCTGCGATGAGCGGCCCGATCTTGGAGCGCACGCGCCTGATGTGGACATCAACGGTGCGCGTGCCACCGCAGTACTCGAAACCCCAGACCCGATGCAGCAGCGTCTCACGCGAGTACGCCCGAGAGGGATGCGTCGCCAAAAACGACAGCAACGAATACTCCATGAGCGTGAGGTCAACCGGCTCGTCATCAATATAGACCTGGTAGGTTGCCAGATTGATCTTCATGTTATCAACCGCGATGATGTCTGAGGAGGCGCTCTGGTCTCCTGGCCTCAGGAGCATGGAGCACCTCACCGCGAGCTCGGCTTGGCCCGCACTGTCGAGGATGAAGTCACTCCTTCCCTGCACAGGCAGACGGAGACTCGGCAGCATGCTCTCATCCTGGACCACGAGAGTGGGGATATAGCCACTGTCAGCGATGAAGTCATCCAAGGAGTTGAGCATCTCCTGGCCAAGCCCATCAGTGTCGAGGATGATGAGGTCAAACTTACGCCCAGAGTTGATTGCCTCCTCGAAGTCATCTGGAGCCATATGCAGAATCGACACATCGAGCGGTTGCCTAAGCTCGCGCATACGCTCAACGTAGCGCGTGGTCTTGGCCAGCAGCAAGATGTTCTTATGGTGCATCCTAGCCCCCAGACGCCTCCCGCCCCCCGACGGGTCAACCCGTAAAGAAACATCTTCGTACACTAGCACAGTTTGTGGAAGGCACCCCTGAAAGCGTGCCATTTACTTGATGCTGCCTAGGAATTCCTTGGTACGCGCCTCCTTGGGGTGATCGAAGACGTCCTCGGGAAGGCCCTGCTCGACGATGACGCCACCCTCCATGAAGACCACACGATCAGCCACGTCTCGGGCAAATCCCATCTCGTGGGTGACGACGATCATCGTCATGTCGCCGTTGAGCGCAAGCTCGCGCATGACCGCCAGAACACCCCGCACGAGCTCGGGATCGAGCGCGGAGGTGGGCTCGTCGAAGAGGAGCACCTTGGGGTGCATGGCAACGGCACGCGCGATGGCAACGCGCTGTTGCTGGCCACCGGAGAGCTGGGGAGGCCTGTAGTCGGCGCGATCCGCCAAGCCGACGGCCTCAAGCTGCCTCATGGCCTCTCGCTCGGCCTCCTCACGCGACTTGCGCAGGACCTTCATCTGGCCGATGACGACGTTCTCCTTGGCCGAGAGATGCGGAAAGAGGTTGAAGGACTGAAAGACCATACCGACGTCGCGCCGGAGCAGCGAGAGGTTCGCCTTGCTCGCACCGGTGAGCTCTTGGTCGCCCACCAGGATATGACCCTGTGTGGGCTGCTCGAGGAGGTTGATGCAGCGCAGCATCGTTGACTTGCCTGAGCCGGAGGGTCCCAGCACGACGACGATCTCCCCGTTCCAGACGTTGAGGTTCACGTCACGCAGGACGGGCACATCCGTAAAGGTCTTGCCCAGGTGCTCGATGCGCACGACGGGGTGCTCCCCCTCAACGAAGCGGTGCCGGGAGAGACTCTGGTCGTGCTCGAAGGCGATTCTCGCCGCCTCGTCTGCGGGAAGCGCCGCAGGCACCTCTTGTGACGACGGGCGGTGGATACCGATCCCTTTCCTAGTCTGCATCTGCATCACCGACACCTCCGTGCGTTGTAAGGGACTCGTCGCCCTTTGTCGAGGTCTCCTCTGGCAGGGGTGCGCCATCCACCTTAGGTCGTGCGCCCAGACCTTGTTCGGCATTGGAGAGGCGTCGCTCCACGATGTTGACCACCTTGATGAGGGGCAGCGTGACGATGAGGTAGAAGACAGCTGCGGCGATGTAGGGGGTAATGTTGCCCGTCGTGGTCGTGAGGTTCTTGGAGTACATCATGAGCTCCATGACGCCCACGGAGGAAAACAGTGACGTATCCTTGTAGGAGGTGATGAAGTCACTCGTGACGGTAGGGATGACGCGGCGAACGGTCTGAGGCAGGATGATCCAGACCATCGTCATCAGACGTGTCATACCCAAAGACGAGGCCGCCTCGTACTGTCCCTGCGGTATGGACTGGATGCCGGCCCGATAGATCTCGGCCTGGTAGGACGAGGAGTTGATAGCGACGACGGCGATGGCGAGCATCGTGTTGTCGATGTTGACACCAAGCATCGGAAGGCCAAAGAAGGCGATGTAGATCTGCAGGAAAAGGGGGGTCCCACGCAAGACGTTGATGTATACGCTCGCAATGGCGCGCAAAAGGCGGTGCTGCGAGATTTTCATGAGTGAGAACGCGAGACCCAAGACGATGGCAAGAGGATAGGCAAGGACGACGATGAACAGGCAGAGCAACCAGCCCGGGAAGAGAGATGCGAACGACGTCACCAAGAGCTGGGGCTTGAAAAACATGTTGAGGAAGGGGACGGAGTTCCAGGCACTAACCCAGGCCTGGCCGTCGAGCCAGTTCACGACCCGCTGCAAGGGAGTGTTTGCGATGACGGCAATGGGACTTGAGTCCATGAGGGATGCCGTCTGGCCCTCGCCGGTCGTATAGGAGCCCGTGACGACATAGCTGCCACCAGCGTCGGGAAAGCTCATGTTCGTGACCTCGAGGCGCAACAGCGAGCCGTTGGCCACCGGCTTGGCAAAGCTCACCGTAAGGGTATTGCCGTTCGCCGAGGCGCTGCCTTCGACGCCTTGACGCTTGAGACCCTCGAGCACCGTGATGCGCGTCGAGGAGCCGTCGAAGCTTGCCTTATCCGGCAGCGTCAGGGTCACGGACGAGATACCCGAGTCAACGTGGACCGTGCCCTCCCAGGTGAGCCTCGTGCCCTCTCCGCCAATGACACCGGAGCCACCGCTCTCGTTGGGACGTGCCGTCGCCTTCGAGACGGCGACACTGCCCGTACCGGATGAGTCTACGGCAGCCCCTGCCATAGCGGCGGTCGCCGTGATCTGCGACGCGTCGGCATTGCCGAACCACTTGGCCTCGAGCGCGTCGATGGTGCCGTCTGACGTGCATGCCTCGAGCGCCTCGTTGACGGCAGCCGTAAGGTTGGGATTATCCTTCGATACGACGATGCCGTACTGCTCTCCTGTGGGAACCTGAAGTGCAACCTTGAGGGAGGAAAAGGAGTTCTTGACCTCGTACTGCATGACGGGAAGATCCGCGATGGCAGCCGTGAACTGGCCGCTCTGCACGCCTGTAAGTGCCGTCACGGGATCGTCAAGCGACTTGATGGACGCGGCGGGCAGGTTTTCCTGCGCCCACGACTCCCCCGTCGTGCCTGACTGAACCGCAACGGAGACACCCGGGACGTTAAGCACAGAACCGTAGTCAGAGGCGACCGTATCGGCGATGTCGGATGAGGTGACAATACCCTGGTTGGAATCTATATAGGCGTCCGTGAAGTCAATCTCCTTGAGACGCTCGTCGGTGATCGTGAAGTTAGACGCACCGACGTCGGCCCTGCCACCCTGCTTGATCATGGGGATGATGGAGTCGAACTTCTGCGCCGGGAGGTACTCGCACTCAAGGCCCATCTTCTGGGCCACGGCCTGCATGAGTTCCACCTCAAATCCGGCAGGGACATTCGCTGAGTCGTAGTAGTCGAAGGGTGGGTTGGCCAAGTCCGAGACAACAGTCAGCTTGCCGGGCTTCACGAGCGCATAGGCAGCCTCGTTGCCCGAACCTGGACCCTCAGCAGAGTGAGAGGGCCCATTACACCCTGCCAGTGCCATCGTAAAGACACAGGCCAAGACCAGGACCAAGGCAGCAACCCACGCCACCCTCTTAGGGAGACGCCCAGACGAAGCTCTCACCCTCATGCAACCTCCCCGAGACATGTGAGGGATGACGCCATGGACGCCCTCCTCTCAAAGCAGGTGGACATTCTAGCAAGCTTCGATTAACGGGAGGTTAATTATCAAAAAAATGAATATATAGGCGCAAGACACCCTACCCGCACGCACTGGGTCTTCCTCCGGACACGAGCAAAGGTGTCGGCGCGCGACGAGCTAGATGCCCGCGTAGTAGGTCTTGCGCTCCCAGTCGGTCACGACCGAACAGTACTCGTCCCACTCGCGCCACTTCTGCTCCACGAGATAGTCGCAGATGTGTCCGCCAAGCGTCTCACGCATGAGCTCGCTCTTGTCAAAGCTCTTGATCGCCTCGCCAAGTGTGCGCGGCAGACGATGGATGCCTCGCCGCGTAAGCTCCCGCTCACCCAGGTCCTCAAGGCCCGAGAAGGACTCCTCCGGAAGTTTGAGGCCCTCCATGATGCCGCGCACGCCCGCAGCGAGCGAGGCTGCGATCGCCAAATACGGATTGGCGGCGGGGTCAGGACTCCTGAGCTCGACACGGGTCGCCTGGTGCTTGCCAGGCTTATGTGTGGGCACGCGCACGAGGGCCGCACGGTTCTTGCGACCCCAGGTCGCGAAGATGGGTACCTCCCCATTGGCGACGAGCCTCTTGTAGGAGTTGACCGTGGGGTTCGTGACGAGCAGGAACTCCGAGGCATACTTGAGGAGTCCCGCGACGTAGCTGCGGCCCAACTCAGAGAGGTGAGCGACATGTTCGCTCTTTGGGCCCCAAAAGAGGTTTGTGCCCTCATGGTCGAAGAGGGACTGATAGAGGTACATGCCAGATCCCGATGTTCCCGAAAAGGGCTTAGGCATGAAGGAGGCCATAAGGCCGTGCGCGTGAGCCTGCTGGCGGATGATCAATCGTGCCGTCATGATGTTGTCGGCACAGGTCACGGCCTCTGCATAGCGCAGCTCTATCGCGTTTTGCGAGGGTGCGTTGCTGTGGTAGGAATACGCGACGGGAATGGAGAGCTGCTCGAGGGCAAGCGTCGTCTCACGCCTGAGGTCGGTTGCGGAGTCCGACGAGGTAAGGTCGAAGTAACCGGCGTGGTCTGCTGGGATCGGGGTGGCATCATCGGTCTCGTGCAGGTAGAAGTAGTCAAGCTTGGGTCCCACGTTCATGACGTAGCCCATCTCGTCCACCGTTACGAACACACGCTGGAGGACGGAGCGAGGATCACCCTCGAAGGGCTTACGATCAGGGGTGCGCACCTCACAGAACATGCGCGCGACGCCGTACTTTTGCTGACGTCGTGGCAGCACCTGAAAGGTCGTCGCGTCGGGAAAGGCGAGCATGTCTGACTCGTCAGCGGCCACAAAACCCTCTATGGAGGATCCGTCGAAACCGATTCCCTCCTCGAATGCCTCTTCAAGGTTTTCGGAGGATATCGAAAACGACTTGAGGTTGCCGAGCACATCGGTGAAGCATAGGCGTATGAACCTCACGTCACGCTTCTCGACCGTACGCAAGACGAAGTCGATGTTCCTGTCATCGCTCATGGACCCTCCCTCAGACCGCTCTGGTCCGCCTACCCGTGCCCTTCAGACGATAACAGAACCAACGTCCACTCCCATCTCAAGAACCCAACGCATCATGCGAACGACGCATCATTGCTTGGTCGCCTCACTATCCGCGACAGCACGCTCCGCATCATCGATCATAGTTTTGGCGACCACGCAGTCGCCCTCGCCACGCATGGAGCAGTCCTCTTCCATCGCACAGTCTGAGCACGCATCCCCACCCTTAAAAAAGGACCTGACGCACAGCAAGAAGAGTGCGGCGACCACGACGATGACAATAACGTCTACGACCATGCTTGCTCCCCCCTTTGTCATCCAAAGCTTACTATACCCACTTTTTTGGGCTCAGGAGGATGGCACCCGATACGCATAAACGCATCGGGTGCCGAAAAAATCATACGACTGGTAGGCCGTGGCCCGATGAGGGTCCCCGGCTTACGCGGCGCCTACGGCCCAGACACAGCGAAAGGACGCTGCCCCGTGGCGGCTGCGCCTGTCGGCGCATCGGGCACCAGCGCGTTTTGAGACCCTATCCCGCAAGCTTCGCCCCGAGGGCCTTAAGCTGCTCGATTGCCTCATCGTCAGGCTCGAGGTTGGCGATGACCGTATCAATGATGTTGACGCCGGCATCTTCGGCCTCTGACTTCCATGTATCCATCCACTCGCCGTTGCCCCAATCATAGCTACCAAAGAGGGCAACAGGCTTCTGGGCGAACTTGGGGACGCAATCGTTCCAAACCTCCTCGAAATCCGGATCGAGCTCCTCAGATCCCATCGCCGGGCAACCGAAGGCGAAGGCGTCGAAGTCGGCTACCTGACCCGCATCGAAGTCGGCGACGTCGATGGCGTCGGCGCCGGCAGCCTCGGCGATGGCGTTCGCCATTGCCTCGGTATTGCCCGTCTGGGTCCAATACACGACCGCAACCTTACTCATACTGACCTCCTAAAAGTGAAATGGAACCCTCAGGCGGACGCCTGAAGGGTAGTGCCGCGTTGGGCTCATGCCAACAATGGCTCCGCGAGCAGGCAGCCAAGAGAAATTCCCGACGCAAAGCTGTTGCGGCAACGTCGCTCGATACGACGCAAGAACTCAAAGCGCCTTCGCGCGCGTGCCGGATCTCCGTAGACTCGCCAGAGCCCACGGCAGGTCTCCTCCTTGCCGCTCATGAAGCCGATGACATCCTCCAAAGGATAGCCTAAGACAAGGCCGATCTCGTGAGGAAACTCGCTCCTGAGCCCAAGATGGTACTCACAAAGCCTCCGCCTCAAAGAGCGCATCAGCTCCCCTGCATCCAAGCCATGGCCCAGCCTCTGGAGAAAGTCACTGCGATCGGGATCCGCAAGGACGCGAGAGACGAGCTCTCCCCTCCAAACGAGCAGCTGCACACGTCCGGCCCTTGCCCCCACAACCTCAAGACGAATGCCGTGCCGGGGAAGCTCGCGCGCGTAGGCGCAAAGAACCGAGCGCAGCTTCGCACGCACAAGACCCTCGTGGTGACCCACGGCCCTCCCCATGTATCCTCCCGCAGCCCCTAACACGCCCTTGGGGCAAAAGGAGAAGACGGCCGCCGGCTTGGCTCCCGCAATGACGGTGGCGGAGCTGCGAACAAAGGTGACGGCAAAGCCATTGTTCAACACATCCTCCACAGAGTTGCAGGCGCTCAGTCCATCGCTCCCACAACTCGCGTCCATTGCACTTTGCCCACTCATGCAGCCTCCTCATTCCCTCTGAAGTGAGCGTCTGACAAAAAGGCACCACCGACGCAGGAAAGGGGGAACGTCGGTGGTGCGCGAAGACCTGAATTACGCAGCGGGGAGAGGGTCCGCCGGTATCAGGTAGGAAAAAACAAACAAAACGCTAACGCAGAACGAAAGCTAGCTCAGGTTGTAGAAGGCACTCTTGCCAGCGAAATCTGCCGCACCCTCAAGTGCATCCTCAATGCGCAGAAGCTGGTTGTACTTGGCCACACGGTCGGAGCGAGCAGGCGCACCCGTCTTGATCTGGCCAGCATTCGTGGCAACGACGAGGTCGGCAATCGTGGTGTCCTCTGTCTCGCCTGAACGATGGGAGACGATGCAGGTATAGCCCGCACGCTGTGCGGTTTGCATAGCCTCGAGCGTCTCGGTTAGGGTACCAATCTGATTCACCTTAACGAGAATCGCGTTAGCTGCACCAAGATCGATGCCCTTCTTGAGACGCGAGGTATTGGTAACGAAGAGATCATCACCTACAAGCTGGACCTTCTTGCCCAAACGCTCAGTGAGCTTCTTCCAGCCATCCCAGTCCTCCTCGTCGAGACCGTCCTCGATCGAGATGATGGGATACTTATCGACGAGCTCCTCCCAGTAGTCGATCATCTCGTCACTCGAGAGCTTACGTCCCTCACCCTTCAGCTCGTACATATGGGTCTCTTTGTTGTAGAACTCTGAGGTAGCGGGATCCATCGCAAACTTGAAGTCATCACCCGGCTTGAAGCCAGCCTTCTTGACCGCTTGCATCAGGTACTCGAAAGGCTCGGCGTTAGTCTTGAGGTCAGGCGCAAAGCCGCCCTCATCACCAACACCAGTAGAGAGATGCGCCTCCTTGAGCACATTCTTGAGGGTGTGGTAGACCTTTGCGCTCCATGCGAGTGCCGTCTTGAAGTCAGGCGCACCGACGGGCATGATCATGAACTCCTGGAAGTCCACGTTGTTATCCGCATGCACACCACCATTGAGGATGTTCATCATGGGGGTAGGCAGGGTGTGGGCGTTCACGCCGCCCAGATAGGCATAAAGAGGCTGGCCGACCGAACTGGCAGCTGCGCGCGCAGTTGCAAGCGAGCATCCCAAGATGGCGTTAGCACCAAGCTTGGCCTTGTTGTCAGTGCCGTCTGCCGCCCGAAGCGCCGCATCAACGGCGCGCTGCTCGGTAGCCTCAAGACCAACGATGGCCTCACGACACTCACCGTTTGCATGGGATACGGCCTTCAGGACGCCTTTGCCCATGTAACGATCCTTATCGCCATCACGCATCTCGACGGCCTCGAACTCGCCCGTTGACGCACCAGACGGAACGATGGCACGGCCTACGGAGCCATCGGCAAGAGCAACCTCCACCTCGACAGTAGGATTGCCGCGGGAATCCAGAACCTCACGACCATAGACATCGATGATCTCGCTCATTGCTACTCCCTCTCTCTTGGCTGCGCGACCGCGCCTGTACGTACCGCATCCCTAATACCCATTAAATTACTAGGAATTACTGCTGTCAAGTACCTTATCGCTGTTGGCCCCCACTGTCAAGTATTTTGCATCTGCTCTTTTACCTGCCTGGGAGCATGCTCCTACCTGCCACACCCGGAAGATCCGCTCACATTCACGCGAATGTGGCCGTCCCGCCCGATTGGGCCTATCGTCCGGGGCAAAAAGCAGATATGCTAGATTATAGGGGATTTATGGGATCGACACAGGGCACAGGGACTTGGAGCTTATATGACAGCACTCTTTTGTCCGAATTGTGGAGCGCACCTCAAAGAGGGACAGCACTTCTGCATGCGCTGCGGCTGCGACATCAGGGAATGGGCAGACGTCCTCGACGCCCCCGACGCCCTCGAGAAAGAAAGCGAGGAGCAGGTCGCGCACGCACAGGATGACCGTCTTGCCACTGTCCCCCAGACAAAAGGAGATGACAGCCCCTTTGAGCGTGACGCTAACACGGCAGGCGAAGATCCAGCGTCTGCGGTGTCCGAGGACGAGGAAGCACGCCATGCCGCGCCAGAGGACAAGGACGAGGACGCGGCGAAAGACGTAGACACCGCAGAAGTCAACGAGGGACCGACAGATCCGACGGAGGGGGACGCAGAGGCGACGGACACCGCAAAGGACGCGCATGTTGAGGGAGCACGGCACGCTGCGCCAGAAGACGCGGCGAAGGGCGCAGACCCCACTGGGGACAGCGAGGGGAACGACGAAGAAGCGACGGACCCTACGAAGGACATGCATGTTGAGGGAGCACGGCACGCCGCGCCAGAAGAGGACACCGAAAAGGACACAAACCCAGCAGAAGACAACGAGGAGCCGCTAAAGCCCGCAAAGGATGCGCAGGCAGAGATGCCGGCGCATGAGCGCGAAGAGGAGGGTACGTCCACGGACTGCGACCCCGAGTCTACCTCCACGCTCCCCGTCATCACTCACGACCCTGCGGCCATCTCCCTTCTGCCGGTCAGCCGCCACCACCCGCGCCTCTACAAGGAGGAGAGCAAGGCTGGTCACAGGCACGTCCTCATATTTGCGTTTCTGACCCTCGCAATCGTTGTCGCCGGTCTGGCCCTAGGCATCTCGAGCTGTCGCAGCAAGGACTTCGCCGACCCACAGGCGGAGCGCGTCGTGCCGGGCGGATACCACGAGGATAACGACGACGCATCCGACGGCTCGGGTCAGTCTCCCCTGGCCGCAGAGAAGGCCGCCAAGGACAGGGAGCGTGACCGACAGGCGGTGAAAGAACTCTATGACGAGCTTGCTGCCCTAGACGAGCAGGTCAGTGCCTGCGAGGCCGCCTATGACGAGGACTACGTCGCGGACAGGGACACACGCAGCGGCGACTCGGAGACCGTCACACAGCTTACGGCGACCATCCAGAAGGCACAACAACGGGCCAGGGGGATCAACATAGAGCGCAGGTCCGATTACCACAACCAGTACCAGCTTGAGCTTACGTGCTACCAGTACCTCATCGACCGCATGGACCTCGTCGCACAAATGTGGGCCCTCAACCTCAGGTACAACTACCCTCAGAAATACGTCGAGAAACTCCGCGAGATTCGCATCAAAGCGATACGCGAGGGAGAGACGGACGTCGCCCCCAAGGTAGACTACGACAGGGCCTACTCCGAGATCTCGCTCTAAGAGGCAAAGGCGAGGCAAAGGCACGAAATGATCAGGCTCTTCAGGGGTTCGTGTGGGTTAACGCCTCTGCCAAGATGCCAACCTGGCAGCGGCGCCGCTCGCTCAGAGTTTGTCTTCCCGACCAAGCGAGAGGGGCCAGCGAGGAGGCGCCGACACGCCATGGTGGCTGAGGCGCTCGTGCCACCTGGCGCAGCTCGCGTTGCGATTCGTATCGTGACTCGCGTCGCAACAGTGTACACAAATGCCCCAAAACGACACGGAGAGGCCCGATTCTCCCATTTGTGTACACTATTGCGATCCCAAGGCCACCCACAACCCAAACCCAAGGCGCAACAGTGTACACAAACGCCTCAATCCGGTGCGGAGAGGCCATTTTGGCCAATCTGTGTACACTCCTGCGTCGTCGCCCTGGCGGTGAGGCCCGCATCGCCGGGGTGGTGACGCAACCACCTACCCACACGAACTCACGAAGCCTCAACGATCAGCCTGATTAGCCAAGAGGCTGTCTTGGTCCGTAAAAGATGGTCTCGTCACTCGCGGAGACCCGTCGGGGGAGCCGTCCCCATGTCGGTGCAGTGCCCGCAGGTCCACAAACGGCCCGGGTCCACACTGCCACTCGGCCCCGAGCGTACCAGTCGCACTGCCACTCGGCCCTGAGCGTTCAGCCTCCGTACGTTCACCGGCAAGTGGCAGTGTGATCCGCACTGCCACTCGGCCCCGAACGTACCGGTCGCACTGCCACTCGGGCCTGAGCGTACCCATCGCACTGCCACTCGGCACTGAGCGTTCAGCCTCCGCACGTTCACCGGCAAGTGGCAGTGTGATCCGCACTGCCACTCGGCCCCGAGCGTACCCGGGCGCACCCGTCGCACTGCCACTCGGGCCTGAGCGTACCGCTGCGGTACGCTCGATGCCACTTGGCAGTGTGATCCGCACTGCCACTCGGCCCCGAGCGTACCCGGGCGCACCTGTCGCACTGCCACTCGGGTCTGAGCGTACCGGTCGCACTGCCACTCGGCACTGAGCGTTCAGCCTCCGCACGTTCACCGGCAAGTGGCAGTGTGACCCGCACTGCCACTCGGCCCCGAGCGTACCCGGGCGTACCGGTCGCACTGCCACTCGGCCCCGAGCGTACCGGTCGCACTGCCACTCGGCACTGAGCGTTCAGCCTCCGCACGTTCACCGGCAAGTGGCAGTGTGATCCGCACTGCCACTCGGCCCCGAGCGTACCCGGGCGTACCGGTCGCACTGCCACTCGGGCCTGAGCGCTCCACCCCCGTACGTTCACCGGCGAGTGGCAGTCTCGGCACGCTCGCTGTCTACCGCGACGGGACCTGTGGCCCCGCCCTCCCATCGTATCGGCACTCCCAGTTCCGTGAGGGTGACACACAAGGCCGCAAGGCCTGCCGGAGCGACGCCGCGACCAAAGCCGGAGCTACCCTTGCCGCCCCCGATGAGTTCAAGAGACCAGCTCCAGCCCTCGAGGGAGACGTCTTGTCCCGCAGCGCTGCGGCCACCGTGCAGCCAGGGGTCAAGATCGAGTCCGGCGAGCGCGGCCAGCAGCGCTTGCTCACTCGGTTCGTCCAGCTCCGCGAGCCTCTTTGGTGCAGCGATGCCAGACGAGAACCAGAGTTCTAGAGCCGTCTCCTCGTTTTTGCCCACAAACAACTCGAAGGACTTCGCCGTCCTGATGCCATGACGAACGCCAAGGTGAAAGAGGGCGAGCGCGTCGAGCAGCTCATCGAGCTGGTCCCTACCGACGGACTCGATCTCGATAAGTGCGTGAGCAGGTACCCTCAGCGAGTAGTCGTCCGCACAGGGATCGATGAGTCCCACCTCGCAGACGCCCTTGTCGTCCACCTCAAAGACGCTGCCGTAACCGCCGGTTGCCGCAACATGCACCAGGGAGTCCCTCTGCATCACTTTGCCCTTCCTCTGCGCCACGGATCCACACAGGACCTAGGACCATGATAGCGCAGAAGAGCACGGCTCGATGGCATGGACGAAGGTCCCGGCGCCAAGAGGGCGTATCGGGAACACGGGGACGCGGCTTCGCATAGCTTCAGGTGCCCTTGAGGGTCAGCACGCCCACCGCGTCTGGGAGCGGAGCGAGACTTGCGGCGACAGGTCCGCCACCGCAGCACGCGCCCAACACGCCCAATACGCGCCTGAGAGCGTGACCTCGGCTGGCAGCACGAGCATGTGCGACCTGCGAAAGACCACCATCTTTGCGCGAGCATGCGCTCCTAGCCAGGACCGCGCCGAGGCCTGCGCGGGATGCGCGCCTTGGCAGTACCCTCCATGATCACCCTGACGGCACCACGGATGTTGACCGGCGTGCGCTCATAGAGGTTGATGAAGTCGAAGTAGGCGTCATCGAGCCTGTGAAACAGCTTTCCCGAGCGATCGTCGCTATCGTCATTGCCATAGTCGAACATGTCGTTGGGCGTGCAGGAGAGACTCCTACAGAGCGGAACCACAAAGTGCCACCTCACCTCGTTTCTGCCCGTCTCCCATGAGCTGTACGTCGCCTTGGAGACCCCGATCTCGGCTGCGACCACCGACTGCGTCTTGCCCGCGAGCCTACGCAGCCTTCTCAGCCTCAGGCCCAGCTCATTCCCAGACATTGCGCCTCCCATCCACATCTGGCGTCAATTCTGAGTAGTCAACCGTAGCCTGAATCTCTTATACGTATACAGGATGGCAAAGCAGTCGTAAAATCTACCTTACATATACCAAGAGAACACGCGTACACGCACACAGGACAGAGGGGAGGTGCGAAGGACATGGATAAGGAGATGAACAAGGAGATGGCGTCCGTACAGGACTGCCCTCATGAGCGGGAGCCGTTTCGCAGGCCGGATGATGACGCTCGCTACCTTGTGCTGGAGACGGGCCAGACGATGAGCTACGCCGAGCTGTGCTCTGGCGTCGACCCTGCGCTCCTACCTGCGGACGAAAACCAGTACCAGCAGCTCCTTGACAGCTTTGGCGTCATCGAGCTAGGCTAGCGCAGGTCGTCGGAACTGACGGGGGAGGCGCCCATGAGGCTCCAGCAGCTGCGCTACATCATCGCCATCGCCGAGAGCGGCTCGATCAACGCCGCCGCACACAGCTTGTTCGTCTCGCAGTCCAGCCTCTCTGTGACAGTACACGACCTGGAACGGGAGCTAGGCGTCCAGATCTTCGAGCGCTCCTCGCGCGGCATCTCGCTCACAAGCGACGGCGTGGAGTTTCTGGGCTACGCACGTCAGGTCGTCGAGCAGGCCGACCTGCTCGAGAGTCGCTATGCCACGGGAGGCACGCCACACAGAAGACTCTCCGTCTCGTCACAACACTACGCCTTCGCCGTCCAGGCCTTCATCGACTTTGTCGCCGAGCACGACGTGCCCGGGTGCCAGTTCACGCTCAGGGAAACGCGCACGGCAAACATCATCGACGACGTCCGCAGCTTTAGGGGCGACCTTGGGATTCTCTACCTCTCGACCTCGACGGAGCGTGCGCTCAGAAGGCGACTTGACGAGTCAGGCCTCGTCTTCACGTCGCTCTTCAAGGCCAAGCCGCACGTCTTCGTGAGGGAGGGACACCCGCTCGCCACGCGCGAGGTCGTACGCGTCAGGGAGCTCGCGAACTTTCCGCGCTACACCTTTGAGCAGGGCTCCGAGAGTTCGCTGTACCTCTCGGAGGAGCCACTCTCGACGCTCGCGCACGACCGACAGATCGTGGCAAGCGACCGCGCCACGATGACGAGCCTGCTCAAGGGCTATGACGGCTTTCTCATCTCGACGGGTGTGCGCTCAGACGAGATGTACGCAGGCATTGCCTCGATCCCACTCGAGACCGACGAGATCATGAACGTGGGCTACGTGGTGCATGGCGAGCGCAGGCTGAGCGAGCTAGCCGAGGCATACATCGAGAAGCTCACCGAGCGCATCGTGGGCTTCAAGGACGAGTCGGTGCTCGTGCCGTCGAGGCAGGCGCTGAGGAGGGCGGAACAGAGCGACGAGAGCGACGGGGAGTCAGACGAGGTGACTGCGAAGTCAGACGGGGCGGTCGCAGATGCCTCTCACGCGTAGCGACGTGCGACGCCCAGCGTCTGGGCGACGTAGGCACCCCCGAAGAGCACGCAGTGCAAAAGCAGTGGGGCGAGCTGGTGCAGACCGACGCGCTCGTGCCACCCGTCCGCCAGAGGGGACAGCTCGTCGTAGGCCGCGATGACATCATCGAGGTAGGGGTAGCCAAAGAGCGCGAGCATCGCGAGGTCGCTCTCCGCGTGACCACCATGGGCCATGGGATCGATGAGCGCGCCGCCCGTCTGCGCCTGCGAAGACCCGTCCCACAGGACGTTTCCCGCCCAGAGATCTCCGTGCAGGCGTGCGCAGGCGACGGGCGCGTCCGGCGTCGAGGAGGAGATGGCCCTCTCGACCAGCGCGGGCTCCTTGGCATCGAAGGCACCGTCCGCGACGCGGGAGGCCACGCGCTCGAGCAGTGCGCGCTGCCCTGAGTCGATGGTACCCCCATCGACGAGCGGTCGCAGGTAGGCCTCCATACGCCACTCGGCAAAGAAGGGACCCCAGGAGCTGGATGCCAGCTTCGCGCTGGGGATGACGGGCGTCAGCGAGCCGTCGATGACGTAGCCCGCCGCAGCCTTAGGCCAGGCGGGGGGCGGACAGCCCCACCAAGGTGCAGCTGCGGCATGGGTTCTCGCAAGGGCTGCCCCTATGGCGCGAGCGCCCTCGCGCGATGGGGAGCCGGGCAAGATGGCCTCCTCGACAAGCTCGTCGCTCGAGGCGAGGCGTACGCGCGCGACATGGATGCCGCCCTGGAGCTCAGCCTCGGCAAGCCAGCGCAGGGCTGCGGCCTCGCAGCGAAGGTCCTGATCTGGTGCCGTCGCACGCTTTGTGAGCGTCCTCATGTCTCTTGCACTCCCCTCTCCTCGTGGTCCCCACGGTCCGACATGGCCCTCACGGACCGACACCCTGTAGCATAGTGCACGCATGGCGCCTCGGGCCAGAGAGATGCTGCCAGCAAGAGGTCGCCCGCCCGGCGCGAGGCCCTATGTCGTACCATGGCATAGAGTAGGCCAACAAGGTGGGAAACGCGGCAGGAGGCACGGCATGGGCACACGCGATACGGACGCAGGCGAGCTGGGGGTGCTCATCCCTTGGCCCGACGACGAGCACTTTCCCAACATACCCGCCGAGGACGCGCTCGAGCTCTTTATGGGCTGGTGCGAGTCGCGCGGACTTGAGCTGTGGCCCCACCAGGAGGAGGCCCTGCTCGACCTCGCCACGGGCGACCACCTCATCCTGGGCACGCCCACCGGCTCGGGCAAGAGCCTCGTCGCGCTCGGCCTCTGCTTCATGGCCTGCTGCACCGACCGTCGCAGCTACTACACAGCCCCCATCAAGGCCCTCGTCAGTGAGAAGTTCTTTGATATGGTGAGGCTGCTCGGCCGTGACAACGTGGGCATGGTCACCGGCGACGTCACGATAAACGCAGAGGCCCCCATCGTCTGCTGCACGGCCGAGATACTGGCCAACATCGCCCTTCGCGATGGCGAGCAGGCAGACATCGGGGCCGTCGCCATGGATGAGTTCCACTTCTTTGATGACCACGACCGCGGGTGGGCCTGGCAGGTGCCCCTGCTCACCCTACCGCACGTGCAGTTCCTGCTCATGAGCGCCACACTCGGCGACGTCAGCGCCATCGCCGCCACCCTTGAGGAGCACACGGACCGCAGCTGCGAGCTCATCTTGGACGCGCCGCGCCCCGTCCCGCTCAGCTATCGCTTCGTGAACACGACGCTCGAGGCCACGGTCAAGGTCGCGCTCGAGGCAGGGGAGGCCCCTCTCTACATCGTACACTTTGCCCAGGACGCAGCCCTGAAGTCCGCGCAGCACCTCGCGAGCTTTGGCGTCTCGACAAAGGAGCAGCGCGAGCAGGTCAAGGACGCCCTCGCCCACACGCGCTTCACCACGAGCTTCGGTAAGACCCTGCGTCGCCTGCTGCTCATGGGTGTGGGCGTGCACCACGCGGGCATGCTTCCGCGCTACCGACTCCTCGTGGAGAAGCTCGCGCAGCGCGGGCTGCTCCCCGTGGTCTGCGGCACAGACACCCTCGGCGTGGGTATCAACGTACCCATCCACACCGTCCTTCTGACCCAGCTCACGAAGTTTGATGGGCGCCGCATGCGCCGTCTCAACGCGCGAGAGTTCCATCAGGTGGCAGGCAGGGCGGGACGTTCGGGCTTCGACACCGAGGGCCTCGTCATCGCACAGGCGACCGAATACGAGATCGAGAACGCCCGCGCCCTGGCGAAGGCCGGGGGCGACCCGAGGCGCGCCCGCAAGATCGTGACCAAGAAGCCACCCGCAGGCTACGTGGGCTGGAACGAGCAGACCTTCCAGCGGCTCATCGCCGCCACACCCGAGACCCTGCGCCCACGCCTGCGCATCACGCACTCCATGGTACTCGCCGAGGTCGAGCAGGGAGGCGACGCCAGGGCACGGGTGCTCCGGCTCATCGAGGACTCCATGCAGTCCCCCGAGGAGAAGGCCGCGCTCGCGACACGCACCGAGGAGGTCCTCGCCACACTGATCGACGCCGGGGTCGTGGAGCGCGTGAGCGTCGAGGGTGGAGGCGAGGCCTACTCGACCACCGTCGAGCTGCCTGACAACTTCGCGCTCGACCAGCCGCTTGCTCCCTTCCTGCTCGCGGCACTCGAGCTTCTGGACCCCGAGGACGATGCCTATGCGCTCGACCTCATCAGCATGGTCGAGGCGACGCTCGAGAACCCACCGCAGATCCTGCGCGCACAGGAGCGCGAGGCCCGCGACAAGGCCATGGCCGAGATGAAGGCCGAGGGCATCGACTACGACGAGAGGATCGAGCGCATTCAGGAGGTGAGCTACCCGATGCCGCTCGAGGAGCTCCTCTCTGAGGCCTTCGAGCGCTACGTGGCAAAGGTTCCCTGGGCAGCCGACTACGAGTTGAGGTGCAAGTCGGTCCTGCGCGACATGGTGGAGACGGCGGCCGACTTCAAGGGCTACGTCCAGCGCCTGGGCATCGCTCGCAGCGAGGGGACGCTCCTGCGCTACCTCTCCGACGCGTACCGATCGCTCTCGCGCACCGTTCCCGCCGACAAGCTGGACGAGCGGCTCCTGAACGTGGTGGCGTGGCTCGGCATGGTCGTGCGCACCGTAGACTCGAGCCTCGTGGACGAGTGGGCCGGTACCACGACCGACGAGGTCGACGCGGGGACGGCGCCTGCAGCCGCAGATGTCGTCGTGCAAGACCGCCGGGCCGTGACGCTACTCGTGAGAAACGCGCTCTTCGCCCGCGTCAGGCTTATCGCGACCTCAGACGCGAACGCCCTCGGAGAGCTCGACGAGGGCTGGGGCTGGCGCGCACCCCGCTGGAGGCAGGCCATCGAGGCCTTCTACGACGCCCATGACGAGGTACTTCTCGATGGCGACGCACGCAGCTGGGACTTCCTCACGATCGATGACACGGACGAGGGCACCGAGCACGTCTGGCACGTGCGCCAGATGCTCAAGGACGCCGACGGCGACCGCGACTTTGGCATTGCCGCAGACGTCGATCTTGACGCGACCCAAGAGGAAGGCGAGGCGATCTTCAAGAACTACCGCGTCGGCTTCGCCGAGGAGGTCTTGGGACCATAGGCCGGGAGCGCGGGTTCGGGCCGAAGGTCGGGTTCGGGCCGAAGGTCGGGTCCGGGCCGGGGGTTAGTGCCCCAGAATCTGCGGGGTACCTTCGTGCGGACGTTTGCCCAGTTGAGCTCCCTTTCTTAGTGCCCCAGAATCTGCGGGGTACCTTCCCTGGAGGGGCGGGATCCTTCGTGCGGGCGTTTGTCCGTCCGTTTCTCGTGCCGTTACGCTACAGTGGCACTCAGCGCGCGACGCAGATGTCGCGACCGATCGCGAAAGGAACCCCATGGCCAGCAAGCTCAAGTACGAGACCGCCCGCTTCTCGGGAGCCTACGGGACCCCTGAGCAGCTACCCGAGCCGACCACACCCGAGGTCTCCTTCGTGGGACGCTCCAATGTGGGAAAGTCGTCGCTTTTGAACAAGCTCCTTGGCCGCAAGGCCCTGGCCCACGTCTCGGGTCAACCGGGAAAGACGGCCAACATCAACTTCTATGATGTGGACGGGGTCATGTTCGTTGACCTTCCCGGCTATGGCTTCGCTAAGGTGAGCCATGCGGAGAAGCGACGCTGGTCCAAGCTCATCGCTGGCTACTTCGACCAGAGAAGGAGCTTTAACCTCGTGGTCGCCCTCATCGATATCAGGCACGATGCCCAGGACATCGATCAGGAGACGCTGGCCTTCCTCACGCAGGCAGAGCTCCCCTTTGTGGTGGCGCTCACAAAGGCGGATAAGCTCAGCCGCGCCAGACAGGAGCGGCAGGCCGCGACCCTCGCCAGACAGCTCAACGTCGACCGCTCGAGCATGGTCGTCACGTCAGCCAAGGCGGGCACGGGCATACGCGAGCTGCGCGGGCTCATCGAGGCCGCCTGCCTGTAGGGCGAGGGCCAGCGACAACCGCGCTGGCTCGGCTCCGTCGGTGACAACCGCGCTGGCTCGACTCCATCGTCCTCGACAAGGCCCCAGCTCAACCACACCCAACGCGACGTCTCTCCCTCAGGCGTAACGACCGTGAGCGTCCCCTGTGCGTCCAGAAAGAACGCAGCCACGCTCAGCGGCAGCCGCGATGACATCCAGAGCGCCTTGGGCCTGCCGTCCCTCCACTGGTAGATGAAGATGTGCTGCGAGAAGTCCCACTCGTCCCGCTCGACCCAGAAGGGACGCTGAGAGCCGTAGCTGCCACGCTTCCAGACAAGGAGTATCAGCTCTGGCACCCCGTCGTGGTTGATGTCGCCCACAAGCGCGTCCTGCACGAGCCAATCTCCCTCACTTTGCCAACCCCTGCCCGCAGCATCAGAAACCGAGAGCTTTCGTCTCTCAACGCACAGCTCATCGGTGGCACCGTCACCATCGAGGTCAAGCTCAACGGTGACGTCTCGCCATCGGACCCAGCTCGGAAGAAAGCAGCCACCCAACCAGAGCGCTCGAAGGCCAAGGCCGAGGGCCACCGCCACCAACAAGCCTGCCGCCACACCTCTTACGGCAAGCGGCACAGCAGAAGACGGACGACTCTTCGCACGAGCGCGCCTCACACCATCGCCCTCGCGAGCGCGGCGAAACATCACCAGTAGTCGCCCGTCAGCTGAAAGCCGCTCGTCCAGGCCTCCACGTCAGGCGCAGAGGCGGACTTCGCGCCGCCAAGCCCAACGCCCATGAGGCCTCGCCACTCGCTATCGGTCATACGGTTGGCCGCCGGCTGGGCGAACTGGTAGAAGCTGTAGACAGGACCCGTGCAGACACGCAGCTGCCCGTCAACGGGTACGACCACATAGATGGTAGAGACCTTACCCGTGCCCAACTCGAGCACCTTGTCGTCACCAGTGGCCACGTCTGTCACGAGCGCAGCGGGATACTCGTGGGTCTTGAGGTTCGTCCTGCCCGAATCCGCCTCGTTCACCTCCTGCCAGAAGTGCTCGAGCTGGACGCCAAAACCACGTATGAGTTCGTACTCATCGTCGGTCAACGCCTGCTCCGAGAGCTCCTTCTCAGAGATGGCCTGAAGTTGGCTCGAGAGCGACACCAGGATGTCGAGCATACCAGCGTCGTCGTCTCCCAGCATCCCATAGCCCAAAAGGCCGTCCTTGGTTGCCTGCGTGAGCTTGGAGAGACGGTAGTACAACGCTGGTTCCGGCTCCACGTAACCCCGATCGTCTCGCTTGTCGAAGTCCTGGCCACCCGCCTCGGCCATCGCCTGCTTGGCGTACAGGACCGTGTCGTGCTTGAGCTCAGTGTAGCTGCCAAGGTAGGTTTGGAGGTCCTTCTTACCCCACTCGGCAGAGCGCATGAAGTCGGGGTAGCCCTCTCCCTTGGCATCGAGGAGGGGATCGAGCGTGTAGAGCCAGCGCCCGTACAGGCTGCCCGAGGAGAGCTCGCCATCGGCATCCTTGGTCTCGTTGCGCAGGGCATCCATGCGCTCGGTATAGCCGTCGTAGTTTGTGGCGCCAGCGTCCCTAAGAAGGGCAAGCGCGGTGTCAGACCCCATCGCCGCAGGCACGTCGAGGGCATTGGGCAGCATACGCCGCTCGCCCGAGGGACTCGTGCCCACCCGATCGTATATGAGCTGGGAGAAGATCCTCGCGTCGAGGGTAAAGCGCTGCCCGAGGAAGCGAAAGCCCTTGTCCTCGCTCTGTCCGTCGGCATCTGCAACCGAGTTGACCTGCGGTGCCCTCATCTGGGCGGTCAGATCGTGGTAGCGCTGCCACTCCGTGTCCTTGCCCGCAAGTGCACCAGCGCTCACATCGTCACCATAGACGGCCGTGGCAAGCGGATAGTACTCGTAGTAGCCGCAGTCATCAGCAGTACCCGCAAAGAAGCTCGTCACGGCATAGACGTGCGACCAGGAATCGAGGGCAGAGGTGTGCAGGGCGAGCGTCATGAGTAGGGCGCTCCTGTCGAGGTCCTCGTCTCGCTGGGTAAAGCCCATGCGGCCGTACCAGATCATCGCGCGAAAGTATGCCTCGAGCGTGGGGTCACCCTCGTAGTAGCCGCGAGGCTTGTACTGGCTGTAGTCCTCGTTATCACCCGTGATGGTTGACTTCTCGCTTCCGGAGGCCGCGTTGATGCGTGACAGCTCGATTCGCGCGTCGCTCTCCACCGCCTGGGGCAGAGGGGCGGCAGGATCGAGCAGCGCCGAGCCCACCGCAAAGAACTCGACGTTGCGCCTCGCAGCAGCCTCCCATTCGCTGCCCGAGAGCGTCTGGAGCTGCCGCTCACTCTCTGCACAGAGCGCCTTTCCCACAGTCGCAAGCTCACCGGAGAGATAGCCTTTCTCGGTACTCTTCATGAGATGCTGGAAGTACAGGTGGTACGTGTGCATCATCGAGTCGGTCGTGACAAAGTTGGGCAGGTAGTCGTAACGGTTCTTCTCATAGAGCTCAAAGAACTCGAAGCCCGCCGAACCCACCGTAACGGCAAAGCCGTTCTGCGCGAGGGTCTGCCTGAGAGCGGACGAGCCGCTAGACGTGAGCTCAAGCTGCTCTTGGTTGCAGCTGACATTGGAGAGGTCGGTACTCACGGTGTAGTCCCTGACGCTGGGAGCGGCGGGCTCCTGGTAGGCGGGGATGCCCGCAGCCAGAGAGGGTCGTGCAAGGGCCTGCACGGTTCTGCCCTCATAGCTGACCTCGCTCGGCTGGTAGCTCGCATGTGTGGCGGTCCCTTCCGAGGTCGCGGCACCCATGCCACCAAACAGCCCCAGGGCACGGGCGACGCTTAGGCCAACGACGAGGACAGCCACCACGCTCGTGACGATGGCGGCGATCCTGAGCTGCGTCTGGCGATGCGATGCAGACGATGTGCCCGCGTCAGTGGGACCGGGATTTGGAGTGAGGGCCCCCTGCTGAGCGGCCGTCGTAGGCACCTGCATGCGATGCCCACAGACCCCGCAGAACCGCACATCATCGTTCATCTTTGTACCGCAGTTTGGACAGAACATGGCACCTCTCCCTTCAGGGCTCGTGGGTCACGTCGTGGGATATTGTGGGACCTGCTTTTCAGTATAGCCACAGAGCAGCTGAGGTGGGCTGACACGCACGAAACGGTGCCTTTCGTTTCCGATGGGAGTATGAGCGGCGAGCGACGTGAGCGAGGGGGGCGCGACGTAAGCGGGGGGCGACCGAGCGTCACCTTGACGTGTCCCCTGCCGTTGTACCGACGACAAAAAACGGGCGGCCCGAAGACCGCCCGCCCACACATATGCCTACTGCCCTGAGGGCATCACGTAACCTTTGGATCCATCCCCTTAGAATCGATCGCCTTCCCGGGAAGTGGGATATACCAAACAATATAAACGGTGCACAGGAGCTTATGCCATACTCTCAGCTCAACGAAAAGTAAGCAGCGCCCCTACCTCCACGTACCTGTGCCGGTTCATCCGTCTGTCTACCTAAAGACTTTTGCGGCGCTTGTGCAGCTCAACATGGCCTTTATCTACCACGGCCTACCACATGGAGACGGGACTCGCAACGCCAGGTACGCGGACCTGAAAATCCGGCTCCTCACTGTACATTGGCATCACCCCCCGCATCGGCCGCTCATCGTGCGGCTCCCTCTGTTGCCTATGATTTTACCCGAAAGTAATCTGGCGGACATGACGTTGTAATCATGTGCCGCGAACGGTCGGAAATCGCCGCGAACGGTCAACAAGACTCATTGACGACTCTCGCCCCTCCATTTATTCAAAACAACTTGACAGAACACACACGAAGTCACGGACCGAGAGCGAGTCGTGGCAGGCGTCCTCGTCGGAGAGGCCCGGCCAGCACCGAGCGAGACGCATCCCGGGCAGCGTCTCGGCAGGCCAAAACTGCCTGCTGCGCCTGCCCGCTGTCAGCCTCAGCGGTCCCGCCAAGGCGAGCAGGTCGGCCCAGGGCACGATGGAACCCGTCTGGTCGAGGAATTCGGCCCTCCCGCCACCCACCCATCCCAATCCCTCTATCATAGCACAAAAAAGGTTTCCAACTGCGGATATGCCACTTCCGCCCGTGTCCCTCGGCCATCTGGGCGCGAGTCGCCCAGTGTGTCCGAGGGGCGACCCCAAACCCATCCGTCAGCCTGATTTGCTCCGTATCTCCTTAACCACCTCCACACGGGAGGTGCAATAACCACCTGAAACCACCCCCAGCTAAAAACCCGCGAGGGGCCTTATTGAATGTCTCTTCGCCCCTCCACGACCCCTGCCACGATTAAGACTAGAAAAATAAAGCCTACTCCAACGAGAAACTCCATCGAGCCATGGCGTAGTGGTAGCAGCGTTATGCCCATTAAGCCAGCCGATGGCAGAAAATATGTAGGTAGTTCAGCCGCAGCCAACCCTCCCGGAAAAAACCAGAAGAGCACTACCAAGCTGACAACAGAGGTGACAGTGCTGCGAGTGAGCACTGCAAGGCCCGCTCCCAACGCGGAGGCAAGCAAGGCTGAAAGGCTGGAGGTTAGTACCATGGCAGCGCTCGTAATCAAACGAGCAGAAGTAGCAGTGGGGAAACCTGCCAATAGTATGTGTGCCACTACTGAACATACAGTGGCGACACACATACTTGGGAGACCAACACCACTGACTATAGCGAGTACAGATCTACACCTCTGAGGGAAAAGCCATGCATAAACTGTATGAGCGCCTGAGGCCCAATTACGACCTGTAACGAGGGATGCTCCGACAGCGAACATAAACAGTTCGAAGCTCCATGCCATAAACGAACTCTCTATGAGAGAGAGCCAAGCCACCTGCGCGTGCTCCCCGGGGGCTGGAGTTGTAAGTATCTCTGCATACAAGACTGTAAGGCACAGAACGAGTACCGAAGCACCTACTATACTGAGCCACCATCCCCTGTCTACGAGTGTACGACGTATCCAGTAGCAAACTTCTTGTATTATCAAGTACTTCTCCTATCTGCGTATGCCACGAGGGCCCCAACTAAGAAACTACGTAGATGCACTAGAGCGCAGACTAGTGTGTGCGGAAGTCAGCTCGAAATACGCCTCTTCCAAAGACTGTTCTTCCATGGAGAGGTGCTCGATCACGAGGGCGTTATTGGTACACAGGCGACTAATCTCGGCGCATGGCATGTGTTCTAGAAGGAGATCTTCCCCTGAATTTTGATAGACGTAGCCGGCCACATCGAGCAGTGACTGAAGACGCAGGCGGTCATCCAAGGCCACCCGGACACGCGTAGCTGTATTCCCTGCTACTAGCCCAGCCGCAGTTCCTTCATAGAGGATGCGACCTGATCCAAGAACAATCAGGTCATCACTGATGTGCGCAAGTTCTGAAACCACATGCGAGGCAAACAGTATACAGGTATTATTGGCGTCTGCCCACTCACGTAACAACGTGGTTAGAGCCCTTGCCGTGTTTGGGTCTAACCCGTTGAGCGGCTCGTCTAGGACAAGGACGCTTGGAGAGGGCAGAAACGCCAATGCCAGCATCACACGCCGTTGTGAGCCCAGACTCAACTTTGAGAACCGCTGCCCGAGCACCGGAGCAAGTCCAAATAATTCCACGGTCTCTTCGAGTGTTCGTCGATCCGCTCCGACACAGCGGGCTGTTTCCCGCAGGTAGAAAGAGACCGGTGCCTGTGAAGGAATCCCAGAGTTTGCCATCAAGATCCCAACTCGACGGGAAATCTCCCGCTGGCTGGTTGGTGGGCTTCCATCAACCAGCACAGTACCCGATGTAGGTCTAGCGAAGCCAACTACGAGCTTTAATAGCGTGCTTTTGCCTGCTGCGTTGGGGCCAACCAGTCCAGTAACCCGTCCCACGTGGGACGTGAAGCTGATATCTGTTAATGCGACCAGTGCGCCGTAACGCTTTGATACACCACGAAACTCAATCACGGTGAGCCTCCATGGCCAGGGAAATGGTATCGGATACGTGGAGCCCTGCCGGAGGGTCATGGGCTATCATGACGATGGTACGTCCGTTCGCCGCCCACCCGTTCAGGTCCGCTGCCATCTGCCCTACCCCATCCGCGTCGACGGCGTTGAAGGGCTCGTCAGCCAGCAGAATGGGTCGAGGGGCAACGGTCGAGAGGGCCCACCAGGAGCGCTGCTGGTTTCCCGAGGAGAGCTCTGAGCAGGGGGCATCGATCCACGCGCTCAGCTGGTAGTCCCCCAACCTGCGCTCAATGTGCTCCCGTGGCAGCCCTAGGCTGATATGGGCCAACTCCACGTGGTCTCGAAGGGTAAGCGAGGAGATCAGTGCCGGTCTGCTCGTGACGACGCTTCGGAGCCCACGTGCCTCATCGGACGCTGCGGGATGACCCCCGAGGAACACGCTTCCCGCGATGGGCTCCAGCTGACCGGCAAGCGCCAGCATGAGCGTGGACTTGCCGCTGCCGTTGGGACCGCTCAACAAATGCAGGCCGGCGCCGAGTTGCGCGGAGAGGTGCCGTATCACCGGCCGGTCCAGCTGGTAGCCGAGCGTGAGGTCAGAGACGCGGATGCTGGCGCCAGTCATCGCGGACGCACCCCCATGAGTCGGCGTCGCATCAGGCCCCCGAGCGTCACGGTACCTACGACTGCCAGCGCCACCAGGATCGGCGCCGCGGCAACGCCGGGAAGCGCGAGCAGGGACATGACCCCGGCCGTCACCACCCCGCTCGCCACGCCGCCCAAGACACCGGCCTCCGTCGTGCCGTCAGAGTGAGTGGTGTGTGCGACGTCGAGCAGGTCTGCCGCAAGCGCGCCGGCCGCGACGACGTAACATCCCGCACCAAAGCCGATGGCAAAGGGGAGGTCCGCCGCCAGCCACGCACCGGCACATACCATCGGCAGCACGGGAAGCAGCATGGCCAGGAGGGTCCCGCCCATGAAGCGTGAGACGGCGCGCGAGCGAGGCATGCCTAGGTCGACCAGCCACCTTAGCGTCTCCAGCCAGACGCTAAACCCCTGGGCCGACGTGTGGGAGACCCCCAGCGTCAGCGTGAAGGTCACCACGGCCCCGCAAAGGGCGAAGCGCTCCCATCCGCTCAGAGCCACCCGCCCCGCCACGTCGAGCCCCAGCAGCGCACCCATGCAGAGCGCCCCCAGGCGAAGGCCGAGCCGACTTTGGAGCCTGCTGGCGACCGCCGCTCGGCTGCCGTCCCAGAGCATGGCAGCCAGGCGTGCGGACAACAAGCCCTGCGGTGTGAGGCGTCTCCCCTCCGTCCCGAGGCGCCGATACCGAACTCGCAGGCTGCCCGGGATCGCGTACGGGCAGGCCGTGATCCCGGCGAGCCGCCATAGGACGAGGCCGACCCCCGCCGCACCCAGTGCGATGCCTGCGGCAGCGAGCGCCAAAGCCGCACTCGCCAACGTGGCGTCCGCCGCCGCGAGTACCGTGACCACGAGCTCCTCGGAAAGGCTCGCGGACCGGATCATGCCCTGAAGCCAGCGAGCGCCCATGAGACCCAGCCCGAGCAGGAGCAAAGCCGCGACGACTTCCAGCCACACGTGGCCTAGCGCGGCCCTTCTTGCCGGGGAGGCCAGCCTGCCCGTCAGGACTGCCGTGCCTGCGGCTGCCTCCACGACCGCCAATACGGCTGGAAGCGCCAGGACCGGCCAAGGCAGGGGGCGCACGTCGAACACGCAGCCGAGCGCCAGCAGCGTGAGGACCAAAAATCGCGTCACGGACTTCCGCACGATGGGACCCATCCCACGATGAACTAGCAGGGAGAGCGGGTGGAGGCCGGCGGCGGCCAGGTGCGAGGCGTCGCTCGACAACAAGACATTCGAGACGCTCGAGCCAAGGCCGGAAGACCCTATGCCCACCAGCGCACTGATTGCGCCGATGGCCAGGAGCAGGCCCAGCCCACGAGTGCGCTCGACGGAGAGGGACCAGAGCGTGGCACCAAAGGCGTAGCCAGCGCCGAAGACGAGGACGCCTGCGGATACTATTGCGGGGGCAAGGGCGACGGCGCCAATCCGCGTGAGGACGAACCACGGAGGCTCTACGCGGTTGCGGCGGGCCCATTGGGCCAAGTTGAGCCCGATGAGATAGCGAACTGACTGGCAGAGGCTGGGGCCACAGGGTCTCGCAGGATAGCTCATGAGCTGCGCCCGCCACTCTCAAGCAATCGGACGACGGCAAGCAGCAGGAACAGAATAACCGCAAACCACAGGAGGTCACCCCATCCGAGCGGCCTGAAGAGAGCGACCCCGAAAACAGTGACCATCGTTGAGATGCCGGCGAGTGCCAGATGGGCAACCAGGGGTACGTACCTCGCCCAAATTAAGGTAGTCACCCATAGCAAGGCCAGCAGGCCGCAGATTGCGGCAAAGCCCCGCCACCAGGGCTGCAGGCGTGCGATCGCCACGTCACCGGAGGTCACGAGGGCGCCTGCGACGGCAATGGCCAGAAGGCAGGCGACCGCCGCCGCACCCAGAAGGGAGGAGAGCCTATGCGCGATGTCTGAAACTCGAGACGCCCTGCTCATGAGCCGAACCTCCAACGGCCCAAGGCGGCCAGCCCCATCAACATGAAGCAGACCGAGTAGATCAGAAGCAAGAGTGCGGGTTTAACCGCTTTTACTTGTGGATGTGCCGTAAGAACTGCAATCACTGGCACAGGCAATAGGGCGGGCCATGGGGCAGCATCGACGACACTATATGACGTGGCGGGTAAAGATACCGCAAAGGAAAGCAGCGTGAGAACCGTTAAGTCTGTTATGCGCAGGCGCGGCAATGCTGGCATGTGATGACGTAGAGAACGCAAGACAATACCCTCCAGAGAGCGGAGAAGAAGGTATCCAACAAAGAAGCCTAGGGACAAGAGGGTCACGGCAGACTGGATGGCGAGACCCTGATACTCGGGTTCAATATCTCGAATTTGGGGCTCGGATGCCAATAGGAAAGCTCGCCTCCTGAAAGCCATATAGGTTAGGAAAGCCAAGAGGAGTATGAATACAAAGCCTATGAGTCGAAGGGGTGGAGATTTATGGCGTGATCGCACTACCTTTTCTTCAGGCAAATTAGGTATGTGCTGTGTGTTACCGCTCATCGAGGGAGCCCTCCAGCAACTTCTAGAACTGCTCCGATTAGGAGCAATACGAGAGATGAAAACAATAGTGGAATAGTGCGACGCATTGCATCTAGGTAATTAGTCACTCTCGTTTTCCAACGATGCTTCAGAGACTGGTTTACTACAGGCACCATTGCTGCCGTAGTGACTGGTAGTAATCCCGCCCAGGTAGCGGCGATCAAACCTAGCGCCTCAAATATGAAATAAGGAACGAGAAGATCGACGGCCCCATTGAACCCCAGACTGACTACCGCTGCATGTATAGCAGCGCCACTGAAGAGACCCAATATGATTGTCTGGACTATACTGACTGAACCGAGCAGGAGTACTCCGGAATAGATTGAAATCGCAGCGGTTGCATTGTTTAGGAAGATTGGGAATACTTGCGACCATGGCTGGTACTGCGTATCCCTAGGTACTACGGGTAAAGTTAACCCGCTGGAGGCACCTATGCTCATGACACCTAACCATAATAGTGTTGCGAATATAGCACTGACGACCTCAGGACGAGAGGCGTAGGCAACTCTCTGGCGGGTGACGTTGGAAGAAGGATCCACAGATACCTCGCAGCGGGAAACAAAAGGTTTCCGGAAGTAGAGTCCAATCAAGAAATAGCCTTCTTGCGACCGAAGCGCCTAATGGCCCAGCGGATGGTGGCGATGACACCGGCACCAAGACCACCACTAGCAAGGAGTCCAACAATCGCAGCGACAGACGCACCTGCCATGATTGCATCGACAATTTTCACGGCGAGGGCGAACTCTCCTGCAGTTCCGGCACCGAGCATAGCGGCCACGATGTTAACGGATCCAACCGCAACGAATAAACCGACTAGCGCTACGCCGGTTGCTGTGATATAATGATAAAAGTTTTTGTAGCTAGACATGATTTCCCTTTCTTGGATAGACTACCAGCGACGTAGGGCATATCACAGTTCGACAATGTAAGCATCAAACGGGCAGTTCGCACATTTTGCAACTCTATATATGGTCTTTCTGAATTTTAGTTTAAAATCCGTCTCTAGGATTTGGCGCTATTACAGCCCGACATGGCCAATCTCTACCATGGCCTGCCATATAAAAACGGAGCTTACAACACCAGACACGGGCACCTAAGAACCCAGCTCTTCACTGTACACTGGTATCACCCCCCATCGACCGTACATCTTGTTGGGGAGGCTCCCTTTGTTGGGGAGGCTCCCTTTGTTGGGGAGGCTCCCTTTGTTGGGGAGGCTCCCTTTGTTGGGGAGGCTCCCTTTGTTGGGGAGGCTCCCTTTGTTGGGGAGGCTCCCTTTGTTGGGGAGGCTCCCTTTGTTGGGGAGGCTCCCTTTGTTGGGGAGGCTCCCTTTGTTGGGGAGGCTCCCTTTGTTGGGATAATTTTACTTGAACGTAATGGTGGCGAACATGACATCACAATCCCGTACCGCGAACGGCCGAAAATCGCCCGCGAACGGTCAGCGAGGTCCGCCGACGACCCTCGCGGCCCTCGATACCGAGACGATTGACGAGGCGCCGTACGCAGTGGCGCTGCAGCCGCGCAAGGTCACCATTTTGACGATCCTCCCTCATGGACATGAGGAAAGTGACCGTATGTCAGTGAGAGTAGCAAGGAGCTTGCTAAACGTGTGATGGGTAAGTACTTTGGCAAGGGGAATCTCTCTGTTAGACCACCGTCGACAAGGCTAACCTCTTCTCCCAGTAGAACTGTTAGAGCCGGGAGATTTTAACCATAAATAGTCGGACTGAAATGACCGCCCTATGGTCAAACAAAGGCAGCCACCACGTCCGAGCCCATGGCTTGCGCCCACGCTGGCAGTGCCCGTACGCCGGCGACAGGGGGACCATGGGTCGAGACGAACGCAATGGCCCTCGAGAGATCATGGACAACGCCCTGGCAGAGATGGCCGAGGAGGCCGGAGGGACTCTCGGCCCGCCGAGGGCGAACCTGGCAGCCTTCCGCGGAAGGACTGGTCCGCCCGGCCCGAGGCGAGGACGCCCGAGAAGAGGGGGTCCGAGGCGGCGCCGCACGGAAGGTGTGGCACGAGGGCCGGGGCCGCCGTGCCCGCCGGGCTTGCCGACACGACAGGCGGGCTGCTGCGGGGAGGCGCGGCGAACTCGTCGGTATGCCTCGATCGCATTAGGGAGAGGGGCCACGGGGGCGGCCCGGCCACCGTCAGGGACCACGTCGCCGGCCACCGGTACCTCGTGCCGGCCAGGCGCAGATCCGCAGCCGTGCCGCAGGGCAGCCGCGGTCGCAGGTCTCGTACCAGGCCCGGCGAGGCCTATCAGGTGGACTGGGGGTTCGCCGACGCCGGGGACTGGCTGGGCGGAGCCTGCCGCATCGCGTGCCTTGCGCCGGCATGCCGCCACTGCGGCACGTCGTACGTCGGCCTCTTCCCGAACGCACGCCGGGAGAACCTGTCCGTCGGTATGGCGCGCGCCTTCATGCCGATGGGCGTGCCGGAATGGGTGTCGGCCGACAACACGGGGTCCGTCGTGATCCGCCGCGACTCGGACGGCAGGCCGGTCTGGCAGGCAGACTACGCGACGTCCGTGGCCTGCGCGGGCCTCGAGACCAGACTATGCAGGCCGAGGCATCCCCTCGCGAGAGGCAGGGTCGAGCGGCCCGTCCGTCTCGTGAGGGAGAGCCTCCTGGCGGCCGTGCGTACGAGGACGCGGCGCGGCCGGACGCCTCGGCGCCCGGGTGGCGCCCCGCGCGGGGGTCGCGCCGCCGCAAGGCGCCCGGCCGCGTCCCGCCCGGGGGGCGCGTGGGAGGCTGCTCCGCCCGTGCCGCGCTGCCCGGGGCGGCGAACGAGTTGTCGACGTGCCTCTGCCCCCGGCGCAGGACAGGCCTCGGCGGCCTCGCCGGCCACGGGGGCAGGCGCCTCGGCGTGCCCCACTGGTATCCCGGTCGCCCGTGCCGTGTCAGTCGGGAGGGTCGCTGCCCGCGCACCTGCTCCGATGACCTGTCACGCGAGCTGGCGGCCCGCGAGGCGGCGTGGTCGCGTCGCGACAGCCTCTGCGAGGGCCAGTACGCCGACGGCCGGCCCGAGGAGGCGCCCGGCGTGCCGGCCGCCGCCGGGATCGCCCGGACCGGGCCGCCCGCGCGCGACGACGGCCTCGCCAAGTCCGGCCTCGGGAGGGGGCCGCGGCGGGTGACCTATACGCACAGACAGGCGAGAGCGCGGGGGCGCTCGGCACGGCCTTGCCGGAAGACGAGCTCGCCTCCCCGACGGAGCGACCCGACATGGGCGAGCGCGAGCCCGGGGCGGTGGCCGACGTGTCTGCCCACCTGGCCGAGCGCAGGCGGCAGAACGAGGCGGGGACGTGCCCGGAGACGGGCAGGCTGCCGCCCGAGGCGCCCAAGACCTCTGCCAACCTCGACTTCGACAGGCCCCGGGGCGCCGACCGCGCCGCGACCGGGCGGCCACCCGCCATGGCCGACCCCTGTGCGCGGCGCAGCCTTGCGTCCGTCGGACCCGAGGGCGTGGGCAAGACCCATCTCGCCCGGGCCTACGCGCGCGGGTGCCGCGGGCGGGGCATGCAATCGTATCATGTCAAAGCCCGCGAGCTGCGCGACAGGCCGGCGAGCCCCGCCGGGTCCGGAGGCGGGGGCTGCGCAGCGGGCACGCTCGCGAGGGCGAACTGCCTTGCGGTCGACGAGATCGGGCGCCGCGCGTCCGGCAGGGAGCGCGCCGGGCCGCCCCTCCGCGTTGTCGACCGCCGATGCGAGCGCGAGGGCCCGAACACGACGATTCCCGCAAGCAACTTTGGGGCCGACAGGTGGGGCGAGTTCCTTGCGGGGGGCCCGACGCTTCTGTGCACTCTCGACCGCATCTTCGACAACGCGACGGCGCTCGTGGCGAGGGGACCAAGCTTCCGCGGTGCGGGCCTGAGGACCTATGCGGCGGGGACGGCGCCCGTGGCGGCCAAGACCCAGCCGGGCATCCCGCAGGCTAGGCAAGGAGGGCAAAGACAAGGAAATCGGCGATTCCGGCGTACTGGCGATTCTGATTTAACTGGGATTGGCGATTCTGATTTAACTGGGATTGGCGATTCTGATTTGACTGGGATTGGCGATTCTCACCTGACTCTACGGAGGGCTAAAATAATCTGACTTTAACAACGTCCCCGTCGTGCCCCTCGCACGCGAGGCGCGTCCCGCCGCACCTGGGGCACGCGCCCGGCCCCCCGCCCGCCCTGCCGGGCCCGTCGGGCACCTGCGCGCGCAGAGGCCCCGTGAGCCCCCTCCCCTCGTCGTGCGCCCGGCCCCCTCGCCCCTCGCGGCATCATGCCAGGCACCCCGCGTCTCCCCTCGACATGTCTTCTCGCTGACAACATCGTGGCGGAGACGCGGTGCGTCGTCATGCCGACGGCGGTCTAACAGAGAGAGGGGAATTAGAACCCCGAAGACAATGGACCAAAGGATGATTTCAACAGGATAAGGAAGCAGAGTGACAGGGCCTTTGAGTGGGGAGCGCGTGTTTCCCTTGCAACATAGCTACGTGTACGGCGAGGAGAGCGACTACGACGAGGTGAAGACGCTCGGAATCTACTCGACGAGAGAACTGGCCGAGGCGGCCAGAGACAGGTATGCCCAGCTACCGGGCTTCATGGATCTCCCCTTGGACTGCTTTGAGATACAGGAGTTCGTAATCGACAGGGACATGGTCTGTACCGAGGGCTTCTCCTTCCCGCCACATCACGTCAACGCGATGTCCGAGGACGAGGCTTGGCCCGATTAGCCCACAGCCCCCTTGTCCTTCTTGCCCTTCCCTTGCCGCACAGGTTCGCCCAAGAAAAAGAGCCGGCTACTGGAGACGTATATCCGTCTCCTTGTAGCCGACTCGCTCCATTCACTATGACGCTACCCTCCGCGTACTCTGAAGGTAGGGCCACGAACGCTCACTAGCCCCCATCAGGAGGGCACTCCCTACGACGCATGTACCAAGCGCTGTGGCTACTCCATACCACAGCCTGCTTTGGGCAGACACCGCCCCTCCCACTTACAAATCGTGCCATGTGCCTGCCCCCATGCATCACATACCACACCGCACACCAATGCAACACACCAGCGCCTTATCGGATGGCGCTCCAGCTTGAGCGTACCCGTGTCACCTCATCCGTCTGTCTGCTATCGAGACTGTTGCCGCGCCTGCGCGGCCGAGCATGGCCACTACCGCTAGGGCCAACTACCTGAAGACGGGGCATGCGACGCCGGGTACGCAAGCCCGAGAATCCGGCTCCTCGCTGTACATTGGCATCACCTCCCCTATCGGCCGCCTATCGTGCGGCTCCCTTTCTTGACTATGATTTTACCCAAACGTAATCATTTGGACATAGAACGTGTCTCTTTACCCGCGAACGGTCGAAGATCGCCGTGAGCGGTCGTCAGACCCCAGCAAACCCATACCTAGCTCAATCTCTACCCACGTTTTCTCGCTCCTCGACCAGCCGCCCCCACGTCACAGCTACAATAGTCCACTGGACACTACCAGCGCAGAGAGGAAGCCATGCCAGACCTTGCATCTGCCCAGAGCGCAGACCCCATATTTCAGGAGGAGCAGGAGCATCTCCTAGAGGTTTACGCCCAACTCGTTGCCATCAGGGACGAGCTGACCTATACGCTCGAGGTCAGCCACAGGCAGGCGGCCCAGGACCTGAGGGACATGTCCGAGGAGGTCACGCGCGACTTTGGGGGCGTGGACGAGACCATGGAGACGCTCGCCGCCATCGAGACGCTGAACTCGGTCATCGACGCCTACAACCAGTCCCACGACTTCGACGTGGGACGTCTTGCCAGGGTCACGCTGCTTCTGGCACAACCCTACTTCGCAAAGGTCAGGCTGCGCTACGGCACGAACACAGAGCCCGAGGACGTCTACATAGGTGCCGCAGGCATCACGAGCGGCGACTACGACTCGCTCGTCGTCGATTGGCGCAGCCCCATTGCCGAGACCTACTACAACCAGCGGATGGGTCCCTGCTCATACACGGTCGACGGACGCGAGGTCCACGTCGAGATGCTGCTCAGGCGGCAGTTCGACATCAGCAAAGACAAGCTCAACGCCTACTTTGACACGACCGTCGCCATACAGGACTCGCTGCTGCTCTCGGCGCTCAAGCACAATCACAGTGAGAAGCTGAAGGCGATCACGGCAACCATCCAGCGCGAGCAGAACGAGGTCGTACGACATGCCGACGTTCCGGCGCTCCTCGTGAGGGGCATCGCCGGCTCGGGCAAGACCTCCGTGCTGCTACAGCGCATAGCCTACCTCTTCTACCATGAGCGCGACACGCTCGACGCGAGCCAGGTGTTTCTCTTCACGCCCAACGCCGTGTTCAAGAGCTACATCGATATGGTCCTCCCCTCCCTGGGCGAGAGGAACCCCCAGACGTTCACCTGGAGGGAGTTCTTCCAGAGCCTCGGACAGGGAAAACGCGCACTGGGAGAGGACAGCGACCTCGCCACCTTCGAGCGACTCGAGCGGGGGGTAGATGCGCTCGAGCTTGACGTCCACGATTTTGGCGAGATACGGGTAAACGGCACGCTGCTGCTCAAGCCATCGCAGATAAAGGGTGCCATGGAGAAGTTCCCACGCGCACCGATGGGGCCTAGGCGCTGCGCGCTCGCGAAGGAGGAGCTTCACGAGAGGCTCGATCGCAAGCTCTCGGCCATGGCAAAGAAAGAGGAGGTACAAGACGAGCTACTGTCACTTGACCTCGATGACCAGCTGCGCATCTTTGGCGAGATGATTGACCCCGACCCCGCCGACCAGAAGAGCGTCGTCGCCTACACGAGACGCTACCTGAAAGCGCTCTACTCCTCTGCCCACGACCAGATAGAGGCTGCGGGTTGGCTGGACGTGGACCACGTGGGCAAGCGCATCCTGGGTAAGGCCAATCTGAACGCCGTCGAGTGGCTGTACCTATTTTTGCTGCTCACGGGCGGCAACGCCCGAGACGCGCGCTTTGTGATGGTAGACGAGGTGCAGGACTACACCGCCGCCCAGCTTACGCTCCTCTCGCGCTATTTCTCACGTGCCCACTTCCTGCTTCTGGGCGACGAGCACCAAGCCATCCGCGAGGGCACGGCAGACCTCGACCAGGTGAGGGAGATCTTTTCTGCCTCGCATGCGGGCATCGAGGAGTGCCGCCTGCTTACAAGCTATCGCTCGAGCCCCGAGATCACGGCGCTCTTCTCGAGCCTGGTGGAGGAGGACAAGGGCCGCGTGCTCAGCTCGGTGCAACGCGAGGGAGTGGCGCCGCAGATCATGGAGTGCGATGCTGACGCCACGGCATACCTCGGCGAGCTTCGCCTTCAGGTAAGCGCTGCCCTAGCGCAGGCCGACGAGGCGCGAGGGCGGGGCGAGAACTTCCTCACGGCCATCATCACCGCAGACAAGCCGCGCGCCAACTGGCTGCGCAAGCAGCTCGGCAGCTCGGTGCAGGCGCTGCGCAAGGGCGAGGGCCTGCCTCGCACGGGCGTGATCATCCTCGCCTTGGGACTCGCGAAGGGCCTCGAGTTCGACCAGGTCATCATCCCTGATGCCCAAGCTGCGGTCTACCCGGACAGTGAGCTCTCGCGCCGCAGGCTCTACACTGCCATCAGCCGCGCGATGCACTACGTCACGATCCTCTCGCAGGGTACGATGACGCCGCTTCTGGGCAAGGCAAGCGATAGCTAGCCGCACTCGTCCCACGCTCCTGCGTTTCAGGTAGGGGCAAGTGCGGACCTGGCGCTGGGAGCGCTCCTGCGCGCAAACGATAGGGACTGCGTCTTACCAGCAACCTGGCAGAGTGGCAAAAGAGTCGGTTTTGGAGGGAGGAGCAAGGTTATGGCCACAGGCCTGACAGAGCGCATCGTCGCCCGCTTTGTGCCCGATGCGACAAACACGAGGGACCCTCGGACGCGCAGTGCCTATGGATTTCTCTCCAGCACGATTTGCATAGGTCTCAACCTGCTCCTGTGCGCGACCAAGGGTGTTGTTGGCCTCATGGTAGGCTCGATCTCCGTCACTGCAGATGCCCTCAACAACCTCTCTGACGCCTCGAGCAATATCGTGAGCCTCATTGGCTTCAAGCTGGCAAGCCGCCCCGCCGACAAGGGCCACCCATACGGTCACGGTCGCTTCGAGTACCTGGCCGGCATGGCCATCGCCATGCTCGTCGTTGCCGTCGGCATACAGCTCGCCTGGCAGTCGATCGGCAAGATAGCCACCCCTTCTCCCGCTGACTTCAACGCGCTCACCGTCACCATGCTGGTCCTCTCCCTTGTAGTCAAGTTTTTCATGGCCAGCCTCAACCATAGGCTCGCGCGACGCATCGACTCTTCGGTCCTCGAGGCGACGGCCCAGGACTCAAGAAACGACATGATCGCAACCGGAGCCGTCCTCGCTGCCGGCATCGTTTCCTGGTTCTGGCATGTCGAGCTTGACGGATGGGCGGGTCTTGCGGTCTCCGTCTTCATCATCGTGAGCGGCTTTACGATTCTTCGAGATACCATCGACCCCTTGATGGGTAGAACTCCACCTGAAGACCTGGTGAGACGCGTGCACAAGAAGATCCTGAGCTACCCGGGCGTCCTCGGCACTCATGACCTCATGATCCACGACTACGGGCCCGGTCGGCAGTTCGCAAGCGCCCATGTCGAGATAGCCGCAGATACCTCCCTGCGCAGGAGCCACGCCCTTATCGACAGCATAGAGCAGGGCCTACGTGAGCAGGAGAACATCAGCTTTGTTCTGCACTGCGACCCCGTCGAGGCCAAGGATGATCGCACCGATCTGCGCAACTGGATAGAGGGGCGCCTCCAGAGGATTGATCCGGACCTCACGGTGCATGATGTCACGTCGGTTTGCCGCGATGACATGACGCAGGTCTCGCTCGACTGCCTGAAGCCCGAGCGCCTGGCGCTCTCGGACGATGAGCTGCGTAGCACCATCACCACTATCGTTCGTGAGCGCCTTCCCGGGGCCGAATGTCACATCACCATCGACACAGGCTTCGTCTCGCCAGCAGGATAGCGCCCGAGAGGCACGGCCATCGTGAGGCGTTGGCGGCGGGATGCGTCCAGCGGGGCGCGGCCACCTTTTGGTGCGCACTCGATGACACCGAGTGGCACGCACGTCGCGCACTCAGTGGCGTCGAGTGGCACAGCGGCTGACAAACGCGCAGGTACCGAGACATTCAGCACCACTCGGTGACGCCGAGTGGCACGCGCGTCGCGCACTCGGTGGAGTCGAGTGGCACAATGCGCACGCACCAACCCAGCTCCATGGCGCGAGAGGCCTTCTCAACATCCACCGTTGGCAAGGCTCTCTCATCTCAGCTCAGGGTCTCGAGCATAGCCTGGCATCCCATCCTCACATCGCGATAGGTGGTATCGAAGTCTCTGGTATACCAAGGGTCCGCAACGTCGCGGTCAAGGCCTGCCCACGAGAGCAGCTTGCTCACCTTACCCTCTGGGTCCCCCCGCAGGATGCACTCCAGCCCCCAGGCATTCTCCTCATCCATGATCACGATATGGTCGAAGCGGCCGTAGTCTGCCAGCGTCACCTGCCGTGCGCGGTGGTGGCCGCACGGTATGCCCAGCTCACTGAGCTTGCGACGCGTGCCAGGATGAACGTCGCTGCCGATGTCCTCCCGACTTGTCGCGGCAGAGTCGATATGAAAGTCATCGGCAACGCCAGCCTTGTCCACCAGGTACCTCATCACGCACTCGGCCATCGTCGAGCGACAGATGTTGCCATGGCACACGAAGAGAACTCGTATCATGTCGGCTTCCTTCCTGTATCGCTTGCACACCGCACCCCCCCTCAGAGAACGACATGATGCCCGACTTCGTCGATCCTATTCGTCCAGACGTACCCGTCAAAGCCATCCGGCACGTCACCTAGACTACCCGGCGTGTCGAAGCCCTCAGAGAGTCCCCCATCCCCCGCCACCAGCTCCACGCGGACGTTTGCCGTATCCATCCTCTCCATGAACCTGTTCGGCCAGCCCCACAGGAGACGAGCGTAGCGTAGGGGAATGCGCAGCTCGGTATTTCTCATGTCCTTAGGGACGCATCCGGTCCAGCCTATGAGCTCGTACTCGACCAACGCCTTGAGCATCGTATTCTTGGACAGGAGCTTCAGATCCTTGCTGCAGGTCCTGAGGTATGCGACGCCCTCCTCACTGGCACAGCAGATGCTGAGTCGTGCGAGGCGCTCTGGCGAGAGTCCCTTGAGCCTCTCCCACAGCACCCTATAGGTTTCTGCCTTTCCATCCTTGACTTCGATCACGAACTCCCTGTCCGGGAAGGTCGCCAGCACCTCGTCCATCGTCGGCATGAGGCCCACGCCCTTGCCGCGAAGCGGGTAGGTCTTGCCACCGTCGGCCGTATAGCCAAAGCCCACGTCCATCTGCCTCAGCTCGGCCATCGTGTAGTCCTGGACCTCGCCCTCCATGCCGCAGCGATACACGAGCGTCGAGTCATGAAAGACGGCCAGTTGTCCGTCCTTCGAAAGCTTTACGTCAAACTCCACCGCATCTGCACCGAGGTCGAAGGCAGCACGCATAGAGGGGATGGTGTTCTCTATGTAGCCATGCCTCGGCTCATCGATCATCGCGGCCGTGTTGCTGTCCCAGCCAGCCTCAGACTCATCGAAGGTCTGCGCAAGGCCCCTATGTGCAAGGAGCCGATAGGTTCCCGCCTGGCCATGGTAGAGGAGGTTCGTGTTGTTCAGCCACATGAAGCCGATAAGCAACAGGATGAGGATGCGCCTCCTATGCCTCCATATACGCCTCTTCCCCACGTCCTTACCCCTCACATCCCTGCCCCTGACCATCAGGCCGCCGTCCACTGCGTTTACGTGCCTCGCGCGTGCGCCTCGGATGCAGTATAGCCCTGACGGGCGAATCGACGGGCACATCAACACGACAGGCATCTTGGGAAAAGGTGTCGTGGGCACCTGGATGAGCCTCAACCCCCTGCAGGGGCAGTGGCGCTCGCGCATGCGCTTGATCCCGACGCCCCGGGTCACCCAGGGCCGTGGCCCCAGGTAGTACACACGAGGTGATGGACACAAGGTGGCCTAAGCGTATCGCCCACTGGACAACCCGCCCTCAGCCCCCGAGGAGCAGGCGCACGAGGCCGCCCACGCCGCCCCAGGAAAGTCCCAGGGCGCGCGCCCCCAGGTACAGGGTCCCGTAGGCGCCCATGACGACGTCGACGAGGTAGGTGGTGAGGCGCGCGCGCCAGCTCGGGGGCAGCAGGCGCGAGGGGTCGCGCGGGTCCACCCAGAGGGTCGCGCGGGTCCCCCTCCCGATGCGATTGAACAGGGACAGGAAACTCTGCCCGACGATGTCCGTCGCCGTGTGCGTCACGCCCCCGTACGACCAACGCCAGCCGAAGGACCATGAGCCGGAGCCCGGGCCGCCGTCCCTGACCTCGACCACCTCCCCCTCCACCGGGACCCAATGGAGCCTGCGCCAGGCGATGTGGGCGGAGAGGGCCAGGGAGAGCGCGGACCAGAGGGCCATGGCGACGGCGGAGGAGGAGAGCGGCGCGACGGCGACGATCACGAACAGGGCGAGCGTGAACCACCCGTACAGGGCGAGCAGCGCGTTGTCCATCAGGCAACCCTCCCGAGTCGCGCCGACAGGGCCGGAAGGGATAGCGACATGTCGAGCTCGATGGGACATGGTGTCGTGAGCTTCGCACGCATTGTCGCACCTGGCTTCCCGCCCCCCCGCCCGGGGAGGCGAATCGTTGGGACGAGACAACCACCGGGGACGGGCGGAACCTCCCCGACACCCGCCATCGTAGCGCCCCCGGGCGAGCGGGGCAAGGCCCACGGCTCACCACGTGACCCAACCCGCGCAGGTCACGGCCGTGAGGGCCACGACCAGCAGGGCGAGCGCGGCCGTGAGGCGGTAGGCGAGGAGGCGGCGCTGCCAGCTCGGGGGCAGGGCGCCCGCAGACAGCGCGCCCGGCGGGCGCGACGGGTCCACCCAGAGGGTGGCCGTGCGGCCGACCCCGCGGATCGGCCTGTGCCAAAGCGTAAACGCGGGGATGGCGTCCACCACGAAGCGCGCATCGTCCCCCCAGGGGTAGCGCCACGTGTCCCTCGTCCAGAGCAGGGATCCGACATCACATGTACGGCGCTCGCAGCCGACCAGCACCCCCTCCACCGGCACGGTGCAGCGCCGCCTGAGGGCCTCGATGCGCGCGGCGCGCGCCAGGGGGACCACCGAGGCGAGGGCGAGGGCGCAGGCCATCCGTGGCTCGGAGAAGCGCGACTCAACGCACCACCACGACAGCAACAGGACGGCATAGCTGTTCAGCGCGCACAGCGTCTCCACCCCCATCAGGCGGCCCTCCCCGGACCGGGGGTAGGCGACAGGATGGCGGGACCGCAGGGGCGTGGGGGCGTGACTGTCGCGTACATGCCGCGCCTGGCCTCCCGCCCCTCCCGCCCGGGGAGGCGACCGTGGGGGCGTGGCCGCAAGGGAGGGGCGCCGACGGGGGCGCGGCAGGCGCAGGTCACGGGATGACCCCCCAAAGACGCAGGGCGAAGTAGGCGCTCACGCCGCCGAAGATAAGGTAGGAGAAGAGCCGCAGCCCCCAGGTCGAGGGCAGCAGGCGCGAGGGGTCGCGCGGGTCCACCCAGAGGGTCGTCCGCTCCTCCCAGGCGAAGAGGTAATCGCCCGGCGTGTAGTCCTCCGCCGTGTACGTCACCCCGCCATACGTCCAGCGCCAGCCGCAGCCGCTGCTCCTATAGATGTGTGGGGGATAGGGGGGGCCTGCCTCCTGGCTGGCGACGATCGGCTCCCCCTCCACCGGGACCCAGCGGAGCCTGCGCCAGACGATGTGGGCCGAGAGGCCCAGGGAGAGGGCGGCGTGGAGGGCGAAGACGAGCGTCATCCGAAGCTCGGAGACGCGAGCAGGCACGTCGCCCATGGACCCCACGCACCCCGTGAACAGCAGGGCGAGCGAGAACCAGACGTACAGGGCGAGCAGCGCGTTGTCCATCAGGCGGCCCTCCCGAGTCGCGCCGACAGGGCCCGAAGGGATGGCGACATGTCGAGCTCGATGGGACATGGGGACGTGAGTTTCGCGCGCATTGGCGCACCTGGCTTCCTGCCTCCCCTCGTCCGGGGAGGCGAATCGTTGGGACGGGACTGCGGGGGGCGCGGGCAGGGCCTCCCCCGACACCCGCCATCGTAGCGCCCCCGGGCGAGCGGGGCAAGGCCCACAGCTCACCACGTGACCAAGCCCGCGCAGGTCACGACCGTGAGGGCCACGACCAGCAGGGCGAGCGCGGCCGTGAGGCGGTAGGCGAGGAGGCGGCGCTGCCAGCTCGGGGGCAGGGCGCCCGCAGACAGCGCGTCCGGCGGGCGCGACGGGTCCACCCAGAGGGTGGCCGTGCGGCCGACCCCGCGGATCGGCTCGTGCCAGAGCATGAGCACGGGGACGACGTCCACCACGAAGCGGACGTCGTCCCCCCAGGGGTAGCGCCACGTGTCCCTCACCCGGATAAAGGGTTTAGCATCGCAGAGCTCGCGGTCGACCAGCACCCCCTCCGCCGGCACGGTGCAGCGCCGCCTGAGGGCCTCGATGCGCGCGGCGAGGGCAAGAGGGACCGCCGAGGCGACGGCGAGGGCTGGGGCCATCCAAAGTCTGGAGAAGCGCAATGTTATGCACGACCACGACAGTGACAGGATGGCAAGGCTGTCCATCGCGTACAGCGTCTCCATCAGGCCGCCCTCCCCAGGCCCATGGGGGAGCCAAGGAGGGCGGCCGCCCGGGGCGGGGCGCCGCCGACCAACGCGGGGGACGTGGCGGGCTCCATGGCAACGGGGACGTCGAGCTCGGCCGCGGACGGCACGTAGAACCACCCGCCCGAGGCGGGCCGGTAGCCCTCGGCCTCGACCCTGACCTGCCACCAACCCTCGGGGACGTCCCAGGAGAAGGACCCACGGGCGTCGGCCACGAGCGGGTTTCCCTGCCCGTACGGGACTGCGTCCCACGGCTCTGGGCCCCTCCCTTCGCACCACAGCAAATCCCGGATGCCGCCGTCGCCGGCCCGACCCGTAGCGCGCGGGTCGGGGGACGAGGCCGGCGGCTCACCGGGAGCGCAGGGGCGTGGGGGCGTGACTGTCGCGTACATGCCGCGCCTGTCCCCCCGCCCCTCCCGCCCGGGGAGGTGGCCGTGGGGGCGTGGTCGCAAGGGAGGGACGCCGACGGGGCTGCGGGTCACGGGACGACCCCCCAATGGCACAGGATGCGGAAGGCGCTCACGCCGCCGAAGATAAGGTAGGAGAAGAGGCGCAGCCACCAGGTCGAGGGCAGCAGGCGCGAGGGGTCGCGCGGGTCCACCCAGAGGGTCGTCCGCTCCTCCCAGGCGAAGAGGTAATCGCCCGGCGTGTAGTCCTCCGCCGTGTACGTCACCCCGCCATACGTCCAGCGCCAGCCGCAGCCGCTGCTCCTATAGATGTGTGGGGGATAGGGGGGGCCTGCCTCCTGGCTGGCGACGATCGGCTCCCCCTCCACCGGGACCCAGCGGAACCTGCGCCAGACGATGTGAGCCGAGAGGCCCAGGGAGATGGCGGCGTGGAGGGCGAAGACGAGCGTCATCCGAAGCTCGGAGACGCGAGCGGGCACGTCGCCCATGGACCCCACGCACCCCGTGAACAGCAGGGCGAGCGAGAACCAGACGTACAGGGCGAGCAGCGCGTTGTCCATCAGGCGGCCTCCCTGAGGGCTGCGGGGCCGGATGTTAGCTTGCCGGACCCAAAGGGACGCAAAGACAGGGCTTTCACCCGCATGCTGCACCTGGCTTCCCGCCTCCCGTCCGGGGAGGCGAATCGTTGGGACGAGACAACCACCGGGGACAGGCGGAACCTCCCCGGCACACGCCATCGTAGCGCCCCCCGGCGAGCGGGGCAAGGCACGCGGCTCACCACGTGACCCAACCCGCGCACGTCACGGCCGTGAGGGCCGCAAGGGAGAGACAGAGGGCCGCCATGAGGCGGTAGACGAGGACGCGACGCCCCCAACTCGGGGGCAGGGCGCGCAGGGGCCGGGACGGGTCCACCCAGAGGATGGCCGCGTTTCCCTCGCGGAAGCCGGGGAGGAACATGAAGGTCGAGGCGACGTCCGTCACGGCGAGGGAGGTGCCGTCCCAGAGGTAGCGCCAGGTCTGGGTCTCCCAGCTGGGCGTCACGTGGCGGCTGAGCAGCACCCCCTTCACCGGCACGGAGCAGCGGCCCCTGCGGCGGGCGACGCGCGCGGCGAGCGCGAGGCAGACCGCCGCGTCGGCGGCGAGCGCGGGGGCCAGGTAGGAGACGGAAAAGCGCAACGACACGCACACCCACGCCATCCACAGTGCGGTGCAGGAGGCCAGATCATACAGAACCTCGTACAGCACCTCCATCAGGCGGCCATCTCCACGACGCCGGGCCTACGGGGACGCGGGGTCGTGAGCTTCGCGCGCATTGTCGCACCTGGCTTCCCGCCTCCCGCCCGGGGAGGCGAATCGTTAAGACGGGACTGCGGGGGGGGCGCGGGCAGGGCCTCCCCCGACACACGCCATCGTAGCGCCCCCGGGCGAGCGGGGCAAGGCCCACGGCTCACCACGTGACCCAACCCGCGCAGGTCACGGCCGTGAGGGCCACGACCAGCAGGGCGAGCGCGGCCGTGAGGCGGTAGGCGAGGAGGCGGCGCTGCCAGCTCGGGGGCAGGGCGCCCGCAGACAGCGCGCCCGGCGGGCGCGACGGGTCCACCCAGAGGGTGGCCGTGCGGCCGACCCCGCGGATCGGCCTGTGCCAAAGCGTAAACGCGGGGATGGCGTCCACCACGAAGCGGACGTCGTCCCCCCAGGGGTAGCGCCACGTGTCCCTCTCACGGATGAAGGACTTGCCCCAGCTCTCGCAGCCGGCCAGCACCCCCTCCACAGGCACGGTGCAGCGCCGCCTGAGGGCCTCGATGCGCGCGGCGCGCGCCAGGGGGACCACCGAGGCGAGGGCGAGGGCGCAGGCCATCCGGGGCTCGGAGAAGCGCGACAGTATGCACCACTCCGACAGCAACAGGACGGCCCAGCTGTTCAGCGCGTACAGCGTCTCCACCCCCATCAGGCGGTCCTCCCCAGATCCACGAGAGAGTAAGGGAGGGCGGGCGGCCGGGACGGGACGCCGCCGGTCCCCGCAAAGGAAGACGCGAGCTCCATGGCAACGGGGACGTCGAGCTCGGCTGCGGACGGCACGCGGACCCACCCGCTCGCGGCGGGCCGGTAGCTCTCCGCCTCGACCCTGACCTGCCACCAGCCCTCGGGGACGTCCCAGGAGAAGGACCCACGGGCGTCGGCCGCGAGCGGGTTTCCCCGCCCGTACGGGACTGCGTCCCACGGCTCTGGGCCCCTCCCTTCGCGCCACAGCAAGTCCCGGATGCCGCCGTCGCCGGCCCGACCCGTAGCGCGCGGGTCGGGGGACGAGGCCGGCGGCTCACCGGGAGCGCAGGGGCGTGGGGGCGTGACTGTCGCGTACATGCCGCGCCTGGCCTCCCGCCCCTCCCGCCCGGGGAGGCGACCGTGGGGGCGTGGCCGCAAGGGAGGGGCGCCGACGAGGGCGCGGCAGGCGCAGGTCACGGGACGAGCTCCCAAAGGCGCAGGATGCAGTAGGCGCTCATGCCGCCGAAGGTAAGGTAGGAGAGGAGCCGCAGCCCCCAGGTCGAGGGCAGCAGGCGCGAGGGGTCGCGCGGGTCCACCCAGAGGGTCGTCCGCTTCTCCCAGGCGAAGAGGTAATCGCCCGGCGTGTAGTCCTCCGCCGTGTACGTCACCCCGCCATACGTCCAGCGCCAGCCGCAGCCGCTGCTCCTATAGAGGCCTGGGGGATAGGGGGGGCCTGCCTCCTGGCTGGCGACGATCGGCTCCCCCTCCACCGGGACCCAGCGGAGCCTGCGCCAGACGATGTGGGCCGAGAGGCCCAGGGAGAAGGCGACGTGGAGGGCGAGGGCGAGCGTCGCCCGAAGTATGCGAACGCGATGGGGCGCGTCGCCCGTGAGCCCCGCGCCCCCCACGAACAGCAGGGCGAGCGTGAACCACCAGTACAGGGCGAGCAGCACGTTGTCCATCAGGCGGCCCTCCCAAGGGCTGCGGGGGCGGAGGGGGAAAGGGCCCGCTCCGGCGACCCGGGCGCAGCGGACGGCACGTAGAGCCACCCGCTCTGAGCGGGCCGGTACCCCTCCGCCTCGACCCTCACCTGGTACCAGCCCTCCGGCACCTCCCAGGCGAAGGACCCCCGGGCGTCGGTCACGAGCGGATTTTCCTGCCCGCACGAGGACGCGTCCCACGGCTCGGGCTCCGTGCCCTCGAAGGGCCTGTACCAGAGCGTCACCCTGGCGCCGAGGATGGGTGCCCCCGTGTCCGCGTCGCGGATGCTGCCGGAGGGGTCTATGCGGGCTGCGGACCTGGAGCCCCTTCTCTCGTACCACAGCAGGTCCCAGATGATGCTCATGTCGATCCAGCCTATCGCGAAGGAGTTGACGACCCCGAAGACCCCCAGGGCGACGCCCAGCTCGAACGGCGCACCGATGACGCAGGCAATCGAGAGGCCGATGTTCACAACACCGAGGACCTCTGCCAGATCCATCCTTCGATTGAGGCTTGCCCTCTCCTCGTCGGAGAGGTCCATATGGCCGATCACATCCCTGATGTGATCGTATCTCACCACCTGCACACCAGAGGACACTACCGATGAGATAACGGACACTACTCCCACAGTCGTGCCCGGTGACTTGAGACGCCCAAACACCTCCTTGGCCGCCTCCATGTACTCCTTGCTCGCGCAGTACTCCTCCCAAGCCTGGAGGCCCGTCCCAGAGCCGAACAACACGAGGTCCACGTTCGTCACCCCGCCGGGGCCGTCGCTGGCCCTCATGTAGCAGGAACTGCCGTCGCCAGTCTTGTAGGGGCCACCCACCATGCCCGGGGAGCCGATGACCTTCCCCCTTGCCACGGGGAGGTACGTGCGCCCTGCAGGCTCGTATCCCTGCTCGACCGCCTCCTCGACGGTCGCGGGCGCGCCGGCCTGGCGAGCCTCCTCGGCGTCCCGCTTCGTGATAGTTATCGTCGCGGGGCCGTCCTCGTCCCTGAACAGGGTGGGCGAGTGGTAGGTGTAGCGCATGGCGCCGTCGGGGAGCCTCTCCGACGTCACCGTGACGTCCTCCCACCCGGCGGGCCTTGCGGCTGTCGGCGCGGGGATCGTCCCTGGGACGGAGGGGTTAGCCGCGACCTCCTTGGGCCTGACCCTGCAGGACACCGATAGCGCCCCCGGCACGTAGTCGTGGTCCAAGGGGTCGAACCAGCCCTCGGCGACCCAGCAGCCCACGGCCCCGTCCCACGTGAGGTCCATGTACTTCCTCTCCGTGCCCTTGACGCTGACCACGCGGGCCGCCTCGATGCGCTCGGGCGGCGCGTCGAAGGCGACCTCGAAGCGGAAGGGGTGCTCGCCGTGGTAGGAGGAGAGCAGGAAGGTGTAGCTGGCCGGGTCGCCCCCCAGGAGGTCGTGGTCCCCGCCGTCGTAGCGCATGACGAAGGAGGTTACGCCTGCGGCCGCGGGGTCGAAGAGCACGGTCCCCCTGGCGGAGGAGCCCCCGCAGGAGGCGCTGACGGCGTACTCCCAGCCCTCGACGGGCGAAGACACGGAGACCTCGGCCTCGTAGGCGCCGGAGGCGGAGGCCGTGGCACTCCCGGCGGGGACCCCGCCCACGCGCAGCTCGACCCTGGACCCGGCGGGGGCGTTTCCCCTCACGGAGAAGGTGCCGGAGGCCGTGACCTCCGGGACGGAGATTGACAGCGGCGAGCTGAGGTCCGCCACCGAGCCGACGACCTCGCTCGCGGGGGCGCCGCCGCTTCTGAGGGCGACGCTCGCGTAGCTGGGGGAGGATGCCTCGCCCGCCGGCACCTCGCAGAGCACCTCGACGCTCCCCGAGGGGGCACCCGTCGGGACGTAGAGCTTCCTGCCGCTAAGCGACCAGTCCGCCGCGGCACCGTCGACCCTCACCTCCCGGACGTCCGTCGAGGCGGGAACGCCAAGCGTCACGGCGCCCACCGAGACGTCGGCCGACGGCTCGGCGAGGCCCCAGCGGACCGTCAGCTCGACCAGGCCGTCGTCCAGGCGCCGGGCGGAGTAGGAGCAGGCGGCGGGATCGAGCAGGGCATGGGTGCCGTCGCTGGCGGCCACGCCTATCCCGTGCTCCATCGCCCAGGAGTAGGCGAAGGAGCCCCTCGGGCACGAGATGGTGAGCGCGTCGCAGCCCTCGAAGGCGGTGTCGGCTATGGATGTGACGGAGGCGGGGAGCGAGAGCGAGGCGAGCGACGTGCAGCCCTGGAAGGCCCTGTCGCCCACGGAGGTGACGGTGCCGGGGACCTCCACGGAGGCGAGCCTGCCACAGCCCCCGAAGAGCCCCGTGGCGACTCGCACGGAGCCCTCGGCGAGCCTGGCGGAGGAGAGGCCGGAGCCCGCGAAGGGGCCGTCGCCCCGGAACCATCCGCCCGTGGACTCCAGCGAGGCGGGCACCGTCACGGAGGCGAGGGGGCAGCCGGAGAAGACGCGCGAGCCGAGGGAGCGCAGCCCCTCGGGGAGCGTCACGGAGGAGAGCGAGGAGCAGCCGTCGAAGGCGTCGTTGTCCACGAAGGAGACCGAGGCGGGGAGGTCCACCCCGGCGAGGGAGGAGCAGCCCCTGAAGGCGCCCGCCCCCACCCTCTCGAGCGAGGGCGGCAGCGAGACGGAGTGCAGCGACGTGTGGCCGGACAGGGCCGAGTTGGCGATGCCCACCACCTTGGAGCCGCCGAGCTCCTCGGGGATGGAGAGCTCGATGGCGTCGCCCGCGTACCCCGTCACCTCGACGCCGCCGGAGGCCTGCTGATAGCTGAACCCCTCCTCGGGGGCCACGGACTGCAGCTCTGCGTCGCCGTCGACCACCTCGCCGGGCGCCGCGACGTCACCCGCCTCGCCGGTGTCGGCAGGCGCTGGCTCGCCGGACGACGCGACGTCGTCCTGCGACGCCTGGGACGTGCCAAGGTGCAGCGCCCGGGCGGCGACCTTGGCGTACGCGCAGTCCGGGACCATCCCCACGACCTGCGCCATGGACAGGAACGCCGACAGGACGCCTCTCGCGGCCCTCATCACGCCACTCCCCTTCACACGAACCACTCAAGTCGTAAAGAATCCTAGGCCTTGCCGGCGTCACATGCAAGGCGTGAAATCAAACTTGTAACAAAGCGGCCGGAAGGGTCGGCGCCCTCCCGCGCCCCGCACGGTCCGTTCCGACCACGGGCGTGAGCCCACGGGTCACGACGGACCGCCACCCGCCCCAGCATCGCCACCAGCCTCACCGACCTCGCCTCCCAACTCAGCCAAGATGTAGAGGGGGCGACCCTTGACCTCGGTGTAGATCTTTGAGACATACAGGCCAACGACGCCGAGCGCACAGGTGATCATGCCAACGCCCAGAAGGATCACGACCATCATCGAGGGCCAGCCGGCCACGCGATCGCCAAAGAGGAGCGCCCTCACGAAGATGACGACCATGAGCAGGATGGACAGCGCCGAGAAGACCAGGCCGACGGCGACGATCAGCTCGAGCGGCTTTACCGTGTAGGCGATGATGCCCTCAAGGGCGTAGCTCGCAAGCGACCAGAACGACCAGCTCGTCTCCCCGGCTGCGCGCTCGACGTTCTGAAACTCGACCCACTCGACCCGAAAGCCCACCCATTCGAAGAGGCCCTTCGTGAAGCGGTTGTACTCCCTGCACTCGAGCACAGCTTGGACGAAGCGCCGGCTCATGACCGAGAAGTCGCGTGCGCCGTCCTTGACGTCCAGTCCGGTCATGCCGCTCATGACCTTATAGAAGAGGCGCGCGAAGGCCGAGCGCAGGGCGGGCTCCCCCTTGCGCGAGACGCGCCTCGCCGCCGCCCGGTCGCACTCACCACTCGCAACCCTCTGGAGCATCTGAGGCAAGAGCGACGGCGGGTCCTGCAGGTCGACGTCCATGACGGCAAGGTAGTCGCCGATGCCAAGCGCATGCTCGAGGCCCGCATACATGGCCGCCTCCTTGCCGAAGTTGCGCGAGAACGAGACGTAGCTCACGTCACCATGCGCCTGCGCCAGCTCGCGGAGCCTCCCGAGCGTCTCGTCGCTCGATCCGTCGTCCACGAAGAGCAGGTGCAACGCAACGTCCATGGCCTTGAGGCTAGAGCCTGCGGCCTCATGGATCGTGCGGTAGAAGAGGCCTACCGTATCCTGCTCGTTGTAGCAGGGAACGACCACCACGAGACTTCCCCCAGGAGGGGTCTCTCCCTCCCGCTCAGCCCCGGCTATGGCGGCGGGCGCGGCCTGAGCTGGGCACTCGCCACCCCCAGGGCTCACCGAGCCACCTTCTCGAGCTTGTAGAACACATACTCCTTGGAGGAGATCGGGCGATAGAACGACATGCTGCCTTGGACCCTATAGCCAAACCACTGGGCGACGTCACCGACCTTGAAGAGGGTCGTGGGCGTCTCGAGGTACCAGAGCTCGTCTGGACCGTCAACGAAAGCCTCATCGAGGGTATCGCAAAGCGTCAGGGAAGGCTCGTAGGCCTCATAGGCCACGCGCGTCGAGTCGCTGTAGCCCGCCAGAATCGCCCGTGCACCCGCAGCCCCCGTCACCAACGTCCCGACCTCGCAGTCTGACGAAACGAGCGCGCCGTCGGGAATGGACTCTAGAAACTCGTTGGCCGCTGCGTTCTGGGGACTGTGGTAGCGGGGTAGCCAAAATGCCATGGTCTGCGCTGTGAGTAGCACGGCGATGGCCGCAGCGGCCCCGTAGAGCAGGGGCCTGCCGGCCCGTGCCAAAACGAGCGAGACGGCCAGGACCAAACCGGCCAGCCCCACGTAGAAGTAGCGCACATAGAGGATGGGCCTGTTCATGATCAGGCCCGCGAGCAGGGCCAGACAGAGCGGCAGCAGATAGACAATGAGGCAGACCGTGAGCGAGTGGGTGAGGACCCGCGGCACCCACCCGGTAAGGCCGCTATGCCCTCGGGCGTCGCCCGAACACGCGTCTCCCTTGCTCGGCTTCTCCCCTCCTGCCCTTCTCGTCCCAGCCCGAGAACCAAGGGCGGCCGCCGTGACCACGACGGCGACGAACGCGAGCGACCCCACGAGCGTCAAAGACTCTGTCAGACCACTCATGACCACCGCGTCGATGCTTGCCATGTCGCTGTCGAGGAAGGGAAAGCAGACGATCTGCAAAAGGGCCCTCGGGAGGTCAAGCCTGATCCAGAAGTACTGGGAGACGTGGCCTGCCTGCCCGAGCAGGGCACCCATCCACGGAGCGAAGCTGGCACAGGCAAGCGCCGCCGTCAGGACGTAGTCGCGCACGACGTGCGTGTCCCTCAGGCAGCGACGAGCGCAGACAAGCGCCACGATGACACAGAGGTTCACCGAGAAGGCCGCCATGAGCGCAAAGTAGTGGCAGTTGGCAGCTGCTGCGGACGAGAGGCACAGCACGACCCACCAGTGCCGTGGCAGCGTGGGCGCCGCCTCTCCCAGGCGCGCCTCACGCAGCGCCCGAATGACCCGAAGCCCATAGATAAGGCACACGCCCACGAAAAGGGCCGCCCAACTGTACATGCGGATCTGGCTGGACACCCTAAACGACCAGGGGCTCACCAGCGTGAGAAACGAGAATGCGATACCCACGTGCCTGCCAAAGTCACGGCGCAGGTGAGTGTAGCCCAGAAGTGAGAGACAACCCAGGGCCGCCACCGAGAAGAGGCGGTAGGCGACCACATTGTCCGGAAAGAGGAGCCACACGAGCTTGAGCAGGTAGTAGTAGAGGGGCGGGTGAACATCGCTCGCTGCGATGCGCCACAGCTCCCCCAGAGGGTGGCGAACGAGGGCCACCGAGTAGCTCTCGTCGAACCAAAGGGCACTGTAGGAAGACAGCGAGGACAGAAGGACGACTCCCGCCACGATGACGGCAATGTGGGCCACCTTAAGCGGCTCACGCCCCGCCAGGTCCTTGCCCTTGGGTGCAGGAGACCCCATGGCCTAGTATCCCCTGATGGAGTTCAGGAAGTCACGGGCACGCTCTGTCGCGGGATGGTCGAAGAACTTGTCCGGCGAGGACTGCTCTAGGATCTGGCCCTCGGCCATGAACACGACCTGGTTGGCGACGCGGCGCGCAAACCCCATCTCGTGTGTGACGACGACCATGGTCATGCCCTCCCTTGCAAGCTCAACCATGACCTCGAGGACCTCGTTGATCATCTCTGGGTCGAGGGCGCTTGTCGGCTCGTCGAAGAGCATCGCCTTGGGGCGCATCGCCAGCGAGCGCGCGATCGCCACGCGCTGCTGCTGACCGCCCGAGAGCTGCGCGGGCACCTTGGAAGCCTGCTCGCTCACGCCGACCCTCTTGAGCAGCTCCATTGCCTGCCGCTCGGCCTCCTTACGCGGGGTGCCCAGCACCTCAATGGGTCCCATGGTCACGTTGTCCAGGATCGTCCTGTGCGAGAAGAGGTTAAAGCTCTGGAACACCATGCCCATCTGCGCGCGCATGGCCGCAAGCTCCTTGCCCTCCTCTGGAAGGAGGCGCCCCTCGATGAGGATCTCGCCGGAGTCTATCGTCTCAAGGCGGTTGATCGTGCGGATGAGGGTGGACTTGCCCGAGCCCGAGGGGCCGATCACGACCAAGACCTCTCCCTTATCGACCTTGAGGTTGACGTCCCTGAGCACGTGCAGCTCCCCGTAGTGCTTCTCGACGTGGCGAAGCTCGATGACAGGGGGATCGGTGTCTGCCGCAGTGTCGGCAGATGCGGCCTTTACGCTGGTCGCAGGGGGGGTTAAGCCTGCCTTCTCGTCTGACATGTCACTCCTTAGCGTGGGCGGACAGGGGCACTAGAAGGAGCTCGTGCCCAGGCGCGAGATGATCCTCACGCCCGTACGGGCGGCGATGAGGGCCGCCAGCCTGTTGATGAGGTAGTTGAGCAGGATGTAGATCACGGCGACGACCGCATAGACCGACACGAGCGCGTTGTAGTTGTTGATGAGCACGCGCGCGTCCTGCATCATGTCGGGGTAGCTGACCACGTAGGCGAGCGTCGTGTCCTTGACGACCACGACGAGCTGCGAGATGAGCGTCGGGATGACATAGCGCACCGCCTGGGGAAGCACGATCTTTGAGGTGATCGCGCGGCGGCTCATGCCGAGCGAGAGCGCGGCCTCAACCTGACCCTTGGGAACGGCGTTGACCCCGGCGCGGAGGACCTCGGCGATCACGCCCGACGCGGCAAGGCCCACCGGAAGCGTGATCATCCAGAACGCCTGGAGCTTGATGCCGTACTGCGGCACCACCAGGAAGAAAAAGTAGATCAGAAGCAGGCTCGGAACACCGCGGAAGAAGTCGATGACGATGCGACAGACGAGCGCGAGGGGACCCGGTCCGCTCGTGCGGCCGAGCATGAGGAGCAACCCCAGCACCAGGGCGATGACCCCGGCTGCGAGCGACACCTGCAGCGTCCCGAGAAAGCCACTGCCCAGAAACGCCCAGGTGCTGCTCCGCGCAAAGAAGGACCAGTAGCGGGGGGCGAACTGCCCCTTTAGGTAGAACTGACGGACGACGAGGGCGAGCAGGCCCACCACGAGCACGATGCCCACGCCCGTCCAGACGCGGATGAGGCGCCTGGTCCTTGGTCCCGGGGGCTCATAGAGCGCATCGCGCATCGAGCCTGAGTTCACGCTCATCTGAGTATCCTCACCCTCTGGTCTATGCGATTGCCGACCCATCCTATCGCGACTGCCGTCAGCGCGTAGCCCAGAGCCGAGACCATGAAGGCCGCGATGCCTCCGGTGGCATGCGTGTTGATGAAGGACACGAGCCCCGTGAGCTCGTTGGGCGCAAGGGGAACCTGAGAGCCCAGCGCCGTCGTCAACATGACGGCAATGAGCAAGTTGGTCATGGGAAGCACGGTTGTCCTGAGCGCCTGGGGGATGACGAGCTGGCGCATGATCTGGGAAAAGCCAAGGCCCAAGGAACGCGCCGCCTCGACCTGCCCGACCGCGATGGTGTTGATGCCGCTCATGAAGTTCTCGCTGCCAAAGGCCGAGGCCACAAGTGACACGACGACGATGACGCTGGGCAGGTAGTCAAGGGTAACGCCCAGACGTGGCAGGGAGTACACCACCAGCACGAGGAGCGACACGCCCGGAATGTTGCGAAAGACCTGAACATACAGGTCACCCACAGCCCGCAGCGGCCCTATGGGGCTCACGCGCATGACGGTGACGACAAGTGCCAGGGCCATGGCGGCAACGTAGGAGATTGCAGTCATACCCCACGTCATGAGAAGCGCCGTCACGTACAACCCACCATACTGGGAGATGAGCTCAGAAAACCCCATGAACACCCCCTTTCTACGCCCTGAGGTCGCAGGGTCGCACGAACCTTCCGGCAATGGCCGCGACTCGACTCTTGCGACCCTCAGGGCCTCTCCCCCACTGTCCTCCAGCCAGAGCCGTCAGGCCTGCCTGGACATGGCGCGAGCGAGCGGCTCGACCGCGCCCCTGCTAGGCCAGCGCCGGAGGCTGGGGAGCGGTCGTCTGGTTGGTACGGTCGCCGATGCATATCTTCCAGAGCCTCTCCCACAGTCCGTCATTCTCAACCTCCTTGAGGAAGGCGTTCACGAAGGCGACGCCATCTGAGTTGAGCGGCATGCCAATGCCGTATTGGTCATCGGGGCCAAAGGGGTCACCGACGACCTTGAAGTCGTCGGGCTGCTTGGCGACGGTGCTCTCGAGCATCGTGCGATCGATGACATAGGCGTCCACGCGACCCTGGGAGAGGGCCTCCTCTGCCTCTGAGCTGGTCGTGAACTCCTGCTGCTTGGCATCGGGGCAGGCTTGGGCAAGGATGCCGGGGCCGGTGGAGCCTGACTGCACGGCAACTCTCTTGCCTGCAAGATCGTTAAGGCCGTGTATGCTCGCGTTGTCCTTGGTCACCAGGATGCCCTGATGGGAACTGTAGTAGGGACCCGCGAAGGAGATGAGCTGCTTGCGCGTATCGTTTATGGAGTAGGTCGCAAAGACGCAGTCGACCTGGTTGTTCTGGAGCACGGACTCGCGCGTGTCAGAAGTGACCTTCGTGAGCTCGAACTTGGTCTGGTCACCCAGGACATAGCGGGTCAGAAGCTGCGTCAGGCCGGCATCGAAGCCATAGAGCTTGCCGTCGGTGTCGTCACGCTGCGAGAAGAGCGTGGAGGTCTCGACCCCGCCCACGAGGAGCCTGCCACGGTCCTTGACGGTCTTCGCCCAAACATTGGCCTCGATGAGGGAGTCATCGGCGACCTTGCCCGCGTCCAGCAGGCTGGCGAAGGCGGAGGTGTCGATAGACGTCGCGGCCGAGGTGCCACCCGAGCCACTGGAGCTTGAGCGCACGCCAGGATCCCCGCTATCGGTGGAGCAGGCGGTCAGTGCCAGGAGGGTCACGCCTGCCAGTCCCGCGCCGATAAAGGAGCGGCGGGTCATGCCCCTGCCAGAGACGGCAGGTAGGGTACTCTTCTTGCGCATGTTGCACCTTTTCTCATCTGGTCCTGGCCACAACCGGGCCGAGAACGCCAACAATCTACGGATTGATTCTAGATGACCAATGCCGAAGGGGAGCCTATCGATATCGGATAGCTACCTATAGTCCCTACCGATATACCCCACCCGGCCCGATGGCATACCGTCGTACGCAAGAGCAAGCCAGCTCGCGTGTCCCCAAGCCAGGGGTCACCCTACCTCGGCCACGGCGCGGCCCTGCGCCACCCCTACCTCGACGTCAGGAGACCCACAAAGGTCTCGGTCGAGAAGTACGCTATCACGACGATGCCGAGCGCAATGCGATACCAGCCAAAGGGCTTGTAGTCATGCTTCTTCACGAACCCCATGAGGAAATGAATAGCGGGAAGGGATACCAGAAACGCGACCAAGCAGCCCACGAGGAGTGTCAGGGCCTCCATGGGCACAAGCATATTGCCCTTGATAAAATACTTGAGCAGACGAAAGACGCTCGCCCCCACCATGACGGGCACGGCAAGATAGAACGTGAACTCGGCGGCCACGGCACGTGTGCAGCCCAAGATGAGACCGCCGATGATCGTGGAGCCCGAGCGCGAGGTACCGGGCACCATGGAGAGCATCTGAAAGAGCCCGATGCCAATAGCCGTCTTCCAGTCCAGCTCCTCTATAGACTGCACGCGGGCATTGCGGTCGACGAAGGCGGTGTCGGTCTCGGCGTCGTCCTTGTCGGAGGCGGCAGCGCCCCTTCTAGCCGAGCCAGCAGCACCACCGGCCATGTGACGGGGAGACTTCGAGGAGTTGGGGCTACTGGAAGCACCCGGAGATTGGATGACGCTCGGAGTGTGAGAGGCGCTGGGAGGACGGGGAACGCTCTGAACCACGGGCTCTATCAGCGCCGGCGACGAGGTCGAGCCCGTCGCGTTGAGGGCCGCTGCCCTCCTCTCACGCGAGGTCTCGATCAGGATGAAGACGATACCATAGGCGATGAGGGCCGCAGCTATCACGAAGGGACCGCCCAGGTGCTCCTCGATCCAGTCGTCAAACGGTATGCCTATGATGGCGGCAGGCAGACAAGCGACGATGATCTTCTTCCAAAGCGACTGGGTAAGACGCCTCTCTTCCTCTGACTTCTCGGCCAAAAAGGGATTGAGCTCATGAAAGAACGTCGCGCAGACGGCGAGAATGGCACCAAGCTGGATGACCACGAGGAACATGTCCCAGAAGGCGTCGGTTACGTCAAGGCTCACGAATCGCCTGAGGAGCAGCATATGGCCCGTAGACGAGATGGGCAGCCATTCGGTAATGCCCTCGACCACGCCGTAGAGGACGACCTTGAGAAGCTCAGACAGGATCACAGGTACCTCCTTGAGGAGTGTCAGCGTGCTGATATGGGCGGGAGACCAGAGCTGGATCGAGTCGAACGGTCACCTGCGGTCCACCATCATGACGCTTGACGACCCCCAAGCCTGCCTTATCAGAAAAAATGCGCAAGCTTCTCGTGCGGGGCCGTTCATCGCGGCCTGCTCGCAGGGTATCCATTCGCACGAGCGCCACCTAAACCAAACCAGCGCAGGCGCAAGACACAGCCCACACTTGCTCAGAAGTCCGGCAGGTACCGGCAAGGGGAAAAGACGCCCCTCCCCTGCCAAAAGCTGCTAGACTACGGGCAAGGACGCTTGGCCCGAGGGATCAACGACCTGTGTATGGAGGCAGACATCATGACTGACTATCAGAGCCTTGGTTACGACAAGATCCTCGTCACGCTCGACGGGACCGAGACCCAGCGAAGGGTGCTCGAGCGCGCCATCATCGTGGCGGCCAACAACCACTCCGAACTCTATATTGGTCACGTGATTGACTCGACGGCGCTCGAGGCGGCAGGGACCTATCCGGCCGAGCTCATCGCGGACCTGGAGAGGGCCTTTCGCGACTCGATCGCAGACGACGTCGCGAAAGTACAAGAGGAGGGAGTCGTCAAGAGCGTCGAGGTCATCGTGAAGGCAGGCCGCATACGCGAGACACTCACAGACGAGATGATCGACGTCATCAACCCCGATCTCATCGTCTGCGGAGCGCGCGGACTCTCGACGATCAAGTATGCGCTGCTCGGCTCGATCTCGGCGTTTTTGACGCGCAACGCCAGCTGCGACACGCTCGTCATCAAGTAACCGGCACTCCCCCAGAGAAGCCACAGGCACGATCGCATACCGGCCGCAGGCGACGACGCAGCTCGCATGACCCTCGCGTCGCAACAGTGTACACAAGTGCCCCAAAACGGCGCCGAGGGGCCATTTTCGCCAATCTGTGTACACTCCTGCGCCACCACGGTCTCGTTCGCACGATCCTCGCGAGGCGCAACAGTGTACACAAACGCCCCAATCCGGCGCGGAGAGGCCCGATCCTCCCATTTGTGTACACTATTGCGATCCCAAGGCCACCCACAACCCAAGCCCACGGCCCAATAGTGTACACAAGTGTCCCGAAACGGCGCCGAGGGACCGTTTTCGCCAATCTGTGTACACTCCTGCGTCGCCGCCTGGCGGTGAGGTCCACGACGCCCTGGCGGTGAGGCCCACGACGCCGCCAAGGCAGTGACGCGACCACCCACCCACACGAACTCACGAAGCCCCAGAAGGCGCGTATGTCTTCATCCCACCATGCGAGCGACCCGTCCAGCGGGGTCTCGGTGGACGGCATGATCCGGGCGGAGCAGCGCTGGTTGCGAAAGGCCGTCGTGGGTGGCAAAAGGTGCCGCTGCCGCTGCGCACTCTTCTCTCCTCAAAAGGAGCATACGGCACAAAGGCCATGCCACAGGGAGTCTTGGAACCCTACAATCAATGGGCGCACATACCAACGAGAGGAACATCCATGCGGGATCTTAAGAGGGACTTTACCACCGCCGACCCGGCGCTCGCGGTCGGGACGCGGCATGCCGGCTTCACCGTGACTTCCGTGGAGCCGCTTGTCGAGCTTACAGGCACCGCCTATATCATGCGCCACGACGCGAGCGGGGCGCGCGCGATGTGGCTTGCCGTAGATGACAGCAATAAGTCCTTTGCCATCGCCTTCAAGACGCCGCCTATCGACGACACGGGCGTCTTCCACATCTTGGAGCATTCGGTCCTCTGCGGCAGCGACCGCTTTCCCGTGAAGGAACCCTTCGTCAACCTCATCAAGACCTCGATGCAGACCTTCCTGAACGCCATGACCTTCCCGGACAAGACCCTATACCCCGTCGCCTCGACCAACACGACCGACCTCGAGAACCTCATGGACGTCTACTTGGACGCCGTCCTGCATCCCGCCATCTACAGGAGGCCTCGCATCTTCGAGCAGGAGGGCTGGCACCTCGAGGAGGCACAAGACGGGAGCCTGTGCTACAACGGCGTCGTCTATAACGAGATGAAAGGCGCTCTCTCCGACCCCGACGAGGTCCTCATGCAGGCTCTCAGCCGCCAGCTCTTCCCGCAGAGCGCCTACAGCTTCGAGTCAGGCGGCAACCCCGCCTCGATCCCCGAGCTCAGCTATGAGCGCTTCCTCGACACCCACAGCCGCCACTACGACCTCGCCAACAGTTACACGATCCTCTATGGCGACCTCGACATCGATCGTGAGCTCGCCTTCGTGGATGAGCGCTTTGCCGGTGCGCCCAAAAGGGAGGGGGCAGGCCCCAACCCGCTCGTCCTCCAGGCAGGCGTGACCCCCGCCCCCAGCCAGGTCACGATGGCGACGACGGCCGACAACGCGGCGGTGGGCATAGGCTACGTGCTGGGCACGGCGGCCGATCGCGAGCGCGTGCTTGCAGCAGACGTGCTGATAGACGCCCTCGCCGGCTCCAACGAGGCACCTCTCAAGCGCAAAGTCCTCGATGCGGAGCTTGCTGACGACTTCAGCGTCACGCTCGTCGACTCCGTCCTGCAGCCCTTGGTCGTCTTCAGGCTCAAGGGGGCAAAGCCGGGTGCCTCCGAGCGCTTCCGTCCCCTCATAGAGGAAGCCTGCGCAGAGCTCGCGTCAAACGGCATCGGACACCAGCGCCTCGTGGCCTCGCTCGCGCAGGCTGAGTTCAATCTACGCGAGGGTGACTGGGGAGGATACGCCGACGGCGTGGCGCTCTCGATGCTCTCGATGGCAAGCTGGCTCTACGACGACGAGAGGCCCGTGGACTACCTGCGTTATCAGGACGCGATCGACCACATGCGCTCCCAGCTGGACATGGGCTACTTTGAGCGCCTGCTCGACGAGCTGGTCGGCAAGAGCCACCACAACGCCCAGATGGAGCTTGTGCCCGTGGAAGCCCCCGGCGAGGCGGACGTACGGGGGGCAGCACGGCTCAGCGAGCTGTACGCAAAGATGACGGAAGACGACCTCACCCGCGTGCGCGAGGAGGTCGAGGCGCTGCGCAAGGAGCAGGAGGCCCCCGACAGGCCCGAGGACCTCGCCAAACTCCCCCGTCTCAGCTCGGCAGACATTGGTCCCGCGCCTGCTGAGGTTTCACCCGCACGGCCAGAGGCCCCTTTACCCTGTCTGTACCACGACCTTCCCACGCACCACATCGACTACGTGTACCACTACTTCGACCTGCGTCGTCTCTCTGCTGATGACCTGCCCTACGCAGGGCTGCTCTGCGAGCTTCTGGGCTCTCTGGACACGGCAACGCACACTGCGGAAGAGCTCGACACCCTCGTGGAGGAGAGGCTCGGTAACCTCAGCTTCTTCCACGACGTCCTGGCAGATGACGATGACCCGCTCTTCGCAGATCCCCTGCTGGTCGTTGGCGCAAGCGCTCTCTCCGAGAACGTCGAGGCCTTGGCGACGCTTCCCTCCGAGGTCTGGGGCTCGACGTCGTTTGCCGATACCGGACGCATCTTCGACCTCCTGCAACAGCGTCGCATCGCCATGGAGCAAGGCTTCGTGAATTCGGGCCACACGGCAGCCGCAGCCCGCCTCTCCACGCAGCTCTCGAACGCCGCAGTCGCGTCTGACAAGCTGGCGGGAGTGGACGCCTACCTCTTCCTCAAAGACCTGCTGGCCCACTGGGACGAGCGGAAGGATGAGCTGGCAGAGAGGCTCACCGACCTTCGCCGGCGCATCTTCACCTTAGACGAGCTGACCGTGAGCTTCACGGGTCCTGCCGAGGATCTCGCGCGCTTCTGGGAGCTTGGCGGGAGGCTGGGTCTTGAGGCCGCCGCAGACGGCAGGGCAGCACACGTGCTCGATCTGGGGAGCCCCACCCCAAAAAACGAGGCCTTCGCCATCCCCTCCCCCGTGAGCTATGTGACCGAGGGAGCGCCGCGCTCCGCTCGCGACACGACGAGCATCGGTGCCTGGCAGGTCGTGAGCCGCATGCTCTCGTTTGACTACCTGTGGAACGAGGTCCGCGTGAAGGGCGGTGCCTATGGTGTGGGCTTCAGGCGCTCGACGACAGGACAGCACGCGTTCTGGTCGTTTCGTGACCCCGCCCTTGACGCGACGCTCATCCGCTACGAGAACGCGGCGGAATGGCTACACACCTGGCAAGAGGACGCAAAGGCGCTTGACGGCTACGTGGTCTCGTGCGTGGCATCCCATGACACGCCGCTCAAGTCACGCCAGAGAGCCCGCAGGCAGGACCACGTCATCCTCGTGGGCAGACCTGCAGACTGGAGGGACCAGGTGCGTGACGAGATCCTGCACGTGAGCGCAGCCGACGTCCGCGCCGCAGGAGCCGTGCTCGCAGACCTGCCCGCTTCCCGCTCCGTCTGTGTGTTTGGGCCTGCTGAGGCCATCGATGCCAGCACCCTTGACCTGCAGGCGTACGACCTCATGGACATGCAGAGCGCTAGCTCTGGCTGACGCCAGGAGTGTGGTGACAGATGGGGGTACGCGATGAGGCAAACGATCGAGCTGCGCGTCTATAGCTCGCGTCACGGCAGGCACATGGATGAGTGGAGTCTCATGCTGGGCGAGAGTCAGCACGAGATGGACCTCATCAAGGTCTACCCCGAGTGTCGACTCCAAAGGATCATCGGCTTTGGCGGCGCCTTCACCGAGGCGAGTGCCCACGTGTTCGCACGAATGCCCGAGGGGGCTCAGGAGCGGCTGCTGCGCGCCTACTTTGGCTCGGACGGCGCACGCTACACGCTATGTCGTGCGCCGATCATGAGCTGCGACTTCTCCCTTAGCCCGTACAGCTACCACCTGCGGCCCCTAGACGCTGGGCTAAGAGGCCTTGACCTCTCGCACGATGATCGAGAGATCATCCCTCTCATCAGGCGCGCGCAGGCGCTGGAGCCCACGCTCGAGCTCATCGCCAGCCCCTGGAGTCCGCCTGCCTACATGAAGACGAACTTCAACCGCAGGCTGGGAGGACGCCTGCGCCGCAGCTTCTACGGGCGCTGGGCCAAGATCATGGCACGCTACGTGGCCCACCTGGCCGAGGCGGGAATACCTGTGACGCGACTCACGATCCAGAACGAGCCCGAGGCTCGCCAGATCTGGGAGTCCTGCATCATGAGCGGGGTGCAGGAGGCCAGCTTCGCGGCCGAGCGTTTGCGTCCCGAGCTCGCGCGCGCAGGTTTTGGTGACGTGAAGCTCCTGGGCTGGGACCACAACAAGCAGCGGACCCTTGAACGGGCGCGCTCAGCCTTCGATGATCCTGCGCACCCAGACGCGCTCGACGGCCTCGCGCTGCACTGGTATTCGGGCGACCACTTCGAGGCGGTTGGGCACGTACGGCAGTGCTGGCCCCACAAGGAGCTCATCGCGTCTGAAGCCTGCGAGGCGTTTGCGGGTACGGGTGCGCGCCTCTCAAGGGAGGACGAGCTTGCGGCGGCCGAGCACTACGCGCATGACATCATGGGCGACCTCAACAGCGGCGTGAGCGCCTGGATAGACTGGAACCTGCTTCTGGATGAGCGGGGAGGTCCAAACCACGTGGGCAACTTCTGCGCGGCGCCGGCGTTCTTCGACACGACGGGGAGACGCTTTGGGGACAGCTGTAAGGATGGCCTACAGCTCACGGACACGCTGGCGTGGATTGCCCACTTCTCACGCTTCATCAGGCCAGGGGCCCATCGCGTGCTCGTCACGCGCTGCGCAGACGACATCGAGGCCACAGCCGCCATGAACACGGACGGCAGCCTGGCGGTCGTGTTGCTCAACCGCCAGGGACAGACGGCCAAGCACACGCTCTGCGTGCATATGGGCGAGCGCGACCTCTGCGGCGACCTGTCGCTCCCGGGGCACACGATCATGACCGTCAGCTGTAAGGGAGGGCTTCTCGGCTACGCTGCCTGACTGCGGAAGGCCGACTGCAGACATCTGACCGTAGATGCAAGGTAGGCTCGGTCGGGCAGACTTCCCAGAGCAAGGGCCCCTCAGATTCTGGGGCACTACGGGCCGGATCCCAACTGGGCAAACGTCCTCATGATAGTACCCCGCAGATTCTGGGGCACTACGGGCCGGATCCCAACTGGGCAAACGTCCTCATGATAGTACCCCGCAGATTCTGGGGCACTATTCACTATCATGAGGACCTCTGCAGGGTCTCCGGCCCCCTGCAGGGGGCCGGAGACAGGCGGGCCGGCTCAGAACTCGGCGTTTCCGACAGTGCGCGGGTGTGGCAGGACGTCACGGATGTTGTCTATGCCCGTAAGGTACATGACCAGGCGCTCGAAGCCCAGGCCGAAACCTGCGTGCGGGCAGCCGCCATAGCGCCTAAGGTCAAGATAGTACCTATACTGCCCCAGGTCCATGCCCAGCTCACGCATGCGCCGCTCGAGCACGTCGAGACGCTCCTCTCGCTGGGAACCCCCTATAATCTCCCCGACGCCGGGCACCAAGCAGTCTGCTGCGGCCACGGTCCTGCCGTCGTCGTTCGCGCGCATGTAGAAGGCCTTGATGTCGGCGGGGTAGTCACTCACGAAGGTGGGTCTCTCGAAGTGCTTCTCGGCAAGGAAGCGCTCGTGCTCGGTCTGCAGGTCGACGCCCCAGCTCACGGGATACTCGAAGTCGGTGCCCGAGGCCTGGGCATCCTCGAGGACCCTGACCGCCTCGCTGTAGGAGACGCGCGCGAAATCGCTCGTCGCCACGTGCCGCAGGCGCTCGAGCAAGCCCTTGTCCACAAAGCGGTTGAGAAAGGCCAGCTCGTCGGCGCAGGCGTCCATCACGTAACCGATAACGTACTTGAGCATCGCCTCGGCCACGTCCATGTCACCCGCAAGGTCACAGAAGGCCATCTCGGGCTCGACCATCCAGAACTCGGCGGCGTGACGGCGGGTGTTGGAGTCCTCGGCGCGGAAGGTGGGGCCAAAGGTATAGACGTCCCCAAAGGCGAGCGCGAAGTTCTCGGCCTGGAGCTGACCCGAGACGGTGAGGTTCGTGGCCCTGCCAAAGAAGTCCTGGCTCCAGTCGACGTGCCCGTCTGGGGTGCGTGGGGGTCTCTCGACGTCGAGGGTCGTCACACGAAACATCTCGCCCGCGCCCTCGGCGTTGGAGGCCGTGATGATGGGCGTGTTCACGTAGACGAAGCCACGCTCCTGAAAGAAGCGATGTATTGCAAAGGCCGCCACACTCCGCACGCGAAAGACGGCACGAAAGAGGTTCGTGCGGCCGCGCAGGTGCTGCTGGGTGCGGAGAAACTCGCGGGTCGCCCGCTTCTTCTGCATGGGGTAGTCGGGCGCAGAGGCCCCCTTTACGTCCACGCGCGCGGCCTGGAGCTCGAAGGGCTGGGGGCGATCGGGCGTGAGGGCGAGCTCTCCTGTGACGACAAGCGCAGTGCCGACACCTTGGGCCACGATGCGCTCGTACTCCGCATCACCAAGCCTCTCCCTGCTGACAATGACCTGCAGATCCTTGAAGCAGCTGCCGTCGTTGAGCATGATGAAACCAAAGTTCTTCATGTCTCGGATGGAGCGGACCCAGCCAGCAACGGTGATCGTGGTCCCTCCCAGCTCGTCCTTATCCGCAAAGAGCGCGGCGATCCTCGTGCGGTCCATGAGCGTCCCTCCCCGTCGCGTGACGACGGCGCGTCACGACGATTGTCTGCCATCTACGGCTACCTATCGTAGCTCATGCGCACGAGCTTTGCCACGAGCTCAACCGCGATTGGCGCGACCCACCCAAGGAGACCCCGTTGAGTGCCAGAGGCAGGTTGCACTGCCCGCTCCACAGCTGCAGGGCGACGCAGGACACCCTGGTCGGCAGCATACGACCCCATCCGCGATGTGACGACGACACGGAAGGCAAGCAGGGGTATACTGTCGGCCATCAGTGCTCAGGTCGAGGTCAAAATGGCTACGACTTCGACCCTTCAAGACGCAGGGGTCACAGACGCCTCGGACAGTGGACCGGTGGCATCCGTGGATGGAATGGAGTGGCCATGGTGTTTCAAAGGGCGTATGTGCAGGCAATGAGACTGGTGCCAGGGTACCGCTGGTGGCGCCCACTTTTGGCCCTCATCCTGGCCGCCGTGTTCATCATCCTCTTCCTCATCCTGTTCCAACTTCCCTTCGTGTTGTATTTCTTGCATATCAGATACAGCGGTGCTCCGGATGCCATTGGCATACAGGAGACGCTCGATGGCCTCGTCGCAGGGGGCTACAAAGGCTTCCTCGCGAGCAACCCCACGAGCATCCTCCTCCTCGAGGGGTCGATCGTCCTGTTGATTCCCGCCATAGCCCTCGCCCTTAGGCTCGCGGGGCTGAGGGGTTTGGGCACGCTATCCTCTGTTGACGGGCATCTGCGCTGGAATCGGCTGGGCAGCTACCTCGTTCCTGCCTTCGGCCTGGTTTTTGCCATCGGCTTTGCGCTACCTTGGGTGCTGCAGCAGGCTGGCAGCGCAACATGGGAGCTGCCGCATCCACGTATCGTGCCTGTGGCGCTCATGGCCATCCTCGTTTTGGTCCCACTGCAGAGCGCTGCGGAGGAATACGCGTTTCGCGGCCTTCTCCAGCAGGTTCCCGGATCATGGATTTCCGCCGTCTGGGTCCCCGTCCTCATACAGTCCCTCCTGTTCGCCGCAGGGCACCGATACAACTTCGCAGGGCAGCTCGGCATCGCCTGCATGGGCCTTGCGATGGGCGTCTTGACCATACGGCTCGGGGGGCTCGAGGCTACGATTGCGTTTCACGTTGCCAACAACCTCCTCTCGCTCTTGTCAAGCTCCCTGTTCACAGACGGTGCCGTCTCCAGCACAGTCGACACCATGGAGCTGCTGGTGTCAGTGGCCATCAGCCTGGTCTACGCGTGGGTGGCGCTCGCCATCGCGAAAAGGCGCGGGTGGCTCGCGTCTGACCCGCCCGACCTGGACGAACAATTCGCGCTCGCCTCTGGACAGCTGGGGCAGGTGACCGACGGCTCCACTGCGCCTCCCGATAGCGGGGAAGGGTTGTCAGGACGTGGCGGGGCCAAGGTCGGCTGGGACGTCTCCCAGCCTCCCCGCAGTCCAGGAATAGCCCCACAGAGCCTTACGACACCGCCGGACCCCTTGGGACGCGAAGACCCCGGCAATGTTCTTGACTCGTCCGCAACAACACAGGACCCTACGCCAGGGCAGTCTTGGGATGATCTTTAGTCAGGAAGTCCTTGTTCGTCACCGTGCCGCCGAGGATAGCCTCGGCGAGCTCTGCCATCTCGTCGATGGCGGCGTGCAAGTCGGCAGAACGGGCGGGGTCAACGTTCTCCATGATGAACATGCAGTGCGGCGTCTCGTCTGACGCCTGGGTACGCTGGCCATCCCTCCAGTTCCAACAGCGACAGACCGCGCCCGCGTCATCGAGGTAGGCGATCTCACCGGGCAGGGTCGGGTCGCTCTCGGTCTCGCCGATGGGCAGGAAGTAGTCCCCGCCCTCGGTCATGGCCAGGCGGAAGTCACCCTCTATGGCATCGATGTTCTCGACACCAATGGGCAGCGCATACTTGAGCGAGATGGCGTTGGAGATGTCGACGGCAGGGTTGATGTGTCTGACGGGGTTGTCCTTCATGACGCGTTTGATGAGGTTCTCGACAGATACGCGGGCACCCTTCTTGGTCTTGAACCGCTTGTAGGCGTCGCGCCATACGGCAACGACCTCGTTCTGGCTGATGGTGTTCGAGCTGATCCACCTCTCGGCGCTGTCGTTGGCGTGGTCCAGAAGGCGTGCGGCCCTCTTGGCAGACTCGTCGGCTATCTGGCTAGCGGGAAGTATCCCATCCACACACACGATGCCGATCTCGACCTTGGGAAAGACCTCCCAGAACGAGTCCTCTATGACAAAGCTCTTCATGCGCTTCCTCCTTGGTGACAACCTGACTCTGCCACGATCCTAACATGTCATCGAACACCCGCTTTGCGCAAGAGGCCAGAGCAAGGGCTACTGCGAGCGACATATGCAACAGCTACCACCCCTGAGCGCTCGACTCATGCATGGCGCACGCCCGGAAGCGGACGATTGACAATATCTGTACTTTCTGTATGCGTCCTCGCGACTGACCGGAAGGTTTGAAGGGAGGAGAGGCGCTCAAAAGGGTAACGAGGTCTCCGATGTACTCTATCCTCGCGAACCCGTTGCCTCCCAACGCCAGCTACGGCTACACTTTTAAGGGTTACGAGTATCAACGCAAGATGACGTTGGAGGTAGGTATGAAGATTTCCCTGATAGAGCCCTTAGGAGTCCCTGTCGAGACAATCGAGCGGCTTGCGGCAAACATCAGGGCCGCAGGGCACGAGTTCGTCCACTTTGAGGACAAGGCCTCTGATGCGAGCGAGCAGCTCAGGAGAGCCGAGGGATCCGAGGTCGTGATGATCGCCAACAGCCCCTTGCCCGCAGACGTCATTAAAGGGATTGGCACCCTGAAAATGATAGCCGTGGCGTTCACGGGCATAGACCACGTTGGTCTTGACGCCTGCAGGGAGCGCGACATCATGGTGTGCAACTGCGCGGGCTACTCCGACACGGCCGTGTCGGAGCTGGCGGTGGGGCTTGCCATCGACGTGCTCCGCAAGGTCAGGCAGGGCGATCACGCCGCCCGTCACGAGTCCACGTCGGCGGGGCTTGTCGGCAGGGAGATCGCGGGAAAGACCGTGGGTATCGTGGGATGCGGCAAGATCGGCACCGCGACCGCCCGTCTCTTCAAGGCCTTCGGGGCACGCGTCCTCGGGTACTCGCGCCATGTCAACCCCGTCGCCGTCTCTGCGGGCGTCGAGTTCACCGCACTGGACACCCTGCTCGGGCAGAGCGACATCGTCTCGATCCACCTACCCCTCAACGAGCAGACACGCAAGAGCTTTGGTGCCTCTCAGATCGCGGCCATGCGGGAGGGAAGCGTGCTTATCAACTGCGCGCGGGGAGCCATTGTAGACAACGATGCACTCGCGGATGCCCTCGCAAGCGGTCATGTGGCCGGGGCCGGTATCGACGTCTTTGACATGGAACCACCGCTTCCTGCTGACTATCCCCTCGTACAAGCGCCGAACCTCATCCTGACCCCACACGTCGGGTTCCTCACCGAGGAGTCCATGGAGAGACGGGCAAAGATAGAGTTCGCCAACGTCGAGGCGTTCTTGAGCGGCACACCGCAAAACGTGTGCGTCCTCTGACGTCCCGCAAAAGACGCTGGCGTCAGAGGCGCAGGTGAATCCGACGGGCAGAGGTCCGACCCCTTCGTGCCCCTGCCCTTGGATCTGTCGGGCATAAGCCGAGGCATTGAGCACTCTTGTAGTTGATCTTTCCCTCCAGACACGCCACCAACAGGGCACAGAAGACATCGGAGTTGACGTTGAGGACGGTGCGGAAGACCCCCATGATCCAGTCGATACCGGCAAAGATGGCGGGCGCGATACCTTCTGCGGGAAGCGCCATCGTGCGGATCACGATTGCCATATACATCAGCGCATGTTAAACTTTTCGATAGGATTTTGTAGATCGTCGAAAGGATACCATGTACTGTCCGGCCTGCGGAGTGGCTCTGCGCGATGGCGCGCGCTTCTGCCCAACATGCGGCGCTCCCGTTCCGACGGGCGTGGCCCCTGGGGGGCAGACGTGGGTACCAAGGCCTCACGCTCCTCAACAGACTCAAGTCACTGCCGCCCCGCGCGCCCAGGCGTCCCCTACCCCAGCAGCAAGCGTCAGCACGCGTGCGGCCCACGCGCCCCTGATCCTTTCCAGACTTTCCGTGCGCAACGAAGCGGTGCTTGAGGTAGTCTGTACACTCGCAATCGCATCTCTCCTAGCCATCTTGACCTTTGCCCCCGGCTTTGTCGTCACCCCCACCTGGGGGAGGCTGGCGTCGGCACGAACGAGCCTCTCCCTCAGCGGTCTGCTTATCCTGCTCTTCTCTGGCTCAGGAACCCAGAACCCCACGATGACCTCGGTCTCAGCCTCAATTCTGATCGCGATCACAACCCTCGGTGCGATCGCAGCTTGGATCGCAACCGGTCTCTTTACGGCCGCAGGACGCCACGAGCGCCCCTCACATGCACTTGCAGTCGCGTTGACGACACTTTCGCTCATCGCGCTACTCGGAACACAGAGTCTGTGGCAACTTGTCTGCCCATGGCTATGTCGCGGTCAGCCCCTTGGACTGGAGCACTTGAGGCTTGATCTGGTAGACAGCCCGAGCTTTCCGCTCACGGCTCCCCTCCTGTCGACAGCGATCAGCGTGATGGCGGTAGAGGCAATCACGCGAAAGAAGGCTATGGCACAGGAGGGGTCACAGCATCCAGATCGTGAGGCCTGCGCTCAATCGGTCCTATGTGCCCTCGGGCTTGCGCTCTGTGTCACCCTGCTCTGCGGAGTCCCCGTCTTGGCTCAGGTAGACAGGGGATCCTCCCTCTCGCTTACCGGACTCGCCCTCATCATCTACACCTGCGCGTCAGGATGGGTGCCGGGCATCGTCGGAGCAGCCATCGTCATCGCGCTGCTGATGCTTACCCTGACGGTCGGGACCATGCAGGTATCACGGATTGCTCGAGATGAGGTGAGTCGCGCAGGCATGGTGGTCACCTGCATCCTCACGACCCTGTTTGCTCTGTCTGTTGTGACGTATGTCTACCTGGCCAACTCCCCTGGCACTGCGCCAGCGCTCTTACCCCTACCGTTTTACCCAAGCATAGCCATGTGGGTCCTACTCGTGACCGTCATGGCTCTCCCCATGGTGACGACGGCTTGGCATTGCGCGTCTATGGGGGCTCGCGCACACACCCGCTCTGGCGATGGAGGCGCACAATGAGCACAGCCACAGATGGGCATCGCCCCACTCCCAGACTCGCCTACATCACCCTGCTCGCCCTGGGGATCGTTTTCACAGTCTTGGGGGTAGTCGGCTACATCACCCAATCGCCCGCGCAGGGGCAGAGCCTCCAAGAAGCTAGGAACCCTAAGAGCGCACAGGTAGACGAGGAGAACGGTACGGTGGCTCCAGAGGCAGACGCGCCCGCATCTGACACGTTGGAGGACGCACGAAACCAGTGGTATGCGGAGGCCTACTTTCCCTCCAAGGTCAATGATCACTTTGAGGCCGCCGATGCCCTCGCCATCATCAGGCTCACAATAGGCAGTAAGGTTAACATCAGGGAGGAGGCTGACCTCGAGACCGAGGAATTACACCACTATCGCTTCAGCCAAACCTATGAGGGATTAGACGTACATGCCAGAGGCGTGACGCTCACCGTCGCCAAGGACGGTACAGTCATTGGAGCCTCCTCGAATCTCGTAGACGTCCAGGATGTGCCGACGAAGGAGAAGGTCGAGCGCCCCGCTGCCGAAAAAACAGCGCTTGAGCATGTTGCACAGCTATCGGGGCAGCCAAAGGAGGACCTGCGAGCAAGCGGCTCAAAGCTGCTCGTCTACAGCATAGAGACAGAACCGACCCTCAGCTGGCGGTTCATGGTTGAGACGCCCTCAGGTGACTTCGAGACCTTCGTGGACGCCCAGAGCGGCACGGTCATCGCATCACTCAGCACGAAGACGAATGCACAGTCGGAACGTGTCAATGCCACGGGGCAACGGGGCACCACCTACACCCTCGACATCACGGACAACAAGGAGGCATCCAACCTCGATGACAGCGAGCGCAGGATCTCTGTATACACGCTGGGATGGAAGCCCGACATCGACTCGGAGCGCTCAAAGAGCAAGATCGCGACCACATCCTGTATGTCTGGCGTCGATGCCTTGGGCAACCTCGCGGCAACCTACGACTTTTATATGAACTACCTGGGATGGAAGGGCTATGACGGTAGGAATTCCCAACTGAAGGCCTACGTGGAAGCGACAGATACTGAGATGGGCGACAATGCGTACTGGGACAGGGAGAAGAACATCATAGTGTTCACTAGCAGAGAGGACCAAGCCCTCCAGCATTCGTCAGGACTTGACATCGTCGCACATGAATATACACATGCCGTCACGCAGTATACCTGCAAGCTCACCGGAGGGAAGACCTCCGCATCTGCCGCCGTCGACGAGGCACTTTCCGACATACTCGGCGAGGCTACCGAGAAGGCGGTCACCGGAACGTGTGACTGGATGATAGCAGCCGGCTCACAGGTCAGTGGAGGCACGATACGCCACTTCGATAACGATCAGCACTACACGAAGGGTGCTGAATGCCATACCAACGCCCTCGTCATCGATCGTATCGCCTATCACATCGGCAACGGCCAAGACAACGTGAGGGGCCATACCAAGGAGCAGACCCGCCTCTTTGACGCCAGCGACCCCCATGACAAGCGTGGGCTCAAGACATACGCACGACTTTGGCACAATGTCCAACGCATGTTGACCCCAACCTCAACTCTCAGACACCTCAGCAGCGTGACCTGCGAGATGGCCAGGCATATGCGCGATGCTGGGGAGCTCAGCGAGGCACAGTACGATGGGGTCGTGGCTGCCTTCACCCAAGAGGGACTCGCGCCCCTTATAAAGAGACCAAGGTCAGCGGCAGAGGGAGAGACAGGCTCGGCGACCGCCCTCGTCTTCGACGTGTCGGGCTCGATGTCCGGGCAGGCTGAGCAGGCCAACCAGAACAAGGGGGCCGACCAGAGCACAGGAAGGGCGACCAAGCTCGACGTCGCCAAGCAGGCTGGTAACGAGCTCGTGAGTCGGGTGGAGAAGATGGACGGCAGGTACCAGAAGCAATTCCTGCTCGGCATCGCCTCATTTGCGCAGAAGGCCAAGAACCTTGCGTTGCCCACGTCCGACCTCAGTATAATCAGGACCGCCATCGAGGGACTCGAAGCGGGCGGCGGAACAAACATCAAAGATGGAATCGAGAAGGGTATCGACCAGGTCAAGAGCTACGACGGTCATCGTGCCATCCTCCTGCTCTCCGACGGCGAGGACACGGCAGGGAACTCCGACAGCGAGATCCTAGCCACGGCAGCCGAGGCAAAGCGAAACGAGATCGTGATATACACGATAGGTCTCGGCGCAGATGACAGCGACCTCGATGGTGAACTACTCCAAGACATCGCCGAGGAGACTGGCGGCACCTACCTCAGGGCCGATCCGAATGACGTGATCTCGCTCATCGCCGGCTTTCTTCATGCCCAGGCGGATACCACGGGAGATATCCTGAGTGAACAGAAGGGGACGCTCTCAAAAGGGCAGACGAGTGATGCGGAGCACTTTGAGATTACCGACAAAGCCGGTGATCTTGACGCACTGCTCTATTGGCCGGGATCGCAGATGCAAACCATACTCGTTGACCCGACAGGAAGGACGGTCAACGAGGGCTACCACGGAGCTGAGCTTGACACCCAAACCATCCCCTCTGAGATCACCATCAAGGACCCCTTGCCGGGTATCTGGAGCGTGCAGGTTCACGCCGAGGAAACCTCACAAGACAACGAACCCTACTACTCGCTGGTCTCCTTCCAGGAAGTCGATGGGCCGGCCACTCGTCCGCTTTCCGCGATCGCACGAGCCAGCGCGATCGCTCTGCCAGTTGGTTGCATCCTTGTGGTAGTGTCATTGACGCTGCTGATCACCGGCTCGGGCAGACGGCAGACGAGCGGGGCAGCGGTGACGTAAGCCTTCCTTCTGGTACGGACCAACGAGCACGAGACGCAGGTGCACATGGACGCTGACGACACGAACAGGGGCGCGAACGCAGACAAGGGCGCGTATCGCATCGAACACGACTCCATGGGGGAGGTACGCGTCCCCCAAGACACGCCCTGGGGCGCCCAGACCCAACGCTCCCTCGAGAACTTTCGCATAGGCACAGAGACCCTACCTCGAGGCATGGTGCGTGCCCTCACCCTCGTGAAGAAGGCCGCCGCCCAGGCCAACGTCGAGCTGGGCGTGCTGGACAGGCAGCTGGGGACCCTCATCGAGGAGGCTGCCGACGAGGTGCTCGCAGGTCTGCACCCAGGCGCCTTCCCCCTCAGGGTGTGGCAGACGGGCTCGGGCACGCAATCGAACATGAACGTGAACGAGGTCCTCGCACACGTCGCCAACGGTCTCGCCACAAGGCATGGCGTTTCGCTCGCACGCCCCGTCCACCCCAACGACCACGTCAACTGCAGCCAGAGCTCAAATGACGTCTTTCCCACCGCACTCCACGTTGCGGCCACACTCGCGATCACAGAGGAGCTCCTGCCTTCGGCCCACAAGCTCGCCTCAACCCTCAGACAGCTCGAGGAAAAGAACGAAGGCATTATCAAGTGCGGGCGCACCCACCTGCAAGACGCGGTGCCCATCGCCTTCTCGCAGGAGATCAGCGGCTGGAGGAGCCTCGTGGAGACCCCCTGCGAACAGCTTGAGGCGACACTGGAGGGGCTTGGGCGACTCGCGCTCGGCGGCACCGCCGTCGGCACCGGTCTCAACGCCCCCGCAGACTTCGACAGCCTCGCGGCAGAGAGGCTCTCTGCGCTCACGAGCCACAGCTTTAGGCCCGCCCCCAACAAGTTTCACGCCCTCACGTCCAAGGACGCCGTCGTGTTCGCGCACGGGGCTGTGAAGGCCCTCGCCTGCAACATGATGAAGGTGGCCAACGACGTGCGCTGGCTTGCCTCGGGTCCCCGTCTGGGCCTTGGGGAGATCAGGATTCCCGCCAACGAGCCCGGGAGCTCCATCATGCCCGGCAAGGTGAATCCCACCCAATGCGAAGCCGTGACAATGGTCGCCGTCCAGGTCATGGGAAACGACGCTGCCATCGGCATCGCGGCCAGCCAAGGCAACTTTGAGCTCAACGTCTTCATGCCCGTGATCGCCTACGACTTCTTGCAAAGCGTACGGCTCCTCGCTGATGCCGTCTCGAGCTTCGACGCCCACTGCGTACGCGGCATCGTCGCCAACAGGGAGCGGATGGAAGCCAACCTACGAAACTCCCTCATGCTCGTGACCTGCCTAAGTCCCCACATAGGCTACGAGCGAGCCGCCAAGGTAGCCCAAAGCGCCTTCGCTGGTGGCACGAGCCTGCGCGAGGCCTGTGTCTCCCTTGGCTTTTTGAGCGGTGAGGCGTTCGACGCGATATGCAAGCCGCAGGAGATGGTCTAACCACAGCCAGGGCCGCGAGCTTGGGGCCAGGAACACGCATGGCAGTTAGCCTCATGCGGTTCTACGCGGTCTTCACAAAGAGCAGGTCACGCGCGCGACCATGTTGATCCTCCTATATAATGCTGTGTTCACAGCAACTGACGTTTCGCAATCGAGGGGATTGGCATGCAAGAGCACACCTTTGGGTCTGCGATGGTCATGCCAGCTCAGGGGACGGCGATCTAAGGTGGCGAAGCGCGTGGGTAGCGCGCGCCGCCAGACGAGTGCGAAGACTTCATCTGGCGGCCAACGAAAAAAGCCATCATCGCCATCTCGGCGCGGTAGCCTGCGCTTGGGTCGCTCATCTAGCTCACGCCTCGCAGACCCAAAGAAGGCCAAGGGCAGGCGTGCCCGGCCTCGCCAGACCCCAAGCACCACCGCGATGCAGCGGATGCCAACGGAGCGAAGGAAACATCTGCCCCTCGCACGCCTGCTGACCGTGCTGGGACTCATCATCGTCACCCTGATCACCCTCAAACTCACCGCATTCAGGGACGAGGGCAGCGCCAGCGAAGGCTCGGGCACCCCCTCACTCAAGGGCAAGTCAATGGCAATCGCCGACACGACCACAATGAACCTCTCGCCATACGCGTGGGGAAGTCTCAGCACACAGAATGGCTACCTTGCCTACATCAAGAACGGTGAGCTCCTCTCGAAGCTGGGCGTTGACGTATCGGAACACAACGGCGAGATCGACTGGAGCAGGGTCAAGGGCGCAGGCGTGCAGTTTGCCTACATCCGCGTGGGGTACCGTGGCTCGCATGCGGGAAACGTTGTGGCAGACGCGCGGTTTGCTGAAAACATCGTAGCCGCCAGGCAAGCAGGACTCGCAGTGGGCGTTTACTTTTTCTCGCAGGCAAAGACCGAGGAGGAGGCGCGCGAGGAGGCGGACTTCGCCGCCAAGCGGCTTGCGGGCAGCAACGTCGAGTATCCCATCGCCTTTGACATGGAGCCAGATGCAGAGGGTGCCGACCGTATCAGCAAGCTCTCGGGCCGCGAGCTCACCGCCATCGCGACGGCCTTCTGCGAGCAGTGCGAGAAAAACGGTTACCATGCCATCGTCTACGGCAACCGCTACGACTTGTCGCAGTACGACCTCAAGCGGCTTGCCGGCTATGGCTTCTGGTACGCCGAATATGGTTCAAAGCCCACGAGCAGCCTGCGCTTTGGCATGTGGCAGTACACCAAGACGGGCAATGTCGACGGCATCGAGCGTGAGGTCGACATCGATCTGGATCTCACGGACGCGCTCGCAAGGGAGGACGAGGGTAAGCCTGCCTCCTAGCATGTGGTTTTCGTGGCTCGTATGATGGCCTGACACGGAATGCCCACTCCGCACCTGCAGTGATCGACCTGTCGTACCTGTCCTCGCAGGGATCGCAGGGATCTTGGCGCGTAGCGCCCCAAAAGCTGCTGGACGCTACGCGTCAAAGGCACCTGGCCGGTCCGGCGACAAGCCTACAGCAGGCCAAGCCTCACGCAGGCGTTGTAGATGCCGTCGTGCTCGACGTCATCGGTCACGTAGTCGGCCTGCTCCTTGACGTCATCGTTGCCGTTGCCCATGGCGACCGACGTCCCCACGACGCCAAACATCGAGAGATCGTTGCCACCATCCCCAAAGGCCACCGCGCTTTCGGAGGCGATCCCATAGCGTTTGAGCATGCGGCGCACCGCCGTGTGCTTGCCACCGTGGCGTGGAAAGACGTCAACGAAGTGCTCGGACCAACGGGTGAGCTTGACGTGTTTGGTCGCGTTGGTGAGGATGTCCGTGTTGCCGGGGGTGATGTAGGCGTTCAGCTGGTAGATGTCGTTATCGAGCGCCTGGGCGACATCAGCCACGGGAAGGGTCGTACCCGCAATCTTTTCGATGGCGCGTACGTGCTCATCATAGCCGCTCACGTAGCATCGGTTCTTCTCCATGAACGTACAATTGTAGAGACCCTGCCTGACTTGGTCTACGACCGTGGCCACATCGTCCTTGTCGAGACACTCGTCGAAGAAGACCTCGTCGCGCGTGAGGCAGAGCTGTCCGTTGAAGAGAATGAAGGCCTCGAGGTTGTCGATGGAGATCTCGTCGAGTTGGTAGGGAGGCCGTCCTGTCGCCAGAAAGCACTTGACCCCCTTCTTCTTGAGCTCAGAGAGGGCCATGAGGGCCGTCTCGGGAACGCGGTGGGTCTTGAAGGACAGCAACGTACCATCAACGTCGAAGAAGATAGCCTTGATCGTGCTGGGTGTATTCCAAATAGCCATGAGACTTCCTTAGGTCTTTGTGTCATGAATCCGAGCGAGGGGCGCCTCGGATACCGTCTGCGGCCGCATGGCCGCCTCTTGCCAATTCTATCGCACTGAGAGTACCCGTACGGTCATTTCTTGAGGCCCTCGCGCACGGCATGCTCTGTCTCCCATAGTTTTCTAGCTGCGAGGATACCCCTCATTCTTAGGTTCTAACCTAGATTTCAATACATTTTTCAACTAGATGTGGTAGTTTCCCCCTAGCGTAGCACAACAAGTTGTGCCATAGTGGAGAGCGCACGCGTACAATCGAGGTACGACGGGACACACGACAAGTCAGGCAGGGAGTTCCAGGCAATGAAGATCATCAAGCGTAATGGCTCGGAGGTCGCCTTCGACCTTCAGAAGATCATCAACGCCATCAAGGCGGCCAACAAGGAGGTGCCCCCCGACGAGCGCCTGAGCAAGCGCGAGGTCAAGTTCGCCTCCCGTAACGTCAAGGACCAGTGCGCTGCCGCCGGCCACACCGTCACCGTCGAGGAGATCCAAGACCTCGTCGAGGATCAGCTCATGGCCCTCGACCACTTTAGCGTAGCCCGCAAGTACATCATCTACCGCTACGTCCAGAACCTGAAGCGCCATAAGAACACCACCGACGACAAGATCCTCTCGCTCATCGAGTCCAACAACGAGGAGGTCAAACAAGAGAACTCCAACAAAAACCCCAGCGTCGTCTCCGTGCAGCGCGACTACATGGCCGGTGAGGTCTCCAAGGACCTCACGATGCGCGAACTGCTCCCCAGCGAGGTCGTCACAGCTCACGACGAGGGGATCATCCACTTCCACGATGCCGACTACTACGCACAGCACATGCACAACTGCGACCTCGTGAACCTTGAGGACATGCTCCAGAACGGCACCGTGATCTCGGGCACCATGATCGAGAAGCCCCACAGCTTCTCGACGGCCTGCAATATCGCAACGCAGATCATCGCCCAGGTGGCCTCCTGCCAGTACGGCGGCCAGTCCATCTCGCTCGCGCATCTCGCGCCCTTTGTTGACATCAGCCGCAAGAAGATACGCCGTCAGGTCTACGTCGAGCTCGAGACCATTGGCGCCCGCCCCGAAGATCGCGTCATCAACCAGATCGTCGAGAAGCGCCTGCGCGACGAGGTCGCCCGAGGCGTCCAGACCATCCAGTACCAGGTCGTCACCCTCATGACCACCAACGGGCAGGCGCCCTTCATCACCGTGTTCATGTATCTGGGCGAGGCCAAAGGCGAGCAGGAGCGGAAGGATCTTGCGCTCTGCATCGAGGAGATGCTGCGCCAGCGCTACCAAGGTGTCAAGAACGAGGCCGGCGTCTGGATCACGCCTGCCTTTCCCAAGCTCATCTACGTGCTCGAAGAGGACAACGTCCATGAGGACAGCAGATACTTCTACCTCACGAAGCTCGCCGCCAAGTGCACCGCACGCCGCATGGTGCCCGACTACATCTCAGAGAAGAAGATGCGGGAGTACAAGCTCTCGAAAGGCGAGGTCGCGGGATCGGGTGACGTCTACACCTGCATGGGCTGCCGCTCGTTTTTGACGCCCGACCGCTCGGGAAACGGCTACGACAACGTGGCCAACGCCGGTAACTGGGAGCCGGGCAAGCCCAAGTACTACGGCCGCTTCAACCAGGGCGTCGTGACCATCAACCTACCTGACGTGGCCCTCTCGTCCGGGCGGGACCCAAACAGGTTCTGGGAGCTCCTCGACGAGCGTCTCGAGCTCTGCCACACGGCCCTGCGCTGCCGCCATGAGCGCCTCAAAGGCACGCTCTCCGACGCCGCTCCCATACTCTGGCAGCACGGGGCTCTTGCCCGTCTCAAAAAGGGAGAGACCATCGACAGGCTGCTCAATGGAGGCTACTCCACGATCAGCCTAGGCTATGCCGGCCTCTACGAGTGCGTGAGGTACATGACCGGTCACAGCCACACCGACAAGGAGGCCACGCCGTTCGCCCTCGCCATCATGCAGCGCATGAACGACAGGTGCAGCGAGTGGAAGGCAGCCGAGGACATCGACTACTCGCTCTATGGGACGCCGCTGGAGTCCACCACCTATAAGTTCGCCAAATGCCTGCAGAGGCGCTTCGGTCTCGTCGAGGGCATCAATGATCACGGCTACATCACGAACTCCTACCATGTGAACGTCCGCGAGAACATCGACGCCTTCACGAAGCTCAAGTTCGAGAGCGAGTTCCAGCGCCTCTCCCCCGGCGGCGCCATCTCCTACGTCGAGGTGCCCAACATGCAGGACAACCTCGGGGCCGTCATCAAAGTCATGCAGTACATCTATGAGAACATTATGTACGCCGAGCTCAACACAAAGTGTGACTACTGCCAAACCTGCGGCTACAGCGGGGAGATCCATATCGTCGAGGATGACGGCAAGCTCGTGTGGGAGTGCCCCAACTGCCACAACCGCGATCAGTCCAAGATGAACGTCGCTCGTCGCACCTGTGGCTACATTGGCACCCAATACTGGAACCAGGGACGCACGGAGGAGATCAGGGACCGCGTGCTGCACCTGTAGCGCCTTGGGAGGCGTCGTGTGCCCCACGCGGTCCGCAGCCCGCGTGGGGCAGGAGCTTGGCAGAGGGCAGGCGCAACGAAGCCCCGAGAGGTTCTCATGAACTACTCCGAGATAAAGCACTTCGACATTGCGAATGGCCCCGGCATCAGGACCAGCCTTTTCGTGTCGGGCTGTCGCCTGCGCTGCAGGGGCTGCTTCAATGCCGTCGCATGGAGCTTCAGCTCTGGCAGGGAGTTTACCGCCGAGGTGGGTGACGGTATCATACGCTCTGTCCTAAACCCCTTCATGGACGGCATCACTATCCTAGGGGGGGAGCCCACCGAACCCGAAAACCAGGAAGGTCTCGTCGACTTCCTCGAGAGGGCGCGAGTTGCGTTTGGGCCTCGAGGGGAAGGGAGCTCGAAGACGATATGGCTCTTCTCGGGACACACCTGGGACCAGCTCATCGACGGCGGCACCCAGCACGGTCCCTACACCGACCGCATCCTGGCCTGCGTCGACGTCCTCGTGGACGGACCCTTTATGCAGGAGGAGTACGATATCTCGCTGCGCTTTCGTGGCTCTGCCAACCAGCGCATCATCGATGTGCCAAAGACGCTCGAGAAAGGCGAGGTCGTATTGTGGCATGATGAGCTCACGCCCGATACCCCGTCCGTCTGGACCCGAGATAGTGCCCCGCAGATTGGCGGGCACTAAGATCTTGGACCCAACTGGGCAAACGTCTCAAAGACGGTACCCCGCAGATTGGCGGGCACTTGCCGTCGGATCCTTGCGACGCCAGGGGCGACGGGGCGATGGGATGCTAGGGGCGATGGGGCGATGAGATGTCTCACGAACCTCTCTTTGACCCTGCCGCGTTGAGTAGGTAGAGCTGATGCAGGCCACGCAAGGTCAGCGTATCGTCCACCGCAGCCTCATGAGAGATCAGCCCTGAGATCTCGTGCGCGTAGTCTCCGGTCAGCACGACCGTCGCCTCGCTGGCGATCTCGGCGAACACGCGGTCGAGCAGGCCATCGATACGTGCGACCTCCCCGAAGACGATGCCCGAGAGCATCGCCTCACGCGTTGAGCGACCGATGACCTCCTTGGGCATCTCGATCTCGACCACAGGCAGACGAGCCGTACGCTTACTGAGGGCTCGTGCGCCAAGTGCCAGTCCAGGCGCGATGAGCCCCCCCACAAAGGCTCCCTGCGCATCTATGACCTCTATGTTCATAGTGGTTCCAAAGTCAATGACGACGGCGGGCATCTGGTACCTCTCGCGCATCGCCACGGCGTCGGCGATGCGATCGGGGCCTATCTCCGCCGGGTCGCGATAGTGCATCTTGAGTCCCGTCCTGAGGCCTGGACCCACCACGAACGGACGGGCGTTGCCCGCCCGAGTGAGCGCTGCCTGCCAGGCGGCAACATGGGTGGGAACGACACATGAGAGGATGGCGCCCGACGCCCGCCAGTTACCAAAGAGCTGGTTTAACAAGAGAAACGCCTCATCCGAGGTCAAGTTCCTAGGTGTCGTAAGCTCCCACCGCAGGGACGGGTCAGCTGACGGCGCGCTGGCCACCTCGAATACGCCCACCACCGTGGTGGTGTTACCTACGTCAACTGCAAGGACTCCCCCAGGGGCAGCAGCCTCCCATTCCGTCCCATCCATTGCCCGTACCTGTGAAGTGCCCACCATGAGATCTCCATCCGTCAAAGTATAGCCACATATCCCTGCTCTCTCCACTACACTGTAGCAAGTTCGCCCCACACGTCCTTGGGAGCGAACGTCCAGTAACCCGACTTTTCGCCTGACACGCACTGTGGCAGGCAGAGGGAAAGCGGATATACGAAGGAGGACACATGGACGAGAACGGTAGGCGCACACGACTGCGCGACGAGTTGAGCGTGCCTGGATTTGTCATCGGCATCATCGGCTGCGTCATTCTCACTGCCACGTCGGCCTACACGGCGCTCAAGATGGGGGCGCTTCCCTGGCCGACGATCTTTACCTCAGTCACGTCGCTGCTGCTTCTGCGCGCATTCGGTCGCAGAGACATCGCCGAGGCCAATGTCACGCAGATCGTCATGTCCGCAGGCTCCATGGTGGCGGGGGGTCTTGCCTTCACCATCCCGGGCGTTTGGATGCTCGGACTTCCCGGCAAGGTGAGCTGGTGGGAGATGCTCTTTGTGGCGCTTGCCGGCACGCTGCTGGGCCTCGTGTGCACGGCCCTCATCCGCAGGCGCTTCGTCGATGACTCCACGCTCAGCTATCCCATAGGCACCGCCGCCGCCGAGACCCTGAAGGCTGCGCAGGTAGGTGGCTCCACGGGCATACGGCTCTTTGGCTCAATGGGCCTTGCGGGCCTATGGTGCGTCCTGCGCGACGGCCTGAACGTGCTCCCGCAGTTCTTCTTGCAACTCACCACCCCTGGTGTGAACTTTGCCATCTATAACTCACCCATGCTGCTCTCCATGGGCTATCTGGTGGGCTTCGTGCCCATGTTGTTCTGGCTTGGCGGGGGCGTTGTCGCAAACCTCGGCCTCATCGCCGGCGCCACCGCCGCAGGCGCGTGGTCGGTCGAGGTCGCGCAAAAGATAGTCAAGAGCCTCGGTATGGGCCTCATGATGGGCGCAGGCATCGCCGTCGTGCTGAAGGATGTGTTGCCCCAACTCATGGGTATCCGCCACGGCCGTGGCAATACCACAGGGGGCAAGCCGACGGACGACGAACAAGGATCCTCGACCTCACACAGTGCTCCCGTAGGGGACAGAGCGCGTTGGGCGTCTGACGTCCGGGGAAAGTCAGACGCGGGCTTTTTGGCGCTCCTTACGGCGCTGGCGGCGCTCACCGCCTGCTTTGGCCTCTCGCTCGGTCCCATCCCCACCGTCATCATCGTCATTCTCTCGTTCGTGACCACTATCATGAGTGCGCAGTCAACAGGACAGACCGGCATCGACCCCATGGAGATCTTTGGCCTCATCGTGCTGCTACTCGTGGCGGCAGTGTCGAACCTCTCGCAGCTCAGCCTCTTCTTCGTAGCGGGCATCATCACCGTGGCCTGCGGCCTTGCCGGTGACGTGATGAGCGACTTCAAGACAGGCTCAATCCTTGGAAACAACCCTCGCACGCTCTGGAAGGCGCAGGCGCTCGGTGCCCTTATCGGCGTCTTTGTTGCGGTAGCGACCATGGTCGCGATCGAGCAGGCCTATGGGCCGGACACCTTCGGACCCAACAGGCCCTTCATCGCCACGCAGGCAAGTGTTGTCGCCACGATGGTCTCGGGCATTCCGAGCGTCCCGGCGTTCATGGTCGGGCTGGTCGCGGGCATCGTGATCTACTGCCTAGGTCTTCCTGCCATGATGGTGGGTCTCGGCGTGTATCTGCCCCTCTACATGACGGTCACGGCCTCTCTTGGGGCGGCGATCAAACTTGTTCTCGACAAGCGTGCGGCCCGCCGTAGAAACGGCCTGCGCGGTAGTGAGGGAGGAGATCGGTCTGTTGATGAGACTCCTGCACAGGATGATGGCATCGTGGTGGCCTCGGGTGTCCTAGGCGGAGAGTCCATTGTGGGCGTCACCATTGCCTTCGTGACGATAGTGAGAAACTTGGGCTAGGAGGGCGCAGGACAAGGCGAGGTACTGGCTGGCGGCCTCGAGTGTGGCGTGTCGGAACGCTCGGGGCCATCCTTGCAGTGCAACTCTCACTGCAAGACGGCGGTGAACGTACGAGGTCGCAGGTTTAGGGACACTTGGCAGTGCACTCGTGAGGCCCAAGACGCTGGGGCGACATCACAAAGCGCAGGAGTTAGCGCCACAAGGTCGCCTATCAGGATAGCTATAGGCTCTCGAGCAGCATGTAGACCGGTATGGCACCGAAGAGGAGGTAGATGAGGAGGCGGCCCCTCCAGCTCGGGGGCAGGATGCGGGAGGGGCAGTCTGGGTCCACCCAGACGGTGCCGTGACGCCTCGTATTGAGTATGTCCACCGGGTCGACGTCCTCCGTCTCGTACACCAGGCCGCGAAACTCATAGCGCCACGCGTGGGTGGCGATGCGGAGCCCCACCAGGTCATAGCTCTCCCCCACCATCTCGCCCGCCACGGGGACCCAGCGCAGCCTGCGCCACACGATGGTCGCGGAGAAGACGAGGGCGAGAGCCGTGTTATAGAAGAGGGAAAGGGGCATGAAGTATCCATGGCCAAGCGGCAGGGAGTACCCATAATCACCCCCTGCCAGAAGCGGCAGGGCCGGCATCAGGATCATGAATACAAAGTAGCTGAAGAGCAGCACGTTATCCATCAGGCACCTTCCAAAGTCGCGTTAGTGGGCCCGGAATAGGGACGGTAGAGAGATACATAGTCAGCGACGCCCTGATCCTCAAGCACCCGCCCTAACGCCTCCAGTCATCGCAGGCAACTGCGCCGTCACAGACAGCTGCGCCACACCGATTTTTGGCAACTGGACCATAATCTTGGCGTGCATGCGGCCAAAGGGCATACCAAGACCGGCGCCAAGGGCAGAGACTCTTTATGATTTCCATAGCACCTTCTCAATCAACACGCCTCGTGACGAGGACCACCGCATGAGACTGATGCAAACTGTGCAGATTCTACGACCGACATAAAATTGATGCAAGCGAGACAATGACGCAGGAAGACAATGCACGCGTTCGCACGGTCCCACCCTATGGTGCGGACGAGATGTGACTGTGAGTATGACACCAGAGCATGTGAAACCTGTCACATTTTTTGAGGCTTCGTGAGTTCGTGTGGGTAGGTGCTTGCGTCACCGCCCCGGTGGGGCGGGCCTCACCGCCGGGGCGGTGACGCAGGAGTGTACACGGATCGGTGGAAATGGCCTCTCGGCGCCGTTTCGGGGCATTCGTGTACACTGTTGCAACGTTGTGGACAACCGTGGGTATGCAGGAGTGTACACAGATCGGCTAAAACGGCCTCTCGGCGCCGTTTCGGGGCATTTGTGTACACTGTTGCAACGCGAGGATCGTGCGAGCAGCCGTGTGGGGGTACAGGAGTGTACACAGATCGGTGGAAATGGCCTCTCGGCGCCGTTTTGGGGCACTTGTGTACACTGCTGCGACGCGATTCGCCGAGGCGTCAACCCACACGAACCCCCGAAGAGCCCTTTTTTACGTGAGATAGATAGCGTCACGTTGACTCAGATCAGGAGTTGCACATCTCACGGAAAGGCGCATTCTGGAGTTGGTGCCTCACGGAAAGGAACACTCTGCGTGACTGCCCGCATGCAGAATGCGCCTTTTGGAGCGGTTGCGCGATCAGAGTGCGGTTTTCCGTGAGGCGTCGGGTGCAGGATGCGCTTTTGCGTGAGGCAACGCCACGTTTGCGCAGGTGAGGAAAAGCGCATTCTACGAAAAAGCGCATTCTGCGTGCGCGCCCTCACGGAAAAGCGCAGTCTGCGTGCTGGAGTCTGGGGCGGTGGTTCCTCACCCCGTGTTCTGCAGGCCGGCTGACACGCCGGACACGGTGCACAAGATCAGGTAGGTGAGACGATCTCGCTCCTCGGGTGTAAGGCTCTCGCCACGTTCGCGAAGTCGCCTGAGCGCCAACACCTGTATGAGGGAGAGCGCATTCACGAACGGTAGCCTGAGCCGAATAACGGGACCAAGGATCCTACGGTTGCCGAGAGGTCGTTCATCATCCGTGATGGCAAGCACCCACCTGAGTGTCAGGCGCAACTCGTCCAGCACCTTCTCTGAGAGGTCCGTGCGCCCGCCAAGCGAGAGATACATCTTGGCCAGCCGCTCATCAGCCTTGGAGAGCGACATCTCAACGTTGTCGATGAAGGTCGTGAAGAGAGGCCACTCCGCATAGGCGTCCCGCAGAAGTCCAAGGTCACCGACACGCTCGCAGGCTGATCCCAGTCCATACCATGCCGCTAGGTTGACGCGCGCCTGCGACCAGGAGAAGATCCAGGGAATCGCACGGAGGTCATCGAGGGACTGGGCGCCAAGGCCGCGCTTAGCTGGGCGGCTACCTATGGGCATGAGGCCAATCTCGGCAAGCGGCGTCACGCTAGAGAACCACTCGACAAAGCCGTCCGTACCCAAAAGATCGAGATAGCGCTCGCGCGAGGCGCTGTCGAGAAGGGCAGCCATGTCCGCATACTTCTTCGTTGACTCCCCGTTCACGTATCCTATGGAGGGGGCGCTCTGCAAAAGCGTCGCTCCGGCGACCGACTCGACGTGACGCAGGGCCAAGGTCGGGTTGCCGTAGCGGGCAAAGATGACCTCGCCCTGCTCGGTAAGCTTGAAGTGACAGTTCACCGACCCCGTGGGCTGCGAGAGGACCGCACGGTTTGCCGGACCACCCCCGCGTCCCACGGCACCCCCACGACCGTGCATGAGCACAAGGTCAATGTCCATCTTTTCGGCCCAGCGCGCGATGCGCTCCTGGGCACCATGCAGGACGAGCGTCGCGGCCGTCGGACCCTCGTCCTTGGATGAGTCTGAGTAGCCGAGCATGACCTCAAGCTTGCGTCCCGTCTGCTCGAGACGTTCCCGCACAGGAGGAAGCTTGATGATCTCATCAAGGATGTCCACGGCGTTCTCGAGATCCCGTATCTGCTCGAAGAGGGGAATAACGTCGAGCGTGGGGACGTCCTGCGTATGGGCAAAGGCGAGACGCGCCAGCTCATAGACGTCGGCGACGTTCTGGGCGCTCTGCGTAAACGAGATGATGTAGCGACAGGCAGCCCTGGTGCCATTGCGCCTCTGAATGGAACCGATTGCGCGGAAGGTGTCAAGCACCTCGCGGGTCATGGGCTGCAGCTCGCCACGCTCACACCAACGCCCGTGCTCGCGTATGTCCTTAAGGGCACGACTGTGCACAAGCGAGTGCTGGCGAAACTCCATCTCGACAAGGTGGAAGCCGAAGGTCTGTGCCTGCCAGATGAGCTTCTGCACAGGACCATAGGCCGCGCGGACGGCACCTGCCTCGGCAAGCGAGCGCTGAACGCAATAGAGATCTTTAAGGTACTCGTCCGCGTTCGCGTACATGAGATCTGCGGTACGGTCGATCGTGGCACGCAGCCGATGAGACATGATGATCATCGATGCGCGATGGGTCTCGGAGGCCGAGATCGCACGAGCATGGTCGGTCAGAGACTCGCTCATCTCGACCTGGTGGCTCCAGAGGTTGAGCAGTTGGTCTGAAGGTTTAGTAGAGCTGGTATCGAGCGTGAGGCTGCTGCCGACCGCGTAGGTGGCATCAGCGAGTTTCTCGAGCACATGCGCACGGTACCTCTCGGCTACCTGCCGCGACAGCTTGGCCGTCACGTTGGGGTTGCCGTCACGGTCGGAGCCTATCCAGCTGCCCGGATGGAAGAAGGCAGGACAGACGGGCGGCACGGTGCCGGCCTTGTCGCCCAGCTCCCAGTCATCGAAACGTCGATAAACCTCAGGAATCATATCAAAGAGCGTATGGTCAAAGATATCGATGACGGTCTCGGCCTCTTGGACGGGAGTCGGCTTCTTGATGGCGATGGGAGAAGTGCGCAAAAGGGCGTCTATCTCTTGGAGCATCCGGCGCTCGTTCTCGGCAAGCGCGATACCACTTGCCTGGGCCCGCTCCTCGAGCAGGGCCGAGATACGCCGAATCTTGCCTTCGACGGCCTTGCGGCGCGCCTCGGTGGGATGCGCGGTGAAGACGGGATGAAACTCCAGGCGACCGAGAAGCGCGCTGGCCTCGTCCTGTCCGCATTCCTCCACGAGTCGACGATAGGCAACCGTGATGTCGTTGACCGGATCCTCATCGGCGATCGTGGGAACGGCGGCCTCGCGTGCACGCAGCGAGCGAACACGATAGTCCTCCTCACAGATATTAGCGAGGTGAAAGAAGGCGGCGAAGGCACGCGCCAGCATGACCGCCGACTCAACGTCAAGCGTCTCGATGATAGCGGAGGCGTCTTTGAAGGCCCCCTCATCCGCATCGCCATCTGCCCTGGCGTTGACCGTGATCGAGTCAGCGAGCAGCTGGTCGAAGGCCTCGCGCAGCTTAGGGTCGAACTCCGCAAGGACCGTACGCACCAGGCGCAAAAAGAGCGCGAGGTTCTCCTTGAGCTCATCCGGTATATCCACGACCGAGACAGTAGAGCGCGCAACGATCTGCTCGAGTTCCCTCTCGCCAAGACTGCTATTGGCCACCTTGGCGGCTATCTCATCCTTCAGCTGGTCGATCTCTGACACGACATCCCTCCTGTCGCTGCAAGTACGCACAAGATGCGCCGTTTACCTTAGCCAATGGGAGCGTTTCTTGCTAGCCTGTCACGGTTGAAAGACCCAATCTCCATGCACGGGCGTGCGCGAAAAGACCGTGAGCGTACCCGATGAGGGCTAAAATGGCAGATCGAGAGAAGGGCGAAAGCAGGAGTGTGAGCATGCCAGGTTTATTTAAGAGAAGCGCGAGAGACGCCGTGCGGACGACCAACGGACGGGTGCGAAACGCGCGAGCGGTCCAAGACGAGAACCGAGCTCGACCGCCCATGGTTGTCCGTCTTGCCAACCAGTGGTGGGATCGGCTCATCGGGGCCGTGTTCTCCGGTTCGCTCGCCAACCAGACCGCTCGCTACGCGGCACACCGAACCACACGGGACTACGTCTTCAACAGCGTGGGCTTTGGCGTGTGGGGCTTTCTCTTTCCGCTGCTCACGATGGTCGCGTCACAGCTCGTCGGCACCGAGGGGGCCGGCATGTTCTCGATGGCCTTCGTCTATGCGAACCTGATCCAGTTCGTAGGCATGTATGGGGTGCGCACCTACCAGGTCTCGGACGTCGACGAGATGGACTCCTTTGGCGCCTACCAGATACAGCGGGTACTCACCTGCATCCTCATGGTGGGTGTGGGGTACCTGTATTGCTCGCTTCGTGGCTACGCCGGCGAACTGCTCTGGATCTGCTTTGGCACCTTCGCCTTCCGCACCGTAGACTCGCTCGCCGACGTCTACGAGGGGCGCCTGCAGCAGCAGGACAAGCTTTGGCTGGGTGGTGCGTCACAGGTGCTACGCTGCGTCCTCGCGATCATCACCTTCTCTGTCGCACTGCTCGCCACCAGGTCCGTCTCGCTTGCCTGCATCGGCATGGCTATCGCGGCGACACTTTCACTCGTGCTCTTCACGATCCCGCTCACCTACTTCGAGACGGAGCGCTCACGCGGCTGGGAGCTGCTCGAGATCAGGGAGATCTTCGTCGAGTGCTTCCCGACCTTCCTGGCGACCTTTCTCTTCTCTCTCATCGAGACGGTTCCCAAGTTCGCCATGGAGGGGACACTGCCCTACGACTACCAACTCTACTTCAACACGATCTACTTCTCGGCACAGGGCATCACGATGGCGGTAGGGCTTGTCTACAAGCCACAGCTTGTGAGACTTGCGAACATCTGGTCAAATCCTAGCCACAGAAAGCGCTTCGACCTCATCATACTTGCCATAACCGGCGTAGCCGCGCTCATCACAGCAGCGATGTTCGCCTTCAACGCAACTGTCGGTGTAGCGCTGTTGAGTCTGCTCTACGGCACGGACTTCGAGGCGTACCGCACACAGCTCTACCTCATGACCATAGCGGGCGGCATGACGGCCGTGATTGACTTTTTGTACCAGATCATCACGGTGCTGCGTCGCCAAGAGACGGCGACGCGCATCTACCTCATTGCCTTTGGCGTCGCGGGCGTTCTCAGCATCACACTCGTCACGACCATCGGGTTCGACGGGGCGGTCTATGCCTACCTGCTCTCGATGGCAGCGCTCTTCGTGATGCTCGTCGTACAGTATGTGATGATTCGCAAGAATGGCTAGCCTGTCGACACTATAGGTTGAACAAAAACATTAAATGGACCTTCCCGACGTGTGAGAGAACGTTACTTCATGTGGGTATGAAAGCCATGAGGTATCAATCGTGCATGGGCATGAGTACCAATCACGAGACAGAGGAGGTTTACATGGTAAGTATCTATGACTTCACCGTACGGGACCGCGAGGGCAAAGACGTCTCGCTCGCCGACTACAAGGGCAAGGTCCTGATAATCGTCAACACGGCAACCGAGTGTGGCTTCACTCCCACCTACGCCGACCTACAGAAGCTCTATGAGAGGGACAAAGACAAGGACCTCGAGATCCTCGACTTTCCCTGCAATCAGTTTGGCCAGCAGGCCCCCGGGACTGCCGATGAGATCCACAGCTTCTGCACGGGTCGCTTTGGCGTCACCTTTCCGCAGTTTGGCAAGGTTGAAGTCAACGGCGAAGGGGCAGATCCCCTCTTCCAGTGGCTCAAGAAGCAGAAGGGGTTCACGGGCTTTGACCCCACGCACAGGATCACGCCGATCCTGACAGGCATCCTCGATAAGGCCGACCCTAATTGGAGGCTCACGCCAGACATCAAATGGAACTTCACCAAGTTCCTCATCGATAGGGCGGGCAACGTCGTCAGACGCTTCGAGCCTACGGCCGACGTCGATGCCGTCGTCAGGCCTGCGGTGGAGGAGCTGCTCTAGCGCAAGGTTCCGGTAGCGGCCTTTGCGTTCGTACGTTAGTGCCCCAGAATCTCTGGGGCACGTGCAAAAAGACCTTATCTGGGCAAATGCAACCCTGATAGTGCCCCGCAGATTCTGGGGCACGTTCGAGGCACCGCCACGGAGGGTACCGCCAGAAGGTACGTTTGAGGTACCGCCCGAGAAGAGAGACCCCGGCAGGTAGCCGGGGTCTCTTATGAGTGAATGTCATGAAAGCTTGGGTCTACTCTAGAGCTTCCTACTCAAGCTTCTCGTCACCGTCGCCCCTCTCGACCTGGGAGAGAAGGTCCTGTAGCGACCCCAAGTCCTCATTGATGACCTGATCGCCACTTTTAATGTCGCTGCCACCGATAAGTTCATCATCGGAGCTGTGCGTGGGGGGAACGGCGGACCCAAGCATGATGTCGTTACCTGCGTCAGGCGAGAACACCATGTTCAAAAGTTGAGAGAGGTCCTCGCTGTCCGCCTCATCCTCATCGGGCTCGAGGATGAAGAGGAGGTTATGGGCTTCGAGACCGTCACGCAGCTCCTCGATTGCCTTTGCACCGATGCCGTCGATGCGCAGCAGGTCATCCTCGGTCTTGCCGATGAGGTCCCCTACGGTCTCGATGCCGACCTCGCTGAACTTGTTGGTCCAGCGCTGCGACACCTCAAGGTCGTCGTACAGGTAGAGCTTGGCCTCGTCGTTGGTGAGGGTGCGGCCGTTCTTGGAGTAGCCACCGTACCCAAAGTCTCCGTCGATCCACTCGGCCTTCTTGGGAAGCTGTTCCTCGACGTCCTTGAGGAAGTCTGGGGCGGACTCGGGCAGCGGCTTCGTGTCGGCCTTCGCCGCTATGGTCAGCTTGTTGCCGTTATAGGTGAGCTCGACGTCATCATAGGCTCGAAGGCCCGTGCCAGCCGGGATCTTCTTGCCGACGATAACGTTGGACTTAAGATCCAAAAGGTGGTCCACCTCACCCTTGATGGCACTCTCGGTAAGGACGCCGGCGGTACGGATAAACGACGCGCTCGAGAGCCACGAGTCGATGGAGCTCGCGACCTTGAGGGTTCCGAGGATGACCGGTTCGGCCTCGGGGGGAACCCCTCCGGCAAGCGTGATGTTGCGAACCGTGTCGGCGAAGGCGTAGCGATCGACGTACTGGCCGAGTAGGTAGGTGGAGTCACCGGGGTTCGTGACCTGAACGCGACGAAGCATCTGGCGGGCTATGACCTCGATGTGCTTGTCGTTGAGCTCGACACCCTGGGAGGTGTAGACGTTCTTGACCGACCTCACGAAGGTGTGCATCGTAGACTCAATGCCCGTGAGCTTGCGGAGCTTGCGGAAGTTCACGAAGCCCTCGGTAAGCTGGTCGCCGGCGCTAACCTCCACCTCCTGGTCATTCTCGACGGCCTCCTTGATGGCCGGTGTGAACGAGACGGAGGCCGGCACCTGCCACTCGGCGAGGATGCGGCTGTGGTCCTCAGGATAGAGGATGCGCAGCGTCTTCTCGGCCTGCTCGGTCGTGACCTGCAGCACACCCGTATAGGGGGCGAGATCCGCCTCGCGTCCCAGTATCTTCTCGTTGACGTTACCGACGACGTCGAACATGCGCGCGACAGTCGGCAGGCCCTGCGTGATGTCGCTCGCGCCGGCGACGCCGCCCGAGTGGATCGTCCGCATCGTGAGCTGGGTTCCGGGCTCACCGATGGACTGTGCGGCGATGATGCCCACCGAGGTACCGATGCTGACGGGACGCCTCGTTGAGAGGTCCCAGCCGTAGCACTTCTGGCAGACCCCGTACTTTGAACGGCAGGTGAGCAGGGCCCTGAGCTCGACCTTCTCGATGCCGTGTTCAAGCAAGAGATCGATGTCGGCCTCGGAGCCAATGTAGTTATCCTTGGCGATGAGGACCTCACCGGTCTTTGGGTCGATGACATCGCTCAGGACGCAGCGTCCGACGAGATCGATGTTCTTCACACGCTTCTTGTCCTCGACCTTGATGAGCTCGTAGGTCACGCCCTCGTCGGTCTCGCAGTCCTCCTCGCGCACGATGACGTCCTGTGCCACATCGACAAGACGTCGGGTAAGGTAACCGGAGTCAGAGGTGTGAGAGGCCGTATCCACGAGACCCTTGCGTGCGCCGTAGGTCGAGATGAAGTACTCAAGAGGCTGCAGACCCTCGCGGAAGTTTGCCTTGATGGGCAAATCGATCGTGTCACCCGACATGTCGGCCATGAGGCCGCGCATGCCCGCGAGCTGGCGCAGCTGCGTCTTGGAGCCACGCGCTCCCGAGTCGGCCATCATGAAGATGGGGTTTTCCTCGCTAAAGCCCGTGAGCATCTTCTCGCCCAAGGTGTCGGCACAGTCCGTCCAGACCTTGACGACCTCGCCATGGCGCTCGATCTCGGAGAGACGGCCCTTCTCGTAGAGACCGTTGATGCGATCGACCTTGTTCTGGGCCTCATCAATGAGCTCGGGCTTGTCTTTGGGGATGGCCGCGTCCCACACGGAGACGGACAGCCCCGCCACGGTCGCGTAATGAAAGCCCGTCTGCTTGATGGCGTCGAGAATGGTCTCTATCCGGGCGGTGCTGTAGCGATCGCAGCAGTCGTTGACCAGCCTCGAGATATCCCCCTTGGACATCTTGTAGTTGATGAAGGGATAATTCGTGGGCAGGCAGTGACGGTTGAGGATGATGCGGCCGGCCGTCGTCACAAAGCGGACGGGCCGCTCGGTGACATCATAGTCATGCTGCTCGACCCGCTTGCCATCGGCCCCGCCCGTGTCCTCCATCACACGGAAGTACTTCCTGCCGCCCACCTCGACGTTGGCATCCTTGGCGCTCACGCGCACACTGATCTTGGCCTGGATGTCCAGCGGGTTATGCGACGAGACGTCGGCCTGCCGACCCTCGTCGACGCTGCACTCATAGGCGTGCAGGGCGTCGGCAAGGCTCGAGAAGACGCGTCCCTCACCCACGACGCCATCCTTGGCCGTCGTCAGGAAGTAGGTGCCTATGACCATGTCCTGTGAGGGAACGGTGAGCACCTTGCCGGACGCGGGCGAGCGAAGGTTGTTGATCGAGAGCATCAGCACGCGGGCCTCGGTCTGCGCCTCGGTCGAGAGGGGCACGTGAGCCGACATCTGGTCGCCATCGAAGTCCGCGTTGAAGGGCGCGCAGACGAGCGGATGCAGGTGGATGGCCTCGCCGTCCACGAGGACGGGCTCGAAAGCCTGGATGGACAGGCGGTGCAGCGTCGGTGCGCGGTTCAGGAGCACCAGGCGCCCCTTGATGACCTCGTCGAGGACATCCCAGACCTCGGGGGCACGTCGATCGATGGCGCGCTTGGCGGCCTTGATGTTGTCTATCTTGAGCTTGCCGATCTCCTGGAGGTCGACGAGGCGACGCATGACGAAGGGCTTGAAGAGCTCGAGCGCCATGGAGGAGGGCAGGCCGCACTGGTGCAGCTTGAGCGTGGGATCGACGACGATGACCGAGCGGCCCGAGTAGTCGACGCGCTTTCCGAGCAGGTTCTGGCGGAAACGCCCCTGCTTACCCTTGAGGGACTCGGCGAGCGACTTCAGGGTGCGCCCGCCGCGCCCCGTGACGGCACGGCCCCGGCGCCCGTTGTCGAAGAGGGCATCCACGGACTCCTGCAGCATGCGCTTCTCGTTGTTGACGATGATCGCGGGAGCGTCAAGGTCGAGCAGGCGCTTGAGGCGGTTATTGCGGTTGATGACGCGGCGGTAGAGGTCGTTGAGGTCTGAGGTGGCAAAACGACCACCGTCGAGCGGCACCATGGGACGCAGATCGGGTGGGATCACGGGAATAACGTCCAAGATCATGTCAGCCGGATCATTGCCGCCCTTGAGGAAGGCGTCCACGATCTCAAGACGCTTGACGGCCTTCTCCTTTCGCTGCTTCTGAGCCTCCTCCGAGACGACGGTGGCGCGCAGCTCCTCCGCCTCTTTGTCGAGATCAACGCTGCGCAGAAGCTCGCGCACGGCCTCGGCGCCCATGCCGCCCTTGAAGTAGATGGCGTAATAGCGCCTCATCTCGGTGAAGAGGCTCTCGTCCGAGATGAGCTCGCCCTCCTCGAGCTGCATGAACTTGTTGAAGGCCTCCTTGCGAAGCTGCTTCTCCTCCTCGTACTCCTCCCTGAGGTCAGCGATGCCCATGCTGATCTCGTCGGCAGAGAGGGGTTCTATGCCCTCGGCCTCGGAGGCCTCGCCCTGGGCCTTGAGACGCTCGATCTCGTCGTCACGCTCGGCATCGAGCTCCTCGATGTCGGCTGCCAGCTCCTCCTTGAGGGTCTCGGCATCGACCTCACGGGCCTCTGCGTCCACGGAGGTGATCACGTAACTTGCGAAGTAGAGGATCTTCTCGAGGTCCTTGGTCTTGATATCCAGAAGGCGCGAGAGCGGGAAGCTCGTGGGGCTCTTGAAGTACCAGATATGGCTCACGGGAGCGGCGAGCTCGATGTGGCCCATGCGCTCACGACGCACCTTGGCGCTCGTAACCTCAACGCCACAGCGCTCACAGACGATGCCCTTGAAGCGAATACCCTTGTACTTGCCGCAGGAGCACTCCCAGTCCTTGGAGGGACCAAAGATCTTCTCGCAGAAGAGGCCGTCCTTCTCGGGCTTCAGCGTACGGTAGTTAATGGTCTCGGGCTTCTTGACCTCGCCCCTGGACCACTTGCGAATCTCGTCGGAGGATGCAAGCGAAATCTTGATCGCGTCGAAATCGGTGGAATCGAAATCTGCCACGTTCGCTACTCCTTATCATCATCGGCGGCGATGGCCAGGATCTCATCGGCCACGTCACCCACAAGGTCGTCCACGCTCTCTGCAGATGAGAGAACCTCCACACTATCCTGGGGGACCTCCTCTGCGGCGGGGACGCTGTTGGGGTTCTTGTACTTGATGGGCTTGATGTCCAGGGCAAGCGAGCGGATCTCCTTGACGAGCACCTTGAAGGACTCCGGGATGCCAGGCGCAGGGACGTTCTCACCCTTGACGATGGCCTCGTAGGTCTTCACGCGCCCGTTGGTGTCGTCCGACTTGACCGTGAGGATCTCCTGCAGGACGTTGGAGGCGCCGTAGGCATAGAGGGCCCAGACCTCCATCTCGCCAAAGCGCTGGCCACCAAACTGCGCCTTGCCACCGAGCGGCTGCTGGGTGACGAGGCTGTACGGACCGGTCGAGCGTGCGTGGATCTTATCGTCCACCATATGGCCGAGCTTGAGGATGTAGCTCGTGCCCACCGTGATGGGGTTCTTAAAAGGCTCGCCGGTGCGGCCGTCATAGAGGATGGTCTTGCCCTCGTGGAGCTGCGGGACGAACTCCTTTCTCATGTGCTCGCCAAAGTCACGCCTCGCCCTATTCATCATGTTGATGTTGGTGCGGCGCAGCGCCTCAGCCACCTCTTTGTCGGTGGCACCGTCAAAGAGTGGTGTGGCGACAAGCATGTCCCCCTCGACGACCCTATCGGAGTTGTCGCTCTCGGTATCCCAGCCATGAGCTGCAGCCCAGCCGAGGTGGCACTCCATGAGCTGCCCCACGTTCATGCGGGAGGGGACGCCCAGGGGATCGAGTAGGACGTCAACAGGGGTGCCGTCGACCATGTAGGGCATGTCCTCGACAGGTAGGACCTTGCAGACGACGCCCTTGTTGCCGTGGCGCCCGGCGACCTTGTCACCCTGTTGGATCTTGCGACGCTGGGCGACGAAGACGCGGATCTGGTCGTTGGTACCCGGCGAGAGCTTTGCGCCCGCATCGCGGCTAAAGTGCACGACGTCGACGACGCGACCGTAGGCGCCATGGGGCATCCTCAGCGAGGTATCGCGCACGTCATGCGCCTTCGCGCCAAAGATGGCCCTGAGCAGCCTCTCCTCGGCGGTGAGTGCCGTCTCGCCCTTGGGCGTAACCTTGCCCACCAGGATGTCGCCAGGCCCGACCTCGGCGCCGATGCGGATGATGCCCTCGTCGTCGAGGTTGGCGAGCATCTCCTCGGACTGGTTGGGGATCTCGCGCGTGATCTCCTCGGGGCCGAGCTTGGTGTCGCGTGCCTCGATCTCGTGCTTCGAGATGTTGATGGACGTCAGCAGATCCTCCTGAACGACACGCTCGGAGACGATGATGCCGTCCTCGTAGTTGTAGCCCTCCCAAGGCATGTAGGCCACGGTAAGGTTAGCTCCCAAGGCGAGCTCGCCGTGGTCGACGGACGTGCAGTCTGTGAGGACCTCGCCCATCTGGACCTTTTGGCCCAGACATACCACCGGGCGGTGGTTGATGCAGGTACTCTGGTTGGAGCGCTCGTACTTGGGAAGGTCGTAGCGCTCTGACTCTCCGGTCTTGTCCGAGGTCACGACCACGTGCGAGGCATCGACCTCGGTCACGGTGCCAGCCTCGTGGGCACAGATGAGCTCGCCGGAGTCATGGGCGGCTGCACGCTCGAGGCCTGTACCGACCAAGGGCGCATGGCTCCTGATCAAAGGCACGGCCTGGCGCTGCATGTTGGCACCCATGAGGGTGCGCTTCGCGTCATCGTGCTCGAGGAAGGGGATGAGGTTGGCCGCGACGGAGAGGAGCTGCCTGGGCGAGACGTCCATGTAGTCGACCTCCGCGACGTCAACCTGCGCAGGTGCGCCAAAGCTGCCGTCGAAGTTCTTGGTGCGCGCGATGACGTAGTCGGCCTGGACGGTCTCGCCCTCGGCGTTGGTGCGCACGAAGCGACCGGTCGCAGGATCGACGGGCGTCGTCGCGGGAGCGATGACGTGGCTCTCCTCCTCGTCGGCGGTCATCCAGTCGATTGTGTCGGTCACGACGCCCGCCTCGACGCGACGGTACGGCGTCTCGATGAAGCCATACCTGTTCACGTGCGCATAGAGCGCCAGAGAGCCGATGAGGCCGATGTTGGGACCCTCGGGCGTCTCGATGGGGCACATGCGCGAGTAGTGCGAGTTGTGGACGTCACGGACGGCCGTCGGCACGTTGGTACGACGGCTGGAACCGGACTTGTGGCCGGCGAGGCCGCCGGGACCGAGAGCAGAGAGGCGACGCTTGTGCGTGAGGCCCGAGAGCGGGTTGGCCTGGTCCATGAACTGCGAGAGTTGCGAGGAGCCGAAGAACTCCTTGATGGCAGCGTCGATCGGCCGGATGTTGATGAGCGAGTTGGGCGTGATGTCGTCGGGGTCCTGCGAGACCATGCGCTCGCGGATGACACGCTCCATGCGACTCATGCCAATGCGGAACTGGTTCTGTACGAGCTCGCCCACCGTCCGGACACGACGGTTACCAAAGTGGTCGATGTCATCGACGGTCTTGGTCGGGTCGCCATCGTGCAGCGCGAGCAGGTAACGAAGTGCGCTCACGATGTCCTCGCTCGTAAGGACGCGCTCGGTCGCGTCAATGTCAAGGCCAAGCTTCTTGTTTATCTTATAACGGCCGACCTTGGCAAGGTCATAGCGCTGGCTGCTGAAGTACATGCCATCGAGGAGCGCGGCGGCGTTGTCCCTCGTGGGCGGCTCACCCGGGCGCTGACGACGGTAGATCTCCAGGAGGGCGTCGTCACGATTGGTCGCGACGTCGCGCTCGATGGTCGAGCGTACGACCTCGGAGTCACCCAGAAGGTTTAGTATCTCGTCATCGCTCTCGGCGATGCCCAAGGCCCTCAGGAGTACCGTCGCGCTCTGGCGACGCTTGCGGTCAATAGAGACCACAAGATGGCCGTGCTTGTCAACCTCGAACTCGAGCCACGCACCACGGGCGGGGATGAACTGCACGCGGCAGACCTCAACGCCATTGTCCAGCTCCCTGGCAAAGTACACGCCGGGAGAGCGGACGAGCTGCGATACGACGACGCGCTCGATACCCTTGATGATGAAGGTACCACGGTCGGTCATGAGCGGAAAGTCGCCCATGAAGACGAGCTGCTCCTTCATCTCGCCAGTCGACTTGTTGACAAAGCGCACGCCAACGAGCATCGGCGCCTTGTACGTGAAGTCCTTGGCGACACAGCTGGCGATGGACTCGGGCGGCTCGCCAAACATGTGGTCGCCAAAGGTGACCTCCATGGTCTTGGTGGCATCCTCGATGGGCGAGAACTCGGCGAAGGACTCTGACAAGCCCTCTCCCATGAAGCGCTCGAAGGATTCCTTCTGAACGGAGATGAGGTTGGGAAGTTCCATCGTCGGTGGAATCTTGCTGAAGCTAATGCGCTCACGCTGCATCTTTGGGGCGACATTGGAAGACGTTGCGGTAGGCACCGGGCACTTCCTTCCTTACATGAAACAAGGCGGCAGTTTGGCAGTAGTGCAGCGTATTAGAATAACAAAGCGTGCACGCTTGGTCAAACAGCGATTCCCCCACAGGCTCATGGCTGGTCTCCAAGAGGTGCATACTGCCTCTACCTGCACGTCATCGATTTTAATTGTGAGCATCGTGTGGTGTTCCACACGATTCGACCGCAGACGAAGGGCCGAGTCCGAGGACCCGGCCCCAGGGACCCTGGTGTGCCAGGGCCCGTGCGAATGCGTACGCAAGCTACTTGAGGGTGACCTCGGCACCAGCCTCCTCGAGCTGCTTCTTGGCGGCCTCGGCGTCCTCCTTCTTGGCCCCCTCGATGATGACCTTGGGAGCAGCCTCGACGGCATCCTTGGCCTCCTTCAGACCATAGGAGGTCAGGGCGCGGACGACCTTGATGACGGCGATCTTGTTGGAACCGAACGAGGTAAGCTCGACGTCGAAGTTGGTCTTCTCCTCGGCAGGTGCCGCGTCGGCGGCCGCCGGGGCGGCGGCTACGGCGACGGGTGCGGCGGCCGAGACGCCAAAGACGTCCTCCAGCTCATGGACGAGCTCAGAAAGCTCGAGGGCGGGCATCTCCTTGAGGGCCTCAATGATCTCTTCCTTGGTGACAGCCATGTCAATTCTCCTTCATGGGGCAACTTCCTTGGATACCCCTGGTAGTCTCGAACAAACGGTGGTGCGGACTTAAAACCCGACGTGCCCGCAGTGGGTCTATGCGGCGCTCTTTTGCTCCGCAAGCGCGTCGAGCGCCGTGACCAGGCCACGGGCAGGACCGGCCGCAACGGATACGATACCCCTGAGCGGGCTTGCGACGACATAGACCAGCTGAGCCATGAGCTCCTCGCGACTCGCGAGATCCGCGTAGGCCCTTGCGTCCTCTGCAGAGAGGGCGTTGCCATCGGCGATACCGCCAACCCACTCGATCTTTCGCAGGCTCTCCGACTGCTTCTTGATGACCTTCGCAGCATCGACGGGATCCTTCTCGAAGAAGACATAGGCGCAGGTCCCCTCGAGGTTTTCGATCTCGGGTAGCTGGGCGTTCTTGAGGGCGATCTTGACGATGTTGTTCTTGTACACCTTCATGTGAGCGCCGGCCTCGGTGAGGGCACGGCGAAGCCCCTGGGTCTCCTTGACGGAAAGGCCCCGATAGTCGATCACAAAGACCCCCTTGGAGTTGTCCAGTGACTCGCTGACCTTCTCGAGCATCGCGACGTTGTTCTTGTTTGGCATGTGGTACACCTCCTTCGCACGCTGTCGGGCACGCGCCGCCGACGCGGCGGGCCCTCACATAGCAAGGACCCCGCTCGGGCAGAAGCCAAAGCGGGGTCCTCGAGATACGTTAGCTCTGAGACCACCTCGGCAGGCGGGCTTCCCCTTTAAGCCTTACGGCACCGGCTGTCTTTGGCAGCGGACGTGCAGTGTTTCAAACAGCTCTTTCGAGCTTCCCTAGTATCGCAGCTGCTGCCCTCCTCGTCAAGAGACCGCAGCGGCGTACGCTATGCCGTCATGAAGTCACGGGTGACGGCGGGATCTATCTTGATACCAGGGCCCATCGTCGAAGATACGGCGACGGACTTAACATAGCGGCCCTTTGCGGTGGAGGGCCTCACCCTCAAAAGCTCGGAAAAGAGGGTGCCGTAGTTCTCGGCGAGCTGCTCGGCCGTGAAGGAGACCTTGCCCACCGGAACGTGGCAGATGCCATAGCGGTCGGCGCGGTACTCGACCCGCCCAGCCTTGAGCTCGCCGACCATCTTCTCGACGTCCATCGTGACGGTACCGAGCTTGGGGTTGGGCATGAGACCGCGGGGGCCGAGGATACGGCCAAGACGCCCGACCTTACCCATGAGGTTGGGCGTAGCGATGACCGCGTCGAAGTTGATGGTGCCTTGCTGGATCTCGGCGATAAGGTCATCGGAACCCACGATGTCAGCGCCGGCAGATTTGGCTTCCTCGGCCTTGGCGCCCTCGGCAAAGACCGCGACGCGAACGCTCTTGCCGGTGCCGTTAGGCAGGCTAATGGAACCGCGAACGTTCTGGTCGGCCTTGCGGGTGTCAACGCCGAGGCGGACGGAGACCTCGACGGTCTCGTCGAACTTCGCGGCGGAGAGCTCCTTGACGAGGCGCATCGCCGCAAGCGGGCTGTAGTGCGTGCCCCTCTCGACCTTGGCTGCGGCCGCATTGTACTTCTTTCCGTGCTTTGGCATAGCTTTTTACCTCCTGTAGGCAGGTGCGAGGTCAGACGGGCCTGTGCCCTCCCTCGATGTCTGGGTTCACTGCGCGATCGTCACGCCCATGGAGCGGGCGGTGCCCGCCACGATCTTCTTGGCCGCCTCGATGTCATTGGCGTTGAGGTCCGGCATCTTGATCTCGGCGATCTTGGTCAGCTGCTCTTGGGAGAGCTCACCCACCTTGTCACGCTGAGGAACGCCCGAACCGCTCTTGAGTTTAAGCTCCTTCTTGATGAGCTGGGCGGCAGGGGGAGTCTTGGTGATGAAGTCAAAGCTGCGATCCTCATAGACGCTGATCTCGACCGGAATGATGTCGCCGGCCTTGTCCTGCGTGGCAGCATTGAAAGCCTGGCAGAACTGCATGATATTGACCTGGGCGGCACCAAGGGCCGGTCCGACGGGAGGGGCAGGGTTGGCCTGGCCGGCGGGGATCTGGAGCTTTATGAAGTGGGCGACCTTCTTTGCGGGCATAGTGTCTTCTCCTTGACTGTGCGTTTACCTCTATGTGACGCAGCCCCGAGAAGCAATCCTCACCGATACGGGACTGGCGCGAACTCCTTGGACGGCGCTACTTGAGCCTCGTACTCACCTGGTCAAGCGTAAGCTCGACGGGTGTCTCGCGCCCAAAGATCGCGAGCATGACCTTTACCTTACCTGACTCGAGCATGACCTCAGAGACCTCACCCGTGAAGTCTGCCAGAGGACCGCTCACGACCTTGACCGGCATGCCGGGCTCAAGACTCGTGGTCACAGTCGCACGCTTTGTCTCCGCAGACTGCGAGTCGCGACCACGACCCATGAGCTTGTTGAACTCACTGCGACGCAGGGGCACGGGATTGCCCTCGGAACCCACGAAGCCTGTGACACCCGCCGTGTTGCGCACAACGCTCCAGGTCTCGTCATCGAGCTCCATGCGGACAAGGACGTAGCCCGGAAAGACCTTGACCTCTCTGGTCTCACGCTTGCCACCATCTTTGATCTCGGTGACCTCCTCGGTCGGGATCTGAATGTCTACTATCCTGTCCTCCATGCCGTAGGTCTCGATGCGCTGATTGAGGTCCGTCTTGACCCTGTTCTCGTAGCCCGAGTAGGTATGGATCACGTACCAACGCTTAGCCATCACCTACCCCCTCAGCCCGGTGTAGAGCCTGAACAGGTTGACGAAGCCAAGGTCAACAATATACACGACCACACCGACGACGATGAGCATAACGATGGCTGCCACCGAGTAGTTAATGAGCTCTGGTCGACTTGGCCACTGCACACGCCGAAGCTCCGTGCGAACGCCCGAGAAGTAGCTGCGAATGCGCCCCTTCTTCTTGGTCTTGGCCAGCTTTGCGGACTGGCTACCCTTCTTAGCCGCCGCATCATCATCCTTGGCCCTGGCAGCCTTCTTGGAGGAGCCAGGGCCTTTATCGGTGGCAGCGGCCTTTTGAGCCTCGCGCTCGGCACGCTTCTGCTGACGTTCCTGGCGGGCGCTTCTCTTCTGTCGCTCCTTCTTCGCCATGCTGGTAAGCTCCTCTAAGACTTCCCTCTTCATAGAAACCGGCTAACCCCAAAGGGATAGCCGGTGGTGTTAGCTGGCACGCCAGGAAGGACTCGAACCCTCAACTTTCGGTTTTGGAGACCGACGCTCTACCTGTTGAACTACTGGCGTGTGAGGACCCTATTCTAGCGGGTCTCTCTATGGGCGGTGTGCTTATGGCACCACGGGCAATACTTCTTCATCTCCATGCGATCGGGAGTGTTGCTCTTGTTCTTATACGTTGTGTAGTTACGACGCTTGCACTCGGTGCAGGCGAGAGTGACCATTGTGCGCATGAATCCTCCTGTAGATAGCCGCCATCAATACTTCATTGACTGCGACGCAATGGAATATGCTATCATTCGTCTCTTTTATCTGTCAAGTTAGGGGTCCTGCAGAAATGACCCTTAACAAAACCATCAGATGCCGACGAATTCGGACGTCAGCTGCCGACGGGTCACGCCCTCTTTGGCCTGCTGGTCAAGATGCACGACCTACACGGTCTGTCGCCCGACCATGTCCAATGAAAGGCCCGACACCTTCTCTCGAAGGCGTCGGGCCTACTTTTTCTCGTCAATCGGCAGAGATGACAGGCTATCCAGTGATTGTGGAGACGCGACCGTCACCGACCGTGTGGCCACCCTCGCGGATTGCGAAGCGCAGACCCTGCTCCATGGCAATGGGGTGAATGAGCTCGCAGGTAACCGTCACGTGATCGCCGGGCATGGCCATCTCGACCTTGGCACCATTCGCATCGGTAAGCTCCTTGATGTCGCCCGTGACGTCGGTGGTGCGGAAGAAGAACTGTGGACGATAGCCGGAGAAGAACGGGGTGTGACGCCCACCCTCTTCCTTAGTCAGGACGTAGATCTCGCCGGTGAAGTCCTTGTGTGGGGTGACGGAGCCGGGCTTGCAGAGAACCTGGCCACGCTCGACGTCCTCGCGCTTGATACCGCGCAGCAGCACGCCCACATTGTCACCTGCCTCACAGAAGTCCATGGTCTTACGGAACATCTCGATACCGGTTGCCGTGGAGGACTGGGTCTCCTTGATGCCGACGATCTCGACGGGCTCGTTGAGCTTGAGCTGACCGCGCTCGACGCGGCCGGTCACGACCGTGCCTCGCCCCGAGATGGTCATGACGTCCTCGATGGCCATGAGGAAGGGCTTCTCGTTATCACGGGCAGGCGTGGGAATGTAGGAGTCAACCGTGTGCATGAGCTCGACGATGGAGTCGACCCACTTCTGCTCACCATTGAGAGCGCCCAGCGCGGAGCCGCGGATGATGGGGGTGTCATCGCCGGGGAAGTCATACTCGGTGAGGAGGTCACGGGTCTCCATCTCCACGAGGTCGATGAGCTCCTCATCATCGACCATATCGCACTTGTTCAAAAAGACGATGATGTAGGGCACGCCGACCTGACGGGCGAGCAGGATGTGCTCACGGGTCTGAGCCATCGGGCCATCGGTAGCAGCGATAACGAGGATCGCGCCGTCCATCTGGGCGGCACCCGAGATCATGTTCTTGACGTAGTCCGCGTGGCCAGGACAGTCAACGTGGGCATAGTGGCGCTCCCAGGTCTCGTACTCGACGTGGGCAACAGAGATGGTGATGCCACGCTGACGCTCCTCGGGAGCCTTGTCGATGTTCTCGAAGGCGGTGTAGTCGGCCTTGCAGCCCTCCTGCTCAGAGAGGACCTTCGTGATGGCTGCGGTCAGCGTGGTCTTACCATGATCGACGTGACCAATCGTACCGATGTTTACATGCGGCTTGCTACGATCAAACTTCTCCTTGGCCATTGCCGTCCTCCTTATGAACCGAAACCCAGGCCATCCTACGCGTTATCCCTTATCCCAAACGACGCCGGAACGTCGTGAGAAACCATGGTACCGGTGACTGGATTCGAACCAGTGACGTCGCGGGTATGAGCCGCGTGCTCTAACCAGCTGAGCTACACCGGCATGGTGCCGTGCCCTTGAAGATTGAAATGGAGCCCGCGACCAGATTTGAACTGGTGACCTCTTCGTTACCAACGAAGTGCTCTACCTACTGAGCTACACGGGCGTTGGTGGGGATGCTTGGACTCGAACCAAGGAACCCAGAGGGAGCGGATTTACAGTCCGCCGCAGTTGCCGCTGTGCCACATCCCCATTTCAATTTTCAAACCACCCGCATGAGCGAGCCGGAAGTGCGAGGGTGCCGTATGCCCTCACGGACGGCGCCTCATGCATCCTGCAGTCTCTCATACAAGCGGGGAAATAGTACGACCTGCAACTGGCTGTGTCAACCGCTTCCACGCGGCCGGGCGTAGCTATACCACGATTCCTGCACATCGATGGAAGGACAAGGCGGCCACTCGACAGGCAGGCACGCATCAGTTTGTTCCCACACCCACCCCTACGACAGCGAGCAAAGGGGCCGGGCACCAACGCTGCCCGGCCCGACCTCGACTCTGGAGCCGGCGATAGGAATCGAACCTACAACAACTGGTTTACAAAACCAGGGCTCTACCGTTGAGCTACACCGGCGCACTTGTCTATGATAGCGCCTTCTGCGTAGCTGCGCCAGACTTCTTCTTGACCACACGGAGATCGTTGCCCGAGGTTGAGTGCCGCTGCCAGAGGCCAGACGTAGGCAGCGACACCTCGCCACATAACCGCTACTGACGGCCGAGCAGGCGGTCGAGCTTCGCGCGCGTCGCCGAGTCCAGGCGACTCTCGATCGTCAGATGCTGGTAGCTGCGCTCCTTGAGCTCTTGCGTAACGTCTGCATCCATGGCGTCCATCTCGCGAACCAACACGTCGCTTGAGAGGCGAGTCACCGGGACTCCTCCTACGGTCGCGCGAATCGTGTTGTCTGACGTAACCACGGTGACACTTCGCGCCTGCAGGCGGGCATTCGTGACCAGGCGCTCTATGACGGCGTCGGCGCTTTGGCCCGCCTCCGAAAACAGCACGCGGATACCCGCCTGCGACAGGTTCGGCCTTTGGGAGGAGAGGTTTTCCGCCGCGTCAAAGACGACCACCGCGTCGTAGCGATGCTGCGCGAAGGACGCCACGTCACCGATGAGCTTGGTGCGTGCCCGCTCAAAGGGGTCGCCACCGTCCGCCTCGTCGACAAGCTCCAGGTAGCGAGCGCTCTTGTGGATGACATTGTAGCCATCGACGACAAGAAGCTCGCCGTCACCGAACAGAGCGTCCCCCTCTGCCGAACGAGAGCCGCCCGGCGCGAGCTCCCTAGCCATCCTCGCCCCCTGCGCCAGCGACGGCTGTAAAACATCCGTCCGAGTCTGGTGAGCCAGATACAAGACCGCGCGCGGGGTCCTCGGCGACCGCCGAACCCACCGGGGAAGGGGCGCTCGTGGCTCCCGGAACGCCGCGTTGCTCCGCCATGGCGCGACGCAGCCACTCGTAGCACATGACCGTCGCCGCCTGCGCGACGTTGAGCGACTCCACACGCCCGTACTGGGGTAGGCTGCACTCGAAGTCGCAACGCTCGCGCACGAGGCGGGAAAGACCCTGGCACTCAGAGCCCATGACCAAACAGAGCCTACCCTCGAGCGGGGCTGACCACAAGTCGCCTGCAGCATGCTCGCTTGCGCCGCAGACCCAAAAGCCAGCCTCCTTGAGTCGGTCGATGGCAGTCGCGAGGTTCGCTACCTGGGCTACGGGCAGGCGTAGCACCGCACCGGCGGAGGACTTGTAGGCCCCAAGGCCCACGCCTGCAGCGCGTGCCTTCGCGATGACGACACCCGTCGCCCCAACGACCTCGGCGGAACGCACGATGGCACCGAGGTTGCCCTCGTCAGCCACATGGTCGAGCAGTATGACCAGGGCCCTTCCCTCTCCTGCTGCGGCGATGATGTCAAGGAGCGTGGCATAGGCAAAGGGCCGTGCCTGGACGATGATGCCCTGATGGGTACCATGCGAGCTCATGGCGTCAAGGCGTGACCTCGACACAGGCTCCAGCGGAATGCCCTCACGCTTCAGATGGCCCAGGAGCTGCGAGAGCGTGGAGTCGGGACCATCGAGACCCGCCTGGAAAAAGGCCCGTCGTAGCTTCACGCCCGCGTCAAGTGCCTCGGCGACAGCACGGCGACCCTCGATGAGATCTCCTGGTGGACGCTGCCCTCTCTCGGCCGGGCCAGCCGGACGCCCTCTTGTACCCCATCGTCCACGCGGGCTCGCACCATGCTCGTCGCGCTGGATGCGTCCCTTCTCGCCTTGACGGCCCGCGCTGCGGTGCCCGGCAACTCGCTGACCCTCCCGCGCGCTTCCCCTCGAGTCGCCCTGCTGTTCCTGCAAGGATCGACCTGTCCTGCGACGCCCCTGTACGTCGCCCTGAGACGTACGCGACCGAGCGCTTTTTGGCTTGCCTTTTGGCATCTTGGCCTACGCCCTCCTGTTCCGGCGTAGGCGAACACCCGCCGCCGTGTCCTCGACGACCAGGCCAAGGGTCGAAATGCCATCTCGGATGGCGTCGGCGCGGCTCCAGTCCCTGTTCGCACGGGCCTCCTGTCGAGCACAGAGCAGCGCCTTGGCAGCGGCGTCCGCGTCATCGCCCGCAAAGCCCGTCAGCTCACGAGCGAGCAGGGTAAGCCCAGAGGGCAACTCGTCTTCTGCCGCAGCCTCGGAGATGTCGATGCCGAGCACGCCCAGAAGCTCTTGGATCGTATCGGCCGCACGCAAGGTCGCGGCGGTGGTCAGGCTCTGACCACCCTCAGCGAGATATTTGTTGGCGGCATTCATGAGACCGAATATCGCAGCGAGGGCGCCAGCGGTGTTAAAGTCATCGTCCATCTGACGGGTGAACTCAAGCTGGGCGTCTCTCGCGGCGCCTGCGAGGGTGCGGTCGGCCTCGTCGAAGCTGCCGTCCTGCGGTGCGTTCTTGGCGGCCCAGCGCAGGTTCTTGACACAGCTCGCCAGGCGCTCAACGTTGCCCACCATACCGTTTAGGAACTCGAAGCGAAAGTCGAGCGGAGAGCGATAGTGGGTCTGCAGCATGAGGAGGCGCACGGCATCGGCAGGGTACTTGTCCAAGACCTCCTTGAGCGTATAGAAGTTACCGAGGCTCTTCGACATCTTCTCACCGTCCACACGCAACATCCCCGCATGCATCCAGGTCCTGGCGAGCGGCGTGTGCCAGGCGCACCGTGCCTGGGCGGTCTCGTTCTCGTGGTGTGGGAAGATGAGGTCCTGCCCCCCACCATGGATGTCGATGGGCGTACCCAGGTAGTGGTGGATCATGGCGCAGCATTCGGTGTGCCAGCCGGGGCGTCCGTCACCCCAGGGACTTGGCCAACTTGGCTCGCCGGGCTTTGCGGCCTTCCAGAGCGCAAAGTCAAAGGGATCGCGCTTCTCGTCGCTGACCTCGACGCGCTCGCCGGCTCGCAGCTGGTCAAGATCTCGTCCCGAGAGCGCTCCGTAGTCCGCATCGGCACGCACCGAGAAGTACACGTCATGGTTGCCTGCGACGTAGGCATGCCTTGAGGCGATGAGCTGCTCGATCATCTCCTGCATGGCCTCGATCTCGCGCGTGGCGCGCGGACGCATGTCGGGATCCTGGACGTTGAGGCGATGCATCTGCGTGATGAAGGCAGCGGAGTACTCCTCGGCGAGCTGCGCGGCGGTCCTGCCCTCCTCGTTGGCGCGGTTGATGATCTTGTCATCCACGTCGGTGAGGTTCTGGGCAAAGGTCACCGCGTACCCCTTGTAGGCAAGGTAGCGACGGATCACGTCGAACACGAGGAAGGTACGGGCGTTCCCGATGTGGATGTCATCGTAGACCGTGGGTCCGCACACATACATGCGGACCTTCCCCTTGTCGATGGGAATGAACTTCTCCTTACGGTGGGTCTTGCTGTTATAGATGAGCATGCTGCCTCCTTTGGCGGCGTCATCTTGGCGTGGTCATGCCCTGGCGACGTTTTCCTACAGGACGTTCAATACGTCCTTCTCGGTGCGTCCTTCGGCTCGGGCAGCGTAAGAGGGCAAAGAGAAGCCCACTTGTCACCCCGCCCCCTCGAGCAGGCAGACAGCCCAGGCGGCAATTCCCTCCTCGCGTCCCACAAAGCCCAGATGCTCCGTGGTGGTCGCCGAGACACCAACGCTTGTCATTGGAACGCCCATGGCATGGGCAAGGTTCTTGCGCATGGCCTCGCAGTGCGGCGCCAGCCGAGGCGCCTGCGCCGCGATCGTGCAGTCACAGTCCAAGATCAGGTAACCCCGATCGCGGGCAAGCCCCGCGACGCGGGCGAGCAACTCGCAGGAGTCGGCACCCGCATAGGCGGGGTCAGTGTCTGGGAAGAGCTGACCGATGTCTTTGGCTCGCATCGCCCCGAGCAGAGCGTCCATGAGGGCGTGGGTGACGACGTCCGCGTCCGAGTGACCCAGAAGCCCCCTAGGGGCGTCAATGCGCACGCCACCAAGGATGAGTGCGCGACCCTCAGCGAAGGCGTGCACGTCAAATCCGTGTCCTATGCGCAGCATTGCTCCCTCCCTCCGTCAGTGATCCTTAGTCCTCGGCCGTGGTCGTACCCGTCGCATCATCAAGCAAATCGATGCCACAGCCCTCCCGCATGAGGCGCGTCTCCAAGAGGGCACGGACGACGAGGAGGTCCTCGGGCACCGTGACCTTGATGTTGGCGCGAGGCGAGGGCACGCAGGCGACCCTGCCATTACAGCGCTCCACGAGCGAGGCGTCATCGGTACCCCCAAAGGCATCAAGCTGTGCCGCGCGATGCGCCGCCACAAGCTGCCTCATCCTGAACACCTGTGGTGTCTGTGCGCACCAATAGGAGCGGCGATCAGGCGTAGCGCGTATCACCCCATCCTCGACTATCTTGAGCGTGTCGATCGAGGGCAGCGCACAGATGGCGCCAGCGAGGCTCGCATCATCACGCACGCAGGAGATGCAGCCCTCGATGGTCTGGGCGTCGATCAGAGGACGGGCCCCATCGTGAACAGCCACAAGAGCGAGTCTCTCGTCCATGGCGCGAAGGCCTGAGAAGACTGACTCCTGCCTCGTTTCGCCCGCCTTGGCGAGCACCACCGGCGTGGCGAGCGAGACACGCGAGAGCACGCGCTCACGCACCTCCTCCTCACGTCCGTCCTCGATCACTAAGACTAGCTGCGCCACTGAGGGCGCCCTATCAAACGCGATCAGGGACCACGCGACGAGCGGCAGGCCACAGAGGCCTACGAACTGCTTGCCGAGCGGATTGCCGAAGCGCGTGCCAGAGCCACCCGCAACGATGATCGCGCAGCTGTCTGCCACCCCCGCCTGCTGAGCGAGGCGCTTTGGTGCCGCGCAGACACAGGCCTGGACGCTCATGCCCGCTTGCCCCACATCCTATAGAGGCTGTCTGCAAGGATATTTGGGTTCTTGACGCCGACGTCATCGAGGCGCTCGGGGTTACTCTCGATATTGTCAAGCACCTGCTGGAGCGACCCAAACTTATCGACGATCTTGTCAGCCATACCCTCGCGCACGACCGACACGTTTGAGAGCGTGCGCAGCCCGAGCGGCTTCATGATGGAGTCCTCCGCCATGTCCTCGTAGCCAAGCAGCTCGGCCACGCTCTTGGGTGAGCGCAGCTTGGCGTTATCGGTCGCATGCAGCGTCTTGCGTAGGGCGGCGGCATTTGCCTCGGAGTGATCGCAGGCATAGTCGCGCAGCAGTAGCGTGTAATCCTCCGAGGTGTCTCCCATGAGCTCCTCACGCTGCATCTCGATGGACTTTCCCTGACTTCCCAGCTGCAGCACAAGATCATTGAGCTCGGCCGAGACGGTTATGAGCATCTCAAAGAGGTAGATCGTCTCGGCGATGTCTGCGAGCGTAACGTAGTCGTCGAGCTCGAGCGTGGTCAGGCGCAGCAAGCCGCGGTCAAGGCGAGTCCGCGTGCTTTCCATAGAGACAAGCAGCTGGTTGATAGTGCTCATGAGCTCGGAGGCACTCTTGAGCTGGTGTCCGCGGCCGCTCACATAGACGGTGACGACCTGCCTGCGCTCCGAGACCGAGATGACCATCGCCGTGGTGAGCAGGCTCATGCGCGCGGCGGTACGATGCCGCATGCCCGTCTCTGACGTAGGCAGCGATGGATCGGGGTTGAGGTGGTAGTTGGCGCGCAGTATCTGTGTCATGTCCCTGTCGATAACAATGGCGCCATCCATCTTCGAGAGCTCGAAGAGGCGGTTGGCCGTAAACGAGATGTCGAGCTTGAAGCCATCGTCACCGGCCCGGATGACGTTATCCGTATCACCGATACAGATAAGGGCACCAAGGTGGCCAGCGATGATCATGTCGAGCGCATGGCGTAGTGCCGTGCCGTGCGCCGTCTTCTTGATTGCGTCACGCATGCGACCCCGCGCGTCGTCTGGACTCTGGGTCGAGTGAGCATCTTCCATATACCCCCCCTTATGGGCAGGTCTGCCCGCAGTCGCAGGCAGACCGAACTGTCACACATAGTATAACGTTACTGATACGCGCGCTCCTTGATGCCCGCTCATTGTGCGGCAGCTCTCGCCCAGACAGAAGAGCCAAGAGCTACTCGGCGGCAGACGTGGCGCGTCCATCGGAACTCGCGGCGGGCGTGGGCCGTGCGGTGTTCCACCGCTCGCGGGCCTTCGGCAGCTCCATGTGAACACGCTCCGTAGGCGCGGGTATCTCGCCCGTACCCTTGGTGAAGACAAGCTTTCGATCATCCCCCTCGCCGTCTGCGTCCACGAGGATGATGTCCCCCTCGTGCCACCTGCCACGCAGCAGCTCCTCGGAGAGCGGATCCTCGATGAGCGTCTGGATTGCGCGACGCAAAGGACGAGCCCCATAGATGGGGTCAGTGCCCTCCTTGACGATGTGATCGCGGGCGGCATCGGTCAACTCGATGGACATGCCCTGGGCGATCATACGGTTGCGCAGATCCGTGACCATGAGGTCCACGATGCCGCGTAGCTGCTCGTGGGTAAGCGACCCAAAGACCACAATCTCGTCCACGCGGTTCAGGAACTCGGGGCGGAACAGACGCTTGAGCTCACTCATCACGCGGGAGTTTATCTCCTTATCAGAGAGCCCGCCTGCGCCCTGCGCCGAAAAGCCCATGGTGTTGGTCTGGGCGATGTCGCGCGCGCCGACGTTGGAGGTCATGATGATGACCGTGTTGGAGAAGTCGACCGTGCGTCCCTGCCCATCGGTGAGCCTGCCCTCGTCCAGTATCTGGAGGAGGACGTTGAAGACGTCGGGATGGGCCTTCTCGATCTCGTCGAAGAGTACGACGGAGTAGGGCCTGCGACGCACCGCCTTGGTCAGCTCACCGCCCTCATCGTAACCCACGTATCCGGGAGGGGCACCAACGAGCTTGGAGACCTCGTGGCGCTCTATGAACTCCGACATGTCGAAGGAGATGAGCGCATCCTCGCTACCAAAGAGGAACTCGGCGAGCGACTTGGCGAGCTCGGTCTTGCCGACACCGGAGGGTCCGAGGAAGATGAACGAGCCTCCGGGACGACGGGGGTCCTTGAGGGGCGAGCGGCTGCGCCTGATGGCCTTGGCCACCTTGGTCACGGCCTCCTGTTGGCCCACGATGCGTTGGTGCAGAGCGTCCTCGCAGCGCAGGAGCTTGGAGGCCTCGGCCTCCGTGATGTTGGAGACGGGGATGCCCGTGATATCGGACACGACGTCGGCGACGTCTTTGTCGGTGACGACCGTCACGGCCTTGTCGGTGCTCTCGCGCCATGACGCCTCAAGCTCGTCGCGCTTGGAGGCAAGCTCCTTCTCGCGGTCGCGCAGACGAGCAGCCTCCTCGAACTCCTGGGCACTCGCCGCCTTGGACTTCTCGTCCTTGATGCGGGCAAGCTCCTCGTCCACCTGGGCGAGCTCAGGAGGCAGGCTCATCTTGTGGACGCGGGTGCGCGCGCCCGTCTCGTCGATGATGTCGATGGCCTTGTCGGGGAGGAAGCGGTCCTGGACGTAGCGGTTGGAGAGCGTCACAGCCGAAGCCAGCGCGTCTTCGGTGTACTTGACGTGGTGGTGCCTCTCGTAGGCCTCCTGCAGGCCATGCAGGATCTCGAGGGTATCCTCGGGCGTGGGCTCTCCGATGTTGACAGGCTGGAAGCGACGTTCGAGGGCGGAGTCCTTCTCGATACGCTTGCGGTACTCCTCGGCGGTCGTGGCACCGATGACCTGAATCTCGCCGCGCGAGAGGGGCGGCTTCAGGATAGAGGCCGCATCGATGGAGCCCTCGGCCGAGCCCGCGCCGATAATGGTGTGGATCTCGTCGATGAAGAGGATGTCGTCCTTGTTCTCCATGACCTCGGAGATGACCTTCTTGAGGCGCTCCTCGAACTCGCCGCGATACTTTGATCCGGCAACGAGGCTCGCGACGTCGAGCGTCCAGATCTGCCTGCCGCGCAAGATGTCGGGAACATTGCCCGTGGCAACGAGCTGGGCGAGCCCCTCGACGATGGCCGTCTTGCCAACACCGGGGTCACCCAAGATGAGGGGGTTGTTCTTCTGCCTGCGTGCAAGGACCTGCATCACACGCTCCACCTCACGGTCGCGCCCTATCACGGGGTCGAGCTTGCCGTCTGCGGCGAGCTGGGTGAGGTTTCTACCAAACTGCTCGAGCATGGAGCCGTCCTCCGATTGTTGCGGACCCTGTCCCATGCCGCTGAAGAACTGCTGACCAAAGCCGACGCCCGTTGGCTGCGGGCGACCCTCCCTACCCTTGCTGTCGCTCTTCTCGACCAACTCGTTGACGGCGTTGCGAACCGCGTCCGCCGAGACGCCCATGCAGGAAAGTGCCGTCATCGCACGGTCGTCGCTCTGGGATACGATGCCCAAAAGTAGGTGCTCCGTGGCGATGTAGGTTTGGTTGCGTGCCATGGTCTCACGGTAGGCGTCCTCGAGCACGCGCTTTGCGAGCGGCGTGAAGGGAATGTGGCCTCCGGGAATGGGCTCGTTGTCTTCGGAGGAGATCTCCTTGACCGTGGCGAGGGCCTCCGTATAGGTGACGTCGAGCTTGGCAAGGGCTTGGGCGGCGATGCCCTCCCCCTCCTTTATCAGAGCCAGGAGCAGGTGCTCCGTCCCTACATACATCTTGCCGAGGCTACGCGCCTCGTCCTGCGCAAGGCTCATGACCTTGCGCGCCTTGTCGGTGAACTTCTCGAACATACGGTGCTTACGCCCCCTCCTGGGTCACGTGCCGGCCTGCGTGTTGGTGACCGGCAGCTGGGCCGGCCCTGTTTTGATGGTTGTGCTTGTACCCCGATGATGTGCCTGCGAAACCTGCAGGCGATGGAGCGGGCGAAACTCCTCAGGAGGCAAGTGTAAAAAAATGGACATAGCCCGCGCGGAGATGATGCGCCTCCTGCCACGGGCGAGACATCGGAGCATGTGGGCATGAGAACGCCTGGGCCGTTGGCGAAAGGCTGGCGGTAAGGACGCAGGTAGAGTCGTAGACGAGCTGGTTTGGCCTCGCCACATCCTGTCTCGTACCAGGAACCTACGCCTTCGTTGGCAACTCCGACGCAGCGTCAAGCAGCTGGGCCAGGCAGGACGACGGCAGCTTCGTGCTAGGAAAGCGATGATAAAGTCGCCGATCCCGTCCCTTCGGGACCAGCATGGGTGATTTTTGACGTGAGGAGGGCTCCAACGCCCCCAAGCGGGCTACGCCGGTCTCCGGGGGCCATGCCGCAGCCTCCCAGACCATGGCGGGACGGCCAGCGGTAGGCTATGCCGCGGCCGGCGCCCCACCCTCCGCCCTCCGTCGCCGCTCCTCGAGCCTCTCGCGTTGCAGGGCTATCCTCTCCGCCGACAGCGCGAGGGGCGGCCCGCAGAGCCGCCGTCCCCGCCTCGCGATCATGCAGCCGGCTGCGGCGACGGCGGCGAAGGCCTGGTTGGACACCTTGGCGAGCCCCTTATAGCGCGTCTTCCGCAGCCCGAATATGTCCTTGACCCAGTGGAAGACGTGCTCGACGACACTGCGGGCGGCCGACTTGGCGGCCTCTGCGACCAGGTCGTCCTCGCCGACCTGCGAGCGCCTCTTGGCGACGATCCACTCGACGCCGGAGAGGGAGGGGTCGCCGGCGACCTCCGGCCTCCTCCCGACGCCGACGTAGCCGGCGTCGGCCCAGACGCGCTCGTCACCCTCGCGCACGAGGTCGGGGACCTGGTCGAGGTCGTGGACGTTCGCGGCGTCCATGCGCACCGAGTGCGGCACGCCCGTCTCGGCGTCCACGCCCACCCCGAGCTTGTACCCGAAGTGCCAGTTCTGCCCCTTCTTGGCCTGGTGGGCGTCGGGATCCCGCGCGCCGTCGGCGTTCCTCGTCGACGACGGGCTCTCGATGAAGGTGGCGTCCACGATGGTGCCCCGGCTCACGGCGAGCCCTCCGTCCGCGGCGGACCCGAAGGCCGAGGAGACCATGGCCTCGCCGACCCCGCAGCGCTCGAGCAGGTGGCGAAACTTGCACAGGGTCGTGGCGTCGGGGACCTCGAAGGGCGCCACGCCGACGAAGGAGCGCATCGTCGCGGAGTCCCAGACCTGGTCCTCGCACTCGCGGTCGGAGAGGCCGAAGCAGACCTGCACCATGTACATGCGCAGCAGCACGAGGTCGTCGACCCTCGGCCTGCCCATCGCGGGGCCGGCCCCCCTCGCCCCGGCGTCGGCCCCGCGGGCCTCCCTCACGAGGGCGAGCCAGGCGTCCCAGGGGCAGGACTTGGAGAGGCGGTCGAGGAACCGGGAGCGCCTGGTCTCGCGCTTCCGTCCCATGCCCATCTCGACGTCAGAGAATGTGAGCTGTGCCATGCGGATACCCCCAACCTAGTCGCCAACGACCTCGAATTATATCATATCCGCAGGTAGGAGGTATGGATGGACAGCGATCCGCCCCTGTCCCGGGCTTCTCGGCGGGACTTTATCATCGCTTTCCTAGGCTTCCCTGACAGCGACGGTGCCCTCACGTTCCAGTACCGCAGGTGAGCGAACCCCACGACCATGCCACTCGATGGCATCGAGTGTACGGCTGTCGTGCCACTCGGTAGCGCCGAATGGCACAAGATAATGCCGTACCTGCGCGTTTATGGCTTGCCGTGCCACTCGGTAGTGCCGAGTGCGCAATTGTTGTACCACTCGGTGACGTCGCGTGGCACCACCGCAGGCTGACGTCCCATCGACCGCGAAGAGCACCCGCCCATCCGTCTCTTGGGCCCAGGGGAGGCCTGGGTTCCCATCGAAGGCATGGGTCTAGCCCTTCGGGCGCACCCCCGTGTCCCCCATGGTTGGAGGGCGGTCCCTAGGAATATCGGATAGCAACACACAAGGGGAAGCAGGTAGCGCATGAGGCTCGCCGGCCCCACCGTGAAAGTCAACCAGACGGCAAGTGCTGGCACAAAGGGAAGCGCAGCTCTGCGCTTAGCGGCGGCAACGCTCGCACCCAAGCACCCAAGCATGAACCAGAACGGAAAGGCCAGACCAAACATAACAGAAAGCAGGGGGTTGCCCCTAAACGCATCGAAGATGGCCACATCGACATAGCGGGCAAGCAGCCAGGGAATACGACTCTGCCGCACAAAGCCATACTGGTCGTTTCCCAACGACGCGCCATCAGCCATGTCCTGACCTATCACGACTACGCCAACATAAACTCGCTCGGATGCCTTGTTATCAGAGGAGAGTGGATACCAGTACGGCACATTGAGCGAGAGGAAGGCGTCCAGATAGGTCACGGGATGACTCGCCCCTAGGCTCACCCACACGCCAAGCAGCTCTGCGAGCTGTCCACCTTGTGCAGAGAAGCTGCCCTTGACCGGGTCTGCCAGCCGAGGGGTGTAGAGATCGCCGATCTGGTCAACGGGCAGGAAGGCGGAGAGGACCTTCCTCTGCTCCGCAGTGAGTGAGTCCGGATCATCCCGCACAACACGGGCAAGCTGCTGCAAGGGGACGCTCAGCGCCTCCCCCACACTACCGGGGACAACATCGAGCACCCCATACAGCACCCCCGAGGCGACAAAACCCAGCGCCACAGACAGGAGCGACAAGATGAGCATGCGGCGCCAGCCCGTGCGGCCAGCCATACACGCGCTCACCGGTACTGCCAAGGCCAGCGCATAGATCGCGTTATTGCGCAAAAGGCAGCAGGCCAGGGCGACGGAATGGTCCCATAAGCATGTATTGTACCTATATGCGAGGGTCCATGAGTGCGGTGAGGATCCTCACCATCTGCGCAGGTAGCGTCCATTCGACAAGGTCAGGTGGCGAGCCACACCCTTCTCGACAGGTCGCTTCTGCTCGTCTCAGCAAACGCGGCGCGTACCATGCGAAACGGCTCAAGTACGCTTGGAGGTGCTCCACATGACGCCTGGCCCACGGGCGGGGTGGTCTGCGGGCACCCCGCTGATCCTTTGTGGCGGACGGATTGCCCTTCTCGCCAGTGACGAACATTGCCAGCCCGTGCGGGCCGGTCGCAACCGGGGATGATAACCGTCCGTACGCCTCTCGCAACCCCAAACATCTCTTTTATGATCCGCGCAAGCCGGATGGGACCCGCCCGTCACGGGTAGCCAAGGTGTAAAATCGCGAAGAGGAACCACACGGCAGGCGCGGGCGGTCTCACTTGCGCCACGATGACGGGAGGCACCCATGTTCTGCCCGGGCCGCAACATGAGAAACTCTGACAAGGGCGGGTCCTGCGGGGCCGACCTGTCAAGCACAAGCACGGGTGCGCCCGGATCCCAGGTGACCGCCCAAGCTCCGGCATCCGGCGCGTCCACCCCGTCTAGGCCCACAACCGCAACGCACAGGCGTGTTGGGCGCGTCATCGCGGGAGTCATTGCGGTCGCCATCGTCGTCGCGGCGGGACTGAACACAAGCTGGTTCGGCCTAGCCGGGCCCCACCTTGTACCGGGAAACTACACCCTCAGCGGCTCGTCGGCATCGAACACGATAGTCGCCTCCGTCACCCAGGGCAATCACGTCAGCCTTGAATACGAGGGGCACAGCTGGGTGGGAGACGCGCAGGTCAGCCGAGTGGGGAAGGACCATCTTCACGTGCGGGTACCGATCGCAGAGGAGGGTGGCCAGCTCTCGGGCTGCATGCTTAACCTCGTGATCCCGCAGGGCGTCCCTGGCAGCGTCATCGGAACCTGGGCGATGTGGTTCACGGACGAGAATGGCTTTCCAAACCTTGGCGGCATTGCGTGGGCGGTGATCGAGGATGGCGACACCCTCAGAGGCGGGGTGGTCTCGTCTTCCGATGCGCCGGCCGCAGCTAGGTCCCTTGGGATGGGCACCTTCCAGGGCGATTCCGGCGCGAAGCCAGGCAGCTGGACCAGGCAGGACGACGGCAGCTTCGCGCTGACCTTCCCTGACAGCGACGGCGCCCTCACGTTCCGATACCACAGGTGAGCAAACGTCCATAGCGGCGCTCGATGACATCGGATGCGTAGCCGCGTGAGGGCGCGCCGCACCAACTTCGGTCGGCGTACGAGCGGGATGGGGAACCTGCCCGTTACAGGCGACCGGGGTGTAGAATTGTGGACAACGATCCACATGGACGGCGTGGGCGGCGTCCCGCGCCGCGATACGGGAGGCACCCATGTTCTGCCCAAGCTGCGGCACACAAATCCCCGACGGAAGCAGGCTCTGCGGGTCCTGCGGGGCCGACCTGTCGGCAAGAGGCACGGGCGCGCCCGCAGCACCGGCGCCTGGACAGGTGCCAGTGCTGCGCGTCCTCATCCCCGCCAAGCACGCGTCTGCGGCGCGCGGCCGCGTCATCGCGGGGGTCGCCGTAGCCGTCACTGTCGCCCTCGTCGTCGCGGTGGGGCTGCACACTGGCTGGTTCGGCCTCGCCGGGTCCCACCTCGTACCAGGGACCTACACCTTCAGTAGCTCATCGGTATCGTACGAGATGGTCCTCTTCGTCACTGAGGGCGATCACGTCGGCCTCACGATAGGGAAAGACAGCTGGGTTGAGGGAGACGCACGGGTCAGCCAGGCGGGAAGTGACCACCTTCACGTACAGGCGCCGCTCACAACCGCAGTACTGCATGAGCCTGGGGCTACTACTACCACATTCGAAGAGATGGGGGTCAGCCGGGCAGGCATCGCGGCGCTCGGACTCGGCGATGACCAGCCCTCGGGCTACACGCTCAACCTCGTGGTCCCACGAGGCGCCCCTGACAGCATCGTCGGGACCTGGGCATGGTGGATCGAGGACGAGAGGGGCTTGCCACATGAGAGCGAGGACTATTTTGGGTGGGTGGAGGTCGAGGGCGACGGCAGCTTCAGAGTCGGAGACGTTTCGTCCTCCGACGCAGCGGCTGCGGTCGAGTCCCTCAAGGCGGGCAACTTCCGGGGCAACTCTGAATTTATGTCAGGCAGCTGGGCCAGACAGAGCGACGGCAGCTTCGTGCTGACCTCCTACGGTAACGCCGTCACATTCCAGTATCGTAGGTGAGCGAGTCGTCACCGTAGCGCGCCATAGATCCCATCAGACGTACGAGCGGGATGGGGAACCTGCCCGTTACAGGCGACCGGGGTGTAGAATTGTGGACAACGATCCACATGGACGGCGTGGGCGGCGTCCCGCGCCGCGATACGGGAGGCACCCATGTTCTGCCCAAGCTGCGGCACGAGAAACCCCGACGGAGTCCGGTTCTGCAGGGCCTGCGGAACCAACCTATCGGGCAGAAGAGCTGGTACGACCCAAAGGCCAGTGCCCGCCGCGTCGGCGACACCCACGCCCGCAGCCCAGGCGCCCACTCCTGCCGTACCTACGGGCAGGGTCATCGGACAGGGCAGGCGCAGGTCTAATCCCTTCGCGGCAGTGGCGGCCATGGTCGTGGTAGGCATCTTCGTTCTCGCGGTGGGATTGCAGGTAGGATCGAGCACAAGCTGGTTCGGCCTCACCAAGCCCCACCTCACGCCGGGAACCTACACCCTTAGCCGGAGCTTGTCGATCCTCTTCAACAGCTGGTTGCCGCCAGCCACAATGACCGTCTCTGTCGCCGAGGGCGATCGTGTCAGCTTCACGGTCGAGGGAGCTAGCTGGGTGGGAGACGCACAGGTCAGCCAAGCCGGGAAGGACCAGCTTCACATACAGGTACCAATCGCAGCGAAAAATGGCCAGCCCTCGGGTCACTCGTTCAACTTCGTGGTCCCGCAGGGCGCTCCAGACAGCGTCACTGGGATCTGGGCATCATGGACCACAGATGAGAATGGCCTGCCAGATAACGGCGTCGCATGGGCGATGATCGAGGACGGCGGCACCTTCAGGGCGCAATCCGTTCCAAACCCCGACGCGGCGGCTGTAGCCGAGTCCCTCAAGGCGGGTAACTTCCGGGGCGATCCCGACAGGAAGCCAGGCAAGTGGGTAAAGCGAGAGGACGGCAGTTACAAGCTAACTCTTAACGATTACACCTATGTGTTCCAGTACCAAAAGTGAACAAGAACCCATCGACACGCTCGGTAAGGTCGGGCGCAACGCCATGGGAGGCTCGCGCGTCGTCGACTCCGATTGGCACGCAAGTCGACGGGACCTTGCTCTCCGCAGGTGGTCCCAAGTGTAGAATCTCAGAAGAGACATCGCGCGGGCGGCACGGGCGGGGCGCGCATCAGGACGACGGGAGGCACCCACGTTCTACCCGAGCTGCGGCACGAGAAACCCCGACGGGAGCAGGTTCTGCGGGTCCTGCGGAACCGACCTGTCGAGCAGAGGAGCCGGTACGACCGCATCCCAAGCGGCCACCCAGGCTCCGGCGCCCGGCGCACCCGCCTTTGCCAGACCCGCAGCTGCGGCGCGTGGGCGCAGCGCCGGTCGCGGCCGCGTCATCGCAGGGATCGCTGCGACCGTCGCAATCGCCCTCGTCGTCGCGGTGGGGCTGCGCACAGGCTGGTTCGCCTCGCCCAGCCCCATCTCACGCCAGGGACCTACACCTTCACCAGCTCCCTCGTGGACAGCTCGCTTTCGTATACGATGGTCCTCTCTGTCGCCGAGGGCGATAGTGTCATCTTCACGTTTGAACGAGGGCAGAGCTTTGGGGGAAACGCACGAGTCAGCTGGGCCGGGAGGGACCACCTTTATGTGCAAGTGCCGGTCACGCGTGCGTCGCTGGGTCTTGGAGAGAACAGCAAACCCGAATTCGTCAATGTAAAGGATAGCCTGAAAAGCGTCACGGCACTCAGTCTCGGCGACGACCAGCCCCTGGCCGGCTCGATCCACTTCGTGTTCCCACGGGGCGCCCCAGACAGCATCGTCGGGACCTGGGCAATGTGGATCACGGACGAGAATGGCTCGACGGTACCGTATGGAGATATGAACCTTTTCATATGGCAGAGATACGAGGATGACGGCAGCTTCAGAGACGGGTACGTCCCGTCCTCCGACGTGGCGGCCACAGTCGACTCCCTCAAGGCGGGCACCTTCCAGGGAAACTCCAATGTGGAAGTGTCAGGCAGCTGGACCAAGCAGGACGACGGCAGCTTCGTGCTGAACACCCCCTACGGTAGCTCCACCAACACGTTCCAGTACCACAGGTGAGCGAACCCACGCGACCGCGCACTCGGTGGCGTCGAGTGGACGATTGTCGTGCCACTCGGTGACGCCAAGTGGCACAAAATAATGCCATACCTGCACGTTTACGACTTGCCGTGCCACTCGGTGGTACCGAGTGCGCGGTCGTAGTGCCATTCGGCGCTATCGAGTGGCAGAGCACTCGCGGAAGGTACGACATTGGCCGCCGACAGCACGAGTACGCGTCATACGCGAGTCCACACCTCACCCGTCACGAGGCCTTCTGCTACTCCCCAGTCTCCTTGGCCTTCGCGTTATAGTCGCCGACAGGCGCGATGGCCTTCATGGCCTCGAGCACGGAGGCGAGCAGGTCGTCGAGCTCCATATCGTTGAGTTCGGCACCCATACGGATGACGTCGCGATCGCAGCCTGCGGCGAAGCGCTTGTCCTTGAACTTCTTCTTGAGGGACTTGAGGGGCATGTCGGTCACGGAGCCCGACGGCCTCATACGGGCCGCCGCCTGGATGAGGCCCGAGAGCTCGTCGGCCGCAAAGAGCACCCGCTCCATCTTCTTCTCGGGCTTGGGAAGGTCTGGGTTCCTGTCAGAGGTATGGGTCTGGATGGCGTGCGCAAGCTCGGGATTCGCACCCGCCTCGGCCAGAAGCTCGGCGGCCTTGACGGTATGGGTCTTCTCGTCCTGCCACTTCTCCCAGTCGAGGTCATGGAGAAGACCAACCTGACCCCAGAAATCGACGTTCTCGGGATCGTAGGTAGCGGCATAGTAGCGCATAAGACCCTCGAGCGTCTCTCCGTGCTGAATGTGGAACTCATCCTCGTTGTACTTCTTGAGCAGCTCGAAGGCCTGCTCTCGGGTAAGGCCGCTCTCCAGCTTCTTAGCCATGTCACTCTCTCCGTCTCTCTCCGCGCTCGCACCGGCGGCGGAGTCTGCCGCAATCGTGTCCACGTCCGTCACGCCCAGGCCACATGTGCCAGCAACCTGCTCCGCGATCTGTGCCCTCGTGATCGTCTCGGGCTTCATCTGCGGAAAGAGCAGCACGTCGCGGATGGACGGCTGATCGCAAAAGAGCATGACCATGCGGTCGATGCCGTAGCCGATGCCACCTGTGGGGGGCATGCCGTACTCGAGCGCACGCACGTAGTCGTAGTCATAGCCCATTGCCTCGTCATCGCCAAGACCCTTGGCGGCAACCTGCTCGGCAAAGCGGCCGGCCTGGTCAATGGGGTCATTGAGCTCCGAGAAGGCGTTGGCGTACTCATGCCCGCCGATGACCAGCTCGAAGCGGTCCGTGAGACGCGTATCCTCGTCCTTACGCTTGGCAAGCGGCGAGACCTCCTCCGGGTAGTCACACACGAAGGTGGGGTTCACGAGCGTAGACTCGCCAAGCTCGTCATAGAGCGAAAACAGCAGCTTTCCCGCACCCCAACCCTCCTGCCACTCGATGTCGTGCGCCTCGCACAGCTCACGCAGACGCCCGATGGGCGTATCCATATTGACGCACTCGCCGACACGCTCAGACACTATCTCGATGAGCGAGCGAGAGGCCCAGCTACCGCTCATGTCTATCGTCTGGCCTTGGTAGCTGATGAGCTCGCGGCCCTCCTCACAGCCGCAGATGCCGCGCGCGATGGCCTTGAAGAGCCCCTCGGTGAGCCGCTTCATGCCCTCGAGATCGGAGTAGGCGCAGTAGGCCTCCATCGAGGTGAACTCGGGGTTATGCGTAAGGTCCATGCCCTCGTTGCGAAACTGCCTTCCGAGCTCGAAGACGCGCTCCATGCCTCCCACGACGAGGCGCTTGAGCGGCAGCTCGGTGGCTATGCGCAGATAGAAGTCGCGATCAAGCGCATTGAAGTGCGTCGCAAACGGCTTGGCGTTGGCACCTCCCAAGATGGCGTGCATCATGGGCGTCTCGACCTCGAGGTAACCCGCAGACTCCATGTAGCGGCGGATGAGGCTAATGATGGCTGAGCGCTTGCGAAAGACCTCGCGGACCTCGGGGTTCATGATCAGATCGATGTAGCGCTGGCGGTAGCGGACCTCTCGGTCCGTGAGGCCATGGAACTTCTCGGGCAACGGGCGCAGGCTCTTGGAGAGAAGCCTCACCGAGCTCGGTGCAATGGAGAGCTGCCCGCGACGCGTACGCAACACCACGCCCGTCGCCTCTATGATGTCACCGAGATCGAGCTGGCCGAGCAGTCCCCAGTCAACCTCTGCCATGTCGTTGACACGACAGAAGAGCTGGATCTGTCCTGTTGCGTCCTCGAGCACGATAAAGCGGGCCTTGCCCTGCTTGCGCAGCGCCCTCACGCGTCCAGCGACGCTGTAGGCATCCTTGGTGCTCGCACCGTCCTCGAGCGAGGCGTAGCGCTCCTCGAGTTCTGCCGCATGCACTGTGACCGTACTTGTGGCGGGATACGGGTTCACGCCCGCGTCGATGAGCGCCTGACGCCTCGCCCGGCGCACAGCCCGCTCGTCGTTGATGTCTATGTTTGCGTTTGGCGCACCCGCGTCCACTTGTGCCACCTGACCCTCCCCGCTACGTTTTGGCCTGACGGCGTGGTGCGCCGACAAGGTCCAACCTGTCAAAAAGAGCCTCTTGTTAGTCCGCAGACCCTCTGGCTGCCAGCGACCTTGTCACCTAGAGGCTTCTGTCGTCGCCCTGATCCCTATGCTTGATGGACACTATCTTGACGCTCTCCCGCTTGCCCGAGGGCATAACATACGATACCGTGTCGCCCACCGAGTGGTTGAAAAGGGCGGCACCGAGGGGTGAGGCGTTGGATATCCTGTTCTCGAGCACGTCAACCTCCGCCGTGCTCACGATGGTGATGGTCTCCCTCTCGCCTGCGCCATCCTCAAGCTCAACCTCATCGTCGAGAGACACGGCGTCTGCGTTGCCCTCGATGATCCTGGCGTTGGCAAGCTGGCTTCGCAGCTCGCTGATAAGCGACTCGTTCTGCCTCTGAGCCTCCCTGGCAGCATCGTACTCGGAGTTCTCAGAAAGATCACCGTGCTCGCGTGCGCGCTGGATTTCGGCGACGATCTTGGGACGCTCGACATCCTCAAGCTGCGCGAGTCTCTCCTCGAGGCGCTTGTAGCTCGCCTTGCTCATGATGTTCACATCTGGTTCCACGTTCTCCATTGCGCGTCTTCCCCTCGCTATTGGGACTGAGCCGAGTTGCCACCTCGCACGCACATGCGTAAGGCAGCCTCCTGACCGCCGTCACCTACCTACTGAGCCTGCTCGATCTTGGAGCCGCACTTGTTGCAGTACTCTGAGCCAGCGACGTTCTTGGCGCCGCACTTGTTGCAGAAGACCACGTCGTCCGAGTCGGCGGACTCCTCCTCGACGGTGTCGCTCACGTCGGTGACATCGGTGTCCTTGGCCTTACCCTCACCCTCGTCCATACCCTCGCGGATGCTCTTGACCGTTGCCCCCAATGACTTGCCCAGTTTCGGGAGGTTCTTGGGTCCGAAGAGAAGGAGGGCAATGGCCAAGATAACGAGGAGCTCTGGAACGCCCATGCCAAAGATTGACATCAATAACCTCCTGAGGAGTCGAGAGAGCACGTGGCTTGTCGTTCGGTTTTCGCATATGGTAGTATATGACGATGAGTGTGTGTACTCACAATCTCTATCACGGACCGCCCCACAGGGCGCCTGCGGGAAGACCCTCGTTTGGGGTGGGAGACACGCAACAGATCGGTCCGGCAAATGTCCGGTCCCCATACCCTCGTCCGGCGGGTCATCCAAGGGTCCTTACTTGACACCGATAGCTGCTGCCGGTTGTTGCCTTTCGTGAGGACATCCGCCGCGTGCGCAACGTCCTAAAGAGCGCGTCAGGCGCCGATAGCCCCCGCATCGGCGCCTTGGGCATCTACGGCGGCAGTAGGCACACGCTAGACGCAACCTAACCTGACGCCCCGCGTGAAAGCCTGCGCCACCCTGCCCACGTTCAACGCGGGACGCGTACGCCGCCTTGGCTCAAGAGAAGCTGAGTATATAAGTTCTCGCGATAGAAGAGAAGTTATGCACCCACGCCGAGCAAAACAGTGTACACAAACCGTCGAATTTCAAGAGAGCGAGCCCAGAAAGCTGATCTGTGTACACTGTTGCAGACGACCCTGTGCGACCTGTCTATGGCGGCGAGTAGCCGCACGAAGGAGTATCACGAGCTGCCCTCCGGGCAAACCTTCCAAGCGATGTCGTACCGGTAGCAACCAGAGCGGTCGGGATGCGGGAGCTCCCCCTACATCCCGTGGCTCCCCTACGTTCGGTAGCTCTCGCCAACGGCAAGCAGCGCGAAGAGCCTCTCTGCCGCCCTGGCGTAGAGGTCTTCGGCGCGGTTGGCAGCCTCATCAAGGGACATGGGGGCGTCAACGGCGGGCATCACCGCGCTCAGTCCACGCACACCACTCGCGCTCGCACCGTCCCCGATGCCGCCCACGATGGCAACACAGGGAACGTCATGCTGCTCACAGGCACCCGCGACGCCAGCAACGACTCTTCCACTCGTCGAGCGGGCGTCGAAGCGCCCCTCTCCCGTTATGCACAGGTCGGCCCCCTCTAGAAGCTCGTCAAAGCCCACGATGTCAAGAACACTCTCGATGCCGCTCTCGAGGCGTGCCGAGAGGAACGCCGCACATGCGGCACCAAGGCCACCGGCCGCGCCTGCTCCCGGGACGTCACGGACACCCACGAGCCCCACGCCACTAAACTCTCCCTCGAGCACACTGGCATAGCTCTCCATACCACGCTCAAGCGCCTGTACGGACTGGGGGTCGACCCCATCGAGGCTGGCGCAGCTGGACACGGCACCGTTTGGGCCCAGCAGAGGGATCTTCTCGTCGCACATCACGCGAAAACGGGCAGTGCCCACGTAGAGCCTAAAGAGGGTGAGGTCGACGGAGTGCACGCGGGCGAGGTCACGCCCACCGCCAAAGAGTTCGGATCCGTCCTCGTCAAGGAAGCGGACCCCCAAGGCGCGCATGCACCCCATGCCACCATCGATCGCGACTGAGTCGCCAAGGGCGACCGTAATGTCGGAGCAGCCTCGCGCCAGCGCGTCTGAGATGAGCTCTCCCGTGCCATAGGACGTAGCGGCAAGAGGGTCACGCTCCTTTGGCGCAGGGAGTCGGTCACCCGATGCGGCGGCCATCTCGATAACGGCGCGCTCGCCGCTCAGAAGACCGTACGAGGCGCGGATCGACCTGCCAAAGGGATCGTGCACGCTCACGTTTCGCTTCTCTCCACCGCAGGCAGCGATGAGCACGTCGACGGTGCCCGTCCCACCATCCGCCATGGGAACGCCCACGCAGTCGCAGTCGGGAAAGCGAGCGCACGCAGCATCCTCAAGCAGAGCGGCAGTCTGTGCGGAGGACAACGTCCCCTTGAAGGCGTCAGACGCAAAGACGAAGCGATGAGGTGAGGCCATGGGTTCTTCCTTTCATCGCGCGGATCGTGCGACGCACGCACGTGGCTCCCCGCACTTACGTATCGTATCGTATCGAGACGCGAATCGCGCGATGCCGTGCGATGGCGGTGCAGCTGCCGCGACCGCACGTCATGGACGCACATTCACCTATGCACTATAGCGCACTCTGGCGACGTGCTCCCGCGAGACGGTACTATTCTACCTCGCGAGGCGAAACGGATGCCCGAGGTTAGAGACCAGCGAGGAAGGTCACGACACGAGCTCGCCCTCCTGCGCCTTTAAGGCCCCGGGGTACTTGAGCAGAGGCGCTTGAATAAAGATGGGTACGATTACGCACAGAGCTATGAGCGACACAACCTACGGACAGAGAGACGGAGACACCTATGCCCACGAAGCGCACGGTCGACTACAGTGACTACGCCAACCAGATCGTAAAGGCCATCCCTAGAGGCATCTTGCTCACGACCAAGGCCGACGAGAAGGTCAACGCCATGACCATCGGCTGGGGCACCTTGGGCACCAACTGGAGCAGGCCGGTCTTTGTCGCCTACGTCCGCAGGCATCGCTCGACCATCGTGCTCCTCGACCGAAATCCCGAGTTCACGATCAACGTCCCCCTTGAGGAACGGCCGTCTGACAGGAAGATCATCGGTATCTGCGGTAGCGAGCGCGGAGACGAGGTGGACAAGGTCGCGCTGGCAGGCCTCACGCTCGTCGACTCGGATATCGTGAGCGTACCCGGTATCGCCGAGCTACCGCTCACGCTCGAGTGCAGGGTCATCTACCGCCAGGACCAGGAGCTCTCGCTCTACTCGCCGGACATCATGGCCCACTACCCGCAGGACGTGGACGGCCGCGCGACTGGCTCCAACAGAGATCCCCACATCACCTTCTTCGGCGAGATCGTGAACGCATACGTCATAGAGGGCTAAGTCAGGGGGATCGGGTCTGAGGACGACGACCTCGACTCACGGTTGGCCCGTGGACGCCACGTTGCACGGCCACGGGGCCTTAGACTTAACGGTCGGCATCGGCCGAGATCGTCGTTCTGGCTCGCGTCGCCGCCCCGCTTCGCCCCGTCTCTTTCTTGTCCGTGTCGTGTTCCGCTCCTCGCGGAATGGTGAGGACAAAGCGGCTGCCCACACCCTCGCACGACACGACGGAGATGCTGCCGCCGTGGCTGTCGGCGATCCACTTGGCGATGGAGAGGCCCAGACCAGAGCCTGCGGCGTCCCTGCGCGCGTCCTGCGCTCGGTAGAAGCGCTCGAAGATGTGTCTTACCGTCTTGGCGGACATACCCCTGCCCTCGTCCTGCACGCCGGCCGAGACGCTCGTCTCGTCCTGCGTGAGCGAGAAGCCTATGGTCGTCTGTTCGGGCGAGTACTTTGCCGCGTTCTGCACGATGATGCGCAGCGCCTGCTTGACGAGGACGGCGTCGGCCATAAGCAGGAAGCGCGGGTCCTGCGCCTCGGCGGCGGCCTCGGCTCCCGAGCTCAGCTCGTAGCGATGGCCTGCATCGATCATCTGCGACTCCTCCGCAATCTCCGCCACGAGCGTTGCCACGTTGCACGGCCGCCTGTGGAGCTCGTTTCTCCCCGAGTCCCCTCGGGCTAAGAACAGCAGCTGCTCCACAAGCTCCTGCATGTGCTCGCCCTCCAGCTTGAGAGCGGCGATCGACTCCTCAAGCACCGCCTGGTCATCCTTGCCCCAGCGATCCAGCATGTCCACGTAGCCGCGAACCACGGCGATGGGCGTGCGCAGCTCGTGACTCGCGTCATTCACGAAGCGCATCTGCTGCAGCTTGGCGTCCTGCATCTGCCGAAGCAGTCGGTTGAGCGCAACCTCGATGCTCTCGAGGTCCTTGTCACCGGTCCTTACGCGCGGGGCGTCGACGCTTGCCCGCTCGATGGCCTGCTCGAGGCTGGCCATCTTGTCCTCACCGGATGCCGTCTGCCCGCGCGTCGCGGCTCCCAGGGTGTCCGCGCTCACGAGCGCGTCTGCCTTCAGGGCCAAGTCGTTCAGAGGCTTGAGTTGCCTGCGCACACGGCGCATGTCAGGGAAGAAGGACACGAGCGAGAAGAACTCTGTGACCACCAGCGGGGCGAGGGCGCAAAGCAGAACGGGGAGGAGCGTGCCTAGCGTAAAGGTCGCATTCCCGCCCTCAACCGCGACATGGCAGCCGAAGTCGAGGGGCTCAGGGCCTCTCATGCCAAGCTGGACGGAGCTCGGAAGCGGCCATATCCCTGAGGCGACATCGGCCGAGCGCACGGCTGCGGCGTAGGTCTGGACCATGAGCAGGGAGACCACCAGCGCAAGGTCGAGGCAGACCATGGCGAGCACTCGCCGCCACCAGAAGCCCCAGCTGATGGAGCGGACGATGGAGGGAACGAGGACGCGCGTGGGCCGAGGTCGGGACGTGCGTGCGTCCAGCTTGTCCGTTCCTTTGTCCGCCCTCCCTGCGGATCGGTCGCCTACAGGTCGGGTTCGCGTCTTCCCCGCTCCTCGAGTACCTTTGGCCTCATCTCTCGCGGATGACATAGCCCACACCCCTGACTGTCGCGATGAGCCTCTCGCCCAGACGATCATCGATCTTCGCGCGCAGGTGAGCGACGTGCACATCCACGTTGTTCGCCTCCCCCATGAGCTCGTAGCCGAGGGCGTCTGACGCGATGCGCTCGCGGCTCATGACCACGCCAACATGCTCCATGAGGACGCGCAACACCTCGAACTCGCGGTTCGTGAGCTCTACGGGATCGCGCCCCACCAGCAGCTCACGCCGGTCCAAGTCGAAGGAGACGCCTCTGAGGGAGATGACCCGCGTCTGCGGCGGATGCAGAAGCAGGTTTGCCTCGACGGTTGAGGCCTCCTCGCCGGTCTGCGTGGCGGACGGGGTCGCCTCACGTCGCTTGAGGGCCACGCGGATGCGCGCGAGCAGCTCCTCGATGGCAAAGGGCTTGGTCACGTAGTCGTCGGCACCAGCGTCCAGGCCTGCGACCTTATCCATCACAGCATCCCGGGCCGTGAGCATGATGACGGGTGTGTCCTTCTCGCGACGTATGCGCCTGAGTACCTCAAGGCCGTTGAGTCCCGGGAGCAGCACGTCAAGCAAGATCAGGTCGTAGTTTGACGAGAGCGCCTTGTCCACACCGGCGCGGCCGTCAGCGGCCTTATCGACCTCGTGGCCCTCATGGAGCAGCTCGAGCTCCACGAAACGCGCGATCTTCTCCTCGTCCTCCACGATCAGAATCCTTGTCATGACGCGCTGCTTCCCCTCCGCCGCCTGCCCCGCTCGCCGCTACTTTGCCGCAACATCCTGCTTTATGGTCTCTGCCGCATCGGCCGCCGTGTCCATCGCATCGTTTATGTTATTGGCCACGGTGCTCGCGTCACCCTCGATGCGGTAGCGCAGCCCAAAGAACAGGCCGACGATCAAGATCCAGATCGTGGCGCCCCAGAACAGGAGACCACAGATTGGCACGAGCACCGGTACCCTGATGATCTCCTCACCCCTACTCAGCACGATGAGTTTGTAGTCTATGCTCTTTCTGAACACATTCTTGACACCCTCCCAGAACTCTGACGTCCCCACCGAGCGCCTATAGGCCTCCTGGGCCCGCCCCATCTCGGGCGAGACCGACTCCGACTGCTCCTGCACCTGCGTACTGTAGCTGGCATAGCTCGCGCTCGTTGTGTGCGCCTTGCCCGAGCGCTCCAGCTCGATGATGGCGTCCAGCACGTTGCCATCATGTGCGTCCAACGCGGCCTTGGCATCCTCATAGCTCGCCTGCGTCTTCTCGCGAACCTGCTCGACCTTATCGAGCTCGTCCATGATCATCCACTCCCTACGTCATGTGAGGGCGCCTCTCGCCCTCGATTGATTGTATGGTCGCAGGGCAAGATTAAGCAATCCTTGGCGCAGGATTAAGTTTCGGTGATGGTTTGGCACCAAAAAAGGGTTTGTGCCGGATATTGTGCCGTGCCGGGCGCTGCCGCATCGTGCAAGGTGCTGCCGCATCGCATCAGGGCCGTCGCACACGGCGCCCGCGTATTCGGAACGGCCTCTAAGGCAAACGGCCAAGAGATTCCCGTACCTTGTTGACAGGTACATTCACGAGGGTTACACTTATCATACAGTATGAGCAGTTGCTCATATGTTCATAGGCGAAAGGAGCTGGACATGGCCTGTAAGCACTGCCACGCCCACGCGGATCACGGACATGATCATGGGCGCGGACATGACGAGCACGAGGTCGACGGCGGCGAGACGGCCGAGCAGGACAGGGAAGAGGAGGAAGAGGATCCCAAGCGAGCCCTGCGCAAGGTGATCGTCTCAGCCGTGTTGCTGCTCGCGGCATACCTTATCGAGCACTCCTTTGATCTGCCGCTCCCAGGGCAGCTTCTGCTGTTCTTGCCGGCCTACGTCATCGCAGGTGGAGACGTGGTCAAGGAGGCGGTCGAGAATCTCATGGCAGGAGACCCCTTTGACGAGGACTTCCTGATGGCCGTAGCGACGATCGGCGCCTTGCTCATCGCCTTCATCCCAGGAGGCGAGCCGATGTTTGCCGAGGCCGTCTTCGTCATGCTCTTCTTTGAGGTGGGCGAGCTCTTCGAGACCATCGCAGAGAACAACAGCCGCAGGTCCATCTCTGAGCTCATGGACATCCGCCCCGACTTCGCCACAATCGAGCGCGCGGGCAAGCTCGAGCGCATAGACCCGGCCAAGGTCGAAGTGGGCGAGGTCATCGTCGTGGCCCCAGGCGAGAGGGTACCCCTGGATGGCACCATCGTCGAGGGCTCGACCAGCCTGAACACCGTCGCGCTCACGGGCGAGAGCGAGCCGCGTGACGCCTCCGTCACAGATAAGGTCATCTCGGGCTGCGTCAACCTCTCGGGCGTCATCCGAGTCCGTGTGGACAAGTCGTTCGGAGACTCCACGGCCTCGAAGATCCTGGAGCTCGTGGAGAATGCCAGCGACCGCAAGTCCCGTTCGGAGAACTTCATCACGCGCTTCGCCAAGGTGTACACACCGATCGTCGTGTTTCTCGCCCTCGCCCTTGCCATCGTCCCGCCCCTCGCGAGCGGAGACGTTGGTGCGAGCTTTGCCACCTGGCTGCTGCGTGCCCTGACCTTCCTCGTGGTATCCTGCCCCTGCGCCTTGGTCCTCTCTGTGCCCCTCACCTTCTTTGGCGGCATCGGGGGTGCGTCCAAGCAGGGCATCCTGATCAAGGGGTCGGGCTTCATGGAGACGCTCGCCCGATCAGACACCGTAGTCTTCGACAAGACCGGCACGCTCACCAAGGGTGTCTTCCAGGTGATGGCGGTGCACCCCAGCATGGAGGACAAAGACCGGCTCCTGCACCTTGCCGCGCACGTCGAGCGCCACTCCACGCACCCCATCGCGGAGGCACTGCGAGACGCCTTCCCCTGCGAGGGAGACGACTGCTCCGTCTTGGAGACAACCGAGGTCGCCGGCAAGGGCATCATCGCGACCGTCAACGGCAGGAGGGTCGCCGTAGGCAACACCGCGCTCATGGATGAGCTGGGCGCCGACTGGCACAGCTGCAAGAACGACGACGGCACCGTGATCCACGTGGCCATAGACGGCCGCTACGCAGGCCACGTCCTGATCTCAGACGAGGTGAAGGGCGACGCGGCGCAGGCCATCTCCCAGCTCAAGGCGGAGGGCGTCACAAGGGTCGTCATGCTCACGGGCGACCGCGACGACGTCGCGCGGCGCATCGCGGGCGAGCTCGGCCTCGACGAGTACCACTCCGAGCTCCTCCCCGCCGACAAGGTCGAGCACGTCGAGAGGCTCATGCGCGAGAGGGCCGAGGGGCGCTCGCTCGCCTTCGTGGGCGACGGCATCAACGACGCCCCCGTGCTGGCGCGCGCGGACGTGGGGATAGCCATGGGCGCCATGGGCTCGGACGCGGCCATCGAGGCGGCGGACGTGGTCCTCATGGACGACATGCCCTCGAAGGTCGCCGCGTCCGTCCGCATCGCCCGCCGCACCCTGGGGATAGCGAGGCAGAACATCGCGTTCGCGATCGCGGTGAAGGTCGCCATCCTGCTTCTCGCGGGGGTCGGCCTCGCCCCGATGTGGCTCGCCGTCTTCGGCGACGTGGGCGTCATGGTGCTCTGCGTGCTCAACGCCACCCGCGCGCTTAGGTGATGAATGGGGCCGCCCCGTCCCCCCGGCGTAGCCGGAAGCTTTAGTGACGCCCCATAGGGGCCCGTCACGACAGGGGCTAAAATCCTGAGTTCCCGGCACCTTCTTAGCCCACAACCGGCAGCCTGATGGTGCCCCGGCCTGGCCCAGGGCGCGCCCTCAGCGAGGCTCTCTGCCCAGACTGCGCTTTTCCGTGCAGTCGGGCCCCAGGCCGAGGCCTGCGGGCCTTGGCACAAACCCCCCCGCCAGGCTGGCGGGGGGGTTGCTCGAGCGCATTTGCCCAGTTGAGCCATTTTCCATAGTGCCCCGCAGGCTGGCGGGGGGTTGCGCCCCGCGCCCCCCCGGGCGGCGACGTGACGGAAAAGCGCATTCTGCGCGACATGGGAGCCGCAGACTGCGCCTCTCCGTGAGATTGCACGCGCGGCCCTCCTCTGCAGCCCCGGCGCCGTCCCTCGCGCCGTCCCTCGCGGGCGGCGGCCCATGGGTCCCCGCAGCCAGGCGCGGGCCCTCGGGGCAGGCGACGGTCCGGGCCTGTGTCCAGTGGGCTAAGGAAGTGCCGAGAAGCTGTGGTTAATTAGCTTGATGGCACTATCCTCTCCGTCTCAGCCGCACGTTCTCCGACGGTGACCTCGGCATACAGACCATCTACGGCCGTGAGATCGTGGTCATCGAGGTCCCCCAAGTGGGAAAGCGCCTCCGCCCCGTCTACGAGGGCACGACCCCTTCAAGGGGACTTACCGCCGCAAGCGCATCGGCGACTACCGCTGCACGCGCAGCGAGGTGGCAGCGATGCTGCGCGACTCTGCGGATGACCCGCTCGACATGCTCCCGGCCGAGCACTCCGGCCTGAACGATCTCGATTGGGGCGCCATCCGAGCGTACCGGTCTCTCTGTGACGGGAGCCACGCGACCGGCGGCATCCGCAAGATGCCCGACACCGACTTCCTGTGCCATATGGGCGCCGCCGTCATGGACGGGGACGGCTCTGCGGGGCCATCGCGCGCCGGGCTGCTCATGTTCGGACAGAAGTGGTACATCGTCCAGGACTTCTCCGGCTGCTTCCTCGACTACCGCAGGCAGGTCGGCGACAACCGCCGGTGGGAGGACCGCTTCACCTTGCAGGAGCTCGAGTGGTCGGACAACTTCTTCGACTTCTACGAGCGCTCCTACAGGACGCTGGTCCAGACGCTCGACGTGCCTTCCAGGCTCGAGGAGGACCCCCTCGTGGACGAGACGCCCGCGCACGAGACGGTCCGCGAGGCCATCGTCAACGCGCTGTCGAACGCGGACTACAACTCGAGCAGGGGCGTCGTGTCCCGGTGGACGGCCAAAGGACTGGAGTTCACCAACCAAGGCAGCTTTTGCGTAGGGGTCGAGCGAGCGTACGTCGGCGGCACGTCGGACGCCCGCAACAAGACGGTCCTCAAGATGCTCTCCCTCATCCAGGTGGGCGAGAGGGCGGGCAGCGACATGCCGAACATGGTCAACAGCGAGCTCACGCTGGGCGTGAGGCTCGGCCTCTCTGCGGGGCTACGCCGCAAGGAAATCTGCGGGCTCAGGTGGCGCGACGTCGACCTGAAGGGGGCGTCATCCACATGCGCAACGCGGTGACCGAGGCAAACGGCAGGACATACGCAAGGGCGTAGTGGGGGGACGCCCTCACCCCACCGTGGAGTGTGCGCCCACTCCATAAGTACGACGGCAGCGATCGCGCCGCCGTGGTCACACTGATGGGCTGCGACGACTTCCTGCAGATGTGCAGGCGCGACCTGCTACGCGGATACATCGACAGGGCGATGGGCCACCCCAACGCCACCATGGCCGACTTCCTGCCCCGCCTCTCGATGGCGCTGCGCACCCTCGCGTGCCACGACGTCTCCATGGAGCCGCGCCGCGCTTGCGAGTACGCACTCGACCTCTTGGAGCTCCCCTCCAAGACCCGCCGCGGACGCTCCTACAACCTGCAAATCTGGATGGACTGCCTGCGCGAGCAGCTGGACGTGCGCGAGCTGCGCAGGCACCGGGCCAGCGACGAGGCCATCGAGCACCGCCGCCGCATGGCTTATGGAGGGTTCGCCATGGGCGCGGCGTCGGGACTCTTGTCCGCGCGGGACGCGGGTTCGGACAGGCCCACCCACACGACCCCAGGAAAAGCTATGGAGGCGTCGGGCAAGAGCCGCCGGGATGCGGGGCGGCACCCTCTCGAAAGGCATCGCCGAGCGCGAGCGAACTCTTACCTGCTCTTACCGAGGGGCCCGAGCAAAAGGGCCTCGTTGGCGCGATGGGTAAGACGGCATACCGCAGCCCAACTCTTACCTACTCTTACCTACTCTTACCTTGGCAGTTCATAGTACTGGGAGGGGTCCCGCGTGTTCGACCCGTGCCATACGAGAAGGTCCCTCTCGGCAAGCCCCCTGAGCGTCTGCCTGGAGACCTTCACGCTCCGCCCCAGGTGGCCAGCGAGATCGCGCACAGTGGCCCTCCCCCTGGCATACACGTACTGCATGGCCGAGAGCTCGTACTCGTTGAGCGACTCCGGCACTGCCTCACCGACACCGTCCGCAAGCGCGTCCCGCCGCCTCAGAACGCGCGACGTGATGCTGTTCTCGAGCGTCAGCCGCACCGAGGCGTCGTTCGGCTCCTCGAAGATGGGATCGTTCAGGAAGAAGCTCGCCATCTCGTCGTAGATGCGCTGCACACCCTCGTTGAGCTCCCTTACCCAGCCGAACTCCGTCAGCGTCCTGGCGATGATGGGGTTTCGCGCCCACCGGGTGTGCCGCATGTTCTCCAGCGTCACCACGTTCGGCAGCTTACCCGGACTTGTGATCTCCATGCGGTCGTCGTACATCATCACGCGAACGTGGTCGCCACTGTGAGCGTAGTTGCGGTGTTATCGGAAGCCCCGCGTTATGAGAAGCCGCCAGGCAAGCCCGCAGGTCGCGGGCTTTTTTGATGCCCGACGGCTTCGCATAACTCAGTGGCCTAGAAGTTGTCCTTCAGCCACTTCACGAGGTCGTTCCTCTCCTCGGGCGTGTACTTCTCGCCCGTCGAGTAGGTGGCGCTGTGCTCCGTGAGGTACTTGCGCTTCAGCTCGGGGTTGGTCTTGGCATATATCTCGGTCGTCGTGACCGACGCGTGCCCCAGTATGTCGCGGATGTAGATCAGGTTCACCCCCGCCTCAAGCAGGCGCGTCGCACGCGAGTGCCGCATGGAATGGCACGTTATCCTCTTCCGCCCGATGCTCGGCATCGACGCGGCGGCGGCGGCCAGGCGCTTGCCGAGCACGTAGGCCACGCCCCTCTGCGTGAGCGGTCTCCCGTACCGGTTGGCGAGCGGCGGCTCGTCTCCGCCCCCGATCCCGAACGCCCCCGCGTAGTCGCCGACGAGCTCGGCGAACGACTCGGTGACCGGCACGTTGCGCGCCTTGCCGCCCTTGCCGCGCGGCCCCGCGTAGGGCGCCGACCCGAGGCGCAGCTGGCAGGAAAGGCAGCCGCAGAGCTCGTCGACGCGCGCGGCGGTCTCGCAGGGGAAGGCGAGCATGGCCTTGTCCCGAAGGCCCCGGCGGTCCGACTCGTCGATCGAGGCGAACAGCCCCCCGCCTCTGCGACGGTGAGGTACGCAATCGCCGGCCTGGGCGGCTTCTTCCTCGGGATGTCGAGGACCGCCGCGTACTGGCCGTACAGCTCGGTAGACACAAAACAAAACAAATCAGGCTGATGGATGGGTTTGGGGCCGCGCCCGGGCGGGCGAAAAACATGGGAGGATATGGCATATCCGTAGTTGGAAGGCCATTTTTGCGCCATGATGGAACGGTCGGGACGGACGGGCGGCGGGAGGACCGGGGATGGCACCGGGCAGACAGGCGAGCCTCACGCAGGCCGGGTGGGAGGGCAGGGCCAGGCGCACGAGGCGGGCCGAGCTCCCCGGCCAGACGCGCCCCGCGCGGTGCTGGCCGGACCTGTCCGACGTCGCCTGCGAGGACGCCTGCCACGGCTCGCGCTCGGTCCGCGACTTCGTGGGGTGCCGGTACCGCGTGCCCGACGCCTGCGACCCCCGGGGACTTTCGCCACCTCCCGGGGGAGAGCGACGTCGGGAGGGCCCTGCCCGGCGTCGTGGTCGCCCGCCCCGGGGCGGCCGGCCTGGCCGTGCGCGGCGGCTCGGTGGCCGGCGCCACGACCATGGAGGCGCCCGGCCCGCCCGAGAGCGTCTCGGGCTCGCGCGAGCCCGAGACGCGCCTGGCCGAGAGGGGCAACCAGTGGCACTTCGGCACGAGGTGCCACTCGGGCGAGGACGCCGGCAGCGGCCACGCCGACGCGACCTGGCGGGGCGTCGCCAGGCGCGAGAAGGTCCGCTCGGACCCGCGCCTCCCCGGGGCCGGCTGGCGCGTCGCGATGGGCCCCTCCAGGCCCGGGGCCGCACGGCGGGCCCGGTGGGACGGGCGCGGGGAGGGGCGGCGCCGAGGCCTCCGTGCGCGCGAGGGCAAGCGCCCCTGCCAGATCGCCAGGCGGACCTTCGGCTACGCGAGGGTCCGCTACCGCGGCATCGCGAAGGGGGCGAGTGCACATCCCCGCCCTGCTCGCCAGCGCCAACCTGCCCGTGTGCGCCAGGGCCGGGAGACAGGCGGAGTTCCTGGGGGGCCGCCTGACGGCGGCCGAGGGGACAGGTGTGCCGCGAGGGCGCCCGGAGGGGCCCGGGACGCCCGGGGAGGCCGCAGGGGTCCGAATATGACCAAAAATCGACCGATTGCCAGGGGTTCTAGCAGGGGTTGAACACTTATTCTGCGTCTCCTTAGTGACTGGAGCTTACTCCACGGCAAGAGCCGGGGAGGTCTCGCCGAACTACATTTAGGTGTGAACTCAGCCGCTCGCCATCGTTCGGTGTTCTCGCAGCCCCTGCGTTTACTCACCAGCTGGTTGCGCTTGTTCTCCGTTATCGCGCCCGAAGTGGGGCTTGGTGCCGGGTTCCAGGCGAGTTCCGGTCTTTGGACGATCTCGCGGAGCTGGAGATAAAAATGGCCGCTGGTCAGGAGGCTCGTTGAGTTCACGCTTCCCCGTTTTGCGTCTATTGAGCGGGAATGATGAAAGTGAAGCAGGTATGGCTTAAATCCGCCATTCCTGAGTCCCCAATAAGTGGTCTGATAACAAATTGACAACATCCTATATCCTGACCTTACTTCTGTGATGCCTGCGGCTTGTGGGCAACGGACAGAAAGTAGGAGGAGCAGGCTTCCACCAAGCCGTATGTTCGGTAGAGACCTGCTCTTCTTTGTTCCGGGGTATCTATCAGACGGATGAGGAAAAGGAACATGCCTTTGAGTATGCCGAGAAGATTGCAGGCAAGTTTGACGCGGATGCCCATCTGACCAGACCAAAGCCCCATCCGACAACGCTCGCCCAGAAGATGCATGCCCACGCCATGCCGAGACAGCTTGCCATGCCGAGGGACGCTCCATGCGGTTGCCCCTGTTTTCAGGCGCAAGGAACTGAACGGCGAATGTGTCTCGAAGCTGAATCCGTTCTTCACCATCTGGTGCGTGATAGAGGACATCTTCCTGGCGGCAACATCCGAGGGGCTGGCCTGCTCTATGCGGGCACCGCCGAGCGAGGAGCATGGCCGCGTGAAGATAAAGCTGAAGGTGCCGGCTGCCTACATGATTCCGGCTTTCATTGGCATGGGCTACGCTGATCCGAAAGAGCCGGAGGTAGAACAGGACATTGCGAACCTTGAGGAACAGGTGCATTCTGGCAGATGGAAATAGGGTGCTCCAGACAGATCCCGCTTTCGCGAGGAGAGCGAGATGCACGCGCTGGCAGGGATGATTGACACCATATATGACACCATATATAATGAAGACGGGAGCTAAGGATGTCCAGATGGGATAAATTACTGAGCAGGATCCTTTCGCTGTCGAAGGATATGCGATTTGGCGAATTGAAGAAGATCCTCGAAAGCTACGGCTACGAAATGAACGCACCAAGGAGCGGAGGCAGTCACTATACGTTCCGTAAGCCGGGGAAGAATCCGATCACAATTCCAAAGCATGAACCGGTCAAGAAGATATACGTCGATATGGTTCGAGAAGTAGTGGAGGAATCGGCACATGAAAACGATTGAGTATTATATGGGTCTTCCGTATCGCCTGGAAATCCTTCCGGATCCGGATGAAGGCGGCTATGTAGCGCGTTATCTGGATCTTCCTGGATGTATTACAGTTGGGGATTCCATGGAGAGCGTTGCAAAAAACGCCGAGGACGCAAAGAAGGAATGGCTGACTGCGGCCATGGAGAATGGCACCCAGATTGCAGAGCCAGTGGATATGGCAGGGTATTCAGGGCAGTTCAAGCTCCGTATCCCAAAGAGCCTTCACAGGAGGTTGGCTGAGCACTCCAAAGAAGAAGGAGTCAGCATGAATCAGTACTGTGTCTATCTGCTCTCCAAGAACGATGCGTTGGAGAGGGTATGAGTATGGACTGATGGCAGCTTGTGACAACAATTTGACAACAGCAGGTCGTATGCCCTGCAGAAGTAGGATAAACGGAGCCAATCGGAGTCAGACCATACCAAGGAACAAAACCTAAATGGGGTTAGAAAGCGTATTTCATTCTCGAGCTGGAATAGGGTTCCCCGAAGTAAAAGGCATAGTTAACGGGGTGCTTTTCACTAATCTATAGAATGTACCCCGGTAACTTGCCAATTCTGCCGCCGTCAGTGTTTCGACATGGGTTGTCGTAAATTGAGGCTGGGGACGATTTGCATCCTAAATTCCCGGAGAGTTATGACGTGGTCGGCAACCCGTAGCCCAGCCTGTCGAAGATGTCGCGCTGCCTCCCGGTGACCTCGCACGCGCGGGGGCGGTGGCCCTCCCGCGCGTGGCGCCCGGTCGCCCCCGCCTCGTCGAGGAGGCCCCCGGGCGCGTGGTCTTCGTCGAGGCCGCCCCCGCGCGTCCGCCTGCGCAGCCACGCCGCCGGCACGAGCGCGACGAACACGACGAGGGGCCTGCCGGCCAGGGTCCCCTCGGCGGACACGCGCGGCGTGCGGAAGCCGGGCAGCCCCCTGGCGTCGCCGGAGCGCTTCTCGATGGCGTCCTTGTCGTGGCAGGCCGCCAGCGCCCCGAGGGGCCCCGTGACCTCGTTCGAGAGCGGGGCGAGGCGTCCCGCGCGGGCCGTGGCCGCCGCGATGGCGCCGTCCCCGCCCACCGGCCTGCCGCGCACGACCCCGGAGCGCTGTCGCAGTGGCGCCCGTGGACCCGGGCGCGCCTGCCGGCGGCGAGCTCGGAGGCGCAGGCGCGCGGCAGCGCCACGAGCTCCCGCTCGGCCTCGGCCGCCCTGGAGGCGTCGAAGAAGAGGTGCACGTAGCTGCGCCGCCTGGCCCCGGCGACGTCGCCCCTGCGCGGCCGCCTCTCCCCGTGGTCCCACCCGTGCGCGATCCCCGTGCCGCACGGCCCGGTCGCCGGGTCGTAGTTCCCCCAGCCCCCGGGCTCCCCGGCGCGCGCGTCGACGGCGTCCCTGAACAGCCTCAGCGACGTCGGCATGCCCACCGGGAACTCGAGGTGCCCGCGACCCCGCGGTAGCACGGCGGCATGCCGCCGCCGTGCCCCACCGGCATCGCGAGGCTCGCCTGCGGGAGCGGCACGCGGTCCTCGTCGCGGCCCCGCCGGACCTGGGCTAGCGCCTCCGAGCGCGACGATATCGACGTGGTGTCGCAGGACAGCCGGTCGCCCTCCCCGTGCCTCCTCGCCAGGGAGTCGCAGAGGGCGTCGCGCTCCGCCTCGCCGATCGAGGCCAGCAGCTCCGAGGAGCGCTGGGAGGCGATCGGGGCGCCGTGGGGCGTGGCGTGGGTGGCCGCGTACCTGGGGAAACGCGACAGCGGGGCGGAGCCCTCGCAGACCACGTGGTGGGCCAGTGACAGCACCTGGTCCCACGTCCCCGGCAGCGCGCGCCCGGGCGCGGCGGCGACGCCCGACTCGTCGGCCACGGCGTCGAGCAGCGCGCACGCGCCGCAGGACCCCCGCCTGGAGGCGGGCGACGGGGCCGACGCCTTGGTCGGCCTGTTGGGCACGGCCTTGCCGGTCTCTGGGTCGACGTGCCCGACCAGCCCGCGCCTGCCGTAGCGCGACTGCTTCCTCCTTGGCTCCCACCTCGCCTCGGCCTCGCACGCGCACGCGGTGCCCGTGCGCCCGTCGGCCTGACTCATCGGGGCCACGCCAGCCCTCCCCGCCGTCAGGGGACCGCGTCATGCACTATGTGACGCATGGCGTGGTCACAGGGCACAGGACATGGGAGCCGGACGGGCTCCCATGCACGATTCATCTACATGATGTGGTGGCAATCAGCTCGCGTCACACAAAGACGGGAATGCAGGGGACTCAATCTTCATCGCAAGGACGTTTCGACTCCAACCGTTTTTCACTGCCTCTTCTGCGTACCAGAGCCTAGCCTCGGTCGTATTGAGCTTGGACATGAGAACGATATTTGTGCCCCAAGGCAATTCTCCAACAGCCTGTTGGAGAATTGCCTCCTCGGACCACATCTCCGAGAATTGCCTCATATAGTGAAGGTTCGTGGGAGAAAAGCCGCGCATATTAGGAAATGCCTTGCGCAAATCCCAAGAGACACGATCAATGACTTTAGCGCCCCAGCCATGTTCTTCTTGCGCCTGGCGGATTGCATTGCCAACGCGCCAATAAAGCAGAGTCATCTCCGTATTCGCATGCAGCACGACGCTCAACCGTGTGCTTTGTATCTCGTCCTTTATGTGACCTATCAGCTCGGCGTACGGCACACCATAGCTTGCGGCTGGAACGGATGCCGGGAACAAGGCGCCACCCTCCTCTTATCCGAAGTGGAGTCTTTCCTCGTCGTTTGCCATTGCCAAATCATCCATCTATCGGTATCGAAGACTCAACACTCGCTACTACCGAATTTCAGCCAGACGCTCGCCCCCCTGTTAGCATCGGGTGATTATAGCCCCCATTTGTTCAAAACAACTTGACAGAACACACGAGCCGGTGAGGCCCACCGTCGTCAGCCTAGACCCGGACGTGAGCCCCTGCCCCGGGGCGAAGCTCATCGAGCGCGAGGTCGTGCGCGACAGCCGCGCCGCATGGGTCGAGGAGTGGCGGGTCACGGTGTTCTCGGTCGCCGAGCTTCTGGAGATCCAGCGCGGGGTGGGCGCCCCCCGTCGTCATCGACGGGAGCCGGCTCACCGCCATGGCGAGGGAGGTGTAGGTCCGCTCTGAAGGTCAAGCAGAAATTAGGCGTACGAGAACGCACTCGATAAGACCCCAACGACGAGTCGCCGCATAACCGGAAGCGAGAATGCCTCAGCTGCCTTCTGCCCATTCGGAAATGTCTCGTTATCCAGCAGCCTAAAGATCATGTGGAAAACGAACAACGCGTCCCTACGTCTGCGAAGAGGACCAAGCATCGCTCGCCTCTACCGAAGTGGCAGGTACGGAGCAAAGCGACAGCTTCTACCGTGATACAATCACTCGAAGCACCCCGCTGACAGAAAGGCTCAACAGTGCCACCCAAATCCATCGACTCCCTCACGAAGCATCTTCGAGATCAGGGGATCTCAATCGGCAGATCAGGGCAAAAGCGGAAACTCAAGAACATCGGCTATTACCACGGATACAAAGGATTTCGGTTCGTGGGAGATTCGTCAAAAAGGCTTCCCATCAACGATTTCAGTCAGATAGCATCGCTCCATGCCATGGACATGCAGATCAAAACTCTTTTTTATCCGTACATAATGACGATTGAAACTGCTCTAAAGAACTACACTCTTGAAGCCGTACTCAGCTATGCCAAAAGCGAAGACTTCGATGACATCTACAAGAACTACCTGACAGCATACAGGGGATATCATCCCAACACGGGAGATTACAAAAAGTCTTGGGCAAACAGGCTCAGACTGCGGCAAACCGTTGACGGGCTAATCTTTCGCGAGCAGGATAAAAAGCCATTTTTCAAGCACTTTCGCGATCGAGGAAGGACAATTCCGATCTGGGCCATCTTCGAAGCCATGACCTTGGGAGAATTCGGTAATTTCTACGCGTGCCTCGACCGCCCTATTAAAAGCGCAATCGTCGCCGATTTGGGAATGCCTGCCCAGTTTGACTCAGAGGCTCTCCTTCTTTCCATTATTTTCTCACTAAAGGATTTGAGGAATGCCATCGCTCATAACGCCATTGTTTCGGATGTACGATTCAAGACGGGCGGCATCTCAAAGAACATCGGAAAGCTATTGAAAAGCGAAGCGGGCATCGACTCGATTAACTTCTCCGACATCACGGACTACGTCATCCTCGTCGTCTATCTTCTCGGGCTACTCAAGCTCCCCAAAACCGATAGGAAACGACTTGTTTCCGGCTACGAGGGGATTCTTCTTCGCTACAAGAAAGAGCTTCCTCGTGGGATTTACGGTCATTTTGTGCGCACCGAAGCCCAGAACAAACTCAAGCTCCTCAAGAAATATGTCATGAAATCGTAGAAAGCAAGATATTGTGATAGATTATGTTCGTAATAGCGGTGGTAGCCTTCGGGCGACACCTGGAAGGGTCCGACAAGTTCGGGCCCTTCTTTTTGGCTCTCCGGGGTTTTGGTGGGTAGCACGGGCTAGGACAGCGATGATAAAGTCGCCGATCTTGTCCCTTCGGGACTGTTAGAGTCAGGTTATTTTAGCCTTCCGTAGAGTCAGGTGAGAATCGCCAATCCCAGTCAAATCAGAATCGCCAGTACGCCGGAATCGTCAATTTCCTTGTCCTTATCTTCCCTGCCCAGCCTGCGGGATGCCCGGCTGGGTCTTGGCCGCCACAGGCGCCGTCCCCGCCGCATAGGTCCTCGGGCCCGCACCGCGGAGGCTTGGCCCCCTCGCCACGAGCAGCGTCGCGTCATCGAGGACGCGCAGGAGCGTCGGGCCCTCGCGCTCGCATCGGCGTTCGACAACGCGGAGTGGCGGCCCGGCGCGCTCCCTGCCGGACGCGCGGCGCCCGATCTCGTCGACCGCAAGGCAGTCTGCCCTCGCGAGCGTGCCCGTCACGCTGTCCCCGCCTCCGGGCCCGGCGGGGCCCGCCAGCCTGTCGCGCAGCTCGCGGGCCTTGACATGATGCGACCGCGCGCCCCGCGCGCGGCACCCGCGCGCGTAGGTCCGGGCAAGATGGGTCTTCCTGTGCCCACGGGCCCGTAGATTGTTTTGGTCCAAGATTCCCACCGCAGTCCCATTTGTTCAAAACAACTTGACAGAACACACCGTGGATGAAAAGCCCTATTCCGCGCCCAGGAGCGTAAGACTCGACGAGCGCGGCGCAGGTGGGGTCGTTGATCGCCGCGTCCTGCGTCCTGGTAGTGCTTTCCCACGCCTGCCCACCGGACCCTGGCGCAGCGCTCCTCCGCCTCCTTTGCAGCCTCGCGGGTCTCCGTCTCGGCCGCAGCCCTGAGCTCACCCGGTCAGCCACACGGCTCGTGGGAGACCCAGAGCACCCTGCCCTCGACGTTGATGCCGAGCCTCCCCAGGGGCTTGCCGCAGTGCGGGCACAGCAGCGGATCCGGCGCCTGCGGCTCCAGATCGAGCTCCCTGGCGTCCTTGGGCGTGAGCATTCCCAGACCCTCCTCGCGCACCCACGCCCGCGCGGTCCTTTCCTCTCTCCACTTTCGTATCCTCTCTTTCATATTGGGTAACATCACGTCAACTTGGCCGGGACACGCTGTCATGCGAACCGGGATGCCGGGGTGACCTCGCGTCATCCCCCCTCGCAGACGGATGACGCGAGGTCAGGGGTCGAAGAGAGTCGGATCATGCCTCCGGGCGACGTCGAGGGCGCGCTTGCTGACGCGGATGTTTCTATCGACGCGCTTCTCGGGAAGGAGGCCTCGGCCGGCGATCCTGCATACCGTCTTGCGGGAAACGTGAGCGTAGAGTTCGATGTCGCGCTCGTCGAGGAGCAAGTCCGTGCCCGCAGCCTCTGCGGCAGCTATGCGCGCGAGCCCCTCGCAGTCAGCCTCGTTTTGCGGGAAGAAGCGGTCCTCTCGGAAGGGAGCGTCGCCCTCCTTTGTGAATCAAAACGTAAACTTCTGGTAGCCAATGGACGCCTCTCTATCACTCAGGTGGACTGCCGTAGCCGCACGGTGCCCGCAGGGGACCCGCATGACCCCGGATGAGGCGGTTATAGGGCCGTGGGGAAAGCGCCTGCTGGGGGCGAGGGAGACAAGTGGCCGCAAGTGGCCGAGCCACAGAACCGACACGTAGAGGGCGAGGCAGGCCAAACGTCTCTGGCCATGATTGAAGGGCCGACCGGCCAAGCCTGCTGCGAACTTCTTCGCCCCTTGGGAGCGTGATCAGATGACCTCCGACTCGGTGTTGCCCCCTATGTTTCCGTTCGACCCTCCCATGCTCGGCCATCCCCCTGCCGTCTGACGGCAGGTGACACCAACGTGCCCAAAAGACGTCCTGGCGTCACCGCATCACATGGCACGAGGAAGCGTGGACACAAAACGTCCCATGAAGGAGTCTAAAAGAGAGGCTTCGTGAGTTCGTGTGGGTAGGTGGTTGCGTCATCGCCCCGGTGGCGTGGCCCTCACCGCCAGGGCGGCGACGCAGGAGTGTACACAGATTGGCTAAAATGACCCCTCGGTGCCACTTTGGGGCGTTTGTGTACACTGTTGCGACGCAATTCGCCAAGGCGTCAACCCACACGAACCCCCGAAGAGCTCTAAGAGACGGTTTATCGGGGTTAGGTCAACTTCCGGCCAAGGGCATTCGCTCATACCACTTGCCAAAGCCATCCGTTTCGGTCAAAGCGGCTATGCCTCCGGTTAAGAAGAAGTGTGGGTAAAGAAAAAGGTCAGAGACTTTTTGCCTCTGACCTGTGATTTCTGGTCGGGACGACTGGATTTGAACCAGCGACCTCTCGGTCCCGAACCGAGCGCGCTACCAAACTGCGCTACGTCCCGAATCATGCCCATCTCCGCAGTTCCGCAGTATAGAGATCGAGTTTTCTTTCATTGTCCCTGCTGGAGTGCTCATCCTCTTGTCAAATCAGATGAATTTTTTTACTCGCGCTTCCTACCGTAGTATCATACGGACAGGGAAACGGAAGGGAGCGCGATGTACCTCAAGCAGACGCCGCAGAGGGGCGGCAGGGTCAGCCTCTCGATAGTCGAGAGCTGGTGGGACCCCGGCAAGGGCCGCTCGCGCCAACGCACCGTGGAGAACCTGGGCCACCTGGACGCCCTCGCCGCCGAGCACGCCGACCCCGTGGCCTGGGGCAGGGCGCGCGCCGCCGAGCTGACCGAGGCCAGGAGGGCGTCCGAGCAGTCGGTCCCCATCGAGGTCCACCCCGCCCAGAGGATCGACAAGCGCGCCTCCAACAGGAAGAACCTGGGGTGCGCGATAGCGCTCTCGCAGTACGCCGCGCTCGGCGTCGAGCGGCCGCTGCGCAACCGCATGCGCGGGAGGCGCGTCGGGTACGACCTTAACGCCGTGCTGAGGCTCCTCGTCTGCGAGCGGATCGTCGACCCGGGCTCGAAGAGGGCGGCCTGGCCCGACAGGGGGCGCCACTTCTTCCGCGCGGAGTTCACCGACGACGACGCCTACCGCGCGCTGGACGAGCTGGCGGCGTCGAGGGACGCCGTCGTCTCCGCGATGAACAGGTCGATCGCCGCCTCCGGAGCCCGCGACCTGTCGGCGGTGTACTACGACGTGACCAACTACTACTTCGAGGTCGACGGGGAGGACGGGCTCAGGAGGAAGGGGGTCAGCAAGGAGCGCAGGCCCAACCCCATCGTGCAGATGGGCCTGCTCCAGGACGCCAACGGCATCCCGATGGCCTACCGCAAGTTCCCCGGGAACACCGCCGACTGCCGGACGATGATCCCGGTGCTATCCGACATGAAGCGCGACTGCGGCGTCGACCGCGTCGTCACCGTGGCCGACAAGGGGCCCGACTGCTCGGAGAACATCGCCGCCGCAGCCGCCTCCGGCGACGGGTTCGTCCTCTCCCAGTCGGTGCGCGGCACCAGGTCGGACAAGGAGCTCAGGGCGTGGGTGCTCTCTGAGGAGGGCTACGAGCGCGGGGCGGGCGGCGACGCGAGGTTCAGGTCGAAGTCGAGGCAGGGCTTCAAGACCGTCCACCTCAGGGCGGCCGACACGGCGTCGGGCAGGGCCCAGGACGTGCGCATCGACGTCAAGTACGTGGCCTTCTGGTCCGAGAGGTACGCACGCCGGGCACGCCGCGAGCGGGAGAGGGTCATCGAGAAGGCCAGGGGGCTCGTGGCGAACCCGGGCGCCTACACGAGGGCCACCAGCCACGGGGCCGCCCGGTTCGTCAGGAACCTGCACTTCGACGGCAAGACCGGGGAGGTCATCGAGACGCGCAGGCTGGAGCTCGACGAGGAGGCCATCGCCGAGGCCGAGAGGTGCGACGGCTACTACCTCATCGTCACCAGCGAGACCGGCTGGCCAGACGGCAAGGTCATCGACACCTACCGGGAGCTCTGGAGGATAGAGGAGTCGTTCAGGGTCACGAAGTCCGAACTCAGGACGCGACCCGTCTACGTGTGGACGCCTCGGCACATAGAGGCTCACCTCCTCGTCTGCTACGTGGCGCTCACGATACTGCGGCTGCTGCAGCGCGCGACCGGCCTGCCCTGCGGACGCATCCGCGAGGAGATCGCCGCCATGTCGGGCACCAACGTGGACGCCAACTGGTGGGTCTTCGACCATCGCACAAATGAGTCTGACCTGCTCGTGGGGGCCGTGGGTCTGGAGGACCTCAAGCTTAGGGTCCTGACCACGGGCAGGGCGACGGAGATCCTGGCAAAGGCGGCAAAGGGTAGGATACCGCAGGCAAAATGATCATGGGGGACAAGACATGTCCGCAGGCCTGGGCCCCTTTTATTTGAAATTTGCTGCGGAAGTCAGGGTGTGGGTAAAGAAAAAGGTCAGAGACTTTTTGCCTCTGACCTGATGATTTCTGGTCGGGACGACTGGATTTGAACCAGCGACCTCTCGGTCCCGAACCGAGCGCGCTACCAAACTGCGCTACGTCCCGAATCATGCCCATCTCCGCAGAGCGGCACGGCCTCTCGCACGACCGCCCAAAACCCATCGCGACCGCTTGTCTGTACCGATCGCCGCCAGACTGCGCCGTGCCCCACGGCATGGATACTTTAGCAGAACTGCGCCTTCGAACCAACCGTCTCGCAGGAGATCGACCACCAATCTTCGCAAGCCTCCCGTGCTGCCGCAGCTATCCTCCTCGCGCTCATCGCGGTGTCGCACAGCGCAAACGCACAGCTGCCCGAGCCCGTGACCTGAGCTCCCATCACGCCCTCCTGTGCACGGAGCCAGCGGGTGACCTCACCGCAGGCCGGCACGAGGCGCTCCGACGCGGAAGCGAGGTTGTTATGGAGCCGCGACGCCACCGCCTGGCGATCGCCTGCCGCCAAGGCATCGCACATCGCATCTGCAGGCTCGGGCATCTCGGGCGCGACGTCAAACTCGCGGTACGCCTCTGCCGTAGAGACGCCCGCACGCGGACGCACGAGTACGACGGGAAGGCCATCCATCTGGGGAAACACACGCTCAACCACATCTCCCGCCCCTGTGAGCAGCGAGGGCGCCGGGTGCAGGAAGAACGCGACGTCCGCGCCGACCGAGCGGGCAACGTTGACCACACGCGGGTTACCTGCAGCCGCATCCACGTCGATGCCCCACAGCTGACAGAGCGCCAAGATGACGCTTGCGGCATCGGATGACGCGCCACCGAGACCGCTCTGAGAAGGAATGCGCTTCTCGATGCGTATGGCATAGGTAGGTGGGCGACCGAACTCCTCGCAAAGCCGCGTCGCCGCGATCCAGGCAGTGTTCTCTCGAGAGGGAACTCCCACGTCCTCACTCAACAAGAGCGCAGGACCCACACCCTCCGCACCGGTAGCGCCCCGCTCGATCACTGTCACGAGATCAGCGAGGCTGAGCGCCACCATAACTGAGTCCGTGTGGTGATACCCACGCCCATCTCGACCGGGATAGACTCCCAGATGCAGATTGAGCTTAGCCGGGGCACGCAGCTTGACTGCGTGGCGGTGCGGATCATCTGCCGCGCGAGAAGGCGCAAGGCCAGCGGCCGACGCTGTGTCCACGCCCCTATTCCTCCTCGGAGAAGTCGAGCAGACGCTCCCCCGTATCGGGATCGTAGATCTCGACCGTCGAGGTGAGCACGTCAACGTATTGGTACGACTGACGTGACTTGCGCCCACGTCTCTCCTCGACCTCAATGATGAACAGGGCATCATAGGTCCCCACGAGGATGCCTGTACGCTCGATGGTGCGAGAGCGACCGAGGTTTGCGCGGACCTTCAGACGCGTGTTCTTGAGTCCCTCAAGTTCGGTATAAATCTGGTCTATTCTGTTGGCAGGCGGAATTTCCTCTTCCATTTAAACCTCCAAGAGGCAGCGTAGCGCAGCGGCGCGCTACGAACCACAGTGGTGCAAGCATCCATTTTATGGCAAGATATGCCGTGCGGACGTATGTTCACGAAAGGCAGATAGCAACGCTGATTATCGCGAATACTACACCCAAATGACACTGAACGACCAGCTTGAGATATGTGAGGCTACAGTATGCTGAATAAAGCGAGAGCCAGCGAGGTCATGAGGCGGCTGGGAACAATGGGTCTCTCGCAGGCCCTGATCTGCGATCCCCTGTCCATCTGGTATCTGACGGGCTACTACACCGAGCCCTACGAGCGCTTCCTTGCCCTGTACCTGACGGGATCGTGCAACAAGGCCGAGGGCGTGCTCTTCGCGAACTACCTCTTTCCCGACGCGACAACTGCCGCCGACAGGCTCGTTCTGTACTCAGATGCCGACGATCCCATCGCACTTGTGGCGGGTGAGACGAACTATGGGCAGACGCTGGGAGTGGACAAGGAGCTCACAGCCCGCTGGTTGCTGCCGCTCATGGAGGCGAGGGCTGGGAGTGGCTTTGCCTTGGCGTCAGGCGCGGTCGATGCGGCGCGCTCGATCAAGTCCGCAGAGGAGCAAGACCTGATGCGCGAGGCCAGCCGCGTGAACGACAAGGCCATGGCCTGGCTTACCACTCAGGTGCATGTGGGCGCGACCGAGCGCGAGATCGCATCGAGACTACTCGACGAGTATCGAAGGCTGGGAGCGGACGACCACTCGTTTGAGCCCATCGTGAGCTTTGGCGTGAACGCCGCAGATCCCCACCACGAGCCAGACGACACGACGCTCGCCCCAGGCCAGATGGTCCTCTTTGATGTGGGCTGCAAGCGTCGGTGGTACTGTTCCGACATGACGCGCACCTTCTTCACGGCAAAGCCCACGGCCCGACAGCTCGAGGTGTATGAGACGGTGCGCCGCGCGAACGAGGCAGCGGAGGCCATCGTCCGGCCCGGTGTGAGCTTTGCCGAGATAGACCTGACGGCGCGACGTCTGATAGAGGACGCTGGCTTTGGGCGGTACTTCACGCACCGCCTCGGACACCAGATCGGCCTTCAGGACCATGAGCTAGGCGACGTCTCGGCAGCACACGACGAGCCGGTACAAGCGGGACAGTGCTTCTCCATTGAGCCAGGCATCTACATAGAGGGCGAGATAGGCGTGCGCATCGAAGACCTGCTCATCGTGACCGAGGATGGCTGCGAGCTGCTGAATCACTATGAGAAGGCCCCGACGGTGCTTGAGACGTAGCCGTCAGGGCCTGCCTGGAGCCCTCCTAGGTCACAGGGACGTACGGTGGTCCCTCGCCCTCCTCCCTAGCAAGCCGAAAGCGCAGCGGCATCAGCTATCACAATGCAGTCCGGGTGCAGCTGCAGTACGGAGGCAGGGCAGGCCGGCGTCACGGGCCCGTAGCACATCGCGTGTACGGCATCTGCCTTGGCCGTTCCGCTCGCGATCACCAAGATGCGACGTGCATGCATGATGGCGCCGATACCAAGGGTGTAGGCCTGCCTCGGCACCTCGTCGATGCTCTCGAACAGGCGGCTGTTAGCTTTGATGGTGCTCTCGGTCAGGTCGACGCAGTGTGTGCCAACGACAAACTCGTCACCCGGCTCGTTGAAGCCAATGTGCCCGTTGTTGCCGATGCCCAAAAGCTGCAGGTCAATGCCACCGGCAGCCTCGATTGCCGCGTCGTAGTTCGCGCAGGTCGAGGCGGCGTCCTCGTTCGACCCGTCCGGCACGTGCGTCCGCGTCACGTCGATGTCCACCCGCGAGAACAGGTTCTCCCACATGAAGTGGTGGTAGCTCTGCGGGTCATCGTGCGTAAGGCCTCGGTACTCATCCAAGTTGTAGCTCTGGACCTGAGCAAAGCTTATCTTGCCTGCAGCGCACATCTCGACCAGGCGCACGTAGGCACCCAAGGGCGTGCTGCCCGTGGCCAGGCCCAAGGTCGAGTTCGGCTGTAAGGTCAGCTGTGCTGCGATCACGGCTGCGGCATGCTCGCTCATATGGTTATAGTCACGCGTGCGAATGATTCTCATGGTTCTCATCTCCTATAGTCTGTTCCATAGCTTGACTCACGTGTCCAAAGCGCACAAGCGCATGATACGGAAGATACACGGCCTACAGCTTACTCGCTAGGTCAACAAGCGCATGGTGTCGGTGAGAGACAGAGTTCTTCTCGGCAGGCGTAAGTTCGGCCATGGTCCTACCTGTGACTTCGTCGAGCGCAAACAGGGGATCGTATCCAAAGCCACCCGTGCCCCGACGCACACGACCAATGGAGCCTGCGCAGTCGCCCTCACCCGAGAGAACCCGCTCGCCCTTTTCATCCCTCAGCACGAGCACGACCGTGCTGTGAAAGTGGGCCGTCCGCCTTCCTTCGGGAACGCTCGCGAGCTCGGCAAGCAGCTTGTCGTTGTTGGCGTCATCGTCACCATGCCTGCCCGCCCAGCGCGCGGAGTGGACCCCCGGAGCGCCCCCTAAGGCGTCCACGCACAGGCCCGAGTCGTCTGCGACCGCCATGGCAAGCCCCGTCTCGTCGAGCGCCGCGCGGGCCTTGATGAGGGCGTTCTCAAGGAAGGTCTGACCGTCCTCGACCGGGTCGGGAAAGTCTCCCAGCTCGCTGAGGGCCACAAAGTGCATGCCTCCCATAATGGGCGCGAGGATGGCCCTTATCTCGTCCAGCTTGTGGGCGTTGCCCGTCGCGACGACGACGGTCGCCTTTGGGTCCAGCCCAGCGAGTCCCAACTCGTCCACATCAGTCACCATAGCCACTCCTTCATCCTGCCGCCTCATGACCCTCGGCTCCCCCGCGCGGGCAAGAGACCCGCATCTGTCGGACTAGCCCGACGAGCTGTGGCCAGAAAACCCCGTCACCTCGCCCTGAAGCTCGATGAGCCTGGCTATGCCCGTCTGCCCCAGGTCAAGCAGGCAGGCGAGCTGCGAGCGATCGATGGTGGCGCGCTCGGCGGTACCCTGCACTTCCACGATGCCACCCGTATCGGTGCCCACGAGGTTCATGTCAACCTGAGCATTGGAGTCCTCGGGGTAGTCAAGATCAAGGAGGGGGCGTCCCTCCACCATACCCATGCTGATGGCCGCCACCTGTCCCGTGAGCGGCAGGCGATGAAGCTTATCTACCTCCACGTAGCCCATGAGCGCTTCGTAAAGCGCCACCCATGCGCCTGTGATGGATGCCGTACGCGTTCCGCCGTCGGCCTGAAGCACGTCACAGTCGCAGGTTACCGTGAGGTCGCCGAGCCGGCGCAGATCGACCACCGCGCGCAGGCTGCGCCCCACCAATCGCTCTATCTCCATGGAACGACCCTTGCGCCCCCTGTACTCACGCCTGCTCCGCGTGTTGGTGGCGGCCGGCAGCATCGCGTACTCGGCCGTGACCCAGCCCTGGCGAGAACCCCTGCGCCAGGCGGGCACGCCCTCCTCAATCGTCGCGGTGCAGATCACGCGCGTGTCGCCGAACTCGGCAAGGCAGGAGCCGTCAGCGTTCTTCATGACCCCCGGCGTGAGGGTAACGGGACGCAGCTGGTCCGCCGCCCGCCCATATGAGCGCACCGATGTCCGTGCGGCCAGATCAACCCCGCCGCTCGCATCGTCCATGAGACTTCCCCCACATCATAAAAACGGACCTCGCGTGAGCGAGGCCCGAGACCGTCATGGTGGGCGATGAGGGATTTGAACCCCCGGCCTTGTGCGTGTAAAGCACCTGCGCTAGCCACTGCGCCAATCGCCCCTGCAGACGAAGTGTATCACAGGATGCGGCTTCCTTCGTGTCTCTTCGCGTGGATACTGCGTTTTTGCCAACCAAGAGAATCGCACGTCTCGCCACAGGCTATACTAGGCTTTATGAATACCACACTCTTGGCCTTGGAGCAGCTGCTTTGCTCCAATGCCATCACAGCGGGCATCACGAATACGGCGGGCGCCTCTCACCAGGAAGACGTACCCATAGATGGAGCGGACTGCGACTCCCGTCTTGCAATGAGAGACCACCTCTTCATCTGCAAGGGGGCTGCCTTCAAGGCGGCCTACCTGACGGATGCGCTTGCCAAGGGCTGTTGTGCCTACCTGTGTGATAAGAGCCGCGCAGACGAATTGGCGAAGGTCGCACCGGGGGTACCTGCTCTCGTGGTCGCCGACGACGCGCTGCGACAGGCCATGGCACGTGCCTCGGCAGAGGCCTGGGGCCACCCCGACCGCGACGTCAAGATCGTTGGCATCACGGGCACGAAGGGCAAGTCCACCTGCGCCTACATGCTACGCGCAATTCTAGACGCGGGTCACGACGCTGCGCAGGCAGCCATCTTGGGATCGATAGACACCTTCGACGGCGTCGAGCGCTTCGAGAGCGTCAACACCACACCCGAGGCCCCCGACCTCTGGCGCCACATAGCCAATGTCCGCAGCTCGGGCCTTCCCTACCTCGTGATGGAGGTCTCAAGCCAGGCGCTCAAATACGATCGCGTCGTGGGTCTTGACCTGGACGTAGGCTGCTTTTTGAACATCGGGCGCGACCACATCTCGCCGGCAGAGCACCCCGACTTCGAGGACTACTTCTCAAGCAAGCTGCGCATCTTTGACCAGACTCGCGTAGCTGCGGTGAACCTGGACATGGACCGTGCGGACGAGACGCTCGCTCGCGCACGGGCCTGCAAGCGCCTGCTAGCTTTCTCGGCAAAGGGTCCCACCACACAGGGCACTCCCGACATCTGGGCACGTAACGTGAGGCCCACAGGCGCTGGCATCCATTTCGTGGCTCACACGCCAAGTTGGGAGGAAGAGCTGTTCCTCTCCATGCCGGGCCTCTTCAACGTGGAGAATGCGCTCGGCGCCATCGCCGCCTGCGAGGCTCTCGGCGTGGAACAAGGGCAGGTGCGCGAGGGCCTCGCACACACCCGCGTCCCAGGGCGCATGGAGCTTCTTACCACGAGCTCCCCCAAGATCACGGGCATCGTGGACTACGCGCACAACAAGCTCTCGTACCAGCGCTTTTTCTCATCTCTAAGCAAGGAGTTCCCCGACTGCGAGATCATCGCGGTCTTTGGCGCGCCCGGCGGCAAGGCCTTCGAGCGCCGCCAGGAGCTACCACAGGAAGCCTCCAGGTGGGCGGACTACCTGATCTTCACTGAGGAGGACCCCGCACACGAACCGGTTGGGGAGATCTGCGCCCAGATGGCGCGCTCGACGCCCAAGGGACAGCCACACGAGGTCATCCTGGAGCGCCCTCGTGCCATCGAGCGCGCGGTCGAGCTGGGCTTGGCAGCCAAGCGCGACGCCATCGTATGCCTCCTCGCCAAGGGTGACGAGACCCGCCAGCACGAGGGCGACGCCTTCGTGCCCTGTGAGACTGACACTACCCTCTTCTATCGCGCCGTAAGCCGGCAGCTGGGCCAAGCTGAACCCTAGGAACGACCACATCAAAGAGCTCACGGGCACATCGATACAGAGTGAGACCACCGCAGTCCGCGTGCGACCAGACGAAAGGAGTCCCCACCATGCCCGCCCTGTCACTTCCCACCTTCCCCGTTGACGCCTCGACACTACCTGAGCCCATGGCAGAGCAGCTCTCGCGCATCAGACACATCATCTCTGACACGGATGGCACGATGCTGGGCAGCAGCTGCGCACTTACCTCCACAGGCGGCACACCTTCCGTCGAGCTCGCGCAGACCCTCATCGATGCCCGACGCTTTGGCATCGACGTGATTCCCTGCACGGGACGCAACCGGGCGATGGTGCGCGAGGACGCGCGCATCCTGGGGCTGCCCGGCTGGATAGGCGAGATGGGCGGCATCCTCTGCCTCCATGAGGGCAGCACGAGCGACTGGCGCTACTTCACGGCCGACATGCCCTACGACGAGTCGTCCGGCCAAACACCGCACGACCTCATCATGGCGACCGGCGTTATCGAGCACATGCTCGCGCGCTGGTACGACTGCCTGGAGACCTATCATGACAACAACATAGGCTACCAGTACCGCGAGGTCACGGTGGCGCTGCGCGGTGCTGTCATCGAGGACGAGGCCCAGGCGATGCTCGACGAGACGGGTCTGCCCCTCTACCTGGCTGACAACGGCTTCGTGGGCCACATCACCGGGGCGACCATCCTACCAACCTTCGAGGGCGGCAGGATCGAGGACGTCCACACCTATCACGTCACGCCGCGAGGCCTCAACAAGGGCACGGCAGTGCGCCGCTACATCGAACTCATGGGCTGGGATCCCACCGAGGTCATGGCCTGCGGCGACTCTCCCGCCGACTGCGCAATGGCCCCTGAGGTCGGCACCTTCATGCTCATGAGCAACGGCATCAAAAACCCCAAGGCCCAGGCAGCGCTGGCCACGGCCGGAAACGCCTATGTCTCTGCGGCAGACGCCACGGACGGGTTCTGCCGGGCACTGCGGACGCTCATGGCACTTCGCACCCTGACGTAGCAAGATCGCGAGACATACCAAGCGGAGGCTGGTGGCGCAGGCGATGGCATCGCCTGCGCCCGCGCCTCAACGCAAGGGCTCTTGGGCCGCACGCGCATCGGTCACACAGATCCCCGCAAGGGCCACGGCATAGGCGCAGCCGCCACAGGCCGCCCAGAGCGGCCCCACGAGCGAGAGACCCCCAACTCCCAGCAGGTAGAAGAAGACAAGAAGTAAGAAGTCCGGGCGCGCCCGTGCTGACCTCCTCGAGAGGACATCGATGCCACCGGCAAAGAGCGGGGTCGCCACGAGCGAGAGCGTGATGGCCAGCATTGACAGGATGCCTGGGGCGCCACAAGCGGACGAGGCGATGGGGGAAAACGGCAGGGACAGACACGCGACGACCACCAGGCCCAGCAAGACAGTGAGGGCCACGGCAGGAAGCGAGTCTAGAAGCAGCAGCCTGAAGAGAGTGCGGGGACGAGCAATTGCATCGCCCACGAGTCGAACGCGACAGTCATCCCTGAACACGCGCGTCAGCTCACGCGCTCGACCAAGCGACAGAGAGCCGAGTGTCATCCACATGAGCCTCAGTCCCAGATCGGCAGAGGAGGCGACGAGCACGGCTCCGGCGGGGACGAGAAACGCGCCCCACTCCATGAGGTCCTTTAGTCCCTCGCGTTGACGAAGGTGCGAGAGCAGGGCACGCGCGACAAGAAGCCGAGCGCCTGTTGTTTGAGGAAGCGAGAGAATGGGCCTGCGTCCTGCCAAGATCCTGCGTCGGCGCTGCTCCTCGTAGGTGATGGGAGCTTGGGCCGCCCATGAGGTCATCGACTGCAGGTCGGCATAGAGCGCGTTCGACTGGACGATCGAGGCCCTGTCAAAGCAAGGATGCGGCACCAGACGCATGAGGCGAGCGAGGCCGCACGCCCATCCGAGGGCAACCGCAAGGACGAGCGCCACGGCAACTGCAAGCGTCAGTGCCACGGGCGAGACCACGGCTTGCAACACGGCCCCCATCAGGCGACCGCCGATCAGGCCCAGGACCACAGATCGCAGCAGCACGGGGACGGCACTCGCGACCACCCAAGCCGCAGGGGTCAGGACACCCGAGAGCAGCTCGATATCAGGATGCGTGAGTGGGACGGACGGGGTACGCAGGTAGTGCACGACCGACGTCACGCAGACGACAAGCGGTATCACCCACAGAAGACCGAGCAGGGTGCTGGCGCCCGGCACACCAAGGGTCGCGCCGATGCCCTCGGCCAGATCCAGAAGATAGGCCCAGGTCATGACGAGGGTTACCAGCAAGACAAGTACGACGTAGAGCTGGTACCAGCGGTCCATGAGGCTCGTTTCCTCGCTAAAGTCAGTTCCCGTCGCGTACAGGAGCTGCGTGACTCGCGCCTTGGTATGATGGAGGCGAAGCCGCAACAGTATCCGTACGCCCCTCAGCGTCTCAGCCACGTTCCAGCCTACCGTCCCTCAGACACAAGGTCTGACTGGCGACAACGGCCGACACGCTCGCGTGGCAGCTCATGAGGATGGCTATACCACGACCTGCTGCCGCCGTAAGATCCCCGTCAAGGATATGCGTCGCCTCCTCGTCCAGAGGGGCGTAGGGCTCGTCGAGCAGCAGCAGGCGCGGTCGTATGACAAGCGCGAGGGCCAGGGCAAGCTTCTGTCTCATGCCGCGCGAGTACGCGGAGGGATATCGGTCGAGTGCGTCTGCGAGCTTGAGGCGCCTAAGCAGGTCCGTAGCGTAGGCGGACTCGCCCTCGATGCCTCCCGCGCGCAGCAGAAGCTCCATATGCTCTTTCGCGGTCAGGTCATCATAGAAGGCAGGCACGTCGCATACGAACGCCACCTGAGGACGTGGGCCCTGCGCGATGACCTGGATGTCACCAGATGAGGGTCGCAGCCAGCCGGCAAGGCACCTCAGGAGGGTCGACTTACCCGACCCGTTCGCACCCACCAGAATGGCTATCTCGCCCTCTTTGAGCGAGAACGTCACATCCTCCCACACCGGAACCCTCGCGTATGAGAACGCGAGGTTCCGCACACTCACGACCTCAGCCATATCGGCCTCCTCACATGCGACCAAAGGGACTGCCATGCCCGACGTCGGACGGCGCGTCTCGCAAAAATGGGACTGCCACGGGCATCAGGAGGTGCACCTCCTCACCCAGGCGATGAAGTTCTCCGTGCCCAAACCTGTCCGCTCAGCCATCGAGTGGCCCACCCCCCAGACGGTCGCGAAGTCAACGTCCTCGACACTGTCGTTCGCCCGCAGGGCAAGCGCGAGGTTGACCTCGGTCGTGAGCGAGGTGTCGCCCTGCTCGATGCCTGTGCGGATCCTCCAATACTTGGCAGGCGTCGAGGTACCGTAACCCTCGTATGAGCCGCACAGATAGTACAGGGGATTGTAGAGGTTCTCGCGCTCCGCCATGCTCGTGCCGAGCGCGTCTGCGTTTGCCAGGTCGGAGGCGAAGCTGGAGGGGTACGTCTCGTCCCAGCCCGAAAGCGAGGCGTAGGAGGATGCGTTCCTATTGAGCAGACCCGCCATCGTCGCGTCAAAGTGGCGCGCGTCAGAGTCGTGGTCACCAAAGAGCTGGTTCTCCTTTGCGCTCCTGTCAAGCATGTCGAAGGCACCGACACCTTTGGTCACCGCCTTGCGGTGGCGCACGAAGGCACCGACGCTCGCGATGGAGGCGCTGTTGGTGGCACTGTCATAACGTATCCAGGGATCAGCGCCATTGAGGGAGGCAACGTAGTCCTCGGCCGTGTCATACGTCACCTCTGAGCCCGTCGGGTCAGGGGCATAGGGAAACGCCGTGATGGCGAGGAAGTTGTTAAGCGACCCCTCGATCACCGAGAGCAGGTGATCGTAATAGCTCCCCGAGCAAAAGGAGCCCTCTCCGCCTGCGGCAAGCGACAGGACGTTGTCGTCCCCGTCCACGAACCCGACGAGGTTGACATAGGTCACAAACTCGTTGGCAAGGTCGCTCGAAAGGGCCTTCGCGAAGCTGCCCGCGCTACGCACCCCGTTCGTGACGTACTGCCCCATCATCCACTCGTACGCCTCGTCGGCCACATCAAGTGACGTGATCGGACACCAGCACATCGCCCCCGCCACGGCGTCCGAGACGTCATGTCCCAACCTGTCCGTGAGCACGGCGCCTATCGCGTCGAGGTAGACCTGATAGCCCCTCACATCACCCGTAGCACCCATAAGCGCGCTCTGGGCGCCCCCGCTGGAGTGACCAAAGGTGAAGATGCGGTCCATGGAGCCCGGAAGCGAGTCCGCGTTGTAGCGCAGGTAGCGCACGGCCGCCTTGAGGTCGGTGACACCCCACGGAACACCACCATCATAGTGGCTGCCGTCACCGCTCGTGCCGCTCGCACGACCACGACAGCCGGCGCGCACATACACGAGGCCGGCCGACGTGTACGGCACGACGCCCTCCGCAGAGTACGACGAGGGTGCCTCCTGCGCCCCAAAGCCAACGGTATCAATGGGCATGACGACGGGTGCCGTCGCAGCAGTGTAGCCGCCTATGGAGCCGTCAGGGTTGACGCTGCAGGTGTAGGTCTCGCCGCCCACATTGGCCCTCGCGCTCAGATAGGCTCCCGGCACATAGACGCCCAACGACTCAAAGTCGGGCGCGGCGGGACTCAAACAGTAGCTCACGCCCACCTGATAGTAGATGTCGTTCGCCTCATCATGGCGCCAGGCACCCCTATCGAGTGAAAGCGGGCTGTAGTCCCTGGCCACCAGGGCGTCCTTCGATGGGCGTATGGCACAGCCCGAGAGCCCCATCCAGGCAAGCCCCGTGGCGGCAGCACCGGCAGCGCGCAGGAGCATCCTTCTTGTCACATGTGCCGCCTCTCTTCCCATTGCCTGCCTCCTTCGCCGTATATGGACGCCTGCGACGAGTGCACCGCAGTGCCAGGCGTACGGTGCGTGCTCACGAATGCCGCTCGACTACCAACGATAGTATGATGGGAAGAAAAGAGATGCGACATATATCTTGGGTTTCTTGAAAAGAGTCCCGCACAGGCGCTCCTGTGCGGGGGATGCGCATCGCCCCAAGGCGAGCGGGCCCGCCGACCGGTTCCGACGGGCCCGCAGGGCAGGTCATGCGAAAGACACTGGACGCTTCTAGAAGTCCACGGGCTCGTCGTGGTAGCAGCATGTGAGGATGCGCTCGAAGTCCTCTGCCTCGGTCTTGCGCGGGTTCTCGGGCGTACAGGCGTCGAGGACGGCATTGGCGGCGATGGAGGGGAGCTTCTCGAGGAACTCCTTCTCGGGAACCATGACGGCCTCACCACTGTCGCTGGCCTTGATACCGCCATTGGCGTAGTCGTTGACACCCTGTGGGATGTCGAGCTTGTCGTTCAGGTCGCGGATCATCTGGACGAGGCTATCGACGAGCTGCTCGTCTGTCGTGCCACCAAGGTGCAGGACCTCCTTGGCGACGAAGGCGTAGCGCTCGCGGGCACGGGAGTCCCTGGAGTTCCACTGGATGGCCTTTCCCAAGTACATGGCATTGGCAGCACCATGTATGATGTGGCCGCCCTCGAAGACGGCCCCGGTCTTGTGTGCCATCGAGTGCACGATGCCGAGCAGGCCGGAGGAGAAGGCTATGCCGGCAATGCACTGGGCCTCGTGCATGTGCTGGCGAGCAAGCTCGTCTCCCGTGTAGGAGATGGGCAGCCACTTGGTGATCTCGCGGATGCCATGCAGGGCGTTGGCGTCAGTGAACATGCTGGCGGCCGTCGAGACGTAGGCCTCGAGGCAGTGGGTCAGCGCATCCATGCCCGTATGCGCACAGAGCTTGGCGGGCATGCTGTAGGTGAGCTCGGGGTCCACGATGGCGATGTCGGGTGTGATCTGGAAGTCGGCTATCGGGTACTTGACGCCCCGCTCGTAGTCGGTGATGATCGAGAAGGCCGTGACCTCGGTCGCAGTACCGGAGGTCGAGGAAATGGCGCAGAAGTGCGCCTTGGTGCGCAGCTCGGGGAGGCCGAAGACCTTGCACATGTCCTCGAAGGTGGTCTCGGGGTACTCGTACTTGATCCACATGGCCTTGGCCGCGTCGATTGGGCTACCGCCGCCTATGGCGACGATCCAGTCGGGGCTAAACTCGGCCATGAAGGCGGCGCCTCTCATGACGGTCTCGACGGAAGGATCGCTCTCGACGCCCTCGAAGAGCCTGACCTCAAAGCCCGCAGACTCGAGGTCGGCTTGGATCTCTTGCAAAAAGCCGCCACGACGCATCGAGCTGCCGCCCGAGACGATGACGGCCCGGGAGCCCTTGAGGTTCTTGACCTCGTGGCGGGCACCCTCTCCAAGATAGAGATCACGTGGATTGGTAAAACGTCCCATGGTTCCTTCTCCTCTCTCTGTTGTCGCCCCCTGCGACGACAAGCTTCAAACCATTCTAGGGAAGGGTGTAGGCCCCCACCAGGGACGGAGGCGTACGACGGTGTTATCTACATGATATTCACTAACTTATTAACTACATGAGTCAATCCACGCGCGGAACGAAGACACGCGGACGCGGATCCCACGCCTCAGGGGCCACCGCTTAAGGAGCGCAACAGAAACGTAGTTATGCCGCTTGCGCTGGTGACATGCAGCCCCAAGTCGGCTAGGATGTGACACAGTGGCGCCTTAGGCTGACAATTGGTTGTGCACCGTGATCACGAGTGCGGTCCCAAGTCAGGTAGGATGGAGCAAGGGTGGATGGAACATGCCAATGACCAAGAGCATGCGGCGGCTGCGGAGAGGTGACGCGCATGACGTTTGACCCGCACAGAGAGGATTATCAGAGGATGGGGCTGCGCTTTGCACGCTCCCTTGACGGCCAGAGTCCCAGCGCGGCCGCACGTTCCTTCTCGAGCTTTGGCAGGCGCTTCGTCCAAAACCGTGACTCGCTGCCCCAGTGTGATGAGGATCGTGCCTTTCATTTGGTGGTCAGTGCCGCCACGCTGATCGACTACGAGCTCCCTTTCGCTGATGACGACCATGCGGAGTCGATCATCCAGAAGGCCCATACGATCCTGAGTGAGGCCCTTAAGCTCGACCCCATGAACCCCGATGCCCTGCGCATGGAGCAGGCCTCCACAATCCCCTCGTTCGAGGGCTACTACGACTACCTCCTCGAGGGACGTGCCCAGATCAAGGAGAGCTGCGAGAGGCGCCGCGCGGGCGCCCAGAGGGCCAATGGTGGTGAGCGCGCAGAGCTCGCGCAGCTGCTCGCGATGAGTCCCTACCTGCGCTGGCTCCATGCCCTCGCGTCAAAGGCCGTGGTCTGCGGGCACAATCACGCCGCCTTGGAGTTTTGCGACGAGCTCCTGAGACTTGATCCCACCGACCGGGCAGACGCCCGCTTCACCGCAGCCATCGCCTATGCCAAGCTCGAGGATGAGGAGGGACTTCTCGCCCTGAGGGGGCGCATCGCGTGCCTCGACGTCGCACGTCCCCGCGAGCCAAAGGACGCCTGGCTACAGCTCGCACTCTGCGCCCTCGCGTACAAGCGCTACGACCTCTCGGGTGCGGCCTCCATCGTAGAGGACCTCTGCGAGAGCTATCCGCACGCGGCCCTCACCCTGGTCATGCAGAAGGAGCTCCCCGACGGCGTCTTCGCACGCCTGTCAGTACCGGCCCTCAGCGAGGACGAACTGATCCTCGCCGTCTCAGAGGCTACCGTACTGCTACAGGAGGGGCGAGACTCTGCGGCGCGTGGTAGCTTTGGTGCCTGGATATCGCGCGAAGCCGAGAAGCGCCTTACCGAGCGGGAGCGCAGGATGCTCGAGCTGGATATGGCAGAGACGCCGTCGGGCAACTCTGCGGGGGGCAGACCCGCAGGCGGGAACAAGAGCTGATGGATGCCCATGAGGAGCTTGTCCTAAGGATCGCGACGCGGCAGCGCAAGCAACTGGGACTCTCGAGCGCAGGCTATGGCGAGCTGCTGATCGCGGTGCGCAATGATCCGAGGCACTTCGTGGACAGTCCCGAGGACGAGGCCATGGCGCTGATGGCCAAGGCGCTCAAGCAGTACAACGACTCGCGTGGAGGGGATGACCTCCTCGATGACGCGGAGTACATGCAGGCCCGCACCAGGCGCATGGCTCGCATGCGTCGTGACTGCGCCGAGGCACTGGCGATCGATCGAAACTGCATCGATGCCCACCTATGCGACATCATCGCGAGCGACGCAGAGCCAGATGCCCTCCTCGACCTCCTACTGCCCCTCGAGGCGGATGCAGAGAGGCTTCTTGGACCCCACCTGCATGAGGCGAGCCGTCCCGCAGGCTCCGGCGTCGAGGCAGGACACGTCGACGAGATCATCAGCGTCTCGGACGACCTTTGGAACGACGTCTTCGCTCGTCCGCTGCTGCGCGTGCGAGCAACGATGGCACGCGCCTACTTTGACGCGGCCCGCTATCGGCTGGCCTGTGCCGAGGCCCTCGGCACCATAGACCTCTCTCCTTTGGACCTCCTAGGTGCCAGGCACACGGCTGCCCTCGCCTACGCGCGCCTTGAGGACGAGCAGGGGTTCGAGTCCCTGGACGCGCGCTTTGGTCGGCGTGGCAACGCATGGCAGAGCCTCGCCCGCATCATCCTGCTCTTCAAGCTGGGGCGGCCAGGCGCGGCCAAGCGTGCCTTGCATGGCTTTGACCAGCTTTGCGAGGGGGGCGTCTATGCCCTGCTCAGGCCCATCCTCATTGACACGTACATGCCCGACAGACCCGCTATCGCGCCGTATAGCTTCGAGGAGGCCACACTCGCCGTCCACGAGGCGGACCCCATTATCGTGGACGTTCCCGACCTCCTCGCATGGGTGGAGTCACAGGAGGACATGGCTGCCTCGGCCCTGCGCTTTGCCCGGCGCTCAGGCTTTGACTGGTAGGGCAAGACAAGGTCCTTGCACGAGGACGATCGCTCGTCAGAGGGTCGCCTACGTCAGGTTCTCCGCCTCGATCCTGCCTGCGATGGCCTCGACGATGCCGTGCGCATCGAGTCCGGCCCGGGCAAGGAGGGCGTCTCTCTCATCCGCCTCGAGGTAGCGATCCGGCATGCCGAGGCGCAGGAGAGGGACGCCTACGCCAAGGTCGCACAGATGCTCCGCGATGGCGGATCCGAGACCGCCGAGCACACTGTGCTCCTCGACGCTCACCACGAGCCCACACGACGCAACGCCGTCGAGCGCAGCTACGTCCAGTGGCTTTATCGTCGCCATTTCGATCAGCTCACAGGAGATCCCCCTCGCGGCGAGCAAGTCCACTGCCGCGAGCGCCTGCGCGCAGAGCGTCCCACACGCGACCACGCAGACGCGTGACATCCTCCCTGTGGCAGCACCCGAACGTGCCGACCTCAGGGTCTGCGCCCGACCGATGACGCGCCCAACGCCGCAGGGATGGAGGTTGACTCCGCCGACATCGTTCATCCGCACGTAGGCGGGGCGGGGCCTCTCGGCAAGCTCCATGAGCACGGCCGCGAACTCGGCGTTGTCCGAGGGACATACGACCGTCACACCCGGCACCTGGCGGGTGCAGCCTATATCCTCGAGCGCCATGTGGCTCGCACCTAGGACCGCAGAGTCACAACCACAGCTCACGCCCACGAGCGCCACGGGCGAGGCCATGATGCCCAAATTGACGCGGAGCTGGTCAAGGACGCGCGAGGTGATGAAGATCGCATAGGATGGCGCGAACACGCAGAAGCCCTCGTTGGCCAGGGCCGCCGCAACCTCGACCTGGTTCTGCTCGGCTATGCCACACTGCACGAAGCCATCGGGTCTCAGCTCGCGCATGCGGTCGAGGTTGAGCCTGCGCCCATAGTCCGAGACGACGACGGTGAGGTCTGCATCCCTCTCGGCGATGCGACCCATGATTTCGCCAAAGACCTGCTTATGAGAGAGCGTGGCCAGGCGTGCAGCATCCGCCGCGCCAACCAAGAGCCCTCCGTCTGCCCCCTCCGCCACTTACGCCCCCCCTCTCAAGCGCCGCAAACTCCCTGACGGCCTGCCTGTAGGTTTCCTCCGAGAGCGCGTTATCATGCCACGTGACGTTGTTCTCGGCAAACGAGAGACCCTTGCCCTTCACTGTGCGCGCGACGACAGCACGCGGCCGCTCGGAACGTACGGACAGCGCATCGACGAGTGCCAGCACGTCGTGGCCATCGACCTCTGCCACCTCGAAGCCAAACGAGGCAAACTTACGTTGGATGGGTCCGTTGTCAAAGACCTGGGAGGTAGGGCCGTCAAGCTGCATGCCATTGGCATCCACAATCACACAGAGGCTCGAGAGGCGCATGAAACCGGCAAGGCCGGCGGACTCCCAGACAGCGCCCTCGTCGCACTCGCCATCCCCCACGATACAGAAGACCCGCGAGTCCTTGTGCCGACGACGCAGCGCCAGTGCAAGGCCCGTCGCATAGCCAAGTCCCATCCCCAGGCTACCGCCCGACATCTCGATGCCACGCGTCGGGTCGCGGCGGGGGTGCTTAAAGAGGACCGCATCCGGACCGAAGAGGCCCTTGTCCAGGTCATCTTTGCTGATAAGGCCCGCCTTGAGCATCGCAGGATAGAGCGCCACCGAAGCGTGGGCCTTCGAGAGGACGAAGCGATCCCTTTCGTCCCACGGCGTCGCGTCCTTGCCTGTGCGCAAGATGCATCCAAAGAGGACCGAGCTGATCTCGGCAAGAGAGAGCGCACCGCCGATGTGGAAGGGGGAGCCCTGATAGCGGTGGGCGATCTCGATAACGCCACGGCGCACCTCGAGGGCCCCTCGTTCAAGACGGCGGCGAAGCGCCCTGCGCTCATCACGCACCCTATCAACGCTCGCCTCACGTGGCGTCTCGAGGTGGCCGGATGCGAGCTGATCCTGCAAGGACTCAGCCACGACCGACGTCCCGGGACGTAGCCACGTGAGGCTCCACTCTATGGTGGTTCCGTTATCAAGACGGATGTCCTGCTCAAGGACGAGTGTGGGATCACTCGACCCACAGGCGAGCAGCGCCGCGTGCTCCTCGCCTGCGGGACGCGACGAGTAGTGCACGGTCGAGTCACCAATGGCACAGCAAGAGCAGCGCTCGACGGCGTCAAAGAGCGATTCGCGCTCGAAGTCCGAGTCCTCAAGACCGGGACAGGCGGCGAGATTCGACCAGCTCTCCTGACAGACCATGGGGGCACCCGCGACGCTGCGAACCCGACGCATGAAGAGGGTCGGACTCCCCTGCCCTACGCCCAGGTGCGCAGCCACAGCCTGTGGGGCGCCCATCACCTCACGAGAGAGGACCCTGGTGCTAAAGTCCATGCCCCGCTCGCGCAGGAGCACCGCGAACGAGAGCGGGCTGCGTGTCGCGGGCCTGGGAATACCGCCTTCGGACACGAAGCTGCCGCTACCCTTCTTGGTGATGAGGTAACCCTCTTGCACCAACGTCTGGATCGCCCGACGGACCGTGCCGCGGCTCACGCCATAGCGCTCGCAGAGCTCGGCCTCAGAGGGGATGGCCTCTCCGTTGCGCCACGCGCGGGCATCTATCTTGTCTCGCAGGAGCATCTCGAGCTGCACGTACAGCGGACTCGCGAGCCTGTCCGAGAGCATGTCATCATCGCCCGCATCGGCACGAAGGGCGCCCGGCGTGGGGAAGTAGAGACCTTGACGTACCATGACGCTCCCTCAAAGTAGACATATTATGTACAGCTGTAGATGAACAACCCTTGGACATGATAGGGCGACTGGCTAAGGAAAGCTGTGGCATTGTGGATATGGGGAGAAAGTACACAGTCGCCTAGGGTGGGGCGACTGGTGGTGATGGCATGCCCCTTTTGATGTGAGGGCAGACAGCGTACGCGTCTGATATACTGGCAGCTGCGTCCCCATCGTCTAGAGGTTAGGACATCGCCCTTTCAAGGCGACGACACGAGTTCGATTCTCGTTGGGGGCACCTCTGTCTGGCGCGAGCGGTCCCGAGCTTCTCCTCGAGGGCCGCTTTTTTCGACTCCTCGGGGCTTTTCTGCCTCTTCGCGTCTCCTTAGTGCCCGGGAATCTGAGGGGCACTAACACGATGGCATGTGCCCAGTTGAGGACATTTCTTAGGTACCCCACAATCTGCGGGGCACTATCGCGAGGGCGCGTGGCCGACCCGATGCCTCCGGTCTGGTGGTCCGGCCCGATGCATCCGGTCGGAGGTCTCACGTAGGTGGTAGGGGCGGTGGGACTCGAACCCACAATCCTTTCGGCCGTGGATTTTAAGTCCACTGCGTATGCCAGTTCCGCCACGCCCCCAGATAGCCGCAACCACGAGAAGCATAGCACGTCACGCTCACTCGTGTGCCCTCACATCCCGCTCTCATGAGCGTCGCCACCGCACGGTCGGCAGCACTGCCGCGCGTCGGGCCGCAGCAGTGGCGGTTGGTGGCGCGCCTGTCCCGCTCACCTGCAGGGGACGCTTAGGGTCGGCTCCCAATCGAGGGGAGCCTCTGCCTTGGCAGCGGCCTGACCGGCACAGGTCGCTAGACCAAAGAGCAGGTCGCTCTCGCTCACCGTGAGAAGATCAAAGTGTGTCTGGGCCATGAGCTCACTGATGGCGATCGCACCCGCAAGGATCACGGGAGCACGCTTGGCCTGGATGCCGGGCAGCGCTGCCCTCTCCTCGACCGTAAGGGCGGCCAACTTCGCGACCATGGCGTCAACACGTTCGCGCGGGAGCACGCTACGATGTACCTGGGTGGCATCGTAGGGCTCAAGTTTCTTCTCGAGCGCGACAAGACTCGTGGCTGTACCGCCTGTCACGACAAGGAGCGCGGGTTTCTTCTCGAGTATGTGTTCCTTAGCGATGGCCACAGAGAAAGACTCACGCGCAAAGGAGCGCGCGGCCTCTATGTCGCGCCCAGAGGGTGGGTCCGACGCGGAGAGGAAGCGCTCGGTGATGCGCCTACACCCGACATCGGTCGAGCGCACGCACTCGAGCTCGAGCACACCCCCACCCATCATGCTACCGAGGGCAAGCTCGGTGGATCCGCCACCGTTGTCCGCAACCAGGATACGACTGCCCACAAAGTCTCGCGCGACGCCCAAGAAGGTGAGAGACCCCTCCACCTCACCGGAAATGACCTGCGGATCAAGGCCACGCCGGTACAGCTCAGCGAGTAGGTCTGAGGCGTTCGAGGCATCGCGAGCGGCAGAGGTGAGCGTGCAGCAGGTGTACGTAGCACCCGCATCCAAGGCGATCTGAATGTAGGCGTCAACACAGCCCATGACACGACCGCGCGCGTCGTCTGAGATGCGGCCCGAGGCAGAGAGACCCTCCCCCAAATCACAGATAGTCGAACGCTTGATCAGACGCAGCACCTGGGCGTCCTCGACGTCGGCCACGGCAAGACGTACCGTCACGGTTCCAATGTCAATACAGGCTACCCGTTCCATGTAACCTCCGGGTCATAGAAAAACAGCCTATCGAGCGCCTTGATGTGCCAAGGCCTGTCATCAGGATAGACCCGTGGTGCGGAGGGGTCTTTTTGCGTAGTGGCAGACTGTGCCTCAACGATCGAGGGAGAGTCGGGATGATCGGGGTCCTTACCGATCTCGTCTGTCGACACGTAGCCGCGCTTGCGAGCCTCGTCCTCGATGCCCTGCTTGGTCTGAAGGCGGTTGACGTCATGCGTGAGGCTCGCGTTCTCGTCACTGAGCTGATCGTACTTCACCTGGAGAACCTGACCCGTGCGCCTGGCAACATAGTAGTTGCGAACCGGGCTATAGAGTGCCACGGCGGCAACGAGAAGCATCGCAACAGTAGCGCAGAGTCTCGGATGGTGAAGCAGCCAGTCTTTTGCAGCGACACATCGCTCGCCCACACTCATGGTGGGCGCCGGAGTAGACTCGCGCTCGGTCCTGCGCCCCTTTGCGTGACCTCCCCCAGAATCGCTCCTACGATGCAGCAGCAGCGACAGGCGCCCGGGCTTGGTTGCGGCATGGGCCGAGCTGTCCTCCTGCGCGGGCTCAGAGGTGAGGGAAGCATCCGAAGGAGATGTCTGCAATGATCCCTGACCCACGGACGACTTACCCTTACGCAGGCCAGCGAGCCTGCCAAAGAAGGTGCGCGTGGCAACCATCTTGTGGGCAGTATCAGACCCAGACCCCTGTCCCTTATTAGCATGCGGGGTATCCCGGGCAGCGGAAGCGGCGCCAACGCGCTGACTCTTCTCCTTCTTACTCTCCTTCTTACGAGCACAAGCGCGATCGGAGCCGCCAACACGGGAAAGTTCCTCTGCACTCACCGTCTTGAGCGGCTTGTTGTCTATCTTGCCCGTCTTCTTGCGACGCGTGCCACGCTGGGGCTTCCTTGTGCTAGCGGCAGCATCCTGGGTTCGCAGCGTCTCGCCCTTAGATGGCGTACCACACACCGCCTTGGTCCTCGCGGTCGTGCTGTCAGCCGCCTCCTCGTCGCTCACCTTGACCTGTAGCGCCGCATCGTCTGTCGCAGCCTTGGGACCCACCGCCGCAGGAACCCCCGACACTCCGGACGCATCCGCTCTTAGCTGGTCGTCTACACTCATGTCACCCTGCTTCGTCTCATCATCATTAGGGCGGGGCGCCTTGCCGCCACATAGACGGGGACACCGACTGCTGTAAATATACCACAGGAAGGGCGGAAGACGAAAGGACGTATCGGCGAATTTCGCAAGCTCAGCAGAGCAGCGGCGTCACAGACCGAATCAACACGTTTTGCATCGACAATCGGCATGTTCCGCTTCTGCCGGCGCGTGACCTTAGCTCCTCACTCGGCCCGTTCCCTGGCCTTTGCCGCGTCCCACAGCTCGTTGAGCTCGGTGGTAGAGAGACCATCCATCTCACGCCCCTCCTCGCGACAACGTTTCTCCATGGCAGCCCAACGCCTGCGAAACTTGCGGTTGCTCGCGGCGAGGGCCTCTTCGGCATCGATGCCCTCCCAACGCGCGACGTTGACCAACGCGAACAGGATGTCACCAAACTCCTCGGAGGCAGCCTGGCTGCCGTGCTGCTCGTCTTCGAACTCCCTGCGCTCGCGCTCGACCTGATCCCACACGTCGGCAACGCCCGTCCAGTCGAAGCCCGCCTTTGCCGCTCGCTTCGAGAGCTTCTGGCATTGCATGAGCGCTGGCAGAGAGACGGGTACGCTGTCGAGCAACCCCGGCTCTCCTTCGTTTGCTGCGCCCGCCTGGGCCCTGCGCTCTTCCCGCTTCACACCGTCCCAGATATCGAGCACCTGGTCCACGGAGGTGGTGGGCCCAACGACCGTGGGATCCTTGAAGACGTGAGGGTGGCGGCGCACGAGCTTCTCGTTGAGGCCTTCGCACACCCCGTCGATATCGAACTCGCCGTCGTCTGCGGCGATCTGCGCATGCAGAAGCACCTGCTCGAGCACGTCACCCAGCTCCTCACGCAGGTGGGTGGCGTCATCTGCCTCTATGGCGTCAACCGCCTCGTAGGCCTCCTCGATCATGTTCCTCGTGATCGAGCGATGCGTCTGTGCCCTGTCCCAGGGACAGCCATCCGGCTGGCGCAGGCGCCAGATCGTGCGCACGAGCCGATCGAACTCGGGGTGCGCGGCAGGGGCACCCTCACGCTCGCGCGTCTTTGCATCAATCTCGTCGATCTTCCTTTGAGTCTCGCTGTCCTGTCTTGCCACTGTCTCCCCCTCATCTTGCGATGTGAGTGAATCACTCACATCGCAAAGCTGAAGTGAGTGATTTTTCCCGTCGAACATGCCGAGCCCCGAGAACCCAGAATCGCATATACGCAGCTCAGAGCCTTCCATAAAGAAACCTCGATGTGAGTGATCCACTCACATCGCAAAGCTGAAGTGAGCGGATCACTCACATCGCGCGCAGGCCGGACCCACACGTCAGGCAGCCTCGTCGGACGCATCACCACCACCGACGTCCTCGAGTACGCCAAGCGCGACGCCCAGCAACTCCTCCTTGCCAGCGTTGAGGGGATACGAGAGTCGCTTGCTCTTGACCTGATAGATACCTCTGCGCTCCTTGAGTGCAATCGCCTGCTGGCGCGTGAGCGAAAGGCCCTGAAAGACAAGGCGACCGCTCACGAGCGAGATGCTCGTCACACCCAGGCGCTCGGCACGTATGCGCACGCGGGCGCGATCGAAGAGGTTCTGGCCTGCGAGCGGCAGCGCGCCGTGCTTCTCCTCAAGCTCCTCTTGTAGCGTATCGACACTGGCGAGTTCCGTCGCCGAGGCAAGCTTACGGTACGCGAGCACGCGCTCGTCCACCTCAGGCAGATACTCCTGTGCCAGGTAGAAGTCGGCCGGCAGGTTGATCGTGACCTCCGGGGGCTCCACGTCCTGCGTCTCGCCCCGCGCCTCGGCAACGGCTTCACCCAACATCTGAGAAAAGAGGTCAAAGCCCACATTCGAGAGGTTGCCGTGCTGCTCCGCACCCACCAGCGACCCCGCTCCCCGGATCTCGAGGTCGCGCATCGCTATGCGCATGCCGCTACCCAGGTCCTGGTACTCGTTGATCGCGGTAAGACGATCGGTCGCCTCGGGCGTGAGGGGACGGTCGACCGGGAACATGAAGTATGCGAAGGCCTGGACGCGCCCTCGCCCCACGCGTCCCTTGAGCTGGTAGAGCTGGGCGAGGCCCAGGCGCTGTGAGTCCTCAATAATGAGCGTGTTGGTGTGAGGGTTGTCTATGCCGCTCTCGATGATGGTCGTCGCCACGAGCACGTCGATTTCGTGCTCCTGAAACTCGAGCATCACGTTCTCGACCGCCGCCGCACTCATCTGCCCATGTGCGACGCCGACACGGGCCTCGGGCGCCGCCTCCGCCACGCGCGCGACCGCGTCATCTATCGTAGTCACGCGATTGCTCACATAATAGACTTGACCCTTGCGGCTCAGCTCGCTACGGATGGCGTCAGAGACCACGTCGGGGTCCCACTCGCCCACCGAGACCTTCACGGGAAGGCGTCCCGGAGGCGGCACCATGATCAGGCTCATGTCACGCACACCGCTCACGGCCATCTGCATGGTGCGCGGAATGGGCGTCGCAGAGAGCGTCAGCACGTCCACCTGCTCGCGCATGTTCTTGAGCTGCTCCTTGTGCTGCACGCCAAAGCGCTGCTCCTCGTCTATGATGACAAGGCCGAGGTCGTGCGGGTTCACGTCCGACGAGAGCAGGCGGTGCGTCCCGATGAGCACGCTCACCGATCCGTCGGCAAAGCCCATGAGTGTGCGTCGCTGCTGTGCCGGCGTCACGAAGCGTGAGAGCACCGCTACCTTGAGGCCAAACGGGGCGAAACGTCCAAAGAAGGTCTCGAAGTGCTGCTGGGCCAAGATCGTCGTCGGACAGAGCACCATGACCTGCTTGTCGTCCTGGCAACACTTGAAGGCCGCGCGCAGGGCGACCTCGGTCTTACCAAAACCCACGTCACCGCAGAGCAGCCTGTCCATGGGCCTGGGCGCCTCCATGTCGGCCTTGATGTCAGCAAGCGCCGAGGCCTGGTCCACCGTCAGCTCGTAAGGAAAGCTCGCCTCCATGTCGCCCTGCGCCGACGTGTCCGGCAAAAAGGCGAAGCCCGCGACCGCCGATCGACGCGTGTAGAGGTCCACGAGGTCAAAGGCGAGCTTTTTTGCGCTCTTGCGAGCCCTGCCTGTCGCCCGAGACCAATCGGCCGTGTTGAGGCGCGTGAGCCTAGGGGACGTCCCGTCCGGACCCACGTAGCGCGTGATACGGTCCACCTGCTCAAGCGGCACATAGAGCTTGTCCTCGTCTGCATACTTGAGAAGAAAGTAGTCGCGCTCGCGACCGTCAACCTCTAGGCGCACGATCTGGGAGAACAGCGCGATGCCATGGGTCGCATGGACCACGTAGTCGCCCGGCTCGAACGGGAAGGTGATCGAGGTGGGGTCAACGCGGCGTGCACGGCGGCGCTTGGCCATCCGAGAGCTGAGGTCAGATACCGAGAGGATCGCCAGGTGCGCCGAGGGCACCACGACACCCGCCGGCACCGGCGCGTCAAAGAAGGTGACCATCCCCCGCCTGAGGGGGCGCACAGGGTCCTTGTCGTCGAGAGAAGCCCCATCCAAGGTCACACCGTCCGCACGTTCCCTCACAAGGAGCGCCTCTTCGAACGGGATGTGCTCATCGGTAAAGGTCAGTTCAAGATGCTCGCGGGCTCCGCGATCGGGTACGGCGAAGGCAACCGCCATCCTATCGTGCAGAAGCTGGCGCACGCGACCCAAGAGCTTGGTGTCAGAACCGGCGATGGACGGCTGGCGCACGTCAAGCTCCGCCGTCGGCGCGGTGCCCGAGCGCTGGATCGACGAGAGGGACAGGCGCTGCTGACTCCCGAAGTCGAGCTCTTGCGGTGACGTATAGAGTCCCTCGAGGCTCTCGCGCGCGCCCTCTGCCACAGCTCTGATGTCGTCGGTAGCGCGCTGACAGTCATCAAAGAGGGCCCTCGGCTCCGCGAGGACCACCAGCGCGCGCTTCGAGATATGGTCGATGGGACTTGCCGAGCCACCGTAGAGCTGGGGCAGGTAGCGATCGAGCGAGGGTGCCAACGAGGCTTGCTCGATGAGGGCGAGGTCTGCGGCCACCCTCGAGGAGTTCTTGGCCAGGCTCCCCAGCGCCTCTTGCGCCCGTCCGATCGTCTCGTGCGTGAGTGCGATCTCCCGACAGGGAAGCACGCTCACATCCGTGCAGTCGCCTATCGTCTGGCCCGTCGCGGGAACCATGCGTCGTACCCGATCGATCTCGTCGCCAAAGAACTCGACGCGAACGGGCGAGGACGCCTGCGCGGGAAAGACATCGAGCGAGTCGCCGTGCAGACAGAAGCTGCCCGGCACGCTCACATCCTTGCTCGCACCGACGTCGGCGTACCCCATGCCCACCAGAAGCTCGGCCGCATCCCCGATCTCGAGCTCGTCTCCCACCGCGAAGGTCGAGGGCATAAAGTAGCCCGAGCCCACCGGTGGCACGCGACGCAGCAGCGATCTGGCACTCGCCACCACGACGCAATGCTCGCCCAGCGAGAGGCGCATCATCGCATGTGCGCGAGCCCCTATGATAGCGACGTCCGCCGCCCTGTCAGACCAAGGCCAATCCCCGCGCTCGGGGTAGCGCAGGACCACTCCCTGCCCCAACCAGGCGGAAAGGGCGCGAGTGACACGGTCGGCCGCCTCCTCGCCCGAGACGATCAGCAGGCAGGGCCTAGGATCGCGCGTCCACGTCGCGGCGACGACCAAGGGGCGTGCGCTCTGGGCAACCGCCAGGTTCGCGTCCTCGCCCGCAGCAAGCGATGCGGACAGGGGCGCGAGCTCTGGGGCAAAGAAGAGCTGGGTCGCGACGCGATCTATGAACATCAACTACCTGCCGCTCCCCTTAATGAACGCATCCATCACCCTACTCGCGTTCTCGAGGGCATCCGATTCCGCCTGCCACGACCAGTTGTCCGCAGTCTCGCCTGGCACATTCATACGTGCCTGGTCATCGCACAAAAGCAGGTCCTGCAAGGGGATCACCACCACGTTGGCGTCGCTCAGGAGGCATTCGTAGGTGAGACTCTCCGCAAGCACCAAGGCCTCACGCAGCTGTTCCGGATCGTTCTTGTCAAAACCAAAATGCTCTTCGACCCAGCCGAGCAGCGTGTGGGTATCATGCGTCGAGGTGTAGACCAGCTTGCCCGGGGCGGGGTGATACCCACTGCGAACGTCCTCGTTCGCAAACTGGATCACGTCCATGCCAGGAAAGCCCGTCTTCGAGAGGAGCGAGCGTACCGCCGGCGTGATGGAACCGAGGTCCTCGGCCACGAAGGGCAAAGGTCCAAACCGATCGTAGGCCTTCTGGAACAGGTCGAGACCCGGCCCAAAGTTCCACCTGCCATCGGCCGCCTGTCGACCCGTAGGGATCGAGTAGTAGGACGAGAAGCCCAAGAAGTGGTCCAGGCGCACGTAGTCGTAGAGCTCGAAGCTACGCTCCAGACGACGCATCCACCACTCGTAGCCGGTCTCGCGCAGGTGGTGCCAGCGATAGGTGGGGTTGCCCCAGATCTGCCCCGCATCGCCAGCGCTGCTCGGAGGCGTGCCTGCTACCTCGCTTGGATAGCCCTTTTTATCGAGCGCAAAGATGTCGCGTTCGGCCCAGACATCCGCAGAGTCCGCCGAGACGTACATGGGCATGTCACCGATGATCTTGATGCCTCGCTCGTTGGCGTAGCGATGCAAGTCGCCCCACTGCTGCATGAAGGAGTACTGCAGGGCCAGTTCGCGACGGACGCCGGCCACAAGTTCCTTTCTGCCCGCGAGCTCACTACTCCATGTCTGGTACTTTTGAGACCACTCTTGCCAAGGCTTCTCGTCACCCACCCTGCCCTTGATCGCACGGAAGGTAGCGTAGGGCAAGAGCCAATCCTCGTTGTCCTCGATGAAGCGCCTGAGCTCAGGGGAGCCCTCGAAGTCAGCATGCAACGCAGTAGGACCCTCGGCGTCCACGCCCCACATGAGCGATATGTTGCCGGCAAAGGCCGAGAGACCCGCGTAGGGCGAGCCGAAGGCATCCGTGGGGTTCACAGGCAGGACCTGCCAGTAGCGGATGCCCGCCTTCACGAGCATATCGACGAAGCGAAGCGCCGGCTCGCCCAGGCTACCGAGTCGCTCTGACGTGTAGATGTTGGGAAGGGAGCTTATGTGGCAGAGCACGCCCATCCCCCGCTCCATAGGAACCTGTAGGCGCTGCTCCTCATGGAGGTCGAGGACGGTGGAGCCAAGCGGCCAGAGGAAGACCTCCACCTCGCCGTCCTTCGTCTCGCAGGGGCGGCCCGAGACGACGTCATCCGCACGCAGATCCCCCACCTTCACTCGCACGGTATGGGACTGGGTGAGCGAGGCGTTCACGAGCACGCAAATCTTGCCGACCCCGTTGCGACGCCAGAGGCCCAAGACGTCATCGTTAGGCGCAAAGGGTTCGAAGTCACCGTCCGTGAGCGCGGGAAGCGAACGCCTCAGGGCGATGGCGTTGCGGTAGATGGTGAAGCAGTCCTGGTTGATGGCGCCCCAGGGAAAGGGAGCGCGACAGTAGGGGTCCGAGAAGCCCTCAAGACCCGCCTCGTCCCCGTAGTAGACGCTCGGAACACCAGGCATGCACATCTGAAGGAGCGCCGCGATCCAGAGCCTGCTCACGGCAAGACTGTGCTGTCCGTCGCTCAAGCGATAGCGATAGCGCTGCTCATCGTCCAGGTCCCTTGCCCTGGGGGCGTTTCCCAGTATGGTGAGCAGGCGGATCCTGTCATGGCTGCCAAGGAGGTTGAGCTCGCTCATGAAGTTCTCGCGCGGGTAGTTCTCGTAGAGTGACTCCATCTTCTTGACGAACTCGCCGGCCGTGGCCTCACCCGTGAGGAAGCGCAGGATCGCCCTGCGCAAGGGGTAGTTCATCGTGCCGTCAAGCTCCCCGCCCTGGAAATACTTACGCAGCGTGCCGTAGGCATACTTGTTGGTGGCGTCCTCCCACACCTCCCCTATGACGACGGCATCCTCGCGCTCAGCCAAGGCGGCGCTCTTGATGTCCCTCAGAAACTCGTCAGAGAGCTCATCGGCCACATCGAGCCTCCAGCCACGGGCACCCAGGCGCAGCCACTTGCGCACCACGCCATCATGCCCACAGATGAGCTCGCGAAACTCCGGACAGTCCTCGCGCACGGCCGGCAGGTCATCAATACCCCACCAACTCTCGTAGCTTCCATCCCCGTTAAAGGTGAACCAGCTGCGGTAGAGCGAGTTCTCACCCTGATAGGCGCCGAGGTCGGGATAGATGCCCGCACGGTTGAAGTAGATGGAGTCCGCACCCACGTGGTTGAACACGCCATCGAGGATAATCGAGATGCCGTGTGACGCCGCATCCGCGCAGAGGCGCGAGAAGTCCTCCTCTGTACCGAGTGCTGCGTCGATGTGCAGATAGTCGGCAGTGTCATAGCGGTGGTTGGACGCCGCCGAGAAGATGGGATTAAGGTAGATGATCGTGATGCCGAGCCCCTCGAGGTAGGGAAGCTTCTCGCGGATGCCCTCAAGCGTGCCGCCATAGAAGTCCCAAGCGGCGATCCTGCCGCTCGCGTCCTTCTCGTATCGGGGATAGGCGTTCCAGTCCTCGACCAGGCGACGCGTGGGGCCAGTGTAGGGCCTGGCCATGTCTGCCTCGACCTGCTCGCGCCAGCCCTTCCCGCGTGCGAAGCGGTCTGGAAAGATCTGGTAGACGACGCCGCGCTTGTACCACTCGGGAATGATCTCGCGCTCTGGGTCATAAACCGTGATCTGAAACGACGGTGGCTCGCCGAAGACGAAGGCTCCCTCACCGCAGCCGTGCTCGCAGGAGGCACCGTAGCGCCAGACCGAGCCGTCGGCTGCCGTGATGCGGAAGCTGTACCAGATGATCTCGGGACCCTCGGGACTGAAGCTCACCGAAAAGCGCAGGAACCCGTCCATCCTCTCGCCCACCATGTCGATGAGCTCCTCGCCCTTCTCGTCGGTCCACAGACGCAGCGAACATCGTGCATCGGGCTCGTCCCAGACGTCTATGGCCAGAGAAACGGTGCTGCCCATCTGGACAGCACCGAAGGGTTCCCTATACATACCCTCAGAAGTAACGTGCCTAGCTCTCAAAACCTACCTCTTTTGGTCGTACCTGACTATCTCGGGATGGAGGTCGTAGTAGATGCCAAGGTACTCATCTGCCGCACGACTCCATGAGAAGTCCGTCTTCATTGCCTGCTTCTGTAGCTTAACCCAAGCATCCTTATTAGTCCAGAAGACTTCGCAAGCATTAAGGAGGCAGTCTGCCATCTCGTCCGCGTTCATGTTCGCGAAGCGGAAGCCCGTGCCCTCACCCGTGTACTGATTGTAGGGCATCACCGAGTCCTGCAGGCCACCCGTCTCACGTACGACCGGCAGCGTTCCATAGCGCATGGCGATCATCTGAGAAAGACCACAGGGCTCGAACTCAGATGGCATCAGCAGGATGTCACCGCCGGCATACATACGGTGGCTGAGCGCGTCGTCGAAGGCGATGTAGGCGCTCATCATGTCGCCGTAGGTCCACGCAAAGTACTTGAACGCGTCCTCCTGGTCTTTGTCGCCCGTACCAAGTATGGCCACCTGGACGCAGCGCTCCATGAGCCGGTTCATCGCGTAGCGTACGAGTCCTAAGCCCTTCTGGTTGGTGAGGCGCCCGATCATGACCACGAGCGGACGCTCCGGGTCCTGCCTGAGTCCAAGTTCCTGCTGGAGGGCCTTCTTGTTCTTGGCCTTCTTCGCAAGGGTCGCGATGCTGTACTTCTCAGGGATCATCTCGTCGGTCTCGGGGTTCCAGACATGCTGGTCAATGCCATTCAGAATGCCGTGCAGCACGTTGGAACGGCGGCGGAAGATACCATCCATCCCCTCGCCAAAGAAGGGCATCTGCAGCTCGCTCGCATAGCTCGGGCTCACCGTGGTGATGATGTCAGAGTAGCAGAGCGCACCCTTCATGAAATTGATGGAGTCCCGATCGCAGTAGAGCTGCCCCGCCGCCGTGGGGTTGTCGGCCAGCCCAAGGACGTCGGAGAGCATCTTGTCGGAGTACTGCCCCTGAAACTTCACGTTGTGGACAGTGAAGATCGTCTTGACGTTCCGACAGGCGTCTGAACCTTGGTAGAACTCCCGGATGAAGACCGGGGCGAGCGCAGCCTGCCAGTCGTTACAGTGCAGGATGTCCACCTGCAGCTCGGGCAGAAGTGCGATGGCCTCGCAGATCGCCTTCGAGAAGAAGGCATAGCGCTCACCGTCGTCAAAGTAGCCGTAGGCGCTGTCGCGCTTGAAGTAGGCCTCATTATCCACGAAGTAGAAGTCGACGCCTTCGTAGTTGAGCTTCTCGATGCCGCAGTAGACGCTCCTCCAGGAGAGGGGCACGTAGAAATCGGCGATGTGCTGCATCTGCTCCTTATATTCCTGCGGGATGAAGCTGTATTTAGGCAGGATCACCGACACCTTCGCGCCCGCAGCCTTGAGGGCGACGGGTAGCGAGCCTGCCACGTCGCCGAGGCCGCCCGTCTTCACGAACGGGACAGCTTCGGAGGCGGCAAACAGAATCCTTATCTTTCTCCTGACGCTATCAGCCATGATGTTCCCCTACCTGTGACTACTCGTCACCCTTTTCCTTGATGAACAAGGCGTCCGGGGTACCCCTGAGCTCGGTTCTCTCCGGGACGACGTTGTTACGGTCGACGATCGCGTTCTCGACACGAGCGCCGCTCTCGATCACACAGCTCTGCATAACGATCGCGTTGTTGACGGTAGCGCCGCTCGCAACCGTAACGCCTCTGCCCAAGATGGAGTTGTAGACCGTGCCATAGATGCGGCAGCTGCCCGAGATGCGGGAGTTGCACACATGCGAGCCACTCTCGAACTTCGCGGGAGCGTTGTCATGCGCCTTCGTGCGGACCGGACGGTCGGGCGGGAAGAGCTCGACCGAGATCTTGGGGTCGAGAAGGTCCATGTTGGCCTTAAAGTAGCTGTCCTTGTTGAAGATCGGAGCCGCATAGCCATCATAGTCGTAGGTCTGAACCTTGACGCGGCCGTAGTCGGTGCCCAGCGCCTCGAAGAGGTCAAGGTAGTCGGTCTGGGCGTACCACTCGAGCATCTGCAGGAGCAGGTCACGGCCGATCACGAAACAGTCGAGGAAGGCGGTGTCGCCGAAGTCGACGCCATGCTTGAGACCCTTGACGCGACCATCCTCGACGTTGAAGCCCGTGACGTCGACGTCCTTGCCCTCGGCGGTCTTGGTGAGGACCGTGATATCGGCGCCCGACTCGCGGTGGGCGTCGGCGAGCTGACCGTAGTCCATGTTGAAGACGAAGCTCGCTGAGGTGATGATGCACAGCTCGGAGCTACCGCGCTGCATGTAGACCTTGTTGTGGGCAAGGTCACGCAAGAGGAAGCGCGAACCCGTGCGCGAGGTCCCGAAGGCCGAGCCGGGCAGGATGAAAAGACCACCCTTCTTGCGGTTCAGGTCCCAGTCGCGTCCCGACCCAATGTGGTCGATCAGCGAGCGGTAGTTGTAGGGCATGATCATGCCGACCGTCCGTATACCGCAGTTGACCATGTTGGAGAGCGCAAAGTCCACCACACGGTAGCGGCCGAGGAAGGGCATGGATGCCACAGGGCGAGCCTCAGAGAGGACGGTCGGGTACTTTGTGGAGTAGTTAGCGGTGATGATGCCGATGGTCTTATCCATGCTCTACTCCTCCCCCTTTCCAACAACGACGTTGTTTCCGATGACGGCGGTGTCGCGGGTCTGATCGACGCTCCCAAGCACGACGTCCTCCTCGACGACGGAGTTCTCGCCTAGGATGGCACGGACGATGTGAGCCCCGTCCTTGACGCAGGCGCCCGGCAGCAGCACGGAGTCCTCGACGATGGTACGCTCGCCCACGTGGGCATCGGTCGAGATGATCGAGTGGCGTGCCTTGCCGTAGACGGTGGCGCCATTGCCCACCAGGCAGTCATCTATGGCACCGTCAGGACCAATGTAGGCGGGCGGCCTTGTGGAGGCGTTGCTCATGATGGGGGCCTTGGTATCGAACAGGTCGAAGTCGGGGTTGGACCCCAGAAGGTCCATGCTCGTCTCGTGGTAGGACGAGATGGTGCCCACGTCGCGCCAGAATCCGTTGTACTCGTAGGTGTAGAGACGCTTGCCGTCCGCGAGCAGCTTCGGGATGATGTCGTTTCCGAAGTCATGCTCGGAGGCCTGGTCGATCGCATCCTCCTTGAGGGTGCTGACCAAAAGTTCGGTATTAAAGATGTAGATGCCCATCGAGGCCAGGTTGCTGTCTGGCTTATTGGGCTTCTCGGTGAACTTGAGGATCTTCTCGTCGTCGTCCTGCGTGATGATTCCGAAGCGGGATGCCTCCTCCCAGGGAACGGGCATGACGGCAACGGTGAGATCGGCCTCATGCCTCTTGTGGTTGTCGAGCATGGCCTGATAGTCCATGTTGTAGAGCTGATCGCCCGAGAGGATCAAGACGTACTCGGGATCATGCTGCTCGATGAAGCCGATGTTCTGCGTCACGGCGTCGGCCGTGCCCGCATACCACGCCCCTCCCGTCTGGGTGGCGTACGGAGGCAGGATGGAGACGCCACCGTCGCTCTCGTCTAGATTCCAGGCACCGCCGGTCCCCAGATACGAGTGAAGCAGGTACGGACGATACTGCGTGAGTACCCCCACCGTCTTGATCCCCGAGTTCGCGCAGTTTGACAGCGCGAAGTCGATGATGCGGTACTTGCCACCAAACGAGACAGCTGGCTTCGCCACATCCTTTGTGAGGGCCCCAAGCCTGCTCCCCTGTCCGCCGGCAAGAAGCATTGCGATGCACTCCTTCTTGCTCATAACATCTCCCCTTTCGGTTTCCGGTGCCTTTGCCAGATGGTGCCTATTCACCAATATGCCAAATTTCCGACGCATACTCACGTATTGTTCGGTCGCTGGAGAAATATCCCGACTGAGACGTGTTATGAATCGCCGAACGGTTCCACGAGCGGCGCTCACCGTACGCCTCACTGAGCTCCTCCCAAGCCTCGATGTAGGAAGCATAGTCCGCCAGCACAAGATCGTGGTCGTTGTTCACCATGAGCTCGTCGCGGACGCTCTGGAAGTTGCCCGAGAGACGCGCGTACGTGTCGTCGGTAAGTCGATCAACGATCCTGCCGATACTGTCATGATACTTGTTATAGAAGTCCCAGGCAAAGTAGCCACCCTCAGCTCGGAGCTTGTCGACCTCCTCGGTGCGCAGGCCGAAGATCTTGATGTTGTCTTCGCCAACGAGCTGGGCTATCTCGATGTTGGCGCCATCATAGGTGCCCAAGGTGATGGCGCCGTTCATCATGAGCTTCATGTTGGAGGTACCGGAGGCCTCCGAGCCCGCCCACGAGATCTGCTCCGAGATATCAGCCGCAGGATAGATGAGCTGCGCGTTAGAGACGGAGAAGTTGGGCACGAAGGCGACGCGTATCCTGTCGTTGACTATGGGGTCATTGTTGACGACGTCGGCGACGGCATTGATGAGGCGGATGACCTCCTTGGCAAAGAAGTAGCTCTGTGCCGCCTTACCCGAGAAGATGAAGGCCGTCGGGCGCAGCTCAAGGGTGGGATCATCGTGGATTCGCTCGCGCAGGGCCATGACCTTCATGATGTTGAGCAGCTGGCGCTTGTAGGCGTGGAAGCGTTTGACCTGGACGTCAAAGACCATCGAGGTGTCAAGCAAGACGCCGGAGGTCTTCTTGACGTAGTCGGCAAGACGCCGCTTGTTCCAGCTGCGGGCCCGCTCGAACCCCTCCTGAAAGGAAGGATCATCCTCGAAGGCCGTGAGTTTGGAGAGCTCCGTCGCATCGCGCAGCCACCCGTCACCGATCGCGTCGCAGATCAGGCTCGAGTAGGTGGGATTGGCGTTGCCGAGGAAGCGGCGGTGCGAGATGCCGTTGGTCTTGTTGTTGAACTTCTCGGGTGTAAGCTCATAGAAGGCGTTGAGGGTCGTGTCTTCGAGAATGCCCGTATGCAGTTCCGAGACGCCGTTCACCGAGTGGGAGAACCTGACGGAGAGGTTCGCCATACGCACCTGGCCGTCCCAGAGGATGGCCGTCTGCTGGAGCAGATCCTGCCAGTTGTCCCTATCGTGGGGGAAACTGTTGCGATAGCGCAGGTCGACCGTGTCGATGATCATGTAGAGACGGGGCAGCAGCTCACGGAAGATGTTGATGGGCCACCTCTCCAGGGCCTCGGGCATGATCGTGTGGTTAGTGTAGGAGATCGTGGCAAGGGTGATCTTGAGGGCGAGGTCAAAGTCGACGCCCTTCTCGTCCACGAGAATGCGCATGAGCTCAGGACCACACATCGCGGGGTGCGTGTCATTGGTGTGGATGGCGACGTAGTTGGGAAGATGCTTCCAGTCGGCCCCGTGCCTCTTCTCGTAGCTGCGAAGTATCGTCTGGAGGCCAGCGCTCACAAAGAGGTACTCCTGCTTAAGACGGAGCAGCCTCCCGTGCTCGCCCGCGTCGTTAGGATAGAGTATCTGGCTGATGGCCTCGACGTCTGACTGAAAGCGCATCGCCTGCGCGTAGTCACCCGCATTGAAAGCCTGCAGATCGAAGTCCTCGCTTGCGGGCTCGGCGCTCCAGATGCGCAGGTTGTTAACCGTGTTTCCGCCATAGCCGATGAGAGGGACGTCGTAGGGCACGGCCTTCACGCGCTGCCCACCCTCATGGGTAAACCAATAGCGGCCGTTCTCCTCGTGACGCACGACCTCGCCGCCAAACTGCACGATGACGGAGGATTCCTCCTTGCGCGTCTCCCAGGGATAGCCGCGGGCGAGCCAATTGTCCATTCGCTCGACCTGACGACCGTCCACGATCTCCTGTCTGAAGAGGCCGTATCGGTAACGCATGCCGTTGCCATGTCCGTTGATTCCCAGCGCTGCCATGGAGTCCATGAAACACGCAGCAAGTCGTCCGAGGCCACCGTTGCCAAGCCCGGGGTCACTCTCCTGGGCCTCCATGGTATCCAAGGAGGAACCCAGCCGCTCGCAGCCCTCCTTCACGATGTCGCGGCAGCCAAGGTTGAGCAGGTAGTTGTCAAGCAGAGGTCCGAGGAGAAACTCGATGGAGAAGTAGTAAACCTGCTTCTCGTCAGAGATGTCCATTGCGGCCTTGATGTTGCGTGACTTGCGAGCGATCAAGTTGACCAGTACAAAGTAGCGATCACACTCGACAAGATCCTCATAGTTCTTTGCGAAGGTGGTCTTGCATGCCTCGCGGTATTGGGCGACGAAGTCATCGACGTCGTCAAAAAGTCTATTGGTGAAGAGCTCCTGTGCCATTACAATGCCTCTCACGTGATTATGGCGAACGGGCCGCCTCAAACTGACGACCCGCCCACCCGTACCACTCTATTGTGACACCTCCTGAAGCCTACTTAACCGTTTTTTGAGAAGTCTTCTCAGAAGCAGTACCTTTCTTCGCAGTAGTCACAGGACTCTTCGCGCTGACAGCCCCCTTCGCAGCGGATGCCTTCTTGGTAGTGCTCGGGGCAGTGCTGGAGGTCTTCTTCGCCTTTGTGCCACTCTTCTCGCTCGCAGACGCCGTAGAGGAGGCTCCCTTGGTCGAGTCGGCCGACCGTGTGGCCCCAGCCTTCTTCGCAGTACCTGGAGCTGCGGTGGCCTTCGCCGCAGCGCTGGCCGCAGGCCTCGTGGCGGTGACCTTCTCAAGCTTGACGTCTGATCTCTTTGCCACGGCCTTAGAGGCGGCCTTGGGCGTGACTGCGGGCTTCTCGGCCTTGGGTGCCTTTGCGAGCACTGCGGGCTTTGCGTCCTTTGAGGGGGACGTTGCCGGTGCTGCGGGCTTCTCGGGCTTCTCGGGCTCAGCTGCGACCTCAGACTCTATCGTGACGCCGGCCTCAGCCTCGGTCTTGTCCTGTGCGCCCTTCTTGCTGCCCGCAGCCACCTTCTTCTTTGGGGGAAGCGGACCGTCGTAGCGCAGGATCAAGCCTGCGAGCGGCGGGAGACGCAGCTCGATGGACTGGTCTCGGTCGTTCCAGGGCTCCTCTTCGGAGGCAAAACGCACGCCCTCGTTCGTCACGCCCGAGCCGCCAAACTCGCTGCTGTCGGAGTTGAAGGCCTCGACCCAGTACCCCTCCCTCGGCAGCCCAAGCTTGAAGTCCTCATGCGGGTTCACGTCAAAGTTGATGACGATGACAAGGTCGTCCTTGGGGTCATCCCCCTTGCGCACAAAGCTGATGACCGACTGTTCGGCGTCATCCGGATCGATCCACTCGAAGCCCTCCTCCGTATAGGCGTTCTGCCAAAGCGCAGGGTGCTCGTTGTAGAACCTGTTGAGCGTCGCCACGAACCGCTGCTGGTTCGCGTGGCTCTCGTACTGCTCGGTCAAGAAGTACTCGATGCCCTCGTAGTAGCGCCACTCGATGAACTGCGCGATCTCGTTGCCCATGAAGTTGAGCTTGCCCCCACAGTGGGTCATCTGGTAGAAGGCGAGCGTCCTCATGCCGGCGAACTCGCGCCAGTAGTCGCCGGGCTGACGGGTGATGAGCGAGCACTTGCCGTGCACGACCTCGTCGTGCGAGAGGGGCAGCACGAAGTTCTCGTTGAACTGGTACATGGCCGAGAAGGTGAGGAGCTTGTGGTTGCCGGGGCGCCACGGGAAGTCGGTCTGTATGTAATGCAGGGTGTCGTTCATCCACCCCATGTCCCACTTGAAGTGGAAGCCCAGGCCACCATCGGAGGAGGGATAGGTGACGAGCGGCCAGGCCGTAGACTCCTCGGCGATCATCATGACGTCGGGATAGTACTTGCCCACGGTGTCGTTGCACTCCCGAACAAACTCGATGGAGACGAAGTCCTCCTCGGTCCCCTTCTCGTTAAACTTCTTGAGCCTGGGATCGTCGATACCAAAGTTGAGGTAGAGCATCGACGTGACCCCATCCATGCGCATGCCGTCGGCATGGTACTCGCCTATCCAGTAGAGGAGATTCGATATCAGGAAGGTGCGGACCTCCGGGCGCCCTAGGTCGAACTTGAAGGTACCCCAGTTGGGGTGCTCTTCCTTCTCGTAGAGCTTTCCGCCGTTAAAGTGCACGAGACCGTGCTCGTCGCGGCAGAAGCCACCGGGCACCCAGTCAAGGATAACGCCGATGTTGGCCTCGTGGCAGGCGTCGATGAAGTGCTTGAGCTGCTTGGGCGTGCCATAGCGGCTGGTGGGCGCATAGTAGCCCGTCACCTGGTAGCCCCAGGAGCCGTCAAAGGGATGCTCCATGACGGGCAGGACCTCGATATGGGAGTAACCCATCTGCTTGACGTAATCCACGAGCTCAACGGACAGCTCGTCGTAGCTGAGGTACGAGCCGCTGTGATCGTCGCTATCGGGATCACCATTTCCCGCAAGGCCGTCGTCGTGGCGCTTCCAGCTGCCCAGGTGCACCTCAAAGATGTTGAGTGGCTCCTTGAGCATCGTGCGCTTTGCCCGCCTCTTCAGGTAAGCGCCGTCGGTCCACTCATAGCCCTCGATGTCAGCGGTGCGCGACGCCGTCCCCGGAGGGCACTCGGCGCTGAACGCGTAGGGATCTGCCTTGTAAAGTAAGTCGCCGTTTGGTGTCTCGATGAGGTACTTGTAGAGCTGGCCCTCCTGCACACCCTCGATGAAGCCCCGCCAGATGCCGCCCGTCTTGGTGGGCTCCAGGTAGATCCCCTCCTGACTCCAGTCGTTGAACTCGCCGATGACCCGGACGCTCTTGGCGTCGGGTGCCCAGACGGCAAAGTTATAGCCCTCGACGCCCAACGTCGTCGCAGGATGGCTTCCTAGCTTCTCGTAGCTGCGATACCAGCGGCCCTCTCCCATCATGTAGAGGTCGTCCTTGGTAATGAGCAGATTCTCTATGGGAACGCTCATGTATATCCTCCCTGGCTTGCGGCCCCAGCGCGGGCCTTGGTGTAGGACGAGAGGCGCATACAACGCCTAGCATAAGACCATAACACGTATTCTATTTCACTTTTCCTCTGGAAATGTCGACTTTTTTGGAACGGTCGCTTTTCTGGACAGCTTGCAGGCAGAGGCCGTCGCACGCATCGGAGGCGCGGGTGGCAGGCCGTCGGCACAACGCCAGATGCCGCGCTGCCGCGCCACGTCAGGCGGATACAATGAATACAGGTTCGCGAGAGGAGCGGCATGCCACGAGAGTCAAAGACATCCAAGCGAGAACGTGCCATCGAGTTCTGCCGACGCATGGGCAGGATCTATCCCCACGTTAGGAGTGCACTCGACTTCACAAACCCCTTCGAGTTGGTAATCTGCGTGCTTCTCTCCGCGCAGACGACGGACGCCGCCGTGAACAAGGTGACGCCCGAGCTCTTCAGGCGCTGGCCAGATGCGGCCGCCATGGCTCAGGCCGACATCGGTGAGCTGGGAGAGGTCATCCGCAGCATCGGCTTCTGGCGCTCGAAGGCGAAGCACTGCGTGGGCACGTCACAGGCGATCATGGGCGACTATGGGGGCGAGGTGCCTCATACGATGGACGGGCTCGTGCGCCTGCCGGGGGTGGGGAGAAAGACCGCCAACATCGTACTCAACAAGGCCTTCGGCGTCGTGGACGGCATCGCCGTCGACACGCATGTGTACCGCATCGCGGTCAGGCTCAAGTTCACGAGCGCCCCCACACCTCTTGCCGCCGAGCAGGACCTGCTCGAGCTGCTCCCACGCAAGCTCTGGGGACCAGTCAACGAGCAGTGGATCCACTTTGGACGAGAGACCTGTACGGCCCAGCATCCCCAGTGCGGCAGCTGCCCCTGCGCAGACATCTGTCCCTCGGCATTCAAGGTCAACGGTAACCCCACGGCAAGGCGGCGTCGTCGAAAGGGCAGCGTCGGCGCGAAACCGTAGGAACTGCGCAACCAAAGGGGCCGGCGCGGCCAAAGGGACGGACGTAAAAGACGGGTGTGGATTGGCACGTTCCCCATCCTCATATGGTATTCGTCCTCATGCAGTACGTTTACCAACGGTGCTGTTGACAATACTGCCGAAATACAGTAGCATCGCAACTACGAGACGGAACCTGGGAGACCAGATGCAATTTGCGGACAAGGACTTGGCCCTATTTTGGGACGACCCCGTATCGTTTCCCCCAAGACGAGTCCCCCCGAGCGTACGAAGAGCAGTTTACCGCACGTTGCAGATCTTGGACGCAGCAAGCAAGCTGGATGACTTGCGCATTCCTCCCGGAAAACGACTCGAGGACGTCGATGGAAGTCGTTCGGGTCAACGCTGCGTCAGAATCAGCGATCAGTGGAGGTTGTGCTTCACATGGGAGAGCGGCGAAGCGAGAGGGGTTGAGTTCTGTGGCTACCATATATGATTTCGTCTCGACTCCCGGGGAGATCTTGCTGGAGGAGTTTCTCGAGCCCATGGGTATTAGCCAGTACCGTTTGGCCAAGGCGATCGGAAGGCCCCAGTCGGCCCTGTCCGACATCGTCCACGGACGACGCGCCATCACGGCAGAGATGGCATGGCTGCTGGGAGAGGCGCTCGGTACCACGGCTCAGTTCTGGCTGAATCTAGAGACGGCATACGAGCTGAAGACGCTCGATACGACACGGATGCCCGTCGTGGAGAAGCTGGCCGTCTAGCACCGCACACAAATCAGGTGCGGCAAGCCATTTGACTGTACGTTAGCAGGGTGGGTGTGTCTGCAGATCGTCAAGCTGGTTTGCCTTGCGCTTTTCTCGATGAACCTGTGGCGCGTGCCACAGCACAGCGATCATGCAAACATAGCGGATGACCACAGGTGGCCGCAGGCAATCGCTTGACAGAGTTCTTTTTCATCTGTAATATAACGATTGTAATATTACAGATGTTATTGAACAGGACCGTCGTATGGGACGACAGCGCTTTAGTGAGGATGAGGTACTCGACGCGGCACTTGGCATCGTAATGCGCAACGACTACAAGTCCGTGACTGCGCGGAGGGTGGCAGACGCCGCAGGCTGCTCGGCCCAGCCGCTCTACAGCCGGTTTGGTGGAATGGAAGGACTCATGGAGTCGCTGTATGAGAGAGCGCTTGAGTGGGTGGCCGAATACAACAGGATGCATGCCCACGACGCGAAGACCGTCTTTGAGTCGAACGGACTGGCCCACATCAGAATCGCCCAAGAGGAGCCGAGGCTCTTCGAATTTCTCTACCACTCCCAATATATGAGCGCGAGAAGCATCGAGCAATTCTTTTCCCGTGTCTCGCAGCCGGGTGTAGAAGAGGAGATCTCGGAGCGCTACAACCTGACGCCTGCCGCTGCGCACGCTCTGTACATCGACATGATGGTGTACACGCACGGCTTCGCGAGCATGCTGGCCGTGGGAGCAGGATTCTCCGATGGAGAACTCATGGAGTACCTGAGTGCTGCGTTCGAGTCGTTTCTCGAGCATGCGGGATCAAGTTGCGCGAACAGAGAGGTGCATGATCGAGGAGGTACAAGCCACCCCTTATGCGCCGAGGCGCCCTAACCTCGCTGTAGTCTCATGAAATATCATGCATGCGATCTCATGTCATCATGCAAGGTCTCATATCGTCGTGTACGGTCTCATGTCATCACCCCCTTGAAGGGGAGATAGGAGCATTATGTCCATAAGCAAGGCGATGCGCGACCGCCACACGGTGCGCAGATACACCACAGAGCCGCTGCTCGAGAGCACAGCCACCCAGCTCAACGAGCGTGTACAGCGGCTCAACGAGGAGCACGCGACCAACATACGACTGGTCAGGGAAGACAGCAGCTGCCTCAACCTCCTAGCCAAGCTATTCATGTCCAAGAACGTAAGAAACTACCTGGTCATGGCTGGTACGGATGGGCCTGGCATCGAAGAGCGCCTGGGATGGTGCGGGGCCGACCTTATGCTGTTCGCACAAGAACTTGGCCTGAACAGCTGGTTTGTCGGCGGAACGTACAGTCCCAAGAGAGCTGCGCGAGCCGCCGGCGTCAACGGGAAGATCGTAGGCGTCATCGCCTTGGGCTACGGAACCACCCAGGGGGTACCCCACAAGTCAAAGGCTGCCAGCGAGGTGAGTTCCTATGCGGGAACGGCGCCCGCCTGGTTCACGGAAGGCGTCGAGGCGGCACTGCTGGCCCCAACAGCTATGAACAGGCAGGCGTTTCACATAGACGGGGCGGGAGACAAGGTCAGTCTCAAGTATGACAACGGCCCGTGCTCCAACGTCGATCGCGGTATCGTCACGTACCACTTCGAGGCTGGTGCTGGGAGGGAGAACTTCAGCTGGGGCGACTGACAGGGACTACCCGATAGCATTACAACGAGGTCCTGCCTGTCCGCGCAGGTATGGTTGCACGTTGTGACACACGAAGTGCATGAAGTGCATACGTGCACGACTCCCACAGCGCGACGAGCGGGTTGTGGATGCAGACTGCGCTTTTCGGTGAGGCATCGGCTGGAGAATGCGCTTTTCCGTGAGGGCCCGCGCCCAGAATGCGCTTTTCCGTAGAGTGCGCTTTTCCTCACCTGGGCAAACGTGGCGGCACCTCACGGAAAGGCGCACTCTGGAGTTGGCACCTCACGGAAAGGCGCAGTCTGGGCCCGCCGCCTCACAGAAAGGCGCATTTTGCGGGCGGCACCTCACCAAAAAGTGCAGTTTGGCCCTAGCGGCACGGGTATGTAGTATGCTTGCCACGCCCTATCCACCCAAGGCCTGACAGGTCCCGCATCTATCCGACAGGCCTCGCACCTGAAAGGACCACCATGAGAGCACTGCTGGTCGTCGACGTCCAGACCGACGTTATGAAGGGCCGCAACACCAAGGGACTCATCGAGGCCTGCAACGACATCATCGGCCGCTATGCCCCCAAGAACGTCGTCTACATCGTGAACAAGCTGCCCTGGGAACCATCCGCAAAGGAGAAGGAGCTGGGAGCGGGACTCAACGTTGTCTCGAACCTATTGTTTGACAAGAAACGCTCCAACGCATTCTCGAATCCCGGCCTGTTGCGGGCGCTGCGCGACATGGGGGCCGACGAGGTCGAGATCATCGGTATCGACGGCAACCACTGCGTGAAGGCGACCGCCCTCGGCGCCCTTGCAAACAGTCTCGGCGCAACGGTCAACGTGCGAGCTGTGGCATCTCGAAACGAGGCCGCGTTCGAGAAAACGAAGCGACGCCTTCGCGCCGCCGGCGTAGAGCTCGCCAACGGGTAGAGACAACGTCAAGAGGTGACGCCTCGACAAGCCCACCATAGTTCGCAGGCATGGGCGCGACGGTCCGTCACGACCCGGCGATAGTTGGAGTAGGCTTTGGGCTATCGGGCGCAAGAAGCGCGCGGATGAGAATTCAAGGAGAAGAGACCATGCAACAAGTAGACGCGGCCATGGAGTGGACAATCATGTCAGAGTGCGACATCCCAAGGGACATGGGCAGCATGCTCGTGCCTGGCGAGGAGCCGGCTGCGGCCTTCACGACGATACGGGACAGGGCTGTGCTGACGAACCGTCGCCTCATCATCAAGGATATCGAGCCCATAACGGGAAAGTCGACCGAGGTCTATTCCCTTCCTTGGAAATCCGTCAGCTCCTGGGCGTTCGTGAACTCCAACAAGATAACTGAGTTCAGCTCGACGCTACGCATATGGATGTCCGGCGAACTGATGGCAATACGGATACGGCGTGGCGTGGACCTCAACAAGATAGACGCCATCATAGCCCAGCACGTGCTGTAGGGACTCAGACAGGCCCACCACCAGGCGCGGCATCTGAGCAGCCGGGGCCGTCAGAGACCCTGGCGTCCTTGGTGCCCATCTCAATCCGCCCTGCCACTCCCCTACCCAAGGCATCACCCGCCTCAAGAGACGGGTTTCAAAGCCTTCCCGAAGGATGGGCCATCACCTCGGCCCAGGTAAAGGATGGGGTAGGATCTAAGTCGTTCGGATGGGAGAAAGTCAAACGGCGCGACCAAGGAGGAGCCATGTCGATCGAGCAAACCATGGAGTGGACGTTCATGTCCGAGTGCGCGGTTCCAAAGGATGTGGAGGACATGCTCGTCCCCGGCGAGGAGGCATGCGCCGCCTTCAAGACGATACGGGACAAGGCCATCCTCACCAGCCACCGGCTCATCATCAGAAATGCGGAGGGCATGACGGGGCAGAAGGTCGAGATGTACTCCCTGCCTTGGAAATCCGTCATATCCTGGGTCTCCACAAACTCGGGCATGATAGTGGACTACAACTCCGAGCTGTGTATGTGGACCCTCCTCGGACAGGTGACGATAAAGCTCGGGCGAGGGATAGACATCCGCAGGATCGACTCCATCCTCGCACAGTGCGCGCTCTAGCCACCGAGGTGAACCCGCACGAGCGGCGGTTCGCGACGATGAGGTTGCGAGAGACGTCTTGAAAGTCGACAGGCTCGTAGGCATACTCTCCGTCCTGCTACAGCGAGACAAGATGACCGCCCCAGAACTAGCGGAGCTCTTTGAGGTGTCCAGACGCACCATAGCCCGTGACATCGACTCGCTCAACATGGCGGGCATCCCCATACAGACAACGCGAGGTACACGTGGCGGGATCCGCATCATGAAAGGCTACCGCCTCGACAAGACCGCACTGACCTCAGCTGACCTGCAGTCCATCCTCGCCGGGCTGAGGGGGCTTGATAGCGCAAGCAAGACCAGGCGCTATGCCGCGCTCATGGAGAAGCTGTCCGCAGGCTCGTCGACGACAATCGCCGCAGACGAGCACGTTCTCATCAATCTTGCGGCCTGGGACAGGGCCACCGTCTCTGAGCGCATCGAGACGGTCCATGAGGCCATCGAGGAACAGCGGAGCCTGTCGTTTCTCTACGTCGCACCATCAGGCGAGACGCACAGGACCATCGACCCCTACTACCTTATCTTCGAGTGGTCGAGCTGGTACGTATGGGGATATTGCGAGCTGCGAGATGACTTTCGCCTCTTCAAGCTGAGCCGCATGACCGACATGAAGGTCGAGAGTCCCTTCGCGAGCAGAGAGGCTCCTCTCCCCCAGCTGTCGGGCGATTGCGTCTTCCCAAAGAGGTGTCGGGTGAGGGCACGAATCCAGCCTCAATGCCGCTGGCGCCTCATCGAGGAGTTCGGGCCGACCTCCCTCACGGAGTGCGAGGACGGCATGCTGCTCTTCTCTGCCGGCTTTTCCTGCCAAGAGCAGGCGATGACCTGGGTCCTATCGCTCGGTGACGGGATCGAGCTCTTGGAGCCAGTCGCGTTGCGCGCCGAGCTGGCAGAGTTCGGGCAACGGCTTCGGGAAAGGTACGATAGGGTATGACAGACTTCGGTATGCGTGCGTCCGCAGGTCGCCTTGGCCGAAACGGATGCCAACCAAAGTGCCCGCTGCCTCCCGCTCCAGAATTTGCGGAGTACGAAGACCTACGAGACAGCAGCCTAATGATACTCTCGACCATGAGGTGGCGCTGTCGACCAGAACCTAGCCCTTGGGTGTAAGAAGCTCTTGCACCTCGGCTACCTTGTCGTCCTGACCCGCGAGCGCCCTCTTTCCCCATCCCCACCCCAGCACCTCGTTAAAGCGATCGATGGCCCTCCACCCACCGCCGTCCACCGCGCTTATGGAGGCTCCCTGCTGAAGCATCCTTCTCAGAATCGCCATATCGGTGTCATCGATGCCGTTTCCGCACATAGAGACAACAAAAGAGTTGATCGGAGGCCTGTCGGTGGGCTCGCCGGCGGGCGCTCCCGCATCCAGCAGGACACTGACAAGCTGGGGGTTATAGGTGTCCTTACCAGACTGGAGGGTCGACTCCGCATGAGGGCCAGACGCGCCCCCATCCTCCCAGTTGCACGCGGCTCTGAGATCGTTTCCATCAGGCGTGACACCCCGGTCGAGCAGAACCTTGGCCGTTGACGGATCGTCCTCTTTGATCGCTAGATCCAAGAGTGATTGCCCAAGGCTCACAGCACGCTGGTCCGAAGGGTCACCGACGGCGACACCAGGCTGCGAGTCGAGCATGCGAGCAAGTCCCTCGGCATCATGTGAGTGCACGTAGGCATAGGCCCTGTCCGATATATCCCGCTGTGCCTTGTACGGAGCGTCCAAGACAGCAATGAAGATGACCGCACCGATCACGAGGGTGAGCGGAATCAAACCAAGGATGAAGAGGACGATGGGGATGGCCTTCTTGGCGCCGAGGTTCTCTCCCCGCGCGGCACGCCCCCTTGCACCGGCGGCAAAGACGGCAGAGACGATGATGCCTGCGAGGATGAATCCGATGGCCACAAGTGCGAGCAGAAACCAAAACCCGAGCAACACGACAAAGAAGCCAGCCATATGCAAGCACCCCAAACGGACGAGAACGCAAGTCTTCGAGAGAACAGGGCTCAGACCTAGGGATGGTTTGATGGTCTCCTTCCCGCTCCCCTCTTACATTGTAGGTCACATGACAGGAGGAGTCTCAAACGTTCGAAGAGCATCGCCAGGGTAGGTATCGCGGGGATAGGCGTCTGCGGGGAGCAGAATGCGGGTTTCCGTGAGGCTGGAGATGCAGAGTGCGCTTTTCCGTGAGGGTGTGGTCGCAGAATGCGCTTTTCCGTAGAGTGCGCTTTTCCTCACCTGCACAAACGTGGCGTCGCCTCACGGAAAGACGCACTCTGTGCCCGGGCACTCACGGAAAGGTGCACTCTGGCAACCGACAGGTTGTAGGGTGCGCTTTTCGGTGAGGTTCGCAGGCAGAATGCGCTTTTCCGTGAGGCGGGCTCTGGGCGAGCAAGTCAAAGTGCGCTTTTCCGTGAGATCAAACGTACAGAATGCGCTTTTCCGTGAGGGTGTGGTCGCAGAATGCGCTTTTCCGTAGAGTGCGCTTTTCCTCACCTGCACAAACGTGGCGTCGCCTCACGGAAAGACGCACTCTGTGCCCGGGCACTCACGGAAAAGCGCATTTTGGGAAGGACGAACGACGCCGCGCGAGGCGCCACGAGCAACTGACCGCAGAGCCCGAAGCCACAAGCCTACCAAACCTGTCTGCATACACCAAGGTCACGAGAAGCGCCCAGCCTTGTACCAGGCCACGGCTATCTGCACGCGATCCCTCAGCCCGAGCTTTGAGAGGATACGCGTGATGGAGCGCTTGACCGACGAAGCCTCTATAGACAGTCGCTCGGCTATCTCGGCGTTGGAGAGGCCCTCAGAGACGAGCTCGGCCATCTTGAGCTCTCGCGGCGGCAGCACGGAGAAGCGGTCGGAGGCAGATGGCGTGCGGTTGGGAATGACCCGCGCTATGAGCTCGCGTGTCACGCGCGGAGAAAGCACAGCGTCGCCTGCCGCCACCGAGCGGATCGCCCCCACGATCGTGCCGACCGCTGAGTCCTTAAGCAGAAACCCGGACGCCCCGACGGCAAGCGCGCCAAACGCATAGTCGTCTTGGTCATAGGTGGTGAGGACAAGCACGTGGACGGAGGGCCAAGAGCGCACGATGCGACGCGTGGCATCTATGCCGTCCATGACGGGCATGCGCACGTCCATGAGGACGACGTCAGGCAGCGCCGCGCCAGACGCGTCGAGGCAACGCAGCTCCTCCATAGCCTTAGCGCCGTTCGCGCAGCGCGAGACTACGTGAAGATCGGCAAACTTGGACATCATGAGCGTGAGCCCGTCTCGCACCTCCCGCTGATCGTCTACCAGCATCACCCGTATCATCAAGCACTCTCATCCTGACACGGCTGTCCCCCGTTCTGGCACGGCTGGATTTCGTCCCCACACAGCTGGTCCTTTGCAGGGGGGATGAGGGCCTCGAGGGACCATCCGCCCTCGTCGGGTCCCCACGAGAGAGACCCGCCCAGGGCGACCAAGCGCTCCTTGAGGCGGCGCAGTCCCGTCCCGGCGTCCTTTCCCGCAGAACGGGAACCCTCACCTGCCCTGTCGCCACAGTTGCCATCGTCGCGAACCGCCACGGCACAGCAGCCGTCAGCGCGATGATCGACCGATACGACGACGCAGCCTGCGTCCTGGGCGTGGCGCAGCATGTTCGTGATGCCCTCACGCACCACCAGGTATGCGAGCTCAGACTGGACGCCGTCGGTGGGCCTGCGCCCCGTCTCAGAGAATGGGGCGGCGACGCCTGCGGCATGCGCCCGCTCGGGCAGGCGGGCGATCTGCTCCCAAGAGCGTTCGGAAACCGTCACTGCCGTCCCCTCCGGCACCTCGAGAGCGGCGACAGCCCGACGCGTATCCGCGAGGCCTGCGCGGGCAAGCTCGCTCACCCGATCGAGGACCTCGCCCGCATCCTGCCCTGCCGCCCTCGCGCCCTCCACGAGCGCGATGATCGCAGTGAGATCGTGCCCGACGCTGTCGTGAAGCTCACCCGCCACGCGAGCCCGGGTCTCGGCATCGCGGCGGATCCTGTCGTATGTCTCGGCGCGGCGCAGCGCGCGTCTACGCTCAAGCTGCGAGCGGGTGGCATCGAAGGCAAGCCACAGGACGCAGGCGAATAGCGCGATGAAGATGGACACGAGCGCAATGGCAGCCCAGGCGATGGTCGGGGAGTCATTTGCCTGCGGCACGCTGAGTGTGAGGCCAACCAAGACGAGAGCGACGGAAAGCATCAGGGCAAATCTGCGAAATGATCCTCTCGGCAGACGACTCGTCCCCATCATGGCACTCCTATCAGCGACAAGCCTCACGACCGCGGGCACATGGGCACGGTCATGGCGCCCGTGGCGTACGGCACGCGCCGCCTCACCACTCGCACCAGCCAACTCACCCAGTCCCAATCCCACCATCAGACCCATGATAGCCCACGTCCACCCTCCCAAGCTACTGGGCCGACCTGCGGGCAAACAGCACGAAGGCGATCGCGCCCGACAGGGTTGTCCATCCGACCAAGACCGCCACGGCAGTTGGCACAGACATGGCCACTTCGGGGTATGAGCTCGTGACGAGGTTAGGCTCAAAGAGCATCACTCCCACCACGGTGGGCAGCCAGCGCGTGAGTGTCGTGATCGACAGCAGGATAAAGGTCATGAGCGACATGCCGGTCATGATAAACAGCGGGACGGCCGCGTCACGGAAGGCATGCGTCAAGAAGAAGGAGATGAGCGCGCAAACAACCAGGTAGAAGGTCCCTCCCACCCAGTGCAGAGCCAGCTCTGCGGGAATCCCCTCCCTTATCACCGAGAGCTCCCCGAGCCTCCACTGCGAGACAAGCGACAGGCTGATAACCGACACCATTGCAACGACCAGGCAGAACAGCGTCAGGACAAGGGTCTGCGCGACCAGAAGGGGAAGCTTTTTCTGCATGACCAAAAGGCTCGTCCGCAGACCGTGGTCGCGATACTCCCCCGAAGCGCAGAGCACACCGACAGCCACCATGCCAAGCCCGCAGAGGGGCACCATGTCGAACCCCATGCCCTCGTAGGTCAGGCCAGGAGCCAGAAGTTTGCTTCCCTCCTGCATGTACCTTACCACCACTGGCGTATCGAACCACGTGATAGATATGCCCGTCGCAAGGGAGAGGAGCGCGACAACCATGATGGCACGATGGCTGAGCAGCTTGACAGCCTCGGCCCTCAGGTAGCAGCCAAAGCCAACGCCTCCTCGTACGCCCGTCATGACGCCTCCCTCCCAGAAAGGCTCCCGCCGTCACGGAAGTCTCTCGACACATACTCTCCCTTACCGGCAGTCCAGTCGAAGTAGGCCTCCTCCAGGTCGCGATGACCGGCGACGAGCTCAGAGGTCACACCCCGCCTTACGATGCGCCCTTGGGTCATGACCACCAAATCGTCGGCCGTCTCCTGCACCTCATGCAGCAGGTGGCTCGTCACGAGGACCGTCCTGTCCTCACCTGCGAGCCTGCGAACGAGGGATCGGACCCAGCGTATCCCCTCGGCATCCAAACCGTTCATGGGCTCGTCGAGCACCACGGTTTTGGGATCCCCGAGTAGCGCGGCGGCGATTCCCAGGCGCTGCCCCATGCCAAGCGAAAAGGTCGAGACGCGCTTGCTCGCAGCCGAGGCAAGGCCCACCTCATCCAAGACCTTGGCTATGTGCCTCCGATCGATGCCATTGCTTGCGGCGAGCCAGGCGAGGTGCGCCCGGGGAGTGCGAAACCCTGCGGCCCCCGATCCGTCAAAGAGCACCCCCACCTCGCGAAGCGGGGCTGTAAGGTCGCGGTAAGCCCTCCCGTCAACGAGGGCCACGCCACAGTCGGCCCGCTCGAGCCCAAGGAGGACGCGTATGGTGGTGGTCTTTCCGGCGCCGTTTGGACCGAGCAGCGCCGTGACGCGTCCGGCCGCAGCCGTGAAGCTCACGTTATCCACCGCCTTCCTTCCGCCATAGGACTTCGTCAGCCCTCGCACATCTATCATGTCGCCACTTCCTTTCGTATCGTTTGCCTATGTGCCTACCTACACACGCCTATGTGCCTACCTACACGCCCCACCTGGCTATGGACACGCGGGCTCCCGCGTAGACCACGACAAGCCAAGCCACCATCGCGGCGATGGGGGCGAACCCGACGCCCTCTCCCCTCGAGAGGGATCGGAGGAGCCCGCTCACCAGCTGGTCGGGGAGCCAGTTCGCGAGCTTGGTGATCGTGCAAAGGATGGAGGAGAGCATCAGGAGCATAGCGATGGTCACCGCCATGACGGGCAGGGACCTCCTCACGCAGACCGACGCGCACATCACGAGCAGGGCAAGCTCCACCCACCAGGTAACGAGCAGGGCAAGTTGGGGAAGGTCTGCGTCGGTCGGGGCCGCCGAGACCCCGTGGACCACAAGGGCAACCGTACGCGCCGCGTATGCCCCGCCGGCCGAGGCCAGCGACGCAGGGAGGGTGATCGCGACAGTTGCCGCAATCTTCGCGGCAAGGAGCCTCCCCCTTCGCGGAACCGCGAGTAGGGAGGAGGCCAGCCCCGTTCCCTCCTCCACGCGCAGCAAGAGGCAGCCGACAAGGACAAACCCAAGCCGTGACACGGAAAACACGTATTGGTAGGCAGACGTGGGGGTCAGTCCCCCGGCGTTCTCGGGATGGACGAGCGCCGTGTGCGTGAGGTAGGCGCCCGCAAGCATCGAGATGGAGACAGTAAGCCCAAGCGTCACCCACATCACGGGATAGGAGCGTAGCTTCAGCAACTCCGCGTGAAGCGCCCTCAGAAACCCCGACGACCCTCGCCCACATCCCATCCCCACCGCGTGTCTCGCTGTACCCATCGGCTATCCTCCCCACGTCCTGCCACGCCAAGGCCACTGGCCTTCAGCCTCCCGTGGCTCCATTTCCAGAGCCCCATACAAGCACGAAACGTTGGCGGGCGGCATAAAAGACAGTGATTGCCACCCGAGGGTGGCACGCGCGCGGCGCCCGTGCACGTAGGCAACCGCCCGCCAGATTGCGGGGCACTATGAAAAAGGAGCCAACTGGGCAAATACGTCCGAGCAACCCCCCGCCAGGCTGCGGGGCGGTTGCTCGAGGACCCGATGGCGCTTGCGTCAGGATCCACCAGCTCATCTCCGAGTCAGAACCATGGTTGGCGAGCACGTCGGAGCGTCTGGCTCAGGCCCCTGCACGCGAGCGGATGGGGCTACAGGTCCCGGTAGTCTACGAGCCTGAGGTCGGGCTGCGCCTCGAGCCATGAGCGCAATTCGGGGTCGATGAGGGCATCGACCTCCTTGGTGCGGTCCTCGGTGAGCGAGGAGTGAGTGAGAATGAACTGGTCGAGGTAGCCGGGGTGACAGACGAAGACCACGGTCTCCCCGTCCCCCATGTCCCCGACGGCCTCCTTGATAGCAGCTTTAGGGCTGTAGCCAGGCAACATGGAGCGCATTACCATGCGGACGTCGGTCGAGCCGCAGCGTACGGTGGCTCTGGGATCAAACGAGACGGGCTGTTCCTTGAGGCCGTGGTTTTCCGCCACATGGGAGATGGCACGCATGAGGTTGACGCTCTGGACTGCGTGCGCCTCGAAGTAGTCAGGCTCGCGACCCGCAATCTGGCAAAAGCGCTCAAGCTGGGCCTCAATCTCGATGACCGCCTCATCGAACGCCACGAAGTCGTGCCCTTCCTTGAAGCAATCTCGATACTCTTGGCTGCTCTTGAACTCGCCGCCCTCCTGCAGAAGGCTGCCGATCTTGCTGGGATCTGCGCACGGCCTGCCAAGGCAGACGTTGGTGTGCTGTCCGACGGCGACGTTTTGATCAGAGATCCACGACCAGCCGCGCCCGGCCTCGGGCATGTTGGGCATGACCCCTACGGAGCGGACGAGACCCTCGCGTACGGTGCGGGCAATGCCGAGGTCCACCGCATAGCTGTAACCCATGTCATCGGCACGGATGAGGAGCTGCTTCATATTGGTTTTTCCTCCCGAAGATAGCGCAGCCAGCACAACAGAGCCACTGTAGCGCATCGCAGCGGCCACAAGCCAAGGATATGTCTTACGCGACGGGCCGTGCTGCCTCGGCACTGGTGTCGAGCTCCTCCTTGGTAAAGCCAAAGAGGAACGTCACGAGGGTAGACACGGCGATGGCGACGACCATGGAGATGACGCCGGCGACGATGTTCTGTGCACCACCGGCTACATAACCAAAGAACGAGAGGATACTCGCGTTGCTCACGACGTAGACGTCAAGGCCAAGGACACCCGCAACAAGCCCACCCGCCGCGCCGCCGGCAATGAGGCCTGCGAACGTACGCATGTGTCTGAAGCCACAGCCATAGAGGGTCGGCTCAGTCACACCACCAACGACGGCGGAGACGAAAAAACTGAAGTTCTCCGCCCTCTCGTCGGGATGCTTAACCCTGAGTGCTGCACCGAAGGCCATGCCGTAGCAGGCAAAGGAAGCCATCCCCGCAGCAACCATAATGCAGGAGTCACAGGCGCCGGTAGCCATGTTAGCAAGCGCCAGCGCGATGAGAACCTGGTGCATGCCAGTCATGACAAGGAACTCCCAGAGACCGCCAACGATAACCATGGTAATGATGGCAACGATACCGCCCCTCTCACCAAGGCCAAAGAGGAAGTTGCCGAGAAGGGTGCCGAGGACGGAGCCGATGGGAGCGAGGGCGCAAAGAGAGATGGGAACCACTATAAGCATGGTAAGAAAGGGGACAAACATCGTAGAGAGGATGTCAGGAATGGCCTTCTTGAAGAACCTCTCGATCTGCCACAGGACGGGGATGCAGAGGAGAATGGGCAGGACAGTGCTACTGTAGTTATTGACAACCGCAGGAAGGCCGTATACGGCGGTCGTGGTCATGCCCACGTCTACCATGGTCATGAACTCGGGGGCAATAAGCACGCCTCCAAGCATCATGCCGAGAACAGGGCTCGCTCCGAGGACCTTGGCAGCAGACCAACCGAGGATGACCGGCATGAAGTAGAACCCAGCGCTATAGAGCCAGTTGTAGAAGAGGTTGTAGGTGTCGGAGTCTGCCGCCCAAAGGTTAAGCATGGTCGGTCCACAAACCGCCGCGATGGTTCTAAACACTGCCGCAACCATCATGATGGGGATAAGCTGTACCATCGATTTGGACAGGTAGTTGAGGACGCTACCTCCGACCGATTTGGCGGTGAGCTTCTCCCTGGGCGCGCCGCCGAGGCTCTCACCTACGGAACCGCCAGCAGCGACGCCGAGCTTGATGAGCTCGTTATAGACTTTGGGAACATTCTGACCTATCACGACCTGGTACTGGTCGCCAACCCACTGGGCAGCGAGTACTCCCTTGATCTTTTTGACCTCATCATCATCGGGAATTGACTGATCCTTGAGATTGAGGCGTAAGCGCGTCATGCAGTGCGCAACAGTCGTGACATTCTCCTTACCACCAACTGCGACCAGAACATCTACTGCCACCTTCTCGTTACCAACTGCCATCTGTCTTCCCTTCTCTTCTCGTCACAGGCGAAGAGGAGAACCAAGACAGCAGCGTTAATGGGAAAGATGGAATGTCACGGTATGAAAAAGACCCCGAGACCTACCAACAACGAAAACCGACCGCCACCTTGTAGCGAACGCCGTTGCCCTGGTAATGCCCCGCGAGTCCTCGCGTGTAACACCCAATAGCTAAGAATTAGTATGCACCGTTTCGCGAAAATGTCAACAAGGAACTTTCCGTGTCGCAAGGTTCGCGGCGTCATCCGTCCTTGGCGCGCGCCACGACGCGAGTGACGTGCAGGATAAGATAGACGAGCTCCTCCTCGGTGAGCGTGTTACCGTAGGTCTGCTCGAGGATGGCGCCAATCTTGGCGGCACAGGTAGTCTCATGGGGATGCTGCCTTGAGAGCATAGGATAGAGGTCGGAGCTTTTCGTGTCGAGGAGGCTCCCTGCGGCCACGCGTTCGATGAGGTAGCATACATGGGTAGCAAAGCGGGCGTAGTCAAATGAGTCACGGTTGACGGTGACTCCCATGTCATGCTCCACGATAGCAGTCGCGGAGTTGAGGAGGCGATCCTTCCTGCGCCGATTGATCGTCGACTTGTCGCTTGATGAGACGGTACTGTTCACGATAGAGAGCGCAATACCCACCGCCTCCCCTTTGGGCAGGCGCACACCGAAGGTCTTGCTGATACCGCGGACAGCTATCTCACCGAGGCCGTACTCCACGGGATAGTTCTGCTGTACGTCGTAAGCCAGCGGCATCTGCACGTACATGTGCTCACGCGCTCGCCTGACCGCAAAAGAGATGTGGTCGGCGAGGGTTATGGGGAGGTTGGGGGAGAGCTCGTGCGACACCTGCGAGCGGACGATGTCGGAGAACTGTGCGGCAAACTCGAGCTCTTCGGGAGGGAGGAGCTCGATGAGATCGAGGTACTTGTCATCAATGCCGTAGAAAGTCCGCTTGATGCTGACGAGAGGTACATCGCGCGGCATGGAGCCAAAGCCCACGCCTGCACCAAGGGCGATGAGCTGGCGTCCCCTGCCATCCACGCAGATCGCGGCGTTGTTACCGATGGCCTGTAGTGCCCGCAAGCCGATTCCCCCAAAAGTCGCTGTCGTGATCTTCCTACCTTAGCAGATGTGGAGGCAGTCGAAGCAGGATATATATTTGTGGCTGAACTCAGACCAGTGACGGCCACATCTTTGAGATGGGGTCTTTCGGATCGGTGTATCCACATGGCCTCGCCACCCTTGCCTCTGAAGAGTGCGGTGATCTCATGCGGACCCACTGCCGAGGCGGGAGGCCTCCGCGCTGCCGTCCGGGTTCAACCAAACATGCCCGCTTGCTGTCGAGTACACCGCTGATACGCTATGCGTCTGGTGCGCCACCAAGGCAATGGCATCGCCTTCTCACCACAGACCCCGAAAGGCGGGTACGGTGATATCCCCGCTACAGGAACATTGCCATGTACAAGGGAGGTAGATGATCCCGTCCTTCTCCGTAATATCCCGGCCATAGAGGATGTGGCCCAGACCCAAGCGCCTGCCCCAACGATATGCGTCCTTCAAAGAAGACTCAGCATGCCAGCACCGTCGTCTCGTCTCCTATCGACACCAAATGACGGTTACTTATATCAGAATCATACACGAAATGACACTCTATATCTGAGTTTTTGTGAGGCTTCGTGAGCTCGTGTAGGTGGATGGTTGCGTCACCGCCCCGGTGGCATGGACCTCAGGTCCAAGCACCTGAGCATCACGGGGGCCGTGGGGCCATCGACGTCGTGGGACCCATGGCCCCGCCCGTTCGCGCGAGCGGCCGTGGGTATGCAGGAGTGTACACAGACCGGCGAAAACGGCCTCTCGACGCAACCACCGCTCGCATGCAGAACGCGCCCTTTGGTCGAGTCTCACACGCAAAATGCGCCTTTCCGTGACGTCGCCCGTCCAGAATGCGCCTCTCGGCCACGTCGCGGTGGCGTCGTCGGCGCAGAGCGCGCCTTTCCGTGAGAGTGACACCCCCAGAGTGCGTCTTTCCGTGAGTCGCCGGTTGCAGAGTGGGGCACATGTGCACGCTGTTGCGACGCGATTCGCCGAGGCGTCAACCCACACGAACCCCCGAAGAGCCACCTTTGTGCACGTATTTACGGTAAAGGCGTTAGTGTTGGTGGACGCGAAGCGGATAGACCGGACTGGCCATTTCTGCCCGACGACCGCAGCATTGGAAAGGCGTATGCTGAATAGCGTATGACCAGGGGAAACGTGATCTTCTTACAAACGGTCGAGCTTAGCGGCCGCATCGCACTCACAATGCGTGCTAGCCCTTACGCAGGCGTTCCTTGTATCTCTCGCCCCATACCCGCATGGCGTCGAGCACGGGCTTGAGGCTCTGTCCCAGCTCGGTGAGCGAGTACTCCACGCGCGGCGGAACCTCAGCAAACGCCTCACGGCTCACGATCCCAAACTCCTCCATGGAGCGCAGGTTTGTGGTAAGCACCTTCTGGGATATCTTGCCTATGGAGCGCTGCAGCTCCTTGAAGCGCATGGTACCGTTGAGGCCCAGATCGCGCAGGATGAGCACCTGCCACTTGTTGCCGATGAGGCTGAGCGTGGTTTCCACGGGGCACGCAGGAAGAGTATCGAGCTTCTTGTTCATGTTTCAACTACTTCTACACAGGCGGATACATTAATAGTCACCAATAGGTACCTACGGCACAATATAGTGCCTACTTCCATATGGCATGCATTGATTCTACTATGCAACCTGTCAGAAGGCAACGGCGCAAAGGGCGTCACAACGGAAAGGAACCGATCATGACCAAGAGGATCGCGGTAGTGGCGGCAAACGGCAAGGCGGGTCAGCTCATCGTGAGAGAGGCCGTCGAGCGTGGCAACGATGTCACCACGTTCGTACGCTCCGAGAACAGGACCGTTGCTGAGAACGTCGTGGTCAAAGACATCATGGACCTGACGCCTAAGGACCTCGTCGGCTTCGACGCCGTGGTGGACGCCTTCGGTGCCTGGACCCCCGAGACGCTGCCTCAGCATTCCACTACACTGGCGCACCTGTGCGACATCCTATCCGGCACGGACACGCGTCTGCTCGTCGTGGGCGGTGCCGGAAGCCTGTACGTGAACCCAGAGCACACCATGACCGTCTCCGAGACGCCGGACTTTCCCGAGATGTTCAAGCCCCTGGCGTCTGCCATGGCCGAAGCCCTGAGCGACCTGCGCGAGCGCGACGATGTGAGGTGGACCTACATCAGCCCCGCAGGCGACTTCCAGGCCGAGGGCGAGCGCACGGGCGAGTATATCCTTGCCGGAGAGGAGCTCACCCTCAATGACCGCGGCGAGTCCATCATCTCCTATGCCGACTACGCCATAGCCATGGTGGACGAGATCGAGTCCGGAGACCATATCCAGCAGCGCATCAGCGTTGTTTGCAAGTAAGCTGTCAAGAATTTGAAGGATCGAGATACAGATGGGTCACACCCACGACAACGTAAAAGAGCTCGTCGAGGTCATCCATGCGGCAGAAGCCGTGGTGGTGGGCGCCGGATCGGGACTTTCGACGGCAGCCGGGCTCACCTACGGCGGGGAGCGATTCCGGCGCCACTTCTCCGACTTCATCGAGGCGCGCGGGTTCACCGACATGTACACGGCCGGCTTCTTCCCCTTCCCAACGCTGGAGGAGCAGTGGGCCTACTGGAGCCGCCACATATGGTACAACCGCTACGTGAAGGCGCCCAAGGACACCTACAAAAAGCTGCTTAAGCTGCTGGACTGCAAGGACTTCTTTGTGCTGACCACCAATGTGGACCATCAGTTTCAGCTGGCGGGGTTCCCGAAGGAGCGCCTGTTCTACACCCAAGGCGACTATGGCCTTTGGCAGTGCAGCGTACCCTGCCACAACGTCACCTACGACAACCGTGAGGCTGTAAGGCTCATGGTCGAGGAACAGCGCGGCATGCGGGTACCGACAGAGCTCGTACCGCACTGTCCCAAGTGCGACGAACCCATGAGCATGAACCTGAGGGCAGATGACACCTTCGTGGAGGACGAAGACTGGCATGCGGCTGCGAACCGGTACAGTGACTACCTCAACGCTCACAGCGAGGGTAGGGTGCTCTACCTTGAGCTGGGCGTAGGAATGAACACGCCGGCCATCGTGAAGTACCCCTTCTGGCGCCGCACGTACGCAAACCCACAGGCACGCTACGCGTGTGTCAACTACAGGGAGGCGTATGCGCCAGCCGAGATACACGGCCGTTCGTTCCTCCTGAGCGGCGATATCGACAAAGTGCTTTTTGAGGCGCTATCGTTGACCGATTTCGAGGGGGCATAGGATGGAGCAAGAGCGTAAAGCGCAACTGCTGGAACATCTGGTTGCAAGTCTGTGCGACGAGCGGGGCATCGACGCGCCCGCGACAAGGAGCGCCGATGAGCTATGGAGCGCGTTTCGCGCACTGGTCAATACCAGGCCACCGATGCCGGCGGACGAACGCTGGCTCCGAATGCAGGACGAGCTGCTCAAGGGGCTCATCGAGGATGCGGGAACCGCGTCGGTGGCCGATGCTGTTGCAAGCCCCGCTCATCCTCGCATCCGCCTGTGGAGGGGCGACATCACGACACTGGCCGCAGATGCCGTCGTGAACGCGGCCAACAGCCAGATGCTGGGGTGCTGGCGGCCCGGGCACCATTGCATCGACAACGCGATCCATACCTTCGCGGGGGTGCAGCTGCGCATGGAATGCGCCGAGGTCATGGACGCCCAAGGCCACGAGGAGCCTACGGGGTCCGCGAAGATCACCAAAGCCTACAACCTGCCATCGAGACATGTCATCCACACGGTCGGTCCCATCGCGAGCGGACGCCCGACGGCCCTGCACCGCGCGCAGCTTGCCAGCTGCTATCGCAGTTGTCTGGAGCTAGCGGACCGGAGCCGATTGTCCTCCATAGCCTTCTGCTGCATCGGCACGGGCGTGTTCGGCTTTCCGCAAGAGGAGGCCGCAAAGATCGCCGTCCGTACGGTACGCGAATGGCTTGGGGCAAGCAAGTCCCAGATCACTGTGATCTTCGATGTCTTCTCCGACAAGGACTTGGAGACATACGCCAGCTTACTTGACATACCGAGCTCATAAAACGCATCGGCCGGGATCGGTCCCGATCACTCCCACGGCATGGTTGCCGTGAGCGTCGATCTGAGCCAGCCACAAAAGAGAGCTGGAGAAGGTGAGCGAGAACGTGCTCACCGACTCCGACGCGCAGGCACTCTCCCACGACGACGTAACCATCATCCAGATAACAGTTCCTCGCGCCGACAGGAGGCTGCGCCCCATCTACCTCAACGACAACCCGAAACGCTCGTTCAGACGCAACCGCTCGGGTGACTACCTCTGCCGCTGCGAGGAGATCCAGGGGATGATGCGCGACGCCGCCGACCAGAGCCAGGACTGCAGGACCCTGCCCCGAGTGGGCATAGGCGGACACGACCTCGCACCCTCCCCCGATGCGCCGTCCGGCGATGGCCGATACACGTGGTCGTCCGCTCCGCTTTCTCCTGTTCCATCCGGCAACTCTCTGTTAGACCACCGTTGACATGGCAAGCTACCTCGCCTCTTGCTGCATCAGGCCAAGCATTCCTTGGTCTTCCCATGACGTGTTGTCTGTCAACGGCATCGTAGCGGAGGGGCGAAGTATCATCATGTCAACGGTGGTCTAACAGAGGGTCCGGCAAAGCGCCAGGGGTATCGCCTGCCACTTGACCTCAGCCCAAGGAACCTGTCGTGATTCCCCATCAATCCCAGCTCCCTGAGTTGCCTATGGCGTAAAGCGGCACGTTGCGCATCCACCCCTGGTCGCAAAAGCCCGAGAGGCTGAAACGCCTCGACACCGTGCCGGGATATCGACCCGAGAATGCTCTCAGGCTCTTCGAGCGCAGGTTCTCCTCGGCCTTCACCTCGATGGGATAGACCCTACCGCCGCGCTGCACGAGGAAGTCAACCTCGCCGCGAGAGTTCTCTGCAGACCAGTAGCACGGACTAAGATTGCAATCCGAGACCAGCTGCTGGCAGACGTACTGCTCGGTGAGGGCTCCCCTAAACTCAGTGAAGAGTGCGTTACCATCGACGATACTCGAGGCGTCGAGCCTAGAAAGCGCACAGAGAAGACCGACGTCGAGGGAAAAGAGCTTGAACGCGGACTCGTCTGCGTAGGCCGAGAGGGGAACACCCGGCTTGGACACCCGAGGAACCCTCGTCGCGATACCGGCCTGCGTAAGCCAGGTGATCGCCGAACGGTAGTCACGGGCCCGGGCACCCTCCCCAATATGCCCGAAGACAAACTTCTTGTTCTCCTGCCCAAGGTGCGCCGGAAGCGAGCGCCATGCAGAGAGGGCGCGCTCCGCTCCAGCAGCCCCCAGATGCTTCGAGATGTCCCTCTCGTAACCGAATAGGACCCCCTCCTGCACGGCACGGACGGCGGACAGGTCAGCGGACTCGACGAACGTAGCGACCGCCTCAGGCATGCCTCCGACGAAGTAGTACTGCTTAAGCAACTCTCTGAACTTCGCCGCAAGGGACCCGAGAAGCTGCTTGTCGCCCGAGTCGACGACCTCCCGCAGCATCGGGTTGCCCGTCGCATCAAGGAACTCGCGAAAGCTCAGAGGGTGGAGGTCGAGCATGTCAACCTTGCCGACGGGATAACCCGTGCCCTCGTGGAACGTGATGCCCAGGAGGGATCCCGCCGCCACCACAGCAAGCTCCGGGGCGTTCTCGCAAAAGTACTTGAGCGAGGTGAGCGCCTTGGGGCACTCCTGAACCTCGTCAAGTACGACGAGGGTCTTGCCGGGGATCACCCTCTGCCCACTCTCCGCCTGGATCATGAGCAAGATGCGGGGCAGGTCATAGCCCACGTCAAACTGAGAGGCGAGGCCCAAGTTGTTGTCGAGGTTGACGTAGGCGACGCTCTCGAAGTGCCTCGCGCCGAACTCCATGAGCAACCAGGTCTTCCCAACCTGCCTGGCACCATTGAGCACAAGAGGCTTCCTGCGAACGGAGTTCTTCCATCCGACGAGGTCATCCATAAGGAAACGTTCCATGACACCTCCAAACGGCATACTATCAGAACATTCTTATTATCACACAGGATGGTTATAATAAGGACGTAAAATAACCTATATTGGCTTTTTGATGTACCTCATCTCCATTCTGCACTATGGCTTAGCCTTGACTGATTGCACCAATGCGGTGCGCTCGCCGGGTGGCGCAAGAAAGTTGAGATGAGATGTCTGGCAGGCCCTCCCCGCACGGAGGATCCGGCGCAGCTCTTGGTGCGCTCGCCGGGCGACTCCGACCGGTCGCGCGCCCGGGCCCTGCCCCGAGTGGGCATAGGCGAGCACGACCTTGCGACCGTGAGCTCCTACCGACAGCGCTACCGGCTCTCCCACAACGGACACGCCTGGAACGAGCTTGGAGACAGTGACTTCCTGCGCCGCATAGGCCGAGGACGGCAGGCTGCACCCGACGGTCGCGGGACTTCTCATGTTCGGTCATGACTGGCGCATCGCGGAGGAACTGCCCAACTACTTCTTGGACTACCGCCAGCAGCAGGTGGTGTCCTGCGTTTTTGTCTCCCGCAAGGAGAAGGGACGAGTTTGAAGGGTGTCAGATGATGAGCGCCGCATTTCCTGCTAGGGTGCGGCGCTCATGTATTCCTGGTAAGAGGGAAAGCGCAGAAACGCTCACCTCGGATCCCTTGATACATATTGATCAAATATGTATCATGTAAACATGGATACGATGTACAAGGACATGTTCGAGTGGGAGCAGGCCAAGGCGAAGACAAACGCCACAAGCATGGGGTGACCTTCGAGGAAGCCTCGACCGTGTTTTCCGACACGTACGCACTTGTGATCGACGACCCCGACCACTCTGAACAGGAGAGCCGATTCGTGATCATCGGTCTCGCACTCTTTGCCCAGGTCCTGGTCGTGTGTCACTGCTGGCGCGAGGGGGCGCGCATCCGCATCATATCGGCCAGGAAGGCGACAAGGCACGAGGACGAGCAGTATTGGAGGCGCCGCCATGAGGGATGAGTACGACTTCGGCAAGGGGAGGCAGAGCCCCTACGCGAAGATGCTGAGGAAGCCGGTAACCATGAACATCGACGTGGCCACCATCGACTACTTCAAGGAGGAGTCGAGGCGCACCGGGGTGCCCTATCAGACCATCATCAACATGTACCTGGGCCAGTGCGCGGCGGAGGGAAAGCACCTCACGTTCGTGTAGCAAAGCCTGCCGCTCAGGCCCCGGTGGAGCTAGGCCCGAAAGGACGGCGCGCCGCCGGGCGACTCCGACCGGTCGCGCCCGGCCCTCTCGCGGTGTCATGTCGAACACGCCCCGCGTCTTCCCTCGGCGCCCCGTCCGGCGACGGCGTCGCGGCAAGAGGCGGGGGCGCCGGCCCGAGGGCGGCAGCCTGACAGGGGGCTTGACAAGAAGGGACGTTTGGTCGCGGACGCCCTGCGCGTGCCGAGCGAGAGGCGGCGGGCGACGGCCGATGCCCACGGTCATCCGCGTCCAAGGCCTGCGTCAAACGAGATCGAGGTGTAGCCATGTTCGAGAAGCTTGCCGCATACCGCGAGGGCGATCGCCTGGAGGTGAAGAGGGCGCAGGGGGGTCTCCCACGCAGCCTCTGGGAGACCTACTCGGCCTTCGCCAACAGCTCGGGTGGCGTCATCCTGCTTGGCGTCGAGGAGCTGCCCGACACGTCGCTGCGCGCCGTGGGCGTCAAGGACCCGAACAAGCTGCTCGATGACTTCTGGAACACCGTGAACAATCCCCAGAAGGTAAGCGAGAACGTGCTCACCGACTCCGACGTGCAGGCACTCTCCCACGACGACGTGACCATCATCCAGATAACAGTTCCCCGCGCCGACAGGAGGCTGCGCCCCATCTACCTCAACGACAACCCGAAACGCTCGTTCAGACGCAACCGCTCGGGTGACTACCTCTGCCGCTACGAGGAGATCCAGGGGATGATGCGCGACGCCGCCGACCAGAGCCAGGACTCCCGGCCCCTGCCCCGAGTAGGCATAGGCGCGCTCGACCTTGCGACCGTGAGCTCCTACCGACAGCGCTACCGGCTCTCCCACAACGGACACGCCTGGAACGAGCTTGGAGACAGTGACTTCCTGCGCTGCATAGGCGCCGCCGCAGAGGCCGAGGACGGCAGGCTGCACCCGACGGTCGCGGGACTTCTCATGTTCGGTCATGACTGGCGCATCGCGGAGGAACTGCCCAACTACTTCTTGGACTACCGCCAGCAGACCTCCTTCGACGAGCGATGGCAGGACCGCGTCGTCTCACAGGGCGGGGACTGGACAGGTAACCTCTACGACTTCTACTTTCGCGTCTACAGCCTCATGAGGCAGGCGCTCAAGACGCCCTTCAGGCTCGAGGGCATCTTGCGCGTCGATGACACGCCCGCGCACAAGGCACTGCGCGAGGCACTCGCGAACTGCCTCACCAACGCAAGCTTCTCCGAGCGTCGGGGCGTCGTATGCCTCTGGACCGAGAACGCTCTCGTCCTCAAGAACCCGGGTGACTTTCGCATGGACCTAGGGCAGGCGCTCAAAGGCGGCATCTCCGACCCCCGCAACGCCAATCTGCTCAAGATGTTCTCGTTCATAGACATCGGCGAGCGGGCAGGCAGCGGCATCCCGAGCATCGTGCGCAACTGGACCGCGAGCGGCTACGAGCGACCTCGCTGGGAGGAGGAGTTCGGCCCCGACCGGACGACGCTCGTCTTGCCGCTGGCACAATCCGCCAACGAGCGGGAGGCGCGGGATGAGACCGGCGATAAAAGCCGACGGCAAGGACCGGCGACAAACGGTAAAAACATCCGGCAAGCTGGTGTGATGGATAGCAAACGACAGAGATCGACGGCAAGAACCAACGGCAAGACACCGGCGATAAGGACCGGCGATAAGCGCATGGAGAACCAGCTCAAGATACTGGCCCTGGCGCGGGATACGGGTTCCATAACCACCGTCGATGTCGCAGATTCACTGGGTCTGGGCGCGTCTTGGTCTCGCGAGCTTCTGCAGGACTTGGTGCGCAAAGGCAAGCTGGCTGCTTTGGGAGCCAACCGCAACAGGACCTACCGTCTCGTAGGCCCCGAGGGGCAGGGTGAGGGCGCAGGCGATGCCTGACCGCTACTTGGGAAGGGCCGTCCTGAGGCCGTCTTGACACAGACTGGTCGGCTCGGCTGGGACCTCACCTACACGTACGGCGAAGGAGGGAGTGGCAAGTACGGTGCAATAGCCAATGGAGAGACGACGCACCGACGGGGCACCGCCAACATGAGCTCCGCGATTCTCATCGTCAGGATCAATGGCGAGAACGTCGGTATCGACGCCTACGCAAAGGAAGGGCTCATCAACCAGCATACGGCCGAGGGCGCGATCAAGCGTCTCGTAGACGGCATGAGGTGCCAAGCGTGACCATCCCGCTCCCAAGGAAGCGCCGAACCAGTAGGCACCGGAACCGGCGAATCGGCCGCCTGGCAGCTCCCTAAGCAGCTTGATCGCAAGGGAGCGGTCTTGGTTGTCGGCTTTCGCCAAGATTTCTTCCTCGTCGGTGAGCTCGCAGAGGAAAGAGAAACCGTTGCGAACCGATTCGCTCAGCTCCTTTGGACTCGGGACGGGGACAGCCAGAGCGCCGATGTCCTCGAGGTCGAACTCACCTTCGGATCTCTCCCTCAGCCACCACCCGACGTCAAACGATGACCTCTTGTGACCCGGAGGCCAAGCCATGGTTTTGGCGTGCAGGCCGTTGGGGTCGACCCAGATCTTGAGAACGGAAAGTCTCCTGATGAGGTCGAGGTCCAAGCTCCGCGCTAACGACACGCTGTTCATGATCCATGCGAGGTCGTACATGTCTCGGGCGGTGGTCGTTCGGTTCAACCTCGCCACCTTCTCTGCGATGTTCTCCTCAAGCCTTACCGTCCTGATCGCGGGCAGCGAAGCTGCGTACTGGCTGTGTATCGCCATGGGCACCCACGTACGTTCAACGGGTTCGAGCCATGGCGCCGGCGAGAAGTCGAGCTTGGTCGTGAGGGAGGGATTGCGGATCAGGTTACCTTCAAAGACGACGGACCATTTCCCGCGCCTCTCTCTTACGCCATAGCGGAAGGAGCCGATGGAGAGCCCGTCGACCTTGCCTGCGAAGGCAGCTGCCACTTCGTCTCTGTCGAGCCCAAACTCCGAAACCGAGAAGTCCAGATCAAGTGAGAAGCGCCCCTCCTTGCCGGCATAGAGCTTTCAAATCGCCGTTCCTCCCTTTATGGCTACGAAGTCGAGTTCACCCTCTTCGTGCAGGTGCTGGAGGAGGAGATCTTGCGCCACATCGACCACTGCCGCCTCGCGGCCTTGCGCTCCGGCGTTGCGCGGCGTATGGCGTGCGATGTGGCCGGGCTGGATGTTGATGCCTCTCATAGCACCGCCTCCAGTTCCCTGGGGTCGAACGGCAGCAGCGTGTCCGACACCTTCCATCTTTCGTCGTTCCTCAACGCGTTGGAGCGCGGCCCGAACCTTGTCTTGGACTTCGGCTCGAAGTCCCTCCCGATCTCGACGGCCAGGTCGGGCCTCATGCCCGAGAGCAGATACCCCACCCTCGACCACACTGACTGGGGCCTGCCGGCCAGCTCGGCAAGGAGGGGCTCAAGCTCCATCTCGCATGCGACGTCGGGGAGCCATTCGAGTGCCCCCTGCCACGATCTGACCGTCCCCGGCCTCTGGGCCATGTGGACTACTATGGATTCGGCGCGCAGGCACGGGACCTCCCGTGCCTCGATCGTCCCGATGCCGCTTTCGAACACCGACGGCGATATCTCCCTTGGAACCTTCACGACAGGACGCTGCTCGAAGGCGACCTCAATGCGAGCGGGAATCCTGTCAGCAAGTCCGAGCGCCCATGCCGCCGTCTGCAACGTCAACGCGAAACTACAGCCGGGATGGGAAAGGGCGAATGCCTTCGCTGGGAGAAGGGGGTCTGCAGTGGAGTACGGGCCGGCGCTCTCGGCAGGCACGAACTCCCAGACCCCCGCTGGGGGGTCTTGAGCAGCCAGCCGAGCCTCCTGAGCCTGTCTGCGATGGTGTAGCCGGGCGCCTTAACGCCCGCCTCGTCGGCTATGGCGCACAGCTCCGCCATCGTGAGCAGCTCCGGCCTGTCCAGCTCCAAACCCTCGACCACGGGGCTGAGCCATTGTGGAAGGTATCGTGTCATATCAACCCTACTCATTACTTATATAGTAATTAATATTATATTTATGACACGCTTGATTTTCAAGTTCGAAGGAGAGGGTGCTCCAAACGTGCGCGCATAAACAAATGGTAGCGGAGCCTATCCTCGTCAAAACCCGCCCTCCTCGCATCGGCGAGCGCACCGCGCACGAGCGAGGGATCCTCGCCGAGAAGCGCGAAGTCGAGGATCGTCCGCTCGAACCTCGTGACGGGCATCCCACCCTCGCGAAAGGGGTGCACGAAGCTGTAGTTGTCATAGTGGTAGGCCATGCGGCCGGGAAACCGCCTGGGGGCCACGCCCGCGAGGAGGTCGTCCTTCTCCAGCTCGCTGCGCGCCCATGCGATGCCCCTCGGCATGCTCGCGGAAGGCGGGAGGAACTGCGCCCCCTCGCCCGCCTTGCGGATCTCGACGGTCCCGACCTCCCCCGCCCAGTCGCACGCGTCCCTGAACAAGCCTCGATGAGTACGCCACAGGTCACCAAACATACCCGTCGGCCCCAGGGGGGAGCCCCCAAGAACTCGCTCGTGCGCATCGCGACGAGCTCGCCCTCTGCGTTGCGCAGCTCGTCCCACGTCCCCGCGCCCACGAGGTTTCGCAGCACGCCCGTCCGCAGGTCGATGTAGGGATCGACGAACCCGTCAGGCATGGGGCCCCTTGCCCTCCCGGTTGGGCTCCCAGCGGCGCTTCGTCCTGCGCATAAGCTCCTCTATGGGGATACTCCCCTTCACGTACTCGTCGGCGTCCTTACGAAACTCGGCCGACACGTAGGCGCCCTCCATCTCCCCGGAGTGTATCGACTCGTCAATCACACGCTTGCGGTCGCCGCCCATGACGCAGGTGGACGTCTCGGGGAACTGCGCGCGGCAGAAGGGCTCGGCCACGTCGGCCCAGTGCTCGGCGACGTACATGAGCGTGGGCACGGTCTTGGCGGCCGTCCTAGCGACCTCGAGGTAGTCGCTGAGGATGGCGTCACAGAAGAGCTGGCGGGCCACCCAGTGGGGCGTGCGGCAGCTCATGTCCATCAGGTGCAGGCGATGCCGTGTGCCAAAAAGACAGTCCCGTGCACAAAGATCTATTGGACGAGCCCCTTTGCCCGTCCAAGTTCAATGCGCGCCAAATCGCGCCACGGGAGATGTGCCGACGCGATTATGGTGTCCCCTGCAACAACCATTTGATGGATGCAAAGCCCTTCAATGTATAATTATTTCCGCAACTCGATGTATATTCGAGTCAAATTACGAGGCTTCGTGAGTTCATGTAGGTGGATGGTTGCGTCACCGCCCTGGCGGCGTGGACCTCAGGTCCGAGCGCCCTGGCATCACGGGGGCCATGGGGCCGTCGATGTCGTGGGACCCATGGCCCCGCCCGGTCACGAGAGTGGCCGTGGGGGCAAAGGAGTGTACACAGATCGGCGAAAACGGCCCCTCGGAGCTGTTTTGGGGCATTTGTGTACACTGTTGCGCCGTTGCGGACAGACGTGGGGACGCAGAAGTGTACACAGATCGGCGGAAACGGCCCCTCGGAGCTGTTTTGGGGCATTTGTGTACACTGTTGCGCCGCGAGCTGCGATGCGAGTTGCGTCGGGTGGCACGAGCGCCCCAACCGCCATGGCGTGCCGGCGGCGCCCCCTCGGTGGCCGCCTCCCTTGGTCGGGAAAACGGGCCCTGCGCGAGCGGTGCCGCCGCTAGCTTGGCGTCTTCGCCGAGGCAGCAACCCACACTAACCCCCGAAGAGCCCAAATTACGAGAGGATAAATGTACATAAAGTGCAAGCGGTACCCGCGCCACTTGCTCCCCAAGGCGCAGATATCGGTGCTTGCGGGGCTCAAGGCTATCGGAAATACTCCTCGACCGCAACTCAGTGTATAACTCATCTGAGTTGCGATTATTCAGGCTCCCTCGACCGAACCGGCCACAGCCGCTGCTAACTTTCCCTCCTACGGGAAAGCCTTTCGCGGTCCTTGCGGCCGTGCAGTCTACCGGCGAGCCTGCTGAGGGTAAGGGGAAGCTCCATGGGGGCGGCCCGCACATGGAGGCACATCGGGAGTTTAGGGTGTCAGGCTCGGGGGATTGACGTTGTCGGTGCCTTACGTCATTTTGGCCTCGACGTGATGTGCCACATTCCACAGTAGTCGCGCTGGCACACGCGAAGGATGTTGGACGTGCTCGCGTCGCAGCGCCGGGCGGCTACGCTGAGTGCGCCCCTTGTGTGGACATACCAGCCGGTGGCGGTGTGGACGATGACAGTCTGGATAGAGGGAGCTCTAACGGACGATGTTGAGACATGCCCTGATATGATGGACTAATGTCCCAACGTGTCCATCATTGTCCTATCCTCTCTTGGCCTTTCTCGGTTATCTCATAATGGGCCCCTCCGCCACGGCCGACCGGTGCCAGGTCGCCGTTTTGAACCAGCTTGATCAGTTGCCGGTATGCCTGCTTGCGGTGCAGGTGCAGCAGGTTCTCCACGTCGCGCGTCGCGATGGACCCGCCTTGTTGTCTTGCCAGCTTCATGATGAGCTCAGGATAGCGCACTTTATCTATGTCGGATTGGCGGACGAAGTCTGCCCCCTTACCAGAGCGGACGTAGACCTTGCTGCTGAGTATGTAGGATCGCGCTGGTGAGCTGCCGCGTGCTTCGACGAGCCCGGCCTCGACGAGCGCCTCGACAATTGCCCTCGTGACCGCATCGACCATGTGGAGCTGGGAGGAGAGGCCGGCTACCGTAAGCCTCCTCTGCCTCTTCAGGGCATCCAGCACGAGCAGGGACCTGAGCGATAGCGCCTCGCCGGTTCTCTCGCGCTCCTCGTTGAGCATGCGCATGAAAAGCTCATCCGGCGCACTTCGCGCTATAAACACGCTCACGCTCGCAGGCGTCGTGCCCGAGTAGTCCGGCAGCGGCCTGCCGTAGAAGAGCGATCCCTCGAATATGCGGTCGACGCCACGGCCGGTCTTCTCGGCGAGGCCGATACGCTTGAGAGCGCTCATCAGGCACTCGTTGCGCCCGTGGGGCTCAACAGTAAGCAGGTTTTCCACCGTAACGCCCTCCACGAAACCGCCCGGGTTCGCTATGGTGAGCCCCTCGTCGTCGATGAGCACGCGTACGCGGCCGATGACGGCGTAATCGCGGTGGCCGAAGGCGTTGACCAGGGCCTCCCGGAATGCCCTTTGGTCGAACTCTGGCACCGACTGCCTGAACAACCCGTCCTCGAACTCGCGCTCCGGGTTCCACGGATCGAGCATCTCGCGCATCTTCTCGATTGTGTAGAGCAGCGGCTGGTCGAAGTCTTGGTTGACGCGCACCTCCGTGCCGTCCAGCACCTGGAACGTCGCGGCGGACGTCGGTATCGCGCGCCTCATGACCTCGGGCCTGCCTGCGAGCAGGATACCCGTGACAGTCGGGGTGACTTTGCCGTCTACCAGTGTGGTCATGCGCAGCGCGCTCAGGACCTCGTCGTCGGAAAGCCCGAGCAGTGCTTGATCGCTGCTGCGGTTCTTGGCGAGTGCCTCGCGCAGGCGCACGATCTCGTCCGGGCTGAGGTCTTCCACGCTGGTATCGGGGACGGGAAAGGCAGAGTAGTCCAGCTGGCCGAGCGTGGAGAGCCTGGTTATGATCTCGTAGGGGTAGAGGGGTGCGCTTTCGGGCTCTCCGTCCGACTTCAGTCTCCTACGCATGACCTTCCCGCTGCTCGAGGCGACGATCGCCTTCGACTTCGGGATCTCGATGAGGGTTACCTGCGCGCCGCCATCGCAGGCCGTCCCGTCGGGCGCGAGGAAGAGGGTCGACACGCGCGCGCCCACGGGAGGCACCGTCTTGTTGGCGATGAGCGCGGCAAGCTGCGTGGTATCCCTGTGATCCTTGTGGACCCCGGTTGGCGTACCATCGTCCTCGACTCCGAGGTATATGTTGCCGCCGTTGGTGTTGCTGAGAGCGACAACCGTGTCCATGAGCTCGGAGTCGGGAAGCCTGCTCGGCTTGAGCTCGCCGTTTTCGTCCCTCTTGAACTCGCTTTTGAACTCGACCTCTATGGTCTCCCCGAAGGGTATTTCGCGCTGCGCCGCCATTGCCTGCCTTTCGAAGCGACGTTCTCCATTGGACGCATTATAGTCCAATGTTGGGACACTGTCCCAACAAGAATGGGACAGTGTCCCAACATTGCTCCAATTGAACTGTAACGCTCGTTCCGTAGGGTTGCAGCCCCGCATCCCCTGACTTCGAAAGCACACAGTAATGCCTGACAGAGGGTTCTGCTTGACTTGACGGTAGGACCCTCTCACGCTCACCCATTGAGTTGGCATACGGAGGTGGGGATGGCGGAGAGGCCGGGCTGGGCGAGGGACTTCAACAGGCCCAAGGGCACCAAGACAAGGCGTGTGCGGGGCGACCAGCATCCCTGCGAGAGGTCGTGGCGCCACGGCCCGAAGACAGGGCGGTCGAGGAGGCCTCGGGTCGCCACCTGGGCGAGACCACCCCAGGACGAGGTTCACTGAGCGCGACGTAAAGACCTTCAACGCCCAGTGCCCGCAGCTCGACATGAGGCGCACGGCATCGTTTTACGACCGCTTCCCCGGCTCGATGGCTCCGAGGGCTACATGGTTGGGACGTCGCTGAAGGACGCCGGCAGAAAGGGCTTGTCCGTCACCCGCATCGAGGATGTCGCGATGGTTGGCACGGTCAGTGCGGCGCTGCAGCAGCACTAGGATAAAACCATCGTTACTAGGTACATTTACTAGGGAACTGGGGAACTCCCATGCTTCCCCAGTCCCCAGTAGGATAGATCCGCTTTCAGCCGAGCCGATAGCGCCGCTTGGGACTGTTCTTGGTTCCAATAGGCTCGAGGGTCCCGTCCTCCACAAGCCTCGAGAGGTAACGGCGAACGGTCTTCATGGTCATCCCCACCGCTTTCGTCACCTCGGACGAGCTCGCGCTCTCGTGCTCTGCGAAGTAGGAGAGTATGGCTTCCTCGACGTTGGCCCTCGAGTAACTGCGCCCCTCCTCTTCGGTCATCCTCCGGTGCCGGAAGAGAATGTCGAACTCGTCCAGGGTGCTGCGGACTATGGGCTTGCCCATGAGCGCCTTCTCGAGGGACATTTTTATGGTGGGGTAGCCCGATCCGCGGTTCTCTACCACGCGGCCGACGCTTCCGTCGTAGTCGACGTACGGGACGTCCTCCAGGATCCGCGCCAGGTACTGGTTTCGCGAAGCCGTGCCGCCCTTGGTGCCGAGGCTCTCCACCGTGAGGGATCCGAACAGGCCGCCGGGGTTCGAGACCTCCAACCGGTCCGGGTACAGGTCCACCATCACGGGCGTGCCGTGGCCATCGGGCGAGTAGTCGCGGTGCATGAGGGCGTTCGCGACGGCCTCGCGCACTGCGGGGAGCGGGTAGTCGGGCACGTCCTCGCGCAGTGCTCCCTTCACTATCGCGCCGTGCCGCATGTTCCGCGAGACCGCCCTCACGGTCTCGACGACCATGGTGGGAATCGGCCCGTCGGCGTTGGCTGCGTCCGCGAAACGCCTGCCAGCGCCGTCGACCTCACCCTTACGCGGCGTCGGGTAGGAGGTGAAGACCACATCCAATCTGGGGAAGAACTTCTGCGGGTACTTCCCCAGGGCGAGCATCCCGGCAAGCGTCGGCCTCGCGACGCCCGCCGCGTCCACCGCCACGACGCGCCGGTTGGCCATGAGCTCCTCGTCCGAGACCGCGCCCGAACGGTCAAGCGTCGTGGCGCGCACGTGCGAGAGCCAGCCCTCGAGCAGGACCGGATCGAGGTCGCCGACGGTGGCGTCTGGTATGGTCACCGCATCGTTTCTGGCCGAGCGGTGCTGGTTCTCAATGAAGCGGTCTATCTCGTAGAGCGACATCTTATGATCGCCGTCGCCGGTCCTCACATATGAGCCGTCGCGCTGGCCTCGCTTCTTGACGTAGCAGGGCTTCTCGCGGACCGGCGCCTCTGCCACGTTGCCCACGACCACGGGTCTGCCGTCGAGCATAAGCACGAGTATGTCCACGGCCTGCGGCGGCTCCACGAGCTCGCGGGCGGCCTGGGCGAGCTTGGCCTGCAGCGTCTTTGTGTCGATGTCGCCGGCGGGCTTGAATCCGTTCTTCTCGAACACCCCCAGCATGACAGTTCCGCCGTGCGTGTTCGCGAAGGCGGATATGGTGTTTGGCACGCTCTTGGGAAAGCCGCCCGCCGCAGACTTGACCTCGTATTCCGCCAGGTCGGTGCCCGCTGCGCGCATGCGGTCGATTGCGCTTGCGAGATCCCTGTCAGTCGTGATGAACATGGGCACTCCTGGAATGTCGGACTAGGGAACTATGGAAACATAAGAGTTCCCTAGTTCCCTAGTAAATATATCTAGTAGCGATGATTCTACCTTAGTGTCATAGATGCCCAGATCCGCAACATGATCCACACCGTGCATGATCAGCAGGTCATGCTCGACAGCGACCTGGCAGAGCTGTGCGGCGTGCTGACAGGAAACCTCAACAAGGCCGCGTCTCGAAACGCCGAGCGCTTCTCGGAGGACTTCCGCTTCAGGGTGTCGAAAGAAGAGCACGAGTCTTTGATGCTCCAAACTGGAATATCAAACGATGGCGGACGAGGTGGCAGGAGAAAGCCTCCCTACGTCCACACCGAGCAGGGCGCATCCATGCTCTCGGCCGTGCTCAGGAGCGAGGTCGCCGTCAGGGCGAGCGTGCAGATCATACGCGCCTTCGTCGAGATGCGCCACCTCATAGCTGTGCCCTCGTGAAACTTACGGAAACTTAAAGCCCGAATCGTACAATCGCATGACCTGCGCTTTCGTGTCCCTGTGGCGCTCTGGGGCCTCGGAAATGAAACTTACGGAAACTTAGGTTACGCCCAGAGGGGAACGTAGCGCATGTACCTCGGCGCGGTATCGGGGTCGACCGGCTGTATCAGCCCGCGCTCCAACGTATCCCGAATCACACGGGACGCCTTCACCTTGGCGTCGGCAGAAAGCCCGAACAGCTCTCGCACGTCGGCATTGGTGAGTGCCTCGGCGATGACGCTCGCGAGGCACGCCTGCATGTAGCAGATCCTGACCCTGTCCTCCTTGCTCGTCAGGTCGAAGGGGACCTTCGAGAATATCGTCGCCCTCGTGAACCTGCCCTGCTGCTGCCCCACGCGCGAGGCAGGGAGGCCGCTGGAGCTCGTCGCCGTCACGATCTTGTCGTAGCCACTGCCGCGCTCCTCGCAGATGCTGCACTTGCGCATAACCCGCCATGGCCTCGTTGCGCGGCTGGGGCACTGTGTCGATGATGCAGGCGACCTCAACGAACGGGGCGCCTGCGTTCGAGAACTCGATGCGCCCGTCGAACACCTCCACCATTGGGCTCGCCCCGCACTGGTCGAGCGCCTGGCGGGCCATCATGTTCGCCGTGAGCTCGCTTACCGCGACCTCGGGGAAGCTGACCGCCTTACGGCGGATGGCGCCGTCGAGCACCTCCTCCTGTGGGATGATTGCCATGGCGAACCGCACGACCTCCTCGTGTGATATGGCGTACCCCTTGGCGAAGGTCTGGCTTCTGGGAATCATATGTCCGGGTCCACCTCCTCATTCGCAACAATGCCCCACTTTGCATCGAGCCTGCCCGTCCTGGGTGACGATGGGACGAGAAAGGAGGGTTCGCTTGCAAGCGCTGTGCAGTAGGCGACGAGCTCATCAGGCGCACCATCTCCGAACGCATCGAAAAGCCAGCCGAGTCTCCTGGTCGCAGCGTCCGGAAAAAGCGGGGCGTCGGCGATAATCTGCGCGGCGTACTCTGGACGCTCCTCCGCAAGCTCGATGACGAGGTTCGCAACATTGGAGATCCCACCCGATATGCCAGGGTCAGCCGCGAGCATGAGCATGGTCGTACCCGATGAGGCAACGCGAACGCCCGTCCGGTGGCGCAACTCTGCGGAGGCCGTGGCCTTTCCGACGTAGCCGCGGCTGTAGAATCCGAGCCGGGAACGCCCGAAGGTGCGCGCCCTCACCGTCTTGCCTGTCGCCACCTGGAATACCTGCGTCGCATGATGGCTTGCCCCGTGGCGCTCCGCAGCCGAGAGCCACCCCACGAGGTAGTCGGTTCCGAGATGCGCCATCATGTCTGCTATGTAGCCCATAGGGTCAGGCGCGCCCCACGTCCTGTACTCGGGCGGGATGGGCACCCACAGGCCACGCGCAGGCGAGAACAGCTTCGCGCCCTTGCGCAGGGCTGCCATGCGCTGCGAGACCTGGTTCCCAGGAATTCCGCAAAGCCTCCTCACGTCCTTGGTGGAAAGCGACGTTACGCCATGGGAAAGCGCCCAGTCCGGCAGGTTGGAGGCGGACACGGAACCTGGGGCCGTTGTCTCTATGACATGATCCATATTTCACAATCTAACATATGTAGTGATAATACACAATTTGGATCAACTCACAGGATACGCAATCCTCATCCCCGCATTCTTTCGGCCGATTCCGAGGGTCTGGACCACCTTAAGCCAACGTAAGGCCTCTTCCCCCGGCCTGCGAACCCGCTCCGATGAGGGGTCGTGGCCCGCGCCCGATTCGAGGTCGCGGGCCCCGCCTGGACGGTCGACCTCGAGCAGCCCGCCACGCGCGACGGCGCCGGCCCCGCCAGCCGTATGCGCGTTCGCGGGGTCTCGTCATCCTCCATGGCCCGATGACGTCACCGGGAGGTTCGACATGCTCAGACACAATACGAATTAGCAATTAGCTTACAATTCCTCAGACGCATTTCGCGGCTTCGTAAGTTCGTGTGGGAGGGCAGTTGCGTCACCGCCCTGGCGGCGTGGGCGTCAGGTCCGAGCGCCCTTGCGTCACGGGGGCCATAGGGTCGTTGATGCCGTGGGACTCGCAGCCCCGCCCGGTCGCGCGAGCGGCCGTGGTGACGCAGGAGTGTACACAGATCAGCGAAAACGGCCCCTCGGAGCCGTTTCGGGGCATTTGTGTACACTGTTGCGACGCGAGTTGCGTCGGGTGGCACGAGCGCCCCAGCCGCTATGGTGTGCCGGCAGCGCCCCCTCGGTGGCCCGCCTCTCCCTTGGCCGGGAAAACAGGCTCTGCGCGAGTGGCGCCGCCGCTAGGCTGGCGTTTTCACCGGGGCGTCAGCCCACACAAACCCCCGAAGAGCCCGCATTTTGTACTGTTTCGTTTCTCCCGCTCAGGGGCTTTACTCTTCTCTCTGTTAGAGAGTTGCGGAAAGACGATAGGGATGGAACCACCGCTGGCACCACTGGCATAGCCAGTGGTTTTCTCACCAGAATAAATGAGGGGCACTCCCCGAAGGAAGCCCCCCTCTAAAACGGTCGAACCGTTTTTCGTAGTCCAACAAGTATGCGGCCAGTCGGGATCCGTGTCAAGGAAAACCTTGTGCAGTATCGGAGTCGATTTCGCTAGTCGATCGGATACCAGCCCGAGACCATGCGGCCGATGAAGTCGAAGGAGGTGCTCACGGGAGCGCACTCCCTGTAGTAGTCGGTGTGCCTGTCCATCCTCCGGCGGAGGGCGCCCAGGCTCTTGGCTCGCGCGTTATGTATCCCGACGGATGCGAGCTCGCTGTGCATGAAGAGGGTTGTCGCTATCTGCTGCATCCTCTCGTTGCTGAGCTTGGTGCGCTGCATGTCCCCTCGGACGCCTACGCGCCCGAGGGCGCTCTTGACCTCGCTTCGTGGGGCGTACGGCGGCGTCCCCGCCCTAAGGTCGTTGATGATGCAGTTGTTGTGTTATCGGCGGCTCTCGGTTATGTGCGGATGACGGCCGACCCCAAGGTCATCCGCTCTCGCAGCCTGGTTTTCCGCACATAACCGTTTTGCTACCAATCCATGCTCTTGAGCCAGGACAGGAGATCCTGCCTCTCGCTTTCGTCATAAGCCGCGTCGGGCGCGATGCGCGCGCCACGCTCCTCGATGGCCTTGCGGCGCATCTCCGGATTTGCCCTGGCGTATATCTCGGTGGTGGTTACCGAGACGTGTCCAAGCAGGTCGCGTATGTACACGAGGTTGACGCCGGCTTCCAGCAGGTGCATCGCCCGCGAGTGCCTGAACATGTGCGGGGTTACCTTGGGCGGCACGTTGGCGCCGTCGCTCCGCGCCGCCTCCGAGTATTTCTCCACCACGTACCTGAGTCCCGATCGGCTCAGCTTGCCCTGCCGACCCGCGATGAGCGGCGCGTCGCCCGAAGCCCCCGATTCCCTCACGTGGCGATCGATTATGGCCGACACCTCACGGCCGATGGGGACGACGCGCGACTTGCCTCCCTTGCCGCGCAGCACGACTGCGGAGAAGCCTGCGGAAAGGTCGCACGCCCGGATGTCTATGAGCTCCTGGGCGCGCGCGGCCGACTCGTAGAGCAGCGAAAGCGCGGCGAGGTGCGCGAGGCCCTCCCGAGTCGAGGGGTCCGGTGCGGCGAGCACGGCGCGCATGCCCTCGACGCCGATGTAGCCGACAAGCGGCGGGGGGCAGCGCTTCCTCCCCACGGCCAGCGCCGACGAGCACGCCTCCATCCACACCGGATCCCGCGCCTGGATGTATCGGAAGAGGGAGTGTACCGCCGCGAGCCGATGGTTGCGCGTGGACACGGCGACGCCGCGCGAGCGCTCGAGGTGGTCGAGGAACTCCCCGAGCGCGTCCCCACCGAGGTCCTCCACTCCCAGGGCCTCGACAACCTTCCCGGATCGCCCCGACGCGAAGGAGACGAACTGGACGATGGCGTCACGGTACGACGCGACCGTGTTGGGAGACGCGCCCTTGACGTCGGGCAGGTGGCAGGCGAAGAAGCGGGCCACGTGCCCCTCGAAGCCGTCCATCTCACACCCCTCCCAGGCCGGGGGCCACGTGCGGCGCGTACAGCTCCATGCGCTCGAGGACGCCCGCGCGTCCCTCGTCCGTGAGGCGGAGGTACCATTCCGTCTCCTTGGGCCCGCAGTGGCCCATGTACCGGGACAGGACCGGCAGGGCCGCGCGCACGTCGACCCCCGCGGCGTCCATCCGCGCGAGCGCCCCGACCGCGAACGTGTGCCGCCAGTCATGCAGGCGCGGATAGGCCCCGTCCGCCCTGCGCACGCCTGCGGAATCCAGGAGGGTCCTGTGCCATGTGCCGACGAGCTGGTTCTGCAGCGGGCCGCCCTCCCGCAGAAGACGAGCCCGCCCCCGCCGCCGACGCGGAGTCCCCGGTAGCGTTCGAGCACCTCCGCCATCGATGCCGACATGACGACGAGCCGGGGCTTCCCTCCCTTGCCGAGAACGCTGAGCCGCCTCCCGTCGACGTCGTCCCACCGCAGGCCGGCCGCCTCAGAGAACCTGAGGCCGGTCGAGTAGAGCAGGCGCACGAACGCCGGCATGATGAGGCTCGGCTCGTAGGGGCTGCGCCTCTGGGCGATGCCGGCATCGGCCGCCGAGAACACGGCGGAGGCCTCCTCGTCCGTGTAGATATGGGGCACGAAGTCGCTCTCGAGGCGGACGTCCGCCCTGAAGGAGCCGGCCTCGATGTCCCTCCTCGCGCAGAACCCCGCGAACACGTTCCACAGCCCGACCCTGTTGGCGCGCGTCCGGCACGCCTCGCCGTCCCTGGGGGCGGCCCACTCCGCGAAGGCTGCCTCGTCCATGTCCCGCTCGCCCAGGAACGAGCACAGGCGCTCGCAGGCGCACACGTGGCTTCGCCCGTACGCGTAGCCGCACGCCCTCCTCTCGGCGATGAAGGCGCGCAGGGCGTCCGCCCAACGGCCCCTCATGCGCTCACCACCCGCGGACATGGGGCACCTCCGGCGGGATGGCGGCAAGGCCCTCCTCGTCGACCGACAGGTACGCCTCGGTGGCCGACGTCGAGGCGTGGCCGAGCACCGAGGATATCGTCGGCAGCGGGACACCGGCGGCGAGCAGGCCAGACGCGGCGGAATGGCGCAGGGCATGGCCGCCGTGCCTGCGCCCGGAGCGGTCGACGCCGGCCCGGTCGATGGCGCGCGTCACCATCCGATGGAACGAGGAGCCGCTCTTGTAGGGCGTGTGCGGTGCGTGCGTCGTCAGGATGACGTGCGGGTCGTTCGACCTCGGGCGGGCGTTCCCCGCGTAATCGAGGAGCGGGAACCTCACCCCGTCGACGATGGGCAGTGATAGCCGAAGGCCCGTCTTCGCCTGGACGATCGCGATGCGGCCCGAGCACCAGTCGACGTCGGCGAACCTCAGTGCGGCGACGTCCCCGCATCGCATGCCGTAGTGCGCGAACAGGCTCAGGACGAGCATGTCGCGCTTGCCGGCGGGCGTCGCCACGTCGACGGAGCCGAGGATCAGCGCGACCTCCTCGTCGGTGTACCGCGACGGTAGCGGCGAATAGGCCCTGGCCCTTACGACGGGAAAGGCGTCCCGGCCGCCGAACGCGATGAGCCCCTCCTCGCCCATCCAGTCCAGCGCCTTACGCAGCGAGTAGCCGTCTCGTTTGTTCTCGTGGGGCGATCTCCCCGGCTCTCCCATGTATGCGTGCACGTCGGCCACGGTCAGGTCCCCGATCTTGCGTACCCCGCGCGAGTCGAGGAACAGCAGGAAGCGGCGAACCCGCCAGAGCCTCAGCGCCTTGGTGCTCCCCGCGAGCCCGCTAGACCCCACCAGGGCCGCGTATCCCGCGTAGGCGCCCGCGAACTGCTCGGGCGGGGGCTCGGGGCCGGGGTGCCGCTGATGGCTCTTGAGGTAGGTCCCCGTCTCCTCGAGCTCGAGCAACGTGAGCAGCGGCTTGCGGATCACGCACTGCGCCGGAGTCACGTCGCGCTCGTCGATCGGGAGGTCGAACTGGGCGAGGAGGAAGCGCGCGGCCTCCTCCCTGTTGACCGAGCGTACCCCTTCTCGCTCGCACCACTTGGCGAAATTGCCGAGCACCCAGCGCGCGTTCCTCACCATCTCGTCGCTGTAACCGTCTGACCTCAACCGATCGACGAGGGCGTCGGCAGCGCCCCCTAACATCTTGATGTCCATGCCCTTGCTCCTTTCCACGAGTCGGACACCGTGGGAAGGAGCGTAACTGATTATGTGCGGAATACTAGGTTGTGCACGCCTCTGAACCGGTTAGTCGCGACAGACTGCTCATAACCGAGAGCCGCCGATAACACAACTTATGTGCATTTGCACATAAGTTGTGGGCGCAGCCGTTGCGGAGCCCCTTGACGCTTTGCAGCATGTAGAAGTCGTTCCGCATGCGCCGGTTGTCGAACCTGTCGGCGCAGAACTTGTAGAAGTGGATGAAGCGCCCGAAGGATATGACCTCGATGAGCTCCCATGCCGGGAAGCCGTAGTCGGGCCTCCTCTCCACGAGTCCGCTCGTGTAGGGGCTCGACTTGCCCTTGTCGATCTCGTCGTAGGGATGAGTCCCCAGGTCGTCCTGCTGCTGCAGGAAGTCCCTGACGATTTTGTACCCGTCCGCCCGGCGCTCCTCCATCTTGCCCAGCAGCCTCACCTTCGAGAAGTGCTCGACATCCAGCGTTATGGGCAGCATCTCGTTGCGCAGCCTCATGTCGATGATCGAGAGGTCCGTGAACATGCCGAAGTCGAGGCCGATGTACTTGCCGTCGTTCGGACCGCCCTCGACCCTCGCGAAGTTGGCGCGGTAGGACTTCAGGCGGAAGTAGTTGTTGTTGCTCTTGAGGTATTCCTCGGCGTCTCTCTCGCTGCAGATCCGGAAGCCCACGCCCTCCGACTTGAGGTGGGCAACCTGCTGAGATGGCGTCAGCCACGGCTTTCTCACATTTGCCATGTTGCAGTCTCCTGGCATAAGTCCTCGTAGTTTTCCCATTGTACGCGCGTCGTGACTCGCCTTGGGCGAGAGTCGGCCGTCGCGCTTGTCTTTCGTTCGCCACATCCAGCGAAACGCTATGCGCGCGATAGCCTTCGGCACCCGCAGCAGTGCCCCAAGCGCCCTCATGGCCGGCCTCCCTCCGCTTGGCCTCGGCGAGCATGGCCTCCAGCTGCTCTACGGTGAACGTGAGCCCGCTCGTGTTGGTTTCCCACGGATCTCTCGGGCCCGTCGAAGCCCATGGCGCTCATGTCCACGTCGAAGCTCTCGCCCACCTTGCCGACGGCGGCGCATTTTGCCTCGGGGTCGATGCCTGCGTAGGTGTCGAGCGTCATCGACACGCTCGCGTGTCCGAGGTAGCTCGCCACCGTGCGTACGTCGCAGCCACCCGCGATCATCATGGTGGCGAACATGCGGCGCAGGTCGTGGAACATGCAGGAAAAGCCGTCCATCCTGCAGAAGGCGGAGAAGTCCTTGCCGAGCTGCATGGGGTTGTAGGGACGGCTGTCCGACACCTGAGTGCCCAGGATGCAGGGGTCGCCCACGTCCATACCCATCTCGTCCATAGCACGGCGCGTGTCGGCCCGCATGGCCCTGAGCATCGTCGTGTGGCTGGTGAGGGGGATGGCGTGCGAAGCTGCCGGTCTTGGGCTCCTTGAGGTAGAAGCCGCCCGGGCCGTTGCCGAGAGCGTGGCTCACCGTCATCGCCCCTGCGTCGTCGAAGTCGCTCCAGCGCAGCGCGCAGACCTCGCCGCGGCGCATGCCGGTCGTGAGCGCAAGCTCTATGGACATGCTATTCATCGATTTCTGCGCAGTTCTTATTGAACCAAAACACGTCGTCCCCGCCGAGGCGGGAGGACGCCGCTCGCGAGGCAGCAACGCGTCGCGCACCTTTGCCTGTTTTGCCCCGGGGTCGGGTCGCGACGCCCGCGGCAGTGGACCATCTTGTGGGGCTCGTCGGGACCCCGGCCTCCCCGGACCAGGTCCCAAAGACCTCCCAGGCCTCGCCCGTCCGGCCCCACCGGGCAGCCCGGGGGGTGCCGCCAGCGTCCTCGCGTCCCGGCGCGCACGCGACCCCCGCAGCCCGTCACGGTCCGTCACGGGGTGGTGGCCCAAGGCGCCGCTCGAGGTTCTCGGGCCGGCCGTCCCAGCCCGTGCCACTCACCAGAAACCCCGAAGGGCCTAAAATGAACAAGATACGATAAGGAGAATTGACCATGGAACTCTACGACGCGTCTGAGCTTTATCCTGGCTTCGAGTACCCCGCAGGCATCAAGAGGGTTGTCGAACTTGGACTCACATACCTGGGCTGGTGGTGGATCCTGGAAGCATGCTTCGCAGGTGACTATACACGCAATATGGCGGGGCGCTATCCCGATCGCAGGCTCATTCCCTTTGCCAAGCGTGAGGACTGCGATGACGTGGCCTGCTTCGAGGTTGGTAGGCCCGGAAAGGTAACCATAATCCACGACTTCGCCAATCCGGGTTGGGAGCAGCGTGAGGAGTACGGCGACTTCTGGTCGTGGTTCGAGGCGGCCGTGCTCGACATGATTGCCCGGGAACGCGAGGAGGAGGCGGAGAATGGACTCTAAGCTGACACATATCAGCAAGGAGATCTCCTATGCACTGAGGCATGCTCCCTGGGAGTACGAGCTCGAGCTTGACGAGCAGGGCTTCGTGCCCATCGAGCAGCTCCTCCAGGCGATGAACGAAGGCCGAGACGAGGGCGACGCCGTTGCCCTCGCCGACCTCGAGCGGATAGTCGCCGAGTCAGACAAGCAGCGACACGAGATCGACGGAGACAGAATCCGAGCCCTGTACGGACACTCCGTGCCCAAGAGGATCGAGAGGCTGGCAGCCGAGCCTCCAGCTGTCCTGTATCACGGGACCTCTCACGAAGCCGCACAAAGGATTCTCGCCGAGGGGCTCAGGCCCATGGGCAGGCAGTACGTACACCTCTCTTGCGACGTCGAGACCGCCGAGGCCGTCGGTAGGCGGCGCGACAGGAGCCCGATAATCCTCTCCATTGATACCAAGAGGGCAGACGGAGATGGGGTCGCGTTCTATCGCGGCAACGACAAGGTTTGGCTGGCAGACTCAATACCTGCGGATTGCATCTCCGTGAGGAAGGGCAGCCCCTATGGCCGCCCTTCCCGTCAGCTCACGGCTGAGCCAGCAGACCAGAGGCCACGCATCCCCTCCTCAGGCCATACCGCTCGGCCAGAGGCCACGCATCAGGCGTAGACAAGGATAGGGAGGGCTTGGAGGCGATCCCCGCCACGAAGCGCCCTACCCTCAGAGCGCATCGCCCCCTCGGGGGCGACTGCGGACGACCTTGGTCTTTGCATCCTCGCGCTCAGGTTGCACCAGGCACCGACGATAGCGCCCACGGCGAGCACGGCAAGGGCGCCGAGCACGGCGGCCGGTACGTTCGCATCACCCGTCCTGGGGATGCCGAGCGTCGGCGTTTCGGAAGGAGGCGTCTTCTCTTCGGGTTCCGTAAACATAGACCGTCGTCGGCCCCTCAATGAGCGTGCGAGAGCTCATGGGGAAGCTCCTTGCCCACAAGGAGGGATCGGGCACCATCGAGCCCTCCACGATGCGGGGCTACCGCGCCGAGGCGAGGCAGATGGACTCCTGCATCGGAAACGTCCGCCTGGCGAACCTCTCCGTGGAGGACGCGTCCTCCTGGATGCGCGACATGGGCGCCGACGGCTACGCCCCCCAAGAGCCGCCCCAAGGCGTTCCGCCAGCTCAGGCAGACGCTCAAGTGGGCCGTCACCCAGAGCCTCGCCTCCAAGAGTCCCTGCGACTCCCGCAGGCCGCCCAAGCGCGTGAAGACGCCGACAGCCTCCCGGCCGTAACGACCGCACCCGCATGATGCGCCTGGCAGTGGCAGCCCGGCCCTTTCCACTCGGCATGGCCATAGAGCTCGCCCTCACGACGGGTATGAGGCGCAGCGAGGTCCGTGCCCTCAGGCGGAGCGACCTCAACGACGACGGGACCATCACGGTCTCCCACACTGGGCGACGCCGAGGAAGGCTTCTACCTCAAGGAGCCCAAGACCCAGAGCTTCGCCCGGACGATACCCCTCGCCAGGCGCATGCTCCAAGCCCTCAGGACCATGCGGGCAGGATGGCTCCGCGCCGCCGAATTCGGCCTATTGGACCCCTTCGTCCTCGGCGCGCAGGGGCCGGAGAGCCGCCCCCACAACCCCACCCAGCTCGGCAAGGACTTCGTCGCCCTCTGCAAGATGAACGGCTTTCACTGCACCTTCCACGACCTGCGCAACGCCCTCGCCACGATGATGATCGCAGTGGTCGTCAACGTCCGCACGGTCGCAAGCTGCCTGGGCCACGCGAGCGTGTCCGCGACCCTCAACATCGACGCCGACGTGGACATGGCCGCCGCCTCTCCCATCAAGTGCGATCTCTTCGGTAACGAGCCCGCTTCGCAGCCGCAGGGCCTCGCCTTCGCGGTGGGGCAGCTACATACCGGCCTAGGCCGCGAGCATGCGCTCGACCGTATCGGGATCGAGCCCCAGCGACGCTACGCCGGGGGCCCGCCGGCTTTCGGTCGTCAATGGGTCGAGCGCGCCTTCACCCTGCGCTACCCCTGCGCCGCGAGCGCGCGCTCGATCTCGCTGGCGTCAACCCCCGCCGACGCGGCAGCGTCCTGCACGCTCACGAGGCCGTCGCGCACGAACCCGCAGATCGTCTCGAGCTTGCCCTTAGCCTCACCCTTGGCCTCGCCCTCCGCACGGATCTCCTCTATGACGCTTCCCATGGCCATCCTGCCCACCTCCGTCTCCCTGAGCCTGCGCTTCTCACTCGAGGTCTCCGGGAAGCGCGCGTCATCGTACGCGTCGCCCTCCACGAAGAGCCTCATGAGGGCGGCGACCTCGCTGCCGTCCCTCGCCAGGGCGTTCACGTACACCTCCGCAAGGCCGTTGTCGCCCGCCTCGCCCGTCTCCCGGAGGACCCTGTCCATATGGTACAGCGAGCGGGCGGCCCCAAAGGGGTCGAACTCGCAGACGATCGCCACGCAGACGTCCGGGACGTCCTCGAAGCGATCACCCGGCCCCGTCCTGTCCGCCGTCACGAGCGACGCGTAGTAGCGCGCCCGCCTCTGGAGGTCGCCCTCGTCCACCCGCTGCACCTCCACGTCCACGAACCCGCCGCCCGAGAGCTCGCAGAGGGCATCGAGGACCGCCGAGCGCCCGTGGGGGTTCGTGACGGCGGACTGCGGGGTGCACTCCACGACGGTGAGCCCCGGGTCCTCGAGCAGCACCCTCAGCACCTCCTCGCAGAAGTCCTTGCTTTGCGCCATCACCCGAAACATCAGGTCGTCTATGGGCCTCAGGGCGCCCATGTCAAGCCTCGTCTGCACCATCCGACCGCCCCCCTTCCGTTTGCCGCCTCTCCTTTCACCCATCATAGCACAGTGAAAGAACAATCGTTCTTATAAGTTCATGGAAATACACCCTCCCTCCAAAGACAGAACGCACACTTGGGGGGTGGGCGCCGGGTAGGCCACGCCCAGCAGGTCATGGGGCCGCCCTCGGGTGGCGGGACGGCTCTGCGGCTGCCGGCCCGCTCGCCCGGCGGCCCCCCGGCTCCCTGCCACCGACTTTCGGCACGGGCGCCCTGGCGCCATTCCTGGGTTGCCGTGGCCGTCCTCACGTCCCATCCCCCAATCACGTGTGGTCTGTGTGCACCCATCCTCAAGTTTCTCTCCTCCACTGTTGACATGGTGACGCCCCTCGTCTCCCCCGATGCCGCCAGCAAGTTGGCACGACGAGGGGACGCGTGGAAATGCCTGGCACGGGGTTGCGAGGTGACAAAGGTGCCGGACATGTCGACGGTGGTCTAACGGAAAGTCGTGGAAATGCGCCGGTACCTCGCAAGCAATGCCCAGATGTTCGAACGCATAAACGCAATGGAGGTCAGGCAGCTCGAGTACCAGAAGACGAGCGCTTCGAGCGAGTCTTCGACGACATGGAGGCCCACGAGGCACCGAGGCAGAAGGTCTTCTTCGAGGGCCAGGTCTTTGACGCGTTCGAGCTCCTGGTGTCGCTGGTGCAGCATGCCAAGGAGTCCATAGTCCTCATCGACGGCCACACCGATGCGGACACCCTCAACACACTCGCCAAGAAGAACGGGGGCGTGGCGTCCACACTCTAGACCCACCCCAAGGCGAGGCTCACCACCAGGGACGTCGAGACCTTCAACACCCAGTGCCCCAAGCTCACGGTCAGACATGCCGAGTCATTTCATGACCGCTTCATGATACTGGACGATATGGGAGCCTACCTCGTGGACGCACCCCTTGAAGACGCGGGGAAGAAGGGCTTCGGCATCACGAGGATTGAAGGCCTCGAGACAGTCCGAGCCATCCTCGACAGCTTGGACCCCGGCGAGGAAGTAGTTCCTGATGAGGACACCAAGGCATTGGGTGGCAGGGAAAACCGGATAGACCGATAGGAGGCATGAGAAGGAAGCACCGCATCCCATGTGCGGCGCCCGCCCGTATGACGAGAAGGACTCATGGTCTAAGCAAGGCTATCAAGAGTTTTCAACACCGTGCGGAGGGAAGGCGGCGGCCGTACACGAGCCAAAGCACCACCGCCAAAGGGGCAGCCAGCACGCAGAACACAGGAGTCAGCGCATCGGCCGCACCCCACGCCAGCTCCTCGTGCCAACGCCTCCTCACTTCAGCATCTCGTTCATGCGCCGCCACCTGGCCGCGTAGTTCGCGCCCAAGCGGCATTTGCGTTCCTCGCCGTTGCCATAGTCGCCGCAGGTGACCGCCTCAGGCAACTCGAGAACAGGGCGAGGCCGTTGTCGAGAGACCAAGGCTCGGGGCAGTCCCTTGGAGTTTGACAAGACTGTAATGGGGGATGCGGCCCGACGAGATACGCGGCCCCTCGGCCGCCCCGAGGCAGGACTCCTCCATAGGCACGACCAGGGCAGGGTTGCGATCGGCAAGTTCATGAAAATATCCGGCACGCGCCCGGAGCAGCACGGAGGCACCGGAGTCAAAAGCGACCCCGGTCACGGGAGCCCGACATGCGCGGGAGGAACCTAGGGTCGGCGGCAGGAGCGTGGGCTAGGTAGCGGGGCACCTCAGAGACTGCGACGAGGGCGAGAGGCTGGGGTCGAGACGCGCCACAGGAGGTGGGCAAGTCGCGCGCTCCTGCCCTCAACGTCACACCGCCCCTCGCACGGGGAGGCAACGGGGACCCCTGGTCGATGACCGGCGCAAATGTGGAGTTCAGGACGGCGGTGGAGGCGGAGCCCGACCCATTGGCCCGACATACCGGGGAAATCGACCAGGGATTGGACTATCATGAGGGGATGACATCCAGTCTGCGTCGTGTGTCCGTGGACTTGGGCCGCCCCTCTCTATGGCAGATTCTGCAATCGAGCGAGTCTTGATCCAAGTTTCCCACCGCAGCCCCCTCGCTTGATTCAGGTCGACGTTAACAGCCTCACCGGACGACGTGCGGGTGCTCGACCGCTCCTACACCGACGGCGGCTGGTGGCTCTTCGACCATAGGATCAACCTCACCGACGAGGTCTTCGCGCTCGCGGGCGAGGAGGCGCCGCGCAGGTGGATGCGCGTCAGGGACGTCGAGGCCCTGCTCGAGAAGGGAAAGGATCCGCTGGACCTGAGACACCGCACGGGGGACGTTCATCTCGGTTGATAATCCGCAGTTGTTGATACCGGCCTGAGACACCGCACGGGGGGACGTTCAACCCAACAGCCCCGTTTTGTCAACTGAGACGGGTCAAGCGATATCAGGGTACTGCGGAGGTCAGGAGAAGAGCGCAGAAAGTATAGATGAGAGGTTTAGGCATGGGATTAACTTGGATTAACAACGACAGTTTTATCACTAAAGAGCTCTATGCACCATTTGTAGTTGAAAAAGATAGCGACTATCTGCCCGACTTATCCAGCCGATACAACATTTTGCTCAACTCTCTGTTAGACCACCGTTGACACGGCCAGCTTATCCTCCCAGTAGGACCAGAACGGCTGCGGCTCCCTCGCGAGGGCGAACCGCGTGTTGTCGTAGCTCCCCGTCGCCGCCTGGCCCGACAGGGTGTCCGCCCTGTCGGCGTCCGACCTCCTCGTCTGCTCGTCCCACAGGAACCAGTCGAGGTAGTGGCCGAGCCTCCTCGTCGAGACCCCCCGAGGCGCGCCAGGAAGCCCTCGGGCCTCGCGTGCATCGCGTCCGCCATGCCGAGCTCGCCGCGCACGGCCTCCCGCGCGGGCGTCGCGTCGTGGCGCGACACGCCGAGCCTGGGGAGCACCCGGGCGTACCCACGGAGGCCGTCGGTCGAGACGGACGTTCCCTCGCCCACGGCCCCCAGGGCCGAGGCCGTACGCCTCGTCGGTCGGCCGGCCCCGGTCCGCGACCTCGCAGAACTCGTCGCCGAGGTCGCCCCCCGCAGACCACGCACACCTTGAGGTTCGATATGCCGCGCTCGCGCACGGCGCCGCCGCAGCGGTGCGGCTCCCGTGGCATCCCCGCCGCCGACCCGGGCCGCCTGCCGGCCGGCGACTCGTCGAGGTACGTGCCGTCGACCTGGCAGGAGACGGTGGGCCCGCTCCCGGACGGCGCAAGGGCGCGGCCCATGACCTCGCAGAGCCTCATTCGCATGAACCAGGACGTGCCCGGGCACACCCCGCAGGCCCTCGCGCACTCCCCGGGCGTCCCGCCCGCGCACGCGTGCTCGACGTAGCTCGCCCAGACGTCCTCCCTGAGCTCGGGGTACCCGAGCAGGCCCATGGTCTTGCGCGAGAGGGTGCGGCCGCAGGACCCGCGGGCCCACCTCTGCGACCCGTCCCTGTCATGCCCCTTGCGCACGAGGTGCGTCCCGCCGCACCTGGGGCACGCGTCCGGCTCCCCGCCCGCCTCGCCGAGCTCGGCGAGCACCTGCGCGCGCAGAAGCCCTATGAGCCTCCTCCTCTCGTCGACGCCCAGCCTCCTCGCCTCTTGCAGTATCATGCCAGGCATCCCGCGTCTCCCTTCGACGTGTTTTCTCGCTGACAACATCGTAGCGGAGACGCGAGGCGTCGTCATGTCAACGGTGGTCTAACAGAGAGTTGCTCAAACGGGCACAAAGGTCCGGAGCAGATGAGGAGAGTACCGAGATAATCACCAGATACAAGCAGAAGATCCTTGAGGCACTTAGCAATTATAACAAAGCAGATATTGCGCAATGCTACACAATAATAGAGGGGCTAATTAAAGACATCGGCCATAATCCCCTTGCGGTCGATACGGTAAAGCAATCGAGCGCTTTTCCCGGGAAGCTTGGCAGTGAGGTTCAATTCTTCAGGGGAAGAATTGGCAATCCATCTTGCTCTTATGTGGCGAAAGACATGCTTCATTTGCCGAAAAGCCGAAGAGTGAAAACCGGTAACTATAGGTTCAGCATCCCCGGCAATCCGAGCTTTTACCTTGCAAACTCATCATACGGATGTTGGATTGAGATTGGCTTTCCTTCCTACATCGAGTTCAACGTCGCTCCCGTTGTTCTAGATGAAACACAGAAAGTTTTCAATCTTGCAGTTTCAGTAAGGGACTTCGATTCGATGAATGAATTCGAAAATGACAGGGTTCATTGTTGGCTAAAACTACTCATGTTAAAGATCGCCACGTCGTATCGAATCAACGAAGACAAGAGAACATTCAAATCCGAGTATATTATCTCCCAAGCAGTAATGATCTCTTGCAAAAGAATGGGATATGATGGTGTTGCATATTTTTCCAGAAGAGTGTCAGACGAAGCGTTTGCTTTGTGTGCCATCAATCTCGCCTTGTTTGTTGATTATGATGATGGTGAGTATTCCCCTCTCATCAAGCATATAAAGATGGATAGACCCCTGAACTATTTCGTATTCAAACAGTTGTGTCAATCATTGAAATACGGAGAGTGTAACTCAAGCTTAAGAACAGTAAACAACCCGTATATAACGAACATAGGAGACTACAGCAAGCAATACCCTTATAGAGAGACGGAGTTTTTCGAGTTCGATAAATTTCTGTTCGCTTCATGGAAAAAGGATGAATCTCCTTGGGGTGTGCCTGTTGAGTAACGCATAGAATCAGAAGTACTCGTTTCTTTGTCATACGTTTCTTTAGACGATATGACCCGAACTGAGGGGGTGGAGCCTATTCCGGGTTGGGGCCCCAAGGGAATCTCCCGTGAGCCGGAATGGTTCCGTTGCGGCAGAGGGGCGCCGAGGTGAAGCCATCATGTGCAGAGGTGACAGAGAGGATGTTCTCGCGCGCTAGGCTCAAGGAGCAGTCCTACGACTCGACACTCTCGGTGCTCAGGCTGTCCAAGAAGTACGGCGACGGGCGCCTTGAGGCGGCGTGCACGCACGCGCTGCCGAAGAGTGCATCGCCGAGGTACCGGAACCTGAAAGCGACCCTCGACTCCAATCTCGACGAGGAGCCGAAGGTCCCGGAGGAGGAGACGCCCGTCGTCCCGACGGGCACGTGCGCGGGGCGGAATACTACAAGGAGCTGGGGTGATCGCGATGATCGACGAGGGGATGAGACGCAAGCTGCGCGAGATGGGCATGGGTGAGATAGTGGAAGCCCTTGGCCTGCAGGAGGCTGACCGCACCTGCATGGGGATGCCCCTCAACGAGCGCGTGCGTATGATGGTTGACCACGCCCACGAGGGCAAGCACTCCGCGAGCGTGAGGAGGCTCATGCAGAGGGCCAGGCTGCGGTTTTTCGACGCCGACCCCAGCGAGATGATCTACGACGGCCGCTGCATCGACGGGGTCCTGATCCGAGAGGCGCTCACCTGACAGTTCATGGACAGAGCGCCCAACGTGATAATCGAGGGATGTACGGGCACCGGGAATTATGCTGAGAAACGGATTATGTCGGGGAACGGGCTGCCGCCGCAGGTCATTCGCTCGCGGCAGCCGCGTCCCTTTGCATAACCGAAGAATCCTCCTAGCGTTGCATCACCTGCTTTTTCGACAATGATAGGAGGACTTATGGCAGATCACACCAACTTGGAGGCCCTGATCTCCGATACCCTGGTCGAGATGAGGAGGCTCGGCTATTCCGAGAACACCATAACCGGGCTCAGGAGGATGTTCGCGGCGCTCTCGAGGTACGCCGTCTCGCAGGGACGCAAAGAGTCCGGCGAAGAGCTCGCGATTCGGTTCCCCGATGCGAAGTTCGGCGTCGAGCTCACCCAGCCCTGCCAGGCAAACCCCGGCGGGAGCTACCTCAAGGCCTGGCTACGGGCGATGCGCGTTCTGCTCGAGATGGGAGAATGCGGCCGCGTCTGCAAGCGCATGCCCGGCGATCTCGTCCGAACCGAGCTGCCTGAGGAATCGCGGTCGCTGCCGGGCCCGTCCGACGATGCCAGCCGGCGGGCTGGGCACTCCGAGTCGACCATCTACTCGCGCAACGGCCGCATCAAGCACTTCTTGATCTTTCTGGCAGGCAACGGCGGGACCGACGCCTCGTGCATTACCGAGAGCTCGGCGCACGACTACATCCTCACGAAGTCGTCTAACCACGCCAAGTCGGTGAGGGCGATCCTCACTGCGCTCCGGTGCCTCCCGCGCCACCCGCGCCTGGGGGCACGGCGGGACGCGACCTCTCGCCGAGCGTGCCGAATCCCAAGCCCTGCTATGCCCCCGAGCTTCCCTCCACCTGGACGGCGGACGAGGTGTCGAGGCTGATGAACGGCATCGATCGCGGCAATCCCACGGGGAAGCGCGACTACGCCATGCTGCTCATGGTCGCGAGGCTGGGGCTTCGGGCCTCAGACATAAAGTCGATGCTCATCTCCGACGTCGGCTGGTCGGCGAGGACGATATCGATCACACAGCACAAGACTGGCGTACCGCTGGAGCTACCGCTGCTCGACGACATCGGCTGGGCGGTGATCGACTACCTGCGGGAAGGGCGCCCGAAGGCTGCCACGTGCCCGCAGCTGTTCGTTCGCCAGGTGGCGCCCTTCGACGCGTTCGGCGCAACCGCCAACCTCACCAACATACTCATAAGGCGTGCGCGCGGCGCCGGCATCAGGGCCCCGCGCGACCACAAGACGCTCCACTCCCTGCGCCATGCGTTGGCCAAGCGGCTCCCGGGGCAGGAGGTCCCGATAGAGGACATATCCCGCATACTCGGGCACGTCGACAGGCGCACTACCAGCATCTACCTCCGCATGGACGTCGACTCCCTGTCCGCATGCGCGCTCGATCCGGCGGTGATCGCATGACTTTCGCCAAGATCACGTCCGCCTATGTCGCGGAGAGGAGGGCGGTGGGCCTCAAGTGCGAGAGGGACGACAGGGTCATGGCGAGGATCGCCGCCTTGCACGGCGAGCTCGGCTGCCCCGAGGACGAGTTGCCGAGGGCGCTCGTCGAGGCCTGGATCGCGAAGCGCCCCGGGGAGTCGGAGACGACCGGGCTGCGCCGGATCGGACAGGTGCGTGGGCTCGCCAACTACATGATGCGCGCAGGCTACGACGCCTACGTCGCACCCGGGAGGCGGGGCCGTGCCGACCGCGGCACCTACGAGCCGCACATCTTCACAGACGCCGAGCTCGCATCGCTGTTTTCCACAGCTGAGGCTATCGCGGGCGGCGATCCGGCCAGCCGGCGCGCGCAGGCCGCGAGGCTGCTCAGACTGCTCTATTCCTCCGGCCTCCGATGCGGGGAGGCATGCTCGCTGGCCAAGGGCGACGTCGACCTGGAGGCGGGCATCCCGGCGATCCGCCACGCCAAGAACGGCAAGGGCCGGCTCGTCCCACTGCATCCCTCCATGACCCATATGCTTCGCATATTCCACGACACGGCCGCTTTGCGGCATCCCCAATACGGGGGTCATGGGCTGTTCTGGTCCCTGCCCGAGGGCAGGCCGATGACCACGGGCTTCGTGTACCGTTTCTTCAGGAAGGCGCTGTGGGCGGCGGGCATATCGCATGGTGGCCGGGGCAGGGGGCCGCGCGTCCGTGACCTCCGCCTCGCGTTCGCTTGCCATAGGCTGAGGAACTGGGTCAGGGAAGGGGCCGACGCCGATGCCATGATGCCGGTGCTCGCCGCCCACGTGGGCCACGCCGACATCCGCCGCGCAGAATACTACCTCCGCCCCGCCGCGGAGATCTGTCCGGGCATGGTCGCACAGGTCGAGCGCGAGTGCGGATGGGTGGTGCCGTCATGACCGACGCCGACCTCGCATGCCACGCCACCGACTGTCTGGGACGCCACCCGGCCGGCGCGACCCCGGTCCCAACACGATAGCCTCGTACCGCGACGCGTCCGGGCTGCCCGTCGACTACTTCGGCGATCATGGCAAGGAGCCGGAGTCGACGTCGACGCCCGATCCGGGCAGACACGCGGTCAGGGGGTTCCTCGAGTGGCCTGCGGCGCGCGGGAACTCCGACGGCACGGCCGACCGGCGACCTCGCGCGACAGGGGCGCTCGCGGGATGCGCGAGGGGGGAGGGCCCCGCCCGGCTCCTGCAGTACCAGCAGGTCCTCGCCATGAGGCAGAGGAAGGGGAAATCTGACGCGATGGTCACGCCAGGCAGGGACGGGCTTGCCGCCATCCTCAGGGACCCTGGGATGTCGACCTCCAGGGGGCGCCGCGACACGGCGCTGCTCACCGTGCCGTGCGACAGCGCCGCGCGCGTGTCCGAGCTCTGCGGGATCACCCTTCGAGACCTGAGGTTAGACGACCCCGCCGTCGTGACACTGCGCGGTAAGGGCCGCAAGGTCAGGACCGTGCCACTGATGCATGCGACTGCCGGCTTGCTAAGGGAATACGTATCGGAGGCCTATCCCGGCCTCGGTCCCAGGGACCTCGACAAACCTCTCTTCCCGAACCCAAGAGGCGACCATCTGACCAGGGCCGGTGTCGCCGACATCCTAGCCAGGCATGCAGACGGGGCGAGGAAGTCCGGTGCCGACATCCCCGAGGGTGTGTCGCCCCACTCGTTCCGGCATCAGAGGGCGATCGATCTGCTGGAGTCGGGCGTGAACCTCGTCTACATAAGGGATCTTCTCGGCCACAGGAGCGTCACGACCACCGAGATCTACGCGACCGTGAGCACGGCGAGGAAGCGCGAACTGCTGGAGAAGGCCGCAACGGCACCCAGGGTCGGGGAATACCCCGACTGGACAGCCGACAAAGACCTCATGGCCTGGCTCAAAGCTCTCTGCTGATATGGGGTTATGCAAAGGGACGCGGCTGCCGCGAGCGAATGACCTGCGGCGGCAGCCCGTTCCCCGACATAATCCGTTTCTCAGCATAATTCCCGTTATGGAAAGTTTTCCATAACGGGAAGAGCTACCTCGCCTGCCGCATGGTCAAGCAGGCCTGCAGGATGCGCAGAAGCGCGCGCTACATAAGGCTGCCTGACCTGCTGATGGAGCGCGACGAGCTTGCCGTCACCGAGCACTCCGACGCCAAGATGCTGAGGAAGTACGCCCGCTACGGGCTACCCGTGATCGACGAGTGGCTCACGGAGGACGTCGACGACGTGGCCATATGATTCCTGCTGGAGCTGGTGGAGCGCCGCTACACGGACCGGTCAACGGCCCTCTGCACCCAGTCCGACGACCTCGTGGCGGCCATCGACGCCGCGGCGGGCCACGGGCGCGCCAGGCCCCGGGGGCCACCGGGCGGGCCGCCACCTCTGGGTCCGGGGCCGCCTGCGAGGCGGCGAGGAGGCCCTCGATGGCGGGCGCGTGCCCGACGTCGCGGCCGGCGAGCGCGACGGGGGCGGGGCCGGCCCGGCGGCCTACGAACGCCTCGCCCGCAAGGGGGCGAGGCTCCGTGTCGCCCGGCCCGGGATCTCTCGCGGCGCGCGCCGCCGCCGGCCGCAGGTGCTCCCCGGCGGGCTCGCCACTGGACGGGTGGGGCACGCGTGGCACGCCCAGGCAGGCCGGGCACCTCGCCGAGCGCCCCGGGGCCGGGTGCGCGGGCGGGCGCGCGCCCAGCCGTCAGTCGATGCGCCAGGCGAGGTTCCCCGCGGCGTCCCCCCGGCCGTGCGGCCCGGGAAGGTGCCGCGGCGGCGGGTCGCCCGACCCGCGAGCTTGTCCAGCTCGCGAGGGCGGGGCCGCCTGGGACCGCCGGGCCCGTCCTCCTGCCGCCCGACGCGGGCGGCGCGAGGCTGCTCTTCCAGGTCATCTCGGAGTCCCACGGGAGGCAGTCGCTCGTGACAACCACCAACCCGGGGTCCGGCAGATGGGGGGCCGCCCTCGGCGACGACCGGACGGCCGTGGCGGCCGTCGGCCGCGTCTGCCACCACGGGAGGCTGCCCCGGTCCGGGGGCGAGTCGCGCCGCGCCGGGCATGCGCCCGTGTCGGGGAAGGGGGCGGCGCGTCGGCGGCGGGGGATGGCGTCGTGCCCCGGGGCACCCGTGGCGACGTCGCCGCCCCCGGTGACCCCGGACGCGCGTCGCGTCACGTGTCCGACGACGCCATGCCCTCGGCAAGGTGCGACGGACTCCCCCGTGACGGGACAGTCGACCTGTGGATGGAGGAGGTGCGCCGTGACGGCCCCGATGCGCTGGGGTTCGTCTGGTGCGAGGCCGTCCTCCGACCGGATGGCGAGCCCCCGGGGCCATCGGACTGGCGACCCTCCCGTCTCGGTCGGGCGACCAGGACGGGAGGCACCGGATTTGGGCGACAGACGCCCAAATCCGGTGCGAACTCTGCTCAAATCCTGGTGCGATTTTTGCTCAATTCTAACAGTCTAGATAACGGGTGATAAATCTGCTAGGTCGAGCTGTGGAAACGCGCGTCGGTCATGAGCAAATGGCGGACCACCCTTTCCGTCTCGGGCCATCTGTCCCGAGCCTGGTTGACCCTGAACAGGTAGACGTACCAGTTCAGGTAGCTCTGCAGGTTCTTCGGGTCCATGCCCGTGAACCGCCACAGATAGCGCTTCAGCCACGAGCACAGGTTGTTGACGAGCGACATGCGCTCCAGGTACACCGGGTCGCCGACGTCGGCCCTGTAGGCTTCGTGGGTTCCCTTCACGGCTCTCACCAGGGAGTCGTGCGACTTCTCCTTGTCTCCGACGATGGTCGAGCCCTCCGCTATGTGGGATTGAAGCCCATCCCTGATGCGCTTGGCCGAGGGCTTGCCGTGCCCGCACACCACCGCGACCGGGTTCTTGTGCACGTCGATCGCGACGGCTATGCAGAGCTTCTGCTTGGACAGGCCCCGCTTCCGCGCCTCGCCGTAGCCGTGCGCGAGGTCCGTGTCGTTGACGTAGGTCTCGTCGATCCAGACCCTGTCCTTGAGCACGATGCGCTCCTGGCAGCCGTCGACCGCCGCGAAGATGCGGTGGCGCCACTCCCAGGCGGTCTGGTGCGTCACCCGGCATGTCTCCGCCGCCGCGTCCAGCGGCACGTTGAACCTCATGAGGTTGACGAAGCCGACCCAGGTCGCAAGCTCTTTCCTGCAGTGCTCGAGCACGGTTCCCGTGAGCGAGTTGAACCGCGTACCGCAGCTCTCGCACCGGTACCTCTGCAGCCCCGACTCGCTCCAGCCGTCCCTGGACGGCTCTGCCGCGCCGCAGCTCGGGCACGCGGGGTCCGGTCGGTAGAGTGCGGCGGCCTCGGCGTAGGTGCCGAATCCGTACTCGTCGCGGCAGCGCCGCTCGTCCACCGCCGCGGCGAGCTCGGTGAACTCGTCGTCAGTCATGGCGGCCACGCGCGCCGCGCAGGCGTTCTTCTTGGGCATGGCGATTCCCGTCCGCCCAAGCGCCCACCCGATCGGGAATTGTCGCCAAGCAAAGAAACCGGGTGGGCGCCTAGGCAATTTCTTTGTTGGCGAGACGATGGTATCACGGGACCGCCGGAACCCCGCCCGGGTATCACCCGTTATCTAGACTGTTAGATTGCTCAATTTAACCTGACTTCCCGTCACTTCCTTAGCCCACTGGACGCAGGGCCGGATCGCCGCCAGCCCCGAGAACCTGCGCCTAGCTGCTGAAATGCCTTGGCCGTCGCTTGCGTGCGGCGGCCACATCTGGTATCATGTGGCATAAGGTTTTCATTTATTCCACAGGAGGCGGGCATGTACATCAGCCACGACGTCGTGGACGGCAACGAGTACGCGACGGTCGTCAGGTCCGTGAGGGACGGCGCAAGGGTCACGAAGGAGGACCGCGTGTACCTGGGCCGGGTCGTGGACAGGGCGCGCGGGGTGTACCGGAGCAAGGCCAGGGGCCTGTTCTCCTACGACCTGGCGACGGGCGAGTTCGGGCCCGCGCCGGAGGGCGTCGAGGGGCCGAGGAGGCGCAACGCCCGCGCCGCTCGCCCGACGCTCGCCGTGTCGTTCGGCGACGCGTTCCTGCTGGACTCGTTCCTGCGCTCGAGCGGGCTGATGGCCTGCGCCGACGCGTGCGGCCACGCCGAGCCCGACACGGTGCGGGCGCTGCTGGCGTTCTACGTGCTCACCGGCCTCGCCAACCGCCACGCCGGGGACTGGTGGGAGCTCACCTACGCGAGGCTCCTCTACCCCAGGGCCAGGATGGCCTCCCAGAGGGCCGGCGAGTGCCTGGCCGACCTCGGCAGCGAGGACGCCAAGCGCCGCTTCGTGGGCGAGTACCTGGCCCTCGTCGGCAGGCGGAGGGAGGCGGCCGCAGGCGGGCGCGCCGACGGCATCCTCATCGACTCCACGGGGCTGCCCAACTCCTGCCGCCTTCCCGTCACGGCCGTCTCCAACCACAACGGCGAGGTCAGCGAGGAGGTCCGCCTCATCTACGTCGCGCAGCGCGACACGGGCATGCCCCTCTTCTTCCGCCACGTCGCCGGCAACGTGATCGACGTCTCCACCGTCACCCGCACCATCGCCGAGCTCAGGGCGATGGGCGTGGACACCAGGTTCGCCGTCCTCGACGCAGGCTACCACGCGAACGCGAGCGCCGACGCGCTGATGGGCGCGAGGGTGCCCATCCTCGCGAGGATGAGGCCCAACCTCAGGGCCTACAGGGAGGTCGTCGCGGGGCACCTCGACGGGCTCGAGGCCAGGGAGAACGCGGTCATGCACAATGGCAGGCTCGCGTGCGTCAAGTGCGTCCCCTGCGCCCTCGGCTCCAGGGGAGACCGCAGGGGCTACGCCTACCTGTGCCTGGACGCCGCCATGCGCCGCGAGCTCGAGCGCGACGCCGCCAGGAGGGCCGCCGAGGGCGGGCTCTCGGGCGCCGAGGCCCACGACTCGATGGCCTCGAGGGGCGTGTTCGTGCTCGCCGGCACCAGGAGGATAGCCAGGGGGAAGCTGCTCCCCCTCTACTACGCCCGCGACCGGATCGAGAAGGTCTTCGAGATCGCCAAGCAGGGCGGCAAGGCCCTGCCCGTCTGCGTGCGGAGCGAGGAGACCTTCAGGGGGCACCTGCTCATGTGCCTCGTGGCCACCGCGGCGATCAAGATGATGTCAGACGTGCTTGCCTCGCGCAAGACCTCGCTCACGGTCGAGTCGATGCTGAGGATCCTGCACGAGCAGCACGCGATAGAGTACGACGGGCGGCTGGTCACCACCGAGCCGGTCAGGAAGATGAACGAGGCGTACAGGGCCTTCGGGATCAGGTGCCCGGACACCATCGGGCTGCCAGTTGTGGGCTAAGGAAGTGTCGGGAACTCAGGTTTAACTTGACAAAACACAGGAGAAGAGTGCGCCCCTCGCCAGGACCAAGCACGTATGGCCGGGGAGGGAGGCGAGCCCCGCGGGGGGCGAGAGAGGAGGCGCGCGCTGTCGAAGGAGCGCCCCGGGACCGCCCGCGCCTGCGCGACGAGGGAGGCGTCGCGGGCGACCTGCGACTGCGGGGCCAGGGACGACGCTGGGTCGGGGCCGAACGCCCTGCGCGGCCGGGTCACGCGCCCGGACGTCCCCCGGACGAGGACGGTCGCCAGGACCATGCGGGAGCGCAGGGCCGAGATCCCGGGCCACTCCGGCCACGGGCCCGCCAACGCCGTCCCCGGGGGAACGAGCTCGGCGGTCCAGTCGGCCAAAAGGCAGGCACGAGGGCTCGGTAACTTGGAGTACCTCGAGACCATCATCTACCCGAGACTAGGAAAGCTACGTTTTCCCAGACGTCCCTCTGTGCTACCCACTAAAAACCGCGAGGAGCCCAATGTTCTTTGTCGAAACTTGCATATATATTAACATGTGGTATTATATATACAAATGGAAAACGCGCACGACATAGCATCCGGTTACACGACCTCGCAGGCGGCGAGGCTCCTAGGCGTAGGCAGGCACGAGGTGGCGAGGCTCGTGCGAAACGGCATCCTCCGCGCCAGGAAAACCGACTCCGGCACCCTCGCGATCGATCCCGGCAGCGTGCACACCCACGAGGCGCTCTCGCAGTTCAAGGGTAGGCCATGGAGCCCGCAGACCGCCTGGGCGGCGCTTCTGGCGATAGGCGGGGACGACGTCTCCTGGCTCGAGTACCACAAGAGGCGGCGCCTGCTCCTGAAGCTCAGGGAGATCGGCGCAGGAGAGCTCATCTGGCTCGCGCGGAACAGGATGGAGGCGAGGAGGTACCTTGTATCGCCGTCGTTCGAAGACGACGTGCGGAAGGCGCTCGTGGCCACGGGGATGGCCTCGGTCCTTGCAAACGACCTCGGACTCGCGTCGACGGCCCCCGTCTTGGATGGGTATGTGGTCGGGATGACTGCGGAGGAGCTAGAGCACGACTTCTTCCTCGTGGAGGACGCGACGGGCTCGTGCACCGCGAGGTTCGCGAGCGACCTGCCCGATTCACTGGCTGATGCCACAGAGATGCCTGCGGCGGTCGTGGCCGCTGACCTGGCGATGTCGGTCGACGCGCGCGAGCGCAGGTGCGGGCTCGACTACCTGGAAGGGCTCCTCGATGGAATGCGCTGAACTGAAGGTATCGAAGCTCATGAAGCCATGGGATGTCGTCATAGAGCTCGGAGACGGCCTACCGGAGGGCTCATGGGCGCTCGTCGGCGGGCTCATGACGCAAGCCCACGCGATGATCGCGGGATGCCAGTCCCGCGCGACCGTGGACGTCGACGTCCTGGTCGACGTGATGGCCTCGACCCCCAACATATCCACCGTGATAAAACAGCTTGAAAGTATGGGGTTCGCCCTCAAAGAGCCCGGTTTGCGCGGCACCGCCTTCCACCGCATGACGCGCGGAGCACTCGTCGCCGACATCTTGGTGGCCGACCACCTGCCTTCGGGCAAGGCCAGGTCCGCCAAGGTCAACGGGTGGCCGATGATGGAGATCGCAGGCGGGGCCCAGGCGATCGAGCGGGGCATGGACCTCGCGCTGATCCACGAGGACGGCTCGACCAGGATACGCATACCCGACCTCCTGGGAGCGCTCGTCCTCAAGAGCGCGGCATACTGCGCGGACAGACGCGACAGGCGCCGCCACCTGGACGACATCGCGCTGCTCGCGAGCCTCGTCACCGACCACAAGGGCTGCATCGAGCGGCTTCACGGATCGGACAAGAGGCGGCTGCGGACGGCCGCGAGAGCGCTTTTCGACCCCAACAGCAGCTCCTGGACGCGCCTGAACCCCGAGAAGCGCAAGGCGGGGCAGTTCACCCTCGCCGTGCTCACCCGATGAAGGGACGGACAAGGGCGCGCGTTCGTCGCCAGGACCACCGATGGGCGCATGCGTGACCGGGTCGCACTTGATTCCGGAAATGCCAGCGAATACGACCTGAAGATCTCCTCGAACAAAGACGGGTTTGCGTCTAGTCATGCAAACGATACCGCCGTGCGCTCGTTGCACCGCTCACCGACACGAACTCAAGCTCCGTTAGCCCGCGTAATAATACGTTAGTCTGAGAGGTCCCCATTTTAATTCCTTGGGCTATTTCTGCAGTTCTTGAAGGCCCGTTGGCTTCCAGATAATTCAGCACCGCCCTCTGCGCGTCCGTCAGCGAATCATCGCCGCGCTTCGACGGTCTTCGACGGTCTTCGACGGTCTTCGACGGCGCTTCGCCGGCCGAATCGGCAGAGACGAGCGGCAGGGTGAGCGTGGTGCGGTCTGGGCCGTAGGCGACCTCGTAGCCCGGCTCGGCGTACCCGGCCCATGCCCAGCCCCCGAAGATCTTGTCCATGCCGCTGCCCGCGCGCTCGCCGATCTCCACCATCGCGAACATCCTCATCATGGTCTCGTTGCGCGGGTCGGTGCTGCCGGGCTTCTTCGCCTCTTCGACGGGCATGCGGAAGTCTCCGGGGTTTGCGATGGTGATGGCCTCGTCGTCCCACACGCACACCACGCCGCGTCGGTCGAACCAGTTGGCGTTGGTGAGCGCGTTGACTATCGCCTCGCGCAGCGCCTCGTGGGCGGGCGTGTCGTCCACGCGGTCGACGCCGTCCAGGCGGAAGGGCACCTTGAGCGCCGCCTTGAGCTTGTTGTACACGCGGAAGTAGAAGTCGTATACGTTGCCCGTCCAGTCGCCCGGCTGGCTGGTGAAGCGGTCCTCCCAGCGCGTGTCGTGGCCCGTCTCCTGTCGATAGTCCAAGAAGAAGTGCGGGAACTCGTAGGTGATCCAGCGGTCCTCGCCGAACATGAGGAGTCCGGCGCGTGTCGGACGTAGCTCGCCGTTCTCGTTCACGCGCAGCGCCCCGATGTCGGTGAGGAAGGTCTCGTCGTCGGCCTTGCCCCACACGTGGCCCTCGTTGCGCTGGTCGAATCGGCGTCGATAGGCCGCGACCGTCTCGCGATTGATGAACTCCACGCGAGCGCTCTCGGCGATGGCTGCGTCCTGGCTCGAGGTGTCGGAGTCGCGCAGCATCGAGAGCACCTCCTCGCGCTTGCACTGGTGGTCGCCCGTATGCGTGCGGCGGAAGGTGCCGCCGAAGATGCTGTTGTCGATGTAGACGGGCCTGGTGCAACGGTCGACCCACGGAACGCGAATGACCACGATGTCCTTGCCTTCCACGGTCTCCACGGTGGCATCTGCGTCCTTCATGAAGCGGGCGGAGAGCTTGTCCTCGGAGAGCGCCGCGTTCCAGAAGTCGTCGAGCACCTTCTCGGCCTTCGGGATGCCATGCACTACGAAGCTGCCATCGTCCCTTGCGCTCGGAGACGCCCAGCACGATGACGCCGCCGGCCGTGTTGGCGAAGGCCGAGACCGTCTCCCACGCGCTGCGCGGAAGCTCGCCCTGCCCGTCACGCCCAAGCGCCTTCTTCGCCTCCAGGCGGTTGCCCTCCCGGTATGTCTTGAGTTCGTTGAGGTCGAACATGTAAGCCTCCGTCCGTCCTATCTCATTCTTGCTCATCATTTGGCTTTTGCGCCGAGAGAAGCCTATCGGTTAAGTGGCCGAATATCGCCCTGTCAATCTTGGTCTTCATGATGCGCATGTTGTCGTACCGTTCGGCATTTGCCTGGAGCCACGCTCCAATATCCGTCGAATCTATGGAAACACTGATTTATTCAAGTCTCGCCGGAGTCGCGCAGCAGCGGGATCCGGGCCCTGGCAGCGGCCTGTGCCTGTGCCTGTGCCTGGGCCGTACGCATGCGGGCCAGGCGCCCGGGCATCTCCCTGTCCTCCGTGCCCAGCGCCACCGCCGTCTTCGACCCCGCCAAGCCGTACCTCCCGTCCTCGCCCCCCGCCGGCGGTAGCATGCCACACCTGCAGTCCAATTACTTCGTGGATATTATACTGGTCGGTTACATCCCGATACACAAGATCGGAGAGGGACGGCCTTGCACAGTGACCAAGGGAATCGTTCTGATGGCAGAAGGTTATGCGAAGTCGGTCTACCGCCTGAGCATTCTCATGCCGGCACAACTTCGCATAACCGACGCCTTCTCATAACGGTGGAAATGAGTGAACACGAGAAAGGAAAGTGGCTGTCAATAGTTATACACTTCTGTTAAACTTCTGCCATGACGCACTTCGACGACATATACGAGATAGCGGCGGACAACTATGGCCTCGTCACCTTCGCCGAGGCGCGGGAGGCGGGCGCCACGGGCGGAGAGCTCGGCCGCTGGGTCGCCCAGGGAAGGCTCGAGCGCAGGGGGCGCGGCACCTATCGCCTCGTGAGGCGCACCCCCACCCCCCTACGACCGCTACGCCGAGGCCGTCGCCCTCGTGGGGCCCGGCTCCGTCGTGTGGGGCGACTCCGTCCTCGCGATGCTGGACCTCGCCTACGAGAACCCGCCCGTCGTCTACGTCGCGTTCGCGAGGCGCGTGCGAAGGGCGCTCCCCGCATGGGTGAGGCTCGTGGGCGAGCACGTGGACGAGCGCACCGTCTACGAGGGCGTGCCCTGCCAGGCGCTCCCCGAGGCGATCCGCGCGTGCAGGGGGCACGTCCTTCCCGAGCGGCTCGCAGACGCCGCGCGGGATGCCCGTGCGCGCGGGCTCATCACCAGGGCGGAGGCGGCAGAGCTCGAGGAGGACATGGCATGAGCGGGCGCAAGAGGCCCAACAGCAGGCGAAACCTGGACATAGCGAGAGCATTTCACGGGCATGATTACCGCGCGTCACGCGACATCCGAGAAGCCAGCATGCCGCCCATGCGAAGCCACCGCAGACCCGCGCACACCACACCACCAACGCAAGCGCCTCTGTACGCGGCACGCAGGCCCCGCAGTAACCACGCCGAAGTATTCCCACGCGCTGCCACCACGCAAGACCCCACCCCATCTCGCCTTGTCCACGAAGACTCGCCCACAGCCCGGTCGGCGCGAGGGCCGCGAAAACGTACCCTAAGGCCGTCCCGTCACTCGTCTTCGGCCTTGATCGACTCTGCATCGACGTACTCGAACGTTACGTAGTCGCCCAGATCGAGGAAGCGAACTCTTTCAGCTCTGCCAGCGCCTGCTCCAGGGTAACTCCTTCGATAAGGATGTCTATGTCGCGCGTCGCCCGTGCGCCTATGGTGCGAGCAAGCATGCTCTGCCCCCTTTGGGGGGAGGAGAGCTTGGGCTGCTGAACACCCGACACAGCAGGCGATGGAGGTAGAAGCCGCAGCGGCGCGTCCCGTATCCATGCTCGAGGCTCTAAACGTGGCGGTAACCGCCATCTCGTGGGCCTCGGGGGTCTTGTACCCCATGTCAGGATCCCCCTCGTCCAAACAGGGTCATGCGGACCCGCCCTGCCGCCCTGGCGCTGCCACAGGCGTCTATAGGGTAGCGGAGCCTACCCTCGTCAAGTCCCGCCTTCCTCGCATCGGCGAGCGCATCGCGCACAAGCGAGGGATCCTCGCCGAGAAGTACGAGGTCGAGGATCGTCCGCTTGATCCTCGTGACGGGCAGGCCGTTCTTGAAGATGACGTCGTCGCGGAGGAGCTCGCGGGCGGCGAAGGTTACGCCTGGGAAGCGGGAGTGCACTCGCTTGGGGCGATCAGAACATAGGGGCTCAGGTAGAAGTCCCCGATGCCATGGATGCTCGCGGCGGTGGTGCCCCCTGCCACGATGCCGTCCCAGGCGCTTGGCTGGACCCTCTCGTGCGTGAAAAGCGAAGGGGCGGTCAGCTTCCAGATGGCCTCGAGCTCGTCGGTCTCGACCGAGGGGACGCCCGCCATGCGGTAGGCGTCGTGCATCACGCGCAGGAGCCTGCCTGCGACGCAGGCCTTCGCGAGGGCGTTTCTCGGCACCCCGAGGCGCTTTACCTGCGCGGTCATGAAAATCCTCTCGGAGGCCGAGAGCTCGCTGGTGGTCTGCATGTGGTCGCTTCCATCTATGGTACGGTTGTATCGTATTTCGATACTTTTGTGGCTCATGTTTACCTGACAAGCTTCCTGACGTCTGAGCGTTACTGTTTATATCACCTGACTTTGGTATTTGGCTCCCATTTATGGTGCTATGAGGCCCCCTTGCAACGCCTCCCGTTGGGCGGGGAGACCTTACCCTCGCCCCGGAGCATCCCGAGCGTGCAGGACGAGATCGCCTTGACGTCGCCCTTGCTGAGGTTGAAGTGCAGCAGGGGCAGGCCGGTCCTGGCGGCCAGCTCCTCGATGATCGGGGTGCGCCTGGACACGTTGACGTACCTCCTGTCGGAGGCCTGGCACACGTCGAGCCCGCGGCAGAGGCCCATCACGTCCTCTGAGGAGTACCGGCCCCCGAGCACCTTGACCTGCAGGAGCCTCACGAGCAGCACCGCTAGGTAGCAGACGAGGAAGTGGCCGGTGATCGTGCTCTGCCTCTGCAGGTAGACGGGCCTGGCGTCGAGCTCGGACTTCATGACCCTGAAGCTCTCCTCGATCCTCCAGAGCCGGTGGTAGGTGCCGTACACCTCGCGGGGCGGCATCGAGGTCTCGGAGGTCACGAGCATGTTGTACCCGGCGACCGACCTCGCCTTCCGGATCGCGTCGTGGTTGAGGGTCGCGACGACCCTGGTGTCCTCCCTGACCTCGCCCTCGCCGTCCACGGGCTCGAAGGTGACGTACCTGGCGCTGTCGCCGTACTCGGACCTCCTCGCCGCCGCGAGCCTGAGGGCCCTGGCCTTCTCCACCTGCCTGTCGATCTCGCGGGTCTGCTTCCTCGCGAGGGCGGGGCTGTAGGTGACCACGCGCCTCTCGGGCAGCGCCACCACCCTCCTCCTCCCGCCGGCGTCCGTGACCCCGTACTCGAAGTCGCCGGTCGACGCCTTGTGGCTGAAGGCGACGCCGCCCCGCCCGTCGGGCACGTCCTGCCAGCCCTCGTCCGAGAGCGCCCAGGCGCGCTCCCTCGCCGGGAGGGCCTTGACCGACTTCGAGAAGATGTAGCCGTCGCCTGACAGCACGGCGTCGACGACGTTGTCCGCGCAGTCGGGGCCATTGTCGGCGACGCGCACGGTCCGCCCCGATATCGCGTTTCTCTCCTTCAGCTGGCTGATGCACCTCTTGAGCTGGGGCCTCTCGCTCTCGTTGCCGGGGAACACGCTCATCGCGATGGGGACGCAGTCGGCGTCGAGGAGGAGCCCCATCCCCACGATGGGCTCGGGCCTGTGCTCCTTGGAGGGGCCCTTCCTCCCGGGCTGGTCCTCGCGGCCGATCTCGAAGCAGAAGTTGGCGCGGTCGAAGTAGGAGGTCGTGGTGTCCCGACCGAAGAGGCCGCCCACGCGGGCGTTGTAGATCTCGACCACCTTCTCGTACTCCTCACCCAGGTAGGCGAGGCCGTCGTAGAGCTGGTCGAGCGTGAATCCCGCCTCGACGCCCTCCATCTGCGGCAGCACGTCGTGGAAGGTCCTCGACTTCGAGCAGGGCGCCACCGCCCGGGCGAGGACCAGGCAGGAGAGCAGGTCCGCGAGCGAGAAGCGGAAGCCGCTCGGGACCTGCAGGAAGGCGAGGTCGCCCCTGACGCCGAGCGAGTCGTCTATGGCCTTGAGGGCGAAGTGGCCGAGGTGCCTCTCGGAGGGGGCGTCCGATATCTCGCGGACCCTCCCCCTCTCCCTCTCGGCCCTGCGCTCGGCGTTCATCGAGTCGACCTCGGACCTGAGGTGCGCGATCGGGTCGGCGATCCCCGACTCCCTGAGCTCGTGCTCGTAGCCCACCGCCCTCACGGACCTGTTGACGGTGTGGCCCCGCCCGGGGTCCCAGTGGCTCTCGTAGATCTGGAGATAGAGCCCCTTCTTGTTCCTCGTCCTCTTTAGGAAGTAGGCCATCGTCGCCTCCTGTCGGGTGAAAGCGCTATAACACCATAGCACCATATATATATCCTACCAGAGACGCCCTTGTCAAGTCAAGTCCCTGCGCATGAAAATACCAGCTCAAGGCTGGTTTTTACGGAAGCGGGCCGCGTTCGTGACCCTAAGGTGGCTAGTAGCCCGTTTTGGTACTAGCAATCAGCAAAACCTGGTACCGTCAGTCAGCAAGCCTGGTACTGCAGGTAAGGTCGTTTGGTACCGCCGGCATCGAACCTAGAGTTCCATGATGCACGCCTGATCCGGGGCGCGCTTCCATGGAAAGGGGCTTGATGCCCATGTCTAGGAACAAGAGGATCCTCATGTTGCTCGCGAAGGGAGGGGTCAGCCAGTCCGGCATCGCCGCCGCATTGCACGTCAGCAAGCGAGACGTGTCGGCCGGCGCGAGGGCGCTGCGCGAGCACGGCCTGACGTTCGGCGCCGTCAGCTCCATGGACGCCGACGTCGTCGATGACCTGTTCTTCCCGAGGGAGAGGCGCGGGCCGAACGGCGCCTGCCTGCAACCGGACATGGAGTCGCTGGTCGAGCGCAAGAAGAGGAACCGCAAGCTCCCGGTCAGGCTTTTCTGGATCGAGCGCTGCGAGCAGGCTGCGGCTGAGGGGAGGCTGGCGTACGCCTACCAGACGTTTTGCGAGATGTTCGCCGGCGTCGCCGAGAGGATGGGCGCCACCAGGCACTTTATCCACGAGGCCGGAGCCAAGTGCTACATAGATTGGGCTGGCGACACCGCCCATCTCACCGACAAGCTGCTGGGAACCAAGACGAAGGTCCACGTGCTCGTCGTCGTCCTCCCGTTCTCCGGCAGGTTCTGGGCGGAGGGCTTCTGTGACATGAAGCAGAGGTCATGGCAGGAAGGCCAGATGCACGCGTTCGAGGAGTTCGGCGGCGTGCCGCGCATGTGGGTGCCCGACAACGCCGCCACGGCGACCAACCGCGCCGCCCCGCAGGTCACTCTCGTCAACGAGGAGTACGGGCGCCTCGCCGATCACTACGGCGCGGCGATCGTCCCCGCCCGGGTCCGCAAGCCCCGTGACAAGAGCGTTGCCGAATCGGTTGTTGGCCTGGTGGAACGCTGGATAGTCAGTCCTTCCAACGAGATGGCATTCTACACCATCGACGAGCTCGGCGAATTCTGCGCCGATAGGGTGGCATGGCTGAACTCCCGCCCGTTCTCGGCCAAGGACGGCTCGCGCGACTCGGTCTTCGAGGAGGAGGAGCGCCCGCACCTGATGCCGCTTCCCGCCGAGCGCTACGAGATGTGCGAGTGGCGAAGTCCCAAGGTCGCACCGGATTACCACGTCGTGGTTGACTACATGAGGTATTCCGTGCCGTGCCGCCTGGTCGGGGAGCAGACCGACGTCAAGATGACGTCGTCGACGGTCACGGTGCTGCACGGCGGGGAGGTCGTCGCGGTCCATCCGCGCCTGCGCGGGCGCAAGGGCCAGTACTCCACGATCGACGATCACATGCCTGAGAACCATGCGGCGCTCGATAACCCCTGGTCTCCGGAGAGATTCACGTCTTGGGCGAAGCGCATCGGGCCCGAGACCGGCATCGCGATCGGGCGCGTGATGGAGAGCCGCGTGATCGTCGAGCAGTCGTTCGTCTCCTGCCGCAACATACTGGGCTTGTCGAAAACCTACACGCCGGCATTGCTCGAGCGCGCGTGCGCCAGGATGAACGCGGCGTCCGCGCTTCCCAGCTACACGGGAGTGAAGAACACGATTCTCGCCATCAGGGCCGCCGATGTGGAGCTTGGCGCTGCCGGCAGGCGCACGCAGCCGGCCGAACCCGGCGAATTGGTCGATCGCGCCAGGTCGGCGGGGCGCCTACGCGGCGCCGACGCCTACAAGAGGGGCGGTGATCGGCGATGCTGACGGAAGAGCACTTCGAGTTGTTCAAGGAGTTCCGGGTAAAGGCCATGGGAGACAAGCTTCGCGAGATGGTCGAGGACGATTCCTACGACGCCTATACGTTCGAGGAGCGAATGGAGATGCTGATAGACGCGGAGGCATCCGCCAGGCGCGAGCGCAAGGTGGCCAAGCTCGTGAAGCAGGCGCGGTTCAAGACGCCCTCGGCATGCGTCGAGGATATCGTCTACCTGCCGGACCGCAAGCTGTCGAGGGATCGAATCGCGCGCTACGCCGAGTGCGACTGGGTCGAGAAATGCGAGGTCATGGTGATAATATCAAAAACAGGTGGGGGCAAGTCGTATCTATGCCAGGCGCTCGGCAACGCCGCATGCCGCAAGCTGATAGAGGTCCGCTACACTCGGCTTGCCGGCATATGCGAGGAACTGAACCGGGCGCGTGCAGCGGCGGACGGGAGCTACTACGAGCTCATGGACGGTTTGAAGACGATTCCGCTGCTCCTGGTAGATGACTTCATGACCACGCCGATAACCACGCAAAACGCCGTCGACCTATTCGAGATAATGGAAGCGAGGGAGAGCTTGGCCGCAACCCTGATCGCCTCTCAGCTGGAGCCCAACGAGTGGTACCTGCGAATCGAGGGAGAGCTCATGGCCGATTCTATCCTAAACCGCATCGCCACCGGCGCTCGCTACATCGACCTGGAAGGTCCCAACATGCGCGAGTATTTCGCAAAGAAGAAGGTTGGGTAGCGGTACCAGATTCAGCTTACTCTCGGTACCGCTCTTTGCTGATCGGCGGTACCAAGCTAGGTGATTGGTGGTACCGAGAGAGCTTACTACTCAGGCAGATGGGGGACCGTCCTCGGCGACGACCAGATGGCTGCGGCAGCCGTCGACCGCGTCTGCCACCACGGGGGGCTGCCCCGGTCCGGGGGCGAGTCGCGCCGCGCCGGGCACGCGCCCGTGTCGGGGAAGGGGGCGGCGCGACGGCGGCGGGAGACGGCCCGGGGGATGGCGTCGTGCTCCGGGGCACCCGTGGCGACATCGTTACCCTCGGTGACCCCGGACGCGCGTTGCGTCACGTGTCCGACGACGCCATGCCCTCGGCAAGGTGCGACGGACTCCCCCGTGACGGGACAGTCGACCTGTGGATGGGGGAGGTGCGCTGTGACGGCCCCGATGCGCTGGGGTTCGTCTGGTGCGAGGCCGTCCTCCGACCGGATGGCGAGCCCCCGGGGCCATCGGACTGGCGACCCTCCCGTCTCGGTCGGGCGACCAGGACGGGAGGCACCGGATTTGGGCGACAGACGCCCAAATCCGGTGCGAACCCTGCCCGAATCCTGGTGCGATTTTTGCTCAATTTAACTTGACAAAACACATCCTCGCGGCAGCGGAGCTCGTGCCGGCGCCCCTGAGGGCGAGGTCGGAGCCCAGGCTCGGGGCGCCCATGCCCGACCTGTCGCGGGCGGGCCCGCCCGTCATCGGCGAGACGGGCCACGTCCCTCCCGACGCTGACGGCCCGAGGCCGCTGTCCCAGGTGATGAGTGGTCGCCACGAGAGGCGCAGCACGGTCATCGCGACCAACGTCGGGTCTAGCGGGTGGGGTGCCGTGTCCGGCGACGACAGGCTCGCGGCTGCGGCGATCGACAGGATCGCCCACCACGGTAGGCTCGTGGAGTTCAACGGAGGGAGCAGGCGCATGGACGAGGCGCTGATGCTCGGAGAGTCGGAGGGATGGGAACGCGGGAGGGCCGGTGCTGAAATCAGAAAAAGCTACTTGACGAAACACGTCCACCTGGGCGGCGAGCACGGGGGCCGACACGCTCCTCCTCGACCTCGCCAGCAGCCACATGGCGTGGAACCAGCGGCGCGGGCGCGCCTCGGGGTGCCGCGTGGCCGTCCCGACCGCCGCCGAGAGGTGGTGGGAGCACCTCGCGCGCCGCCGGATGCGGTTGCGGCTCGCGACGGGCGAGCACGTCACGCACCCTCACCTCGGGCACACCCAGCCGTCCGGCCACCTGACCCCCGTCAGGCGCCTCTCGCAGCTCCATCGCCCGGGTACCTGGCCGGCAGGGCGTGGAGGCTGCCCATCCTGCCCATCTCCCCCTGACCTGCCTGCGCCTCGCGTTGCCCATCGTGCACCCCCGTCTCGGCCTCCGTCCCTCGGTACCGTGATACGACAAGGTGGGAACACATGCCACCTGCGACTATGAATCACATTGGGGAGCATTTAACTGAAACGATACTTACTACGAATGTGAATCATTGCTTGCATAGTGTTCGCTTACCCGCCATCTAGATACATTCATAAACGTTGAATCCTCAAATTGATCGAGCACCTCATCAGGCAGCTTAAGTCTTTTCATAATGATTACGTAGGCAATTAATATTTGAGCATCGTGATGATCGACCATTTGCTCATACTCGCTGTTGTTCTCCAAAGCGTGTGCGCTCGCATTCCTGAGTTTATTCTGCTCTTTTCGAAAACGCTTCCAATCTGGCACGATCCCCCTCCCCCATCTGTCGCTCTCTTCGTAAGCGTGGTCAAGCAGCATGGAATAGGAAGGCTGTCTTAGTAAGCCCAGCAGCCCCCGCGCCCTATCCCGGATAGATTCATCCGCCACCCTCAGCATGGGGGTAATCAGGCATTCCAAATCCTTCTTATCGAAACACTCATCACACCCTGAACGAGCCAACGACTCGAACATCGAACTTGCTGCAAAAAACTTTAGATCAACAGGAATTTTCCAAGATCCCAAAAGAGATACGAGCATCTTACTCGATTGGGACTCATCGCCTTTCATCTCCATCCATCGGGTAACCACATCAAAAAGAATAGATTTAATGAGCTGAAATGGTACGGGAACACATTGATAATTTCTTATCGTGTTTCTGGTGAGAAACGAACCTCTGTGCACTTCAACAGGGCTACCATTGTCTTTGAACTTAACTCTAACCTGACGTATGGAGGTATACGCGCCAAAACAAAAGGATAAGAATGATTGGAATTTCCACAGCTCACATGACCAAAAATCATCGAGAGAAACCCCGTTCTTATAATCGACGTGAACTGTCGCGTAGGTCGAATACCTGAACCCCTCATGATCACTTTTTATCTTCCCGATACCAGAGTGAATTGTCATAGCACATCTATCGGATCGGTATACGTCGATGACTTCATTTTGTCTCCCACCCTCTATCACAAGGTTATCCTCTCGGATTTCCGGGCTAGAATGAAGGCCCAGCCATTTACGGAGACCCTCAATCTCGAAGTCAGCGGTACTTATGGGAATGCTGGGATCAAATTCATCGTGAGATGACAGCACCGTACTCGCTTCAAGGCTTTCACGGGTGTGTCCGGGAAACGAAAGCCCTACTCTGTTCGAGATGGCGTCGATAAGCAAAAGGTAAATTCCATCCTGGGTAATCCCAAAGAGATATTCATACCGGTCAGACTCCATCCCGATTTCACAATGCCCCGTCTCTGCCAATTTGCGGGTCAGGCTGAGGTCCCCAGAAGGGATCTCGAGATGAACCCCTTTATCCTCAGAAAACTGGCAGAATCCTTCAGCATTATATTTCTTCGCCTTCAAGTCATCCCAGCTACGGTTCCACAGAGCCGTTTTCCAGACCTTATCTTCCATCCTTACCTCAATCTTTGCGTAGCAGTATGACAAAGCAGTATGACAACTATGGCCTGGTACCGGTTCCTCCTATGTGTTTTGGTTTTCCAGAGATGGTATAGAATTTTATGGTAGTGTGCCTCCTCGACACAACCTCATTCCAAGTATCTGCGTGATCTGTTACCCGGTCCATCATGGATCCGTTGTACACATCCCCCTTTCGTCAGCTCACCTCCCATGCAAGGATCTGAGAATCAATACTGTTATTATCAGTTCTGATGCGAAAACTCTGTGTTGGTACCAAAAAGGGCTCAGTCCCTGAGCAATATCTTTCCCAGGGCCGTCGCAATGGCATGGACGTCCCCTTCCCCATTGTGCTTCCCCAGCGAGATGCGGACTGTTTCTTTTGCCTCAGCCTCAGGTAGGCCGATGGCTTTGAGAACATGGGAGACCCTCGTGTTGGCACCATCGCAGGCCGAGCCTGTCGAGACCGCGATCTTCATGAGATCAAGCCTGTGCAGAAGCATCTCGCCGCTGGCACCGGCAAAGGACAGGCTCATGAGCCCGGGCAATTGGTTCTCCCCGTTACGTCGATACGGCACTCCCAGGGCAGCGAGGTCATCGAGCAAGAGGCGCTCGAGCCGCCCCAGGCGAACGGCGTTAGCTTCGATGGCGTCACAGTTCTCCTTAAGTGCCACGGCCATCGCAACGATGGAGGCTACGTTCTCGGTACCAGCGCGACGTCCCATTTCCTGGGCACCGCCGTTAGCATAGGGGGCAAGGGGCGTCCCGTCCTTGATGTAGAGAAACCCTATCCCCTTCGGTCCGTTGAACTTGTGCGCAGAGGCAGAGAGCATATCGACCCCCATGGCCTTCACGTCTATCTCTACATGCCCCACAGCCTGAACTGCGTCCGTGTGGAAGATCGCCCCCTTCGAGTGGGCGATGTCACAGAGCTCGCCTATCGGCTGAATCGTTCCAATCTCGTTGTTGGCGTACATGCAGGACACGAGAGAGCCATCACCCAATGACATTTCGCGCAAGGCATCAAGAGCAATAACTCCTGTTCTGGACACTGGCAATACTGCAACCCTATGGCCAATGGCGCTCATGGCCTTGCAGCTGTCTAAAACTGCATGATGCTCGATTTCTGAGGTCACGATTTCTCTCATCATATCGTCACGAAGTGCAAAGCCCTTAATTGCCCAGTTATCGCTCTCTGTTCCGCCAGAGGTAAAGACAATCTCCCCCGGGTCAGCGTTGATGCAAGATGCAATGGACTCACGCGCCTCACGCAATGCCCGTTTCACAGGGCGAGAGAAAGCATAGGGCTGAGAGGGGTTGCCGTACTCGTCCACAAGGAATGACGTCATGCTTGCATACGCCACGACACTCAGTTGCGTAGTCGCGGCGTTATCGGCGTAGATGTATGAGTTCTTGGACACGCTGCTCATTGGAACAGTGCACATCCCTCATCCTTAAACTCCTCGATCTTGTCAAGAAGATCATCGACGCTGCAGTCAAGATAGGCTGCAAGGCAATCGAGGCACAGGACGTCATCGTCGCCCTCCCCAAGCAGTTTCTTCGAAATGCCCACCTCGTCCTTCGTGAGCGACTCCTTATAACATGACTTACAGGCTACGTTTTTCATAGTAACTACTGTCGGCTTTCAGGTCTGGGATGTCCTTGCCCCGATACTCGACGTCCATCAGACCAAGTTGCATTCTAATTGTTGCGCGCATCTTGCTTGCACGGCGCAGGCAATACCGACTAAAGTCACGAGGGCTGATGTCCTCAGGCCGCTTGACGTTGGGAAACAGAAGTTTGAGGTATGCGGTTGTGATTCGCTTGATCGCTTCCGTATCGCGGGTATCAGCTGCGTCAGGCACCAGAACGAGCTTGTCCACGATGGCCCGATATGATGCATCGCTTCTAAGCTCATGGAGAATGGAGCAAAAATACTCAGAGTTAAGCGCCCAACCCGATATTTTGAGATCATCGTTCATACGCGGTATATCCCAGCCTTTGATGAAGCCATGGAATCGCTCGATCAGAGCTGACTCGTGAAACACGCTCGGTAATTCCTGGAACATATCCGTCGTACCGTCTTGGTCCATCACCCCTTTTGAGATGTTACCGCAGAGGATCATTCCAGCAGATGCGGTACCCTCATAGCTCCCGACCGTAAACACGCCAGACTCAAGATATCCCTTCAGTGCAGCCCTCATCTCATCGACGTCCGTAAAGGATATCGTCTGAACCTCATCAAGGGTGATGAAATCGTGACCAGCGACAAGACCTTCCGTATGTCGAGAGATGTCATAAAACATCTTGGCCCTGCTCATCACTCCGCCAGACGAAAGCCAACCGTAACGGCTAACCCTGCCAAACAGGTATGATTTGCCCGTGCCCTTTGGCGCCAATTCGATCAGGTTCAACCGCTTCTCACAAAACGGAAGAAGCCTGGTCAGCATGGTAAGCTTTTCTTCCTCGCTCCTATAGCCACGTGGGTTGTAGTCGATTGCGCCCAAAAGCACGTCAATCCACTCGTCAGTGGTGAATTGATTCCTCACGCCCTTGTAGAAGTCAAGATTAATGCTATACGGTCTGAAGTTCTTGAAACTGACCAGACGGATCTTTCCGGGCTGCCTTGGAGTCATCTCGTCATCAGGCGGACGGTAGCCAAGCTCAAGCATACCCCACACCTCACGACCACTCACAAGATCGTCCTTCGCTTGCTCCCAAACAAAATCCTCTATGATTGTCTCTTTCGCAGTAAGACCAAAGTCTGGGAGTGAGAAGGATACTTCTCCACTTCTGACGTCCACCTCGATGGATATCTTAGCGAGTATTTTGACACGCTCGTTGTCCTTCACGATACGGCTTTTTATGGCAATCCAATCACTTTTTCGTGGAATGGACCGCCTGACGAACTCGGTAAGCTCATCGTTGTCAAAATGACCGCTCTCATCTTCGAACCGCCTCAGCAGCCAGTCCCTCATGAAGGAAGGTAAGCTAAGGGCAGAGAAGAAATTGCTAGTACGAAGATCCTTGTAGACGACCATGTCGTCGAAGTATGTTTTGAGCTTATCAGTCATCATACCGCCTTACATAAACCAATCATCATCATTAGTGGTCGCGGAGCGCTTCTGAACCTCAAATTCGGCGACGCCGATACGGTCGTCTTTCTCGTAGACCTCGCACGTATAGGTACCGGCCTTCGTCACGCCATCGAAGCGCACGATATGACGGTTCTCATCGACCTTTCGCGCCTCGTAGACCCTGCCGTTGAGCCGCACAGTGACATTAGCCAAGTGCGAGGTGCTGAAGAGCTCTATTTCAGGCGTTTCCTCGTAACTTGCGTAAGCAACTTTGGTCAAGCAGGTTATCTCGACGCTAGCGTCACGCAACGACAGCTCTATAACAGGAACGAGGACCTCTTCCAAGCTCGCGCCCCCATGTACCTCCACACTTGCCTTGCGACCGCCCTTGAACCGATCGTAATTTGCAAGCACCCAGTAACCGTTCTCTGCTGTAGCGCAGTCTGGCTTCTCATCGATTTCGCTTTCCGGGCAGCATCTGCCGGAATGCTCGCCCTTGGTCGTCATCTCCCATTTCGCCTCGCTATTTGCGATCACTGCGAGCCGACTGGCACCATGGTCCGATGCGATAACGATCTTTCGGTACTTGCGAGCGCTAAGTTGTGTTTGAGCGAATTCAAGCACCTCGTCAAGGATGCTGAGCTCGCGTACGAGATGTATGGGAAGCTTCTCAGATTCGTAGTTGAAGCGGTCCTCGCCGTTATGCTTGAGCTTGTCGAAGTCTTTCCTGGAGGTCTTGTCGCCTTTCCATTCCTCATAAAAGCTCTTATTCATACAGGTCAGCGTTGGGAGCGAGGCCCTGGCCACATGCGTGCGCATGCTGAGGCCAAGATCATGCGAGCGTTGTTGGATGTAGCCGAGATACTCAACCCCGAGGGCGTCAACCCAATACAATTGAGCGCCTTCACCCTCAGTCTGCTCAACGATGGCGTTCCTCGTGTCAAGAGCGTTGTATGCGCGATTTCCATCCTTAGCAAGCATCACCACCTCGTCGAGAAAGGACGACTCGATGGTATTCATGAGCTTCTGTCGCTTGTAGCGCGAGAAGTAGCGGTTGAATAGATCGTTATTCCTGCAGGCGAAGGCGTAGTCGCAGAGGTACTTTCCCAGCGCCGGATATATTGTCTTCAAGTCTGGTGGAATCGCTTGGCTCTCACAGATACTCTCAATGATCGCATCTCTCTCGATGACGGTGTTGTCCGTCAGGTAGTGGATCCTCTGCTTGCCCTTCTGCTTCGTCTCGGCAACGTATAGAGCCATGTAGGACTCACTGGCATCGTGCAGAAGTTGCTTTCTCTCTGAGTAGAGCTCGGGGAACTGCGGAGATTCACAGGGAACGTGTAGTATTGCCCTGGCTATCATTTTCTGGTAGGTCTCGTAGTCAGGTGACTTTTCGATCACGAGCTGAAGGTAGGGATTCTTTGTCCCATTGATGAGGACGTTCAGATAGAAACGCCATTCCCGGTATCCAGACTCCTCAAGGCTATCGTCCTCCAGAAATTCTCGCCAGCATTCTTCGGGGAGAACAGACTCATCAACCCCCGTTATTCTGCCATCCTTCTCGAGGAGCGTGTGGCAAGAACAAATTTTTTGGACGTTCTTTAGCGACAGTGCCGTCTTTACCCTGACTTCGCCATGCAGACCCTTCTCGAGGTGTGACAGAAATCGCTTGAACCCCTTGTCAGCGTCACAGGGAATGCTCTCGTCTATGCTCACCACAGAGTAGTCGAGGATCGATTGGACGCTTGTGTAACGCCGCTCGTTGAACTTCCTGTCCGCCTCATTGATACGCCTGATGTCTTCCCTGATACCACGACACACAACGATAAGCTTATGTGGTAGCAGCAGGTCTCTGAGCTTGCCGAGGAGGGTACTGCTGCCTCCGAGGGCTATGCTCTCACCGACACCGAGCAATATGGTGCTGCTCTCGATTTTCTTAATATCCGTGATGAGTCGGTCCACATCGGGAAAGGAGTCGGTCCTGCAGTAGTCGCTCACGCGAACGATAGAGAGGCCATTCAATGCCTTGACAACGGATGAGTATTCCGTGTTTCCGTCCGCTAGCACAAAGAATGGATAAGGCATATCGCTCTTGCGATATGCAGCTATCCTTTTGAGCGCATCAGACAACGAGGAGGGCTTCATTGCCGAGCCTCTTTCTTTGCGATGATCTCAATACCCACCTCGACGTTTTCCCTAACGAGTCTCTTGAGATACGTCTTGGCATGAGTCGTGTCCATACCGTCGATGAGGTCGATGGCGGCTTGGTTGGCACCGAGCCGATATTTCGACTCCGCCAACGAGCGTACAGCGTCACTGACCTGCTTACTGTCGCACCATTGGTAGACGTTCTCAAAGGCATTGCTTTCGAGGTATCTTCTGACCTCCTCGTTGTCCGTGAGGATCGATCGGTATTTTCCTATCACCTCATGGGAGAAGGCAATCTCCACCCGCTCGTCAGATGACATGAGGCTCAGGAAAACTGGCTTGTTCTCGAGGTATTTTAGTGCCCCATCGACCTGCTTAATGATGGGATTCTCCTTGTGAAGGATTGCAAAGAACGTACGTGCTGCCTCCCGCTCCTCAACGGGGACAAGGGCAAGCAGAGGCGTCTTGTGCTGCTTGGACCAATCGTGGGCATCCTTTGAGTGCGTGCTTTCCTTCCATAGCTTGTGCAGCTGAAATTTTTTCTGATTCGTCCTGATCTCTTCAGCGTGTTCCTGCACGCTCTTTTCAAATGCGGACTTGTCACCCATGAATGAGGACTTAGGTAGCTTGGCATAGAGCTTATTGATATCCGCCGCCCCAAATCCATCTGTATACGTAGAATAGATCTCAGCAAAGATATCTTTCTGTCTGTCCAACACATCCTTCAGGGCACCTGCCTTGGTGACAAGCTGTTCGAGGAAGGCCTCCCTCTTGTCGTGAGAGATCTCGCCATTCTTTGCTATTTCGTAGATACTGGATATCAGCTGCTTGAGATCCGGACACTTCTCTATCAGAACCAAATACGGTATCTTTATATATTTTGTGGTCTCGTTCCATTCCCTCATACAGCTTGAGAAGCTGTTCCTCTTCGTGATGAGCTGATTGCTGCGTTCAACTATGCAGTAGTCAACGAGCAGCTTACGAAGCTCGTTCTCACCGTCCTCCTGATCCCACAGCCAGAGGGCATCACCAGACCCGATTTGCCTCTTGACATCAGCAAGGACGTCCTCGACACCTATTGCTTCTGCGACCTTGAGAATCTGCCCGCCTTCAAACGAATGCAGAAACTCTCGCATCGCCAACGCGCCATTTTCTCTGGTAAAGAGCTTTGTCAGATTGGAAGCTGCGGTCGGAACCTCTTCGAGCATTCTGCCAAAGTCGTTGGTCAGCGCAGGGACGTTCCCGCTCGCGTTCTTGCTCACAATTTCAGACAGTTTTTCAATGAAGGGATCGAGCGCATTCGTGTCGATGCTCCTAAGGCACCAAATCGGGTAACCAAAGTTTGTGAGCTCATTGCGAACGCGGGCGGCAGTCGGCTCAACAGATAGGCTATCCGATACCCCGAAGGCCTCATGAGCGAAGTCTACAAAGCGCTTCTGCTCTTGCGTCATCACCTCGATGTACTCGTCACGATAGTTCCTTACTGGCTTTACCTTATGCTTCATATAGGCGCCAATGAGTTCCGCAAGCCTTTCAACGGTCATTCTGCCACCGGCATCTCCTGAAGCGCCACTGCCATACATGAAGGTACCGCTTGCATACTCTTTGAGCAGAAATCCAGTCAGGTACGCGTAGAGGTTACAGGGCATGAAGCCACGCTCTTCCAGGAAATCATAAATCTCACTTATAGAGATACGCGCGTCCCTGTCGAGACGCTCCTTGATGAGTGCATCAATCTGTACCTTCAATTTACTGATGGGAAGACTCTTCAGTTGAGGGTCGTTCCAGTATTCAGGTGTATTTTGCACGCCCAACAAAAGGCGTGAGATGGCGTCTTGCTGATAGATGCCGCCATACGCCTGCTGTATGCCGACCTTTGCGCCAAACGACAGATTTCTGGATGAAAAAAAGGCTTCTGAGACCTCAATACGATCAAAGGAGAGGGGGTACCTCTTGATCACCAGGTCCTCAAGAACGCCACTCACCCTCATCGTAGATGCACAGTGCTCCTTGAGCTGCCCGACGTATACATCAAACGCTCCGTTAGAGACGTCATTCCTCCAATCGGCAAGAACGTCCTCAGCGCTCTTCTTGTGGTTGTCAGCAAGCTTGCCATCTTTGCTCCGCCAGTATTCTTCATTGGCCGCAAACGAGGCCCAACGGCCAAAGCGATCCGCGCCGAGCACACTCTCCGACGCGTCTATGAATACAATGTCTTTAGAGTTGGGGTCTGCTGTCGCCTCTTTTATCTTCTCGCGAATACGTACCTGTTCGTTTTCGTTTCGCGCAAAGCACATGACTGCTCTAGACCTATACGTTTGTCTCTCATTGATGATCTTGTTGACGGTCGGCCTAAAGTCATCGACGCACGCCAACTTTACCTCGTAGCGTGCCCGTATGGACGGTTTGTACGTGATAGCGGATTCTAGCTGCGCATCGCTAATCAGACGCGCTGTCCTCGTTTCAGCGAGTCGCTTCCTCCTGATAGCGTCGATTTGGACCTGATCACCCGAGACGGCAGCCGCTGCGTACTCATCACCTTCTTCGGTTGGCTTAATATACAGGATCCCCATCTTGACAAGCCGGTTATTGGCAACGCTTACTGCGCGGTTGTTCTCCAGGCTATCGTCACCCTCAAAGGCGAGGTTGAGATTCTTGTCATTGGGTCGAAGAATGCTGACGCTATTGTTGAGTTTCTGACTGATGGCCTGCATCATCAAGATAACCTTAAGAACACGTTTCTGCTCACCATTCAGCTTGTGCTCGTTGTTCGGATATGTATCAAGAATTGTGGCAACGATAAAGTCGAGATTACTCCTACCGCTCATGAAGGTGTTCTCGTCAGTGCCCTTCTCGTAGAAGAAGTTCCACAGGAAGTCGATAGTGAGAACATCGCCATTGTCTGGTCCATGCGTGTTAATGAACCACTGAAACGCTTGGAGATCATCGGTATCCGGATTCTTTATGAAGTTAAACATGCTCCTCTGGTTTGAGGCGAAGGTCGTAGATATGTACTTGAGGAGCAGGGCCGCCATCGGATGGATCGGGAACAGCTTTGTGAGGGCCTTATCAGTGGTTCCAACCACAGCGGCGACCTGCCCGCGCGAAGATGTCATTCGGCTGTTGAGGTCATCGGATAGTCCTGCCCATTCGTCCTGTGCGGCAGGTCTCACTTTGAGCGCATGTCCAATCAGGTCAAAAGCCACGGAATCGGGCATCTCTATCTCGCGCCTGACGAAGCGATCGCGCACGATTTTGAACGCCTGATTTCCCTCATCGACAAGAGATCCAGACATATGGGTGACAATCATGAGGTAGAAAGGCTTCTCGTTGGATAGCTCTGCCAGTTTTTGAAACTCGTCAAGTGTTGTCCTGTTATTCTTGAAGTACGAGGAGAATTCGTCCCAAATGAAGACGATAGCCTTCAGCTTGTTTTGTTCGATAACGTCCTTGAGCCAAGCGGTGAGGTCATTCATACTGATGTCGAACGTACGGATGCCCTCCCTATCCGCCATGTCAAGGATCTGGCTAATGAGCTCGTCCGCACCCTGCTCTAGGTTCTCGAGGTGGGCGATAATGTCATCTGCAGTATTGCCTGCAAAGCTGCCGAGTCCCACATATTGAGGCATGCTCATATACATGCCAAAGATCTTCTTATGGGCAGAGATCCAAGATGCGATCTTTCCGCGAAGCGTCCTCTCTCCCCTGTAGTCGTACCCTAAGTCATGCAGCGCCTTCGTAACCTTTTCGAACACGGTCATAACGAGTTTACGGATGGAGTCCACCTCACCAGACCCATAGCAGAATACTGTGACGATATGATCGCCCTTGTGAGCGAGGAGCTTGTCCCTGAGGTCCGGCTGCCTCTTGAGGTTATCGTATTCGTCGAAATAGGAGTTAAGCTCCTCAGGAGAACACTCCAGGAGGCTCTTGAGCGTCCACGCGACCCTCGACTTACCGGTACCGTAGGCGCCCTCTATCCAGATGCCCTTCTTGTCAGTATTGGTCTCCCTGGCAAGCATGCGCTCGGTTGCGCGCAGCAGGTCAACGAAGGTCTCGTGAGGAAAGGTCCCGTCCCACCGGCTGTTCGGATCGCTGATGGAGTTAGGATTGATCTCCGGATAATAGTTCTCGTCGATATCAAAATAGTCGCTGTAGGTATCCACTGCTATTGCTCCTGCCCCACAAACAGCCCAAGAACGTCCTGCGAGGTCTTGTTCTCTCTTAGCTGTATCTTCTCTGAGTCATGGGTAAATGTCGCGTAGAGGTAATCTGGATAACCGGCAGAAAGCCCATAAACGATCTGTTTCACCGCATCAGAATCAAGGCCAAATAGCCTTGACGGGCATATTCCGTTTGAGACTATGCTCTCATCGAGCAGCCTGCTGAGCGTGAATTGGTAATATCCGTCACACGCCTCCGCAAACCGGTAAAGAGCGTAGAGGATAACCCTGTCATCTCTCAATGAGGCCTTGTACCTCGTCAAGCTTGTGATTTGGCGACCCTTCTTTTCGACAGCTCCAAAATTCAGGGCCGTGCCAAGAGGTAGGTCACAGAGCCTTCCAAATGCCTTGGTAATGGACTTGGCGTCTTTCTCACTCATTCCAGTCTCGCTGAGAAGATCCTCGAGGTACGTGCGCGGCATCCGTTCGTTAACGGGCATGTTGTCAATGTACCACCGAATCTGAGGGTTTTCGTAGACAAGTTGAATCAATATCAGTCCCCACGCACTATCGCTTTCCCATCCAATGCGCTTGGTGAGCAGCATAAACTCTGTGACCTTGTTCTTTTCTGCGAGCTGGGCGTCTGATAGGAACCTCTTGAACATGGAGATCTGCATCGGCCCAAGTGAGTTGTTCTGAAAGAACTCATCACCCCTTTCGTAAAAGTCACGCACCCACTCATATTTGGGTGCATGATCGGCAAAGGTATTGAGACTCTTCATGACTCTTCCCCCGTTCTTGGGCAGCTGTAATGAGTGATATAAGAGGCATCCATCTTCGATCTGGCGGCATTTCCCGCACTTCACACAGCGGTCATCTATATGTAGTCCACCCTCGAAGCTAATATAGCCATAGGGACAGTTTGCCTCGCACACGCGACAGGCACCACAGTAAGCCACCTTGTGGAAGATCTGCTTGACCTGCTTGGCGATAGAAGTCTTATTCAGCTCCGCCGATATCCGTGCGACGAGCCCCTCCTTCCGCTGCTCGACATACAGCGAGGTCGGAGGATCAGCCAAGGTCTTCATCCATTCGGTCCAGGAGGTCTTGGGCTTGGGGATGATCATGTAGAGGTACCCGTCCTTGACCTCCTCGATGTAGTTGGAGACGTTGCCCTTGATGTCACGTCCGTTCCTGCGGCTAATCCAGCCACCGTTTGTGACGTATGTGTCGATGGACTTGTCATCGATAAGCTCTCGAATCGTATCCGTGTATCGGTCGATCTCCTTACCGTACGCAGCGTGTCTGAAGTAGTCAGCCTTCCCGCCGCCCATAGGGCAGAGGAGGCATCCGGCGCGTGAGTTGCCCTTTTTATACGCGTCGTTAATCGGAAGTGCATTTGCAAAAATGTAGAGCCATATCTCAGCAGAGGACCATTCAAGAAGGGGGTTGAGCGAATACTGTCCACGTTGCTTCTTGCCATAGTTCTCATATTCGTAATCGGCACGCCTGACGCTCTCCTGCGCCCGAACGCCGACGAAATCAGCACCTACGTAGTCGCCCTTTGCCAACACTTCGCGAATTTTCAGCGTTTGGGGAGCAGACTTGTGCACGGAGCAGCACCACCGCAGTACGTTTGATGGAGGCCCGAACAACCTCCATGAATCCATCGGGTCGAAGTGGCTACGAGCCCTATGGAATTCGATTCCGTCTTTCCTGCAAATTGCCTCCTCTTGGTCAATGATCCGATATGTATCGGAAAACTCCATTCCGGTATCACCGAAGACAACCATAAAGCTGCTGCGCGGAAGAGCTCGCTTCACCAGTTCAAGTAGGACAACGCTATCCTTGCCACCCGAGAACGCAACGTGAAAGCAGTCCAATTTATCCTTATAACGCTTGTAGTAGTCATAGATCTTCTTGACCGTGATCTGCTCCACGATGGAGAGTGCATCCTTGTTGCGCTCGACCATTGCAGGAATATCAACTGCGAGAAGCGTTGTGCCCTGCGGCAACGCGAGGGTTGCGTCCCCATCATCAGCCTTAGTGTGTACAAGCTCGAGAACTGGTGCCTGGCAAAGTGCCCCACCCTTGATCTTTGCCACCTTGGTTCCCCGGTAGATGTAGTTGCACGCTTCCGACCACATGTACGGAGTCTCGTTTTGCTGGTCAAATCGCCAGTATTTGTCCATGCCCAAAAGGTTGAGTTCAGCAGCATAGACTGGCCTCGGTTCATTGGACAACTGTGAGATTCGCTCACCCAGAAGGAGCCCGCCGGTCTCTATGTCATAGGTATAGTCGTACACCTTGCTTATCCTGCGGCATCGCGAAGCACTCGAGCCTGCTCCGTCACTTTCTTGACAAATATCGTCTTCTTGACCACGAAACCGAGTCTCACAAGATAATCGCCAACTGCGTGTTCTTCCAACTTCAAGGAGCTGTTTGCGAGTACCTGAGCAACTACGTCATTGTAGTCTCTGTCATCATTTGCGAGACAGATGACTCCCACGTTTGCCGTTCGAGCAGGCGACCCCCCTTTGATGCAGTAGCGCCTACTGAATCGTTTCACATAGCTCTCGAGGAGGTAGAGATTCCACGGCCGCCCAACGTAAGGAAACGAAGTGAAGCTCGTTATCACCTTTATGGGGGCGACGCCCCCACTGACGAAAAGTGCCAGGGCATCGTCGATAGCCTCCACATCGAAGTCAATGGTACTATCCTTCACGAACGTATCCCTGTCAACCCGAACCATCGTCTCGAAAGCTACGGGCAGCATTGCATTGCGTGCTTTCCCAAGCAGCTCTGCCTCAAACTCGTCCATCTCGTCGACGGTCATCGCATCGAGAGTCAGGCAGCGTGCCCGCATCACTTCATTTCTCGAGAGATTCCCGCCCTTGGGCAAGATGATCTGGCCTTTTCTGTCAAAGGTCCTTGCGAGCACTTGTTGATACAAGGCGTTACGTATCGCCATTTCGGAGAGCTGGGGGTTTCCACCAAGCGACCGAGTGATGTCGATGGTACCGAGAGAGGCGAAACCCTGCGAGGTGATTTCGCCCGCCACGAAGTTTGGCGCCTCCTTCAGCTCCAAAGGATCCAAGTTGATGCGACTTACCATCGCATACTCGTTACGCTTGATCAGGACGAACAGCTTGCTCGCTGAGAGGGTAGACTTTATCTTCTTGTACGGCAAATACGGCAGCCTACCCTTGAGCTCATCAGCGCTAAGCTGCTCATCGTCTGCAAAAGCACGCAGGATCTCATCCTCTATGCTCACGCCCCCTGTCGTGACGCAGTAATGCTCGTTGTAAAGCAATTTGATTCCCGTAGACCTGATGATCTTCTCTAGAATCTCTGCAGAGTTGACCTTCATATCTGAGTAATAATCCGGGTTGGCCTCATAGAGCTCCTGATAGTAAAAGATCCTCTGACCAGCCTTGATTGAGTCCTCAAGCAACTGCCGGACCGCTTGTTTAGGCTCCTCTGCAATGAGATACGTCTTACCACTCCACTCAATCCCGCCGTTTTTTAAGATCACATCAGAGATCGCCTTTTTGCTTGGCGCTTCCTCATCAAAGTTCTCATGGTACATGTGAGCAAATCTCTTTATATCAATGGTCGAGTCAAGACGTATCCCATTCGGATAGCCCTTTGACAGCGTATCGAGTATTCTTCGTTCAAGACCCGGGTCGATCGTTCGAGTGGCTTGCCTGGCGCGATCATGACCGTATCCGCCAAGGCGCGACGGGTTGCCCATAGCCTCTATGAACAATATGAAGCGCTCAAGAGCACCGCTTAGTCGGCTGTATCGCTCATTACTATATGTAGAATTAGTGTCTTTTAGTAGCATTTGAGCGTTCGTTTTGATCTCATGAATATTCGCGTTGCCGTAGAATATACGCCCCTGATAGCCGTGCGACCTGGCAAACCTCTCAACGGCATCGATTGCAGATGAGTTGCTCACTGCCGCATGCTCCGTGAGGCCCTTCGACATCATCCACCGCTTGAAGCCATTTGCATCTATTGAATAGACTCGATTTTCAGCTGAGTCAACCTCATTGGAACGAGTGGGGAAGACCTCATGCTTGGCATCAGTCACAGGTGACACTGTCGGCCTGCGAGTACTGCTACGCCCGCGCAGAGCCGCAGCAATGGCAGAGCAGAATCTTGCAGGGTCACTTCGGTACAGCCTGACAACCTTTTGAAATAGTATCGGGGGATGTGGTATGCCACTCTCGCCATCAGTCATGACATACTCCATGACGCTGTACTGGTAGCTGATGCCAGTGGTGTTGCGAAACGAGTTATCAGTTTGGATCCCATGCAGCTCAGCACGCCGACGAAGAGCTTTCGAGACGTACTCAACAGCTTGGGATCGTGTCAACCTCCCGTTTTCGACTTGAAGGTAGGCATAAAGCAGTAAGGCTGCCTCCTGTTTGTCAAAGCGCGTTCTAACAGCCATTCCCCACTTCCAATTTAAGAACAGGCCCCACAAGGAAACGAGCTTGATGAATATCGATTGATATTCAATTCACTACTGACAGATTCCACGGCATAGCCCGTGTCGCACGTAGGATCCGTTCGAATACTGACGCCCCTCGCCTCGATGGCCTCTCCCTCCTCGACGCCCAGCTTACCGACTACTTGCCGCATCATGCCATGCGCCTCGTGCTTCCCTCCGATGTCATCTCTACCTACCAATCACATCATAGCAGGTACACAAAACTCTAACGTCTAATCCTTAAGCTCTCACATAACTTTTGATATGGGAGCTTGAATGAGTGAACCGCAGCGTACATCCGAAACTTGGACTCAGCAAGCGGGCTGTACCCCCAAGATCGAGGCAAACAAGCATAGGTGCTATCCTGGAGCGCTGTGCCTCAACCCCACCTGTCACCTCCCGTCTTACGACAAGAGAAACACCGCTCGCGAGGAGCTGGCACATCTCGACAAGGGTGCGCATGGCCAACGCCAAGTGCAGCACACTGCAAAATCCATACCCATTGCAACACACTGCACTATCTGCGATACTTGCAGCACATTGCACAAGCCTAGGCACAGGACGAACCATGATCATATCCTCAAGCGTCGAGGCGGGCGCGCTCATAGGCTCGCTGCGCGAAATGCGGAGCCTGAGCCGCAGGGAGCTCTCTGCGGCATCGGGCGTCCCCTTGCGAACCGTGTACGCGGCCGAAAACGGTGAGCTGCGCAACATGAGCATCGACAGGGTCATCTCGCTCCTGAGCGCCCTTGGGGCAAGCCTTAACGTCGAGGTCGAGGCGACGAACGCCGACGAGACGCGCGACGACGAAACCAACATCCTGGTGAATAAGGCGGCACGCGGGGCATACGACCTGGCAGACAGCTGGGGGATCGGACTGTGAGTAGCGGCATCCGCAAGATGGCGCTCTACATTGCGGGTCGTCTCGCCGGGCACGTTCGGCAGGACGAGAACGGCGCCCTCAGCTTCTCCTATGCCCCAGACTATCTTGGCGCTCCGGTCTCGCTCTTTATGCCACTCTCGCCCATGACGTACCGCCAGCACGTGGTACGCCCCTACCTCATGGGCCTCCTCCCGGACGATCCGACCGTTCGCGCCGATATCGCGGACAGGTATGGCTGCTCGGGCGAGAACCCCTTTGCCCTGCTTTCGCACATCGGCCTCGACTGTCCCGGAGCCGTACAGATCGTCCCAGAATCGGAAAGGGCACTCATTGACAACCGGGTGGGACACCTCATTGAGCTGTCCGCCAAAGAAATGGAGGACACGATCCGCGTCATGCGTCTGAGATCGTCCAGCCCCTGGCAAACCTCTAACGGGCAATCCGAGAGATGGTCCCTGGGTGGAGCGCAGTCCAAGATCGCGTTGCGGCTGACGCGAGGCACATGGTACCGCTGCGAAGGGGACGCGGCGACCACGCACATACTCAAGCCAGGTGTGTCCGGCTACAAGAACCAGGCGCTCGACGAGCACCTATGCCTACGGCTCGCCGCCTCGATCGGCCTCCCGGCAGCTCACACGTCCTTTGTGTCCTTTGGCGCCGAGAGCGCCGTCGTGATAGAGAGGTACGACCGCGTGACGGGCGATGACGGTTCCGTCACGAGAATTCACCAAGAGGACCTCTGCCAGGCCCTCTGCGTGGACCCAAGCCGCAAGTACGCCGAGCAGGGAGGCCCCTCTACGCCGGATGTGCTGGCCCTGCTGGCAAAAACGGGCAGACACGCACCGGCCAACCTGAGGACGTTTACGCTCTTCCTGATCTTTAACTACCTCGTAGGCGCAACCAATGCGCACGCGAAGAACTACTCCCTGCTGTTGGGCACGCGCGGGCTCGCAAGACTCGCGCCGCTCTACGACGTGGCGTCCATTGCGCCCTACCAGACGCCTGCGCCCAGGCGCCGAAAGCCCCTGCGAGCCGCCATGTCCATAGGAGGCGAGAACCGCTTTGGCAGGCTCGGGCAAGGGCATCTCCGCAAGCTTGCCGCTGACCCCGCCCTTGCAAACAGCGGCGTAGGATACGATTGGCTCATGGCGTCCGCAAAGCGAATGGCAGAGATGGTACCGGGCGCACTGCGCGAAGTCGTGCACGAGTCCGCCAAGGATGGACTTGCCGGAATCGAGGTCGTGGGCCCGCTTCTTGAGCGGGAAGTATCCGCAAACTGCAGGCGGCTTCTCGAGAGGCTATAGGCAGAGGCCGCACCGAGGGCCATCACAGCCATCTGTTGAAGGGCCTGTCGAGACCCACCCTCCCTGGCGAGTTCTCTTATCTCTGCGGGTCAAATACGTCGGCGGGGTGTCACCTGTCGTCTTGATTGTCAGATTTTTTCCTTGAGACAAGTCTACCGGACAGATGGTTAAATTTGGGAGTATCACTACCAAATTTAACCATCTCATTGTTGCGTGACGCACTAACCTCCAAGGAAGGGGTCACCTCATATATATCCACCGCGAAATCGAAGGCACAGTCGATGCCATGCTCAGCCAAGGCAAGATGGCGCTGGTCACCGATGAGCGCCAGGTTGGCAAGACGACACTCAAGGAGCACCTTGGCGATCGCTTTGGCTATGTCTCGATGGAGACGCCTCGCGACTACGTCCTTGCCAAGCAGGATGCTACGCTCTTCTTCGAGTCGAAGAGCCTGCCCCTCATCATCGATGAGGTTCAGCGCGTTCCCGAGTTATTCTCATCAATGAAGTGGATTGTCGACCAAAGCGAAGAGAAAGGTCGCATTGTCCTTACGGGATCTCAGGCATACCACCCCATGAGCGCGGGCGCGAACCCTCTCAACGTGTGGTTTTACCACGATTCCAAGAAGCGCGAGATAGACCCGGTCATCCAGGAGGGACACGTCCTACACCCCGCAGAGATAAAGACCAACGTAACGGTCGGCACGGACGCCGTCAAGAACTTCAGCTGTCTTGAGGCCATAGAGGGCTATGGGGTCGGATTCGGACACGTCATCTGCCAGACGCAGGAACCGTATTACGTTACCAGGGGAGTGCAAGCCATACCCGTGTGGGCGATATAGCTCATGGGGTACGTAGTTTCTCTCGCTTGGTGAGGGCGAAAGCAGCATTGGCAGTCGATAGCATATTGCCAAGGCATCGCAAAACGACGTTTTGGTATGCCGCAAAACGAAGAAAATAATTTCGCAATACGTCTTCTATACTGTTCGCAAAACAGAGAGATACAAAATGCTTCGGATCAAGATACGTATCTCGCCAGTAATCGCAGACACCTTCCTCGTCCATGATGCTCAACTTGAGTGTCCATGCATAACGGCCTGCAAGGTATGGCGGATAAACGTCCAGTTTCTTTGCAATCCTGTCTAACAGTTCAGGGCGTATCCCTTCGGCCTTGATGGCCCGACGGATCGTCTTGTCGGTCTTGCCAATATCCCTGTCTGCGCCAAGCCTGCGGATGCTCCAGCCCTGTTTGTGTATTACCCATTTGAACCATTCAGGGTCAAGTTTCTCGCCGGAAACATCGCTGTACTCATTGTCCATGACCTCTTCCTGTCTGTCGCGAAGGTCGCGCTCGTGAGGTGCTGGCGGCGCGTCAGCCCGGTGACGCCGTCCCAGGGCGTGAAGCCCAGGCCCACGTACTTGCCGATGGCAACAGATCCGCCCGGACGCCACGAGCTCGCGCGTAGGGTCTGGCGCAGAACTCGCGGTGAGTACGCCCTCGCCGTTCGCGTAGTAGTGCGCCCAGAGCCATGTGCGGTTGTCATTGTTAGGGTCGGTTAGAACTCCGCCGGCGCCCAGCTTGCAGACGCTTGCACTGCTGGTCGTAGAGGGTACGAAGCCGTCCGTTCCGCCGACGAGACGGTTGCAGCTGTTGAACATGAGGCTGCCCGAGAGCCCCGTGTTGCTGAAGCTCGTAGCGTAGATCGTCTCCAGGCTACCGCAGCTCGTGAACATCTGATTGGCGCTTGTCACGCCGGAGAGGTTCTCGGTCTCCACGGTCACGCCGGTGTGGCCCGCGATCTGCGCGAAGGTGAAGGCATCGGCCTCGGGCGCCACCTGCATGCGTATGAGCTCGGCTCCCGCTTCGATTGAGCACGCCGGAGACGCCCGCGCACTGGTATACCTCGTCGATGATGGAAACGTAGTTCTTTGCGAATGCGATGCTGTTGGACATGGGCCGGCCCCCCTATTTCTCATCGCTGTCGTCCAGGCCGGCGAGAGTGCGGCAGCGCCTCATGGTCTTGCCCTCATCTGAGCTCGTGCCCGCATTGGGGAGCCCGGTCTTGCCGCCCTGCGCCCTGGCGGGAGCGTCGGCAAACAGCCAGGACTCGGCCTCCTCGAGCTTGTCGACGTCGTTTTCATGCTCATCCAGGATTACACGTGTGGCCTTCACGTTTGCAGGTTTTTCTCTGCCGATGCCCGCTCAACCGTTCGTCGAAAAAGTTGGGTATATTATTGATGTTTTCTGGAGGTTTTTATGGGTGGTAAGATGGCATATATAGAAGGGCTAGCTGATGCTGGGCAACGTCTTTATGACGCTTATTCCACCGTCATGACCGAGGCCAACCTATCGGGCGTTCTCGACGCTATTCTTGGTGCAAACCGCTTCGACTATCCTCAGACAACTGCTCGCGACCTCATAAACCGCATCGTTCTTGGCAGCTACCCAAACGAAGCAACCATCAAGGCGAATTTCATCAACGGCATCCTCCTGCCGCAAAGCCCAAAGACGGTCTCGGTATTTGAGCTTCCCATAGGCAAAAGCCGCGTGGACATGTGCAAGATCAACGGTCACAGCGCGGCATATGAGATCAAGACGGACCTTGATACTTTCTACCGTCTGGAAGGCCAGCTCAAAGACTACTTCGACGTTTTTGAGACCGTGTACGTTGTGACATCGGAAGCACGGTGGCGCGAATTGCCTGATTACGTTCCCGAGGCGTGTGGCATCTACTCCTATAGGCAATGCGAAGATGGCACCTACAAGTTCTGCGCCCGCAGACGGGCCATTAAGAGCAGCGAGCTTGATTCTGAAAAACAGCTCTCCGTAATGCCCAAACAGTTCCTCTGCTCCCTTTTCGGAAAGGAAGGGAGGAGGGTCTCCAAGACCTCGCTAATCCGAAGTTGCCTAGAAGAGCACGATGGACGGGAAATTAACCATCTCTTCAAGCGGTATCTCCAACAGCGTTATGGCTGTTACTGGAATAGGTTCCGCGAACTCCAGCCGGAGATATACGAGATTGACTACCAGTGGTTCTACCGTTATGGACTTAGCCCGCAGGCAATCTACTAGACGAACCCCGGCCTGCTCATTGCGAGCTGTTGGATATATCTGACAAGCGTGTACTTTATCCACTCGGCGAAGGTGTAGCCCTTTTCATGTCTCCGATACTTATCGGTAATTGCCGCAAGGGCAAGACAGGTATCGTCTTGAGCGAGCTCAGTATCAGCCAGCATGTGCTCGACAACATCCCAAAAACCATTAGGACCGAGGTCGTAGTCATCCTTGACATAAATCTTGAATCCATTGACCTTGCCATCGTACATAATCGCAAGAGCACGACCCTTATTCGCGCCTCTGTCAGGCAGGTTGTCTCGAAGTCCGCCATAATCGCCCACGCCATCGAAGCCATAGTTTCTGTAGACATCGAGATGGGTGTTATCAATAAGATTCGTCACCTCTCCGTCCTTGCAGTTCTTGAAGTCTTTGCCCGTGAGCTCCCTACGTCGCGGCGAGCAGAGTGCGACTGTTTGGGCAGGAAGGTTCAGGTTCTTGAGTCTCCTGCATTCCACGGGTTTGGAGCGGATTGGCTGCTCGTTGAAGTCGTAGATGAGGCAGTCTCCGTCACGCAACACCTGCTTTGCGACATTTTCGTAGCCATCTATATCGTCGAATCTAAGTGCGATTCTCTGAGACGGATTGTCTCGTCTCAGGTCATTGGCTAGCGATACGACCTGTTCAGGCGAGAGCACGTCATCCATTCCCTGCTTTACAGCGATGACGGGTATGAGGTGCGGATAGGCAGCGATGCCCAAGACCTTCCCGCAATACAGATTGAGGTCCCTATTCAGGCGTAAGACAAGCTCAATCTTACCCGCATCATAATGGTATTTACCTAGGAAAGCGATGATAAAGTCGCCGATCCCGTCCCTTCGGGACCAGCATGGGTGATTTTTGACGTGAGGAGGGCTCCAACGCCCCCAAGCGGGCTACGCCGGTCTCCGGGGGCCATGCCGCAGCCTCCCAGACCATGGCGGGACGGCCAGCGGTAGGCTATGCCGCGGCCGGCGCCCCACCCTCCGCCCTCCGTCGCCGCTCCTCGAGCCTCTCGCGTTGCAGGGCTATCCTCTCCGCCGACAGCGCGAGGGGCGGCCCGCAGAGCCGCCGTCCCCGCCTCGCGATCATGCAGCCGGCTGCGGCGACGGCGGCGAAGGCCTGGTTGGACACCTTGGCGAGCCCCTTATAGCGCGTCTTCCGCAGCCCGAATATGTCCTTGACCCAGTGGAAGACGTGCTCGACGACACTGCGGGCGGCCGACTTGGCGGCCTCTGCGACCAGGTCGTCCTCGCCGACCTGCGAGCGCCTCTTGGCGACGATCCACTCGACGCCGGAGAGGGAGGGGTCGCCGGCGACCTCCGGCCTCCTCCCGACGCCGACGTAGCCGGCGTCGGCCCAGACGCGCTCGTCACCCTCGCGCACGAGGTCGGGGACCTGGTCGAGGTCGTGGACGTTCGCGGCGTCCATGCGCACCGAGTGCGGCACGCCCGTCTCGGCGTCCACGCCCACCCCGAGCTTGTACCCGAAGTGCCAGTTCTGCCCCTTCTTGGCCTGGTGGGCGTCGGGATCCCGCGCGCCGTCGGCGTTCCTCGTCGACGACGGGCTCTCGATGAAGGTGGCGTCCACGATGGTGCCCCGGCTCACGGCGAGCCCTCCGTCCGCGGCGGACCCGAAGGCCGAGGAGACCATGGCCTCGCCGACCCCGCAGCGCTCGAGCAGGTGGCGAAACTTGCACAGGGTCGTGGCGTCGGGGACCTCGAAGGGCGCCACGCCGACGAAGGAGCGCATCGTCGCGGAGTCCCAGACCTGGTCCTCGCACTCGCGGTCGGAGAGGCCGAAGCAGACCTGCACCATGTACATGCGCAGCAGCACGAGGTCGTCGACCCTCGGCCTGCCCATCGCGGGGCCGGCCCCCCTCGCCCCGGCGTCGGCCCCGCGGGCCTCCCTCACGAGGGCGAGCCAGGCGTCCCAGGGGCAGGACTTGGAGAGGCGGTCGAGGAACCGGGAGCGCCTGGTCTCGCGCTTCCGTCCCATGCCCATCTCGACGTCAGAGAATGTGAGCTGTGCCATGCGGATACCCCCAACCTAGTCGCCAACGACCTCGAATTATATCATATCCGCAGGTAGGAGGTATGGATGGACAGCGATCCGCCCCTGTCCCGGGCTTCTCGGCGGGACTTTATCATCGCTTTCCTAGGTCACACCTAAAGTAGTCAACGAGGACATCCCTTTCCGGGAACAGATCCGCAATGCCCTGCAACGTAACATCGCGTTCGGTGCTTTGATCAGTGATTCTATAGCTACGAACGACCCCATCATTGCAACGCTGCTTGCGTTTAATCGGAGCCCCGGTTTCAGGGTCAACCAGATCGTCGCATTTGTGCGTCTCCTTGATGATCTCGACGAGCGGCATCATGTCAGAGCGAAGATACCCATGTTTCTGAAGCTGCTTCATGGCCGAAATCTCGTAAGGTCGATTCTTCATCGCAATGACGTACATAAAGCGAGCCTCCACTACTAGAATCGGTCCTTGATGTAGTTGAACTCATTAAAGCCGATGTGACGGTCATGCTGAAGGAAGGCAACGATGATACCTGGCGCAACACCCTGTCCAGCGGCAAACTCCTTGATGTTGGCGCTTGAGAAGCTGTCATCGCTTACGAACTGCCCATAAGCAGCAGAGTCAACGAAGAATTCGCGAGCATAAGCGTTTGCCCTGATATCTGCCTCGTCTTCGCTTTTCAGCTCATCGGTATCCTCCATGGATACCCCAGTCTTCTTGAGGTCAAAGCCGTCTAGAAGATGCCCGAGCTCATGGCATATGGCAAACCATGCGTCACCATGGGTCTTGTATCGCCCACTGATATAAATGGTCGGATGCCCCTCGTAGGACGTCAGCGCACCACGTACCTTCGCGTTGCCGATGGCCTCATGGTACACGAGATAAACGCCGACCGAGTTAAGCAGCATGCGACAGCTCTTGAGCGATGCGAAGAAGTCAGTGTTTGAAGCAACGTCCTTGAGCATTGGCAGCACGCTACGAAGCGCGTCTTCAGAGTATTCTGGCGAGCCTTCAACATCGTTCTGCTCGGCAACCTCTTCCTCGCAGAGCTTAAGCCATACCACGACTGCCTCGTCCTCGCCACCGTCCTGCATGAACTCGATACCGCCCGGAATGGCATACCGATAGCGATCGAATTTCGACACGCCAAGCAGCTTAAGCATGCTAATAGCCTGTTCAACGAGGGGACGCCCTCCCATCCCCAGAGCCTCCCTAAAGTGAAAACGCTGCGAGATCGTCTTGAGGTCCAGCCCTTCAAGCTCGTGCTCTTCCTTTTCCCTTGCCAGATACTCTTGGTACTTCACCTCATAGTTAAGCCAAAAACTGGCCGGCACATCTGGCATGAGCTTTTCGAGCTTCAAGGCCATTTCCTCAGTGAGCCTCGTCTTGCCATTGAGCATCTTGGAGAGGTGCCTCTCGCTGACGCCGATGCGCTTTGAGACTTCCTTCTGGGTTAGACCGCGCGAATCCAAGTACTCCTTGATGACTTCGCCGGGTGCAACGATAAATCCACTCACATTACTCACCTCTCTCATCGCTCGTGGTAGTCCGTTATGTCCTCGATACGAATTGCCGTAATTGTCGACAGGTCCTCCTGGTCATAGTCACCGATTGGCCTGATCACCAACCGCTTGTTTCTGCTTACATCGATACCCCAGCATCCCTCCAGGTTGCCCGTGAGCTTGTGCCGTCGGGGTGGCGGTAGATGCGTTATCTCGCTGAGGTTCGAAGCAACGCGCAGGTCAGACATGCGACGAGTGAGCGTCTTGGCTATGTCCCCGTGCTTCCTGGCTATGAGGCGAGGGTCCTCCAGAACCTTCTTCATCGCATTGTTGGCGTATTCGATATCCATTGGCACCTCCTAGCGGAAGGATAACATGATTGACCTCATAAGTCAATTCTTGAGATATGTCAGCACGTCGCCGATTGCAAAGGGTAGTGTCTGCTATGGACGAGTTCTCTTATGGAATGCTCAAATACGATGCCTACATCCCGCGCATCCTCGACCGCCACGTCGCCTTCGCGCTTGAGGACAAGGCATCGCAAAACGACGCTTTGGTACACCGCAAAACGTAGAAAATAATTCCGCAATACGTCTTCTATACTGTTCGCAAAACAGAGAGATACAAAATGCAAAGGGCAGTGTCTGCTATGGACGAGTTCTCTTATGGAACGCTCAAATACGATGCCTACATCCCGCGCATCCTCGACCGCCACGTCGCCTTCGCGCTTGAGGACTTTGGCGGGGTGAATATCAGAGGACCGAAGTATTGCGGCAAGACGTGGACCGGGTACGCGTTCGCGAACTCGGCAACCGTCGCCATGAGCTCCGAGGGCGCAACGCCAAGCCGGGACATGATAGAGGCGGCACCCGAGCTCGCCTTGCGAGGCGCCTCTCCGCACCTCATCGATGAATGGCAGGAGGTGCCGCAGCTATGGGATATGGTGCGTGCGGCTATCGACGCCAGTGGCAAGGAGCGTACCTTCGTCCTCACTGGCTCCTCAACCCCTCGCGAGCAGAGGCCCGCACACAGCGGCATCGGCCGCATCGAGCGACTGCACATGAGGCCGATGACACTACTTGAGTCGGGTACGTCGTCGGGCGAGGTGTCCATACGGGCGCTGTTCGCCGGCAAGAGCCCGCAGGCAATGGCGCCCAAGATGGACGCCGAAAAGCTCGCCGGTCTCGTCGTGCGCGGCGGATGGCCGGGCAACCTCTCGACACCGGGCACTCGCGCAGACAGACTCGCGCGTAATTACGTCGAGTTGTTCCTCGGGGAGGACATGCACAAGATCGACAGCGTGCGGCGCGACCCCGCAAAGATGCGCCGACTTATGCTGTCCTACGCACGCAACGCCGAGCAGGCGGCGACACCGAAGACCCTCATCCGCGGCATGACGGCGGAGTCTGGCGCCGAGCCACTGGCCAAGGAGACGGTGGATGACTACACGTCCGTGCTCGAGGACACGTTCATTCTCGAAGAAATCGGCCCCTGGGCGCCTCACCTGCACTCCCCTTTGCGCATAAGCAAGAAGCCCAAGTACCATTTCGTTGACCCCTCCATCCCGGCCGCCCTGCTGAGGCTGACACCCGAAAAGCTACTCGGCGACTTCGAAACGTTCGGATTTTTGTTCGAGTCACTGTGCATGCGCGACCTCCTTGTCTACGCGCAGTCGCAGGACGGCGACGTATACTTCTATAGAGACCGCGACGACCTGGAGGTGGACGCCATCATAGAGGCGGCGGACGGAGCCTGGGCAGGCATTGAGGTGAAGATCGGCCACAACCAAGCGGAGAAGGCAGCGGCGAACCTGCTGCGCCTCTCGGACAAGATCAGACGCGCGGGAGGGAGGCCCCCTGCGTTCCTGCTGGTGCTGGAAGGCCTAGGCGACTACGCCTACCGTCGCACCGACGGGGTGTACGTGGCGCCCATTGCAGTCCTTGCCCCATAGATCTGCAAAAGCTCGCCCATCGGCACTTTGCGGGAGGATGCTGGCAAGCTCGTGAGTTGAGCTTGTGAAAAGCCTGCGCGCGCCCATTGTCGCCGGCAGGCGCGTCAAGGGTCGCCGGCACGCCCGTCAGGAGGGCGTCGGCAGGCACGTCAGGAGGGCGTCGGCAGGCACGTCAGGAGGGCGTCGCCTCCTGCGCCTTGAGGGTCGCGAGCAGCTCCGCCAGGCCACCGCAGCTCTCGCCTATGCTCGACGAGCAGACGGTGCCCTCCCTGGGCCCGTCCAGCTCGGCCTCGACCCGCGCACGGTGGCTCGCACACTCGCCGGAGGCCATCATGAGGAAGATCTCGGTCGTGACCTGTGCGTCATAGAGGGCGCGGTGCGCGGAGAGCCTGTCGTTGGCGATGCCGCACCAGTCTGCGGCCCTGCCGAGAGACACGCACCCCTTGCCCATGCCCATGAGGCGGGGGTAGATCCTCTGGATGTCCAGCCACCTCGTGGGGAGGGAGGGCTCGATGCCCTTGACGGCGCACTCCCTGGCGATCTGCCTGCGGTCGGTGTCGCTCCACGTGACGATGCGGACCCTGCCAGCCCCCATCCACTCGCCCAGGGCCCCCAGCACCTCGCCGAGCGGCCGGGCGTACGCCACGTCCTCGCTGCCGATGCCGGTCATCCTGCGAACGTTCCCAGAGACGCCCGAGGCGAGGGTGGGCCTGACCATGTGGCTGAACTCCCCCGCGACGGTACCAGCGGCATCCACCTTCACGGCGCCGACCTCTATGATCTCGGTGACAAGGCCGCCCTTTCTCCGCTTTTTGGGCACGTAGGTGAACTCCAGGTCGATGATGACGTTACAGTCGTACAAAGCGCTCACGGTCTCCCCCTCCCTCGTGTCCGGCATGCGACGCTGGTGATGCGCCAGGCACCGGTATCTCTCATCACCTGGACACAGTGTGTCCATCGCCGGTGCCCGCCATTCAGACAAGGGGAGACTCGTTCGCACAAAGTAACATTGCCCCTCGCGGCCTTTGGCGAGGCGCGCGACATGACGAGGCCGGCCCCGTGGGCTGTCCTGCCGCCGGGCCACGGGACCGTCACGCGATCACTGCGATGTCCCGGGCCTTCGCACCGGTTGAGGTCTGCTCAGGCACAGAGCCATGACGCACCCCACCTCGCCGCCGTCGCGAGTGCACTCGATGATCTGCCCATCGGCGTTCTTATCCCAGCGGCTGGGCCGGTGCGAGCATAGAGTGCGACCTCCTGCTCAGGGCGCAAAATGGTCCTCTCTTCCGCACACGGCAAACACAGCTCGCAGCTGATCCAGAAAGCGCTTTGCGATAGGAGTGAGGGTCTGGCGCCTGCCCCAGGCCAGGCAGAGCGGAACCTCCAGCGCCGGTGAAAGCGGTCGGAACACGAGCCCGCTTTCCGATGAGGTGTCGACCAGCCCGTCGAGCGCCAGGAGGTACCCCAGGCCCTCCTTGACGAACACTGAGCCGTTATAGGCAAGTCGAAAGGAGCCCTCGAGGCGGAGCTCCCCGAATCTCTCCTTTGCCCACGGGCGGATATCGCCCTCCCAGCTCTGCTCGGAGCAGAACAGCGGCAGCCCGACCAGATCGCCCACACGAATGCCCTCGCGCCCAGCAAGGCAATCATCTTTCCTCATCACCAGCCCAAAGTAATCCACCTCAGGAAAGAGGAGATGCTCGTACTTCCTCTCATTCGGAAGCCCGCACAGAACGGCGAAGTCCAAAAGCCCCTTGTCCAGCCCCTCCGTCACCTGCTCCGTGTCTCCGCTGGTTATGTGATAGCGCAGGTCGGGATAGCGATCCTTCAACCTCTTTATCTCACGCGCCAGGTAGCGGATCTGGTAGGATTCCGCAAGGCCAAGGTACAGGTCGCCGCCCGTAACCTCATCGAGCGACAGGAACTCCTGCTCGATCTTATCCACCATGAGGAGGAGATCCTCCGCCCGGTCGCGCAGCAACGCACCCTCCTCCGTCAGGGAGATGCTGAAGCTGTGCCGCGTGAAGAGCCTCTTGCCGAGCTCGTCCTCAAGCGCCCTCAGCGCCTTGGAGAGGGTCGGCTGCGTGACGTGCAGGCCTCCTGCGGCCCTCGTCATGTTCCCCTCCCGCGCGACCGCGAGAAAGTACCGAAGGGTTCGTATCTCCATGGCGAATGCCCCTTGTCGTCAAGATATGCGTAACAGGAGTGTCATGATATTCACTATAACCATTAGCACAAGCTCTCGCAAGGGCGTAGCCTAGAGGTAGGTCAAGCGAAGGAGACGCACAGCATGAAGGAGAAGATGCTGGAAGGCAAGGTGGCAATCGTGTCGGGCGCAAGCTACGGCATGGGGCAGACGATGGCGGAGCTGTTCGCGAGCGAGGGCGCGAAGGTCATCATGACGGCACGGGGCAAGGGGAAGCTCGACGAGGCAGTCAGTCAGGCCAGGACCAAGGGCTATGAGGTGAGCGGCGTTGTCGCGGACAACAAGAACCTGGACGATGTGAAGAACGTGATACAAACCGCCCTCGACGCGTATGGTGATCTGGACATTCTCATCAATAACGCGGCGATCGGCGAACAGAGGATGATCGATGAGACGGATGACGAGTGGCTGGAGCACGTCTATCAGACCAATGTGTTCGGCCCGTTCCGCTTTATCCGAGAGGCCCTGAAGGTGCTCCTTCCGAAAAATGAGGGCTGCATCATCAACATCTCCTCCGTCAACGGCGAGCGTCCGTTCTGCGGGGCGGCCTACACCTCCTCGAAGGGCGCGATCAACACGCTGACAAAGAACGTGGCAATGCGGCTGATCGACACCAACATCCGCATCAACGCGGTGGCTCCCGGAGCGACCGTCACGCCGGCACACCTTGCGAACAAGGCGGGAGAGCAGCCCGGCGGAGCACGGATGCTCGAATACAGCAAACACTTCGTCTACTTCCCAGGCCCAGAATGCGACCCGGCGGACCAGGCCAATGCCTGCCTGTTTCTGGCTTCCGACCTTGGGAGGCATGTCAAGGGGCAGGTGCTTCAGGTATGCAACGGGGCATTCCTGTGATGGGTGCGACGCCCATCCAAGTGCTCGAAGATAACGGAAGAGACAGGACGACAGGAAGAAGGGCGGAGGTGCCAGATGATGCAGACAGAGGAGCTGCAGCTGACAACGGAGTGGGACAAGACCTTTGAGAAGAGCGAACTGGTAGACCACAGCAAGGTGACGTTTGTCAACCGCTACGGGATCACCCTCGCGGCGGACCTGTACGTACCAAAAGACGCGTCCGAGAGGCTCCCGGCAATCGCCGTCTCGGGACCATTTGGGGCGGTGAAGGAGCAGTGCTCCGGCCTGTATGCCCAGACGCTGGCGGAACGGGGATTTCTGACCATAGCCTTTGACCCCTCCTTCACCGGCGAGAGCGCAGGCCATCCCCGGTACGTAGCCTCCCCCGACATCAACACGGAAGACTTCCAGGCGGCCGTCGATTTCCTGTCTGTGCAGGACCGTGTCGACCCAGAGCGCATCGGCATCTGCGGTATCTGCGGATGGGGCGGCATGGCGCTCAACGCGGCTGCCCTTGACACGAGGGTCAAGGCGACAGTCGCATCCACAATGTACGACATGACCCGCGTCAACGCGAACGGCTATTTTGACTCGGAAGACAGCGAGGAGGCCCGCCACCAGAAGAAGGTGGCGCTGAACGCGCAGAGGACCACAGACTACAGGGCCAAAAGCTACGCGCTGGGAGGGGGCGTGGTTGATCCACTCCCAGACGACGCACCCTTCTTCGTGAGGGACTACTACGACTACTACAAGACGCGGCGCGGGTATCATGCAAGGTCACTCAACTCCAACGGCGGCTGGAACGTCACTGGCTGCATGTCCTTCATCAACCAGCCGATCCTGAAATACAGCAACGAGATCCGCAGCGCGGTGTTAGTTGTGGCCGGCGAGAAGGCGCACTCACGGTACTTCAGCGAGGACGCGTTTGCCAACATGACGAGGGGAAGCGACCACACCCAGAACAAGGAGCTGGTGATCGTTCCGGGCGCGGTGCACACCGACCTCTACGACGGGGGCGGGAAGGACGCCATCCCGTTCGACAAGATTGCGGCGTTCTTCGAGAGGCAGCTGAGGTGAGACGACGTACCGAACTCGCGATGGCTTTTCTGCTGTACCTTGGGGGCGTTTGTATACACTATTGAGTTGTGGGTGGCCCCGGGGGGCCGCGATAGTGTACACAGATGGGAGGATCGGGGCTCTCTGCGCCAGTTTTGGGCGTTTGTGTACACTGTTGTGTCGCGGGCGACCCCGTGTGACCGTAATAGTGTACACAAATGGGCTATGAGGGCCTCTCCGCGCCGGATTGGGGTGTTTGTGTACACTGTTGGGCTGCGCGTCGCGTGTCGCGGGCGACCCGTGGTGCGCGACGATGGGAGACCGGCATAATATCCAAGCACACCCGCCCATGGACTCGCTACGCCAGCATCGCTGTCAAGGCAACGAACAGCGCGCTCGCTGCGATCAGGCCGAGGATGATGGCCCAGGCAGCGGGATGGGCAAAGTTCATCGTCCAGCCAATGCCAAAGCGCTTGGGCAGAAACAGGCTCGCGTCATCGCGGTTGAGGTAGAGGATGCCGAGCTTCCAATGCTCGTCGTCATCCCTGAGCAGCGGGGCCTCCTTCCTCATGCGACCGAACACGCGCGAGCCCCCCTGCCCGTACACAAACGACAGGACGACCATGCCCATGAGCACCGGAACGCAGCAGACGGCAAGGAGGGCACCTGCCTGGGCAAGTCCCAAAAGACCCGCTGCAGAGAGCGTAAGCAGAATGCCCGTGGCGGCATCGGTGAGGATGCCCGCTACGAGCACAAAGACGCTCTGTGCACGAGCGAACAGGCCAAAGGAGAGTGCCGAGGTGGCGGGCGCGGCAGGATCGACCGGACGTTTTGAGCGCAGGATGGCCCAGTGGACGAGCGTGAGGCCAAACGCCATGAACACCTCTGTCGCCACAGGAAGACCAACGGCGCTCGCGAGCGTCTTGGGCACATAGCGGTCCACGTTACCGGCAAGATCGGCGTGCAGGGGAATCATGTCGGGCATATGGGGGAAGAGCGCCAGGCCAAGCACGATGGTCCCGAGGATCACGGGCAGGTACAGCAGGCTCCAGGCGAGCGGTATAGCACGAGGAACGTCCTCTTCTGCCAGGACGGCGGCGGAGATACAGCGCGTCGCCTGCCAGCCCTCGCTTCTCTTGAGGGCAAGGACCCGCCTGCGGCAGCACAACATGAGGACAAAGGACGCGACGACGGGAACCAAAGGAACGACGCCGAGCAGGCAGGTGAGGATGGTTGAGGCATCGCCACCACCTGGCCGGGGACCACCGGCGGCATCCTCCCTGAGGAGGGTCCCTCCCAGCACGCAGGCAACGACCGAGAGCGCCGTCACGGCGAGCATGGCGATCGCATAGCACCTCCTGAGCCCCCTGATGCGCGGGTCATCCTGCGCCTGGACGGGCACGGTGACGGCAAAGCTGTCATCTTGGCGCATGAGGTAGGGTGTGGAGGCGAGAAGCGCCCCGGTCGCGAGGATGGTGACAGACAGCGTGACGATGGTAACGACGTGGGACTCCATGGCTCATGCCTCCTGCGTGGTCTGAGCATCAACGAGGCCCTCCGGCCCCGACGACGACCCCTTGACTCGGCGCCGCCCGTCAGCGTCGAGTCCCAAGACGCGCACGTCGCGCGCAACCCCCGCAGCGTCGGTATCAGCGAAGGCGCGAGCCGCCTGGCGTTGTGCCACCACGACGAACTCCTGCTCCGTCCCGCCCCGCGCGCAGTGCTCGAGCGCCAGGCGATAGAGGGCTCCGGCCATCTTGTCGGCACTGGCCACGATCCTCTCAGGAGTGGCATCCTGCTGAAAGTCGGCGACACAGGCACCCGCACGGCCGCGCATAAGCAGGTGCCCCTCGTCGCGCAAGAGGGCATATGCCTTGTGCACAGTGTGCAGGTTCACCCCCAGGTCGCTCGCGAGCGCCCGCACGCTGGGAAGCCCGTCTCCGGGCCTCAGCTCGCCTCTCGCTATGGCGGCCACCACCTGATCACGAATCTGCTGGTAGATGGGACTAGAAGAGGCCTGATCGACATACAGCACCATATGACGTCCTCCTGACTTCTCCCTTCTTTTCCGTCTCTCTCCCGCCTATCACGGGCCTAGCGATCGGCAAGCGACGTCCTCTCTGCGCTCCTCTTGAGCAGCGCGGCCACGACAAGGACGACCAGCGCCCAGGCGACCCCAGCGCCGACACCCCCTGCCCCGAGCGTCAGCGTGCCTCCCGCCAGCACCACCGCCATGCCCACCCCGACCGTGATGAGCACACTCGTCGAGCGCTTCACGGGCTCGTACTCGCTCGACCAGTCGAAGCGAGGTCTCTTCACGTCCACGAACACCCCGAGGCACGAGCTGATCGCGCCGCCCGACAGGGGCGCGACGACGCACAGGAGGGCCTCAAGCGGGCCACGGGCAAAGCAAAAGGCGACGACAAGGCCAGCCACCAGAGAGGCCGCACAGGTGAGCGCGAGGTTGAGCGCCATCTTCGAGCGCACGATGATCGCGTCCGCGACGGGGGCGGTCTGCATGACCCAGCGAGAGCTCCCCTCGAGGGACACCGACGAGGCGCTGATAGACGTCATGGCCGTGCAGAAGGCGAGCGCCCAAGGAAGCATGAGCGTCGCTACCTTGGCGAGCTCCTCTCCCCCGGACTTGGACACGCCCATCGTACCGGCCACGGCGCCAGGTCCGAGCACAGCTGCCACGATCGCGATGACGATTGTCAGCGCCGGGCCAACTGCGGTGTTGACGAAGTAGATGGGCGTCCCCACCCACAGGCGCAGCTCCTTGAGCGTAAGGGCGACAAGAGGCGTTCGGGGCGCGTGCGCGAGGTCCCGTGTATGTCCTGAACTTGCGAGCCCGAAGCGCGCGGCGGCGCCCGACGAGAGGAGCGCGTTCATACCCAAAAGCTCGTGCGTGAGCACGCCAAGCGCCACCCACGCGAGGACGATGGAGCCTCCCGCGTACAGGCAGAACATCACTGCATCGCCCGCAAGAGCCTTGGCCGCCCATGCGGCAGGTGGCCAGACAAGCCCCATGGCACGTCCCATGGCACGTCCAAGCGTCGCGAAGGCCTCCCCGCCCATGACGGTGGAGTCACCTGCCTGACGCGAGGCGGCCGAGATCCCAATGACCAGCGCCACCGTCGCCAACGCACCCAAAGCGCTGAACACTCCCTTGGCAAAGGGCGTGCGAGAGGCAACCCAGGCCACGCAGAACGAGAGCGCAAGGGCAAGGGCTATGGGGATGAGAGGTGCGAGAACGAGCACGACCGCTGCCACCGCGACGGTAGCGGCAGGCGCGCCCACCGCCGCGATGTACCTCTCCATGATGGGCGCTCCCATGACCAGCGAGGTCGCAAGGCCCATGCCGTAGAGCGGAGCCACGCGGGAGACGACCACCTGCCAGAGAGGCACAGGCATTGTCACCACCAGGTCGAAGTCCTTGAAGCCAAAGAGCAGACCGTTCGCCTTGATGAAGGTGGTAACGGCACAGCCGAGGGACACCGCCGCCACGGCGATGCTCGGCAGGGCATCGGTCGCACCGATATGTACCAGCGCTGAGGCGACCGACCACGCATTGGCGACGATGAGGACGGCGAGCAAGATGGCTCCGAGCACCGAGATCACGAGACGTCCCCTCTCGCGGGCATCGCGCGAATGCAGGAGGCGCCCTATACCGAACGCCCCATAGGCCTGGACCTTCACGAGCGCCGCGAGGCTACCCATTGCGCACCTCCCTCGCAAGCTCCAAGAACACCTGCTCGAGGCTCTCGTCGCCTCGCACCTCCTCAGTCGGCCCAACGCGCACGATCCTGCCGCGTCTGATGATGGCCACCTCGTCGCAGAGCTTCTCGACCGTGTCGAGCACGTGGCTCGAGAGGAAGATAGCCCCGCCGCGCGCGACGAACTCTTGCATCATCGTCCTTAGCTCGTAGGCCGCCTCGGGGTCAAGGCCGACGAAGGGCTCGTCGAGCACGAGCAGGCGCGGGTCATGCAAGAACGCGCCGACCAGCACGAGCTTCTGCCTCATACCGTGCGAGTACGCAGAGACGAGCTCGCCGAGACGCCCATCGATGCCGAGGCGACCGGCATAGTGGGCGATGCGCTCGCGACGCTCCTGTACGCCCACCCCAAAGAGGTCAGCCACGTAGTTGAGGTACTGGCTCCCGGTGAGGAAGCCGTAGACGTCGGGATTGTCGGGCACGTAGGCAACCACGCGCTTACAATCAACGGGATCGCTGCGCACCGACCTGCCACAAATACGGATGTCACCCTCGTTAAAGGCGAGCGCCCCCACTATGGAGCGGATGAGCGTCGTCTTGCCCGCCCCGTTGTGGCCGACGAAGCCAAAGACGCTGCCTGCCCCCACGGACAGCGAGACACCGTCAACAGCCCGCCTACCACCATAGCTCTTGGCGTACCTGTCCACGACGAGGATGGGCTGTTCCCCACCGGCCCACCCGGCTGTCGCATATCTACTATCACCATTCTGCGTTGCTCCCATCGTACCTCCTGTTCTATAACGAATAGAACAACGGTCATAGGGTAGCACAACCAAGCCCACATGCGTTCAAGGCAAGTGCGCAGTGACCACATGGGCGAAGGGCTGCGGGCACCCAACGCCATCTGGCAGGTAACGGAGGGGTTACAGACGGGTACCGATGGGACTGTCCGAGACGGACCACATGGCCCTACAGAGCTTCGTGTAGAGTACGACAGAAGCGATAAGGTCGGTAACGAAGAGCAGGTGCAGCACGATGAGGCTGATCATCGTGCCATGCTCGATAGCACCCTCCCTCTGCGCTCTCACCGCCGCAGCGATGCAGTACGACGACGTGGCAAGCAGCGGTGCGAAACCGACTGCGGCCATAACGGCAACCTGAAGGGGAATGAGGATGAAAAGCCCGGGTACCACCGCCAGCCCAATGGAGATGAGCGCACCACCAAAAAAACCCGAACAGGTAGAACGGTATCATACAGATCTTGAGCACCATGCCCCAGAGCGCCAGACCAGACGCACTTCCTTCGTTTCGACCCAGGTAGGCATTGACCATGTTCGCGACACTGACAAGTAGCAACGCCCCAGCCCACACACCCAGTGCCCCTAGGGTCCAGTCGGGCAAAAGCCTACTGTCTTCACCAGCAGCCTGAACCGAAGAGAGCACAAGTACGCTGCTGTAGACCACCGCGAGCAGGGCGAGCGATAGGACGGCTCTCACGACCTTGGGCATGGCACCTCCTGACGATGCGAGCCGACCGCAACGCGACCGGCGCGATTCCCACGACATCATCATTATAGTGGCATGCAGGTGTCGCGACTGCGACATATGCCACGATGCGCGGCCACGAGTGGACTACATCACGCTAGCGGGTCGCCTCAAGTCTCTCGACCTGGGTTGCGTCGGTTTTTGGTGAGACCCAACGTGAAGAATGCGGTTTTACGTGAGGTCCAACGCACAGAGTGCGTCTTTCCGTGAGGGCCTGCAGCCAGAGTGCGGTTTTACGTGAGGTCCAACGCACAGAGTGCGCTTTTCCGTAGAATGCGCTTTTCCTCACCTGGGCAAATGTCGAGCCGGCTCACGGAAAAGCGCAGTCTGCGATTGTGGCGTCACCAAAAAGCGCACTCTGTATGCGGCAGTCACACACAATGCGTCTTGCCGTGAGGCGCGATCGCAGAATGTGGTTTTACGTGAGGTCCAACGCACAGAGTGCGGTTTTACGTAAGCCACCGGGTGCAGAGTGCGCTTTTCCGTGAGGAGTTGCAACCATGCTAGCGTGCGGGTGGTTGGGTGTCGCCGTCTACGTTACCCGTACCGCTTGCGTCACCCGCACCCTCACCCTCCCGTGCGTCCCGCTTCGAACGAGGCGTATCGATGTCGACCCCTGCGGCCCTCATGATCGCTCTCACGTTCATTTTGGCCCGGTTCACGACCAAGTACAGGATGAGACTCGCCAGCACCGAGACGACGAGGACAGCAACACCGACGACTAGGGCCCAGGCGGGCCCGTCCCGATAGGCCTGCCAGTAGGCGAGAAGGGCACCGACGGCTACGAGGGAGTAGGCGATGCGCTTCCACGCCTCCATGCGCATGATGGCGCGCACCTGCAGGTCTGCCTCCTTGATAAGGGTCTCCCTCCTCGCGGGGAGAGAGGCGCCACGTCCCTTGGACGTCGCCCCCTTCTCGTGTGACCCAGCCTCTGTGCTCCTCATGTGCGCAACCTCCACCCCTGCCCTCTCCTTATGGATGCCTCCAAACGCCCGCAAAAGGAGCGGGGCCGGACCTGTGAGCCGACCCCGCCCCGTATCTAGCGTCTCTACCATGCTCGCCAGTCCAAAGACCTCAAGACCGCCACCACGATTGCTCAGGATCATCGCGACTGGCACAGGCAGGTGCGATTGACAGCCATTACCCTCCGTAGCTCAAACCCGGGTTGAAGAAGCCGACGAGCACACCCACGAGGGCCACGCCGACGAGGATGAGCATGACGGGGATGACACCTATCTTCTTCTTGGTCATGAGCCACCAGCACAGGTACACGAACAGGAAGTTGAGCAACTTGGGATAGATGCCCGAGCCAAAGACATTAAGCGTGACTCCCTGCTCCCCCGCAGCCTCGAGCGCCTGCTGCGTGACGGTCGAGTTACTCGACCACAGCACGCCGTCAAACGAGCCCAAGCCTGGAAGCTGCAGTGCGGTAGAGATGGAGATCCACGTCGCGGCAACGGCGCCGATGACCATCGTGCCGACCATGACGATGGCGCTGCGCAGCGCCTGAGACTCGGGGCCGACCAAGGCCTGCACGGCGGAGCCGCCAAGCTCGTAGCCTCGGTTGTAGGCGAGCTTCATGCCAAAGTACATGAGGAGGTTCCATGCCACGATGTAGAAGAGGGGGCCGAGCACGGAGCCTCCACTCGAGAGCCCAAGGGCGATACCCAGCAAGATGGGGATAAAGGTACCGACGACGATGGAGTCCCCGAGTCCCGCCAAGGGACCCATCAGGCCGGCACGGATGCCGTTGATGGTCTCGGCATCGATGTGCTCGCCATTGGCGCGGGCCTCCTCCAGACCGGTCGTGAGCCCGATGACCATGGTGCCTATCTGCGGCTCGGTATTGAAGAAGGTCGTGTAGGTGCTGAGGGCCTCTATCTTTTCCTCGTCCTTCTCGTAGAGGTCATCAACGATGGGAAGCATCGCAACCAGGTAGCCGAAGGTCTGCATGTGCGCCTGCGAGAAGCAGGTGAGGTTGCCGTAAGACCAGTTCCTGAACGCCTTCTTACGTGCCTTGGGGGAGATCTTCTTTGTCTCTGCCATGATTAGATGTCCTCCTCTTCCTCGTCACCAGCAGCTCCCGCAGCCGCCGCGACGGCGGGGCGAGCGGCCTTCGCCTGCTCTATCTGGTACTTGATAAGTGCGAAGAACGACGCGACGATGGCGCAGGCTATCAGGTTGAGATGCATGCAGGCGGCAAGCGTGAAGCCAAAGGCGAAGGTCAGCCAGTCAAGCGATTTGGTGATGACCTGCTTGCAGAGGATCGCAACACCGACGGTCGGGAGGAGCGATCCCACGGTGAACAGCGTCTTCATGGCGACGCCATCCATGGGCATGTACTCCTTCATGAGGTCAACCATCTGAGCGCCCGCCATGCAAATGATGAAGGTCGGGATGAAGGAGAACAGGATGTGCGAGACCCACGGGTAGACGAAGTCGACCAACGGCAGCGTGCGCTTGATCTTCTTCCAGTCCTTTGACTCCAGCGCCTTCCAGCCGATGGACTGCCACACGAGGTTGAGCGTCGCGGTACCGTAGAAGAGGACCGTACCGAGAGTGCCGACCGCCGCACCAAGGGTTGCCGCCATGGAGGAGGCAGCCACAGAGCTCGGGTCGAGGTTGTTCGCGTGAATGGCAAGGATCGAGAGGGGGATGCCGATGTAGGTGACGGCGCGCACGTCAGCCGACACGGTTCCGCCGGGGGTGACGAGCGCGATGTAGACGATCTGTATGGCGGCGCCAACGATGACGCCGGTTTGGACGTCACCCAAGATCAGTCCCACGACCAGACCGCCCACCAAGGGGCGCCCGAGCGTGTAGTTACCGACGGTCGTGCCGCCCATGCCGGGCAGGGACGCCAGGCAGGCACACAGTCCAAGCAACGCGGCCTGCAGATAGTTAATCTCCATAAGCTCTAAGCCACCTTTCCACTACGTCATGAGCGAACTGCCAGTCTAGCGGGGTCACTTGACATCGAAGCGGCTGCGGAACTGCGGCCACTCGCCGATGGACTTATCCTTGAGCAGCGCGAACTCAACGGTATAGCCTGCCTTGGTGATGTCCTCGAGGGCCTGCGCCTCCTCGGGCGTGATCGACTGGTTGTTACCGAGCTTGATGGCGCCAGGACGGTCGTTGCAGGGACCGATGATGACGCGATCGATGTCGGAGGGCTTAAAGCCGTAGTCGACGAGGATCGTCTTCATGTCAAGGGGGTTCTTGGTGATGAGAAAGTACTTGGTCTTGCTGGCAAGTACCTTATCCATGCTCTCCTTGAAGTGCTCAAGCGTCCAGACGAAGACCTTCTTCTCGGGCGCCGCTCCCTTGTAGGCAGCCTTGAGCACGGGGTTGTTCGCCGCAGCGTCATTCACCCCAATGATGCCGTCGCAGGGGTACTCGAGCGCCCAGCGCGTGACGGTCTGTCCGTGGATGATGCGGTCGTCAACTCGAACAAATGAGATCATTGCTTCCTCTTTTCCTCGTGATCCTTGGTACTGATACCTATGCCCACACAACTATGCAAAGGCCGGACTGCCACATGCACGTAAGGAGCCTGCGGTCAGCCCGACCACGACGCCCCAGCTCAGAGCTCCTCGTCCTCGTCGCCACCAAGGTCGAGCACGAACTCGCGGATGGCGGCCTGGCCCTCGCTAATGACCATCTCCTTGAGTGTCTGGTCGTCATTGTCCGCCTCCAGCGCGGCGGTGATGACCATGGGAACGTTCGCGCCACCGAAGACGGTCGTCCTGTCGATGTGACCTGCCTCCGTCAACACGTCCATTGCATTGGTGAGGGGCGAGCCACCGATGATGTCACCAAACAGGAAGATGGTGTCATCCTGCCCGATGGGCGAGATGGTCTTCTTGAGCCTCTCGGTGTAGACGTCAGCGCCCATGCCGTCCTCAAGACTGCAGCTGAGGACGTCATCCCTGTCTCCTGCCAGCATCCTGATAACGCTGTGCAGACCGGGGGCGAATGTTCCGTGGCTTACGACTAGCAGGTAACGCATAGGGGACCCTCCATCTCTTTCGTGGATCAGGACAGCACGGCACGCGCGTCACGAGAGACATGCAGACATCCTCGCGACTGGACACGTAATGTGTACAGTACAGTATAGCACTTGTGCAGGGTTTATGAAGACGTATGTGCGCTTTTTTGGGATTGGCTGTGTTAACCCTATTCTGATACGGTTGCCTCTTTTGTCTTACGTCGGTGCACGAAGCCTGCCGCTCCGACGACCCGATCGAGCTGCTCGCCAAGCTGCCCCCATGTTCTCCGTATTGGTTGACGTGGGAGTAGAGTGTTGCCGCGCCGTATCAGAATAGGGTTAACACAGCCTTTGGGATTTGGGATCGGTGAAGAACAGAGCGAGTCAACCGACGCTGGCGAACAGTCCATGTGCCGTCCTTGCCTGGAACCGAATAGATGTTCGCAGAGAAACGCGGTGGCGTCAGGTCCCGCATACCACAGCCCGTACCGTTTTATTGATTTCTGAAGGTCCTGGAGGCGGGCGGCGGGGACCTGCAGCGGGGGCGGGCGGCCAGATCCGTCAGAATGCGTCTTTTCGTGAGACCGCGATCGCAGAGTGCGCTTTTCCGTAAGGTGACGCTACGTTTGCCCAGGTGAGAAAAAGCGCATTCTACGGAAAAGCGCATTCTGGCTGCGGGCCCTCACGGAAAAGCGCATTCTGTACCCGGTGACTCACGGAAAGGCGCATTCTGGCTGCGGGCCCTCACGGAAAGACGCATTCTGTCCTGATCGACTCACGGAAAGACGCATTCTGCGATTTCCAGATCGCGCAGAATGCGCTTTTCCGTTACGTCGCGGCGCCCGGGAGGTGTGGGGCAGCCCCCCCGCCAGGCTGCGGGGCACTATGGAGAATGTCTCAACTGGGCAAATGCGCTCGAGCAACCCCCCCGCCAGGCTGCGGGGCGGGTTGCGCCAGGGTCCGCAAATCTCGGTTCGGAGTCTGGCCTCACGGAAAAGCGCACTCTGTACCCGGCGGCTCACGGAAAGGCGCATTCTGGCTGCAGGCCCTCACGGAACTGAGAGGCATGCCCGCACCATCTATGCCCCTACGGACTCCTACGGGCTAATGGAGGCGATCTCATCTCCGACCTGCACGTTTCCGGACTCGAGCAGCTCCACGTTTTCCAGCTCGCTCGAATTGGTGACGATGAGCATGACCTGACCTGCCGCCGCCTTGGGCACCAGGGTCGGGTCCCATGAGATGAGGGGCACCCCGCGACGGGCGGAGTCGTTCTGCCACACATGCTGCCTGAATCCCCTGCCATCAGACCTCTCGGCACCTGCCCCGACGACCACGAGCAGCTCTATCCCATCCTGGGTGAGCAGGCCCACCGCGTTAAACGAGGGCAGCTGCGCGGTGACACGGCAGGCCGCAGGCGTATAGAGGGTATTGCCCGAGGGCACGATGACGATGCCCCTGCCGCTCTGCCCGCTCGCGAAGATGGGATCCTGCGACTGGTCGAGCGGCAGCACCTTCCCGTCCACAGGCGCATAGAGGTGACCGAGCTCCTCCTCAGGAACCAACAGGTCAACATAGTCGTGATCGTGAAACGAACGGTCCCGCTGGCTCGCATCAATGCGTGCGACAAGATCGTGCGTCTTGTCCTTCATGTAGTAGAGGTCTGCGATGACCTTCTCCGGATGCTCGTAGGCGTTCACGTAGAAGCGCACGTTCGACTCCGTGTCGGGAATCTCCCTGTGCAGAAGCTCGGTGCTCGACACGAGGGCCTCCTCGGGTGATATGCGGTAGCGTGGGGGAATGCGCTTGAGCAGCAACGCTCTCACCTGACTGACCTCAGACTCCCTGACGCCGCAGCTCAGAAGGAAGGACCGGACGTCACCATGCCGCTCGACGATACGGTCATACGCCGTGGAGGCCGTCTTGATCCGCACAGCGAGATCGGGTCGCACCGCGCCTAGGCCCTCAGCGCCGCCTGATCCTCCAAAGACCACGGCGTTCACCTCGGCAACGTAGCCGAACGAATAGGCGTAGTCAGCGATGATCTGACGACGCTCCGCCCCTGCAAGGCCAAGAAGCAGCAGGGAGAGGAGCCCCGTGCGGTCACTTCCCGCCCCGCAGTGGAAGAGGGTACACGACCCCCTGGGCGCATGGGCCAGAAAGGTGAAGATGTCCCTGATGGCGGCGCGGTTGCCCAACATCTGAAAGATGCCCTCGGTAAGGTAGCCACCAGGGTCTCCGTCCCTACCCAGGCCCGCACCCGTGATGTCATAGTCAAAGAGGGGGACATTGAGGTACTCGACACGAATGAGCGAGGTAAGTCGCTCGGGGCTTCGCTCGACCTCGTCGGTACCCCTGAGGTCCAACACCCTGCGAACCCCATAGTTATAGAGCTCGCGCGCATCAGCCTTATCGACCTGCGCGGTCGTACCGGAGCGAATGAACCTGCCATAGCGGGTCTTTCCGTGTGCGGTGGGAAAGCCGCCCAGCTCCCTGATATTGATGCCCGTCGCGATCCTGATTGTGCCGTCGCCAAAGCCCTTCCGTGCGCCTTGCAGCGTTCCCAAAAAGCCAAAGAGCCCCATGTGGACCATCTCCAACCGCTCCTAGAAAAACACGCCCGTGGAAGTGGAGCCACCCCCTATGATACAGCTTGACGACCTCGTCCACGCGCAGCCGCCACGAGGAGGGCGCAGCGCAATCGTGCGGGAACCCAAAGACAGCACCGGGAGGAAACCATGGGAACATGGACGCTAGAGGAGCTCTGCCAGCTGGTTGACCACACCAACCTCAGGCCCGACGCAACCGCCGCAGACATGCAGAGGCTCTGTGATGAGGCTGCAAGCCACCACTTTCGCATGGTGGCCATCGAGCCGTGCCAGGTGGTGCGCTGCGCGCGCCTGCTTAGAGGTACGGGCGTTCACGTTGGCGCCGCCATCGGCTTTCCCCTTGGCCAGACGACTGTCGCCACCAAGGTCTTCGAGACAAGAGAGGCCCTTGAGAACGGTGCGGATGAGATCGACTACGTTGTGAACCGCAGCGAGCTCAAGGATGGGAAGTGGAAACAGGTCGAGGACGAGATGAGCGCCATCGTCAGCGTCTGCAAAGAGGCACGCGCCCTCTCCAAGGTCATCTTCGAGACACGTGAGCTCTCGAGCGAGGAGATCATCCGGCTCTGCAAGATCGCCTCACGGGTCCGTCCCGACTTCGTGAAGACCTCCACGGGCTTCTCTCCCAAGGGCGGTGCCACCGTCAGGGACGTGAGGCTCATGTGCGAACACGTGGGAGAGGGCGTGCAGGTCAAGGCTGCAGGTGGCATTCGTGACGCCGACAGCTTCCTCGCCATGGTCGCAGCCGGCGCGCGACGCATCGGCTGCACGGCAAGCATCCCTATCGTCGAGGAGCTGCGCCGGCGCATGGACGCGAGAGGCATCCCTGCGCTGGAGCTTGAGCCGAGCGAGGGCACCACGACAGACCAGGCCTAAGGTTACGCGTGACCTGTCGCCTCGACCCTTGAGGCCATAACGTGAGACTGTGAAGCGTGTGTCTGTGTGCACGGCCTACCGCCCTGCAGACGTGCCTCACACGCTAAAATATCCAGCGATTATCTGGTTTCGCGACGGGAGGACAGGCATGGCGATTACCCCTGAAGAGGTAGCCGAGACCCTCTCCATGGTCTCCCAGCAGAACCTTGACCTGCGTACCCTCACCATGGGCATCTCACTTCATGGCTGCGCGTGCGAGGACATGGGACAGATGTGCACCAAGGTCTACGACCATGTCACGAAGGTGGCCGAGCACCTCGTCCCTGTAGCCGCAGAGCTCGAGCGCGAGTACGGCATCCCCATCGCCAACAGGCGCGTCTCGGTGACGCCCGTGGCACAGATTGCCGCCGCCTGCCCCGACGCCGACCTCACGCCACTCGCCCATGCCATGGACCGTGCGGCAGAGACCCTCGGCATCGACTTCATGGGCGGCTTCTCCGCACTCGTGCAGAAGGGTATGGGAGTCACGGACCGCCACCTCATCGACTCAATTCCCGAGGCGCTCGCAGGCACCCGGCGCGTCTGCTCGAGCGTCAACGTGGCCAGCCTGCGAGCCGGCATCAACATGGACGCCGTGCTCCTGATGGCGCGCACGGTGCTCAAGGCCGCTAGGCTCACGAGGGACAGTAACTGCTACGGTGCCGCCAAGCTCGTCGTATTCTCAAACATGGTCGAGGACTCGCCCTTCATGGCAGGGGCGATCCATGGCTCGGGCGAGGGCGACGCTGTCATCAACGTGGGCGTCTCGGGACCGGGCGTCATGGCGGCGGCACTCCAGGAGCTACCCGCCTCCGCCGACCTCATGGAGGTCGCAGAGAGGATCAAGCAGACCGCCTTCAAGATCACCCGAGCGGGCGAACTCATGAGCCGCGAGGCGGCCCGACGCCTGGGCGTGGACAAGGGCATCGTGGACCTCTCGCTCGCCCCCACCCCCGCAGCGGGCGATTCCGTGGCACAGATCTTGGAGATAATGGGCGTCGGCGAGTGCGGAGGGCCTGGCACCACCTGCGCCTTGGCACTCCTCAATGACGCCGTCAAGAAGGGCGGCGTCATGGCAAGCTCCAGCGTGGGAGGTCTCTCGGGTGCATTCATTCCCGTCTCGGAGGACGCTGGCATGATACATGCGGCCACGAGCGGGGCACTTTGCCTCGAGAAGCTTGAGGCCATGACCTCCGTGTGCTCGGTGGGTCTCGACATGATAGCCATACCCGGCGACACCCCCGTCGAGGCCATCGCGGGCATCATCGCAGACGAGATGGCCATCGGCGTCATCAACGCGAAGACCACGGCCGTACGGCTGATACCGGCTGTTGGCCACACCGAAGGCGACGTGCTGGAGTTTGGCGGGCTCTTTGGCTCAGCACCGGTCATGCCCGTGAACCGGTTTGCCGGATCCGTGTTCGCCCACCGCGGCGGGCGCTTTCCTGCCCCACTCAACTCGCTCAAGAACTAGGACCGGCAAGGCGATATGACGCACGCGAACACAAGCGATAGGAACAGGGCGCGACGACGCGGGCAGCCGGATGGACGAAGGCGTCCCAGGCGCCCGAGAGACCCGGGTGGGCAGGCATCTGGCATCTTCTGGGACCGCGTCTCTCGCCTCGTCCTCGCACTGCGCCGTCGCCTACGCCGCCCCTCTCGCCGCGACGGGGGCGATACGCACAGGCCGGCGGCATCGCCTCTTGCACGACGGTGGCGGCGGCTGCCTTGGCAGCTGAGGGCGCTCTGTTTTGCCGTCGTGATCGCGATCTGTGTTGGCGGCCTCGTCGGCCTCCTGCAAGGCCGTGCGGGATCTGGCGGGATACAGGGCGGACAGGCCGGCCAGGCAGGGGAAGGTCCTCAGGCCGAGCTCACGGACAGCCTAAGCGCCACGGTGGGATACTCGACCCTGCGTGCCACCAGCTCGACGCGCAACCTCGCGCAAGGAGACCTCACAGACATCGAGCGAGCGCTCGCACGCCTCAGGGCGGAGGGCATCAACGCGAGCATCGATCTCGAGACGATCGACGGGAGCCTTACCCTCAGCTATCGCGAAACCGCAGGCTACTACAGCGCGAGCTGCATCAAGGGACTCTATGCGGTTGCCCTCTACCAGAGAAGGATCGACACGGGAAAAGTGCCCCTCTCGTCCGTACAGCAAACCGTCGAGCAGATGATCGAAAACTCGGACAACAGCGCTTACATGAGCCTCTGGCTCCGGTACAGGAATAACTTCCTTGGCGCGTGGCTCAATGACAACAATGTGAGTCTAGGCATCTACGACACGCGCGAAGACTACCTTAAGAAACCCTATCCCACGAGTACGCCCGAGCAGTTGAGGCAGGCCTGGAGGAGCATGTACGCCTACCTCACGAGCAACGAGGGAAACAGCGCCTCACTGGCCACATTTTTTCAGGAGCGCTCCGTAAGTCCCATCAAAGACGTCCTCGAGGCCAAGGGAGAGTCAAATGTTACGAGCATGTCAAAGGCCGGCTGGTGTCCCAAGAACGAGGGCAGCGATGACGAGCCCGCATCCAACGACGCTGGCGTGGTCATCCGCTCCCACGACGAGGGAAAATCCTATGTCGTAGCTATCATGTCGGACGCCTCCTCCGACCTTGACGCACTAAAGCCCCTGATCAAAGCTGTGGATGACTTCGTGTGTAACCGCCACGGACCGTCTGCTTGAGAGATTGTGACAAGGACGTACGACCGTGACAGCCTGACGTCACGAAGGTATAGAGAAGTGAACGCATGAACAGAGAAAGGACGGCCCATGGCACAGGGCGTCGGCAAGCATAGCATCCCACAGCCAGAGCGACACACGGGACGCATCGTAGCGACTATCGCCTGCATACTCGTGCTCGCACTGGGACTGGGCGTGGCCTGGGCCCTCTCGCAGGGGCTCATCGGGCGCACGGCCCCGACCGAGGATGACCGGACAACGACCACGAGCACTCCCCCGCCTGAGTCCGAAACGGGCAAGGACACGGGAGGCGGCGAGACCGAGCCCTTGGCCGACGGCGAGCCGACGGACACGCCCGAGAACAATCAAAAGCGGACCGTGGAGCTGCCGGCGGTGTTGCGTGACGTCTCGTCCGACATCGAGCTCTCGAACACAAAGGAGGGCTTTAGCTCCTCTGCAGGCTACGCCCAACTCACCCAGGCGGTTGGTGGCTTTGAGGACGAGGGCCATCAGCTGAGCTTCTACCTCAAGGACCTCACGACAGGGGCCACCGTCAGCTACCAGGCGGACGAGTCCTACTACCCCGCAAGCAGCATCAAGGGACCGTACGTCGTCGCGGTCTATGAGACGCTCGTTGACACAGGCAGGACGAGGGCCTCGTCAGTCGCGGGGCTTGCCGAGTCGGCGATCGTCAACTCTGATAACAACGCCTTCAGTAAACTTCACGATACCTATGGTGCATCGGTCTTCGGGACCTGGCTCCAGAGCTTTGGTTTTGATACCAGTGGCTACGGGGGGAGCCACTCCTACCGCGCATACTACTACCCCTATACTTCAGCCACACAGCTGGCCGAAATGTGGGAGCACATGTACGAGTATCTCTCATCAGGCACAGACAGCGCTGACTACCTCGTCTCGCTCTTCGAACAGCGAGAGGTCTCCCCCATCGCGGACGCCGTGGGAAGCAAGTACAAGAGCTGGGGTAAGGCGGGCTGGTACGCCAGCAAGAAGGGGCAGGGGACCAGGCCCGCAACCGTCGATGCGGGCATCGTCTTCGCCGATTCGAAGCCCTACCTCGTCGTGGCCATGAGCGACGCACCAAGCGAGCTCGAAGCGCTCACCACGGTATTCGTGGGTCTCGAGGACGCCCACAGGGACATGGCATAGCGGCTGGGTACCGTAGCGGCTAGAGGCACAGGGGTCGGGCGACACAAGTATGCCGTAGCACACCGCCGATGCCGCACGAGGGGGACACGTGACAGACAGCCCCGACACGTCAGCCCAAGAAGCGCAGCTCCGGCTCCAGACGCACGCCAAACTGACGCTCGACCTCATCCTGCACGTGTCTGATGACGGCGTGGACGTCGGCGGCCGTAGCACCGCCGTTGTTGACGACGAAGCCCGCATGCTTGGTCGAGACGCTCGCGCCTCCGTGCGCGTAGCCCTTGAGGCCCGCATCGCTAATGAGCTTGCCCGCAAAGTGACCCTCAGGGCGCTTGAAGGTAGACCCCGCGCTCGGAAGCTCCAGGGGCTGCTTCTTCCGGCGACGCTGCGTGAAGTCATCCATCCTGGCACGTATGTCATCCTGATCACCCTCGTGCAGCCTGAAGGTCGCCGAGAGCACCACGAGTCCCTCGTCGCGCACGCGGCTCGCTCGATAGCCCAGCGCGAGCTCTTCGACCGGAAGGCTCTGCTGGGTCCCGTCCGGCATGAGGCAGCGAACAGACTCGAGCACGTCGGCGACGCAGCCCCCATAGGCCCCCGCGTTCATGAAGCAGGCGCCACCCACCGATCCCGGTATCCCGCAGGCAAACTCCAGCCCAGAGAGCCCAAGCTCGCAGGCCATCTCGGATGCCTCTCGCAAGGGCACACCCGCCTGGCAAGCCATCGTCTCGCCATCGATCGCCACGTTCACAAGCCCCTTCGTGCATGACACGATCACACCTCGGTAGCCCTCGTCCGCCACGAGCAGATCGCTCCCACAGCCTAGGACGAAGTGCGGCACGCCCGCAGCCCTGCAGGCAGCGATGACATCCCTCAGCTCGTCGATGTCATCGGGCGTCACAAAGAGATCGGCGGGACCGCCGATCCGAAAGCTCGTGTGCTTGCTCATGGGCTCGTCCAAGGCAACGTTATCATCGCCTACGATGCTGCGAAGCCTCCAGGTCAGATCCTGCAAGTGATCGTCCGAATCCATCGTGCTCTGGGGCATGCTCTGGTCATCTCCTTCTGTGGGCCTTTGGACGACGCGCCCTCAGGCGACGCATCGCCCCTGTAGTCTAGCACGCATGGCAAAAAACTCTGTCGTGGCTGTCCGCGCAGCGGGCGACGTGCTATAGTCGTGTTCCAGTTTCAGGGCGGGGTGAGATTCCCCACTGGCGGTAGGTGCGCGCAAAAAGTCCCGCACGAGTCCGCGAGCCGCACAAGAACTGCGGTTGACCTGGTGGGATTCCAGGACCAACGGTTATAGTCCGGATGAGAGAAACGGAAGGCCACCATGGCACAGAACCCTCGCGTCACTAGGCACGATAGCCACTCGACAACCGACCAGGCACACGGCTGGTCCACGAAGCGAATCTCCATAACGGCGCTCTTCTGCGCACTGTCGGCCATCGCGACGCTCTTCATGGAGTTTCCCATCCTGCCGGGCGTGCCTTGGCTCAAGTACGACCCCTCGGGCATCGTCGCCCTCGTGGCGGGTTTCTCCTTTGGCCCCGCGACTGGTGTGGTCGTCTCGACCATGCCCTACCTCGTGCACCTTACCACCCCCAGTGGCGCGTACGGGGTCCTCATGGCCATGCTCGCCACACTCTCGCTCGTCGTACCCGCGTCGCTCGTCTACAGGCGTGACACCACGCGAAGGGGCGCTGTCATCGGTATGGTCGTTGGCGGAGTCATCTGCGTCGCCATCTGCATCGCGGGCAACCTTGTCATCACGCCCCTCTTCTCCCCCACGATGACCCTGGACAAGGTCATCGGACTCATCGTTCCGGCGCTGCTGCCCTTCAATGTCATCAAGATCGTCCTCAACTGCGTGCTCACCGGCCTCATCTACAAGCCGATCAGCAAGGCGTTCGGTAACTAGGCCGCAGATGGCGATCTTGACTGTAACAGGCGGAGCGGCAGGGACGCAGCTCATGGCGCACGTGTCGCACGTCACCCTCCTCTACGACGGCAACATCCAAGCGCTGGACGACGTCTCTCTCGACGTGCGCCGCGGCGAGAGGCTCTGCATCCTCGGGCCCAACGGTTCGGGCAAGTCGACCTTGGCCGGCGTGCTCGCAGGATTGCTCGCGCCGGACGAGGGGGAGGTCGAGCTCGCGGGCGAGCAGGTCTTCTCGAGCGGCCAGGTGGACTTCGAGGCCTACCATCGCGCCCGCAGGAGCCTTGGCCTCGTGTTCCAAAACCCCGACGACCAGCTCGTGACCTCTATTGTCGAGGAGGACGTGGCCTTTGGCCCCGAGAACCTCGGCGTCCCCTCAAACGAGATCGGTGAGCGCGTGAGGCGCGAGCTGCACCGTGTCGCGATGGAAGGCTACGCCAAGGCCGATCCCACGCGCCTCTCGGGAGGTCAGAAGCAGCGCGTCGCCATCGCGGGGGCGCTCGCCATGGAGCCGCAGCTGCTGGTGCTCGACGAGCCGGGGGCACTCCTGGACGTGCGGGGCCGCAGGTCAATCCTCAAGGTGATGGGCAGGCTCAAGACAGACGGCAGGGCCATTGTCCACATCACCCACTTCATGGAGGAGGCCCTCGAGGCCGACCGAGTCATCGTGATGCGGCGCGGTCGCATCGCGCTTGAGGGAACGCCACAGGAGGTCTTCTCGCACGCGGACGAGATCCAGGCGCTGGGCCTTCGCGAGCCATGGACGGCACGTCTTGCCGGACGCCTGCGTGAGCTGGGCGTCGGTGTTGGCTGGACCTGCGACGCCGAGCGGCTCGAGGGGGAGCTCGCCCGCGTCGCGCAGAGACACACACGATCACGTTCGACCACAACCACAGCCGAGAACCAACGAACATGTCACGCGAAGGTCCACTCGGACCTCGCCGTCAGCGTGCACGAGGTCAGCTACTCGTATCACAGCGTCGACGCCCGCAACGACACGCACCCCGCGCTCAATGGCGTCAGCCTCGAGGTTAAGCGGGCCACCAACACCGTCATCATCGGCCAGACCGGCTCGGGCAAGTCAACGCTGCTACGCCTGCTCTGTGCCCTGGAACTGCCCGACGTCGGCCGCATCGTCGTGGACGGCACCGACACCCGCGACAGGAAGGGGCGCCGTGCGCTCCATGGTCACGTGGGCTATGTGATGCAGCACCCCGAGAGGCAGCTCTTCGCCGAGACGGTCGCCGAGGACGTCGCATTTGGTCCCAAAAACCTGCATCTGCCAAAAGACGAGGTCACAAGACGCTGCAGGCGTGCGCTCAAGCTCGTCGGACTTCTCGGCCTAGAAGAGGCGTCGCCCTTCGAGCTCTCCGGCGGGCAGCAGCGCATGTGCGCCATCGCGGGCATTCTGGCCATGCAGCCGAACATCCTGATCTTAGACGAGCCGACCGCAGGCCTCGATCCGCGCAGGAGAGGGGACCTCTCCCGCATCCTCAGAGTGCTCCAGCGCAGCGGTGTCACGATCGTGCAGGTCACGCACTCACGCGAGATCGCGGTGCGCGCCGACGAGGTCATCGTCCTCGACCAGTCCCGCGTGATGACGCACGGCACTCCCAGGGAGGTCTTCTCGTACCGAAACGAGACCCTGTTACACGAGTCTGGCCTGGGCCTTCCCACCTCCCTGGACTGGGCACGACGCCTGCGCGCAGCTGGCGTCGCCTGCGCAGAGGCGCCACTCACGCTGGAGGAACTCGCACAATCTATCGCTGCAGGCATCGAGGGGCGCGTGCCGACCCCAAGGGCACAGGCAATCCCTGCGCCCACGTCCGAAAAGGCGCCGTGCTGATGGCGCTTCGCCTGAGCATAGGGCAGTACCTGCCTGGCGCCTCCCTAATCCACCGGCTTGACCCCCGCGTCAAGGTAGCCGGCGCGCTCGTCCTCATGGTAAGCGTGTTCTTTATCACAGGCCCGGTCCAGCTCGCCTTTGGCTATGCCTGCATCCTTGGCCTGCTCGCCCTCGCGCGCGTACCCGTAGCCAAGGTGGTCGAGTCCATCCGCCCCATCGCCGTGGTGCTGCTGGTACTGGCGGCGTTCAACTTCTTTCTCACCAGGACGGGGGAGACGATCTGGCAGACAGGACCCCTCCTCGTCACCACGGATGGGATGCGCGTCGCCACCATCTATAGCCTCAGGCTCGTCATCGCGGTGCTCGCAGCAGCGCTCATACTACTCACGACGACGCCCACCCAGCTCACAGACGCCTTCGACGCGTGCCTCTCACCCCTCTCGAGGGTGGGGCTTCCCGGCCACGAGCTTGCGATGGTCTTCTCGCTCATGCTGCGCTTCATACCCACGATCGCAGACGAGGCACAGGCCATCCTAGACGCCCAGGCCATGCGCGGGGCACCCCTCGGCGAGGGCTCGCTCGTCAGACGCTGTAGGGCCGTGGCACCCATCCTGATAGCGCTTCTGGCAAGCTCGGTCCACCACGCCAACGGCCTCTCCCGCGCGCTCGACGCCCGCTGCTACGAGGGTGGGGCCGTCCGCAGCCACTGGCATCCGCTGCGCATGCGCTCCGCAGACTGGGTGGCGCTCGCGACGCTCATCGCCTACGTCGCAGTGCTGCTGGCCCTTGGCGCCGTCGCGTAGGCTGCCGGCGCGCAGGGGCGGAGGCGCGCGGGGGCGGTGGCGCGCAGGGGCGCCGTTTCCCCTTTGGCGTGCGATCGTGTCCCGTTCGCCGTATCATGGAGGCTGTCCGCGCGCTACCTAGCGCCGCACAGCCGCCCACGGAAGGAAAGCGAACATGGTCTCACGCGTCTACGTAGAGAAGAAGCCTGGCTTTGACGTCGAGGCACGACAGCTCGAGCGCGAGCTAAAAGACGTGCTCAGCGTCCAGGGGCTCGAGGGCCTTCGCCTCATCAACCGCTACGACGTAGAGGGCATCGACGAGGGGCTCTTCGAGCGCTGCATCCCCACGGTCTTCAGCGAGCCGCAGTCGGATACGGCAACGCGCATGATGCCCGAGGCGCACGGCGCCACAGTCTTTGCCGTTGAGTTTTTGCCTGGCCAATTTGATCAGCGGGCCGCCTCGGCGAGCGAGTGCGTGCAGCTCATCAGCCAAAGGGAGCGTCCCACCGTCGCCTCCGCGAAGCTCTACTACCTTGCAGGCGCGCTCTCAGACACCGACGTGGCCGCTATCAAGACCTACGTCATCAATCCCGTCGAGGCCCGAGAGGCCTCGCTCGACGAGCGCACCACGCTCAAGACGGCCTACCCCGCACCCGCCGACGTCGAGCTGCTCGATGGCTTCAACGACCTCGACGAGGAGGGGCTGCAGGCTCTCATTGCTGAGCGCGGCCTCGCCATGAGCCTCGCTGACCTCAGCTTCTGCCAAAAGTACTTTAGGAACGAGGGGCGCGTGCCCACCATCACCGAGATCAGGGTGATCGACACCTACTGGTCCGACCACTGCCGGCACACGACCTTCGGCACCCAGCTCACGGACGTGCGCATCGACGATGCCATGGTCGAGCGCGCCTTCGAGGAGTACCTCTCGATGCGTCGTGACCTTGGGCGCACAGAGCGACCCATCTGCCTCATGGACATGGGAACCATCGGTGCTAGCTGGCTCAAGGCCAAGGGCATCCTCACGAACCTCGACGAGTCGGACGAGATAAACGCCTGCACGGTGAGGGTCACGGTCGACGTAGACGGCAGGGACGAGGACTGGCTCTTCCTCTTTAAGAACGAGACGCACAACCACCCCACCGAGATCGAGCCCTTTGGCGGTGCGGCGACCTGCATCGGGGGAGCCATTCGCGACCCGCTCTCGGGCCGCGCCTATGTCTACCAGGCCATGCGCGTGACCGGAGCGGCTGACCCACTCGTACCGGTGAGCCAGACCATGAGAGGCAAGCTCCCCCAGCGCAAGCTCGTGTGCACGGCCGCCGAGGGCTACTCCTCCTACGGCAACCAGGTCGGCCTCGCCACGGGGCAAGTCTTCGAGCTCTATCACGCCGGCTACGCCGCCAAGCGCCTGGAGATAGGCGCCGTCGTGGGCGCCACGCCCACGCGTCACGTGCGCCGCGAGTGCCCCACACCTGGCGACAAGGTCATCCTTTTGGGTGGTCGCACCGGGCGTGACGGCATAGGCGGGGCAACCGGCTCCTCCAAGGCCCACAACGTAGACTCCCTCGCGCAGGACGGCGCCGAGGTCCAGAAGGGCAACGCTCCCGAGGAGCGCAAGCTCCAGAGGCTCTTTCGTCGTGGAGATGCCTGCAGGCTCATCAAGCGCTGCAACGACTTCGGCGCGGGCGGCGTGGCCGTGGCCGTCGGCGAGCTTGCGGACGGCCTGTCCATTGACCTCGATCGCGTACCCAAGAAGTACGAGGGCCTCGACGGGACCGAGCTTGCCATCAGCGAGTCACAGGAACGCATGGCCGTGGCGCTCGCGCCGAAGGACGTGGACGAGTTTCTAGGCTACGCGCGAGAGGAGAACCTCGAGGCGACCGTTATCGCCGAGGTCAGCTCAGAGCCCCACCTGCGCATGAGCTGGCGCGGCCGAACGATCGTGGACGTGAGCCGCGCGTTTCTGGCCTCCAACGGCGCCTTGAGGCAGCAGCGCGTACACGTCGAGACGCAGGGCAGCTGGACCACCCCATGGGCGGGGGCGACTCTCGCCGAGCGCTTGCAGGCCCTGCTCACGGACGAAAATGTGGCCTCCAACAAGGGTCTCGCGGAACGCTTCGACTCCACCATCGGCGCCGCCAGCGTGCTCATGCCCTTTGGCGGAGCGACCCAGCTCACGCCCACGATGGCGATGGCGGCGAAGCTTCCCGTCGAGGGTGAGACCACGAGCTGCTCGGGCATGGCCTGGGGCTTCAACCCCTACCTCATGAGCGCCAACCAGTACAGCGGCGCCTACCTCTCGGTGGTCGAGAGCGTCTGTCGGCTCGTTGCCGCAGGCTTCGAGCGCAAAAGGGCCTATCTCAGCTTCCAGGAGTACTTCGAGCGCCTACGAGACGTGCCCGAACGCTGGGGCAAGCCCGTCGCAGCGCTGCTCGGCGCCCTCATGGCCCAGCGCGACCTGGGTGTGGGCGCCATCGGCGGCAAGGACTCCATGAGTGGCTCCTTCGAGGACCTCGACGTACCGCCCACCCTGGTCTCCTTCGCGGCTGCGGTGGGCAAGGTCGCACACGTCACCTCACCCGAGCTCAAGGCGGCGGGACACGACGTCATCCTCGTCCTTCCCCGCTACGAGGCTGACGGCATCACGCCAGCGGCGGCGTCCCTCATCGACGCGCTCTCCCTCGTCGAGAGACTCATCAGAAGTGGCGAGGCACTGGCCGTATCCACACCCGGCTACGGCTGCCTTGCCGAGACGCTCTTCAAGATGTGTGTCGGCAACCAGCTGGGCCTTAGCATCCACGGCGCGCTCCACGAGGACGCGCTCTTCGAGCCAGCCTACGGGAGCTTTGTGGTCGAGCTCGCCGAGGGCGCCAGCATTCCCCGCCCGAAAGAGGGCGGCTGCAGCGTCATGGCACTCGGCACCACGACTGCGGCGTATGTCCTCGCGCTCGACGGGCAGGCACTTGAGCTCGCGCCTCTCCAGGAGGCTTGGGAGGCAAGGATGGAGCCGGTCTTTCCCTATCGGCGAGCGGGCGAGGAGGTCAAGCAACTGAGCTTCGACGTGAGGGACCACGATGGCCGTCGCCGTCCGACCCCCAAGGTCAAGCTGGCGCGACCTCGCGTGGTCATACCCGTGTTTTCGGGCAACAATTGCGAGTACGACAGCGCCCGTGCTTTTAGGGCCGCCGGCGCCGAGGTCACCACCCTTGTGATCAACAACCTCTCGCCCCAAGCCGTGGCAGCGAGCACGCGAGCGCTCGCAGACGAGATCGGACGCAGCCAGATAGTCATGATCCCCGGCGGCTTCTCCGGAGGCGACGAACCCGACGGGGCGGCCAAGTTCATCACGGCCTTCTTCCGGGCCCCTGCAGTCAGCGAGGCAGTCCGCAAGCTGCTCCAGGACCGGGACGGCCTCATGCTCGGTATCTGCAACGGCTTTCAGGCCCTGGTCAAGCTCGGCCTCGTCCCCTACGGCGACATCGTACCCATGACAGACGAGTGCGCCACGCTCACCTTCAATGCCATCGGCCGCCACCAGAGCAGGCTCGTCAACACTCGCATCGCCTCGAACCTCTCCCCCTGGTTCTCGGCATGCGAGCTGGGAGACATCCACAGCATCGCCATCAGCCACGGAGAGGGTCGCTTTGTCGCACCACGGCCCCTACTCGAGCGCCTCAAGGACACGGGCCAGATAGCCACGCAGTACGTGGACGCAAGTGGCCAGCCCTCGCTCGACCTCTCGGTGAACCCCAACGGCTCGATGCTTGCCATCGAGGGCATCACGAGTCCCGATGGTCGCATTCTCGGCAAGATGGGCCACAGCGAGCGCAGCACCAAGGGAACCTTCAAGAACGTCTGCGGCAGGCACTTCCAACCCATCTTCGAGGGCGGCGTCTCATACTTTGCGTAGCTCTCTGTGGTTAGACCGCCGCTGACCCTACTGAAAGGAGAGGCCAGCCCTGCCGACGGCAGCCTAACCGAGAGTTACGGAAAGACACATCCTGTAGCTGGCGTCTCACGGAAAAGCGCATCCTGCAGGCGACGTCTCACGGAAAAGCGCATCCTGCAGCCCGCCGATTGGGCAAAGTGCGCTTTTCCGTGAGGTAGTGGGTACAGAGTGCGTCTTTCCGTGAGGGAGCCGGCACAGACTGCGCCTTTCCGTGAGGCGGCCCGACGTTTGCCCAGGTGAGGAAAAGCACACTCTACGGAAAAGCGCATTCTGCAGCCGGCGTCTCACAGAAAAGCGCATTCTGCAGCCGGCGTCTCACAGAAAAGCGCATTCTGCGAGCGCGGCGTCACCAAAAGGCGCACTCTGCACCTGCTGCGTGACGGAAACCCTCTGTGAGACCACCGTCGGCATGACGATGCCTTGCGTCTTTGCTACGATGTTGCCGGCACGGTAGCGCGTTGAACAGAGACGCGGGGACACCTGGCATGACAGCGCGATAGACGAGGAGGCTGGCCATGCCGACAGTGATCCAGCAGGTGGTCTAGCAGAGAGCTGCGTAAAAAGAAGGCGCGGAAGCACGAAAGACCCCCGACGGAGGGCCTCACGACAGGAGCGCACATGGCAAGAAAAAGCAAAGGGGGCAAGGGCAGGGTTGACGTCAAGGGAGAACTCGTCCTCACGGCCCTTATGTTCGCGGGCATCTTCCTGATAGCTTTTGCCCTCAGGACATTCTTGCATCTAGGGGACATCTATGCACCCGTCTTCACCGCGATCATCGCGGGCATCATCATCTTCTTCCTGTACCGCCAGTCCCAGCGCCAGCGTTGGGAGCGCGAGAACGCGGACGCCGAGAGGACCGTGAATCCCATCATCGAGCGCTACGCGAAACATCGCGACGCACGTCGCCTCGTGCATGACTTTGACGCCTGGGACCAAGACGCGCACGAGGCGGACCTCAGGCTCCAGTTCCTGCAGGTAGCCATCGAGGCACTCATAAGTGATGGCCATAGGCGCAAGGCTCGCTCCCTGCTCGACAAGATGGGGCGCATCGCCGCCGATACCGGCAACGATCAGGCCTTTGCCTCATACAAAGCCAGCATAGATGCACGACTCGACGGATGAGGCCGTCCGCCGGATGAGGCCGTCCGCCGGATGAGGCCGTCTGACGGATGAGGCCGTCTACTCACTCAGGGAATGCCACTTGACAGGGCAAGGGCCAATCATCATCATGTGCACCAGTCAAAGAGACATCTTCAGGGCGGGGTGCGATTCCCCACCGGCGGTTACAGCCCGCGAGCTCCCAAACGAGCCGATCCGATGGAACCTCGGAGCCGACAGTATAGTCTGGATGGAAGAAGATGCATGCCCGGCCACATGGTCGAGGTGCGCGCTTGCCCTGGATCGAAGACGCGATCCAGGATTTTTTGTTGGCAGGACAGCTGCCTTGTCCAGACGCCCCAAGATGCGGACGCGAAGCATCAGTCATTAGTCAGACGGCTGAGACAACCGGAGGAAAGAGGCAGATATGTCCGACGAGGCCTACATGGCACGTGCCCTTAGGCTCGCGGCGCTCGGTCGTGGATGGACCAACCCCAATCCCATGGTAGGCGCAGTCATCGTATCTGGCACGCATGTGCTGGCAGAAGGCTACCACCACCGATATGGCGACCTGCATGCCGAACGCGACGCCCTCAAGAATGCGATGCGAAAGGGCTTGGACGTGTGCGGCGCCACCATGTATGTGACGCTCGAGCCCTGCTGCCACTTTGGCAGGCAGCCCCCCTGCACCGACGCCATCATCGAGGCGGGAATCACGCGGGTGGTCATTGGCTCTTCTGACCCTAACCCCAAGGTGGCGGGACAGGGGATAGGGATTCTGCGCGAGGCCGGCATCGAGGTGAGCGAAGGCGTGTTGGCCGATAAGTGCCTCGCCCTCAACGAGGCATTCCTCACGTACATCCAAACAGGACGTCCCCTGGTCACCATGAAGTACGCCATGACCATCGACGGGAAGATTGCCTGCGTAACGGGCGAGTCGCGCTGGATCACAGGCGAGGGTGCCCGTCGGCACGTGCACGAGCAACGTCACGCGGCAGCCGCCATCATGGTGGGCGTGGGAACGGTCATCACTGACAACCCTCAGCTCACATCCCGCATCGAAGGCGGCAATGATCCCGTGCGCATCGTTTGCGACACCCACCTGCGCACACCTCTCGATGCCCGTGTCGTCACCAGTGCACGCCGCGTCCCCACTCTGATAGCCACCTGCGAGAGCGACCCAGACAAGCACAGGCCCTTTACTGCTGCGGGGTGCCAGATAGCCACCCTCCCGAACAGGAACGGCCATGTCGATCTTGTCTCCCTGGTTGATGAGCTCGGGAACCGGAACCTCGACAGCCTCATCATTGAGGGCGGCGCAACGCTCAATTGGTCTGCGCTGCAAGCGGGCATCGTCGATAAGGTCCAGGCCTACATCGCGCCAAAGATCTTTGGCGGAATGCTGGCACAAGGACCCGTTGGGGGTCCGGGTTTCACGACCCCGGCTGACGCTATCGAACTCACCGACGTACGCTTGACCCGAATCGGTGACGACCATCTGATAGAGGGGAGGATTCTCCCATGTTCACGGGAATCGTCGAAGAGGTAGGAACCATCGCACGAATCCAGGGCGGTGCCCACTCCTCTACACTGGAGGTGTGCGCCCGTACCGTATGGGAAGACACGCACGTCGGTGACAGCATCTGCACATCCGGCGTATGCCTGACGGTCACCTCCCTCACACAGCGGGGCTTCACGGCCGACGTGATGCACGAGACGCTCAGCCGCAGCACGCTGGGTGGCCTCTCGGTGGGCGACAAGGTCAACCTAGAGCGAGCGATGGCTGTGGGCGAAAGATTTGGGGGGCATATCGTCTCAGGGCATATCGACGGCACGGGAACGGTTGAGCACATTACGCGCGACGGTACTGCCATCTGGTACGAGATCGAAACGACACCGGGCATTCTGCGCCTTATCATCGAGAAGGGCTCGATCGCCCTCGATGGCATCAGCCTCACTGTCGCGCGTGTCGATGACGCCACCAACACGTTCTCGGTGAGCACCATCCCCCATACCACCACGCACACCACCCTTACCGACACGCAGGTGGGCGATGCGGTGAACCTGGAGAACGACATCGTGGGGAAGTACATTGAACGCCTGATGAGAGCCGGTAATTCTGCCGCAACGCCACAGGGCATCACGATGGACTTTCTCCTGGAGAACGGATTCTAGACACGAAGGCGCTGATGGAGGAGAGACAATGGTCAACGAAAGAAGAGCGGGGTACAACCTCATCCCCGAAGCCCTCGAGGCGCTCAGGGCGGGCAGAGTGATCCTCTGCATCGACGATCCGGACCGCGAGAACGAAGGCGATTTCATCTGTGCCGCCGAGTTCGCCACCACCGAGAACGTCAACCTCATGGCAAGCGTTGCCAAGGGACTCATCTGCATGCCCATGAGCGAGGAGTACGTGCGGCGCCTGAGGCTACCGCAAATGGTGAACAACAACACGGATAACCATGAGACGGCCTTTACCGTCTCTATTGACCACATCGACACCACCACGGGTATCTCGGCCGAGGAACGGGGCTACACGGCGCGCAAGTGCACCGAAGAGGGTACCCAGCCCGAAGACTTCCGCCGCCCTGGGCACATGTTCCCCCTGCTGGCCAAGAGGCACGGCGTCCTGGTGCGCAATGGCCATACCGAGGCAACCGTCGACCTTCTACGCCTCGCAGGCCTGAAGCAGGTGGGACTCTGCTGTGAGGTCATGCGCGAGGATGGCACGATGATGCGCACCAGCGAGCTTTTGGCACTCGCGCACGCGCATGACATGCCCGTCATCACCATCAAGGACCTGCAAGAATACCGTAAGTACCACGACAAGCTGGTAAGCTGCGAGGCAAGCCCATTGCTACCCACCTCCTACGGCGAGTTTCGTGCATGCGGTTATGTGAACGAGGTCAACGGCGAGCACCATGTCGCACTGGTAAAGGGCGACATCGGCGACGGTGAGGACGTGCTGGTACGCGTGCATTCCGAATGCCTGACCGGGGACGTGTTCGGGTCCCTGCGCTGCGATTGTGGCGACCAGCTGCACTCCGCCATGCGCCAGGTGGATGCTGCAGGACGTGGAATCGTGCTGTACATGCGCCAGGAGGGTCGCGGTATCGGCCTCATCAACAAGCTCAAGGCCTATGAGCTGCAGCAACAGGGCATGGATACCGTCGAGGCCAATCTGGCCCTAGGATTTGAGCCTGACGCACGCGAGTACTACATCGGAGCCCAGATCCTGCGCGACCTAGGCGTGAGGACCATGCGCCTGCTCACCAACAATCCCGACAAGGTCTATCAGCTTGAGGAGTTTGGCCTGCGCATCACCGAGCGCGTGCCCATCCAAGTGGACGCCAACGATTTCGACCGCACGTATCTGCGAACGAAGAGGGACAAGATGGGACACCTGCTCTAGGCGCTCCCTCACGATCGTCGAGAAAGGAAGATGGCATGACAAGCTATGAGGGAAGGCTCTATGCGGACGACATCAAGATTGGCATCGTGAACGCACGCTTCAATGAGTTCATCACATCGAAGCTCCTGAGCGGCGCGCTGGACGGCCTGGCGCGTCGTGGCGTCCCAGAGGACCAAGTAGACGTCGCCTGGGTGCCAGGCGCCTTCGAGATTCCCGTCATCGCCAGCCGCATGGCCCAATCGGGAAAATACGACGCCATCATCTGCCTAGGTGCGGTCATACGTGGCGCGACCAGCCATTACGAGGCCGTGGTCAACGAGGTGTCCAAGGGAATCGCGCACATCGCCCTGTCGACGGGCATCCCCGTGATGTTTGGCGTCCTCACCACCGAGAGCATCGAGCAGGCCATCGAGCGCGCCGGATCCAAGGCGGGCAACAAGGGCTCCGAGTGCGCCGAGGGTGCCATCGAGATGGTAAACCTCATCCGCAGCATGGGCATTTAGATGCTGTAATGCCGCCGAGGTACTGTAATGCCACCGTTGGCCTCGATGGGGCGTCGTGTGCATGGGCCCCACGGGACAGCCCTGCGACCCCCCGCCAGCAGTAGCCGTGCAGAGCTGACGTCCCAAGGTCATCGCTTGGCTGCCATGCGGCGGAAAGGAGACATGCGCGATGGGCTCGGTCTGAGGTGATGCGAGCATCGCTACTCCCCCATCAGTCGCGCCCGATCCTCCTCGAGCTCCCTCTTGGCCGCCGCAAGAAGCGTCGGGTAGCGCGGGTCCATCTGCCTGAGCACGTCCACGATGGCCTCGCTCACGAGCCAGCGCGCAAGCCACTTCTGGTCTGCGGGTATGACGTGCCAGGGAGCGTGTCTGGTGGAGGTCGCGTTTATGGCCTGCTCGTAGGCGTCCATGTAGCTGGACCAGAGCTTGCGCTCCTCGACGTCGGCCGCCGAGAACTTCCAGTTCTTTCTCTCGTTGTCGATGCGCGCGAGGAAGCGCCGTCTCTGCTCGTCCTTGCTCACGTTGAGGAAGACCTTGAGCACGCGGTAGCCATTCTCGTACAGGTACTCCTCGAGGTCGCGTATCTGGCGGTAGCGTCTGCCAAAGAACTCGTCCTCCGAGCAGTGCAGGCAGCGTCTGGGTAAGCTGTAGTCCCTCCAGAGCCCGTGCACGCGCACGATCAGCACGTCCTCGTAGTACGAGCGATTGAAGAGTCCGATGGTACCACGCGGCGGAAGCTGCGTGATCGCACGCCACAGATAGTCGTGCGCAAGCTCCAGGTGACTCGGCTGCTTGAAGCTGTGGACCATGACACCCTGCGGGTTCACGCCACTCATCACGTGCTTGATCGTGGAGTCCTTTCCCGCAGCGTCCATCGCCTGGAGCAGGATGACGAGGCCCTCCCTGCCGTCAGCATAGAGCCTATCCTGCAGCTCTCCCATGAGCCTGGTGTTCGTAGCGGTAAGCTGCGCGTATACGGCGCGCTCTCCCTCATCGGCCTCGACCGACGTCACGGCATTCGCCATCAAGAAGCGCTCGCTGCCGTCAAATTGAAAGTCTCTGATATTCATGTTCCACTCCTCGATCGTCCCTCTCGTGCATCGCCGCAGCCTCTGCCGCACTCGCCTCTGCCGCACTCGCCTCTGCCGCACTCGCCTCTGCCGCACTCGCCTCTGCCGCACTCATGATTATCCACCTTTCTGGGAGTCGGTTTTAAGGGACACACGGATTAAATCGGGCTGACCAGACGCAGAACTACCCTAAGCTGTGAAAGAGCGACCTGACAGCTCGCCTAACCTGGCTTGCCTGCCAAGGTCCCACCTGCAGCCGCTGCAGAGGTCATTGGGAGCAGCTGGCGGTACAACCGATACGCCCAAGAGGGCTCTCGGCACAGCGTACGCTGTCACGTAGCGGTGAACGCACGAGACTGCACGTTCAGGGCCAAGTGGCAGTGCCACTCACACTGCCACTCGACGTCGAGCGTACCAAGGCGGTACGTTCAGGGCCGAGTGGCAGTGCCACTTACACGGGGCGGTACGTTCGGGGCCGAGTGGCAGTGCCACTCACACTGCCACTCGATGGTGAGCGTACGGGGCAGTGCGTCTCACACTGCCACTCGACGTCGAGCGTACCAAGGCGGTACGCCCAGGGCCGAGTGGCAGTGCCACTTACACGGGGCGGTACGTTCGGGGCCGAGTGGCAGTGTGGGTCCGGGTAACCTTCGGGCCAACAGGCGCTGCGCTGATGCCAAGACATGCCTCGAGCGAGCGGGCACAGACCTTGCCCAAGACGGTTCTTCCACGAGTAGCGGGAGGTCTTTTGACGGGAGGGTCTCTCGGCCGGTCAGACTGATGTGTTCCGTATTCCTAATACTCCTAAGACGACATAACCCGAACCGAGGGACGAAAGACCGAAAAACAAATTGATGGGAACATTTCCCCCCTGTGCCGCATGTTATGGGTAGGGAGGTGGAAAGATGCGACAACGCTCAGGGGAGTTCATGCAGACGGCCATGGACAGCTGGGGAGACATCGTATATCGCGTGGCGCTTTCGCAGACATGCTCTCACCAGGATGCTCAGGACGTCGCGCAGGACGTGTTCCTGCGACTGCTCACGAGCCCGGTAGAGTTTGAGGATGGCGAGCATCTGAAGGCGTGGCTCCTGCGGGCGACCATCAACCGCTGCCGTGAGCTGCATCGCTCGTGGTGGAAAAGACGGGTGCAGGGCGCAGGCGACGCCGAAGCCGAAGCCTTCGCAAACGCGTCCGCCTTAGCAGACAGCAGCCCCACGGAAGAGGCGGCGCTCAGGGCTGTTGAGCGCCACCCCATCTGGCAGGCATTGAGGAAGCTGCCCGACCAGCTGCGCGCCACAGTTACGCTCCACTACATCGAGGGGATCTCGTGCGCACAGATCGCTCGCATCATGGAATGCAGACCCGCGACCGTGCGGACCCGCCTCAGACGGGCCCGCACGAAGCTGAGGGGATTGCTGTAAGTGCAACGCGACAGGAGAAGGGAGAGATCATGGATGAAAGGCGGACAGTCGACGAGCTGAGGTCCCTCATGCGACAGGTTCACCTACCAGGGGCCGTAAGGGAGAACGTACTACTCGAGGCTGCACACCCAGACGTGGCCGAGCCCACAGGCGCGAGCACCAAGAGACGGCAGCTGATCACCCGCCGCTCGGCGTTGCGTCTTGGTCTTGCCGCAGCGAGCGTTGCCGCAACGTTCGTGGGACTGTCGATGCATGGCGTACCACACAAAGGAGAGCAAGCCCCCAAGGAGGCGGGGAGTGGCTCGTTTGTCCTGGTGGCATATGCCGAGGGAACCAGACAGGACGATGAGGTCATACTGTCGGTAGATGACTTCGGGACCAAGAGCAGCAGCTGGAGCGAAGGTGACAAGGGCAGCTTGGGAGTGAGTCGCTCACTCTCCCTAAACTGCACGGGAAATGCCATCAAGAAGCTCGCCTACTCGCTCGAGGGTGCGTTTGCCTATCTGCCACAGGACGACGAGACAAGTCGGAGCTACGTCTTCTTTGACGCCATAGTAAAAGGCCCCCTCCACGAGTATGGTGGAACAGACGCAGGCAGCTCATGCACCAACTTCACGCTTGCCTACGACCAGCTGGCACAGGACAAAGAGAGCTTCGGTCGAAGCGTGAGGGCCCACTTTCCCGCATCGGCTGAGCTGACATCCGCCCTTCAGTCCCTTAAGCAGTACAACCCGACTCGTGAGGACAGTCGCAGCCCCGATGCGATCCGTGCGTATTGCGAGGCAAATCGCACGGTGGCGCTCTACTCCGAGAAGACCTATGCGGAGCTGCTCTCACAGACGCCCCTCGTGATCACGGCGACCTTCGAGGACGACTCCACCAAGACGAAGCGCTATGTCATAGCACCAATCGCTGACTTCGAGAGAGTCTATGGCGACTGGCTTGAGCGTCTCACAGAACTCGAGGTCAAAATGGAGCTTGGCTCCGATAATGACCAGGTGGCCCGCGACGAGGCCGAGGCTCGCTACGTTGAGCAGCTCTCTGCGCAACCGCAGCTCTACACCATACGCGAAGAAGCATGAGGCTTCTTGCCCGCGCACCCTAGCCTTTGGGTGCACGAGGACGGACCTCCAGCGGACCTCCACCATGCCCACACACACCCTGCCGCACGGCTTGCGTATACTGCTCAATAGGCTCTGACATATGCACACCACCTACCGCGCGGAGGAACTATGAGCGAGCAGAAGGCCCCAGCCGACAGCTGCGTACTGGTCACTGGCGGGGCGGGCTTCATCGGAAGTCACACCGTCGTCGAACTCCTCGAGAGGGGCTACCGGGTCGTGGTCGTGGACGACCTCTCGAACGCGAGCGAGAAGGTCCTCGATCGCATAGGCAAAATCACCGGAGAGAAGGCTGCGGCCAGGCTCTCGTTCTATCAGGCTGACGTGAGCGATCGCGCCGCGCTTGAGGCCGTCTTTGCGGCCAACGACATCGACTATGTCATCCACTTCGCGGGCTTCAAGGCCGTTGGCGAGTCCGTCCTAAAGCCCGTAGAGTACTACTCAAATAACCTGAATACCACGCTCACCCTCGTGGACGTCATGCGCGCGCACGGCTGCAGGTCCATCATCTTCAGCAGCTCCGCCACCGTCTATGGTGACCCCGACGCCTTGCCCCTCACAGAGGAGAGTCCCAAGAAGTCTGCAACCAACCCCTACGGCTGGACCAAGTGGATGATCGAGCAGATCCTCTCTGACCTGCACGTCGCCAACCCCGCATGGAACGTCGTGCTGCTACGCTACTTCAACCCCATCGGCGCACACCCCTCGGGGCTCATGGGCGAGGACCCCAAGGGCATCCCCAACAACCTGCTGCCCTATGTGGCACAGGTCGCCGTTGGCAAGCGTGACACGGTCAGGGTCTTTGGCGACGACTACGACACACCCGACGGCACCGGCGTGCGTGACTACATACACGTGATGGACCTCGCGTCTGGCCATGTGGCGGCGCTTGCCTGGATGGCTGGGCGCACGGGAGTCGAGGTCTTCAACCTGGGCACCGGTAGGGGCACGAGTGTGCTCGAGATCATCAAGGCGTTCTCGAAGGCCTGCGGGCGTGACCTCCCCTACGTGATCGAGCCTCGTCGTGCGGGCGACGTCACAGCCAACTACGCCGACTGCTCCAAAGCAAAGCGCGAGATGGGCTGGGAGGCCACATACGACATTGACGACATGTGTCGCGACGGGTGGAACTGGCAGTCCATGAATCCCAACGGCTACGAGGACTAAGCCATGCCGAGCAACACCACAGACAAAGGGGCGGCCTTCAGGGCATATCTCGCCAAGAAGCGCCCCCTCATAGAGGCCTACCTCTCCGAGCATGCCCCCGCGCCGCTAGGCGACGAGACGGTCGTGGGCGACGATCTTGAACGCTATCTCTATGGGCCCCTCAAGCGTTTCATGGCGTCGGGAGGCAAGCGTACAAGGCCGGTGCTCGTACTGCTCGGCTGCGAGGCAGTGGGCGGCACGGCGACGTCTGCGCTTTCCTGCGCTTGTGCCATCGAAGATTTCCAGTCAGCGGCACTCATCCACGACGACATAGCCGATAAGGGCACGCTGCGTCGTGGCGCACCCTGCATGCACGTCACCGAGGGGGTGGGAATCGCCATCAATGTGGCCGACCTCGCCCTCATAATTGCACAGTCCAGAATCCTGCGTGAGCGCTCGCTCTCGCCTGAGTTACGCGTGCGCATCCTCGAGGAATTCGCTGCCATGGAGGAGCGCACGCTCGAGGGGCAGGCACTCGACCTCGGCTGGGTGCGTGACGGGCGCTGGGATCTGAGCGTGGACGACTATCTTTGCATGGCAAGCCATAAGACCGCGTTTTACTCTGCCGCCTGCCCACTCTCCATCGGCGCCATCTGTGGGGGCGGCACCGACGAGCAGGTGGAGGCCCTCAGAACGTTTGGCATGGGTGCCGGTCTTGCCTTCCAGCTCCAGGACGACCTGCTCAACCTCGTAGGGAACGCGAAGACTCAGGGCAAGGACTTTCGCAGCGACATCACCGAGGGCAAGCACACCATGGCCGTCACGTGGTCTCTCGAGCGCCTGCAGAACAGCCAAAGGGATGAGCTTATCGAGATTCTCACCTCACATGCCACGGATGCGGCCACGTTGGAGCGCGCAGTGGGGCTTATGGAGTCCGTTGGCGCCATCGAGGGCGTGCGTGACTACGCCCACTCGGTTGCCGAAAGTGCCAGGCGAGAGCTGGACGGCATCGAGCTCGCAGATGACATGTGCACGATCCTTGATTCTATGGCAGACTTCTTCGTAGAGCGCACTGGCTAACATCGCAGGGCGAACGTCATGTTGCCAAGGGGGCAGCGATGCGAACATGCGTGACGATATCCTATGGAGGGGCGCAAGATGGAAGCGATCAGAGAGGGTGCGAGTGGGGTTGCCGTGGAGGACATCCAGGACCGCCTCACATCCCTTGGCTACGAGATTGATGGGGACGAGGCAAGCAGCACGACCTTCGGCCCTTCCACCGCACAGGCCGTGGCGAAATTTCGCCTTGACCACAACATGAGCTTGGGAACCGAGATCGACTTCGCAACTTGGATGGCGCTCGTCGACGAGTGCTACCAGTTGGGTGACCGCACGCTGTACCTACGCCTCCCCAACTTCCATGGCCACGACGTCAAACAACTGCAGGAACGACTCAACATCTTAGGTTTCTCCTGCGGAAAGCCCGACGGTTGCTACGGCGTCCACACCGAGTCGGCCGTGAAGGAGTTCCAAGAGAGCCAGGGGGCATTGGCTGACGGCATGGCCTTCCAAGACACCTTCGATGACATCGAGCGCCTGCACCACGTCTGGGCCGGCAAGTCCGCCGCAGGACCGCATCCCATAGGTGGCGTGGGCTACGCCCGTGCCGCAGGCGTGCTCGAGAACACGCAGATCTCCCTCACAGGGGAGGATCCTATTGCGCGCAACGTCGCCGGACGTATCTGGAACCTAGCCACCGCCACAAGTGACAAAAGCTGCCTCGACCTGATCGACAGTGTCGAGCTCGCACGAGACGACACGATCGTGATTGTGCTCGCGTCCTCGCCCCTACCCAAGCGCAGCAAGATGGCAAACATCGTCATGGACGATATCAAGACGCTGCCACAACGTCTGCGCACGGCCTGCGAGAGCTTTCGCAAATCGACGCCGATCGTTCGCATCGAGCTGCCTTTGGGGCTGAACTACGACGGCACGTTCACCACAGGGGACGCGCAGACCTTTGCGGTCACGGTGCTCGATGCCATCTGCACCGCATTCGACCATTAGGCAACTCTCTGCTAGAATGGCTCTGCACTCGCGTTTTGCAGTGAGAGTGTCTGCGCTCTCACGTGAACTCTGGGGTATCGTCCAATGGCAGGACAGCGGTTTTTGGTGCCGTCAATGGGGGTTCGAATCCCTCTGCCCCAGCCACCTCCCACCGAGTGCCTCGAAGGCTCTCGTGAAGTTCGTGTGGAGCGGAGCGTCGAGTCTGATGCCACCTGGGATCTGCGTACGCAACCTCAGGCCTTTCCCCCATTCCTTGGCACGCCCCTCAAAAGCTCGGGAACCTCCCGCTCGTCAAGGTTCGGATGCATGTGCTGGGGCCGCCCCAGCCAAGCAAGGAGCATACCGAATCTTTCTTTGTCAAGTGCGCCACGCTCTGGGAAAGTGGTGTGTATAAGAGCGGAGAGACGCTCTACCTGCTTTTCGAAGGAACCGGCATGTCTCATGTGGCTCGCGTTGAAACACAGCTGTCGCACCCCCATAGAGAGCAGCTCATCGCGACGCCCCTGGTCCTGGTAGGTCTTCTCCGGATCCCCCGTATGCTCGGAGTCACTCTGGTACTCGACGCTCACGCGGACCTCCGGCCAATACAAATCGACTCGGTAGTGGGTGGGAGATCCTCGCAGGACATCCTTCCTCCCGAGCGGAATGGGATAGTTGATCTGGGGAACTGGCATACCGAAGCCCCCGATCGCAGTGGGCAGCGTAAGTGCCATTATGAGCTGCGACTCCTTTGGTGACGCCGACCCGTCTCGCACCCAAGCGAGCGCCCTCTTGGCACGCCGAATTCCCCGTACCCCCGAATCCATCCCATCGAGCAAGCGAAGGATACGCTGCACGCTCGTGAGCGGTGTCCGCTCACGGAAGCCTTTTCTCGTCTTCCAGTCCAAGCTATAGGTGCCACACAGCTCAAGGCCCAACTCCACGAGTCGGATGAACGACATGTCGTTCGCAGACTCAACGAAGCACGCCTCCGGAGACAGTATCATCGCCTTGCCAAAGCCACAGACACTACCCGGAGCAAGCCTTGTGGAGAGGCACCTGCACCGCACACCCTGTCGTCTCGTACGTCTGTTTTGATGACCCACAATGACCTCAGGCTCGACACCAATGGAGTCAAACTGTCGCAGCGAAAGAGTCCGCAGCACGATAGCATCGGCAGTGCAGCGCTCAAGGCTGAACCCGCGTACCATCAAGGCAGAGGGAACCGTGTTACGCGGAGACCTTCTCCAACACTCGAGTGCGAAGTCACCGGCATACAGCACCGTCCTGTCATCAGCTACCGCTTTGTTTGTGACTCCACATGACTCGCCTCGCACCAGGCCGCTCCCTCCCCCGCTTGCCTTCTTCTGCTGTGAGCGGAGCGTAGCCACACGCCATCGCACGCCGCAGAACCTTGCCATCACTATACGTCCCGGATAGACGAGCGGCGCAACATCCACGCCCACCGACTGCGGCAAACTGGCAGGCAGCTTGCGCGTTTCTCACAGCAAGACAATTTCTTCGCAGGTCAGCGCCATGCACCCGACACCCAAAAGCACGAAAGTTCAGATGGAGGGATGAGAAAATGCCTGGTATCTGATGTTCTCGCGGATTTTGGCACGAGACGATGGCACAGAGTCCCACTGAGGGCCAGACAACTTCACCAAACGTCGCGAGATACGTCAAGACCGTGCGCGCATTCGTCAGATATCGCGATGCCCCGTCACCTCCCCATCAGCGCACCCCGGTTATTTGACATCCCAATAGTGCGCCTGCACCTCGATACCCCCACAGTAACAGGATTTGGGATCGGGTTGGCGGGAGTCCTCGGCAGGGCGTGCCACTCGGTGGCGTCGAGTGCACCGTCTTCGTGCCACTCGGTGGCGTCGAGTGGAGATAATTTGCTTGCCAACTGCGGTTTTGTCCGCTTTCGCGCCACTCGGTGGCGTCGAGTGCACCGTCTCCGCGCCACTCGGTGGCGTCGAGTGGCACGACACTGAGGCTGCGGTGACCTTGGGTATCTCTATCGAGCCGCAGCGCCACTCGCTGTCATCGAGTGGCGCGACAGGTATGTTCCGCGTGCCCCTTTGCGTCGCTCTATGGCGTCACGCATCTCCTGTCGTGTCACTACGAGAAAAACCGTCAAGTCACGCTCCACGCAGGACTTGCCAGACGGGCTGCGCTATTATGTGACATAGGTTTGCGCACTGGCAAGCCGAGCGAAAGCAGACGTCATTTCACCTTGGAGGCCACATGCCAAGCACAGCGATCATCCTTGCCGCCGGCAAGGGTACGCGCATGAAGTCCCGACACCCAAAAGTCATGCATAGGCTACTCGACCGCCCACTAGCTTGGTGGGCGGTCCGCTCTGCACGACAAGCGGGAATGGAGCGTATCGTCCTCGTCGTTGGTAGTGGCGCACAGGAGGTGCGCGACTACTTTGCCGCAGACGGAGATGCGGACGCGTCCATCGAGTTCGTCGAGCAAAAGGAGCGACTCGGCACCGGGCACGCGGTGCGCTGCGTCCGCGATGCGCTCGGTGAGCTCAAGGGGCCCGTCGTCGTCATGTACGCAGACATGCCGCTGGTCCATCCTCAGACCATTCGCTCCCTCGTGAGCGAGGCGAGGGCCAAGCACAATGCCTGCACCGTGCTTTCGATGACACCGCCCGACCCCTCGGACTATGGTCGCGTAGACGCGAGCGACGACGGCACGGTCAGGGCCATCATCGAGCACGAGGACTGCACGCCCGAGCAGCGCGAGGCGCTCAGGGAGTGCAACTCGGGCCTCTACTGCTTCTGCGGCAGGCGCCTCTTTGCCAACATCGACAGGATCACCAACGACAACGCCCAAGGCGAGTACTATCTCACCGACATGGTAGGCATCTACGTGGGCATGGGCGAGCCCGTCTCGGTTGTCCATGCGGATGACTACCACGAGCTGCTCGGCGTGAACAGTCGCTCCCAGCTGGCGGTGGCCGCCAAGGTCATGCAGCGTCGCATCAACGAGGGGCTCATGGCGGAGGGCGTCTCCATGCTCGACCCCGAACAGGTCTGGGTCGGGGCGGAGGTTAGGGTGGGGCAGGACACGACGTTGCTTCCCCAGACCTTCCTCTGGGGCAGGACGATCGTCGGCTCCGACTGCACCATAGGACCCAACAGCCGTCTGACGAACGCCACGGTCGGCGACCGCTGTCTTGTGGACGAGACCATCATCGTGGACTCCGCCATCGACAACGACGTCAGCTGCGGACCTCGTGCCTACCTACGCGGCGGCGCCCACTTCCATGACAGGTCCAAGGCAGGCACACACGTCGAGCTCAAGGGCACCGAAGTCGGGGTGGGTTCTAAGGTCCCGCACCTCTCCTACCTCGGCGACGCCCGTCTCGGCTCTGGGGTCAACATAGGTGGCGGCACCATCACCTGCAACTACGACGGCAAGCACAAGAGCCGCACCGAGATAGGCGACCATGTCTTCATCGGGTCAGATGTCATGCTCGTTGCCCCCGTCACCATCGGCGACAACGCACTCGTGGGCGCGGCCTCGTGCATCACGAAGGACGTCCCGGCGGGAGCCCTCTCGCTCGAGCGCTCCAGACAGCTCACGCAACGGGGTTGGGCAGACGCATATTGGAAACGACTCGAGGAAGAGGACTAGAGGCATGTACGAAAACCTGAGTAGGCCCAGGCTCTACGAAAAGGAGATCAAGCTCTACAGCGGAACCAGCAACCCCGCCCTTTCCGCGCGGATAGCTAACATCCTCGGACTCAAGCTCCAGGGTCTCAAACTCGAGAAGTTCTCCAACGGCGAGATCTATGCCCGCTTTGAGGAGTCCGTCCGCGGTGACGAGGTCTTCTTCATCCAATCCATCGTCGGAAAGAACATCAACGACATGCTGATGGAGACCCTCGTCGTCGCCGATGCGGCAAGCCGTGCCTCGGCCAAGAGCTTCACAGCGGTCCTGCCCCACTATGGCTACGCTCGTCAGGACAGGAAGGCAGCCTCACGTGAGCCCATCACCGCGCGCCTGATCGCGAACCTCCTCGAGATTGCCGGCGTCGACCGCGTGATCGCCCTCGACCTGCATTCCGGACAGATACAAGGCTTCTTTGACGTGCCCGTCACCCACCTCACGGCGCTCTACCTCTTTGGTGATTACTTTAGGGCCAAGGACTTCGACTGGGCGGACACCGTCGTGGTCTCCCCTGACATGGGTCGCGCCAAGGTTGCCAAGAAGCTCTCTGACTACCTGGGATGCGAGGTCGCCATCGCACACAAGAGCCGTCCCAAGCACAATACCGCCGAGGTCATGGGCATCATCGGAAACATCGTGGGCAAGACCTGCATCATCAACGATGACATGATAGACACCGGCGGCACCCTCGTGGGCTCGATCACCAAGCTCAAGGAGATGGGTGCGGGTGACATCTACGTATCGGCCACGCACGGCATCTTCTCGGGCCAGGCCATCGAGCGCCTAGAGCGTGCCCCCATCGTCGAGTGCGTCGTCACCGATGCCATCCCCTGCGCCGTCGCCAACACGCCCGGCTCGAAGATCAAGCAGATCTCGGTCGCAGAGTCGCTTGCCCTGTGCATCTACAACGTATACATGGACAACCCCGTCTCGGAGGGACACAGCGGCAACTCCGAGATGTAAAGTCGAACGGGGTCGCCGACCGGTCAAGAACGCAGGCCGCTCCCACAAGTGTGGAGGGAGCGGCCTTGCAAGACGAAACTGCGGCATATTTTTCTCTTGTCTCGCACAAGCAATATGAAATACTGCTAAAGTAGATTCTTATACGTAGAGATGGCGGCGGGCGCTTCTGCCTGCTGCCGAGCGTTCACCTGTTGACGCCGTGACAGCATGTTTGGAGGCTCTGATGGGCGAGAATCGCTTCTGCACTAACTGCGGTGCCGAGCTTGTGGAAGATGCGACCTTTTGTGTCAACTGCGGCCAGCCCGTCGAGGTGGCGGACACGAGTCCGACGAAGACCGCAGCCATGCCAAACCTGCAGGAGGCCTTCCCCGAGACTCAGTCCGAACCTGCCTATTCGCAGCAACCCGCCACAGACCCCTTTGAGCCCATGGGAGCTCCCTTCCAACCGTCAGTCTCCACCGTTTCCGGTGCGGCACAGTACGCCGTCCCCAATGCCCCCAGCCCGGCGCAGTATGCCGTCCCCGTCTCACCACCCGCAGCGACCCCCATACCCACAGCCACCCAGGCACCCAAGGACTCCTCCAAGATCTTCACCACCGTCTCGATCGTCATCATCACGCTCTCGCTGGTCGCGAGCGTCGGAGCCCTGATCTACCTCTTTATGCCCACGCCAAACAACGCCCTGCAACAGCAGGGAGCCGCCGTGTCGAATGGCGCGAGTGGCAACGCAAACAACTCAGGTGGCAACACCGGCACGAACGGCAACTCAAACTCGGGTTCTGGCACGAACGGCAACACGAATCCCACACAACCCACCACGCCAAACACAACGAACACACCGAGCACGACGAATACGAACCCAACACCCAACACCACGACGTCACAGCAGCAAGCCGACAGTCAGTTTCGCTCTGAGCTCGTCTCCTACTACAACAGGCTCTCCGGCTACGACAGCAGGATCGCAAGCGCGGCGGACACCTTCAACCACAACTTCCTCTCATCGAGTATGTCGACAAGGCAGAGCTACGCAAGCTCCTGCTCGTCACTCCTAAGCGAGGTGCAACAGCAATCGAACGCTGTCTCGTCGCTGTCGGTCCCCTCGGGGTCAGCCTATGCCGAGCAATACAGGCTCATACGACAGTGCTACCAGGATCTCGTTGAACGCGCGGACTGCCTCAACAGAGGATGGCAGATCAGCATCAGCTATAGCAACCCCTCTGCTCACGAGGATGAGATCCTCGAGCCCATCAGATCTAACGCCTCGGGCGGCAACAACATCTATTACACGGACTACAACAACACCTACCCGAAGATCAAGTTGTAGGCGCACGACCGGTGCAACCCGACGCATAGGTCCAGCACACACAGGAGCGGCGTGATGGCGTACGTTGGACTGTGCGTCCTACACGCTCGCAGACACAGCCCGGCACGTGATATGCGGCGCCTCAGCTCGGGGGTATGAGACGGACGCGGCGCATGCCCCTGATCTGACTCAGCTCGCCCACGGAGCTGTCAGCCGCGTCTCCCGTGACCTCGATCAGGGTGTAGGCACTGCCGCCACAACTCTTGTTGGACATGTTCTCGATATTGAGGTTGGACTCCGTCAGCGTGGCACTGATCTTACCGATGAGGCCCTGCATATTTTGGTGAAACAGGCAAAGACGCGCACGGCCGGCAGAGAGGGGTCCCAGATCGACGGTACCGTAGTTCACAGAGTGGTTGATGGTGCCGTTCTCCAGGTAGTTCTTGAGCTCACTCGCAGCCATGATGGCGCAGTTGTCCTCGGCCTCGGCCGTCGACGCCCCCAGGTGTGGCAAGACGATGGCGTTTTTCATGTTAGCGGTCGCGGGATTCGGAAAGTCACACACATAGCGAGCGACAAGACCGTCATCGAGCGCCTCGGCCATGGCCTGCTCGTCCACGAGCACGTCACGAGCCAGGTTGAGCACCACAACACCACGCTTCATCTGTCTGATGGCGTCAGCGCCTATCATACCTCTCGTCTCATCAGTGGCAGGCACATGGATCGTGATGTAGTCACACTCCCGAAAGATCTCGTTGATGTCCGTGACGTGGCGAATGCGGCGATCGAGCCCCCATGCGGCGTTGATGGAGAGGTGCGGATCATAGCCCAAGGCTTCCATACCAAAGCGTGTGGCCGTATTGGCAACGACGGCGCCGATGGCTCCTAGTCCGATGACACCGAGCCTCTTGCCCGCCAGCTCGACACCTGCGAAGCGCTTCTTGGCCTTCTCGGTCTTTCTCACTAGGTCCGGGTCGTCACAGTTTTCGCGCACCCACTCGTTTCCTCCGATGATGTCGCGACTTGCAAGCAGCATGCCACAAAAGACCAGTTCCTTAACAGCGTTTGCATTGGCGCCAGGAGTGTTGAAGACGACGATACCCTCCTTTGCGCACCGCTCGAGGGGGATGTTGTTGACCCCCGCACCGGCACGGGCAATGGCAAGCAGCCTCGTTGGAAACGAGAGCTCAAGAAGGTTTGCGCTCCTCACCATGATGGCGTCGGCTTCGTCGAGGTCGTCAACGAAACGGTAGCCCTCAGCGAGGCGATCAGTACCGACCTTGGCAATGTTGTTCATGCAGTGGATGTTATACATGCGAGTCTCCCTTGCTGGCCCATCCCCTACCTGCAGCCACGCGCTATGACCGAGGTCAGGCGTACCTTAGGCTGTGTGCGTGCGCTCGAAGTCCCTCATGAAGCCAACCAGCTTCTGGACACCTGCAAGCGGCATCGCGTTATAGATGGAAGCACGCATTCCACCTACGCTGCGATGGCCCTTAAGGCTGACAAGTCCCTGTTTGGCCGCCTCGGCCACGAACATGGCGTCGAGGTCGGCACTGCCCGTCACGAAGGTCACGTTCATACGCGAGCGGCTGCCCTGCTCGACCGTAGGCCTGAAGAGGTCGGACTCATCGAGGTAGTCATAGAGCAGTGCAGCCTTCTCCTCGTTGCGAGCCCTCATGCCCGCAAGACCACCTTGACCCGCAACCCACTTGAACACCTTACCGCAGATGTAGATACCCCAGCAGTTAGGCGTATTGTAGAGGGAGCCGGCATCGGCCTGCGTCTTGAAGCGCAGCATCGTGGGAACACCAGGCAGATCATCGGGGATAAGGTCATCGCGCACGATCACGATCTGCACGCCTGCGGGACCGACGTTCTTCTGGACCCCCGCGTGTATCAATCCAAAGTCGGTGACGTCAACGGGCTCCGAGAGAAACATTGAGGACTGGTCGGCGACGAGTACGTGACCCTTGGTGTTGGGCAGCCCATGAAACGCGGTGCCGTAGATCGTGTTGTTCTGGCAGATATAGACGTAGCTCGCATCAGCGCGAATGGGAAGGTCGGAGCAATCGGGGATGTAGGAGAAGTTCCTGTCCTGCGAGCTGGCGATGACCTTTGGGTCTCCGAGGATCTCGGCCTCCCTGTATGCCTTGCTCGCCCAACTGCCCGTGATGATGTAGTCCGCCTTCTTGTTGATAGCAAGGTTCATGAAAACAGCCGCGAAGAGCAGCGAGTCTCCACCCTGCAGGAAGAGCACCCTATAGCTGTCAGGGATGCCCATGAGCTCTCTGAGGTCAGACTCGGCCGTGTCGATGATCTCCTGGAAGGTCGCGGAGCGGTGGCTCATCTCGTTCACGGACATGCCCGACCCCCGATAGTCGAGCATCTCGGCCGCCGCCTCGCGCAGCACGTCCTCGGGAAGCACCGCCGGCCCAGCAGAGAAGTTATAGACACGTGCCATTAGGACATCACCCCAAATTCTAGATCCACCACGGGTACCGGTAGCAGTCTAGGGCTTGGGCAGAGCTGCCACAGGAGCAACATGCCGATTTCTTCAGTTGATAACAGTTCGCACAAAGTCCTGGATCTCGGCAAGACGCCGCTCAGCCTGCTGGCGACCCTGCAGGTAGAGATCGAGCAGCTTAGCCCCATTGGACTCGTTCGTCGCGACCTCGACGGGCCTCTCGGGGGCAATGACGAGGACGGGACTGTGTGGCTCACGCTCAAGGGTGAAGAGGCGCTCACGCATCTCGTTGTAGCGTCGCGCACGAGAGTCCAGAGCCTCAATGTAGTAGGGGTAACCTCCATAGCGGCGCGAGCGTATGACCACGGCCTCCTCTCCTCCCCCCTTCACATAGCCACGATCCTGGGTAAGAACTACCAACGCCCTCCTCGCAGGCACATAGCCTCCAGGTGGTACCGAGCTGCCAAGGCCCAGTGCCACCTCATAGGGTACCGAGTCGGTCGTGCCGCCATCAAGGTAACGATGACCATCAATATCCACCATCTGAGAGACCAACGGCATCGAGGCCGAGGCACGAACCTTCTTGACGTCCTCGGGAAAGCTCTTGCACTCAAGGTAGGCGGGCGTACCAAAGACCACGTCGGATGCCACGGCAAACATCCGCATGGGATTTGAGTTGAAAGCCTCGTTGTCACACGGATCAAGATGGTTCTGTATCTCGTCGTACATGAAGTCGCCACCGGCCATGTTGCCCGTCGTCGCCCAAGACCACAGGCTCATGAAGCGCCTGTCGTCGCGAAAGGCCATCATGATGCGCACGGAGCGTCCGACTTGGCGCGACTTGAAGCTCACTGCATTTATGGCTCCCGCCGAGACACCCCACACACTGGCAAAGTCGCTGATCCCTCGCTCGAGAAGGACGTCCATGACACCGGCGCTGTACATGCCCCTGAAGCCGCCCCCCTCGAGAATGAGGGCCACCCCCTGAGGATGCACGGTGGTCCCATCCAAGACTCTTTCCTCAGTATTGAACTCGCCCATGGCCGCCTCCGTCCCTGACGTCCTCGATGTATGCCGCACAGCATACGACCCATCGCGACCCTCAATAAAAAGGGAATAGAACCCCTACAATCCGCGCCCGCAGGCGATGGATGCCGAGGCCCGCGCATGATCTTCCTCGCATCTGTCGAGGCTAAGAAGGCCGACGTGATACGCTTATGGCGCAGGTAGTGCAGGTGTCATCTACGTGAAAAGGCGCCCGTCCATGGGACACTCACCCCTCGCCCCCGCGTACCATCCTTCGGGCCGCCTTCATCGGCAGGAACATCCGCCCGTCCGTCTCGTCGGGCGGGCAGCGAAACCCCTGGTTCCTGTACCATTCTCCCAGTCCACTCTTGGGGTCCACGACGACGAACTTCGCCCCTATGGAGTCCGCGAGCTCGACTGATCGTTCAATGGCGTCAGAGACGAGTGCCCGCCCGACCCCATTGCCCTGGCAGCCGACGTCGACGGCCAGACGACCGATGAGGATCGCGGGAAAGGACACCCTGCTCATCCCAGACCTGACGCTCTTCGGGACTGAGAAACTCTCGATCGACGTCATCGAGAGGCAAAAGAGGCCAACGAGCCTCCCGTCAGACACACACGCGTACACCTTGCACATATCGCTGACGTGCCAGCACTCCGCCTGACCGTGAACCCAGGAGTTCATCTCATCGTCCTGGCAGCAAAATCCGGCGAGGAGCTCCCCCGCCGAAGTGCCGAGTTGATCGAGCAGAATTGTCCCAACGCGCGACGTCAACGGGTCCGACGGCGTCTACACGATTGAGGACAGCCAGTCGAGGGTGGCGTCACTGACGCATATCCTCTGCGGACAGTCGAATCTGGGGACGTGATGAGCCGCGCGGACAGACTCGCCAGACGCCATGAGGTGCGAGTAGTACCTCTCCATGGTCTCGACGTCTATCTCGGGCGAGCATGTCGAGCTCGTCCCATCGAACGCGTCCATCCACGGCCTCTCGGAATGGGAGAGACGCTCAAGCTCCTCACCGTTCAGCCCCGAGTAGGATGCAAGGACGGCGTCGATAACTGAGGCCGCGCGGGCATCTACCGCCGATGCATCGCCCGGAACATCCCCGAAAGCGACATCGTAGCACTGGGCATGCTCCCTATAGACCCGGTAGACCACCGGCCCGTGCTCCCACGCCTGAACGGGGTCGCGAAACAGCCTCTCACCGCTCGTGGCGAGGCACCATGCCTGGCAGTAGTAGAGTAGCTTCTGGAGCTGGTATCCCGTCAGACGCCTCTTTTTTTGGAGTATGTAGGCCGCCACGTCCACTACCCTTTGCACCCTGTACCCCCTTCCGCTCGACTCGCTTGCAAGGCGCTAGAAACGCTATCCCGCCTCTACAGTATACCCTCTCACAGGTGACGTGCATGACTCCACCCGCTGTGGGCCCGCAGAAGACGCGCCGCTCGGGTAGTACTGTCCCTCATTGTGTTAACCATGGGTCAGACGTGCACCAAAACGTGCGGGATTATGCACTGCGCAGATGTGCGTCAACGGCACGTACGTCTACGCAAAAAGGCGCCCGCCTGCGGCTCTGCAGGTAGGCGCCCATCTTGTTTGGTGGAGGTGCGGAGAGTCGAACACTGCGCCATGGTCACGCTAGCTGCTATTTTGGTCATTCATTGGCTAATCGTTGGCTAATCCTTCCGAGACAAATAGCCCCCACCTCCCGCAGGAGATGGGGGCCTTCGTTTGTGTACATCGGCCGCCTTTCGTGTACGGGAGGCCGTCCTTCGTGTGTACAGACGGCCGCTTTCGCTCACAGACGGTCGTTGAGGTACCTCTGGAGCGCCCTGCATGAGTCGTGGCCGATGTAGCCGTCGTCGCCGGACGGGCCCACGTCGTAGCCCTCGCCCATGAGGTGGCGCTGGAGGGCCTGCGTGGTGTCGGGGCCGGCGAACCCGTCGTCGTCCACGCCGACGGCGCGCTGCATGGCCGCGATGGTCAGGGACCCCTCGGCGGGCGAGCGCCACTCGATGCCCCCGGAGTCGCTCGGCCAGAGGGGCCTCACGGCGAGGGGCTGAGACGATATCCTGCGGTCGCCGAAGTCCTGTCCGCAGAAGACCACCTGCATGGCGCGGGCGGTCTTGGGGCCGAGGTCCCCGTCCACGTCTATGGAGTTGTCAGGCTCTGTCCTACCACCCCCACGATATCGCAGGTAACAATCCCAAGGATAGTCTCGATATGGGGAGTGGTTGGTCTCATAGTCATCTTGGTCACCTGGCTCGCCGCCACGGACTCGATGGCCAGCCTCGCCACGTGACGCCTGGATCATGGTACCGTCGCCGCAGCTTATTGCCGTGTGATGGCCGTCGTTGAGCAGGATGTCCCCGAGCTGGGGGTTACCGTCGTTGGGCACGACCGCCCAGCCGTGGGCGCACAGCTCCTCGCGCATGTTGCCCGTCCAGCTGGCGTCCCCCACGTCGAACCCGTGCTTGCGCAGGAGGCCGATGACGAAGGAGGAGCAGTCCACCTCCGTCCCCGTCTGGTAGCCGGAGTCGACCCAGCTGTCTCGGTCGCCCTGGTCGTAGCCGAGGTTGCCATGCTCGACCCACCAGACGCCGTCCTCCACCATCTCGCGCAGCCGTCGGCCGACGGACTCGGAGGACTCGGCCATGCGCGCCCAGTCCGCGCGCGTGAGGTCGCTCACGTTGCGGTCGGTGGTCTCGTGGCCGCTCGTGAACTGCCAGACGGCGTAGCCGTCCCATGGGTCGGTGTCCCAGGCGAAGCCGGGGACGTCCCATGTGGCGTCATCCGAGCGATATCCCGCCACCCAGAGCGGGCAGTCCGGGTGGCAGCTCGCCACCTGCCAGATGGCGGAGGCCTGCACGTAGACCATGGGCCATGTGCCCGTCATCCCGTGGTAGGCGTCCGCGAATCGGCGAACCCAGTCGGTGTCCTCCCAGGAGGGGTTCCTGGCCTGCGCGCCGATCATGGCCTCCCAGTCCACGCAGGGGACCGCGAGGCCGACGTAGTCCGCGACCACCCCGAGGAAGTGGCGCGCCTCGGCCTCGGGGTCGCCCCCGCCGGCGTAGTGGTAGGCTCCCACGAGCTTCCCGTCGCCGATGGCGCGGTCGATCGCCTCGCGGAAGTGCGGGTTCACGTACCCCGTCCCCTGCGTGGCCTTCGCAATCACGAAGTCGCTCTCGCGGTAGCACCCCTCCGTCGAGTCCTGATACGGCCAGCCGTCGTGGCTGGAGACGTCAATGCCACGCATGGTCCTCCTCCCTCGGCAGGGCGCCCTCACGGACGCCGCGCGCCGTCTCCTCGTGGCTGCATCGGTTGCAGTGCCATCGGGTCCACTCGCGGCCCGGGTCGGTGACGCCGCAGACCGGCACCATCGGCTTGCCGCAGAGCGGGCACCTCCTTTCGGGCCTCACCCCTCCACCTCGACCTCGGGCAGCCCCGCGACCGACGTGAGCAGCGAGAGCACCGCCGCGAGGGCCGCCGCCCCCGCGACCGCCCCCCACGCCACGTCGGTCACGCCGACCGCGTTCGTGCCGATGAGGGCCATGGCCGCCTGAGCCGCCGTCTTGAGGGCGCGCACCCCCGCCGCCCTCAGCCATCTGGTCGCCTTGTCGTCCATGTCATTCCCCTTTTCTCCCTGCGCCCCTGAGGGCGCGCTTTCGGCCTTGTGTCGCCCAGCCCCTAGCCCGGGGAGGGGTCGCGTCCCCCGTCGCCTTTCGGCGGCCTCTCGGGCAGCGACAGCACCATCTCCGCCATCGAGTCGATGTAGCCGTCGGCCCCGAGGTCGTGGTACTGCTGCCACTCGGCGTGCCAGCTGAGCTTCTCCTCGGGCGTCGCCCACCGGAGCTCCCAGACGTACTTCTGCGCCTTGTGTATGAGGTCCGACCTCATGACCGACGCGAGCGCCGAGCTTGCCTGCCGCTGCATGGCCTCCATCCCCGAGAGCCTCGCCATGACCTCCTCGTGGCGCTCGCCGAGCTTGGAGGCCCCCCACACCACCGCGACGATCAGGGTCCCCACCATGTAGGTGATCACGTCGTCGGCGACCTCCGGTGAGGCGATGGCGCGGTTGAGCGCCGTCGTGGCCATGAGGGTCACGAGGGAGGCCGCGAGCGTCACGAGGCGGGTCCTGGCCTCGCCCGTCACCTCCCCTCCAGGAGGCGCCTGAGCGCGTCGGCCTGCCGCCACGACTCGTCGGCCCACTCCTGGACGCTCCCCCACGGGGAGGGGGAGTGCTCCAGCGTGAGCTCGCAGTCCCAGCGGGTCTTGAGCCACCCGCGGGTGATCCAGGGGTCGGTCTTGATCATCTGGGCGATGGTCAGGCCGGGGAAGTAGGACGACATGTACGACACCGTCTCCCCGGACCACGTGCACCCGAGGCTGAAGTTTCCGAGCGCCGTGTCAGAGAAGGTACGCACGTGCATGTCGCACGTCGGGTTCTGCGGCTCGAGGGTCGTGGACATGACCGTCGACGCGTGCTCGTCCCTGTCGAAGGCGAGGACCGCCACGAGGGTGCGACGCTGGCGTCCCTCGTGGTCGTACGTCACGGATGGGGTCGGGGGGTGGCCGGAGAGGCCGAGCGCGGCCGCCGGGACCCCGGTACCCAACAGCTTGGTTCCCCACAGCGCGACTGAGTAGTCGCCCGTGAGGACGGACGATGACTCCCTCGGGCGCAGCACGTGCGCCCCCCTGGCGATCCTGTACTCGCTCTCGGCCGACAGCCTCACGTCCACGACGGGCATGCTGCGGGTTCCCTGGGGGATGGCGAAGTCGACGTACGCGAGGATCGCGTGGACGACGGGGTAGCGCATCCCGCCGGTCGCGACCCTCTCCTCGACGTACAGGGGAAGCCTTGACCTCAGCCCGAACTCGGCCGTCGCCTCCATGCTCTCGAGATAGGGCCCGGACGACGGGTAAAACCCGGTTACGTATGGCCACGAGCGCGACCTCAGCTTGTAGGTCCCCCGCACCCAGTACGGCCACTCCTCCCTGGGGTACACGAGGGCGCCGTCGACGCGCGCCTCGGTGACCCTCCTGCCGTTTATCATGAGGCCGTCGGAGAGGTAGGTGTAGGTCCTGCCGTCGGGCATCGTGATGCTCATGGGCCCCTCCTATGGCTTCTTCTCCGTCGTGAAGGCGATGGTCCCCTTTGTGATTCGCACGCCGTCCAGCGTGTGGGTGACGTCGTCGTGGCCCTGGCCCTGGTTCTGACCCTGGTTCCTGGCGTCCCTCGCCGTCCTCTCGGCGTCCTCTATGCGTCTCTCGAGCGTGGCCACGGTCATCCCGAGCCCCCAGACGCTCCCTATGGTGACGGTGGCTCCGCCCTTGAGCTCGTCCACGGACAGCCTGGTGACACGTGCCTCGACCCTGAGGGGGCGTCCCTCGAAGAAGCCGCCGTCCACGCACTGCACGACGTCCCCGAGGCGCAGGCCCGACACGTCCATGCCCGCATCGGCAAGGCCCGCCAGCGTGGCCTCGTACGTGACCTTTGGCGTGGTCTCGCGCGCCAGCACCGACCTCGCCCACGCAAGGAGCGTGGCGGCGTCGGCGGCGTTCTCGTTGGTGATGACCTTGGTCGGGTACTCCCACCCGCCCGAGCCGTCGGGCATCCTCGTCACGGCCGCCACCTCGTCGCTCTGCAGCCACTCGACGCCCCCGTTGGCGTCCGCTATCGTGACGCGCCTCCCATCCGACCCCCCGCCCTTGCCGAGCGGGAGCACGCGGCAGCAGAGCGTGTCCTCGGAGACCCTGCGGCGGATGCCGGAGACGCCGCCGTCCCAGTCGAGCCTCCTAGCGGGGGCCTGCCCCTCGGGCGCGGCGAGCAGCGAGAGCGCCCTTCTCACCACCCCGGTTGCTCCGACGGCGACGTCGGGCCTCAGCTCGCCTCCCCAGGTCCCCAGGACGTCCTGCACGGACCTCCACGAGGTCTGCCAGCGGAAGTCCCCGGACCCGGTCCCGCCCTGGGTCACCTCGCCCACGGACCACCGGCGGGTGGGCGACAGGGCGGCCGCCAGGGCGGACGCGGCGCCGGCGCCGTTCCCGGGACCCTCGGCGGTCACGACGCGGCCCTCCAGGTCGTGCTGCACGCTCCACTCGCAGTGGTAGGTCCCGACGGCCGAGGCGCCGGAGTCGTGCGACTCGTCGGATCCGACGACGACGTGCTCACGCCACGCGCCCGTGGCGCCTCGCGTCAGCACGCGCTGGCCCTTTGAGAGCGCCGCCGTGGTCTTGACCTCCAGGGAGCGCGTCCCGCCCAGCTCCTCGGTGCGCTCCAGCCCCATGACCTCGGAGGCCGACAGCTCCCGCAGCGGCACGTCTTCGTGAGAGTAGACGAGCACCCTCGGCATCTCGCGCATCTACAGCCACCTCTCGTGCCATGTGACGGTCGCGCTGCCCGTCCCGCTCGCGATGGACATGGCCTGCGCCCCGGGAGGCAGGGAGGGCCAGTCGCTGTCGAGCGTCGGCAGCGCGAGCCGCCCGTCCACGGCACACGTCCGGCTCCCGCAGTCGATGTCCACGCCATGCCCGCCGGGGCCGTCCAGGGCGACCGCCAGCGCGCGGCCGCCGATCAGGAGGCCGAGGGTCCCGTCGGCGCCGGGCCGGGCGCCGACGACCGTCACCCTCGGCCTGGCGGGGAAGGTGCCCCCGATCGTGGCGGTGACGGTCGGGCCCGACAGGGACGCCGAGCACTGCGCGCCATACATGACCGGGTCGGCGCAGAGGAGCGTCACGTTCACCGAGACGGACTCGTCGTAGCTCCTGACCTCGCGCTCTCCGGTCGGCTGGGCGAGCCGCCACAGGCCACCGTCGTCGCCGAAGGACAGCCTGCGCTCGACCCCCCTCGGGAAGGTCGCCGCGATCTCGCGCACGGCCCTCTGCTGGTCCTCCCAGCCGACGGCGACGGCCCAGACGCGCATTGACACCTCGGGGACCCCGTAGCGGGCTCCCCTCACGACGACGCCGTCCCTGCCGGGCGCGTCGTCGGTGTCGACGATCACCCTCGGCAGTGGTCGCACGACGTCCGTCACCACCCAGCGGTCCGTGAGGACCACGCCCCCGTAGGTCACCGACGTCACTGCGTCGCCCATGTGGTGCCACCCGCCCTCCTGGACCGCCCGATCAGGGTGTTGAGCCTGTCGGCGATCCGCTCCACGTCGGCCTCCTCGCGCACGACGAGGCTGCTCACGTTGACGGTGACGCCGTCCTGGCCGCCCCCGACGCCAAGCTGCCCGAGGGCCTCGACGATGAAGCCGACGAGCCTGTCGACCGGGACCACGGCCTCGGGCCCCGCCTCGCCGCCGCCCATGGCCCTGCCTCCGGCGACGCCGAACAGCGTCGGCCTCGTGAGGAGCGCGCCCCTGGCGTACCAGTCGATGCCGATCGACGGCACGGAGAAGTGGGCCGGGTCGAGGTTAAGCTCGCCCGAGACCGAGAAGTGCGGGAGCGGTATGTGCGGCCACTCTATGTGGAGGCCCCTGAAGAGGCCCGCCACGGCGTCGAGGCCCCCGGCCACGGCGTCGCGAAGGCCGTCCATCCTGCCCCCCACCAGGGACGAGAGGGCGGAGAGGGCCCCCTCGGCGATGCCGGGGACGCCGCCCAGGATGGCCCCGAAGTGGCCGACGATGCCGTTCAGGACCCCCACGACGGCCCCGGACAGGCCGTTCAGGATCCCGAGGACGGCCTCCTGCATGCCGCCCATCGCGGTCCTCGCGCCCTCCGCCGCCATCGACCAGTCGCCGGTGAAGACGCCGACCAGGACGCCGAGGACGGTCTCTATGACCCCCACGGCGGCGGTCACGGCGCCTGCGACCACCTGCATCGCGCCGGACACGAGCGCGCCCGCCACCTGGAAGGCGGCCCCGAGGGCGTTGAGCGCGAGCGACGCGACCAGCTGCAGGGCCGGTCCGAGCACGCCCGCCAGGGCCTGGGCCACCGACGCGACGAGCCCCGCCAGCGTCTGGAGGGAGGGGCCGAGCGTCGCCTGCGCGCTCGCCGCGACCTCGCCGAGGGTCTGGGAGACCACGGAGAGGGCGCCTCGGGCCGACTCGACGACCGGGCCGAGGGTGGACTGGACCCACTCGGCGACGGGCCTGAGCCCGTCGAGGGCAGACCCGCCGCCCTCGGCCATCCCCGACAGGCCGCGCGCCAGCTCGGATATGACGCCCGCCGCCGCCCCGATCGCGGCGGCGAGCCCCTGCCCCAGGGCCTGCACGAGCGGCTGGAGGGCGTCCAGTGCCGCCTTGGCGGCGGGGCCCACGACGTCGATGACGGCCCTCCCCAGCTCGCCGAGCGAGTCGAGGAGCGACCCGAAGGCCTCCTGCAGGGGCGGGCACACGGCCGTGAGGCCCACGAGCGCCGCCGCCGCTATGCCGACCGGCCCCCCCAGCGCGGAGAGCAGCGACGTCACGGGACCGAGCAGCGGCCCCACCATGGGCAGGCCGGCGAGCACGGGCGCGAGGCCCGAGGCCGCGAAGGCGGCGAGTCCCGCCACCACGGGCGCCAGAGCCGGCATCACGGGGCCCAGCGCGGAGGAGACGCCGTCTATGGCCGGGCCCAGCTGCTTCATGAGCCCGACCACGCCCTGTATCACGGGCGTGGCGAGCGGCTCCGTCATGCGGGAGAGCGCGCTGCCGACGTTCGCGACGGCGCCCTCCAGCGTGTCGCCCGAGGACTTGGCGGCGTCGCCGAGCCCCTCCCTCATGGCGTCGGAGAAGGTCTTGAAGTCGATCTGGCCAGAGGAGACCATGTCGGAGACCTCGGCGGTCGTCTTGTGCAGGTGGTCGGCCAGGAGCTGCAGCACCGGCACGCCGGAGCTCGTGAGCTGCAGCATGTCGTCGCCCATGAGCTTGCCCCGGGCCGCGACCGACGAGAAGATGACGCCGACGTCGTTGAAGCCCCGCCCGGAGGCCGCCGCCGCGTTCGCCACGGCCTGGAGGCTGTTGGTCATGTCCTCGCCGCTCCTGATGCCGGCCGCCGAGAGCGTGGCGGCGGCCGTCGCCGCGTCGCCCAGGCCGTAGGCCGTGCCCCTGACCGCCGTGGTGGCGGAGTCCATGATGCTCTGGATGTCCGCCGCGTCGTGGCCGAAGCCCGCGAGCTTCTTCTTGGCGTTGTCGATGGCCAGTGCGCGGTCGAACCCGCCCTTGACCGCTATGCCCGCGACCGCCGTCGCCCCGGCCTGGCCTATGGACCCGAGCGCGCCGACGAGCTGCGTGGCGTTCTCCCTGACCGCCCCGAGGGCGGCCCCGGCGCCCGAGCCCATGCGCCCGAGCGCGGAGGACGCCCTGTCCCTTGCGCGCTCCCACGCCGAGCCGGTCGCGTCGGCCGCCCGCCCCACCTCCGAGGAGGCGGCAGACGACGTCTCGGAGCACTTGGCCCTGAGCGCGTCGAGGGACGACTGGGCCCCCTGCACGCCCGCCTCGAAGCCGGAGCTGTCCGCCGTGATCTTGGCGGAGAGGGTGTAGTCCGACATCTCCCTCCCCTCAGCCCATATGGGCCGCTATGTCCCTCATCTTTCCGACGGCCTCGCCGTGCCCCATGGCCTGCCCCCGCGAGGCGTCCTCGTAGAGCGGCAGCGGGTCGCCCCCCTTCCTGCGAAGGGCGTTCGCCAGCGCGTTCGCCACTGCGTCGCGCACGGCCTCCGTCGCCCTGACGTCCCTGTCCTCGACGGCCCTGGCGAGCAGGACCCTCTGGGCGTCGGTGAGAGACCCCCACTGCTCGGGGGTCCACCCAAGGCGCGCGGCCACCACGGCCCACTCGGCGTCACCGGCGTGGGCGCCCGGGACGTCGGCGGCCCAGTCGTGCCTGGCCGATGAGACCCCGAGGCGCCTCAGGCGGGGGCGCCGGAGGCCTACCGGAATAAAAAACCGCAGTCCCTGAGGATCGCGGAGGAGACCATCTCCATGGCCGAGGACAGGCCGCGCTCGGCCACGTAGTCGCCCGCGATCCCCATGGCCCTGCCTGGGGCCGCCCACGCGGACGTCCCGGCCTCCCTCATCCCGTAGGCCATGAGGGAGCGCGCCTCCGCAAGGGTCGGCGTCCGGCTCAGGACCTCGATGACGCTCCTCTTGAGCGCCGCCTCCAGCATGTCGATGCGCCTTGCCGCGTACGCGAGCTCCCAGGTCGTCCCGTCCCACTCGAACGTCGTCGTCTCCATGTCCCCTCCCGTCACCTTCCGCGATTCGAGGGCTTGGCGGTCGCCTTGCCCTTCGCCTCGGCGTCGAGGTCGAACCACGTCCACTTGCCAGCGCCCGTGAGGGTGACGGAGATCGATATCACGTCGTCGGACGGGCTGTCGTCCTCGTACTTCGTGACGAACGCAAGGCCGCCGCCCCGTGGCGGGTAGTCCCTCTCGTCGTCGTAGACCTGCTTGACGCAGAGAACACTCCCGTTATCGAACGCCTGGCGGATCAGCCTGTTCGACTCCGCGTCCATGACGTGGACGGTCTCCAGGGACAGCTCCCAGCTCCTCGTGGAAGGGCGGCTCGTCTGCCAGCTGCCCCGCCTGTCCTTGGTGGAGTAGCTCACCGTCTCGGCGGAGAGCGACAGCTTCGAGTCCTTCTCGCCGTCTATCGCGAGGAGCTTGTCTCCGACGCTATTGAAGATGCAGGTGAGGACGTAGGCCCCGTCGGTGGCCGACGCGCCCCCGTCGAACTTGCAGTACGCTCCCGAGTCGTTGTTCTTGCTGTAGTCTGGTTCGGGCATCGGCGCCCCTCCTAACTGCGGCCATGGCCGCTACTTGACCATGAGCCCGTAGCTCACGGTGACCTCGTACGCCACGATCGCGTGCCACTCGCCGGTCGGGTCGCGCTTCACGCTCTGGAGCCCCATGTCGTCCTGCCGGACGAGGCAGAACGGGCGCGGCAGCTCCACGTCCGCCTCCATGGCCTCCTGCAGCGCCCACACCATTGAGAGCGCCGCCTCGCTCGTCCTGGACGGGGCGGAGATCGCGTGCACCTGGAGCTCGTACACGTCGATCCTCAGGCTCTTGGACCTCTCCGGGCGCATCCCCGTGAGCGAGACCGAGTAGAGCGGGCTCCTCTCGTCGCCGGGGTCGAGGACGCACCTCACCCCCGTGCCACCCGACACCCTCGCGACCACGGCGGCCACGAGGTCCACCGGCGACAGCCTCCTGAGCGCGCGCCTGCTCATAGCCCCTGCCTCCTCATGTGCTCGTCGAACCTGCGTCTCATCACCGACCTCGCGGCCGCCACCTCCTCAGAGAGGAAGTGCTGCCCCTCCACGTACGGGGCCCTGAGCGCCTTGCCGAGCCTTGGCACGTACTGGCCGACGTTCTGGCGGTGGCCGTACTCGACGTGGGGGGCGTAGTCGGCCACGTAGCCGACGTAGCCGGTGCTCGCGTCCTCCACTCGCTGCCTCAGCGAGTTCAGGAGGCTCCCCGTCTCCCTCGGCGTGATCGCCTTGAGGTCCTCGGCCATCTGGCTCACCGTGGCCCTCACCACGGACTCGCACGTCACCCGCCGGAGCTCGTCGAGCCTCTCTCCGAGGCCCCCGTCGTCCAGCGTCACCGACACCGCGCTCACACCATCTCCCCCTTCTGCCTCGCGCAGTGGACCGCCCTGCGCCTGCCGACGTCTGAGACCTGCACGACCTCGTATGCCCTCGCGTCTCCCCCCGTCGCAGGGAAGCGGACGAGCGCGGCCCTGCGCACGGTCGCCAGGGCCGCCGTCGTCACGAGCGTGAGGTCGCAGGCAAGGTAGCCGTTGCCCTCCTCGGCGGCGGCCGTCTGGGTCCACGGGGCCGCCCTCGCGCGCACCCTGCCGAGGCTGCGCCGCTCGGTCACGCGGTTGCCCAGGCGGTCCCTCCTGCCGGTGTCGGCCAGCTCGAAGAGCTCGGCCATGCGCCACCTCACAGGAACCTCACCGAGGGGAGCAGCGACGTGCCGTCCGCGCGGGCCATGTCGGCGAGCGCGGAGAGCTCCCGGTCGTACTCGGCCAGGAGGTCGTCGGAGAACGCGACCGACATGGACGCGCCTGTGCCCTGGCCCTCGGTCTCCGAGGAGATCCCCTCGTCGAACCGGCGGTTCACGGCCTTCACCGTCGCGTCCACCACGATCGACTCGGCTGGCGCCGGGAGGGACGCGACGCCCATGCGGGCGCACGCGCGGTCCGAGAGCGACCGTATGGCCTCGGAGAGCCACCCGTCGCTCGGCACGTCCTCCCACGCGTCCAGCCTGGCCCTCACGCGCTCCAGGATCGCCATGGAGCCACCCCCTAGCTGATCGTCCCCTTGAGGACGGCGTCGGAGATCTCGGGGAAGACCTTCATGCCGCCCATGAGGAGCGTGTCGATGGTCGCGTTGGTGGTCACGACGGAGTGCGTCATGCCCACGAGGCCGGTCGCGTCGGACGTGAGCCCAAAGGTCTGCGAGAGGCCGCTGCCGTTCGCGGGCGTGTAGGCCACGACGACGTTCCTGGCGGCGGTGCCGAAGACGCTGCCCGCCGTCACCTTGGCGCTCGTGAAGGTCGTTCCGAGGCCGAGGAAGTCCTTGAGGTAGCCCATCCCGAAGGCGCTCTGGGTGGTCACGGTCGCGGTCCCGAGGTACTTGGCCACGTCGGTGGGGTTCACGAAGAAGACGAACGGGCTGACCGCCCCGTCGTCGATGTCCCCGAACCCGTCGTAGTCCTCGAAGATGGTGTTGAGCGCGCCCCACATGCTTGCGAGCGCGGCCTGGAGGCCGGCCCCGGCGGGCGCGGTCTTGGTCGTCCCGGTGATCGCGGAGAGCAGGTCGGCCTTGACCAGGCCCTGCACGCCCGACACGAACTTCGCGTCGGTGCCGTTGATCGCGCGGTCGCGCCCCTTGGACTGGATCGCCTCGGCGGAGGTGTTACGGCGCCACTTCCTGAGGTTGATGGCGTGTGTCTGGTCGAGCGTGCGGCTGACCTTGGAGAGCGGGATGTACTCACCCTCGGCGACGTTGCCGTCCTTGATGTCCGTGGTGTACTTGTAGGTCTTCACGGTCCCGCCGTCCGCGACCGGCATCAGGTCCGAGAGGCCGAGCAGCCTCTGCAGGCGGCGGACGCCGGTGGTGAAGCGGTTCACGTAGTCGATCGAGATCTCCGGCGCGAGGTCAGTGGACTTCGTGCCTCCGGCCTCCGGGTAGGATACGGGCGTGTTGGGCATGCTTGCCCCCTTCTGTGTGTCATTGTCTGCTGGTGAAAAAGAGCTCCGGGTGCTCCCTGATGGCCCTCTGGCGGGCCTCGGTGTCCTCGATCTTGAGGATGTCGACCCTGGTGGGGGACTTGGCGGCCCCGCCCGACCTGGGGGCGGTGCCCGAGAGGCGCGCCCTGACGGCGGCGTCCACGGCCCCCTCGAAGGCGTCTGCGAAGGCATCCACGGCCCTCTTGGTGTCCTCGGCCGTCTCGCCCACGAGCGTGCCCACGAGCTCGTCGGGCACGCTGATGCCGCGATCGGAGAGCTGCCTGCGCGACTCGGCGACCATGCCGGAGACCGACTTCTCGCGCTCCAGCTCGTCGAGGCGCCTCTGCAGCTGGTCGCGCTCGTACTCGGCCCTCTGCGTCGCGTTCATCTCCGCGAGCTTGGCCGCCTCGGCGACCTTGGCCTCATGCTGCTCCCGCCACTTGGCGAACTTCTTCGAGATGATCGCGTCCACGTCGGCGTCGGTGTACCTCGCCTGCTGCTGGGTCGCGCCCTGCTGGTTCGCGCCCTGCTGAGCTCCCGCCTGGTCCTGCTGCTGGGCGCCGTCGCCACTTGCCTGGACCTGCTGGCCCTCCTGTCCTGCCATCAGTCACACTCCCTGTCCCCGCATGTCACGGCCCTGCGGCTCGGCCTTCGTCACGGTGCCTTTATCGTCGTCACGTCTCGGACGCGCGGGTGGGCCTCCCTCCCGGGCGACCCCTACCCGCAAAGCCCCACGATGCGCTCGATCGCCTCCTCCGTGGGGTGGCCACGGCAGCGCAGGAGCTCCTCGTCGCCGTCATCCACCGTAAACGTGGGCAGGTAGTCCACGTGCCGGTCCCTGGCCGCGCACGGGCGCAGGTCCACGTCGGCGAGGGCGGGCTCGACGCCCTCCTCGCGCAGGCGCGGCACGACGCGCTCGATCGTCCCTTTGCAGGGCGCGCACCACGTGGCGTGCCAGATGGTGACGGTGGGCATGGCTACCACTCCTCTCCGGGGATCCCGGGCTCTCCGCGCTCGCCGACTTCGCGGCCGGCGACCCTGGCGCACGACGAGCAGGCGGGGCAGCGGACGACCCTTCTCATGCATCCTCCCCGCACAATCGGGTACACTGTCATCGACGTCGAGCGCCGCCCAGGTATTCGAGCCAGGGAAGAGCATCGGCGTCATTGCCGTCTGAAGACCCTCTCAAACACGTCGGAGAGGGCGATGATGGCGTCTATGTCCTTCTTCGAAGCCATCGCCCGCAGCACCTCTTCCTCCTGCTCGCCGGTAAGCGTCCTCAGCGAGAGGTCAACGATGATGTTCGAGCACTGCCGTGCGGCCTCGCCGATTCTCACCTTCGCCTTGTGCGCGTTGTGGGTCCCCAGGCGCTTTAACTCATACGGTGCTCCGTCCACTGTCATGTCGGCAGTTCTTGATCCAGGGATACTCGACTCATAGTTGAACCTGACCTCATGGCCGTTCCTGGCGAGCCACGTGGCCGCCTGGATCTCCTTTGCCTTCGGCTTGGCGCGATACTCGGCGCTCACGCGGCCGTCGGATATCGACGCGAGGTAGGCGTTCACGGTCTCGTCGTATCCCTCGCGGCTCTTGCCGGAGGCCCTGTAGTCCCTCCAGACGCGCCCGAAGTCACTCTCGATGCGGCTGCATTCGTCCTGGACGGCGCGCGCCCCCTTCGCACGCTCGCCGCCTTCCGTCATGCGCCTGGCCGCGACCTCCGCTTGCCTGCGGTCCACCTGGTCACGTATCCACGCGTCCCAGTCGTCCACGGCGGGCGCTATCTGGCAGCGGCACCTCGGGTGTATCGGCGGCAGCGTCGCGCCCACCCTCGCGCCGTCGATCGGGAAGGCCTTGCCGACGAGCGCCGAGCAGACCTCGCAGGTCCTCTCGTCGCCCACGGGCTCCACGCGGTACTCCTCGAAGCCCTCGCGCGCGAGCTCGGCGAGCTGGGCCTGCCTGGAGACGTAGGTGCCCTCGGTCACGACCAGGCGCATGACGTCGCGCTCCGAGACGCCCACGAACCTCCTCGACAGCTCGTCGCACAGGCTCCGCCAGGACTCGCCGCGCGCGAGCGCCTTGGCCATGTCGTCCTGGACCCAGGCGGCGACCCTCTCGGAGTCTCCCCATATGGCCTCGCTGTAGCTCTTCCCCGAGGCCCACCTGGTGCCGACGAAGCGGCGGATCGTGTCGTCGTCGAGCGCGTGGAAGCCCCTGCCGTACCCCATCGCCTCCGCGACGGCGTTGGCGCCGCGCGCCGCCTGGCGGGCGAAGTGCTCGTCGAGCCCCTCGGCGGCCTCTGCCGTCGCCCTCGCGTGGTGCTGCCTGGCCGACTCCTGCAGGCCCTCCAGGCGGTCGAGCTTGTAGGCGTCCTTGCGGATGGCGACCATGTCGGCGAGGTCCGGGTGCTCCGCCGCGAACCTGTCGCAGTCGCGCATGAGCAGGTCTCGGTCGCTCGGGTCCATCGACTCGAGCATGTCGCGGTAGCGCAGGATACCGTCCTCGCCATACCTCTCGTAGTACCCCGCTATCTCGCGGGAGAGGTCCGCCATCTCCCTCTCGTAGGCCCTCGCGACCCTCTTGGCCACGACCCTCTCGTCGCGACCCATCGCGGCGTCGGCCTCGGCCATGCGCCGCTCCCAGTAGGTGGCCACCTAGACCTCCCGACCGCCCCTCAGGGGCACCAGCGCGTCCGCGCGCGCCTCGCGCTCGGCCTCCTTGCGGCCCATCTCCTCCCTTGGGCCGTCCACGCACGAGAGCACCGAGAGCTGCGTCTCCTCGGACGTGATGCCCGAGAGGTTCGCCGCGACCTGGCTCTCCTCCAGGAGGTTGGCCGGGACGTTGCGCGTGAACGTCGCCCTCACGCCCATCCACGCGTCGTCGGGAAGCGGCGAGGCGGCGTAGCCCGAGAGCAGGCGCCATCGCCTGGAGAGGCCGCGCCTGAACTTCCGCTCCTTGACCATGGCGAGGTCGCTCATGGCCTGCAGGCGGTACCTGATGGCGATCCCCGAGCTCGTGTCGAAGCTCTCCGAACTGAGGTCGGCGACCATCGACGTCGTGAATATGAGCCGCTCCAGGCGGTCGATGAGGTGCTCCTGGGTGCCGTCCGCGTCGGGCTTCGACAGGAAGTCGACCACCACCTTGTCGGTCTCCCGGCCCGCCAGGTTTATGATGCGCGAGTTGCGCAGCTCGGTGAGGGTCGTCTCGTCGATCCTCGCGCCGAGTATCTTCAGGTAGGCGTCGGCGTAGTACTCGACGTCGTTCGCCTTCTCGGAGAGCGCCTTGTCATGGGCGTCTATGAGCGAGAGGGCGCCCTCGAAGAGGCCCTGGCGCTCCTCATTGTCCACATACTCGACGACGGGCACGTCCGGGAAGCCGTGCGGGACCGCCTCCCCGAGCGTCACGGACCCCGACCACTCGAAGGGCGTCTCGGCCGACGCGTCGTAAAGCGTGCCCCTTACCGTGTCGGGGCGCCCGTCGAAGCGGTTGTCGTCCCTCCAGAAGCGCACGGCGAAGAGCACGCGGCCCTCCACCGTGTCATCGCGGACCAAGAGGCAGTTCATGGGCCCCACCGTCGATGAGCGTGGGAGGGCGTCGCCGTCGCGCCACATCAGCTCGAAGCCGGACCCGTACACGTCGGCGAGCCTGGAGAGCTCCGCGTTGAGGTCGTCCTCGTCGTTGCGCGCGCCCCAGCCCGCGAGCCAGGCGAGCGTCCCGTCGTCGTCACCGGAGAGCCTCACGGGGATGCCGAGGAAGTAGCCGACCATGGTGTCCACCATCTGCCTGGCGTAGTTCGCCACCAGGCGGTTGTCCGGCTTGTACCCGGCCTTGGCGGGCAGGTGCAGGACGTCGTGGTCCCCCTCGTAGGCGCGCCTCAGCCTCGCGAGCCTCGGGAGCTGCCGGATGTGGTAGTCCTGGAGGATGTCGGCCAGGAGCTGGCCGCCCATCTCGGTCCCGGCGGGCACGCGGTAGCCGCCGCACGGCTCGTAGGTCGCGGCGTCTGGCATCATATCCCTCCCCTGAAGAGGCTGATCGTCGGCGCGTCGTCGCGAAGGCGGATCGCGCAGGCCAGCGAGTCGGGCGCGTCGTCGTGCTCGGCGCCCTCGCCATAGTCCATGACCTCGTCCCAGTAGGCGGCCGAGGCCTCGCGCGCGCTGTCCAGGCGCACCAGGTCCGCCCAGCGCCCCCGGGCGTGGGTCGATATCTTGACGAACTTGTTGGCGCTCTCCTGGTACGTGCCCACGGGCAGGCCCAGCCCGCGCATCCTCTCGGCCAGGTAGCCCCTGTCGGCATTGCGCTCGCACCACACGGTGCCGAGCCTGAGGGACTCGTGCAGCTCCATGATGCGGCCCACGCATCGGTCCACGTGCGTCTCGCGGAAGAGCTCGCCGTGGACGTGCGGGCGCCCGTCGTGCCAGGCGATGCACGTGACGGCCGTGCCGTCCGCGCCGCCGTACGCGGCGTCCACGTGCATGAGGCCGTCGAAGAGCAGCGAGCGGTCGGAGAACGTCCCCGGCTCCCCCTCGAACACGGCGCCCTCCATGGCCACGTGGCGAAGCTCGTAGTTAGCGGCGAAGAGGCTGCGCGTCATGGCCCTGCGAAGGCCCTTGGCCTCCTCCCTCGACACCAGGCCCGTCGAGTCCCAGGGCCACCTCTCCGGCTCCGGCATGAGCTGGAAGGCGTCGTCCCTGTGCCAGGGAGTGCCCGTGTTGACTATGCGCCCGCCCCGGTTCCGCACGTTCTGGAGCTCGCGGTAGAACGCCTTGGTCGCCTCGCGCTCGGCCCTGGACGCCCGGTCCCTGAGCGTGACCACGTCGTCGGTGAACACGACGTCGTAGTGCTTGCCGGTGAGCGAGCCGCCGATGCCGTAGCCCGAGAGCTGCGGCAGGTCCGACGCGTTGCACGCCAGGTCGGTCGATATGGCGACGGAGCTCTCGGACGCGACCCTCGCGGGGTGACCGTAGATAACCTCCGTGACCATCGCCGACGTGTCGGACCGGAGCATGCGCGCCACGGCGGCCATGACCTCCTCGACGTCCGGTGACGCCTTGCGGAAGAAGCCCACGGCGAGCCTCGGCCGCGTGACCAGGAGCAGCCATAGGGCCACCTTGACGCACGTGGTCTTGTACGAGCCTCGATGCGCCTGCAGGGTCCAGTCGCCATCGCCGAAAGTCATGTGGCGTATCCAGCCGTCGTGCAGCGGCTCGACCAGGCGGTCATAGCCCATCATGCGGGCGAGCCTGACGGGATGGCCCGTCATGACGCGCGAGAGCGCCCTCGCCCGCTCAGCCGCCATCCCGCATGGCCTCGTCGAGCATGCGCCCGAACTCCTCCGCGCTCTCCCTGGACGGCGCCGAGAGCTCGACGCGGTCGCTCGGCCTCTGGCCCGACGTGTCACGGACGAACTCCGCCGCCCTCGTGTCGCCGTCCATGGCCTTGCGCAGCTGCGCGAGCGCCACGGCCTGCGCGACCGTCATGTTCTTGCCCTCCATGCCGTCCATCGTCTGCGCCGTGGTCACGCCGCCGGGCCTGAGGGGCATGTCCAGCATCGCGCGGAGCGTCTCGCGCATCTCGCGCATCTCGCGGCGCTTCCTCCCCGAGGCCCTGCCCGCCTTGCGCGCGTTCTCTCGGCGCTGGCTCGGTGTTCTCGCCTCGTTCGGGACCAGGTTCTCGGGGTTAGCCACGGTGCCTCGCCGCCCTGGCGTCGAGCGGGCTCACGCGGTTGGCCACGCACTCGGCGACGCCGCCGTAGCGGGCCTCGGCCACGGCCAGGGCGTCCGCGTCGACGCCCAGGGCCATGAGCGCCGCGCGCATGGCGTAGGCCACGCGGGTGGAGTGGCGGGCCGCTATGAGGGCGATCTCCCGGATCGTCATGCCGCATCGCCTCCATACGAGTCGGGGCCCCGTTCCTGAGGCCCCCGCGAAGATCCCACGATACCCTTGTACCACGTCCTCCCCGGCACGGGGCGGCACGACCCGGCACGAGGCGGCAAATTCCCTAGCCCTCGGCAAGCCCGAGGCCTCGTATGACCCTGCCGACGCCGTAGGCGTCCACCGCGTCGCAGGCCACCGAGACGGCGTCGCGGCACCACCGCTCGCTCATGCCGCAGGCCTCGGCAACCTCGGCCCAGGTCGCGGCGGCGCAGTAGCGCCACCACAGGCAGTCGGCGTAGGCCGAGCCCAAAAGCGAGCAGACGCCGCCCGAGCCCGTCTGGTCGGAGCCGTAGATGACGTCGCAGGCCTCATCGATGATGGCGTAGTCGGCCTCGACGCGCGAGCGCATGCGGGCCTCGTAGTCCATCCTCTCGTCGGTCGCGGCCATGGGGTCGGCGACGCGCCCCGGAGAGGTGCCGGGGCGGTAGGACTGCGCGCGCGGCCCCTCCCTGGAGGCCATGCGCGCGAGGGCCCGCCTCGTGCGCTCCGCCTCGATCGCCGAGCGCCTCGCCGCCTCCATGAGGTCCCTCGCGTACGCCCACTCGCTCATGAGCCGATCGCCCGGTCGGTTTGAGTAGGTTCGAGTAGGTTCGAGTAGGTTCGAGCCACGGTCGCGGTCATCTTCCGTCCTCCCTCGTCCACTGCTCCGCCATCGCCCTCGCGATGCCCGGGTACGTCCTTCCCCTGAGCCTCTGCCTGTCCGGCCCCGGGGCCATGTGGTGCACCCGGTGCGCCATGGCGTCGGGGAGCCGCGCCATCTCGTCTGACACGTCATGCGTCGGCACGAGCGGCGGCAGGCCCCTGAGCCACAGGCACGTGGCCTTGGTCTCCGGGTGGCCGAACTGCCACGGCTGGATGACCTGGTCCGGCTTGCGGTACAGGCGGCTCATGATGCCGACCGGGTTCTCCACCGCCACCCTCGGCACGTGGTCGAGCGTCGCGAGGGCGAGGAAGAGCCCGATCGCCGACTGCTGCCTGCCGTCGCGCCTCTTCTCGCCGAACCACCTGGCGCCGGAGCACGCGAGGTGCGTGCACGGCGGGAAGGCGATGACCATGTCCCACGCGAGCTTGGCGACCTCGACGGCGTCCGCCCGGACGTGCCACTCCGGGTGCGCGCCGCCCGTCGGGAGCAGGTCGCAGCTGTATGCCTCGTGCCCGAGCCTTCTGAGCTCCGACGTGACGGCCTGCGACTCCTCGCAGGCGCAGAGGACCCTCATGGCCGGCTCGCCCCCTCCCTCATGAACAGCACCCAGTGCGTCTTGCTCGCCTTCGGCCTGCGGTTGCCGAGAATGGGCGTCGCCGGGCAGCATGCCAGCACGTCCCTGAGCGGTATGCGGTACTCGCACCACTTGAAGACCAGCACGCCGCCCGGCCTGAGCACACGAAGGCACTCCGAGAAGCCCTCCGTGAGGTCGCGCCTCCATCCCTTCGGGTCGAGCTTGCCGTACTTGCCCACCTGCCATCCGGCGCCCACGTCCAGGTGCGGCGGGTCGAAGACCACGAGTGAGAACGACTCGTCGGGGAACGGTAGGTCGCGGAAGTCGGAGACGACGTCCGGGCTCACGTCGAGGGCGCGGCCGTCGCAGAGCGTCATGTGGCGCGGGTGGAGGTCGCAGAACGTGACCCTGGGGTCGGCCTTGTCGAAGTAGAAGCTCCTCGGCCCGCAGCACACGTCAAGAGCGGGGCCCATCACTCGCCCCCCAGCTCGCTCAGCTCGCCCAGCTCCGCGCAGGGGATGCCGATCGCCTCGGCGACGGCGCGCTCAAGCCTCGCGCCCGCGCTGCCCTCCCAGCCGGGCAGCGAGACCAGGAGGTCGTACTCGGTGGAGGGGCCCATCAAGGTCGCCGCCAGCTCCCCCAGGCACACGAGCATGGCCTCCTCGTGGGTGAAGTAGGCAGCCACGCGCTTCATCGGGTTGAAGACGTACCTGGCACCAACGCCGATGCACGTCATCTCGGCGTCCAGGAACCTCTGACACGCGTCTTCCCTCGCCAGGCCCGTGACCGGGCCCGAGAGGAAGACGAACTTGCCCTTAAGGCCACTCATCTCGCGGCCCCTCCTATCTTCCGCAGACGGCGGGCGATGAACCGAAGCGGCTCGTAGGGCTCGTCCGGGTCCTGCTCGGAGTCCACCCAGCGGTCTATCTCGTCGGCCAGTGACGCGCCGAGGTCCGTCACGCTTGAGTCGTGCTCGAAGCCGATGGTCACCATCACGGCCCCCTTCTGGTACTCGATGTGGGTCACTTCCCCGACCCCGGTCCCGCCGAGCGTGGTCTGGAGCATGTCGCCCGGGAGTATCGGCATCCCGTCGGCGTCCCTGGGCGCCCGCAGGAGCCCGTGGGCGGCCAGCTCCTCGTCGCCCCTCTCGACGTACCAGTCGTCAGGCAGCTCGCAGAGCTCGCGGATGCGGGCGAGCGCGTGGCACCCATCCGTGTACCACATCGACACCCCCTCGCTCTCGATCCCGAGGACATGGAGCAGGCCTCTCAGCACGTCGCGCGCGACGCTGCCCATGTCGAACGTAACCTCGTCTGCCCTCGCCGCGATGGCGCGGCGCTCGTCACTCGTGATCATCCCTCGTCCTCATCTCCCGTCACCCTCGCCCCGCATTCAGGGCAGTAGTTCGGCAGCAGGGACTCGTCCTCTATCTCGATGCCGAGGTTGCTCCCGCACTCCGAGCAGTAGTACTCGCCGTCCGCGAGGTTGTTCGCCTCGCACGTCGGGTCGATCAGGTCGGCCAGGCGGTATATCGCCTGCTCATAGCCGAGGCTGAAGTTCCCACCCTCCTCCAGAGACCCCGCGACGTTGCGATACATGGAGTTCCCGTTCTTCATCACGAGCTTCGGTGCAAGCGCCACGTCAGCCTCGCGGTCGTCGTACTCCCGTGCGTCCCTGCGGCACTCCAGCAGCCTCCTTGCCACATCGCGCCTCTCGTCACTCATCTTCCCTCCTCCATCTCGGCGCACTCCCGCTCCTCCGCGCGGACGATGTTTAGGTAGAGCGCGAACTCTCCCTGCACGTCCCCGCTCTCGCACCCGCACCAGTCCCAGAAGCCCTCAAGGAAGGGCTCGCACTCCCGGCACGCGTGGCGCGAGAAGGGTCCCTCCTCGTCTATCCCGTGCTCCAGCAGGGCCTCCTCGCCGGCCGCGATCGGCTCTCCGCAGTAGGAGCACCGGTGGGGCCTGCGGCACCTGACCCACTTGGCCTCGTACGCGTCACATCCCATCGCCGTCTCCCTCCCTGAGGCTCGCATATCGCATGTGCGCCCATATGCACCTGCCGTGGGGCAGGCGGTCGGCCTCCCCCTCGGCCTCGGCCTCCGCCATGCCGTCCTCGATGAGGGCGTCCACCACGTCGTCCCTGTCGTCGTAGACCCGCGTGTCATACGACCACCACCTGCCGAGGCGGGCGCCCGCGAGCTCCAGGACGTACCAGTCGAGGTCCTCTCCGGTGCCGTCCCCGCCCATCTTGAGGACGGGCAGCCCCGGGTTATCCGCCATCAGCCTGGCGAGCTCCTCCTGCGGCGTCACCGGTACCGCCCCCTCTCCTCGTTGGCCCGCCTGACGTCCTCCATCGCGCGGTCGAGCTCAGCCTGCGTGGCGCCGAGCGCGGCCGCGAGGTTGAGCGCCGCCTGGATGACGTCGAACGTGTCTGCGTGGACCCAGTACCTCATCCCTCGACCCCCGTTCCCCTCAGCGCCTCGCGCAGGTCCCTGGCCATGCCCCTCAGGTCCCCCGCCGCGACGAGGACCCCCTCCCAGGCGTGGGCCTCGTCTGCGAGGTCCTCCAGCTGGCGAGCCACGTCCGCCACGGGTCCCAGCCTCTCCCTGACCGCGTGCAGGAGCCTCTTGCGCCCGTGCGCATCCGCGATCTCGCGGGGGAGGTCGAGGTCGTCCTCCATCCGGTAGGCGACCTTCCCATCGTGCGTGTCGTCCCTGACCATCGCCTGCGTCCTCCCCATGGCCTTCTGGGCCAGGATCGCCCTCACCCACGTGCCCTCCTCCGTGAGACTACTCGCGAGACTGATGACCTCCGGGTCGATCCCGGCGTGAGCCTTGCCCGCCTCCGTCACCATCTCGGCCTCGTCTTCCTTCTCCCGTACCACCATTCGTCCTCCTCGTCCCTGGCGTTCCTATCCAGATTTTCGGATGCCCTCGGGTCGCCGTGCCTCTCGTCCCACCACTCCCGCGCGCGGGCGACCTCCGTCGCGTCGCAGGTGGCCTCGACCTCGCCGGTCGTCTCAACCTCCCACATCGATTGGCCTCCATCCGTCCATGGAGAGCGCGACGTGGTACTTCGTCGGCTCGTCGAGCAGGACCCACTCCCAGCGCCCGACCCAGCGGAAGTGCAGGCGGTTCGCGTGCGCCAGGGCGTGGCAGCCGCTCGCGTTGCCCATGCCGCAGAGCGTGAGGGTGGGCTTGGGCACCTCCCTGCCGTCGCGCCAGAGCCTCCCGGCGCCCCTGCGCACCACGTGGTGGCGATTCAGGGGCCACGCGGCGCCGCACACGACGCAGCGGCCGGCGTCCACCGACGGGCCCTCCATGAGCGGCCACAGCAGGGGCTCCAGCGTCGTCACCCTAGCCATGGGGCCTCCTGTCCTCCCCAGAGGTCTGCGCGAGGTCGCAGGAGCCCCTGAGCCTCGACACGATGGCGGCCGCCGTGGCGGCGTCTCCCTGGGAGCCGAGGAAGGCCCCGAGCTCCGAGGGGCCGCGCTGGCTCGTCACGACGGTCGGCCGGAGGTGGGAGTACCGCGTGTCGATGACCTCGAAGAGCTTCGAGAGCGTCCTTGGCGTCGGCGGCTCCTTGTCCAGGTCGTCCAGGACGAGCAGCGGCGCCTGCGAGTAGGCCGCCGTGGCGGACGACTCGCCGTGAGAGCCGATCGAGTCCCTGAGGTCGGCGAGCATCGCCACGACGGGCACGAGACGCGCCCTGCCGAGCCCCCTCGACGCCCACCCCTTGATCGCGGCGCAGGCGGCCCAGGTCTTGCCCGTGCCCACCGGCCCGAAGACCCACAGGCCGCGCCCCTTGGCCATGGCCCCGACGCGCCTGGCGTCGATGGGGACGGAGAGCATCCTCTCGGGGACGCCCGCCGCCCGGCAGGCCTCGGCGAGCCTGGCGGCCTCGCGATCCTGGGCCCTCAGCCTGGCCTCGGAGTCCCTGTCGCGGCGCTCCTCGCGCATCGCCGCGATCGCCGCGTCGACCTCGGCGACCGTCGCCGTGTTCATCGCCCAGACCTCTTCGGTCGGGAACCCGCCAGGGGGCATCGTCCCGCCGTTCCTGCGGAAGAGCTCATGCCCGCTGAACATCGCCGCCCCCATCCTCGACGGGGACCCACTCGATGGCGCCCTCGTCGTAGGCGGCGAGGCTCGCCGCGATCGCCTCGGCCGGGGACGCCCTCGGCGGGCCGGCGTTGAGGTAGCCCTCGAACTTCGTGGCGTTGAACAGCGTCTCCGGACGCAGGTACCTGCGCATCCTCTCGTCGCCGAGCCACCTGGCGGCCATGTTGTCGATGACCCGCTCGCAGTCTTCGGCGCTGAAGCCCTCGCGGAGCCTGGCCCCGACGAGCTGGCGCGACTTCGCGGAGCTTGGCCGGTACGCCGTGCCGCAGGCGGCGTTGAGGTGGGCGATGACGCGCTCGGTGGCCTCCTCCGCCCCGTCGCCCCCCTCCCCCTGCACCCCCTCCCCCTGGGAAGGGGATCTGGAATAGGAATGGGAATAGGAATCTTGATAGCTTGGCGTTTTGCTTTCCGATTTTTCGGAGTTTTGCTTAGCCGTTTGCTTATCGCTTTGCTTAGCCGTTTGCTTAGCCGTTTGCTTATCGCTTTGCTTAGCCGTTTGCTTAGCCGTTTGCTTATCGCTTTGCTTAGCCGTTTGCTTAGCCGTTTGCTTATCGTTTTGCTTATCGTTTGCTTCCGGCTCCGGTTCGGCATCACCTTGCCTGGATGGCCTTCCGCCTCTCCTGCCCGCCTCCGAGCGGGTGCGGGAGTTCTCGAGCGTCGGCCGGATCATCATGAACATCCCCTCGGAAATCCCGTCAAGGTCCGGCTCCTCGCCGTCATGCAGGAAGTCGATGACGGCGAGGAGCAGCATGGCCCTCTCCTCCCTCGGGAGTGCCTTTGACCCGTCGACTATGCTGTCGAATATCTGCATGGCCGCCTACCTTCCCTCGCGTCCCGTCGGGTGCATGCGAACCCCCCTAGAACGGAATGTCCTCGTCGTACACGCCCTGAGCGGGCGGCGCGTAGGCTGGTGCCGCCTGCGGCCGTGGGGCCGCCTGCGTCGCCTGAGGCGCGTACGTCCGTCCCTGCGGGGCCTGCTGTGGCGCCTGGTTGGTCGGCTGCTGCTGCGGCGTGAGGAACACGACCTCGCCGGCGACGACCTCGAGCTTCGAGCGGTTCGCGCCCGTCTGCTTGTCCTGCCACTGGCTCCAGCGGAGCCTGCCCGAGACGGCGACCTTGGAGCCCTTGGCCAGGAAGGGCGCTATGGCGTCGGCCCGGCTGCCGAACACGACGACGTCCACCCAGTTGGCCCGGTCGCGCCACTCCCCGGTCTGCTGGTCCCTTACGCGGTCGTTGACCGCCACCGAGAGCGAGAGCACCGACGTGCCCGTCGGCGTCACGCGGAGCTCGGGGTCTCGGCCGAGGTTCCCCGATATGGACACTGAGTTGATCGACATTTCCCATCCTCCCTAGAACTCGTAGTCCTCGTCGGCGAGGCCGGACTCCCAGCCCGCCTCTGCGTCCTGCGCCGCCTGCGTCGCCTCTGCCTCCCGGCCCATCGCCTCGGCCTCGCCCGCCATCTCCGACTGCTCGGAGGCCTCGGCCTCGTAGGCGACCGGGTCGCACGCCTCGGCGGGAGGCTCTGGCGCCCGGTCGTCCCCCGGCATCTCGGAGCCGTCGTAGATCCCGCCGTACGCGCCCGGGTACGCCTCGCGCAGCGCCTGCACGAGCGCCACCTTGCGGATCATCGTCGCGGGCTTCGTCTTCCAGAGGCTGCGGTGCTGGTCGTACTCGTCGAGGCTGACCTCGGAGCGGCTCGGGTGGGCGCGACCCTTGTCGTAGACCTCGGCCCACCCGCCGACGAGCCTCTCGGTCTGGCGCCCCCAGATGGTCCCCTCGCGGTACGAGAGCCCCGACGCGCCCCTCGCGACGACCACGATCCCGGCCCTGATGCCGTCGAAGCCGGGCTGCTGCGTGGCCGTGCGCACGAAGTAGTCCTTGGAGACGATGACGCTGGCCTCGACCCTGCCGGTCTTGCCGTTGCGGTACGCCGTCATGTAGGCGTCTCCCGCCAGCGGGTTGAGCCTCCTCGCCTGGCACTTGGCCATGAAGGAGAAGAGCTCGCGGTCGTCCACCTGCTGGCCGCCCGTGACGATGTACTTGGCCACGATGCCGGGCGAGAGCCTGACGTCGGAGCCGTCGGATGCCTTGAACTCCACGATCGCGCCCTCCATCACCGCTCACCCACCTTCCGGCCGTGCACGCCGTCGATCGCGCGCATGGCGGCGACGAACTGCCCGACCACGGGCTCGGGCACGGTGACCTCGAAGACGAGCGTGCGGGCGGGGCCGGATGCCTGTCCCGGCTCGGGGGCGGGTCGCGTCGGCTCCTCCTCGTCGGGGTAGGGGTCGGACGTCGGCGTGGGGTCCGGCGCGTCCTGGCCGATCGCCATGCGGTACATCCTGGCCCTCTGCGCCTCGGCGAGGGCGTCGGCGCGCCTCGCCTCCTCGCGGGCCCTCTCGGCTGCCTCCTCCTCGGCGCGCTCGCGCTCGGCCGCCTCGCGCATCGCCCTCTCGGCCTCCTCGGCCTCGCGCCTGCGCCTGGCGTCCTCCTCCAGGGCCTCCCTCTGGCGGCGCCTCTCGGCGGCCCGGCCCATGGCCTCGCTCATGTCGAGCGTGGAGAGGTAGTCCTGCTTGAGCGCCATCCTCTCCTCGTCGTCCATGTGCTGGGCGTCGATGGCGGCGAGGTCGACCTCGATGGAGCGGACGCGGCGCGTGAGGTCCTCCTTGATGGCGACCTCGTTCGTCCCGTAGTTCCGCCACCTGCCCTCGGCGCCCCAGCGGTCCAGGATCCTGGAGAACGGCACGGCCTCCACCACGACGCCGCCCTCCTCGACGTACCAGGCCTCGATGGCCTGCAGGCGCGACTCGACGACGAGGGCCTCCCAGGCCCTTATGGCATCGCGGTACCCCTCGTCCACGCCCGAGAGCGGCGCGAGGAGGTCCCTCACCTCGGCCTCGAACTCGCGGACGGCGTCCTTGATGGCCCCCACCTGCTCGCGCCGCGAGTCCTCGACCTCCTTGATCGCCTTGCGCGCCGCCGTGCGCGCCCTCTTGGAGTCGCGGTAGTCCTGCGCCGTCGTGATCTCGTGCGGCGAGTACTCCCTGGCGAGCCTCTCGACCCTCTCCCTCTGGTCACGGAGCCACTCCTCGGCGCCCGCCAGTATCCTCGGGGGCTCTATGAGCGTCGGCTCGACCTCCTCGGCCTTCCTCTTCCTCGTGGTCATCTCTTCTCCTTCCTCTCGACGTCCCTGACCTCCACGACCACGCGCGGCCAGTCGGGACTTACCAAAAACCTGTGCTCTATGCCCGTGACGTGCGCCTGGTCGTCGCCTGCGATGACCTTGGCCATGACCAGGCCGTCGAGCACGAACTTCGCCGCGAACGCGACGTTGTCGAGGTCGCGCCTGGCGTCCCGCTCGTGCCACTCGCACGTGACCTCGACGGGCCCCTCGTGCCCGTGCGCCCCCGCCGCCCGCGCGTACCAGGCGACGAGCTCGGTCTGCTGGCGCTTGAGCCTGGCGCCCATCGCCCGGTGGGAGCGGCAGGCCCTCGTGTACTCGTTGAGCCCCACGAGGCGCCCGGGGATGATGATCCGGTCCGGCGTCATGACGCGACCATCGCCAGGACGAGCGTGACCAGCGCCACGACGACCAGGGCTGCCATCACCGGGGCGTCCGGCCGGTCTATGAGCATCCGAGCCACCTCCTCAGCTCGGCGTCGAGGACCCGCCAGCCCCTCTTGGCGCCACGGGGCGCCACCACCTTGAGGTCGCCGTCCCTGACGCTCCTGTAGAGCGTCCTCAGGGGCACGCGCGTCACCCTGGACGCCTCGGCGAGCGACCACGTGGCGAGCTCGCCGAGCCTCTCTCCCTGCACAGTTGCTGTTGTTGTCATTCCGTCTCCAATCCGTGTGTCTTGCGAGCGCCTGGGGCGCGCGGCCGGGTCAGGGAGGCCTCGGGGCCGAAAGGAGGTGCCCGCCGGCGCCAGTGATTGCCGGCGTCGCCCTTGCGGTCCGCCCCCGCGCTATGCGGGACGCGGTGCGGAGAGCCGGCCGCGCCTCCCGGGCGCTCGCGCTGGTTCGCTACATCTCGTACAGGTCCTCGACCTCGCACCCGACGGCCCTCGCGAGCGACGCAAGCGTCCCCAGGCTCGCCTGCGCGATGCCCTCGTCGGTCGTCCAGCGCCAGACGGAGGACTTGTCCACGCCGAGCCTCCTCGCGACCTCCTTCTGCCTCAGTCGCCTCTCGGCGAGCACGACCTTTAGCCTCGACCTCATCTCCCACCTCCAATCTTTGGTATCAGGAACTCAGGTTCTCGCAACATGCGGTATACTCCCTATGTAATAAGGAGGCGAGGGGAGGTGATCGCATGGCCAAGAACACGAAGCAGACCTCGCGCAAGGCGGCGAGCGCGGCGTCTAGGGTCCTGAGGGACGGCCGCACGGGCAAGGCGTCGAAGTCGGCGGCAGGGAGCGCCCTGTCCCAGACCCCGAGTCGGAGGAAGTAGGGACCCCGCCCCTGCCCGCGAGTGCCTGGTGCAGCCCGATCGCGAGCCCCTGCACCAGGTGCTCGTCCCCGTACAGGTCCGCGTACCCGAGCTGGTCGAGCAGCGCGTGCACCAGCTCGTGGAGGAAGACCTGCTCCCTCTTCTCGGCCGACAGGCCCGACGACAGCCGTATGAGCTGTCTCGCCGGTGACACCGACCCGTCCTCGCCGTCCATGTCGGCGGTCTCGACCGCGTATGCCAGACCGAGGACGCTCACGCTCCGTGGGACCTCGACCGCCATCAGCGGTCCCCCGCGATCCCGAAGTGCACGCAGGCCTCCTTCGCCTCCGCCACCCAGGCCTCGCGGGCGTGCGCCGCCACGAGCGCGTCGCACTCGTAGAGCGGTCCCCCGTAGCGCTCCCCGCGCGCGGAGTCCCACCCGTGCCCGGAGCGGTCCCCGGGCGTGTACATCCAAGGCGTGCCGTACTCCCGCACGCAGGGGTTGCCCTCCTCGTCCGTGGAGAGCGCAAAGTCGTGGCGCCCGTAGAGCTCGGGCATCTGGTTCTCGGTCATGTCTGGTTCCCTTCTTTCTGGTTTGTCTTTAGCTTTTGCGCATCAGGTATTCCGGCTCTCGTTGATAGAGTTTTGAGAGCTTGACCACTACCGTGCCGGGCGGGTCTACTTTCCCAAGCTCATACAGAAGGACTGAATGTGCGGATCGACCGATCCTCTTTCCAACCTCCTCAGCAGACATCCCAAACCGAATTCGTTCTGCCCTTAGGTTTCTTCTCACGTCATCACCTCCAGAATACCAATGTTTGTTGGTGTCTTACAGTTAGAGAATATATCTTTTTGTTGGTTCTCGCAAGCAAAATTTTGTGTAAATATCTACATATGTTGGTTTATACAAGGGAGATTGGTATGAAGTACCCCAACAAAATAAAGGCTGCTCGAACTCATGCGAAGCTTACTCAGGCTGATCTTGCCGAAATAGCCGGAATCACTGTCCAAGCCCTTCAAAATTACGAGTACGGCGCTAGGGACGTAAAATCGAGCATTCTTTCAAAGATTTCAGACGCCACGGGAAAGTCTATGACCTACTTACTTGGATTAGATGATGACCCGTCGTTTGCAGGAAATTTTGAAAGGGGAATCACGCATCGTATTCCAGTGCTTGGACGCATCGCCGCAGGCGAGGCGCGCGAGGCAATCCAGCAGGCCGACGAATGGCACGCCACTCGCGATGATCTGTGGCGCGGCCATGAGAGAGCGTTCTGGCTGGTCGTGGCGGGGAACTCCATGAACAGGCTTTTTCCGGAGGGTGCGTTGGTGCTTATAGACCCCGACATGGAGATCCGTGACGGGGACGTCGGAGCCGTTTTTGTCAACGGGGACGATGCGACGCTCAAGCGCGTGTTCTACGACGGCGACGCGGTAAGGCTTCATCCCGAAAGCTATGACTCCGAGTACAGGGATCGTACAATAGATCGCGCTGACCCAGACGCTCCCGAGTTTCGATCGATAGGACGCGCCATCAGCTATGCCGCGCCAGATGGATGGCGGGCGTAGCTAAACGGGGGAAATGATGGGACTGTTTAGACGTAACACCGAAAAGTCTTTGGAAAGAAGCATCGAGGAGACGCGAAGGGAAGTGGAAAGACGTCTTGAGAGTGAGATGTGGGCGGACGAGGACGCCAGGGAGATCGAACGCCAACGTACGGCGCCCGTGAGGGTGATGGCGCCCCTTAACCTAGACTTACCGGGCTTTCCTTTTAGTCCAGGGGTTTATGTAAGTGCGAACGTCTACCTGGACGACGGCGACCCAGAGCCACATAACATATGGTATGCGGACGCCAAAGCTCTCCAGGACATCGGAGCGCACATTGGAAGCCTCTCTGTTATGCTCGATAGAATCGCTCCTCTTGACAGGATACGTGCCGACCTCTCGAATACACACCCCATCACGGACGTCGCGTCATGGCTTCCCGAACACTACGCATGGGCGCGCATCAACCCACTAATGCCGACTGGCAGAACCCCGAAGTATGTGGCGACAATAGAATTCACCGCCGGACTCGAGAGACCCCGTCACATGACGCTTAGGCAGTTGGAGCAATTCAACGAGGTCCACCCGAGTCCAGAGCAGACTCTCGGAACCATCGACTACCTCTCAGACGGACGAATCGGAAAAGCCCATCTGAGCCTGTGGTGCAACGAGTCGCTCTATGTCGCGTGGTACAAGCTCGTCGCTGGCGAGCTCGTAGTGTCGAGTGTCACGAGAAATCACGATGAAATACAGAAGACTCTTTACCGAATCGAGTGAGCGGTGACGCAGAATGAAGGCACAGGACAGGCAAGACCGAGGGAACGGAGTGAGTATGGGACTGTTCGGACGCAAGAGCAATGACGGACCGAGAGCTGAGGTCAAGCAGGTAACCATTGACACGGGGTCACAGGAGGGAGCCGTTGAGCTCGTCAAGCTCCAAGAGGAAGGCTGGGAGATAGTCAGCCAACAGAAGCGGGGGGCTTTCGAGTGGAAGCCGGGACAGACCGATTTCGTACTCAAGAGGAACCACCCTAACTGACGTGACGGTCATCCTTCCTTCCCCAAGCAAGACGGGCAGTGAAACAAGGCCACATGGGACGCATAGCGATGCATGGGAAAGCCTCGTATCCCGGGATGGGACCAAGGGCATGACAAGGCGATGTTGGATATCGAGCGACAGGGGCCGTCCATGTCCATAACCCGCCGCAGGCTCGCCGACGGCACGTACGTGTATGACGTGCGCGAGTACGTCGGCTTCACGCTGGACGGCAGGCGCGACCGCAAGAGCGTCACCTGCCGCACGCTGCGCGCCGCCAAGGTCGAGCGGGCCAAGCTGGTCGCCCTCAGGGACTCCCGGCGCAACCGATCGGGACGCTGCACGTTCGGCGACTACGTGGACAGGTGGTGGTGGCCGACGACGGCCGGCCTCGCCGCGTCCACGCGGGACACCTACGAGAGGGAGCTGCGCCTCAGGCTGCGCCCGGCGTTCGAGGCCGTGGACGTGCGCGACGTGACGCGCCCGATGGTGCAGAGGATGGTGGACGGCTGCGCGACGCGCAAGGTGGCGCAGAAGGCCCTGGGCGTGCTGGGCACGGTCATGAGGCAGGCGATGGGAGACGGCCTGGTGGCGTCCAACGTGGCCGCCGCGCGCTACTCGCTGCCGCCCGAGGGGAGGAGGCGCGACAACGGCGTCGTGCTGACCACCTTCGACGCCATGGCCCCACTCGTCTCGGCCCTGCGCGGGCACGCGGCGGCCGACGGCGGGTTCTGCCTCGCGTTGGGGCTGCTGGGGCTCCTCATGGGCCTTCGCCCCGAGGAGCGCTACGGCCTGGACTGGGCCGACGTGGACCTCGGTGCCGCCACCTGCCGCGTGAGGCGGGCGTACCTCATGGTCTCGCGAGGCGAGGGCACCCATGACCTCAAGGAGCCGAAGACGGCCCACTCCCTTCGCGACGTGCCGGTGTCGCCCGACGTGGCCGACGCGCTCATGGCGCTGCCAGGACCGCGCGACGGCCCCGTGCTCGTGGGCGCTGACGGCGGCAGGGTCTCGCCGTCGACCGCCCGCCACAGGTGGGACCGCTTCCTCGCGTGGTGCGACGCGGGCGGGCTTGACGTCCCCCATGTCACGGTCGAGAACTGCCGGCACAGCTTCGCCACGTCGTACCTCCACGCGGGCGGCAGGGTGGAGGACCTGTCCCGCATCCTGGGGCACTCGGACATCGTCACGACGTACCGGCGCTACGTCAGGCCGGACGCCACGGACGCGGCGAGGGGCGTCTCGGACATCGTGCCGAGGGTCTAGGCCATTGGCTAACCATTGGCTAACGCCACGACAGGATACGTGAGAATATGGGCGATTCTCGGGCGCAAAAGAGTCTCCCTCAAACACAAAAAAGCCCCCTCACCTGCAAGAATACAGGTGAGGGGGCTTGAGTGCGCATGGTGGAGGTGCGGAGAGTCGAACTCCGGTCCAAAGCATATTCCTGGCAGGTGTCTCCAAGCTCAGTCACCGCTAATATCTTAGACGGGATCGTCCGGTGACGGACGCTTTCCGTCCCAGCTGGTTCAAACTTAGCGCACGGCATACCAACCACGTCCACGCGCGCATCTCCCTCAGATGACGTCGCCCGGGAAGCGGGAGAGACTTCCCGTTAGACGGCTACTTATATGTTAAGCAGCGAGGGCGTACTCGCCCTGATAAGAATCTTCGTCGTCAATTAGATTTGACGGTACCCCTGTTTAGCGTGGCGAGGAGACCACGGCTTGCTGCCCACCTCAAACATACCCTGTCGAAACCAGTCACCCCCATACGATCAACGGAAGGCATGCTGCCATCCCTACGATATCAGCGCCCGGCATTGCGCGCCCCGTACGACACCATGACGCATGTACCCATTTTAGCATCTTAGCCATGCTTGCGTCCCTCGCGATCAATGAACATGATGCCAAAGGCCACCATCAAAAGGACCGGGCTCGCAAGAATCATCCTAAGGCCCAAAGGTCCTATCAGCCAACTGCCCGCCACCGCGCCGCAGGTGAAGCATACGATCACAAAAGAGTAGAGCAGTCCCGTCTCGAGCTGCTCACGCTCATGCGTATGTGCGTAGCTCACCATGGACTGAGTGCCACTGCGCAGATTGCCGATGCACATGGTCGTGGCAAAGGCATTGCCATGAAGTTTGCGAAAGGCCTGGACCTGCATGCCACAGGCAAGCGACGTCAGGCCGTTGGCGATGAGATTGAACCCCTCTGGCACGAAGCCCACGATCACAAGGAGCACGGCTTCTATCAGTAGCACGAGCTGGCGCCAGTGCAGGTGCTTGGGTTTGAGGAGCAGCTTGATGCCGTGCGCCATCGCAATGCCTGCGGAGAAAAAGAGTACCGGGGACAGGTAGTGCATGCACTGGTCCCAGTTTCCCTGCGAGAGATTGACACCCAGAAGCAGCATGTTTCCCGTCTGGGCGTTGGCAAAGACGTGCCCTCTGACCAGATAGGAGTAGGCATCCATAACTCCACCGGAAAGCGCTAGGAACAGCGCGAGTTCGACGGACTCAGACGTTTGCTCGGCGTGCTTCATCTATCCCCCTCAGATCCTCACAGCTCTTAGGTGCTATGGGTCGGCTAAGGGAGGGACCCACGGACCTTAGCTCGGGGCCCCTCCGACACAGACGCACGCCTCGTAACCCTAGTATCGGGAGGCTACTCCTCCACCAGCTCGAACTGGTCAGGACCAACGCCGCACACGGGGCAGACGTAGTCCTCAGGCAACTCCGGAGTATCGATCTCGACCTCATAGCCGCAGACCAAACAGCGGAACTTGTACGTCTTCTTCTCGTCGACCATTGCGTATCCTCTCTCTTGGCGGCGCGCCCTTCTGCACGCCTCGTGCGCCCGCCCCTACGGGCGCACCACCCTCATACCCAGTTAGTCACATCTGAGGCGCACGATAGCCCGACGGAAGGTCCAAGAGCTGCCTCACCACAAAATCCCCTCTCCCTGCCATCTGGGTCTCCCATCCCTAACGACCACGCAGCTTGAGCGCGCGCTGAATCTCGCGATCACTGTCACGTCTGGCCATGTCGCGCCGCTTGTCGAAGAGCTTCTTGCCCCTTCCTATGCCAACACACAGCTTCACACGGTTATGCTCGTCGAAGTAGAGCTCGAGCGGCACAAGCGCCATACCCTTGGTGCGCAGCTGCGCGTCGATGAGGGCAATCTGTCGGCGGTGCATGAGCAGGCGCCGCCTGCGGTCAGGATCCACGTTCCACACGCCACCGTTCGAGTACGGGTGTATGTGCACACCCACAAGAAAGGCCTCGCCGCCTCGGATGATGCAGAACGAGTCGCGTATCTGACAGGGACGCTCGCGTATGCTCTTGACCTCGGTTCCCGTGAGCTCGATGCCAGCTTCCCAGGTCTCACCTATCTCGTAGTCGTGACGGGCGACTCGGTTCTTAGAGATGCTCCTTTTTTGTGGGCCTTGGGAATTCTTGCCCCTGTCGCGCCCGCCCGTTGTGGAAGTTGGCTGTGGCCTACGCCTCGCCATCTGTAGCTCCCTCCCCTCGCGCGGCCCCTGTGGCCGCACCGTCTGCGTCTTCTGCAGCACCCGCAGGCTCCACACATGCGAGAAGCTCCCCCATCAGCCTATGGGAGAGCTCTGTGCCCGCAAGCGCGCAAGCCCTCAGCATGAGCCTCGTCTCCGCGTCCTGGTCACCCAGCTCGCGCGCGTCCAAGGCACACTGTAAGAGACAGATGACGACCTGGGCGTTGGCACCGCGTGGCAGCTGCAGCTCATCAAGGATCTGCCCCTCTTCCTCATCGCTGACAACATCGGGATCGTGCTGCGTGCCCACTGCCTGCTCAAGTGCCACCCTAAGCAAGGGATCGCTCGCATCGACCCTACGGGCAGCTCTGAGGAGCGCTGCCGCCTCTCGTGACTTCCCAGAGGCCTGGAAATACTCGGCAAAACTGAGAAAGGCTCGGATCAGATGAGAGGGCTCACTGGCACGAATGAGCACCGAGTGACTCAGCGCCAAGTACTCGCTGATATCGCCGACGTCCCGGCACAACTCCGCCAGGTTCAAACGATGCTCACAGGCCATGGGATTCCAACGCACCGCCTGCTTGAGCGCCTCGATCGCCAAGTGGGTGTCACCATCTGTCATGCGCGCGAGGGCAAGGTCGGCGTACAGGCGATCCAGCGGCTCGCCCACGTCGCGAAGCTCCCTTGGGTCGCGCTCGACAACCTGGTACGCCAGGCGATCGAAGGGAGAGGAAAAGCTAAACCACTGCTGGCTATCGGTCGTCGGGCAGTTACGATCGATGTACTCCTCCACGTCCTCAGCACGTCTTGAGAGAAGCTCAAGCGCCATGTATGTCTGGCCCTGCATAAGGTAGCCTTCGGCCAGCATGATCGCCTCAGTCGGCTCGCTCTGCTCGAGCCTGTCTGTATACTCCATGACACCTCCTCATACCATACGCTCTGCGAGGACGAGCAGTGTCCCCCCTCGCCGTATGCAACGACACCCTAAGAATACGACAAGCCTACCCGTTTACCGTGCGTACAAGTACCGTCCGTGTCGTTCGCCCATGGCACGGACGTTTCGTCTGTGCGCACGGGTCACTTGTCCGGAAGCGCGAAGTCTATCTGCCCGCGCGCAGGGCTGGTGCCCGCCACGACCACCGTCACGCGCATGCCCACCCGCCAGATTCTGCCACTTTCCTCGCCCATCAGCGCCATGCGCGCATCGTCGTACGAGAAGCGCTCATCTCCCAACTCGCGAGTCGCAAGCAGGCCCTCAGCGCAGCTCTCGTCGAGCATGACGAAGAGCCCATAGCGCTCGCAGCCCACCACGACGCCTCCAAAGCACTCACCCACCCTTGTGGAGAAGAACTCTGCGATCTTGACTCTCTGAGAGTCTCGGGCAGCACCATCTGAGACCCGTTCGCGATCCGAGCAGCTCCGACATAGCTGCGCCAGGCTGCGTCCGATCTCACGCTGCTCACGTGAGCCTGCGTTTCCGTCCAGCTGCGCCTTGAGTGCACGGTGCACCAAGAGGTCCGCGTAGCGGCGGATCGGCGAGGTAAAGTGACAGTACGCCCTCGCACCCAGGGCGTAGTGCCCATCGTTGTGCGGCAGGTAGATGGCGCGCCGCTGGGCCCTGAGCAGCACAGTGTTCACGAAGAGCTCCGCAGGCGTGCCTGCGGCGTCCTCGAGGACCTCCTGAATGGCTGCGGAACTCCCCGTAACAAGTGCCCCAGCAAGAGAGCCCTCAACAAGGCCGAGCTCCCGTAGGATGCGCAGGGCGTCTTTGAGCTCGTCTGGGGCGGGTCGCTCGTGCACACGGTAGGCCGTCTCGATCCCTGCGTCCGAGAGCAGCTGTGCCACGCACTCGTTCGCAAGTAGCATGGCCTCCTCTATGAGGCTCGTTGCGCGCGTACGCCTGCGCACGATGATGTCGATTGGGCGGCCCTGCTCATCGAGGGTGACCTTCGCCTCCTTGGTGTTGAAGTCAATGGACCCACGATCATGGCGCAGACGTCGCCTCTGCGCAGCGACCTCGTCGAGGATATCGAGGGTCCGTGAGACCTGGGTGTTCCATCCTACCGAGCAGGGCAGCTCATGGGCACCGAGCGTTTTCTCGAGCCATGCGTCGACCTGGTCATAACTCAGGCGCGCCTTGGAGCGAATGGCGGAGCGCGTCATCCGGGCCGAGACGAGCTCTCCTCTCTCGCCAAGGCGCATGATGACGCTCACGGCAAGCCGATCCTCGTCTGGCCTGAGGGAGCAGACATCGGCACAGAGGCTCTCGGGCAGCATTGGTATGACGCGATCAACCAGGTAGGTCGAGCAGGTCCGCTGCCGTGCCTCGTTGTCTACGGGGCTGCCCCAGCCCACGTAGTGGCTCACGTCGGCAATGTGCACCTCGACCTCAAAGCCACGTCCGACCCTACGGGCGCCAACCGCGTCGTCGAAGTCGCGCGCGTCGGCAGGATCGATGGTAAGGACACAGCGCTCGCGAAAGTCCGCGCGAGCCAGACCCGCTGCCAAGGCCTCCTCTACGCCAGGCTCAATGGCAGCCGCCGAGGCGAGCAGCGTCTTGGGAAACTCGCAGCGCAGCCCATACGAGGCAATGATAGTCTCGATGGGCAGGTCAAGGCCACGTTCGCTGTCCGGGCGCCGCTCTATGGTGACGATTCCCGACGTCGTACGCGCCGGATACTCCAAGATGCGCGCCACCACCACGTCGCCTGAGTGCACGCCACAGGCCTGTGCGCTGTGGTCATCGGGCAGCACGAAGAAGTCACGCCGTATCCTTGAGTCGAGGGGAACCACCACGCCAAGCGGATCTATGAAGTCATAGCTGCCCAGAAAGCTCTGGGTGGCACGATCGAGGACGCCCTGGACCCATGCCAGGCGCTCGCGTCCGCGTGGCGATGATAGACTCACCTGCACCGTGTCCCCACTCATCGCCTCGCGCACGCCCCTCTTGGCAACCCTAAAGCAGCCCTCTGGCGTGTCGACCGTAACCGACCCCGAGCGCGAGACACGCATCGTGCCCGTTAGTAGGGCGCGAGTCCTCCTGCCTCGAGAACCCCGCCCGCGCGGGCCATGCGACCTCGATTTTGCTCCTCCCATGCCCGCGCCCCTCCAAAGCAGTGAGCCAGCTGCGACGGTGCCTCGGTCCCTTGGGGCGACCACATGATGTCCGTCTTGTAAAGACTCGCCCTCGCCTGGCATACGAGAGACACCACCTGAAGGCTACGCGGTCACAGCCCCAAGGCACGGTGAGACACTGTCCGCCGCCTTATCGGCACATCGCAAGCCAGCTACACCCTGAGATAGCGCCTCATCGCGATCGCAGAGCCAAAGAGGCCAAGCAGACAACCTATGCCCACGAGTGACGCATACGTAAGGGTCAGGACGACCGTCGGTATGTCAAAGGACAAAAACGACAGTCCAGCCTGGAGCCTCGGGAGCACGATCAGGGTACCGCCATGAAGCACAAGGATCGCGAGCAGCGAGCCAAAAAGCGCCTCGAGCATGCCCTCGGTCAAGAACGGCCCGCGTATGAAACCGTTTGACGCACCGACCAAGCGCATGATGGCGATCTCGCGACGACGCGCTGAGATAGCGAGGCGAATCGTGTTGTTGATGAACACGAAGGCGATGAAGGCCAGAAGGCCAACCAGCACGATGGTGCCAAAGCGCAGGACATACGTGACACTCAGCAACTTCTTTACCGTATCGCGACCATACTGGACGGAGCGCGTGGGATTCTCTGCGTCGTCGGAGATGCTCTTGAAATCGCCGTCCTCGATGATCATGCTGGCTACGTTCTCGACCTGCTTGGGATCGGAGAGGGTAATGACCAACGATGCGGGCAGCGGGTTGGTGCCATCGAGCGCGGCGACGACGTCGTTCGCGTTCTTGTCACTCATCTTCTCCCGGTAGCTCTCGAGGGCCTCCTCCTTGCTCTTGTACGTCACATCATCGACGAAGTCCCAGCCACTGATCTTCTGCTGGAAGGCGTCCACGGCAGACTTGTCTGCCCCGTCAGAGAGAAAGGCCTGGATGGTGACTTGGTTCTCGACGTCGCCCGCAAGCCTGTTGAGCAGGACTGAGCCAATGACGAAGAGGCCTATCACGAAGAGTGAGAGAAAGATGGTGACCACGGCGCCAAGGGCCGTTGACCAGTTGCGACGAAAATGGCGACCTGCCTCGTGCAGGGAATAACCAAGATTAGACGGAGCCATAGAAACCGTAGCCCCCCTTCTCCTGATCGCGAACGATGTGACCCGCCTCAAGAGCTATGACGCGCTTGCGCATGGAGTCGACCATCTCACGATCATGGGTGGCCATGACGACGGTGGTACCGGTCCGGTTGATGAGGTCGAGCAGCTTCATGATACCGAGCGAGATGGCCGGATCGAGGTTGCCCGTAGGCTCGTCACAGACTAGAAGCGGCGGGCGGTTGACCATGGCCCGCGCGACAGAGACGCGCTGCTGCTCCCCGCCAGAGAGCTGGTCTGGATAGTTGTCCATCTTATCGGCCAGGCCGACGAGACGGAGCACCTCCGGAACCTGCGTCTTGACGACCGAGCGTGGCTTGCCAATGCACTCGAGCGCGAAGGCGACGTTCTCGTAGACCGTCTTATCAGGCAGAAGCTTGAAGTCCTGGTAGACCGTGCCAATCTGGCGACGCAGGTAGGGAACCTTACGGTTGCGCAGCTTGGTGAGGTCTTGACCCGCGACGATGACATGCCCGCCCGTTGAGCGAAGCTCGCGCGTGAGAAGACGCAGAAACGTTGACTTGCCAGAGCCGGAGTGCCCGACGACGAAGACGAACTCGCCCGGGTAGATGTCAAGGCTCACGTCCTCGAGCGCGGGCTTGTTGGGCTGGGCTGGGTAGATGAGTGTGACGTTTCTCAGCGAGATGGTCGGCGTACCGCTCCGGTCGATCTTGGGTGCGTCCTTGAAGTGGATGGGAGAAAACGCGCTCGTCGCGCCAGACTGAGGCTTGATGTCGCTTGAGGTCCCCTCCGCCACCGAAATCGCCTTGGATGATGAGACAGTGGCATCAGGCGCACGCTTGACGTCTGGGATTCTTGAGACTGTGGGAGCACCCTTAGCCTCTGGGACACCCGTAGCGGCAGGGATGACCCTCGCCCTTGACCCATCGTCTTTCATAGACGAGACGCCCGCGCCTTGAAGGCCCGCCGCACTGGATGGGGCAGCACCTGGAGTGCTATGGGCCACACCAGCCGATTGGCCGACACGATTGGCGGCTGGCACACGAGGGCTTGCCTCCTGACGCGAAGACGCCGAAGACTTGAGGTCGGCCATGGCTGCCTCGAGTTCGTCGTCGAACAGCGCACCAGCCTCTGCCCCGGAGGAATCCTGAGGTAGCCCATCTGAGCCCTCACCCCCCCATTGCCTACCATCGCGGAAATGATTGGCCACACATGCTCCTTTTGATACGTTGATACTGCAGTGACTGACAGATTTCGCGCTATTGTAGCAGAGAGCCGGTTGGAGCATTAAATCTGCATGCCACGCACAGACAGACCTCGCGTGGAACACAGATAGGCCAAGACACGTGCCCCGCAGATTCCGGGGCACTCGGTGCCACACGGCCGCAGCCTCAGCTTAGGCGTCCGGATGGGTTTGGGTACGCGGCCGAGCGTAGAACTGGGCGTCCCAGCTGATAGCGTACACCTAGCGCACAAAGCCCTCGATGGCCTCCGCGACCCCTGCGCCATCAAGACCGTACTTCGCAAGCAGGTCAAGTGCGGGGCCGGACTCGCCAAAGACATCGTTGACGCCTATCTTCTTGACGGGGGTGGGACAGGTCTCGCACAGCAGATCGCACACGGCACTTCCCAAGCCACCGATCACGGAGTGCTCCTCGACGGTGACGACGCGTCCGGTCTTTCTCGCCGAGGCCACGATAAGATCCCCGTCAAGCGGCTTGATCGTTGCCATGTTGATGACCTCGCAGCTTATACCCTTGTCGGCAAGCGTCTTGGCCGCCTCGAGCGCGGCGGGAACCTCAAGCCCGCATGCGATCACGGTGACGTCTGAGCCCTCGCGCTCGATGACACCTCTGCCAAGCTCAAAGTGATAGTCGTCCTTGTGAATGACGGGCACGGGCAGGCGGCCAAGACGCACGTACACCGGGCCCTCTGCCTCGTATGCCGCGCGAACGGCGGCCTTGGCCTCGACGTCATCGGCCGGGACGATGACCGTCATGCCGGGGATGGCCCTCATGAGGGCGAGATCCTCGTTGCACTGGTGGGTGGCGCCGTCCTCGCCCACCGACATGCCCGCGTGCGTGGCCCCGATGACCACGTGCAGATGGGGGTAGCCGATGGAGTTTCGCACCTGCTCGAAGGCGCGACCGGCGGCGAACATGGCAAAGGTGCTCGCGAACACCCTGTGCCCTGTGGTCGCGATGCCAGCGGCGACGCCCATGAGGTTTTGCTCCGCGACGCCGACGTCGATGAAGCGGTCGGGGTAGGCCGCCTTGAACTTGCCCGTCTGGGTCGCGGCGGCGAGGTCGGCGTCGAGCACCACGAAGTCGTCATGGGCGGCGCCCAGCTCCACGAGCGCCTCGCCATAGCTCTGGCGGGTAGCGACCTTGCGTATGTCTGCCATAGCGTTCACGCCTCCTTCGCGAGCTCGACCATGGCCTGCTCGTACTGCTCGTCACCGGGAGCCTTGCCGTGCCATCCCACCTGGTCCTCCATGAACGAGACCCCCTTGCCCTTCGTCGTGTGCGCAACGATGCAGCTGGGGGCGCCCTTGGTCGTGCGCGCCTCGCCGAAGGCGGCGCGCAACTGATCGAAGTCGCTGCCATCTGGGACGTCTATCACGTGGATGTGGAAGGCTCTGAACTTATCCCCTATCGGCTCGGCGGAGTTGACCTCCTCGATGGTCCCGTCGATCTGGAGCCGGTTGTTGTCCACGATGAGACAAAGGTTGTCAAGGCCATGGTTGCCGGCAAGCATCGCGGCCTCCCAGACCTGCCCCTCCTCGAGCTCACCGTCACCAAGCAGGGCATAGACGCGGTAGCTGTCACCCCACAGCTTAGCGGCAAGCGCCATGCCCACGGCCACCGAGATCCCCTGGCCCAAGGAGCCGGTGCTCATGTCAACCCCGAGGGTATCCCTCATGTTGGGATGTCCTTGGAGCTGGGACCCCAGGTGGCGCAGGGTCTTGAGCTCCTCCTTTGGAAAGTACCCCCGCTCGGCGAGGGCGGAATAGAGGCCCGGAGCACAGTGGCCCTTCGAGAGGACAAAGCGGTCGCGCTCGGGCTTGAGCGGATCGGCCGGATCGATGCGCATCTCCTCGAAGTACAGGTAGGTGAGTATCTCGGTCGCCGAGAGCGACCCGCCGGGATGGCCCGACTTGGCCGCATGAGTCGCTGTCATGATGTCACGACGCAGCTCTCGCGCGACCTTCTTAAGGTCGGCATTGTCCATGCCGTCTCCTTTCCATATGGGGACTTTTGAGGCGACGCCCGCTGACGGGCAGGCGTCGCCTTCGTTGAGCTCGGCCTCTCACGCCTGGCTGGTGACCTTGGCCCAGTCTGCAGCGAAGAGCTCCAGGCCGCGGTCGGTAAGCGGGTGGCGCACGCACTTCTGGAGCGCGCCGAAGGGCACAGTGGCGATGTCGGCCCCCATGAGGGCGGCCTGCGTCACGTGGTGCGGGGTGCGCACGGAGGCGGTGATGATCTCGGGGCCGCCCTCCTCGTCCCAGTAGCCGTAGCGGTAGTTGTGGATTGCGTCGACCATCTCCCGCAGGTGGTCGAGGCCCTCGTCACCGATATCATCGAAGCGCCCGACGAAGGGGCTGATGTAGCGGGCGCCGGCGCGGGCGCCCAGAAGCGCCTGGGGCGCGGAGAAGACGAGCGTCATGTTGACGCGGACGCCCTCTTGGGCGAGGTGGTGGATCGCCGGGAGCGACTGCTCCGTGACGGGGAGCTTGACCACGACGTTGGGGGCCAGCGACGCCAGGCGCTCGCCCTCCTCGATCATGCCCTCGGTGGTCTCGGCCGTGGCCTCGGCCGAGACGGGCAGGCCCTCACAGATCTTGCAGATCTTGACCATATGACCCTCGAAGTCGGCGAGTTTGCCGCCGGTCTTGGCGTAGAGGGAGGGGTTGGTGGTGACGCCCGAGAGACAGCCCCAGCTCGCCGCCTTCTCGATCTCCTTGAGGTCAGCCGTGTCGATGAAGAACTTCATGAGACGCTCCTTTCCTGTGTCACGCGCATGCGGACATCCCTATTTCTATACCCCGTTACCCCAACCGTGGCGCTCGAGGGCATGATCGATCTTCTCGCGAACAAAGCGTGCGGCATGGCCAACGTCATCTTGCCAGCTCGCGGAGCCGAGGTACCACAGCTCGCACACATACCTCCGTACGCCCTGTGGAATGAGCTGCGCAAGCGCGCCGTCGTAGTCGGTCGTGCCCTCGCCAAAGAGCAGGTCGCGGTACCGTCCCGCCTTGGTGGCCTTCATGTGGGCGGCGAGGATGTGGCCCTTGCCCATCGCGAGGTCATCGGCAACCGATCTGCCGTAGACCAGAGAGGCGTTCGTGAGATTGCCCACGTCGGGGTAGACGCCCAGAAACGGGCTGTCGATCTTGTCGACGTAGCGCATGGCCTTCTCGACAGTGTCCATGAAGGGGGTCTCCATGGTCTCGAACAGCAGCCTCGTGGAACCTAAACCCTATGTCGGGCTGCACCTGACGGGCGAGCCAGTGCTCGAGCGGCTCACCGCCCACGTTGCGCTGCCAGAGGAACCCCGTGCCCACGACCTCGTGGTCGGAATCCCTCACGCCCCACACGAAGTACGCCTCCTTGCGTCCGGCCATCGCCGCCGCGTTAGAGAGCGCCGATATGTACTCGCCGAGGACCATGGGCTCAAACCAATTCTCCTTGAACTCGAACCACTCCTCCTCGGCACCGTACGCCATCAGACCCTCGACCAACTCCGTCCAGACATCCATGCGACCTCCCTCATCCAACTACAGTATACCTAGGGTTGGCCGATGGGTTGGCTGATGGGTTGGCTGATGGGTTGGCTGATGGGTTGGCTGATGGGTTGGCTGATGGGGCCCTGAGGCATGGAATAGGCTTCGGAACAATGCTGCCGTTCGCCGATTCGCCGCATGGCCGCCTCACGCCTTCGACCGCCAGTTTTACCCGGCGGACTCGACGCCCCCGAGCGGGCGGAGGCCCGCTCCCACACGCAGCTCGCCTGCAGGCTGGCGGGGACGCCTGCTCGCGCTGCCGGCCACTCGCAGCGAAAAGGAGCTTTCACGCAGGGCCTCGCCGAGGGCTGGCGCGGCTACCCTATCTGGGCGGAGTGGCGGCTCTTCGGGACTTCTCGCCCCTCAGATACCCCACGTTAGCCATCGGAGATCGGCGCATCGTGGGGCATGGCATGGGTGGCCGTGCGCCTGGGGAAGCGCGACCCCTCCCGGGGCCCTCCTTGGCAAGCGATCCCATGCCCCTCTGGGGCACTGGCACTGCCACTCGACGGTGAACGTACGGGGCGGTACGCTCAGGGACGAGTGGCAGTGCAGCGCACACTGCCACCCGGCGTCGAGCGTACCGAAACGGTACGATCAGGGCCGAGTGGCAGTGCGTCCGGTACGCTCGGGGGCGAGTGGCAGTGCAGGCTGGTGTGGCCTACGACCCCTTGACTCACAGCAATTGTGCCGATGTCGGGACGTGCGGGCCTTGGGGCGTACCGGTTTTGGGGCGTGCCTCGACCACCTCAGGCGAGCCGGCCCTATCTGCCGCCCAGACGGCCAAAACCCTCGCCAAAAGCCTCGTGCACCTCAGAGACGATGACGATGGCCTCGGGATCTATGCCCGCGACGATCTCCTTGAGACGCATGGACTCGTTGCGGCCTATCACGACCATCAGGACCGGGCGCTGGTTGCCACTCCACACGCCACGCGCCTGCAACTCGGTGCAGCCGCGGTCGAGAGAATAGAGTATCTCGCTGGCTATCTCGGCATGCTTGTTTGAGATGACGTACGCCATGCGCGCACTGAGCGGACCCTCGAGCACCATGTCCACCACGTAGCCGAACACGACCATGGCGACGCCAGCGTAGAGGGCGTTGGTAAGCGAGAAGACCGGTACCGAGGCGAGCAGTATCACGCCATCGACGAGCATCGTAAGCACGCCGAGCGAGGCACCCGTGCGTCTTGCGATGCGCTGACAGATGATGTCGGTGCCTCCCGTGTTGCCGCCACTCAGAAACACGATGCCAACACCGGCGCCCCCTATGACGCCGCCCCAGAGGGCCGAGATCAGCAATTGCCCCTGGGTGGGCACCGGCAACACCGGTGCAAGCAGGTCCATGAAGAAGCCCGAGGCCACAATGCCGAGCACGCTCTGGGCTATGTATTTGACGTCACGCGAGGTGACGTAGACGTAGACAAGAAGGAGTGCGTTCATCACAATGGTCTGGACGCCGACAGGCAGCGTGATGCCCCAGCGCGCGGCGGCGGCCGCAATCGTGGTCGCAAGGCCTGTGAGCCCGCCAGCCGCAAGGCCGTTGGGTATCTCGAACATGTCAATGCCCAGCGCATAGATGAAGGATCCTATGAGGGTGAGCCCGACCTTCCTGACGAGCTCGCGGCGCGAGATCTTGAGCTTGCTCACCGCTCGCCCCCACCAACCAACCAGCGGTGATAGCCCACGACGAACTTGTCCAGATCGCCGTCGGAGAGGACGGAGTCGACATTGCCGGTCTCCACCCCACTTCTGAGATCCTTGACCAGCTGGTAGGGATAGAGCACGTAGCTCCTGATCTGGTTGCCAAAGCCTATCTCGTGCTTGGGTCCCCTCAGCTCGTCGAGCTCGGCCTCGCGCTTGGCAAGCTCGAGCTCATAGAGGCGACTGCGCAGGATGTTCATGGCAAACGCCTTGTTCTGGAGCTGGCTGCGCTCGTTTTGGCAGGTGACGACGGTGTTTGTGGGAAGGTGCGTGATGCGGACGGCGGAATCGGTGGTGTTGACGCCCTGGCCGCCGTGGCCTGACGCATGGTAGACGTCTATGCGCAGGTCGTTGGGGTCTATGTCCACCTTGACGTCTTCGGGTAAGACCGGCAGTACCTCCACGCCCGCGAAGGTGGTCTGGCGCCGCTTCTTTGCGTCCGTGGGAGAGATGCGCACGAGACGGTGCACCCCTTGCTCACCCCTGAGCATCCCATAGGCGTTTTTGCCCGAAACCGTGAAGGTTGCGCGGTCAATGCCGATGGCCTCGGCCACTGGCGCGTCGTTGACCGTGACCTTCCAGCCGCGCCGCTCGCAGTAGGCGAGGTACATGTGAAAGAGCATCCCACACCAATCCTGCGCCTCAAGGCCCCCCTGGCCGGGCGTGATCGTGACGATGGCGTCACCGTGGTCGAGCTCATCGGAAAACCAGCTCGCCAGCTCGAGCTCAGAGAGCTCCCGCCCAAGCGCGGCGGCAAGCCCATCCGCCTCGTCGAGCAGCTCCTCCTCGCCCGTCTCCTGGCCAAGGTCGAATGCGGCCTGGATGTCGCCGATCCTCTGTCGCGCGGCGTCAACCCGACTGACCTCGTCCTTGGCCTGGGTCAACTCGGCCATGACCCCGCTCGCCGCCTCCGCGTCATCCCAAAAGCCGGGCGCGGTACTTGTGGCCTCGAGCTGCGCGACAACTTGGCGCTGCTCGTCGAGGCGCAGATAGCCCTCCACCTCATCGAGCTGCACCTTGAGGGCGTCTATACCCGCCTGCGTGATCTCTGCCATCTATCGCGTCCCGCCACCACGGTTTTTGCCGTGGCAGTTCTTGAACTTCTTGCCGCTGCCGCAGGGACAGAGGTCGTTGCGCTTTACGTTCGCGTAGGGGTCGGAGCTGTCGGCCTTGCGGTAGGTGGTGGGCTTACTTGGGGCAGGGTCTGGGGCCTTCGTCTGCGCAGTACCTGCCCCCTTTGGGGCGAGGCGGGCAGACATCCTGTTACTCCCCTGGTCACCGTCGACCTCGGCAGGACCGGAGTACTTCACCCCATGCAGGGCGTTATCACCCTCGGACTCGAGCTCTCGGGCTTGCGCGACAGGAGCAAGCTCTATCCTCAGAATGGTACGCAGAAAGTCCTCGTACATGGTGTTGACGAGCTCGGTAAAGGCGGCATAGGCCTCGGCCTTGTACTCGACAAGGGGATCACGCTGGCCAAAGCCCCTAAGCCCGATGCCAGCCCTGAGGTAGTCCATCTCCTGCAGGTAGGACATCCACCGCGTGTCGATGACGCGCAGCATGACCTGAGCTGAGAGGGCCTGCATCACGCCATCAGGGAGCTGGTCGGACTTCTCCGAATAGCAGCCGCTGACGAAGTGATCTACGTGATCGATGACATCAATCTGATCAAGGTCATCGATATCGAACGGATCGCGACCCTCATCGTCACTAGGAACTGCTCTTACAGATTGACTAGAGGATACCCCACCGTCCTCGTTTGTCGTGCCTATAGTCTTCGCGCTATCCTTTGACGCAACTAAAGATTTACCGCTGACGGAAATCTCATCCTCATCCCCTGCCTTGGGCGAAACGCTAAGCGGCTTTTTGCCGTCCTGGACGGATCGATCACCTTCGCCTGAAGCCACATTGGCTGGCTCCGACCCATCTGACTCCTCCTCGCCATCCTTGCCATGAGTCTCCGCGTCACCGGAAGAGTCGGACTTCTCATCACCCTTTCCGGTTCCCGTGGGTTGCGACCCTGCATCCTCATCAGGGTCGGATATGGAAGCTGCAGGACCATCGTCTGAACCATCCCCACGCTCTTCAGAGAGGTCCGACTCCCGGCCCTCCCGAGCATCCATCACTTCTGAGGAAACACCCTCGTCACGATCTTGTTCCTCACCAGCACGATCCAAGTCACTCCCGAACTCGGGCATGTCCTTGCGACCGGTGAGTCCCTCAACCCACCTGCGCAGGCCCACGAGGTCCCAGTCCTCGGGGTCCTGCCCCTCGGGACAGAGCTCCTCCACCTTGCGCCGCACGGTATCGTAGGTCACATCATTGATGTGGCCCAAGAGGTCCTTGCCGTCCAGAATCTTGTCGCGCTCCTCGTAGATGACCCGACGCTGCTCGTTCATCACGTCGTCGTAGTCGAGCACCTGCTTGCGCATGGCGAAATTTATCTCCTCGACCTTGCGCTGGGCACTCTCGATGGCTCTGCTGACCAGCTTGGACTGGATGGGTACATCCGCAGGCATGTCGTAGCGTGCCATCATGGCGGCAATTCTGTCCATGCGATCGCCGCCGAAGAGGCGCATGAGGTCGTCCTCAAGCGAGAGGTAGAACTGGGTCTCGCCCGGGTCGCCCTGGCGGCCGGAGCGTCCGCGCAGCTGGTTGTCGATGCGGCGGCTCTCGTGGCGCTCGGTGCCGATCACGCAGAGGCCGCCGGCCTTGAGGACGCGCTCCCTCTCGGCCTCGCAGACCTTCCTAGCCTCCCCGAGGGCCTCCCCCCATTCCGCCTCGCTCGGCTCTCTGGGCTCCTCTCCCTCCTTGGCAGGACGAAAGTAGCCCCTCTCACGCAGCATGTCGCGCGCGAGCTCGTCGGGGTTGCCGCCGAGGATGATGTCCGTGCCGCGACCGGCCATGTTTGTCGCTATCGTGACGGCACCCTCGCGGCCGGCCTGCGCCACGATCTGGGCCTCGCGCTCGTGGTGCTTGGCGTTCAGGACCTCGTGCCCACTCTTACCACTCTCATCGCTCTTACTGATACCGCGTTTATCAAGGATGCGCGAGAGCCGCTCGGAGCTCTCGATCGAGACGGTGCCCACGAGCACCGGCTGGCCCCGCCGGTGGCGCTCGGCGATGTCGTCAGCGACGGCGGCGAACTTCGCGTCCACGCCCTGGTAGACGAGGTCGGGGTTGTCCTTCCGGACCATGGGCTCGTGAGTCGGGATCGCCTGAACAGGCAGCTTGTAGATCTCCCTGAACTCGCTGTCCTCCGTCACGGCCGTGCCCGTCATGCCCGAGAGCTTGTCATAGAGACGGAAGTAGTTCTGCAGGGTGATGGTGGCGAGGGTCTGGTTCTCCTCCTTGACGAACACGCCCTCCTTGGCCTCGATGGCCTGGTGCAGTCCCTCGCTGTAGCGCCTCCCCTCCATGGCACGACCCGTGAACTCGTCGACTATCTTGACCTCGCCGCCCACGACCATGTATTGCTGGTCACGGTGAAACAGGTACTGGGCCCTGAGCGCCTGCTGAAGGTGGTTGACCAGCTGGCCGGAGGGGTCCGAGTACAGATCGCCGATATCCAACCTCCGCTCTATCTTGCGCAGGCCCTCCTCGGTTGCCGCGATGGTGTGTTTGGCTTCGTCCATCTCGAAGTCAACGTCAGGGGCGAGACCGCGAACCGCCCGCGCGAAGTCCTTGTATGTGCTCGCAGACTTCGTACCGGCACCTGAGATGATGAGCGGCGTCCTCGCCTCGTCGATGAGGATGGAATCCACCTCGTCCACGATCGCGAAGGCGTGACCACGCTGCACGCGCTGGCCTGCCTGCGTAACCATATTGTCACGCAGGTAGTCGAAGCCGAACTCGCTGTTGGTACCATAGGTGATGTCAGCAGCATAGGCCGGTTTCTTGAGGTCGAGCCTCATGCCGTTCTGCAGGCAGCCCACGCTCATGCCCAAACGCTCGTAGATCCCACCCATCCACTCGCTGTCGCGTCTGGCAAGGTAATCATTCACGGTAACGACATGGACTCCCCCGGCCGGGATGGCATTGAGATACGCCGCGAGCGGGGCAACGAGCGTCTTGCCCTCGCCGGTCTTCATCTCGGCGATCATGCCCCTGTGCAGAGTGATGCCGCCCATGATCTGCTCGTCGAAGTGACGCATCCCCAACGCCCTGCTCGAGGCCTCCCTCACGGCGGCGAAGGCCTCGGGGAGCAGCTCGTCGAGAGTCTCGCCACTCTTATATCGCTCCCTGAAGTACGAGGTCATGCCGTGTAGCTCCTCATCCGACATGGCTTCGAAGCGCTCCGCGAGGGCATTGACCTCCTCCGCAAGCTCCTCGAACTCCCTTAGCTGTTTATCTGCGCCAAGGGATAGGAGGCCCCTGAAAGAGCGAGCGATCAACCTAAGCGGACTTAGGATCACATCAAGCAGACGCTTCCATAGGTCACGAGAGCCCGGTGCCTTCTCTTTGACCTCGGTGCTGCCCTGCCCGTCACGACCCTTTTGGACAAGGCCAGTGGCCTTATCCTTATCAGAAGGCGCGGTGCCCTCCTGCCCGTCCTCGGCAGTCGACTCGATAGCGTCTGGCCCTTCTCCGGCCTCACTATCATTGGTCAGGCCAGGCTTCTCGTTCCCCTTAACTTTCGAAGGCCTCTGTTCCTCGTCCCCACCGGGACTACCTTCCGGGTTACCTCTATCCTCCCCAGAGGAACCCAACTCCTGGTTCTTAGACATGTGCGTCGAACCGGCGGAAGCATCGCTACTCCCCTTCTCTCCACCATCCTGCGCCTCACCCTCATGATCCGGTGAATTCTTCGCACCATCCGAGACAGAGGAAAGACCTACGTTCTTTTTCTGAGACCTCGACTCACCAGGTAGGCCAGACTTCGCGTCCCCGTTATCATTGTCGTTTACGCCATCACCCGGCTTTTGCTCTTTCATAGCAACACCCGACACGGGCTTTCCCCCATAATGGTCAGACTCTTTTTTCTTCGGGGCGCGCCCACCCATCTATCTAACCTCCTGCTACCAGTGCCAATATAAACAAAAAAATTAATTATTGCGTCATGCGATTCTGCCCAAACAGGTCTAATGGTAACCAGTCCTTAGTGTCGTACCGGTTTCTCCTCTTGATTTTTCCATTGCCCAGCTTTACCCACTATTGAGCATAGGGCCTACCCCACCTTCATTGGTGAGGTCCCATACCGCCTTCTTGGGCTGGTACAATTTTGCGAGTATCCAGAGATTAATCAAGCTACCTGTCATCTCATCACCCCGTGTTTTATCTGGGGCCGATTGTCCCGCTAGAAGTTCATATTAATAAACTCCACAGATCCAAGTGCTCCTAGTCTTGCCCAACATGCAATTCGCACCTGCAGACCGCCAGAAAACTCACCCCAACACCCCATGGAGTCAAGCGTATCAGTAGGACCGATAAGGATTTGGGTGCAGCTGTCTCTGCACAGGCGCTCATCGCACTCGGGCGACTACTCACGTGCACGAGCGCAACAGGTCGCGTCACCCCTCCTTGTCACTAGATGACACATTGGCAGAGATGTCCGCACCCTCAGGCAAAGACCGCTCCTTCGAGAGATCCCCGGACCCACCGTTCACGCCGGAAGGCGAGCTGCCGCCGTCAGGCGAACCTGCGCCCTCAGGAGAATGCGCTGCCTCGGCGGAGGAGCCGGGCCCATCATCTGCCCCGATAAGCGAGTCACCGCTGCCAAAGAGGTTCCTCATCTCATCATGCATGTCTTTGGGCACTGCTTTCCAGTTCTCCCTGAACACCTTCTCGCTCGAGAGATCGTCATCTCCACCCGACCGGACCGAGCCATCGGGTGAACTAACGACGGGAAGCGCATCCTTCTGGGACTGATCGATGTTCTTGCCCTGATCCTCACCGCTCACTCTCGGCTCAGATGGGACGCTCTGCCCATGGAAGGGTGGCCTGCCCACCATCAGGCGAAATGCCATGGCCCACATGGCGAAGTCATCTGCCTGGGAAAGAACCGCACAAGGCTGCTTGCCCTGGTCGATTGCCTCCTTGATCGATCCCCTAAAGGAAGGGTCGATATAGTCGAACATGTGGCTCGCCTTCGCATCCTTACCTAGGATAATCTGCGACGCGGGCTCATCTTGCCCCTCTGGCAGATAGAGCGCCGCCATGCTGAAGCCGAGCCTCACCTCGTTCGTCTTTGGGTCATAGAAGATGTTCGAGCTATCGTAGCAGCCGTAGCCATAGCCACAGGTGCGAAGCTGCCCCCAAGCCTTCACCAACGATCGCGCCAACGCGATGCGGGAGTCGCGTTGATCGGCGGCCTCCCTCCCAAGCTTGAGGAGCGACTGGTCATCATCAGGATTTACCATCAGCTCCGAGAGCGGACGAAGCCGCTTGGCGTCAGGTTCAAGGGGAAAGACGAGATAGCCCTGCTCCTTATCGTGTGTCATCGCCACATCGACAGGCCAGGCAGAGTAGGATTGCATCGAATGCTCCGGCACACCACGCTCCCACCATGCTGGATGGCCTTTGGGGGCGCGCTCTTCGCTATCTATGATGATGCTGTTCCAGTGTTGCAGTACCTTGCGTCGCTCCTTCCGCTCGAGCTCGCGTTGTTCTTGTTGCTCTCGGCTCTCATGCTGCTCCTGAGACCCGGACGTCACATGCTCCTCTGGGGGAACATACGGGATGCGAAACAGGGAGTCGATCGGAACGAGGTAGAGACGCTTCCCGACAAGGGGCGCTCCGATCTGCGGAGGTTCACTGGACTTTTGCACGGCCTCCACAAGCTGGTGCTCGCCACCAAAGGCGGAGACGGTCTTGTTGCGCCTGACATAGCTGAGGTGCGGCATGTATGTCACGCTGATAAGGCCATTACCCCTAGCGCCGGGATTAGCAGACACTTCATCCTCCTTCGTTGGCAGCAAAACAAACGCTGGTACAGCTCAGCTTGGACGGCAGGATGCCGAGCCAATCCTCACGGGACTATCTTTCATGACCGAAGGCCCGCCCATAGCCTTCCTATCTTAGGTCGTCCGTCCGATAGAGTCAACGTCATCCGATATGGTCCGCCCCCATTGGCGTCGCTGTCAGTTCACGTGCGCTGAGTTGGGCAATCTATGGGCGGCCATGCGGCAGCAGAGGGAGTCGCGTCACCCGGCTGGTCGTAGAGATCCCAAAGGCGTCCACGCCCGTGCGAGCGCCCATCGATCCATGGCATACACGACACGCGTGAAGACCCGATCGTAACGCTCGATCCTGATAACGACCTTAGCGTCGAAGCAGAGACCTTACCGCATTGATATACAATGGAGCGCGTAGCGCACGCTCTTTTGCCTTAGACGCAAGTGGGGAGGACTACCATGGACGCAAACGCCGACGAGGCCACGGATATCGCCCGAGAGGGACATCGCGCATATGAGAGGGGAGACTACGACGGGGCCTCCTACCTGTACCGCCTGTACAGGCTCGCTGCCGACCAAGGAGACGCCGATGCGCAGTACAACCTGGGCACCATGTACGCAGTGGGTCTCGAGGTGGAGCAGAACGATGCCGAAGCCTTCCGATGGCGCTGGCTCGCTGCCAACCAGGGCCACGCCCATGGGCAGTTCGCCCTAGGCGTCATGTACGAGAGGGGCTGCGGCGTGGAGCGGAACTACGCCGAGGCCTGCCGATGGTACCGGCTCGCTGCCGACCAGGGCCACGCCAAGGCACAGTTCAACCTGGGCGTCATGTACGTGAACGGCTGCGGGGTGGAGCAGAGCGATGCCGAGGCCTTCCGCCTGTTTCGGGAGGCGGCCAACCAGGGATGCGCCGATGCGCAGTGCAACGTGGGCGCCATATACGCGGTGGGTCTCGGGGTGGAGCAGAGCGATGCCGAGGCCTGCCGATGGTACCGGGAGGCGGCCGACCAGGGCCACGCCCAGGCGCAGTACAACCTGGGCGTCATGTACGAGGAGGGCTGCGGGGTGGAGCAGAGCGATGCCGAGGCCTGCCGATGGTACCGGGAGGCGGCCGACCAAGGCCACGCCAGGGCACAGTGCAACCTGGGCGTCATGTACGAGGAGGGCCGCGGGGTGGAGCGGAACTACGCCGAGGCCTTCCGATGGCGCCGGCTCGCTGCCGACCAGGGCCACGCCCAGGCACAGTTCAACTTGGGCGTCATGTACATGATGGGCTGCGGCGTGGAGAAGAGCGATGCCGAGGCCTGCCGATGGTACCGGGAGGCGGCCGACCAGGGCCACGCCGGGGCACAGTCTAACTTGGGCATCATGTACGAGGAGGGCCGCGGGGTGGGGCAGAACTACGCGGAGGCCTTCCGTCTGTTTCGGGAGGCGGCCAACCAGGGATGCGCCGATGCGCAGTACAACTTGGGCGTCATGTACGCGATGGGGCGCGGAATGGAGCAGAGCGATGTCAAGGCCTTCCTCCTGTTCGGGATGGCGGCCAACCAGGGCCACGCCCAGGCGCAGTACAACCTGGGCGTCATGTACGAGAGGGGGCGCGGGGTGAGGCAGGACTACGTGAAGGCCTTCCTCCTGTTCGAGATGGCGGCCAACCAGGGCCACGCCCTAGCGCAGCGGCGGCTTGGCAGCGTATGAGTTCGGTCGGGGCTTTGAGAAGAGCATCGCCATGACCCTCTATTGGTACGAGCAGGCCGCCAGTCAGGGGGACCCATTTGCCTAGGAAGCCCTGCGCTCGATGAAGCCGTAGCGGGGACGAGAGGTATCGGCCCAGACTTTTCAGGAAGTGAATGCGGACAACCTCTGCTCAGCAACGTGATGCTGTATGCTGCCGAGAGGTGAGTGTCTTGCGCAAGATCGACGCATGATTCCCCGCTCACGGCATCAGCGGTATCGTCTCGTGGCATGTCGTCGCGTTGATCCTCTCTCTTGTCCCCTATCACGCCTTTTTCGCCCAAGATTGATCACGGGAAATGCAACGGATGCCCCCGTGGCCATCGCGAGAAGGCAGGGCCATGTTCCGCCTATCCAGGCGGCGTTGACGTCCCTGCGGAATGCGCGGCCCCACGCGAGATCCTCGCCCCCATCGTGAGCGCCCACGCATGTCGTCGAGACGAGAGGTGTTCCTGGGACCATCGGTCTCGATGAGCATACAGCCAGCTGCGGCGGCGCGGCCCCTCGCCTCGCCGAGCTGCTCCTGAGGGACATCCCCGCCCCAGCGCAGACTTGCCAAGCCCCAAGGACTATCCCGAGCTTTGGGTTACCTGACTGTCAAATAACTCTTTACTTTCATTTCGATTTATGAGTAAAATGAAACAGAAATGATTGGGGTGATGTGTCGTGACGTTAAATGCGCCGATAGACGGGGTCAACTTGCCCCTGAGGACCAGTGAAGACCCCATTGCCCAAAAGCTGCCGAGAATATACCTCGAGCTCTTCGACGTGCTCGCCGCCCAGCTCGGGGAAAGCGAGCAGGGCCGCTTCACCTTGGTCGTAGCCAAGGAGCCCCCGACCGTCATTGACGCGCGCAACCTGGCCTATGCCGTCGGGCGCGTGAGCGCGAGACCCATGGTCATACGCTGGGAGGGCATGGACCGTGGCATGATGCGGGCGCTCGAGTCGGAGGGTATCGCCTACATCCGCGACGCAGCTGACGCGTACCTGCCCTTCATGGGCATCAAGGTCTCCTCGGGGCTTGATGCGCCCGAGCCGCGCCCGCTCTCCGCGCAGGCACAGCGCATCGTGCTCAACCTGATCTCCGGGCGCTGGGACGGGCTCACGGCTGGGGAGCTCGCCTCGCTCTGCGGAAGGAGCCGTCCCAGCGTGAGCAAGTACCTCTCCGAGATCCAGGCGATCGCGCCCGGCCTCGTGAGGAGCCGGGGGAAGAGCCGTGTGCTGCGCAACCCCGGCCATCCGGTCGAGGACCTGCTGGACGGGTTCGAGGGGTACCTCTCCAGCCCGGTTGAGCGCAGGGTCAGGATGGCCATCCGGCCCGACGTAGCAACCCTCGGCGATGCCGGCGCGCTGCTCGCGGGAAAGACCGCCCTCGCGTTCTTCTCGGACCTCGCGCACGATGATGGGAGGACGACCGTCGCTATGGACAAGGCCGGCCTGGAGAGGTTTCGCGACGCCTTGGGGGACTCCTGGGTCGAAGCCCCCTGGTACGAGCCTTGCCCGCTCGAGGTTGAGCTGTGGGCATACCCCATAGATGCGCCGTCTGATGTCTCCGTCGTCGCGAGCGGCCTGAGGAGCGTAGACGCGCTCAGTCTCTATGTCGAGTGTTCGAAAAGGGACACCGACGACATCCGGCTCCTGGATGCCGTCGACCAGCTGAGGGAGAGGATATGCCAGTTGTGAGGGGAGTTGAGAGGTTCGCGCAGGCCATGTCGGCCCACGCGGACGACTACGTGCTGATCGGAGGCGGCGCCTGCAGTATCCTCTTCGACGAGGCGGGGCAGAGCTTCAGGGCCACCGATGACCTCGACGTGGTCGTCGCCGACGGCTCAAACGCCGGCTTCGCCCGCGCCCTGTGGGCATTCGTCGCCGAGGGCGGCTACGAGGCCGGGACTCGCCCGACCGGGAGGAGCACCTACTACCGCTTCCGGCTGCCGGAGGGTAGCCGGAACATCGCCAGCTATCCGGCGCAGATTGAGCTCTTCGCACGGCGCCCGGACTTCCCGCTCTCGAGCGAGGCGAGCGAGGTCGCGCCTCTGCCCTTCGACGAGACGGTGTCGAGCCTCTCGGCCATCATCCTGGACGATGAGTGCTACGAGTTCATTCGCGACAACGCAATTCCCACCGCAGTCCCGGCGTGACGATACTGGATGCCATTCACATCATTCCGCTCAAGATGCGCGTGCATATCGACCTGAACCGCAGACACGATGAGGGCCTACGCGTCAACGACAGGGATCTGCGTAAACACCATGCCGATGTGGCCAAGCTCGCTGGCCTGCTCACGCCAGATGCCAGGCTGGGACTCCGCAGGCAGATGAGGCGAGACGCCGAGGACTTCCTGGACGACTTCGAGAGATACGCAGCTCGGCATACCCAGCGCAAGCACCGAGGCCGGCTGTAGGAGACGCTCGTGTTCCTACGGGGCGTATATTTGTAGACTGGAGACCCGGATGCCGCGTGGCATCTGGCGGGCCGTCTTCGAGAAGAGGCTCTCGACCAGGTCCGGCCGAGAGCCATGCCCGGGCGCGGGCGCAAAGGCCGGCGCCTGATCCAAGACCGATATTCACTGGCGTGGGTCATGGTGGCAGTCGCGGCTATCGGCCCCGCTAGCCGGTCTTCTGCCCATGATAAAATGTAGCAAGTAATTATGTTAGATCGCATTATGCAGATAAGCATTATAACAAGGAAGGAAAACATGTTCGTAGGACGGGGGAAGGAGCTCGGGAAGCTCGAGGGGCTGTACGCCAAGGGCGACTTTCAGATGGTGGTACTTTACGGCAAGAGGCGCGTGGGCAAGACCACGCTGGTAAAGGAGTTCGCCTGCGGCAAGAATGCGCTCTACTTCACGGCACTCGAGCAGAGTGACCGCGACAACCTGGCGGACTTTACGCGCAAGCTCATGGGGTTCTTTGACCTGCCAACCCTCTCCGGCTCGTTCTCCGGCTGGGCCGAGGCCTTGGGATTCTTCGCCGATCGCGCGGGAGAAGGGCATGCCGTCCTGGTGTTCGACGAGTTCCCGTACGCCGCCGAGCGCAACAGGTCGCTCCCCTCGATACTGCAGATGGTCATAGACCATAGGCTCAAGGACACGAACGCCTTCGTCATTCTGTGCGGCTCGAACCAGGGATTCATGGAAGGTGAGGTACTTGGCAACAAGAGCCCGCTCTACGGTAGGAGGACCGCCCAGATGAGACTGGCACCCCTGGGGTACCGTGAGGCGGCGCTCATGCTACCCGGTCTGGGCGCCCAGGAGGCGTTTCGCTACTACGCGTGCTTCGGCGGCGTCCCGTACTACCTCTCGCTTATCGACCCTGCGCTACCGCTGCGTGAGAACCTATCGCAGCTTTACTTTGACACGGCGGGCTTCCTCTACGACGAGCCCTTCGCACTGCTGCGCCAAGAGCTCTTTGAGCCCGCCTCATACAACTCCATATTGCGTGCCATCGCCGGAGGCGCGAACAGGCAGGCTCGTATCGCCGACCGCACCGGGATTCCCACGACGAGTCTACCCAGGTACCTGACAACGCTCTGTACCCTCGGGATGATCCGCAGGGCCGTGCCCTTCGGGGAGAACGTCCAGACCTCAAGACGCGGCATATACGTCATCGACGACGCGTGCTATGCGTTCTGGTACCGGTTCGTGATGCCTCGCGTGTCGGACATCGAGGCAGGCCTCGGCGAGGTCGCCGCTCGCTCCATTCCCGATCAGCAGCTTGATGGCTACTGCGGGCACAGGTTCGAGGGGATGTGCGCGGAGTGGATGTCAGAACAGGTGCTGAGGGGCTCACTCCCGATCAGCGCAACGAGCGTGGGCTCTTGGTGGGGCACTGACCCCAAGGTGCGCGAGCAGACTGACATCGACGTCCTTGCGGCCGACCGCAGCGCAAAGACGCTCGTCCTGGGTGAGTGCACGTACCGGGGGAGCTTCGACGAGGTGGCCGAGGTCGAGGACCTCAGGTCAAAGCGCCAGCTTGTGCCCGGATACACGGCCGAAGGCTACTTCCTCTTCACCAGGCACGCGGTTGCGGCGTCCGCCATGAGGAGGTACGCGGGCGAAGGCGCGGTCCGGTTCGTGACGCTCGACGAGATGTACGCTCACCGGTGAGCTCACCGGCCACTCTTGGCAGACGGCCCGTATGATGCCAAAGGCCCGGACATGCGCCCGGACATGGCCGGGCCTGATGGGGTCGCGACGCCAGAGGTAACAGCACAGCCCTACGCCTCAGAGTCGATGAGGATCTTGTCCCTTACGGCAGCGGTGGTCTTGGGCATCTCAAGGACGTCGGCTATGTCGCAAGCCTCGGGTACCCAGCGGCCTCGGCCTCCCTCCCGGCGTGGGCCCAGGGCAGATCACTCGTCCTGAGCTCGGCGACGTGGCCCAGGTCGGCGGGGCGCCGGCATGTGAGGCCCGCCACGAGGCCGGCGGTCGGCGCCGCCAGCCTCGCGTGGCCACCCATTGCGGGCATCGTCGCTCAGCGGCCTCTCGACTGCGCGTGGTGTTTCGCGCCGATGCCATCGACACGGCGGGCGAAAAGACCAAGGTTGCGCCCGGGCGGGGCCACGGGTTCCGAAACATCGACAACCCCAGGGCCCCCGTGACGCCCGGGCGTTCGGACCTGAGGCCCACACTGCCGGGGAGTGACATGACCACCTACCCACATGAACTCACGAAGTCTCAAGGACACCCACGCCCATGCGAGCACCCATCGATTCGTAGCATGCCCGATACGAGGGATGACCCGGTCGGAATGCCCAATCCTGATAACGACCTTAGCGTCGAAGCAGAGACCTTACCGCATTGATATACAATGGAGCGCGTAGCGCACGCTCTTTTGCCTTAGACGCAAGTGGGGAGGACCATGGACGCAAACGCCGACGAGGCCACGGATATCGCCCGAGAGGGACATCGCGCATATGAGAGGGGAGACTACACCAAGGCCTGCCGCCTGTACCGGCTCGCGGCCGGCCAAGGCGACGCGGAGTCGCAGAACAAGCTGGGCCTCATGTACGAGAGGGGCCTCGGCGTGGGGCAGGACTACGCCGAGGCCTGCCGCCTGTACCAGCTTGCGGCCGACCAAGGCCACGCCCGGGCTCAGTGCAACCTAGGCCTCATGTACGAGAGGGGCCATGGAGTGGGGCAGGACTACGTCGAGGCCTGCCGTTGGTACCAGAAGGCGGCCAACCAGGGCTATGCCCGGGCGCAGTGCAACCTGGGATTCATGTACGAGAAGGGCTGCGGGGTGGAGCAGGACCACACAGAGGCCTACCGCCTGTTCCGGAAAGCAGCTGACCAAGGCCACGTCGGTGCACAGTGCAACCTGGGCACCATGTACGAGGGGGGACGTGGCGTGGGGCGGGACTACGTCGAGGCCTGCCGCTGGTACCGAAGGGCGGCCGACCAGGGCTTTGCGAGAGCGCAGTTCAACTTAGGCCTCATGTACGAGGGGGGACGTGGCGTGAAGCAGAGCGACGTCGAGGCCTGCCGCTGGTACCGAAGGGCGGCAGTCCAGGGCAACGCCGATGCTCAGTGTAACCTGGGCCTCATGTACGAGGGGGGACGTGGCGTGGGGCAGAGCGACGTCGAGGCCTGCCGCTGGTACCGAAGGGCGGCAGTCCAGGGCAACGCCGATGCTCAGTGTAACCTGGGCCTCATGTACGAGGGGGGACGTGGCGTGGGGCAGAGCGACGCCGAGGCCTGTCGCCTGTTCCGGCTCGCGGCCGACCAGGACAACGCTCTGGCGCAGCTCAACTTAGGCACCATGTATGGGGAGGGCCGCGGCGTGGAGCAGGACCACAGGGAGGCCTGCCGATGGTACCGGAGGGCGGCCGACCAGGGCGACGCCGATGCGCAGTGCGCCCTGGGCCTCATGTACAAGATGGGCCTCGGAGTGGAACGGAGCGACGCAGAGGCCTGCCGCCTGTTCCGGCTCGCGGCCGACCAGGGCAACGCTTTGGCGCAGCTCAACTTAGGCGCCATGTATGGGGAGGGCCGCGGCGTGGAGTAGGACCACAGGGAGGCTTGCCGATGGTACCGGAGGGCGGCCGGCCAGGGCGACGCCGATGCGCAGCGACGACTTGGCAGCATGTACGAGTCTGGCAAAGGTGTTGAGAGGAACATCCCCATGGCTCGTCATTGGTACGGATTAGCCACCAGTCAGGGGAACGCGCGAGCCCAGGGCGCCTTGCGCTCAATGAGACCGAAATCGGGACGCTCGCCTCGAGCGCCCTCTAATCGTCCGCCTCTATGTCCACTTCCCCGGCAATGTCAGTCATGGCCGAAAGGTCGGAGTCGTCCTGTATCGTGGACTCGCCGCTCCTCGAGTAGCTGAGGCTCCCCTCCCCGGGCACGACCTCGTCCGCCCTGACGTCCCCCTCGACCTCGAGCCGCAGCATGGTCCGCAGGAGGTCGGCGTAGACCTCACGCACGAAGTCACCAAAAAAGTGGAGCGCCTCCCTCTTGTACTCCACGAGCGGGTCGCGCTGTGCCAGGCCGCGAAGGCCCACGCCCTGCCTGAGGTGGTCCACGTACACGAGGTGGTCCACCCAGCGCTGGTCGAGCTTGCGCAGCAGCGCCCGGCGGCAGAGATCGCCGAAGGCCTCCCCGCCCATCGCCCCCCTCCGGGCGTCCCAGCGCTCGGCGAAGACCTCCTCGATGCCGTCGGCCAGCTCGTCCACGCCCGCGCCCTCTCCGAGCTCCGCCGCGTCAAAGGATTCGTCGCCGGTCATGTCGCCCACCCAGGCGTTGAGGCCATCGACGTCCCGCTCCCCCTTGCGGCGCGCCCCCCGCAGGTCTCCTCTACGATGGCGCCTATGGTGTCGCGGGCATGCCCGGCACAACATGGTCATGCCCGATAGCGCACCCCTCAGCTGGAGCGACGGACCAGGTGGTACCGCCGCCCCCCGTCGCGTCTCCCGCGCTCGCTCACGGCACCCAGCGCGCTGGCGACGTAACCTACACAGAGGGCCTATAATGGTCCCGACGGCGGTGGCGGCCACGGACGAGGAGGGCGATCACATGGCCCACGCGAGCGGGGTCAGGGAGGCCGTCGCCTCCCTGAGGCCCATAGACGACCTGATGTTTCGGGTGATGGCGAGGGACCTCGCCTTCTGCCGGGAGCTCTTGGGGGTGCTGCTCCAGGACCCGGGGCTCGAGGTGGTGAAGAGCACGCCACAGTCCGCCGTCACGAACACGCGGGGGCGCTCGGCGGTGCTCGACGCCCTCTGCGAGCTCTCGGACGGCAGGCTCGTGGACGTCGAGGTGCAGCGCGCCGACAAGGGCGACCTCCAGAGGCGGGCGCGCTACTACGCCTCGCTCGTTACGGCCGACAGGACGCGCCCGGGCACACCCTTCGAGGACGTCCCGGACGTCTGCGTCGTGCTCGTCTGCGAGTTCGACCCCCTCAAGGGCGGCCGGCCGCTGTATCATGTGGACAGGGTCGTGAGGGAGACCGGCGAGTCGGCCGAGAACGGCCTCGAGGAGCTCTACGTGAACGCCCTGGCGAGGGACGGAGACAAGGTCTCCGCCCTCATGAGGCTTTTCGTCGAGGCCGAGGCGTACGACGAGGCGCGCTTCCCGGAGACGTCGAGGGTGAAGCGAAGGCTCAGGGAGACGGAGGAGGGGCGAGAGGACATGGGAAGCGTCATAGAGGAGATCTGCGCAAAGAACAGGCTCGAGGGCAAGGCCGAGGGCATCGCCGAGGGCATCGCCGAGGGTGAGGCCAGGGGGACGCTCAAGACGCTCGGCAGGCTCGTGCGCGACGGGCTCGTGAGCGTGCAGGACGCCGCCGCCTCGGCGGGGGTGGACGCAGACGAGATCAGGCGCGCCCTCGCGGCGGAGGGGTGAGGCCGGCCGCAGATGGGTGACGGCCAGCTGGCCCGCCCAGCCCACCCGTGGTCGGGGACCGGCGAGACCAGCGAAATCGGGGCGGACGCCTCGAGCGCCCCCTAATCGTCCGCCTCTATGTCCACTTCCCCGGCAATGTCGGCCATGACCGGGAGGTCGGAGTCGTCCTGTATCGTGGACTCGCCGCTCCTCGAGTAGCTGAGGTTCTCCTCGCGGAAGGGGTTCCCCTCCCCGGGCACGACCTCGTCCGCCCTGACGCCCCCCTCGACCTCGAGCCGCAGCATGGTCCGCAGGAGGTCGGCGTAGATCTCCCTCACGAGGTCCCTGAAGGAGTCGAGCGCCTCCCTCTTGTACTCCACGAGCGGGTCGCGCTGTGCCAGGCCGCGAAGGCCCATGCCCTGCCTGAGGTGGTCCATGTCCACGAGGTGGTCGACCCAGTGCTGGTCGAGCGAGCGCAGCAGCACCTGTCGGCAGAGCTCGCCGAAGGCCTCCCCGCCCATCGCCCCCTTCTGGGCGTCCCAGCGCTCGGCGAAGGCTGCCTCGATGCCGTCGGCCAGCTCGTCCACGCCCGCGCCCTCTCCGAGCCCCAACGCGTCGAAGGACCCGTCGCCGGTCATGTCGCCCACCCAGGCGTTGAGGCCATCGACGTCCCGCTCCCCCTTGGCGTGAGAGCCCCCGCAGGTCTCCTCGACGATGGCGCCTATGATGTCGACGGCGTGCCCGATGGCGCGTCCCTCTATGTCCGCGCCGTCCAGGATGGCGTCGCGCTCGGCGTAGACGGCCCGGCGCTGCCTGTCCATCACGTCGTCGTAGTCGAGCACCTGCTTGCGCATCCCGTAGTGCATGCTCTCGACCCTCTCCTGGGCCTTAGTGACCTGCGCGGAGATCCTCCTGTCCTCCGCAGGCTCCTCCTCTCCCCAGCCCGCCCTCCGCATGACCCTCGACATCGCGTCCAGGCGTCCCCTGCCGTAGTGGCGAAGCAGCCTGTCCTCGAGCGAGAGGTAGAAGCGGCTCTCGCCGGGGTCCCCCTGGCGGCCGGAGCGCCCGCGCAGCTGGTCGTCGATGCGGCGGCTGTCGTGGCGCTCGGTGCCGATGACCAGAAGCCCGCCGCTCCTGAGCACGGCTTCGCGCCCAACGGACGCCATCTGGTTCTGGGCGTAGCGCTCGGCCTGCTCGAGCTGCCATGGGAAGGCGCCCCCGGGGCCCTTTGCCCCAAGCTGCCGGAGCCTCTCGTGGACGTAGCCCTCGTGGCTGCCACCGAGGATGATGTCGGTGCCGCGTCCGGCCATGTTGGTCGCTATCGTGACGGCACCCACTCTGCCGGCGTTCGCGACGATGGCGGCCTCGCGCCCGGGGTCCTTGGCGTTGAGGGTCTGGTGCGGGATCCCCCGCTCTTCCATCAGGCGGTCGAGCTCCTCGCTCGCTTCGACCGACGTGGTGCCCACGAGCACCGGCTGTCCCTTCGCGTAACGCCGCCCGACCTCGTCCACCACGGCCCTGAGCTTGTCCTGCCTGGTGAGGAAGACGTAGTCCTCCCGGTCCTCCCGGATCACGGGCCTGTTGGTGGGGATGGTGACGACCGGCGTGCCGTAGGTCTCCCTGAGCTCGGCGTCGGCGCTCTTGGCCGTGCCCGCCATGCCCGAGAGCTTGTCGTAGAGGCGTAGGTAGTTCTGCAGCGTGACCGTCGCGACGGTCACGGACTCGTGGAGCACCTCCACGCCCTCCTTGGCCTCGATGGCCTGGTGGAGGCCCTCCGAGTACCGACGCCCCTTGAGTATGCGGCCCGTGAACTCGTCGACTATCTTGACCTTCCCCTCCACGACCACGTACTGGTCGTCCCTGTGGAAGAGGAAGCGGGCCCTGAGCGCCTGCCTGAGGTGGTTGGCCATCTGACCGGAGAGATCCGAATACAGGTCATCGAGGCCCAGCCACCACTCTATCTTGCGTAGCCCCTCCTCGGTGGCGTATACGGTGTGCTTTGCCTCATCCACCGAGACGTCGTCCTCTGAGAGCCCCTCCACCGCCCTTGCGAACTGTATGTAGCGCTCGACCGGGGTGGGGTCGACGCCCGAGATGATGAGCGGCGTCCTCGCCTCGTCGATGAGGATGGAGTCCGCGTCGTCCACGATCGCGAAGGCGTGTCCGCGCTGCACGCGCTGGTTCGCTCTCGTGACCATATGATCGCGCAGGTAGTCGAAGCCGAACTCGCTGTTGGTGCCGTAGGTGATGTCAGCCGCATATGCCGGTTTCTTGCGGTCGAACTTCATGTCGTTCTGCAGGCAGCCCACACTCATGCCCAGGCGCCTATAGACTCTGCCCATCCACTCGCTGTCGCGCTTGGCGAGGTAGTCGTTCACGGTGACGACGTGGACGCCCTTGCCGGCGATGGCGTTCAGGTAGGCCGCGAGCGGGGCGACGAGGGTCTTCCCCTCGCCACCTTTCATCTCGGCGATCATGCCCCGATGCAGGACGACGCCCCCCATGAGCTGCACCGGGAAGTGACGCATCCCGAGGGCACGCCCGGAGGCCTCTCTCACGGCGGCGAAGGCCTCCGGGAGCAGCTCGTCGAGGGTCTCTCCCCGCCTGTGGCGCTCCCTGAAGTGTGCGGTCATGTCCCTTAGCTCCTCGTCCGACATGGACTCGAAGCGATCCGAGAGGTCCTCGACCTTGCTGGCTATCCTCTCGAACTCCTTTTGACGCGTGCCCTCGCCCATCGAGAGGGCATGCGTAAACAGCCTCTCCCTAGTCATCGAACTCATCCACGATCCCTTCGACTTCCCCTCACAAGCTGTCCGCGTCCCGTGCCCTATTTGCCCATCGGTGCCCTCGCGGTCCTCCTGCCCTGGTAGTCCCTAGGCATCTTGCCGCCCCGGGAGCGAGCCTCTCCACGAGCCGTTCCCCCGTAGGGGCCCGAAGCTCCTGCCTCGCGAGCTGCGGAGGCCGCTCCAGAGGCGAGGTCCGAGCCAGAGGCGCCCGTCTCGCCCGCCCTTCCCCGCTTTGGGGCGAGGCGCGCCGTCGCCTTGCCAACGCCCCGGTTACCGCCGGCGTCAGTCGGGCCGGAGTAGCGGGCCCCACGCAGGGCGCCGTCGTTTTCGGACTCGAGCTGGCGGGTCTGCGCGCTGGAAGTGAACCCCACCCTCAGAATGATGCGTAGGAAGTCCTCATGCATGGTGTTGATGAGCTCAGCAAAGGCGACGTTCGATTCCCTCTCGTACTCAAGGAGAGGATCACCAGAGCCGTACCCGCGCTGGCTGACGAGCGCCCTGAGGTAGTCCATCTCCTGCAGGTAGACCGTCCAGCGCGCATCGATGATCCGCAGCATGACCTGGGCGGAGAGGGCTCGCATGGTCCCGTCTGGGAGTCTCTCGGACCTTTCCCCGTAGCAGCGGCTGATGAAGCCCTCAATCCGTCCGACCACCTTGTCTCTGCTCGACCCATCCCCTATCCAGAGAGCGTTAGCGCGACCGGTGAGCCCAGCCACCCATCCGCGCAGCCCCTCGAGGTCCCATTCACTGGAGCTCACGTCCTTTGAAAAGAACTCCGGGATACGATAACCCACAACATCGCTGATAACGTCGCCAATGACGTCATCGACGTCGCCCACGCCATCGGTGAGGACCTTGTTGCGCTCCGCGTAGATCGCCCGGCGCTGCCCGTCTATGACATCGTCGTAGTCAAGAATGCTCTTGCGCATGGAAAAGTTTACCTCCTCGACCTTGCGCTGGGCGTCCTCGACGGCCCTCATGACCTTCCTCGACTGAACGGGCATGCTCTCAGGCAGCCTAGAGCGCTCCATCGCGGCGGCAATCCTGTCCATGCGCTCGCCCCCAAAGAGGCACATGAGATCATCCTCGAGCGAGAGGTAGAACTGGGTCTCGCCTGGGTCTCCCCAGAGGCCCGCGCAATCCCTCAGCTGGCTGTCGAGGCGACGACTCTCGTGGCGCTCGGTACCGATCACGCAGAGGCCTCCTGCCTTGAGGACGTGCTCCCTCTTGGTCTTGTAGATTCCCTCGGCCTTCGCGATCACCTCATCGCTCGACTCGCGTGCCTCTTCCGTTCCCTTGTCGGCGTCAAGGTAGCCCTTCTTACGCAGCATGCCGCGTGCAAGCTCGGTGGGGTTGCCGCCAAGCAGGATGTCGGTGCCACGCCCGGCCATGTCAGTCGCTATCGTGACGGCGCCCTTACGGCCGGCCTGGGCCATAATGTGAGCCTCGCGCTCGGGGTCCGTGGAGCTTAGGACCTTGTGTCTGACACCGCGCATGTCGAGCAGGCGCGAGAGCCGCTCTGAGTCCTCGCCCGAGACGGTGCCGATAAGTACCGGCTGACCGTTTGCGTGACGCTCGGCGACGGCATCGGCGACGGCGTTGAGCTTTGCGTCTACGCTCCGGTAGACGAGATCGTCGTGATCGACGCGAATGACTGGTTCGTTGGGCGTGATGGGCTGCACGGGTAGCCCGTAGACCTCGCGAAGCTCACCGTCCTCCGTCATGGCCGTGCCCGCCATGCCCGAGAGCCTATCATAGAGTCGGAAGTAATTCTGCAAGGTGATGGTGGCGAGGGTCTGGTTCTCCTTGCGAACGGGCACACCCTCCTTCGCCTCGATGGCCTGGTGAAGCCCCCCCGGATAGCGCCTGCCCTCCATGGTGCGGTCTGCGAGCTCTCCGGCGATCTTGACCTCGTCGCCCTCGACCACGTACTGCTGGTCGCGGTGAAAGAGATACTGGGCCCTGAGCGCCTGTCTGAGATGGTTGAGTAGCCGACCATAGGGGTCGGAGTACAGGTCGCCCGCGCCGAGCCGCTTCTCGATCTTGCGCAGGCCCACCTTGGTGGCCTCGATGGAGCGCCTCTCCTCATCAACCTTGAAGTCGACA